>CAVSUM010000011.1:0-292500 GCA_963731105.1 uncultured Gammaproteobacteria bacterium
CGCTCGGAATCCTGCGAGTATAGGTTCTTGCTGATCACGATCATGAGCAGACTTGGCACGTATGATTTTTGGGGTTCTCAACGTACCGTTCGTCGCGGCTGCCCTGAATGCGCGGAGTGGGACGATGGCGTTGGTCTCGACTCGGATGTTCTCATAGCGAATGTCATGAACCAGCGCCCGGTCGGCGCACTCGATGTCCATGGCAACGTGCGTGGCCCGGATAATGTCGCAGTCCTGGAACCGAACGTCCGCAATCTCAGGCGCCGACGTCTCGGCCCCGATCTCCAGCGCCCGGCCCCAGTCGCACCAGATGACAAGGTCGTGGCCGCGCACGTTCCGCACCGGCCTTTCCTGGAATCCGCCCGGGCCCCAGTTGAGCCCTTTGAGCGCGATGGCGTCGTCGAAGGCGCGCACGAAGGAGTTGCGGATCACGACCTCTTGGCTGTTGCAGATGTCGATGCCATCGGCGTTGTAGCGCCATAGTCCGACTAGCTTGACGTTGGCGATCTCGACGTTGCGGCAGCCGAACGCGCTGAGGCACCAGACGTCCGGGTCGCGCAGGATAACCCCCTCGATCTTCACGTCGGAGCAATCCGTCAGCCGGATACAACCGCCGCCTTTGTCCCGTTCGTTGTACTCGCTCGTATCGATGACGCCTCGACCCAGGACCCTCACGCCCGAGGCCCCGCGCGCCTCGACCGCGGTGTAGACCACCGCTCCGCCGGCAAGGTAAAGCGTCTCGCCATTCTTGAGCTGGATCTTGCCTGGTCGGTGAATGCCCGGACCAAAGTATCGAATCCCGGCCCCGTCGCTCTTGGGCGCGCCGGCTTCCGGCGGATCGGCGAACAGGTGCAGCGCGTGATGCGGACCATCCAACTCAATCGTCAATTGGCAGGGCTTCGCGAGGTCGAACGCGATGGTCTGACCGCGCAGGATCGGGCTAACCCCGCGCGAGCCAGGCCGCACGACGGCGTTTGTGAATGATCGCTTCGAGATGATTTCTACCGACACCGGACCCGACATCCCCCAATGCGCAAAACCTGCGAGCTCGGTCTGGTCGACGGGACGCTGATATCCGGGCCACACCTGGTTGAAAGGCACCGCCGACACCCGGCAGGAGTAAACCGGCACCGGCTGTCCGTTAACACGGACCGTATAGTCCTCGCAAAGCGACTCACCGGGGGGCGCCGCCCAGATCGTCGCCGGCACAGCGGTTTGGCCTGTTATCGAGCCCGTGGGCAGAACTACCAATATCGCCACGGCCAAACTTCGAATCGTTGCGTTCCCCAGCATAACGAGATCGAGTATCCAGGTTTAAGTTCCGTTCCGCAATGCCTGAGAGACATGCCTGAGAGCATGCCTGAGAGCTTGTTTGATAACAGCCGTTTGGGAGGACGCTCGTCCCAACGGCCATTTGTGGAGTCGAGGAGTGGCGCGGTGACGTGAAGGCGGGCCGTAGCGGTTGCCGGCCCTTTCGGTTGCCGGTGCCCGAATAGCCAGCCATACGTTCCGTTTCCACTCCTCGCTCATCAAACCGGACCTGCCCAGGGTGCTGGCGCCGCGCACGGTCCCGCCGCCGAGGTGGAGCGTCCTGACCTGCCGGGCCGTGTCGAGAGTGACCTCACCGCCGGCAATCGTCGCTTCCGCCCCAGGCCGGGCACGCCTTGCGGCGTCCATTGCGTCCGGTCAAACCAATCGCCTGTGCCGCCGTTCCAGACGTAAGCGCCACCGCTGGTTTCCAGGATGAACTCGCCCGAATCAGCCCAGGCCGCGGCCGCTAATTGAAATTACTTTTCTCGCGGCCACAGGTAATGAGCGCTGCGCGGGTGAGTCTATGCGACGACCGTTACCTATCAACCTGCCACAGGAATTTGTTCATCCCGACCAGGTCGTCGGTGTTTAGCAAATCCACCCCGGCATCTCGGAACTCGCGCCAGGCGGCTTCGGTGTCCGGCGCACTCCAAAAGCGGGCCAACCGGCCGGAACTATGGATGCGTTCAACCATTCGCCTGAGCGCGCTCCGCTCCACGTCGGGCAGCGGACCGGTGCCACGCCACTTGAAATGCTTGCGCCAGTCCTCGCTGATCCAGGGCATCAGGGAGGGCGGCAAGTCGCCGTCAAGATTCGGCAACTGGCCGTCAAGCGCCGCGTGGCGAACCACCTCCGCCTGGAGCGCAAGCCGCGGCAGTCGGTGGCCGGTGAGGACGACGGTGATGGCATTGGTGCGCACAGTCGCGCCCTCAAAGGAAGTCAGGATGTTCGTGTAGGACTTGAGGACCTCGCGCAGTACAGCGTAGCTAAGATCGGGGTCGGTCTTGAGATCAATCAACAACCAAACCGGCGGTCCGCCGCGATAAACCCGACCACCGTTCTGCTTCACGCGTTCGCGTAACGGATCGAGGTAGAGTTTCTGCAACGTGCGCGCCGGGCTGATCTGGTCCCGTGTGTGGGCCACCAGCAGTGCGCCCTTCACCAGGAAGATGTCCGCCTCGACGCTGCAAAACCCCTGGTCCAGCGCATCAACCAAAGGCCGCCGATGTTCGTAGTCGTTGTGGGCATGCGCGTTGGTGAGCGGCTTGGCGACAATCCCGGCAGGAGCAAAGCAAGACAGCATGACCAACAGGGCGGCGGGGGCGCAGCGGGGCCAGGCCGAACACCCCTGCTGGCGCCGGCGGGCATGTTTCTGCGGATGAAGAATATTTGGAATCACTTTGGTTCGTTACGGGTGTTATTGGTTTACCCTTGGAATAGTAGAAACCTTCCCCGGACAGCACAAGCTACGAGAGCTGCGAGAGCTCGCACCGCACAATTGGGCCAGCTCCTCGGCAATTACGTCGGGGTCGGCTGGGCCGGGCGCGGAGCGGTATCGCGGTTTCATCCAGAACGTGGATGTCTTCCGCCACCACACGGAACTGGCGGACATTGATTTCAAGAACCCCGAGTTGCCGCTCCAGGCCGAATGCGGGTCGAGCGCGGAAGCGGCGGAGAGTTCGAGCCTGGTCTAAGCGACGACCACACCTCACCGGCTAACTGGACAGCCGAATCCCAACCCGCAGGCCGGACATTCCTGTCCGCAGCAACCGCCAAAAGCTCGCTGCGCTTTGGACATGGTGGCGCAGGGTCTGCGTTCGGCCTGCTGTGGACAGGCCGAGGAACTGCTGGATCACCGCCAGGACGCCAAGCTGCGCATCTGCCAGGCGAATGGGGACTTCTCGAGCTTCCATTGAAGGCCTGGTTTTGGGTGCTGGCTGAGACGTCGCGGCGGGCCAGGTCTGTAAGGAACTGCTCCAGCTTCTTTTCACTGGGGAGGCCTACGGGCATGTCGCGCAAAGCCGCCATGTAGCGCCGGAGCCAGAAGACGTAGGAATCCTCAGTGGAAAGGGCCTTGTGCTGTCGTCGGAGCACTTCGCGCATCCGGTCGATTGCTTGGGATGTATTCATATTTGATGCAAAAAGTAGCACGGGGGGTAGGACAACGGCCGACCAAGGCTCCTAGAAAAAACCAAGCGTTCTCGGCTTGCAATATACGAACGAGCCGTCGCATATTCAGTCAACGGTGCTGAAAATGAGCAGCTTACGCACAAAAGGCCCGGTCGATCTCCGGCTGCGATATACGAACCAGCCGTCGCATAATCACCGTTGGCCTAAAAGATGACGCCCCTCCCCAATAGCCCGTATCCACAGGACGAGTTCCCGTGGAATTTCTACTTCAATGGAGTTCTCATGCCGAAGTGGGGGGCATGCTGGGGCTTTGCCGAGCTGACGCGTTTTCTGGAGCCGGATAAGCACTGGGACAACGATGTCGGTCACAGGGATATCTATCTGATCGGGTGTCGGATTGATCATGTGGGAGTGCCGGAAAGTGCGGACCCGGATTTGTTCATCTACGCGGTGCAGGAGGTTCTCTGCGTTTTGCTTGGTCAGAGGGATGCGGTGATGGAGTCGCTTCGGACGAGTTCCGTGCCGTGTGATGCGGACGAGGTTTACGAGGGATTGGTTTCCGCCGCCCTCCAAATGCGACGACTCACAAGTGAGCAGCGCATGGCTTTTTGGACCTCGGGTTACGAGGCGGATCGCCTGCGATTGGTGGAGAGTATGGAGCTTGCCCGGTTGCCAGCTTCCGATCCCCGACACGCGCCGCCACCCCACATCAGACGCTTCGCCGGCGAGCTGGCATGGCGCCTCAAGGATCAGACCTCGAAGTTGCACAGTCTTGCGCAGTCAGGACAGTTCCATAAGGGTATGAGGAGAGAGTTGCATGCGATCTGAAATGGCCAACAAGACGCTGGACCGAATGACGAGGAGCGCGGTCAGCCGCGTGTTCCAATGCCGACGTCATCGGCGCGCTCCTCGTCATCGGTCAGCTTTGCGTTGGGCGCGAGCGCACCTATGAAACCGGCTTCCAGACTCCAGCAGAAGATCATCTTTGACAGCGCCATGGTACTGATGGCGGTCGGTCTGCTCGCTCTGAGTGTGGCCGCGCAGCAAAGGGCCGTTCCTGGCAGACAAGCCGTCCCCTCGGTATTTCTCGGGTTCTACATCATATATCTGGGAGTCCTCTTCCTGCTGAGCTACTTCTATTCGCATGCGAGCTGTGTTTTGGGCGCGCTGATGTGGGTGTGCGAGCATTTCTCTCATCCGAGAGGGCGATTCATGGCGCTTTTCTACTTCGGCCTCTCGCTAGTCGTTGGCCTGGGCGCGTTATTGGCCGCGTTTGGAGTGCTATGATTGGCGATGTTCAGGATGCGCCCAACGAGGGCGGTGCAGCGGACGCCGGGTTGCGCTTTTCAATTTTCAAGGCTCAGTGGCCCGGCGCCGCTGACGCTTTTTCGTTCGGCAACACTCGATGTGCCATGATTTTGCTGAAGCTGCTTTTCATTACCGCATGCTGCCACCTGGGCGGAGCTGCCGGGCTCGGACCGCGGCCTCATCGCGCGGTAGCAGCCAGGCCGGCTCAAGTTTGAATCGCCCTGTGCCAGGGGTCACCGGCCAGTCGGCTGTTGGAGACGTCGCCCGGTGAGGGCACCGGGCGTGCCCTCACGCCGCGCTGCTGTCCACGACGATCAGGACATCGCGCGCGACCATGCTGCTGTTAAGCCAATAAGCCGCTTCGGCAGCGGCGGTGAGATTCTGGGCTTGAGCGGGGAGGACCCAGGCCAAGTGTCTCGGAGGAGGCCCCAGGTTGGCTTGGCTCAATCGGTCAGCACACTCTCGTTGTCCGGCATCGGGTCCACATCCTCGCACGGTGCGTAGGCGCATAGGCCCAAACCGCCCGGAGCGGACCGGCCGGCGGGCGGGTCATGCCACGCGCCCAGGTGACGCAGGAGTTGCTCCACCAACCGTGGGTCAGCAACGAGCGCGATCACGCGCATCGGACTTTGACACACGGGGCAGCGCAAGAGGCAAACCGGAGGAAGCATGAGCACCGGCGCTCGGCGACGCAATGCGCGAAGCGGCCTTCGTCATCTACCGGCAGCACCGGCGTGCGCCCCTGGAAGAGGTGTCTGCAAACGGCGATTTATGCGTTGCCCCCTGGACCAAGTGTGACAACCAGATAAGCAAGCAATGAACGATGAACACCCGCGGGCGTTCCTGCGGTCTGACCCCCGGGCTTGGCAAAATAGTATTCACCCGCGCAGCGTCGAGTTCATGCGGCGGCTAAAACAGCCATTTCTGATCATTCGCTTCCCAGGCGCTGCCGGATTTCCAACTTGTAGGCAACCAGCGAATACGCCTCGTCGTTCGGATTCTTGACGTCCGTGGCGAAGTAGAGGTTTTTCAAATCCACCACCGAGCCCGTCAGCACGTTGGGGAGGTAGTTATACAGGCACGAGGGGTAGCCAGCCGCCACAATGTCGCCGCCGGCAAGCGGCTGGTGCGTGATCTTCTGGCCGCCGAGTATGTCTCCCTGCCAGACGCAGTGGTTTCTTTGACTGGGATTGTTCAGGAAGAACGAAAAGTGTTCATCCACGACCACCAGCTTGCCCTGATTTTCCGGCCCCTCCAGGAAATTCTTCCGCGTAAGCTCGTGGGTCATCGCGTCGTAAACGTAAATCTCCGTGCCCTCAGTGACACCGGGCTCGGTCGAGTAGATGCTCTGGGCGATGGTCAGTTTGCTCCAGTCTTGCGGATCGATCGGCCGCATGTCGCAGGTCGTAAAGTGGCCGGTGGCGACGTTTGGGCAGGGCAGGTCGATACGGTTGACAACCGTGCCGCCCCAGTCAATCTGGACCAGCAGGCTGGTAACAATATCCTTCTCCTTCGTAGCCTTATCGTATATCTGCCCCGCGATTACTACGCCGTAGTCAGTGCACGCCACCTGCGGGTAGAAGATGCTTCTCATCTTCATGCAGTAGGTCCTGGGCGCGGCGAAGTGGAAGTCGTTGCCAACCTTCGTGCCGACGCTGACCAGCAGCGTGTTGTTCATCAGGCCGGGCGTGTCCCAGGCCAGGCTTACGAGCACTGCCCGGTCGCCCGTCATATTGATACCGACGTTCATCCGCGTGTGGTAGTCGGCTATCTCGCTATCATCGATCATACTGCTCCTGTCGACCAGGCTCGACAGATCGTTCGGGTTGGCGCTGCGGTAGTAGCGTATCTTGTGCCGGCCGCTGGGCAGCGTGGTTCCGACCATGACGTGTAGGTAGCCTAGCTTGTCGCGGAACATCTGCGGTTGGTTGAAGTGCTCGACGTTCGGGTCGGTGATTACGGTCGAGGTTGGCAACCTCCCGGACTTGGGCTTGGAGTTGGGTTTGGCAGGCAGTGGATAGCTGCCGACGATAAAGGCGTTGTTCGGCCAGGGCTTGCCTTTCTTTTCGTTATAGACGCCCGCGTAGTAGAGCGAATTCTTGTCCTGAAGCAGATATGAAAAGCTGTGGCCGCCCCACTGCTGGTAAATCGAGTTCGTAAGAAGAAACGGACCCGCCGAGGCCGTCACGTTCCACTCGTTTGCCGCCGCGCCGCCGGCGGGCAGACCGACGGCGACGATGACCATACACCAGCCCGTTAGCATCTTGAACATAAAAGCTGGCCGCTGAGCCCACCGGAACGCTCCGCAACTCCTTTCAATCGTCAACTCGTGTGTCATCTCCTTTTGCACGGGCAGTCCTATGGCGTGACCAATCGGTAGAATCTTGTGAAGTAAGCAGGCGCGTTTGTGTCCGTCCAAGTATTTCCGGACATTGCACCGACGGGGGTCCAGTTTGTGAGGGTCCCGGAAACTTCCACCACGCACGACGGAGCTTGTCCGGGGGCATAAGATGCGGTGATTACTGCTTGTCCTGCCGGGTCGCGCGACAAGGCGCTGATTTTGAAGACAGGCAAGCACAACCGATTGGTCAACAACACCAGTCCGGCGTCCTCAGTATAGTTCGCGATGATGATGTCCGTCATCTTGTCGCCGTTAATATCGCCCACCGCCAACCCATGATTCGGATGGAGACTGGCGAAGGGAATATCGAAGAATATCTCCGGTTCAAATGCTCCGGAGGATGTTTGGAAATAAACACCGGCACGGCTGACGTCGCCGTGTAGTGCGACGACGTCCACCCTTCCATCAAGATCGAAATCCGCGACGGCAACGGGGTCGGGATTATAGGAGGAATCATAAGCCGGCCCGAGTTGAAGCAAGCCGTTCGTCAACTGCACGAATACGGAGACTTTGACAGGGTAAGGCGAAGGGCTGCCGGCATGACTCACAATCACATCGTTGCGCCCGTCGCCAGTGAGATCGCCGATGCTGATGCCATACGCCCGGTCATTTCCGATGAGGTCATAATTCGCAGCCGGAGCAAATCCGCCGTTCGTTTGCGCCAGCACGATAACTTCCGGCATGTTAAATGACTGTCCGTTCATCACAATGATATCGCTCAGCCCATCACCATTCACATCGCCAGCCTTGAGGTCGTTGTATCCGGAGTAGGCCGCATGATGCTGCCCGGCAAATTCGAGAGTTCCATTCGTCGTCTGTGTGAATACGTCTACCTCCTGTGAGTTCCCTATGCCCGCGACATCGCTCCGGCCATCGTTGTTGAAATCGGCGGAACAGATCAAGGCCGAGTTTGGTGTGGCCTGATCGACATAGTTTGAAAACCCACCGTCTGAATCCTGGATGAAGAGCCGTAGAGCCAAACCTGTGCCGGCCACGATGTCGGTTCGGTGGTCGCCGGTAAAATCTCCCGTCACGATGGAAACCGCCTGGCCGCCAGCATCGTAGCGGATCGGCGCTTCCAGTTGGCCGGAAGAATTCTGGAAGAAGATCAGTATGCTATTATCATTCGTACTGCCGTTGCCAGAAGAAGTGCCGACGACGATATCCTGGCGACCATCCTGGTTTAAGTCCGCGATGGCGACGGCCTGCGCTGACGTTTCCAGTGGGTAGGAAATCGGAGTGCTGAACGCATTCGAAAAGCTGCCCGAAGCTTGGGTTGGCTCGCCGGTCGAAAGCGCCAGGGTCACACAGGCGATGAGCTTAAATCCGGTTCGATTGGACATGTTTCTGAGCATGGAGTCCTCTTAATGGCTGTCCTGATAGGAATTTGCCTTTTGCCGCCCCGCTTCTAATTGACGCTGCGCCGATGAGAAATATTGGTTTTCGTTCCCACTCATTGCGGCCCTATCCTGCCAGACTTAGCGGAGGGCGGCAACAGGCAAGTCTGGCCGAGCTTCTCGCGGTCTTCGCCCAGCGCAGGGTCGTTGGCGGGCGGTGCGGCTAGAAACTGCGCAGCCGCGAGGCCGCCTCGGGCTTGGCCGGCACGCGAGCGGCCCGCCGCCAGGCAAAGTCCCCCCAGCCGGCCCTTGCCAAAGGGCACCTCTCAGTCGGTCAGCACGTTTTCGTAATCGGGCATCGGGTCCACATCCCCACATGACGGTGTCGGTTCTCACTATTGACACTCCCAGCGGGGTTTCCTTCGGTGTGATACTCCCCGCAGGTCTTTACCGAGACCAGTGGCTGCGGTCGGAATTGGTGAGGCTCTTTGGCTCGCACACAGACAACATTAATTCAGGCTTGGACAGACAACGGACCAGGGGACGGAGCCGGAAACCGGCGGCTGAGCGCCCCGTGTTCGGTAAACGCAACAGGCAGCTTGCGGCGCCCCCCGTGAGACAAACTTGAAGTCGCAATCTGCGACTTCAATATGGCTCGCAAGCTGCGAATCCAGTAGGGAAGAACAGATCCGGAGCCCGCTTACCCAGGCGGGACGTCCGTTACCCGCTCCCCGGGCTCAACCCTGAGCCTTCCCCTTCTTAAGGCAGGCCTGTTGGACGAAGTATTGCTGCCCGAACAGATGGCCGGACTGGCGCAGGCGCGGCCGGCTCTGCACCTTCTTGGCGGCGGCGCGCACCTCCTGCCTCTCCTGTGGGGACAAACCCGGGCTGCTCCAGGTTTTGACGGCCGCGCGAAAGGTCTGGCGCACGCCCAACTGGGCGGGAGTGCGCGGGTCCCGAGGGCGGACGTAGCGGCGGCGGCATTGCTTGTTGCCGCGCATATAGTAAACCCACTCGCCGCGTCTGCCGCTTCGCGGAGGACCAGTTAAGCTCATCGAGTCGCCTTTCTGCTTGGAGTTGTCCATCATGGCGTGCGGTGCTCCCGTGCCACTCGCCCAGCCCTCGGCCGGCGGAAACGCCCGGAGCACACGGCACCCGCTGTCTTTAGACGCTCCCGCGGCACAAAAGTTACAGCCCCCCAGGCCCGCCGGGCCGGGCCTCTGGCAAAATGGCCCTCCGCCGCTGGCGCCGGCGACCGGCATGCAGCGCCCAGGCGCCCCGAAAACCTGCCTCAGGCCCCGTGCCAGCCTGGGCCTGGCCAAGAGGTAGGCAACCACTAGGCAACCACTCCGATGTGGATGCGATCCACATCGGAGTGGTTGCCTACCAGTTGGCTACTGGTTGGCCAGTAATACGCCTGGAGGGGGCCTGCGGGCGGCCTGGAGAAACGGAAAAGGTGTCCTACGAACCCCTGCCTGTAAAAGGGTTCACCCATAGCATGGCCCATGTTCCTGGGTCAGAGCGAACCAAGCTATGGGCGACCCCTGATTCATGAGATTGATACCACACGGTGGCCGTGAAAACGCAAGCACAATGAAGTAACCACCCAGCCCTCCAGCCCTCAACCACCAATGCTCAACTTCTCAGCGGAGACTTCGCGAGCTGTGCCAGATGTGGCAATCGTCTGCTGCTGCAAACCGCTGCCACGGCCACCCTTTGGGATCGCGAGGCCGGCACGAGAGTGTCAAAAGTGAGAACTGACACCGGCATGTCGCTTCATGGGCACGCACAGTAGCAGACGGTCCCCGCTGCCGGGAGGTTAAATCTTTTCCCGCTTTGGGGTGGCTTCGGGGTCGCATGAAGGTCGCATGGGGGTCGCATGAAGCTGGCTTGTGGGTGGCTCGCTACTCCCAAGTAGTTGGCTTGTAGTTGGCTTGTGGGTGGCTTTGGGCGGTTTTGGCCGGCTATTCAAGGTCCAAGGTTCGAGGTTCAAGGTTCAGAGTTCGGTGTTTTCCATAAGCCTTTAGCATACAACTCCCCTCCGGCGCCTCCCACCGGGTGGTATGGGGGCACCATGGTACCACCTTGGACCTGTCATATACCCATAGACCCCCCTCAAATGCCCGTTCTTGATCAGCCGGGCTTATCCAAATCACTTTCCTGCGGCTTTCCCGCCTTGGAGCGAGGTTCGGGCTGGGATAGGGGATGCTGGACGCTGGCGGTTCGAAGCACTTGACCCGCGCGAATGGGCTTGGTTTCTTCCCGGCGCCGCATACCCTGTCCCCCGGCAAATGGCTGTCGAATCCAAACCGCTCTTCCACCCGGAGGTCATCCGCCAGCAGGTGCGGTCCTTCAACCTGCCGGAGCGCGTGGCGGACTGGCCGCCCAAGCTCCAGCACTGGGCCGATCTCATCGCCTCCGGCCGCGCGGATGATTTCAAGGAAACCGCGCTGCTCCCCGATTTCCTCACCGACATCTTCTGCGGCCTGCTCGGCTACACCGGCCCGCCGGGCCCGGCGACACCTACACCCTGTCCCGCGAAACGCCACGTCGAGGTGGACGGCAAGTTCGCCGATGCCGTGCTGGGCCGCTTCCAGAAGGACCAGGAGCAATTCGTCGTCGTCCTCGAAGGCAAGGGCACCCGCGATCCGCTGGACCGCCCGTTTGCGGGCGGCGCATGTCCGCCGTGGACCAGGCCTATCGCTACGCCATCAATCTGCCCTGCGACTGGATCATCGTCACCTCCATGCGGGAGACGCGGCTCTATCACAAAGGCTCGCACCAGCACACCTACGAACGCTTCGAGACCATCCGCCTGGCCAGCGATGCCGGCCCTGCTCAAACGCTTCGTCTTCCTCCTCGGCGCGGAGCGCGTCGTCCCCGAGCACCGCGACTGCCACCTCTACGAACTGCTCCGCGCCTCCGAATCCGTCGGGCGCGAACTCACCAACCAGTTCTACGCCCTCTACGCCGACATCCGCCAGCGGGTGCTCACGCCGGCTGTGCCGCGAGAACTCCACCATCGCCCCGCCCGAAATCCTGCGCTGCACCCAGAAGCTGCTCGACCGCGTCCTGTTCTGCGCCTTCTGCGAAGACCGCGGCCTGCTGCCCGCCGACTCCCTCAAGCACGCCTTCGAGCACCGCGATCCCTACAATCCGCAAGCCCGTCTGGGACAATTTCCGCGGCCTGTTCCGCGCCATCGATGCCGGCAATGCCGGCCTGAACATCCCCGCCTACAATGGCGGCCTCTTCGCCGCCGACCCGGCGCTGGACGCCCTCCAGGTGCCGGACGAGGTCTGCGCCCATTTCAAGGACCTCGGCGATTACGATTACCGCCCCGCGCGCGAGGTGGCCGACGCGGACGAGAACACCGAAGTCCGCTCGGTCATTGACGTGGACATCCTCGGCCACATCTTCGAGCAATCCATCACCGACCTCGAACGCCTGCGGCAGAGCTTGGAGCAGTCGCATCGCCGTAGTGCGGCAGTGCGTCTCGCCTGCCTGCGGGTGCGAGCCGCGCGCACAGCAGATGGCAGGCCGACGCACTGCCCGAGCGGTACCGCCGGCCAGCGCCGCAAGCAGGAAGGCGCGTTCTACACCCCCGCCTTCATCACCCGCTACATCGTCGAGCAGGCGCTGGGCGGCGTGTTGCAAGCAGCGCTTCGAAACGCTGCGCCAGCAGCACGAGGCCGAAGCCACCGGCACCGCCCGCAAGGCGCTGGCCGACCCCAACGCCTACGACCTCACCGCGCTCAACGACCCGCAGCGCAAGGCCCTCATCCGCTTCTGGGAAGCCTGGCAGGAGGTGCTGAAGCGCCTGCGCATCCTCGACCCGGCCTGCGGCAGCGGCGCGTTCCTCATCGAGGCCTTCGACCAGCTCCACGCCGTCTATCGAGATCTCCAACGCCCGGCTGGAGGAACTGCGCGGCCAGCGCACCCTCTTCGATCTCGACCGGCAGATTCTCCAGCACAACCTCTACGGCGTGGACCTCAACGCCGAGGCCATCCAGATCTGCCAGCTCAGCCTCTGGATCAAGACCGCCGCGCGCGGCAAGCAGCTGACCAGCCTCGACCACACCATCCGCGAGGGCAACAGCGTCATCAGCGACCCGGCGGTGCATCCCAAAGCCTTCGACTGGCAGGCCGCCTTCCCCGAAGTCTTCGCCCAGGGCGGCTTCGATGTCGTCGTCGGCAATCCGCCCTACATCCGGCAGGAATTGCTCACGCCCTTCAAGCCGTGGCTGGAAGCCCACTACGACGCCTTCCACGGCATGGCGGACCTCTATGTCTATTTCTACGAGCTGGGCGTGCGGCTGCTGAAACCGGGCGGACTGCTCTCCTTCATCGTCACCAACAAATGGATGAAGGCCGGCTACGGCGAACCGCTCCGCCGCTTCTTCAGCGAAAAGGCGTGGGTCCGGTCGGTGGTGGACTTCGGCCACGCCAAGCAAATCTTCGAGGAAGCCGATGTCTTCCCCTCCATCATCGTCGTGGAGAAGCCGACCGAAGCGCCCAAGCCCAAGACGGCCCGGCTCTGCACCATCCCCCGCGAGCAACTGCGCATTGACGACCTGAGCGTGCAGATTGAAAAGGAAGGGGCGGAGATGGACATCAGCCAACTCGGGGCCGAGCGTGGCAGCTTGGAGCCAAAGGCTGTTGACTCACTTGCTCGACAAGATTCGCGAAGCGGCGGCGCACTCTCAAGGAAGTTGATCGGCGATCAGCCCGCTGTACGGAATCAAGACCGGGCTCAACGAGGCGTTCCTGATCGATGACGACTGCAAGCGGAAGCTGGTCGCCGAGCACGACGGCTGCAAGCGAACTCATCAAGCCGTACCTGCGAGGCAGCGACCTTGGCCGCTGGCATTCCGACTGGGCGAACCTGTGGATGATCGCCCTGCCGTCCAGCAACGACCGGGCTTGGCCTTGGGCTGATCTGGGCGAGCAGGCCGAAGCCGAGTTCAAGGCCCGATACCCCAGCCTGCACGCCACCTGAAGCCGCTGGAGGAGCGCGCTGCGGAAGCGCCAGGACAAGGGACGGTACTGGTGGGAACTGCGCTCGTGCGCCTACTGGGATGCGTTCGAGAAGCCGAAGATCTGTCTACCAGGAGATTCAGTTCCACCCGTGCTACTGCACTGGACGCGGCCGGGCGCTTCGGCAACAACAAGACCTTCTTCCTGCCGACCGACGATCCTGTTCCTCCTGGCCGTGCTGAACTCGCCGCTCATGTGGTGGCACAACTGGCGGTACCTGCCACACATGAAAGGACGAGGCGCTGTCGCCCAATGGCCTTCCGATGGCAAGAACTTCCCATCGCCGAACCGACCGCCGCCATCCGCGAAGCCGCCGAAACCGCCGTCCGGCGCCTGATCGAAATCACCTCCCGCCAGCAGCAGACCCAGCGCACGTTGCTCGACTGGCTGCGGGTGGAATACGCCATCGAAAAGCCCAGCAACAAGCTCCTCGCCGCTGACCGACCTCGATTCCGACACCTGGGTCAGCCGAAGTGAAGCGCATCCGCGGCAAGAAGCAGCCCGCTCACCGCCGCCGGCCTCCACGCCTTGCGCGACGAATACACCCGCACCATCGAACCCGCCCGCGCCCTCGCCGCCGAAACCCTGAACCTGGAGCGCACCCTCAGCGACCTCGTCAACCAAGCCTACGGCCTCACCCCGGCGGAGATCGACCTCATGTGGCAAACCGCCCCGCCGCGCATGCCTATTCGTCGGCCCGCCGAATGATCGTGTGACCCGCTCTTGCTCTCAACCCTCAACCCTCAACTCTCAACCTCCCCCAAAACCGCCCCACCCCGGATGCCTATCCCGCTGGCTTCAACAATGGCCTGTTGACGCCCTCCGCCAGGTCTGGCAGGATCGGGCCGCAATGAATGAGAGCGAAAAGCAATTCTCCTTCACCCGCGCAGCGTCCAGTACAACCGGCCGCGCAAAAAGCAAATCTATCAGTTCAGTTCTGCGAAAGATCGGAAGGACCCTTATGCAAAATTCCTTTGTTGGTCATGAAAGCGGGAATGGAGAGGTAATTCGCCCCCGCGCCATACGCAAACTAATCCAAGCTATTGGTCGCCGTCCTAAAGACCACCACCACAGCGCCACCAGCGGGGACCTTGCTGCGGCTGGAGCGTTTGTTCTCAGGGGCAGTCTGGCAACGCTGGGCATGCTGGCGCTGAGTGTGCTGAGTTCAACGGCCCAGCCGCAGCTTCACCCGTTATTGCGTGGCGCCTTTTACACCGGCGGTATCGGGTATGGCGTAGCGGTGGCTGGCAACTTCGCCTATGTGGCGGATAGCGCTACGGGCTTGCACGTAATTGACGTGAGCGACCCAGCTAACTGCGTACAGACAGGTAGCTATCCCACGAGTGATGAGACGTATGGAGTGGCCGTGGCCGGTAGCCACGCGTATATGGGGGATTATGGAGCGGGCCTTCAGGTAATTGACGTGAGCAACCCGACCAACTGTGTGCGTGTGGGCGGCTATGACACCAGCGGAAGCGCGATGGGAGTGGCGGTGGCAGGGAACTATGCTTACGTAGCGGATGGGCCTGCGGGATTGCAGGTAATTGACGTGAGCGACCCGACCAACTGTGTGCGTGTGGGTGGCTATGATACCAGTGGGAATGCTTGGAGTGTAGCGGTGGGGGGGGACTACGCCTATGTGGCAGATGGAGGCGCGGGTCTGCAAGTGCTTGACGTGAGCGACCCGACCAACTGTGTGCGTGTGGGCGGCTATAATACCAGTGGGAATGCTTGGAGTGTAGCGGTTGTAGGGAACTATGCTTACGTAGCGGATGGGTTTGCAGGATTGCAGGTAATTGACGTGGCCAATCCCACGAGTTGTGTCCGGGTCGGCGGCTCGCCTAGCAGTGGGCAGGCATATGGCATAGCCGTAGGGGACAATTATGCCTACGTCGCTGATTTTACTGGCGGCTTGCAGGTGATTGACGTGAGCAACCCAACTAACTGTGTGCGAGTGGGGGGGTATAATGCCCTCAAGGGAGCGAGTCGGGTGGCCGTGGCGGGAAACAGGATTTGTGTGGCTGACTTCCAACGTGGCTTAGTGGTTATAGCTTCTTTGCCCGAGGTGCGATTCACGCTTAGAGTCGACAACGCGGTGTTCGGCACGCCTTGCGTTATCGAGGCTAGGTGGTCAGGCATTGACGCCACGACCGCCTGGACGCCCTTGTTCACGAATGCTTCGCCCAGCGGGTCGTTCGAGTACGTAGATTTCGATGTAAAGATGGTGAACTATTCGCAGAAGTTCTACCGCGCCCACCAGCCTTGAGAACCGCAGCCTTCCATACCAGAGCACATTCCGGTGCCCGCCTTTGTGAAGGGGGCCATTAGAATGTCATGTCTTTACGGGACGCTGTTCGTGCCAAGTGCTTGATGGGTGGCCGAGGTGAAGCGCATCCGGGGCAAGAAACTCCCGCTGACCGCCGCCGGGGTTCAGGGATTGCGCGCCGAATACACCCGCAGTGCTGGGAAGGAAGAAGGATGAAGGAAGAATGATGAAGGCAACGGGGATGGTCCCGCGCCCTCGCCGCCGAGACCTTGAACCTGTAAACGGGTCAACCCATAGCATGGTTCGCGGTTTTGCTTTTGGGAGTTGACGACCGGGGCCAGATGGCTCTAGCCCCAGTTTACGAGTTATTTCAAGCGTGCTTCGGAGTTAGCTGATAACCAGCCACTTACGGATGCCCTACCTATCCCCTAAACCGCCGATTTCGGGGACTGCAATCCCAGTATTTCGATCAGCCTGCTTTGCGTTTCGTCTCGTTTGGTCAGCACCTCCTGCTCCGGTTTGGGTTGCCCGGCGCGTTTGGTCGGGAACACGTTGATGACTTGGCGCAGTTGGCCCAACCTCTCCAACAAGCCGCTCATGGATAAGTGCAAACCCGCCTGGCGTGCTCGTCGCCACAAGAGCGCCCGCAGCAGCAGGGCGATGGTGCAATAGAGTCCGTGAACTTGGATTTTGCTGTCCGTCCAGTGGTATAACGGCCACCACGCGCCAATGTGCCGGTCTTTCATCTCGTGAAAAATCTCCTCGATCACAAACTGGCTCCGATAGGCCCGGATGACTTGGGCATCGCTCCATTGTTTGTGACCGGTAATAAGCAGCGTTTTGCCCAGGTAAGTATCCTGGAGTTGCTGCTGAGCGGTGGCGTCCATTTGATAACTCAACCGGGGCCGTCCGGCCGCATCCCGGGTGACGGTGGTCGGCACCAGTTGGCGCAAGTGCTGTCGCTGGAG
The DNA here is from genome assembly GCA_963731105.1 of uncultured Gammaproteobacteria bacterium. Taxonomy (GTDB): domain Bacteria; phylum Pseudomonadota; class Gammaproteobacteria; order Steroidobacterales; family Steroidobacteraceae; genus RPQJ01. Next base: position 16,757 of record CAVSUM010000011.1, read on the forward strand.
GATCTGCTGGCACTTGCGCTGGACCGACTCGACCGTCGGCGGGGTGCCGCCCTTGACCAGGCCAACCGCCCGGTCCTGGAGGTTTTGCTGCACGGTGGCCAGTTGGCCCAACGCGTGGGCCAGGTCGTTCTGCACGGTCGCCCATTGACTGTCAAAGAGGTTCGGGTTGTAGGTCAGCACCAAGGTGCGCTCCTGGCCATAGACCACTTGCTGGGTGCGCCAACTCTTGGTCCCTTCCAAACCCGGTTCCGTGGCGGGCTGCCAGCGGGCGTCCTGGTTGGAGATTTGGGCCAAGTCGGAATGCTCGTCCAGTTTGACCGAGCCCACATAGGGCAGTTCCAAGGCGTCAATCAGGGCGAAGTTCTGGGCGGAGTTATTGCCTTTGTCGAAGATGAGGGTCGGTTTGGTGGTGGCCCAGGTGGAACCGGTCCGCTCTTTGAGCCACCGCTGAAAGCGCTCCAAGACCTGCGGAAACTCTTTGGCATCGTTGCGATTGCCCTCATAGACGTCGTAGAAGAGCGGCAGGTGTCCGTCGGTCGTGCAAAAGAGGGCGTAACTGACCTGCCGCAGGTTGGCCCGGCCTTGCTTGTTCTTGCCGCGCTTGGCGACCTGACAGCGGAGGTTAAAGGTGTCGATGAAGGTATAAAAGTTGGTCCCGTCATAGCAGACTTGGGACAAAGGGATCTGCTCCCGCTCTAACACCGCGTCGATGAGTTGCTGCCAAATGGCCTGCGCGGTGGGGCCGTCCAGGCGGTCCATGTGATCCCAGAAATGCTGGGAAGTCAGTTGCGCCGCCGAAGCTTCGGGCCAAACCCGGGGCAGGGCGGTTTGGGAGACCCACTCCCACATGGCTTGTTTGCTGACCGGCTCGCAGGCTCGATTGATGGCGGCCAAGCGAATATAGTCGCCGGTACTCAGCCCCTGGGCGCGCTTAGGGCATAGTTGGTCAACGTGCTGGACCACTTGGGCGCGGGCCGCCTCCTGCCAGAGCGCCTGCGGCAAGCCCCAATCCAGCACCAGAGCGTAATCCGGAGTTGGGCCGGAACCGGAGACGGCGCGGGCGATATCCTCGGGTTTCCCGAGGTATTGTTGGGATAGGCGGCGGCACTTGCCGTTCTTCCACCCCCAAAGGGAGAGATAATAGTAGGTGCGGCCATGAATGGTTTTGGCTTCAAGTCTTTGCATGTTGCACCAGTGATGCTGGTGCAATACTTTAGGGCATAGTATGGAGGTTTGTCAACGGTCACACTGCATATTTATTGGGAAACTGCACGTAGTGTGGAATATGGTTTTTAGGGCATAGCGATGGAGACGAGCAAGTGCTTGAACGGGCGCAACTTACACAGAAAGGGCTACGCTAACTCGTAAACTGGAGCTAGGAATAGACTCATGCCGCGCAAGCTGCGGGTGGAATATCCAGGTGCGATGTACCATGTGATGAGCCGTGGGGATCGCTGCGAAAACATCTACCTCGATGACGTGGACCGACAGGACTTTCTGTCTGCTCTGCACACGCGCGGCAAAGGCTTCAACGCTCCCCACCAACGCTTCCGCAAGCTCTGATTCCCAGGTTGAACTTAAAAAACAAGTCGCTGGCCGAGGCGCGATAGCCCTGCTCCTCACAAAGAAATTTAATATTCCCATTGATTTTTACCGTGCCTGGCGTAAAATTCCTTCGTCAATTCCACCGCGGTGCGGTGGCGGTTGACCGGCAAATATACGGCTGACCGTGGGCGGAGCTCACGGGATCTGCGGGCGGTGCTCGCCGGTCGGGTCGTGTGGCTGCTTCCAAAGTTTCTTTTGGTCCTTCTCCGGTGGAGAAGGGTGTGAGTCAGACGTGCGTTTCGCGCGCCTTGACTGTGACCTTTAACATCGGCTCTGCCCACATTCGGCAGACCACAAACAGTGCCGGTTTGGTTGTTCGGAGTCCCGCCTTCAGGCGGTCACCCGGGCTCCAATTTCCGGTTGCAATAGGACCGTATGCACGACGACAAAACCGTTCAGCGTTTCATTGACCTCCGCGTCCAGGGCTGGTCGTTCGCCCGCCTGGCCGCCGAGCTCAACGTCTCCAAGCCCACGCTCATCGCCTGGAGTCGCAAACACCAGCACACCATCGCCAACCTCGTCGCCATCGAGCGCGAGGAGCGCCTCAATCAACTCATCAACACCACCGAAGAGCGCCTGAGCCGGATGGGCGCGGAGCTCCGCGCCGCCGAGACCGAACTCGCGAAGCGAGACCTCTCCACCCTTTCCACGGGCCGGCTCCTGTCGCACATCGAAAGCTTGCGCCGCCAGGTGCGCCGCGAAGCCGGCCCGCTGCAGTTCGTCTCCACCGTGGACGTCATCCCCGAGGAAGAATATGCCGACCGCATCCAGGTCTGGAAGCTGTAGGGGCTCACGCTCGAACTGGCGCTCCTGCGTCCGTTCCTTATCCCGTCCGGGCCCGTGTTCCCGGCCTCGCCACCATCCGCTCACAGATTTGGTCGCCGCTCTGCGCGCCCTGATTCGGTTTCACGAAGCGCATCCCGACTGGTTTCCACCGAAGTCAGGCGCCCCACCCGATTCGTGTTGATTCGTGCCAGAACTTAACCACCGGAAAAAATGCCTCAAAACGGTAAAGAAACGGTAAAGTTTTCCACCCCTCCCGGTAGGGCGCGCAGTCCCTTGCGCGCCGTCCCGCCGCATGGGTTTCCACTCTCAACCCTCAACCTTCAACCCTCAACTTTTCTAAATGCCCCCTCGTCTTTGGCAACGTCAACCCGGTGAAACCCCGGCCGATTTCACCGCCTTCATCAGCTACCTTCGTCTCCAGGGCCGCCGTTCCCATCGCGCGGTCGCGGCGCAGACTGGCCGTTCGCTCGGCGCTATCCGCCGCCTCTCCGCTCAATTCAACTGGCGGGCTCGCGTCGCCGCCTTTGAGGCGCGGCTGGCCGATGCCTCGCAAGACGCATTGGACCTGCTGGTGCGGTCCGCCTCGACCCGCACCACCGCCGATTTCGAGCGGCTGCGTTCCGCCGAATTTCTACTCGCCCAGCGCGTCCTTCACGAATCTCACCGCTGGCTGCGCTTGGCCTCCGACCCGCACCGCCGGGAGGTGTCGCTCGGGCAGGTCTGCCGGGTGATTGAGCTCGCCTTCAAGCTGGGCCGTCTCGCCGTCGGGATGCCCACCGGCGATGAACCCTGTCGCCCTCGCAAGGAGGACAACCCCGGCTATTGGACGGGCCCGTCCGTCGAAGAGGCGCTCCAAAAAATCTATGGCTCGCCGCTCGAAACCGAAGCGCCGGACAGTCAAGCGCCGGTTCCAGCCGCTTCCGGCGCGACCGAACCGGCGCGCGGGGCGCAGCCGGGTGGCGGCGGTGGCAGCCCCTGCGATACCTCGGTTGCCTCGTCTCCTGTTGGCAGCCGCGCCCCCGTGGACGCCTGTTCCCAATCTCTGCCCTCCAACTTGGCACCGGCAGCCGGAGACCTGCCACCTTCCACCGCTGGGCAGCCTTCTGCCGCCGCCCCGGAATACCGGCGGCGCGATGCGTGGGCCGCTTGGTCCCGTCTCCAGCGCCGGTCGGCCAATACCAGCTCAGGATGAAGCCGCATCTCTTGCCGCCCTGACGCACCTTCCAAATGAGTTGACCATGCCAGTCGAACAAAGACAGAATTGGCAAATGAAGATCCTGGCCACCAGAATCCTCCTCGCCGCTGCACTCGTTGGTGTGCTGGCTGGCAGGTTGCCTTCCCTCAAGCCCACCGGCTTTGATAATCCATGAAGAACATGAACAACCGCATCCTGGTGGTGGACGACACGCCGGCTAATATTCAGACGCTGGCGGCCATTCTGAAGGAGAAAGGCTACCAAATCAGCGTCGCCACCAACGGCAAGCAGGCGCTTGAAGTGCTGGCCCGCGTCCAACCCGACCTGATCCTGCTGGACGTAATGATGCCGGAAATGGACGGCTTTGAGACCTGCCGGCGACTCAAGGCTGCCGAACAATGGCGCCAAATCCCCGTCATTTTCCTCACGGCGAAGACCGAAACCGCCGATCTCGTCCAGGGATTCGAGCTGGGTGCGGTGGATTACGTCGCCAAGCCGTTCAACGCGCATGAATTGCTCGCGCGGGTCAATACGCATCTGACCATGGATGAGCTGCGCCGCAGCCTGGCGGACAAGAACGTGGAGCTGGCGCGCGCCCACGAACTGGTCCGGCGCGCCTTTGGCCGATATGTGTCCGAGGAGGTCGCCACGAGCATTCTTCAATCACCCGAGGGCCTCGAACTGGGCGGCGAGGAGCGGGAAGTCACCATTCTGATGTCGGATCTCCGGGGCTTTACGGCTCTGGCGGCGCGCTTGTCCCCGCATGAGGTCATTGAGTTCCTGAACCTTTACCTCGAGGCCATGGTCGATGTCATCAGCCGCTACGAGGGCACCATTGACGAGATCATCGGCGACGCAATCCTGGTCATCTTCGGCGCGCCGCTGGCCTCGGGCGACCATGCCGCGAAAGCGGTCGCGTGCGGGTTGGCCATGCAACTGGCGATGGCGGAAGTCAACCGGCGTCTCGCCGCCAAGGGCGCTGCCGAACTTGAAATGGGGATTGGCATCCATACCGGAAGGGTGATCGTCGGCAACATCGGGTCCTTGCGCCGAACGAAGTACGCCGCGGTGGGCTCGAACGTCAACCTGGCCGGACGGATTGAATCTTTCACCACCGGCGGCCAACTCCTGATTTCGGAGAGCACCCGCGAAAGGATCGAGTCGCCCCTGCGGATCGACGGCCAGTTTCAGGTCGAGCCGAAAGGGGCCACGGGCAGCCTGCAGTTGTATGAAGTGGGTGGCATCGGCGAACCGTTCAACCTCTCGCTGCCCTCGAGGTCCGCGGCGCTCTGTTCGCTGCCGCAGCCACTGCCCATCTGCTTCACTGTGTTGGAGGAGAAATTCCTTGGGCGAACGGTTCATGAGGGTCGGCTGGCGGCGCTGTCAGAATCCGAGGCCGGCATCGAATCCGCGCTGTTGTTCGTGCCTCTCAGCAACCTCAAGATCGAACTCAAGCCGGTCGCGGGAACGAACCCGGGCGGTGAAATCTACGCCAAAGTGATCGGCGCCGTGGCGGCCGCCTCCGGCCAGACTCGCGTCCGGTTCACCTCCCTTTCCCCCGAACTCAAGGTTTGGGTGCAGCAGACGGCCGCTCGGCTGGGACCGACCTGAAACTTAGACGACAAACAGGCTCGACAAATTTGAGCATCACGGATAAGGCTGCCTTTGTGCAAGAGAACCAACCTTCGCCCACACTAGCCGATTTGCTCGGGGTGCTCCTCGACAACAAGGGATCGGACCTGCACGTTCAGTCGGGGGAAGTGCCCATAGGACGGATCAACGGCGAACTTGGCCGTTTTGAAATGCCCCCGTTGACGGAAAGCGACGTGCTGCGCCTGGCCCGGGAGGTCCTGGAGAGCGACGAGAAGATGCGGGAGTTCCAGACAACCAAGGACTGTGATGCCGCGATCGCCATCCCCAATCTCGGTCGCTTCCGCGTAAATCTCTTCTATCAGCGGAACCGGCCGGGCCTGGTGCTGCGAACGATTGGCACGAAGATTCCCACCATTGAGCAACTCGAGTTGCCCGAGGTGTTGAAGACCATCGCCGCCGCCAACGACGGGCTCGTGCTGGTGACCGGCGCCACCGGCAGCGGCAAGTCCACCACCCTCGCCGCGCTCATTGACCACATCAATGCGACCCAGGCCTGCCACATCATGACGTTGGAGGACCCGATCGAGTTCGTCCACGAGAACAAGCTGGCCCTCATAAACCAGCGGGAGATCGCGGTGGACTCCTCCACCTTTGCCTCGGCCCTGAAACATGTGCTCCGGCAGGATCCGGACGTGATCCTGATCGGTGAAATGCGCGACGCAGAATCTGCCTCCGTCGCGCTGACAGCCGCCGAGACCGGCCACCTGGTATTTGGCACCTTACACACCCAGGACGCGCCGGAATCGCTGGAACGCCTCATCAACCTGTTCCCGACGGATCGCATCGGCCAAGTCCGCATGCAGTTATCGCTGGGCTTGCGCGCGATCATCTGTCAGAAGCTGCTGCCGCGGGCCGGCGGCGGGCGAACGGCCGCCTTGGAGGTTATGATCAATAGCCCGCGCATCAAGAAGCTCATCCTGGAAGGCGACACCACGAAAATCTCCGCGGCGATCCAAGCGTCACGGTCCGACGGGATGCAGACGTTCAACCAGTCTTTGGTGGACCTGGTGAAGGCTGGAAAAGTGGAAGAGGCGGAGGCGTTGCGTTTCTCGCCCAAACCCGATGAGTTGAAAATGAATCTTAAGGGAATTTATTCCGGCACCTCGGCCATGGCATAAGTTTGTGAAAAACTCCTTAACCAACTAACAACCCAACACCTGCCGCTATGGACCTCTCTGAACTTCTCCGGCACGCCGTCGAGTCCGGCGCCTCGGATTTACACCTGACCGCCATGCGGCCACCGATGGTGCGCATCAACGGCAAGCTGATCCCCAGCGGATTTGACACCGAGCTTGGACCCGACGACACCAAAGCCCTCATCTATAGCATTCTCACCGACGACCAGAAGGCCAAGTTCGAAGAGGAACACGAGTTAGACCTCTCCATCGGCATCCCCGGTGTTTCTCGCTTCCGGGTGAATGTCTTCATGCAGCGCGGCTGCGTCACGGGCGTGTTCCGGACCATCGGCGAGGACATTCCAACATGCGAGGGCCTGGGCCTGAACGAAACCATCCAGGAACTGGCCATGCTGCCCCGCGGCCTGGTGTGCGTGACCGGTCCCACCGGCTGCGGCAAGTCCACCACCCTTGCCGCCATGATCAACCTGGTCAACCGGGAGAAAGACGCGCACATCGTCACGATCGAGGACCCGATCGAATTCCTGCATCCGCACATGCGCTCGACGATCAACCAACGCGAATTGGGCTCCGATACCTATTCGTTTCCGCGCGCCTTGAAGGCGGTTCTGCGCGAGGATCCCAATGTGATCCTGGTCGGCGAAATGCGCGACCTGGAAACGATCGCCGCCGCCCTGACCCTGGCCGAGACCGGCCATCTGGTGCTCTCCACGCTCCACACCCAGGACGCCGCTTCGACGGTGGACCGCATCATTGACGTGTTCCCCCCCTATCAGCAGGAGCAGATCCGGGTGATGCTGGCTTCGACCCTCAAGGGGGTCGTCTCGCAGGTGCTGCTGCCCAAGGTGGATGGCCAGGGGCGGGTGGCTGCGCGCGAGGTCATGGTGGTGACGGCCGGGATTTCCGCGATCATTCGGGAGGCCAAAACCCACCAGATTTACTCCGCCATCCAGACCGGGGGCAAGCAGGGCATGTGTACCATGGAGCAATCCCTCGCCAGTCTCTACCAGGCAGGCTTGATCACGGCGGAGGATGCCCTGAGCAAAGCCAATCACCCGCAGGAGTTGAAGAGCCTGGCCCGCCTTGACTAAGCCGAATCCCAATGAACCCGCACGAGCTGAATAATATCGCCGTCCTGCAGGCGGTTCCGGCCGAGGCCCGCGAACGGCTGGCAGCAGTCCTGGAGGAGCGCCGCTTCGCAACGGGGCAGGTCATCTGTGCCGAGGGCGAACCCGGAGACAGCATGTTCTTCATCCTGGAAGGCTCGGTCAGTGTCGAGAAGAAGACGAGCGAAACTGGCACGGCCACGAAAACGCTCACCATCCTCGCTGCCGGCGATTACTTCGGAGAAATGTCCCTCTTCGATCAACAGCCCCGGTCCGCCTCCGCAGTTGCGGGCAGTGAAACACGGCTAGCGCAGTTACCCAAGGCGGCCTTCGACGCGTTGCTGGAGCGAAACAGCGCGGCGGGATTGAGCGTCCTGTTTGCCATGATTCGAACGTCCAGCGATCGCATCCGGCGGTTGAGCTCGCAGGTCATTGTTTACGACGAGATCGGAAAGGCCATCGGTGAAGCCGGGAGTTTGCAAACGTTGCTGGACGTGGTCCTGAACCAGATTTGCCAGGCAACCCTCGCCGACTGGGGGCTCCTCGTGCTCCGCTCCCAGTTCTCCAACGAACTGGAACTCCGCAGCGTCAAGGGCCTCGAACTGTCTGCGCAGCAGAAAGAAATGATCAGCGCGGGGAAGGGTTTCCTCGAGCCGCTGCTTCAGGCTCCGCGCGACCTGGTCGCGAGGACTTTCAATGAGGAGGAACCTTTCAAATCGTGCCACCGCCTTGGGTTTGAACTGCCGGCGCTCTTGCTGTCGCCCATTCTTGTGGAAGATCGGTTGCTCGGGATCATCGCCTTAGGGGATCACGAGAGCGGGCAGTTTGACCTGAACGATGTGCAGTTGGTTCGCGGCGTCGCCCGCCAGGCGGGTCAGGCCATTCTCAACGCCCTTCACCGGGAAGAGGAATCCGCGCGTTCGCGACATTCCCGGCAGTTCGTCCGATTCTGATCCCGTGATGACTCCTTTCGAAAAAGGTCTGGTGGCGCACCTGGTGGCGGACTGGATCTTGCAGACCGACTGGATGGCGCGGAACAAGATCAGCCTGCGACATCCCGCTGCCTGGACTCACGCCGCCATCCAGGCACTGTGCCTTGGCCTCGCCCTGGGCTGGCAGGCGGGGTTGGTGCTGGGATTCGTCCACCTGTTGATTGACACCCGCGTGCCGGTGGCCTGGTGGATGCGCAACTTCAAGAAATGCGGCCAGGCGCCGGAAGTCACCACGATTGCGATCTGGCTCGACCAGACCCTGCACATTATCTGCATCGCAGCCTGGGTAGCGCTGGTCAGAAGCTGAAGGCGCTGTTGAGAGCCAACCGCCTGCGAAGCTCCGCGCTTCCGCGGTGAAGGACAAGCCTACGCTCCGGCGGCTCCAGCCGTTCGCGAAAAGTGGATCGAGTCCTCGTAACGTTTCGTCAACACTCGCACCCGCTGGGAAATCACCCGGGCCAGCGCGAACGTGAAGGGAGCGGCCAACGCCGGGGCCTCAGTGAACATTTTCTTCAACGCTCCCGCGGACACCTTGATCAGGACGGTCGGCTGATTGGCGATCACATCCGCAGAGCGCGGCCCTTGATCCACGAATCGCCAGCTCGCCGAAACATTCTCCCACCCCCAGGGTCGCGAGAGTTGATTCCTGCCCATCAATCATCACCCGCGCGCGCACCTCGCCTTCCAGCACCATAAACAATGCGTCGCCATGATCACCCTTGTTCACGACGGTCCCAAAAGGTGGCACCTTAACCACCTCGAGGTAGGTCAGCAGCGACGCCAGCAATCGCTCGTCAACGTCGGCCAGCATCTTGATGCGGCGCAGCGAGCCGGGCTGAATCCCCAGCGCGTCGGCAGAGGCTGCGGTGCTCGGTGGCAGCTTGGACTTGAACAAGACCTTGAGTTCAGTCAGGTCCGACGCGCGCGACCAAGCTGGCGTCCTTCTCCCTGAACACCCAGGTGTTGGCCGTCACCTTGCCTTGTTTGACCCAGGTCACCAGGCCGGGCAGCTCCACCGGCCCGTAGGCGATGTTGTCCGCTCCCCAGGCCCGATAATTGACGCTTGTGTCGGTTTCCATTTACCGATCTGGTTACGCCAATCAGGAGCGGCTGTCAAACCTTGAAGACGATAATATTTCCCTCCCGGGGGATGGGGTCGGCTGCGACATTCGGCCTGGCGTAAATGCCGCCATCTCAATCTCCCAGCATGGCACGGCAGGCAGGCCCTTGCTGGTTTCGCCGCTGCGATGACAGATCGGGGCAATTGAAGACGCCCACAGGCGGGTGTACGAATGCCTCGGTCTGGACCTGTCGTCGCTTTGGCAGTGGACGACGGAGGTGTCTGCGCCGAGTGCGACGACGCCTGAGCAGCCCAGTGAACAGCCGATGAACGCCGAGTCCACGGACGATGGGGAAAGCGCGCGGTAGCCGGCGCCGCTGACGTTCATGCTCAACCAGATGCGCAAAATCGGCAGGCGCCCGATCAGCCTCCAGTTGGCGTGCCGTTACTCCGCGGCAAAGCCTGCTGGCGGTCCCGATTGGGATCTCCGGTTTCCGGTGATTTTGCTTTTTCCGAAATGGGTGTAGAATTGGAAGAATCTGGATGAAAGAACCGCATTTGCTAATGGCCGGCCTGCCGGCTTTGAGGGGGACGCTACCCGCGACCTCCCCAGCCTGGCCTTCCGGCCTGGCTGGTGAAGTCATCCAGGTCCGCCTGAAAGACAACGCATCGGTGCGGGAGGGTTCGTGGGAGTGCCGCCTGATAAGAGCCTGACTGTCCTGATCCAGAACTACGATTACCTCAACCAGAACAATTGATTACGCGGCTGGCGCCGCAACGAGTGCAATGAACACAAGAATGCCCGTCTCCCAGTTCCGAATACTACGCCTGGCGCTGATCATGGTTTGCGCCGCCTCCGTGGGGGTTCAGGCGCAAACCCTGCCCACGCAGCCTGGCCAGGCGCTTGACCCGCTCGCCATGGAGTGGCCGCGCTTCTTCGCGGCCAACGGCTACGAGTTTGCCGTCTATCACCCCCAAGTCTCCCAGTGGCCCAGCAACCAGATCCAGGGCCGGTTCGCGCTGGCGGTTCGGCCGGCGGGCACCAGCAACGAAACCTATGGCGTGGTTTATTTCACGGCGCGCACCGAGATCGACAAGATGAGCCGGCTGGTCACGCTGGAGGATTTCCAGATCACCAAGATGGACTTCCCCACCCAGCGCGGGATGCAGAATGTCTACCAGACGATCATCCAGTCGGAGCTGCCCAAGGCGGCGAAGACCATCCCGCTGGATCATCTGGAATCGGTATTCGCCGTCTCGGGGGAAATCACCAAGGCCAAAATCCAGCAGGTGGACAATGCCCCCCCGCGCATCATTTACACCACGCAGCCTTCGCTGCTCGTGCTCGTGGATGGCGCGCCCATCATGAAGCCGCTGGTGGCCAACTACGAGCGGGTGGTGAACACGCGTTCGATCCTGCTCCTGAACACCAATGTCATGGAGTCGGGCTACTACCTTTACGCGGCCAGCAACTGGTACACCGCGCCGTCCATCGAGGGGCCATGGGCAGTGGACGTCACGCCGCCGGGGGACATCAACCCCGCGCTGGCCGCGGCGTTGGCGACCAAGCAGGTGGACCCGGCCTATCCCGCCTCGCCCCTGGCCGCGCCATTGACGGTGTACGTTTCCACAGTGCCGACCGAGCTGCTGCAAACCGCCGGGCAGGCCAACATGCTTTCCTTTGGAAACACCGATCTGCTCTACATTTCCAACACCGACAACGCGATCTTCTATTACCTGGATGACGGCAGCTATTACGTGCTCATCTCCGGGCGCTGGTTCAAGTCCACCTCGCTCTACGGGCCGTGGAGTTTCGTGGCCCCCGGCAGCTTGCCGAATGACTTCACCAAGATCCCGCCCGGGGGGCCGAAAGCCAACGCGCTGGTCTCCGTGCCGGGCACGCCGATGGCGCAGGAGGCGGTGATCGCCAACTCGATTCCACAGACGGCGACGATTAAGCGCGACGAGGCGAAGCTGGCTGTGGAATACGCCGGCGCGCCGAGCTTTGTGCCGATCTCCGGCACAACGCTGCTGTACGCGGCCAATACCGTGACGCCGGTGGTGATGGTGAATGCGAACGCCTACTACGCCTGCCAGGCGGGCGTCTGGTTTATGTCGGCCAGTGCTCAAGGGCCGTGGGCGGTCGCGGCAACGGTGCCTGCGGTCATCTACACCATCCCGACCACCTGCCCGATCCATTACGTCACCTACGCTTACGTCTACGGCGCCACGCCGCAGGTCGTTTATGTCGGCTACACCCCCGGCTACCTGGGAACCGTCGTGGCCCCGGGCGGCGTGGTGGTTTACGGCACGGGCTACTACTATCCGCCGGTGGTGGTGGGCGCGACCTACGTGAGTTATCCCTCGACTTATGGTTACGGCGCCTCCATGGCTCTGGGGGCTGCGGTTGGGTTCGCCATCGGGTTTGCCGCAGGCGCCAGTTCCTCCTGCTGGTATGAGCCTCACTACGGCTGCTACAGCTACTCGTACCATTACAGCAGCTACAGCTACATGCATTGCAACGTGAACTCCTGCAACTATTACTCGCATTACGGCACCGCCGTTTCCAGCAGCTACGCCCATGGCTATAATCCCTACACGGGGACCAGTTATTCGGCGCACCAGGCCAGCGCCTACAACCCCTACACCGGCAACTACGCCTCGGCCAGCCACGGTTCCGCCTACAATCCTTACACTGGCGCGCAGGCGGCGGGCTCAAAAGGCATCGAGGGCAACGCCTACACGGGCAACTACGCTGCCGGCAAACAAGGCGCCGGTTACAACCCGAGCACCGGCACGTACGGTGCGGCCCAGAAAGGCACGGTCGGCAACGCTTACACGGGTAATTCCGCCAGCGCCAGCCGCGGAGTTGTGGGCAACACCCAGACCGGAAATGCCGTCGCCTGGAACAACGGCAACATCTATACCGACAAAGACGGCAACGTGAACAAATACAACACCTCCACGGGCGGCTACGACAAGTACGGCAGCAGCGGCTGGCAATCCTCCGCCAAATCCTCCGACCTCGATCGCCAGAGCTGGGGCCAGTCCACCGGCTCGGATCGCTTCAACAGTTGGCAAAGTTCGGGCGGCGGCGGTTGGAGCCGCGGCGGGGGCGGTTTTAGCCGTGGCGGCGGCGGGTTCAGGCGCTAACCATTTACCACAAGAACACCCAAGAGAGACCAAGAATATATGAAACGAAACTTAATCCATAACGGGCTGTCCATGCTGGCAGTCGCAGCAGCGATCCTCGCCGCCCTGCCAGCGTCGGGACAACAAGTCACCGGCGTCCTGGGTTCGCCCAGCGCCACCACCACCATCAGCGGCAAGCAACTGCCCGCGCCCGACCCGAAGTTCGGCGGCGTGATCAAGGACGACGCCCTGCAATCCAAGGCCTGGTGGGCGCCGCGCATCGTGCCGCCCAAGAGCGCGCCCAACATCCTGCTCATCATGACCGACGACTCCGGCTTCGGCGTGCCGAGCACCTTCGGCGGCGTCATCCCGACGCCGACGATGGATCGCGTCGCGAAGACCGGCCTGCGCTACAACAACATTCACTCCACCGCGCTCTGCTCGCCGACGCGCGCCGCGCTGATCACCGGGCGCAACCACCACTCGGCCGGCTTCGGCGTGATCTCCGAGCAGTCCACCGGCTTCCCCGGCTACAACAGCATCATCGCCAAGGACAAGGCCACCATCGGCCGCATCCTGCAAGGACAACGGCTACGCCACCTCGTGGTTCGGCAAGGACCACAACACGCCGGCCTTCGCGGCCAGCCAGGTCGGGCCGTTCGACCAATGGCCGATCGGCATGGGCTTCGAGTATTTCTACGGCTTCGTCGGCGGCGACGCCAACCAGTGGCAGCCGAACCTCTTCCGCAACACCACCCAGATCTATCCCTTCGAGGGCAAGCCGGGCTGGAACCTCGTCACCGGCATGGCCGATGACGCCATTGATTACCTGAACCGGATCAACCAGATCGACCCCAGCAAGCCGTTCTTCTGCTACTACGTTCCCGGCGCCACGCACGCGCCGCATCACCCGACCAAGGAATGGGTGGACAAGATCCACGACATGCACCTCTTCGACGACGGCTGGAACAAGCTGCGCGAGACGGATCTTCGAGAACCAGAAGCGCCTCGGCGTGATCCCGCCGAACACCCAGCTCGAGCCCTGGCCGACGAAGGTCATCAAGAACTGGGACGACTGCACGCCCGAGGAGAAGAAGCTCTTCATCAAGCAGGTGGAGGTCTTCGCCGCCTATGAGGCCTACAACGACCACGAGATCGGCCGCGTCATCCAGGCCGTCGAGGACATGGGCAAGCTCGACAACACGCTCATCATCTACATCAACGGCGACAACGGCACCAGCGCCGAGGGCGGCCCGCTCGGCACGCCCAACGAAGTCGCGTTCTTCAACGGCGTCAACATGATGCCCGTCGAGGACCAGATGAAGTGGTATGACGTCTGGGGCACGGAGCAGACCTACAACCACATGTCGGCGGGCTGGTCCTGGGCCTTTGATACGCCCTTCACCTGGTTCAAGCAGAACGCCTCGAAGCTCGGCGGCATCCGCCAGTGCATGGCCATCTCCTGGCCCGGCCACATCAAGGACCAGGGCGGCCTCCGCGAGCAGTTCTGCCACGTCATTGATATCGTGCCCACCATCCTCGAGGTCTGCGGCATCCCCGCCCCCGAGATCGTGGACGGCATCAAGCAGGCGCCCATCGAGGGCACGAGCTTCGCCTACACGTTTGACGCGAAGAACGCCAAGGAACCGTCGCGGCACAAGACCCAGTATTTCGAGATGATGGGCCAGTGGGCCCTGTATCACGAAGGCTGGCTGCTGAGCACCAAGGTGAACCGCGCGCCGTGGGAGGCCTTCGGCGCCGCCAATCCCGACCCGCTCAACAACCAGGTGCTCGAACTCTACGACCTGAACAAGGACTTCAGCCAGTCCCAGAACCTCGCCGACAAGTATCCGGACAAGGTGAAGGAGCTGAAGGAGATGTTCATCGAGGAAGCGAAGAAGTATCAGGTCTTCCCGCATGGACGCCTCGGTGGCCGCCCGCATCGTGGCCCCGCGCCCGAACATCACCGCCGGCCGCACGGAGTTCGTTTACACCCGGCCCATGGTCGGCCTGCCGCAGGGCGATTCGCCGATGCTGCTCAACACCTCCTACACCATCACGGCGGACATCGAGGTGCCCGAAGGCGGCGCCGAGGGCATGATCCTGACCTCCGGCGGACGCTTTGCCGGCTACGGCTTCTACCTGCTCAAGGGCAAGCCGGTGTTCCTCTGGAACCTGATTGACCTGAAGCGCATCAAGTGGGAAGGCCCGGACGCGCTCACGCCCGGCAAACATACGCTGGAGTTCGACTTCAAGTATGACGGCCTCGGCGTCGGCACGCTCGCCTTCAACAACATGAGCGGCCTCGGCCGGCCCGGCACCGGCACGCTCAAGGTGGACGGCAAGGCCGTCGCCACCGAGACGATGCCGCACACCCTGCCCATGATCCTGCAATGGGACGAGAGCTTCGACATCGGCTCCGACACGCTGACCGGCGTGAACGACGCCGACTACCAGCCGCCGTTCACCCTCACCGCCAAGCTCAACAAGCTGACGATCAAGGTGGACCGCCCGCAGTTGTCGCCCGAGGACATCAAGAAGCTCGAAGCCTCCATGCGCGACAACCAGGCCAGCCAGTAACGGCCGAGCCGAGTCGAAAAATCCGGCCACATAGCCGGAAATTCCAGGCCTGCGGGTCCCCGGACAAAGGGGAATCTCGTCGGTAATCCCGGGAATCTCGTCGGTAATCCCGGGAATCTCTGCCGATAATCCCGGGAATCTTGGCGATATTCCCGGGAGTCTTGGCGGTATTCCCGGGAGTTTTAGGTCCTCGGGCTCTCCGACCTGAACCCGGACTGATCCCGCAATGGGACGAAAGCTTCGACCTCGGCTCCGAGTGGTATCCGAAGTGCTTTCAAATGAGGCTTATGGCGGAACTGAAACGAATCGTCGGGAAACGAATACTGCTGGTCGAAGACGACCCGGGGGCGCGTGAATCGCTCCAACTGCTGCTGACCATTGATCGGCACGCGGTCGTCGAGGCCACGGGAGGCGCCGAGGCCCTCGAACGGATCAAGAGCCAACCCTTTGACCTGGCGATAGTGGACTATTTCATGCCGGACATGCGGGGCAGCCAGGTCGCTGTCCTGGTCCGGGAGATAGCCCCGGCTTTGCCGATTCTGATGATTACCGCCTACCTGGAAAAACTCGTCGATGCCGACAAGCCGGTGGATGCGGTCCTCGGAAAACCCTTTGGCGTCGCAGAACTGCGCCGGGCCATCGCGGAACTCCTGGCCTGACCAGGCTAGGATCCAGATATATTACTCTACGAGCTTGCGACGATTGCTTTCAAGCCGGCGGCGGTTTCTGCGTGCTCTTCGGTATTCGCGAAGGCTTGACCAAATAATGGCCGCAATCACAGCCACGGCGAGTGCCGCCAAGGCATTTACGTCGGCGTCCGCCAGGTAAATTTGAACAGCAGCATTCATAGCCCCACTTGCGCCACGAGGATCATTCTCTCGCGGGAGTCGTGCGGCCGAGCAGTTCGTCGCTGAAAAAGGGCTCGCCGGCGAGCACGGTGCGGATGGCCTGCACCAATTCCACGGGGTCGCCGCGCTTGAGCACATACCCTCGCGCGCCCGCCGCGAACATCTGTTCCACGACCTCCCACTTCGACTCCGCCGAATAGGCCAGCACTTTCACTTCGGAAGCTTGGGCCATGATTTGTCGTGTGGCTTCAAGCCCATCAACGTCCGGCATCGACACGTCCATGAGGACCAGATCCGGTCGGAGCTCGAGCGCAGCAATGATCCCGGCCTTACCGCCGGAGGCCTCGCCGACCACCTGCAGGTCGGCCTGCCGTTTCAAGATTCCTTTAACGCTCTGACGCACCAGATCATGGTCGTCACACAGAAGAATGCGGTGGGGTTGGTTCATGGGACTAGTGAGCCGAGAATTGAATCGGGGGCCGCGTTGCTCGGCAGTGCGGAAGTCAGCCGGCGGAGTGCCTGGCGCAGTTGGCCCGGGTCAGTTCCCTTGTGCCACACCGCTTTGGCCCCCAGCAGGCGAGCCACGTCCTCCACGCACGGATCGGGGGCGTTGGACAAGACAATAGCCGCACAGCCGGGGGCTAATTGTCGGATGCACTTGACGACCTCGAACCCGCTGCGGTCGGGCAGGCACACATCGACCAGCGCCACAGAGGGCTGGCAGCGCAGGACCAACTCCAACGCCGCCGCGCCCGTCTCCACCTCGCCGGCCAGGACAAATCCCGGTTCCCGGCCAAGCATCGCGCGCAAGGACACGCGCAGATCGCACGAACCGCCGATCATGACTACGGAAAGCGGCAATGTGGAGGCAGAGTTCATCGGTGGGCGTGCTGGCCATTCCCCTGTCCGCAAACTGCCGGCTTGGGAACGACGAAGCCACGGGGCCTCATTCCTCTTTCCTCTCGTCCTGCTCGCCGCAAACGCGCCAGTCCGGCGCGCCCGGAGCGGGCGCGCGAAGCACGGGTCTGGGCGCCGGAGCCGGACGCCGAGCCATCAGCCAATCAGCCAGGGAATCTAAGCTGGCCGGGAAGATCGGGGGTGTACGAGGAGCCAGCGGGGGAGTTGTGGCTCTGACTCGGATCTTCACCGGCCAGCAAATCGCACGAGCAGCGGGTATTCTAATGTTGGTCCAGCGCGGTTGTCTTTGCATGCCCTCACCTTGGCTCCAGTCAGGGAAGTTGAATAGAGAGGGGAAACCTGAATCGTTTGTCGAAGGTTCGCCGGACGTGGTGTCAGGTAATCACCTGACAAGGCGTCCGAGGTAGGGAAGGCTTTCGAGCCTGCCGGTGCACGGCGCTTTCCAGCCCCGCCGACTTCTCCCGGCAGAATGTTAGCACTCCGCCGGATCCCCAGCAACCCGCGTAGGCGCCCGGCATGCTGTCCTGTGCACTTTCTTTCTCGACACGGGGGTTGAAATCGTTGTTACCTTCCCCCCGTCGAAGCTGTTGTCATGCCTGCCGCGTGACGCTTCATTGAATTATTCTGAACATGCAAAACAACACTCTAGCCATTGTCGCCAAACCCAACTCCTTCACTCGCCGTCAATTCCTGCGCCGCACCGCGCTGGCTGCGGGCGCCGCCACCCTCACCTTCCCGTATGTCGGCCGCGTCCTCGGGGCCAATGACCGCATCAACGTCGCCTGCATCGGCGTGGGCGGCAAAGGCGACAGCGACAGCAGCGACGCCGCGAAGTGCGGCGGCAATATCGTGGCCCTCTGCGATGTGGACAGCAACACGCTTGGCAAGAAGGCCAAGCAGTTCGCGGAGAAGTTCCCCCAGCTCAAGCAGTACCAGCGATTACCGCAAGCTGCTGGAAGAGATGGGCAAGGACATTGATGCGGTGACCGTTTCCACGCCGGACCATCACCATGGCGTCGGCGGCCATCCGGGCGATGAAGATGGGCAAGCACTGCTTCTGCCAGAAACCGCTCGTCCAGACGGTCAACGAGGCGCGCATCATGCGCCAGCTCGCCAAGGAAAAGAACCTGGCGACCCAGATGGGCAACCAGGGCAGCGCCGAAACCGGCCTGCGCCGCGCCGTGGAGGTCGTCCAGGCCGGCGTGATCGGCAAACCGCTCGAACTGCATGTCTGGTCCAATCGTCCGGTCTGGCCCCAGGGCCTGGACCGGCCCGGAGGGCAGGACCCGGTCCCGGCCAACCTGGACTGGGATTGTGGCTCGGCCCGGCCGCGCAAGCGGCCTTACAAGAAGGACGTCTATCACACGTTCAAGTGGCGCGGCTGGTATGACTTCGGCACCGGCGCGCTGGGCGACATGGCCTGCCACACGGTCAACATGCCGTTCCGCGCGCTCAATCTCGGCTATCCCAACGTCGTCGAGTGCGAATTGGCCTCGCGCATGTACCCGGAGACCTTCCCCAAGACCTCCCGCATCCGCTTCGAGTTCCCGCAACGCGGGGACCTGCCGCCGCTCAAGTTCTGGTGGTATGACGGCAACCCCGGCGATGCGCTCAAGCCGCTCCGTCCGGACGGCGAAGTCGTGCATGAGGTCATCAGCACCTACGACAAGCTGCCGACCAGCGGCGCGCTGATCGTCGGCGACAAGGGCAAGCTGTTCTCGCCCGACGACTACGGCGCCCGGTTCTTCGTGGCGATGAAGGGCAAGAATGAGTATGTGGCCGGCGATCAAGACGAAGCCTGCAAGGCCGTGCCGCAGTCGATCCCCCGCTCGCCCGGCCACATGCAGGAGTGGTTCCGCATGATGAAGGAAGGCATGCCCGCTTATTCCAACTTCGACATCGCGGCCTACCTGACCGAGATCATCCTGCTGGGCTGCGTTGCCTTGCGCGTGGGCGAGGGCAGGCGCATGGAGTGGGACGGCCCGAACATGCGGTCGCCCAACCTCCCGGAAGCGGCCCAGTTCGTCAAGCGCGACGACCGGCGCGGCTGGAGCCTCTGAACCACGGCCATGAAAACATTACTTGCCATACTGTCGGCCCTGGTCGTCTCGGCCATGGTCACGAGCGCCAGCGCTGCTGAGAAGCTCCAGCACGTGGTCTGTTTCAAGTTCAAGGCCACCGCCACCGCTCAGGACATCAAGTCGGTCGAGGAGGCTTTCCAGGCCTTAAAGGGAAAGATCCCTCAGATCGTGGCCTTGGAATGGGGCACGAACGTCAGCAAAGAGAAGAAGGACAAGGGTTTCACCCACTGCTACATCCTCTCGTTCAAGAGCGAGCAGGACCTGGAAACCTACGTCGGGCACCCGCAGCACAAAGCCTTCGGCAAGATCGTCGGCCCGCTGCTGGATGATGTGTTCGTGATTGATTTCTGGGCGAAGGGCTGAGGGCTGGATAGTTGCGCAGGCGTCTCGCCTGCGAGTTGACCGGGCGTCCCGCCCGGTCCTCCGCCCCACGGCGGCGGGACGCCGCTAAAACTCGCAGGCGGGACGCCTGCGCCACTAGCTCGCCGCCCGCGCAGTTCACCTTTGGCTTGACTTAGCGCGGGTCTCCGCATTCTCTGGCGCCAGTGAAATGCAATCCCTATGAAGGCCACCACCCTATGCCGCATTCTCTGTATTTCTCTCACCTGCTCGTTCTGCCGCGCCCCCGCGCAAAGCGCCTCGACCAGTTCTGAGGTCCAGCAGATCCGCCAGGAGATGGAGCAGCTCCGGCAGGATTACGAGCGACGGATGCAATCGCTGGAGAGGCGGCTCAACCAGATCGAGATCCCGCGGGCGGCTGCGGCCACCAACGCCGCGCCTGCGGTGGCCGGGCCGACATCGGCGCCGACCTCCACACCGGTCGCTGCGGCTGCATCCCAGAGCGGCACCAACCAGGCCGCGGCTCGGGAGGCGGCGATCGTGCGCGGGCGCGAGTTTGCCCAGCAGCAGTTCCAGCAGGACGCCGAAATGCTGGATCGCAACCTTGCTCCCGCCACCAACGGCTACTTCGCCGACCGCGTCGAGCAGGTGCTGCAGGACTACATGGATATAACGGGCTACGTGCGGGCGGGTTACGGGCGGGACAACCAGGGCGGGCCGCAACCTGCCTTCCAGGCCCCGGGCGCGCTTGCCAAGTATCGGCTGGGCAATGAAGCTGAAAACTATGGTGAGCTGGCCTTCGGCAAGAACTGGTATGTGCCCGGCATCTTCTCGGCCGATCCGGCAACGCGGCCCAATGACACCCCCACCGGTCCCATCGCCCGCGCGCAGGTGCGCCTGTCCTTTTACAATCCCTACTCTTCGTATAATTCGGGCGCGGACACACAATTCGCGGTGCCCGAGGCCTGGGCGACCATCGGCAATGTGGTCGGCAGCCAGCCCTCGATGAAGTTCTGGGCCGGCGACCGCTTCTATGAGCGCTCGGACATTTACATCAATGACTTCTTCTTTCGCAATATGAGTGGCGGCGGCGGCGGCGTGGAGGATATTCAACTGCCCTTCGGCCAGTTGGCGTTTGCCTGGATTGGCAACGGCTCGCAGAGCGACCTCTATCGGGATATCCCTTCCCCCACCACCCCCGCCAACGAGGCCGGGTTCAGCAAGGGGAGCTGGGACCTGCGGCTCTATGACGTGCCGGTGCCGCTGGGCAAGGGTGAGTTCAACTTCATCTATGCCAACGCCGACGCCGGCCAGGATCAGAACGGCGATTCGCTGCAGCGCACCGACGGCTTCGCGTTCGACTTCATCCACATCGTGAAGCCGCTTCTCGACCAACCCAGCTTCAATACGTTCTCCTTGCAGGTCGGCAGCGGGCCGGCCAAGACCTTCTCGTCCGGCTTCGAGACGTTCAACTTCGAGGGGACGTCCTACATCCGGCCGGACCCGAACAATTCCTGGCGGTTCCGGGCCACCGAACACTTCGTGCTGCAGCCCAGCGAGCACTTCTCGATCGGCCCGGCGCTGGTTTACCAATACACCTATTATGGGAACGGCTACGGCAACCAGACCTGGCTCTCCGCGGGCGTGCGACCGATTGTGGAGTTCAACAAGTACTTCAGCCTCGCGTTCGAGGGCGGGGTGGATTACGTGTCGGACAGCTTCTATGGCACCAGCGGCAACCTCTTCAAGCTCACGCTGGCGCCGCAAGTGGCCCTGGGCAACCAATTCTTCAGCCGGCCGGTCCTGCGGGCGTTCGTCACCTATGGGCATTGGAGCGACGCCTTCGTCGGGCAAGTCGGCGGGCAGGATTACCAGAACCTCCAAGATGGTCTCACCTGGGGGTTGCAGATGGAGGCCTGGTGGTGAGAGAGTGGACCGAATGAGCACAAGAATTACAGGATGGCAGGCGGTAGCACTGGTGGCGGCGATTTTCGCAGTAGCGCCTCAGACTGCTTTCGGCGACGAGAATCTAAAGACTCCCTATGTGATGCTGGACCCGGCCTCCGTCCCTCCGCCCGCGGCAATGGGAAAGGCACTGCCCTTTGTTCCCGGCAATCCAAACCAGACGCGCCGTCCGCCTGCCGACCTGGGCATTCCCAGAATCACCTCTGATCGAGCACCCGAGGCTGTGGCACTCACGCTGTCGAATTCCGCAGTGGCGATGCGGATTACCATCAGCAACTCCGGGCGGGCATCCATTGACCAATTGAGGAACAACCTCACCGGAGAGGAACTGCTCTCCGGCGCGTCCCAGATCTTCCACATCTTCGGGAAATCACCCGTTTCCTCCGACGCGTTCAAAGTCGAGCGATGGGACGCCTATCAGTACGCGGACTATGCGGAACTGGTCGTCGTATTCAACAGCGACAAGGCTGCCTCGGTGACCTGGCGGGCCCGGGTTTACCGCACTCGCCCCCAGATCGAACAGGACTTCGAAACGCCCTTGGGTGATGCGATCCTCGGCCAGGTGCTGAATGTCAGGCCGTCCCTTCAGCCGATCATGCCGGCCAATCTCTTTGGCCGTGGCTTCACCAGCGGAAAGCCGAATATCCCTGACCGGCACCGGTTTGAGATCGTGCAGGAGTCAGACCACGTCTCCTACGACCCGCAAACCCAGACCGGCCTCTGGGGATTCGTTGCGGAGATCGGCGGCCAGGAGCGAATCGCCGCGGGGCAGTTCGCGCTCATTCAGAACCCCTCTTTCCGAACGCGACGAAGCGGCCGGCTGGGGCCGTTCATTCTCCAGCCCTTCCACGGCCCGGTGGAGATTGGGTTCCTTGACCTGCGCCGATACATCCAGAAACACTACGCCGTGCAGGCGGACACTCCCTCGCTCTATGAGTGGAACCAGTTCTGGCTCTGGCAGGGAGGCCCCACGCGCGTGGATAAGCGTGTCGTCACCCTGGAACGCCTGCTCGACGTGCTGCCGCGCCAAGTCAAGATGGGCATGGAGGAGTTCCACCTGGATGCCGGTTGGGAGTGGCACGACGGCGATTGGCAGATCGCGCCGGATCGGTTCCCCGGCGGCTGGGCGCCGCTGCGGGACTTCAACCGCGCCAATGGCCTCGCGTTCCACCTCTGGGTCAACGACGGCGCCGCCGACTCCGCTGATTTCCTTCTGGACCTGATCAAGCAGAGCAACCTTCATCGGCTGTTCATGGACCGGCAGGTGACGGAGAAGACCGTGGAGGCAGTCGAGAAGGCCAGAGCCAGATATCCGGGCTTCTCCACGAGCTGCCACAACAGCACCTCCCGCAGTGCTTATTGGTCCTGGGGCAACCCGCACTTCCTGAGCGACATCAACCAGATCTACTTTGGCGAAGGTCAGTTCTGGGCCTGGAGCAACATCCTGCCCGAGGCGAACATCGAGCCCAAGACGGACCCGCTCTTCCCACAGCGCACCGAGGCCGAGCGCTTCTTCAGCAGGCACGACCTCTATGCCGGAGACCTGATCACCCGCTCGGCTGCCTACCAGGCGCAGTGGGTATGGCCGTTCAACTGCATATCTCCTCCGCACAACGGATGGATCTGGTTCGAGCACCGTCCCATCGAGCAGCTCCGGAGTCGCATCTACACTTATCTGGCCGCGCGCTTCAACTACCAGTGGGGCTTCGATCCCGCGATGCTGACGCGCGAGGCGCTTGATCTGCACCTGACCTGCACCGCCTGGTTCAAGGCCAATCGGTCGTTTCTTACCACCTATCAGCATGTCCTGGACGCACCGGATGGGAAGGGCATCGACGCCGCAGGGCACCTCGTGGATGGGCGTGGATTCATCTTCCTGTTCAATCCCTCGGACCGGGAACAGGCAGTCCAATGGCGGCAAATCCTGTGGGAACCTGAGCTCGAACTATCCGGGGAATCCGTGCGGCTGAGCGACTGGACCAGCCTGAGCGCCTATCAACCGCTCGACCCGCAGAGGCTCGCGAGCCCGATGGGTGAGATCAAGGTGGGTGCGCACGGGGTGAAGGTGCTGGGCATCAATCTGGGTGATGCGGAAGTCCTCGCCCGGGTTCGGGCGGAGCGTAAAAAGATCGGGTATCCGTAAGCGCTCCGCGGCGGTCAGGCTTCAAACCTCACGCACCACGATCCGAGCGCCCTCCACCGCCACTACTTTGACCGCGGTGCCGCGTTCGATGAGTCCGCCTTCGGTGACCACGTCCACGCGCTGGCCATTGATGTTGGCAGTGCCCGAGGGGCGCAATTGGGTAAGGGCCACCCCCGTGCCATTCAAGAGTTCCGGTTTCTCCACGCCCAATTCTCCAGTGGAGCTTTGGGAGATGAAGGTTTTGGCGATGCGGCTCTCGGGGAAGAACTTGAGCCACCACCAGACACCGGCCAGCAGTCCCACCAGCACGCCGGCCAGAATCAGGCTGCCCGTCTGATAGCCAAAATCCCGGTAGCCAAGAACCACCGCGGCCATCAGACACAGGAAGCCGATGAGGCCGGCGATCATGCCGGGGAGCAGGGTTTCCAGGAAGAGCAGAATCGCTCCCAGAATTAGCAACGTGATGATGAGTGCCATGGTTGCAGGCTAAGTCGGGCCATTCCGCGTCAGGGCTCCAAGCTCTTCGGCGGGGCGAAAACGATCGAGCCAACAAAGGCCTGGCGCGCGCTGCGGGGATCGCGCCATTGTGAGGTGGCTCGCTGGCTCGCACGCGGACGATTCCCGCGTCCGTGGCTCATCACCGTGGCCGGGTGCCGGCCTTGTTCATTCAACTGTTCAAAGCGACGAGCCGCTTCCTTTTGCTGTTCACTAGCTGCGAGTGTAGTGATGCTTGCTTGCGTCGCTGCGAGGGGCGGGAGGCGCAGTGGCGGGGCAGTTTGTTCTGCCGGTTGGAGTGCTTCTTCTTCCTGCCAGTCCGGGACCGGCGGCAACTCGTCCTGGGCCGCGCGAGGAATACGCGGTGGGGCTGGCGCCCGCTCCGGCGGCTCCTCCCCCATGAGCCGCCGCAGGGCTTCCTCCAGATTAAACTCGCCCGCTGGTTTGCTTGCTGGCGGCGCCGGCTCATCACCTTCGGGCGGTTTCCCCCCTGCTTTTCCAGGCGCCGTTTCCCCAGCCAGTTGGAAAGCGCGCCAACGATGAGGATGATCGCGATCAGCCACGGGCTGTCAAAGAGGCCGGCGGCAAACAGCGGATTCATGGGAACGCAAGCCGGGGATTATTTCTTTGCCGCCTGCGCGCCGGATGACGGGGCGTCCGGCCCTTCGCTCCCGATGTTTTCGCGCATGGTCGTGTCGGCCTGGATGTTCTTGAGGCGGTAGTAATCCATCACGCCCAGGTGGCCTTTGTCGAAAGCGCGGGCGATGGCCAGGGGGATCTGCGCCTCGGCTTCGACCACCCGCGCGCGCATCTCCGAAACGCGCGCCACCATTTCCTGTTCGGTGGCGACAGCGGCCGCGCGGCGGACTTCCGCCTGTGCTTGCGCGATGAGCTTGTTGGCTTCCGCCTGCTCCGCCTGAAGCTTGGCCCCGACGTTGCCGCCCACATCCACGTCGGCGATGTCAATGGACAGGATTTCAAACGCGGTGTTGCTGTCGAGGGCCTTGCCGAGAACGGTCTTGGATATGCGATCAGGATTTTCCAACACCGCCTTGTAGGTTTCCGACGAGCCGATGGTGGAAACGATGCCCTCGCCTACGCGCGCGATGATGGTTTCCTCCGTCGCGCCGCCGACAAACCGATCCAGATTGGTGCGCACGGTCACGCGGGCCTTGGCCTTAATCACGATGCCGTCCTTGGCCACGGCATCAATGGTGGACTTGCCCGACGTCGGCGCCGGACAATCAATCACCTTTGGGTTGACGGACGTTTTCACCGCTTCGAGCACGGTTTTGCCAGTGCCCTTGGTGGCGAGGTCAATGGCGCAGGCGCGGTCAAAGACGAGATTGATGCCGGCCTTCTTGGCAGCGACCAGAGCGAGCACCACCATTTGCACGTTACCGCCGGCCAGGAAGTGCGTGGAGAGTTCATCAATGGAGATGGGCAGCCCCGATTTCACAGCGGTGATGCGGCCGTCCACGATCAAGGCGACGGGAATACCGCGCAACCGTAGCGCGATCAATTCCGTGACGGTGACCTTGGCGCCCGAGAACAGGGCGCGGATATAAATCATTCCGAAATTGATGACCAGGATGCCGGCCACGAGTAGCACCAACCCGCCAATGCCGTAAAGTATCAGGTCGAAGGGCAGGCCACCGATTTGAGCGAGGATTGTATTCATGTTGCGATAATGTCGCCGACCGCCGAGCGTAAGCAAGTATAATGTAGGATGAACACTGTGCGGGGGCGCACGACTGGATTCTTCGATTATTGGTTAAGCCGCCAGCGCGAGGCTGTCGTTGCGAGCGGCGTGCGTGTTAAGCCGCTCCTTCCAGAACTCGCCAAGCCGGCGACTGCTCTGAATGCAGCGCAGTGCCAGGACGTTCTCTGCGCCCGGTTCGCCCCAGAACATGCCTGACTGTTTGCACCGAGAGCCGATCACCGTCTTGCAACCAGCTTCAATCACGCCGGAACCAATGAAGAAGCCTTGGCGGCGGAAAGTGCCATACTGCATACGCCAGGGCAGACGCATTAAAGGCCTGAGAAAGGAATAGAGAAATATTTCCTTGTACTTTTGCCGAAGGTGTATAGATGGGGTGGATGCATTTGCATCCTGAAGCAGATCGGAACGAACAAACACTGGCTCAAACCAGCCTCATCGCGCACTTTCGCCAGGTGCCTGAACCACGAATCGAACGGCGGAAGTTTCACGATTTGGTGGATGTGCTGGTGATCGGGGTTTGCACCCTGCTCTGTGGCGGAGAGACCTTCAATGACATGGAAGATTTCGGCGAGGCCAAGCAGGAGTGGTTTAAGACCTTCCTGAAACTGACCCACGGCATCCCCTCACACGACACGTTCAACCGCGTCTTTGCGGCGATCGATCCGCAGCAGTTCCTGGAGTGCTTTTTGCGGTGGACCCAGAGCGTGCGTCAGACGGTGCATCAGGAGATTGTCGCTATTGATGGCAAGGCGCTGCGGCGAGCTTCCAACAAGAAGCAAAGCGTCAAGTATGTGGTCAGCGCGTGGGCCGAGAGCAATTCGCTGGTGCTGGGGCAGCTCAAAGTGGCCGACAAGAGCAATGAGATTACCGCGGTGCCCGAACTGTTACGGGTGTTGGAACTGAGCGGCTGCATTGTCACCATTGATGCGATGGGCTGCCAAAAGAAAATCGCCCGGGAGATCATTGAAGCCGATGCGGACTACGTGCTGGCGCTCAAAGGCAATCACGAGAAGGTGCATGAGGAGGTTAAGAGTTTTCTAGATGATGCGCTGGCGCAGCAGCAAGCTCCCAGACCGGCCACAGCCAAAGTTCTCGGAGCCACAGCCACTTTAGAGTCCTTCGAAACGGTGGAGAAGGATCACGGACGCTTTGAGATTCGGCGCTATTACCAGAGTGCCGAGCTGGATTGGTTTGCCGATCGGCCCAAGTGGGAAGGTCTCAAGTCACTGGGGATGGTCGAGAGTTTTCGTGAGGTGGACGGTCAGACCAGCGTTGAGCGACGCTATTTTCTGTCCAGTTTGCCTTTGGGGGTTCAAACCTTCGCGCGGGCAGTTCGCAGCCATTGGGGCGTGGAAAACAAAGTCCATTGGGTGATGGATGTTTGTTTCCGAGAGGACCAGAGCCGGGCACGCGCCGGTTATGCGGCCGAAAATCTGGCCACACTCCGCCGCCTTGCCCTAAACCTGCTCAAACGGGACCAGACCAAAAAGCGCGGCATTCGCGGCAAGCAACTTAACGCCGGTTGGGATCACGACTATTTGGCACGTTTATTGGGAACTTAAATGCGTCTGCCCTGCTGCATACGCTGGACATTGTTGACGAAGTAGCCCAACTCCTTTTCTACGACCTGGGCTTGGGCTTTGCCGGCGCACTCCTGACGGGCTTGAGCGATCAGTTGTTCCACCTTGTCGTTGAGCAGTCTCCTGGCCCAGCGTCCGAGTCGCTTCTTGTAATCGTGGTGCTCTCGACTGCCCAGTAACGCCGCCAATACTTTGCCCACGTGTTCGAGCGCATGATAGAAGTCCACGATCTGGATGGCCCCTGGAAAGCAGAGCCGCCCCATGTTGGCCAAGCTCTCGGCTCCGTCAATGAGCAGCACCACTTGTAACGCCAAGGCCAAGCCACGGCGAATGGCGTCCTGTCGCAGACAGGGACCAAATTCCTCAATCGAACCAAAGCTGGAGACGTAGCTGGTTGATTCATAGTCCCGTACGGGGTGGCCGTCTTCGTCGGTTTGGTGCTGGGTAAAGACGCAGCCCAGATAGGCCAAGCGCGTCTTGGCGCTGCCATCGGCTTGTTTGCCCGCGCGCCCCGCCAGTTCCTCCTTGCGCATGGGCACTCCGGTCCCGTCCGCGCTGACATACATAATGGGCACGGCGCTGCCGCCGGGCTGCGCTTGCCGTTCTTGCCAAGCTTGGGCCGCCGCTCCCACCCGTTGGATCAGGCGCTGAATTTGCCGTGCGCCAACCCGGATGCCGCCCGTTTCCAGCAGGTGGTTCTCGGCCTTCTGGTAACTGGACTCGTCGGCTCCCTCCAGGCAACTCAAGCGCGCCAGCGCGGGCGTGCAACCCATCTCCAGCCCCAGCGCCGCATCGGCCGGATAATGCCCCTGCTTCTTGCCTTCATGGTAGTAGTAGTCGCGCTCCAGTTTGAAGGAGCCAAAGATGCCATCGACTCGGCGGTTGGCCCGCCCCTTGTAATGCTGGCCCGGCTTGGGCTGGTAGGCGGCATCAATGCGGTCGGCGGCTCCCTGCAGCAGGAATCCCACCAGTGCATTGGCCGGCTTGTAAATGGCCGTGCGCACCAAAACCTCCATTTGCTGGACCGCCACCCCGTTGGGCTCAGCGGCCTCGAAGCGCTCCATCAATTGCTGGATTTCCTGATCTTGGGCCAGGAGGAGCTCGGGCGCGGGCTCTTTTTTTTGAGCCCACCTCTCGCTCTGCCCGTGTCTGCGCCGCCACGAGTGCGACATACTGCCCGACCAAGGTCTGGAAACGCTCATAATTAGCCGTGTGGCTGGCCACCAGCTCGGCCTCCTCACGCGACACGTAGCGAGCGACGGGTTTGCCCCCTTCACGGCACTGGAGGCTGTAGTAAGGCCCCTCAGGTCCTTGGCGCATGACACAGAGCTTGCCCGGTTCCATGCGTTTGATTTGGGCGATTTGTTGGAGCAGTGAATGGGGTGTCGGATGAGTGTTCATGCCCAGAGTATATACCACTGTATATATACTGGCAACAAAGAGCTGCCCTTTTACCCCTCAGCCGATTGGCGTCTTGCGCCCACTGTGCGGCCGTCGGGCAGCGATTTCTCCATTGTTCCCCCGGCCATCGGGGCTAAACTACGGCATGACTTTCAAGCACACGACCGGATGGCTGCTGGCTTGGCTCTGGCTGACGGCGCCGACGCTGTTCGCAGCGCCGACCAATCCAGCCCCTGCCACGTCCAGCGGGACGGTTTACATTCTGCCCATCCGGGAGGACATCATGCCGCCACTGGTTTATGTGGTCCGGCGCGGTGTGAAGGAAGCCATGGAGGCGAACGCCGAGGCGCTCATCCTCGACATGAATACCGATGGCGGGCGTGTGGATGTCACCGAGGAGATCATCGAAATCATCAGCAATTTCAAGGGCACCACCGCCACCTATGTCAACGACCGCGCGTTCTCCGCCGGCGCCTTCATCTCGGTTGCAACCCAGAAGATTTTCATGGCGCCACAAAGCGTCATCGGCGCGGCGGCGCCCATCATGATGTCGCCCGGCGGAACGGGTGTGGAGAAGATGCCGGATACGGTCGAGGCCAAGATGACTTCGGCGGTGCGCGCGCTGGTGCGCACCCAGGCCGAGAAGAACGGGCACAACATTGACGTGATCGAAGCCATGATAGACAAGACCAAGGAGTTGAAGATTGATGACGAGGTGCTGAACAAGGAAGGCAACATTCTCACCCTTACCGACCGCCAGGCGGCCAAGGAATATGGCAGCCCGCCCAAGCCGTTGCTGTCGTCGGGCACGGTGGACTCGCTGGAGGCGTTACTGACGCAGCTTGGTTACGCCGGGGCGCAGCGGGTCGAGATCCAGCCCACGGGCGCGGAAAAGCTCGGCATCTGGATCAACACCGTCGCGCCGCTCTTGCTCATCATCGGCATCGTCGGTATTTACATTGAATTCAAGACGCCGGGATTCGGCCTCCCTGGCATCGTCGGAATCATTGCTTTCGCGGTTTACTTCCTGGGCGGCTACGTGGCGGGGCTTTCCGGGGCCGGCTGGATCATTGTCTTCGTGGTGGGACTGGCTCTGGTCTTGTTGGAGTTGCTGGTCTTTCCGGGCACAATCATCGCCGGTATCGCCGGGGCGGTCTTGATGCTGGTCGCGCTGGTCATGGGAATGGTGGACATGTATCCGGGCACGCCGGTCCTGCCCTCTTTCCCGCAATTGCGGCTGCCCCTGCGGGATGTCGGCATGGCCGTCGCCGTCTCGTTTGCGCTTGCGCTCATCCTGGCGCGTTTTCTGCCCAAGACCACCCTCTACCACCACTTGGTCTCGCAAACGGCCAGCGGGGTCGCCTCCGTGACCGCGATGCAGGAACAACAGCAGGCGCGCATCGGCCAGACCGGGGTGGCCATGGCGCCCTTGTGTCCCGGGGGCAAGGCAAGATTTGGCGATCAACCCCTCGATGTCATCACGCGAGGCGAAATGGTGGAGAAGGGCCGGCCGGTGCGAATTATTGGCCACAGCGGCCCGAACGCGGTGGTGGAAGAAGTAGGCTAGCAGGATGACTTGCGGCGGGTAAGTGTGGGGAACTAGGGTTCCGGCACATTGGGCTTCACGCCGAACTCTGCGGCTACTTTCAACCCCGCGGAAACGTCGTTGACTAAAGCAAAGTCCACCCCCGCCTCGAACAGCCTGCGCAGGCCGTCGGGGTTTTCGATGCCGTAGTAGTTGATGCGGATCCCGTGCTGCTTCAACCGGGCCACCAGGTCCTTCAAGTCCGCCGGCGGGGGAGCAAGCAGTTGGATGAAATCCGCCTTTTGGTCAATCGCCGCTTGCACATAGGCCTGCATCTTTCCCGTCTGCCGGTCCATGCAGCAGATCTTGATCCCCGGCGCAACGGACCGCGCCGCCGCCGCCGCCGGGGCTGTGCAGGCCAGCACGGCTTGGTTCAGCCGCTGAGTCCTTTTCAGTGCTTCCGCCGTCACTCGTGCCGCGGCAGCCCCCTCCTTCAAATGAACATTGAGCCAAACGTTGGTCGGCATGACTGCCAGCGCCTCCTCGAGCGTGGGGACCTTGACGCCTTTGAATTCCGCTCCTTTCTTCACGCCCGCATCCAAGGCCCTGATCTCCGCCAGTGTCAAATCGGCGATCTTCCCGTGGCCATCGGTGGTGCGATTGACCGAGGGATCGTGCATGATCACCGCCTGGCCGTCCTTCGTCAGCCAGACATCGAACTCGATCATCTGTGCGCCCAGTTTGGCGGCTGCCTGAAATGCCGGCAGGGTATTCTCCGGGCAGATCGAGGAGGCCCCCCGATGCGCGCAAACCCCCTTCTGGGGCAATTCCACGGCCTGGGCAAGGTGACACAAGGCAAACGCGCCTAGCGTGGCGCAAACGGCTTTAATCATACGCCCCACAAATTGCTTCCCGGCATCCACCCGAGCAAGCAGAAATGCCACCACGTAGCGGCGGGCGCTTGAATCCGGCGTTGCGCGGGCCCCATCGCTTGTTATCGTCGTGGCGAATATGAACCGCAGGAACTTTCTGGCCCTCGCCGGCGCCACCGCCGGCTACACCGTGTTAGTAAGCGCCGATGGCCTGGCTCCGGCCCACACGGCCTCGCCATCGCGCGAGGAGATTACCAAGGCTTTCGACAACATCGCCCCACCGGCGCCCGCTGCCGCGCGCTTTGCCGGCGAGCCGCACATGACGTTGGTGGACTTGGAGTGCGACGTGTTCGTTGCGGGGGGCGGGATGGCGGGTGTGTGCGCGGCCATTTCGGCGGCGCGCCACGGCGCGAAGGTGATTTTGGCCCAAGACCGGTCGCGGCTGGGCGGGAACGCGTCGAGCGAGGTGAAGATGCACATCGTCGGCGCTGATTGCAGCGGCAAGCGCCTAGGCTGGCGCGAGGGCGGGCTGATCGAGGAGCTGCGGCTTGACGATGCGGTGAACAATCCGCATCGCAGCTTCGAGCTTTGGGACTTGCTGCTCTACGACAAGGCCCGTAGCGAGCCGAACCTCACGCTGCTGCTCGATGCGCCGTTGTTTGCGGCCGAGACGAAGGACGGCGAAATCCAGCGGGTCATGGTGCGTTGCGACAAGACGGAGCATCTTTACCGCATCCGGGCGAAGCTTTACCTCGATTGCACGGGCGAC
This sequence comes from uncultured Gammaproteobacteria bacterium, assembly GCA_963731105.1. GTDB lineage: Bacteria > Pseudomonadota > Gammaproteobacteria > Steroidobacterales > Steroidobacteraceae > RPQJ01. The sequence continues at coordinate 48,661 of CAVSUM010000011.1, forward strand.
AGCCGGCTCGCGCTCGAAGCCGGCGCGGAGATGCGCTGGGGGCGCGAGGCCAAGAGCGAGTTCAACGAATCGCTGGCGCTGGAGGCTGCTGATCGGCAGACGCTGGGTTCGAGCATTCTTTTCACGGCACGCGATTACGGGAAGCCGGTTCCCTTCACGCCGCCCAAGTGGGCGCGCAAAGTCACCAAGGAGCAGCTCCAGTTTCGTCCGGTCAAGTCCTGGGAATACGGTTACTGGTGGATCGAATGGGGCGGCCAGCTTGACACGATCCGCGACAACGAGCGCATCCGCTTCGAGTTGCTGGCCATCGTCATGGGCGTGTGGGATTACATCAAGAACTCCGGCGACAAACCCGGGAGCGCGAACTGGGGCATGGACTGGGTGGGCATGATTCCCGGCAAACGCGAGTCCCGGCGCATCGTGGGCGACCACATGCTCACCGAGCAGGAGCTCACCCGCGATGACGTGCGGTTCGAGGATGCCGTGTGCATGGGCGGCTGGCCATTGGACGACCATCCGCCCAGCGGCTTTGACCGCTCGGAGGAAAAACCGGCCACGCAGATCTACCCCGATCTGCCGTACAACATTCCGCTCCGCTCGCTCTACAGCCGGAGCATCCGCAACCTGATGATGGCCGGGCGCAACATTTCCGCCAGCCACGTCGCCTTCACCTCCACGCGCGTGATGGCAACGTGCGCCGTCATGGGCCAGGCGGCGGGCACGGCTGCGGCGCTTTGCGCCCGCGCCGGCATCCCGCCCCGCCAGCTAGCGCAGGACAAGGCGCGGCTTGCGGAGCTTCAGCAGATTCTCCTGCGCGATGACCAGACGATCGTCGGGGCGCGGAATGCAGACGCCCAGGACGTGGCGCGCCAAGCCAAGGTCTCGGTGTCGGACGAACTGAAGGGCGCGGAGGCGGCGCACGTGCTCGACGGTTATGTGCGCGACCTGCCGAACCAGACGGAGCACGTCTGGGCTGCGAAGACTACCCGAGGGCGGCGCCTGGATCGAGCTGACTTGGCCGCAGCCGCAGAAGCTCCGCCACATCCAGATTACGTTCGACACCGGATTCCAGCGGCTGCTCCGGTTGACCGCGCAAGCCAGCTACAGCACAAAGATAATCCGCGGGCCGCAACCGGAGACCGTGCGCGACTACGAACTGTCGTACACCGACGCCGCGGGCAAACGTCAGGTGCTCACCAAGGTCACCGGCAATCATCAGCGCTTGAACCGTCACGGGGTGCCGCCCGTCGAGGCGAAGTCCCTCCGCCTGCACATCACCGCCACCAACGGCGCGGACACGGCCCGCGTCTATGAGATCCGATGTTATGCATAGCTCAGGCTATTGACCGGCCCGATTCAAGGTCTCCTCTGGAGTTACTGCCAGGTCTGCATTCAAGCCAATAGACCCAGCACCTGCCAGGCATAGCGGTGAAAATGAAGAGGCCAGGCCGATTACCTGCGAAGGGGGGGCGGTGGCGAGTGCCTTTCTCAGAATTGAGAATCCACGGGCCGCCCCCAGCATACCCCCAAGCCAGCAGGCACGGGATCTCACCGGTATCTCACTGGTGTTGCTCCCATGTTGATCGCATCAACATGGGAGTAATACCGTAGTAATGCCGTAGCAATACCGTAGCAATACCGTGGAGACACCATAGCGACACCGTGCCGGGGGTGGTGGCGGGCCTGGAGGGCAGCCAAGAGGCCCACCCAGCCCGATGCACTTGGAACTCCACCCTGCGGGGCTCTGGCCGCTTCCAGAACCCTCAGCCCATGGGACGCTAGCCCCTGAGCACGAATCAGCCCGCAGCCAGCAGCCCAGAATGAGCACCTCCTTTGCGCCAAAGGACCTTCATGAATTGGCGTTGGCTTTGCCGCGCGGCCACCATTCGTGCGTTGACAACGGTGCGCCGGGCTGCGTATTGGTCCAGACAATGGCCAATTACGAGAGATTAAAGAAGTGGTGCCTGTGTGCGCTGGCGGCGGTGGTCCTGTCAACTCCGGCTTGGGGGATTACGGTTTCGGGCCGGGTCTTCGTGGACGGAAACGGCGATGGCGTGGCTGCCGCGACGGAGCCCGGAGCAGGGCGGGTGGCTGTCTCCGACGGTAAATCGGTAGTGCTCACCACAAAGAGCGGCGAGTATCAGTTGGAGACGGAGCCGGGCCGGTTTGTGTTTATTTCGCTCCCCAAAGGTTATCGAGCAGCGAAGAGCTTCTACGTTACTGCGAAGGCAGATCAGCCCGCGGACTTCGCGCTCCTGGAATGGCCGGCGTCGCGCCGGGACGCGGTCCGCTTCGTGCAGATCACCGATATCCACGTGGCGAGCCGGGAGGACACCGTCACCACGTTCATCGAGGATATCGCGGAGATCAATGCGCTACAGCCGGAGGCGGCGTTTGTGCTGGCCACGGGCGACCTCGTCAACGCCGGGAAGGAGACTGTTCAGTTCGAGCATTACCTGCGCGCGACGGCCAGTTTTCGGATTCCTTTGTTCAACCTGCCGGGCAACCATGACGCCAGGGATTCGATGCCGCATTATCACCGGTATCTGGGCCCCGATTACTACTCCTTCAATGTGGGGAACTGCCATTTTGTCATGTTGAACTGCCTGAGCTTCGATGAGCAGCAGAAAGCCTGGGTGCAAAAAGACCTGGCGGCTGCCCCCAAGGGCGCAACGCGGATTTTCGCGCTGCATTTTCTGCCGACCCGGGAACAGGTGGAATACATGGCGGGGCTGGGCGCGGCGGCGGTGCTGAGCGGACATTGGCACGGCAACCGGGTCGAGGAGGGGTTGGGCGTGCTGGACATGAATACCCCTCCGTTGCGTTTTGGCGGCATTGACCGGCATCCGCGCAGCTTCCGGATCGTGGACGTGAAGGGCGGAAAGGTCAGCAACGAGCTGCGGTTGGGCGGGTTCAATCATCACGCCGTGGTGGTGTCGCCGAGCGGGCCTTGTGCGGCGGGAGCAGACAAGCTCCCGATAGTGGTGAATGCCTATGACACGCGTTACGAGGTGGCCAGCATCGAGTGCCGGGCCGCTGGCCGTCGCGTGTCGCTCAAGCGCGTCAGCCCCTGGAGTTGGATGGGGGAACTGAAGCTGCCGGCCGGCGTCAAAGGCGCGCAATGCCTGTCAGCCGAAATCCGCGCTGTCAATGGCGAGACCTGGCAAGCCGAAACGACCTTCCAGGTGCAGGATCAGCCCGGGCCCGCAAATGAACCGAAGGCGCCGCTGCTGCTCAAGTGGGCCGCCCCCACCGGCGGCTTCATCGGCCTCTCCTCGCCCAGGACGGGCACAAAGTGCGTGGCGGTGGGCATTGATGACAAAGGCGACCTCAAGAGCTGCGGCGTATCCGCCTTTGCGGGAAATGGGAAACGGCTCTGGCATTTTGCCACGGACAGCGCGGTGAAGAATAACATTGCCGCCGCGGATGGGCGTTTCTACGCCACCAGCGTGGCGGGCTGGCTCTATGCGTTGAGCGAGGCCTCGGGCAAGCTGCTCTGGAAGGCGGAACTGGACCGTCAACGCGAACGCTGGGAGGTTGCAGCGACGACGGCAGCCGACGGGCTCGTTTATGTGGGGGCTCACACCTACATCGCCGCCTTCGACGCACAGAGCGGCCGGCGCGTCTGGGAAGCGCACCACAGCAAGAGCGACTGGTGGCCGAGCTGTTACACCATCCCAACCGTGGTTCAGGGCAAGCTGCTGCTGGCCACCCGGAACGGCGCTCAGGTGCTCGACGCCAAGACCGGCCGGCCTCTCTGGAAGCTGGAGGGTAAATTCAACGGCTGCCTGGCAAACAACGACATTGTCTATGCCGTCAGGGATAACGTCCTCTGCGCCCTGGGGCTGGCCGATGGGAAGGTGGTCTGGACCGGCAAAGAGAAGATTGGCGATACGGCTTCCGCGCCCGCGCTCTCCGGCGGCAAACTGGTGGTCGGCAGCGCGGATGGCCGGGTTTGTGCCTTCTCCACCCGGGACGGCTCGTTGCTCTGGGCGGCTCAAACCGGCGCCAGCCTCTCTTCGCTGCAACCCTATCAGCGGGGTGGCAGCGACGTAAACAGCTCCCCGGCGATTCGGGGCGACACGGTCTATGTCGGGGCCAGCGATGGTGAGATCCATGCCCTCGCGGTCGCGGACGGCGCGAAACGGGGAAGTTACCCTTTGGGCGCGCCGATCGCCTCGTCCCCGTTCATCACTGGCAACACGCTTTACGTCGGCGGCTACGATGGAAACCTGTATGCCTTCGCGGTCGGCGAGTAGCGTCTCGGGTTGATGGACGATCAGAGGGTTCGGGCTGCTCGAAGCGGCTTGAGGTGGGGCAACACTTGTCCGGCTTGCGCATGGGCCGTCGGGTGCGCGCCGGAGCAAGGCTGGGGGGATAAAGGAAGGGGGCCTCCCGGCCCCCTAACTGGCTTCGCAGGATAACTTCGACCAGAGGCCGAAGCGGAAGCCTTAGGAGCCAAGATAATCAGCAAGCCACGTTCCCCTGTCAAGCAGGGCGGTGTTGATTTGCGGGCAGAATTCCCGAATTCTGGATCTCGCCCCCTCCCGCCCCGCCGCGCGCCCCCTAAATACTTTGACCCCACCCGCAACTTTTCCTAGTTTGGCGTGTATCAGAATAATGATGATTGGGCATGTTTGCCCGGTGACAGATGGCTTTTTTATCGCTCAAGCAGTTCCTAGCCCGGATGGGCCTGGCCACTCCCGAACAGTTCGACGAGTGGAACAAGGCCTGGAAGGTGGCAGTGGCCAGCGGCTCGCAAGAGACGCTGCTGGCTTTTATTTGCCGGGAACGCGGGCTGGCCGAGGACGTGTTTCTCCAGCAGTTGGCCCAGGCGCTCAACTGGCCCTACCTCGACCTGCCCAAAGTTGACCGTGCCCGCCGAGGCGCGGAACCGTATTTCCACCAAGGTCGCCTTCCAATACTCCGTCCTGCCGACCCAGGTCAGCGACGGCACGCTGCAGGTGGCCGTGAGCAACCCGTTCGACACGGCGATGCTCAACGCGGTGCGGTTCGACGCGCGCGGCCCGGTGCGGTTTCGCGCTGGCCACCAAGGTCGAGATCGAGAAGGCGCTCAAGAAGTACTACGGCGTCGGCGCCGAGACGCTCGACGAGATGGCCGAGGACGAGCCGCTCGAATTGCTGGTGGGCGAGGACAAGGAAATCACCGAGGGCGACCAGGAGGCCAGCGTCATCAAGTTCGTCAACCAGGTCATCTGGGAGGCCTTCAAGGACCGCTCCACGGACATTCACTTCGAGCCGGCGGAGGACGAGCTGCGCATCCGCTACCGCATTGACGGCATCCTGCACCAGACGCCGATGCCGCCGCAGCTCAAGCGCTACCAGGCCGCGCTGATCTCGCGCATCAAGGTCATGTCGGGCATGAACATCTCCGAGAAGCGCCTGCCGCAGGACGGCCGCATCAACGTGCGCATCAAGGGCGAGGAAATTGACATCCGCGTCTCCACCGTGCCGACGGTCTATGGCGAGAGCGTGTCGCTGCGGTTGCTGACGCGCGGCAAGATCTTCCTGAGCCTCGACAAGCTCGGCTTCTCCGCCGCTGGAGGAGAAGGCCATCCGCGAGATCATCGTCAAGCCGCACGGCATCTTCCTCGTCACCGGCCCGACCGGTTCGGGCAAGTCCACGTCGCTCTACGCGTTTCTGAGCACGATCAACTCGGTGCACAAGCGCATCATCACGATCGAGGAGCCGGTCGAATACGAGCTCAAAGGCATCAACCAGATCGCCGTGCGCCCGGAGATCGGGCTGACCTTCGCCATGGGCCTGCGCCACATCCTGCGCCAGGACCCGAACGTGATCATGGTCGGCGAAATTCGCGACCTGGAGACGGCGGAGATCGCCATTCGCGCGGCGCTGACGGGCCACTTGGTGTTCAGCACGCTGCACACGAACGACGCGCCCGAGCGCCTTCACGCGCCTGATTGACATGGGCATCGAGCCCTTCCTGGTCGCCTCCTCGGTCGAAGTCGGTCATGGCCCAGCGCCTGGTCCGCACGATCTGTCCGCACTGCAAGCAGGAGCAGAAGGTCGAGCCGAATTACCTGCGCCGGATTGGTTTCCCGGCAGACGAGATCGAGACGGCCAAGTTCTGGCACGGCGTCGGGTGCGAGGAATGCCGGCAGCTGGGTTACCAGGGGCGCATGGGCATCTATGAATTGCTGATGCTGAACGAGGCGCTGCGCCCGCTGATTCTGAGCCGCGCGCCGGCCTCGACCATCGCGCAGCGGGCCATCGAGCTCGGCATGCGCACGCTGCGCATCGACGGCTGGAACAAGGTCCGGGCCGGGCAGACCACGATTGAGGAAGTGCTGCGCGTCACGCAGATCGAGGAGCACCTCGACGCGCTGGTCGAGGATGCCAAGGCGGGAACGCCGGCGAAGAAGTGAGGACAAAGCAGCGTGAAGACTGAACGAAGTCATGGCGTGATGGGGGGCGGGAAAGCCGCGCGCTGGGGTGATGGGTGGGGAGTATCGCGCCACCCCAACACTCCAACTCTCCAACACTCCGATTTTGCCCTCCTTCCGCCTGGCCAGGCTGTTGCTATTCGGGGCTGGGCTGCTGGCCCTCACGCTGACCGGCTGCGGCCCGTCGTCGGACAAGGCCGGCAAGCCGTCAGGGACCAATGCGGCGGCCTCGCGAGTTCTGGCCAAGACAAACCAGGTTTCGCCCCTGCGGCCCGGCGTCAGGACCAACCTTCCTCCCGCGGCCGCCCGGCCCGTCGCCAAGGCAACTCCCGCTCCCGCCGGCCCACGTGCGGTCAACAAGACCAATGCCGCGCCCGTGGTAGCGCCCAAAGGTGGCACCACCAACACTCTCTCGGCCAGCAATGCGAATGCTGGAATCGCCGAAACCATCCGCTCCCTGCAAGCCAACCGCGTCGTTCTACCCGGCGGCGGGCGTCCTCTTCGTCTGCCTGTGCCTGGCCGTCGGTGCTGGTCGTCAGGCTGTTGAAGGCAAAGGCGTGCAAAGGCGGGCAAGACCGTGCGAGCCGGAGACCGCGCCCAAAGTCGCGCCCAGCCGGCCAGGCGGAAGGCGGGAAACGCCACCATCAATTCCTGCAATGTGCTTCAGGTCGGCGCCGCAGGCGCGGCAAGCTTTGGCAATTCGACGCCCGGGGCCGGGGCTTTGTGCTGAACCGCGAGCAGACCAGTTTTGCGGGGGAGCCGTTGCCGGCCAAACTCGTCGCCAAAGATTGGCGCTCGCTGTTCCAGCGCAAGCTCAACGTCGCCTGGCTGCCGCCCGAGCGGGTGTTCCTGCGGGTGGCGCAGTTCCCGGTCAGCGATTTCGACGAAACCCTGTCGATGGTGGAGTTGCAGTTGGAGAAGCTCTCCCCGATGCCCGTCACGCAGATTGTCTGGAGCATCCAGGTCTTGCCGCATGCCGAGGGCAACCTGCAGACGGTGATCGTGATGATCGTTTCGCGGAATGAGGTGGAGGAGTTCCTCGGCCAGCTCGAAGGACAGGGCTACCTGGCCGACCGGCTCGAACTGCCGCTGCTCGATCAGTTGCAGGCCACCACCATCACCCGGAACGGCGCGTGGATTTATCCGGAAGCGCCGGGCGGGAGAAATGCCGCGCTGGTGGCGTGGTGGTATGGCGGCGTGCTGCAGAACCTTGATTTGATCACGCTGCCGCCCGCCAACCGCCCGGAGAGCCTGAAGGAGCAGTTGCTGCAGATGGCCTGGGCGGGTGAGCTGGAAGGCTGGCTGACCGCTCCGCCCACCTGGCACCTGGTGGCCGATGCGCCCGCCGCCGCCGAATGGGAGCCGGCGCTGCGCGCGGGCTTGGAGCAGCCCGTCGAGGTCATCGCGCCGGTGCCGGTGGCGGGACTGGCCGCCTTGACGGCCGCGCGCGCCGCCCAGGCGGGATCGCAGGCGAACCTGCTGCCCGCCGAGTTCTCGACGCGCTACCAGCAGCAATTCGTGGATCGGCTCTGGATGCGCGGGCTGGGCGCCGTCGTGGCGCTGTATCTGGTGGGCGTGCTGATCTATTTCGCCCGGCTTCAGGTGGAGCTCTATCGCACGCGCGCCGTCGAGCAGAGCGTGGCCGACCTCGGCCCGACCTACACCAATGCCTTGCAGCTCCAGGCGACCGTTTCCAGGTCCTGAAAGACCGGCAGGAGTTGAAATACGCCGCGCTGGATTGCTGGAAGGCGGTGGCCGAGTTGCTGCCCGACGGCGTCACCCTCGATGGTTTTAGTTTCAGCGACGGGAAGAAGCTGACGCTCAGCGGGAACGCGCCGGCCGACCAGATCAAGCAGCTCCTGGACTTCGATGCGGACATTCGCAAGGCCGTACGTCAACGGCCAGCCTTTGTTCGATCCCAACGCGGGCGACCATGTCACTTACCGCTCGGGTGCGGCCGGCACCGTGAGCTGGAGTTGCGTGCTCGAACTCAAACGATCGGAGGCGCTATGACGAGCTACCTGGATCGCCTCAATCTGCGTCCGTTTGAGAAGCGCCTCGTCGTGGCCGTCGCGCGCGGTGCTGTTTATGGTGCTCAACGCCTGGTTTGTCGTTCCCGCATTTCTCGGATTTGGGCCAGGCGCAGGTCCGGCGGGCCGAGGCGCTCAAGAAGCTCGAGCGCTGGCAGGCCGAGATCAATCAGGTGCCGGTTTATCAGCGGCAGGTCCGAGAAATGGAAAGCGAAGGCCGGACGGTGCCGGCGGAAGATCAGCAGAACCAGTTTGCCCGCGCCATCCAGATGCAGCAGGCGCAGAGCGGAGTGAATATCACCAGCACCTCGGACAGACCACCCGGACCAACCAGTTCTTCTTGGAACTAACCCAGCAGATCAGTGTTCAATCCGGAGAAGCACAGCTTGTGGATTTCCTGTACAACCTTGGCTCCGGCAATTCGCTGATCCGCGTCCGCGATCTGACCTTGCGTCCGGACCCGCCGCGGCAACAGCTCAGCGGCACGGTCAAGCTGGTGGCCAGCTACCAGAAGAACCCGCCCAAGAAAGCCGCGCCCGGCCGCCAGCCCGGCGCCGGCCAATGCTAAAACGGTAACCTCAACTGCCAAACGACCGTGAAAACGACACTGCTCACTCTGCTCCTGACCGTCTTCGGTCTGTGGGCCCAAACCAATCCTGCGCCTCTGCCCCCACCGGCCATTCCGCATCGACGCCACCAACCGGGCCGCCATGCTTACGAATCGCGAACTACGGCGGCGCGGGCTCGCTCCATGCAAGGCAACACCAACGCCATTGTTCCCGGGAGTGTCAGCAATCCTGCCAGAACCATTCCGGCTATGGGCCCAGCCGCGCCTTCGCCTTCCTTGCCGAATCCGCCGCGCCCGCTCCCGGCGGTAAAGCCGGGCAGCCTCGCTGTTCCCAGCGTCCCGGCGGCGGCTACGCCGGCCCCGGTTGCGCCGGCTCCGGTTCCGGCGGCCCCGGTTCCCGTGCGGCAGTCACGCCGTCACCCGCCGACCAGGTCGTTTCCGTCGTGCCTCCACCCGCAGTTACCAACGCGCCGGGCGAGGAGCCGATCCCCCCGGGTATGATTGATTTCCGGTCGGCGGATCTCAACCAGGTGCTGGACATCTACAGCCTGCTGGTCAACCGCACCATCTTGCGCCCGGCGACCTTGCCGGCGCCGACCATCACCCTGACGACGCAGCGGCCAGCTCACCATGCGGGAAGGCATCCAGGCCCTGGACGCGGTGCTGGCGCTTGAACGGCATCACCATGATCAACATGGGCGACAAGTTCGTGAAGGCGATGCCCGAGGCACAGGGCAACACCGGCGGGCGCGTCCTTCGACACCAACAGCGCGGCGCAACTGCCCGATCTGGGCCAATACGTGACGCACGTGGTGCAGTTGAAGTACGCCAAGCCCAGCGAGATGGTGCCGGTGCTGCAGCCCTTTGTAAAGATACCCAACGCCATCCTGCCGATTGACGGCAGCCAGATGCTGGTGCTGCGCGACTATACGGAGAACGTCAAGCGCATGCTGGAGCTGATCAAGGAGATGGACGTGGCGGTGCCCTCGGAGTTCGTCTCGGAGGTCATCCCGATCAAGTATGCCCAGGCGTCCGAGATCGCCAACGCCTTGAACAGTCTTAGCACTGGTGGCGGCGGCGCCTCGATCGGTGGCGGTGGCACCGGCGGCACCCGGAGCACCAGCCCGGAGCACCACCGGCATGGGCAGCCGGACGGGCGGGATCGGCGGCATGGGCGGCTATCCGGGACAAACCACGCCGGCATGGGCATGCCGCCCAGCGGCGCCGGCACGACCCCCGGGTCGGCTCCGGCAGCAGCTCCTTCACCCAGCGCCTCCAGAACATCATCAACCGCGCCTCTGTCACCGGCGACATTCAGGTCCTGGGCCAGACCAAGATCATCTCGGACGAGCGCACCAACTCGCTGCTGATCTACGCCTCGAAGGAGGACATGAAGACCGATCAAGGAGATCGTGGCCAAGCTGGACGTCGTCCTGGCGCAGGTCCTGATCGAAGCGGTCATCATCGCGGTCACGCTGACCGACAGCCGGACTTGGGCTTCAGCTACCTGCAGACACGCCGCAGAGGTCGGCAATTGGACCGGGGTCGGGGCCATCAACAACCGGAACTTCCTCAGGAACGCCACAACTTCAACCGTCAGCGGCGCAACCAACACCAGCGGCTTCTGCCGCAGGGGTTCAGTTACCTGATGTCGTTTGGCCAGGACCTCGATGTGGCGGTGACGGCGGTGGCGGCGGACAGCCGGGCCAAGATTCTGCAGCGCCCGCGCATCCAGACCTCGCACAATGAGCCGGCCAGCCTGTTTGTGGGCGAGACGCGGCCCTACCCGACCTCCAGCTACTATGGGGGCGGCGCCTACGGCGGGTATTCCTCGATCCAGCAGCTGCCAGATCGGTGTGTCACTCGAGGTGACGCCCATTGATCAATCCCGACGGGCTGGTGGTGATGGAGATCCACACGAAGATTGACAGCTTCATGGGCAACGTGACCATCGCAGAACGTGGGCGATGTGCCGGTCACCGGCTCCAAGGAAGCCACGGCCAAGGTCTCGGTGCGGGACCACGACACGATTATCCTGGGCGGGTTGATCTGAGACCGACAAGAACAAGAGCAATTCCGGGGTTCCCTTGCTGATGGACATTCCGCTGTTGGGCGTATCTCTTTCGCAGCTCGCACGCGGACGAGACGCGCGCAAGGAACTGATCGTGCTGATTCGGCCGACGGTGTTGCCGACGCCGGAGATCGCGGCGCTGACGGCGTCGGCGGAGAAGAACAAGATGCCGGAAGTCCGCAGGCTGGAGAAAGAAATCCGGGCGGATGAGACGCAACGCCTCAAACAAGCGAACGAGGCGGAGCAAACGGAATCCCTACCAGCCGGCCGAGAAGCCGTGAGAACCGCGCGCCGCACACCGCGACAGGGCCGCGACGTAAACAGTTACATAAGCAAAATGAGCGCAAGGGGTTATTAGCATATGAACAATTGGGTTCAGGCATCGCCGGAACGCGTGGGTGGTCGTGTGCAGCGAAGGCGTTTTGCAGCGCCTTCGCTCCCAAGGCTCCTTGCGCTCGGCGTGTTGTTGCTCTGGCCGCTAATGCGCGCGGACGGCCAGTGCCTTCGTCTTCACCCCTATCAGCCCAAGGAGCGTTGGCGCAGGCAGTAATGTCAGCCTCACGCTTTCAGTTGCCCCGGTGCCGTTCGACGGGGTGATCTTCGGCCACGGCGGGTTTGCGCCGCCAAACTCCTTTCCAACCAATGCTTCGCTTGACTCAATCTCGGGTAACTTCGCTTGGGTTCCGAACACCAATCAGTTGGGACATCAACCGCATCACCGTGTGGGCCTTTGAACCGCAGCAATCTGCTCAACTCCAATTACACCACCTTCACCGTGACCGTCACCAACCCCGTCACGCCTGCGAGCAGGATTGTTATCGACCCCATCCCGCCCCAGACGGTGGCCGAAGGGACGACGCTCACCTTCACCAACCATGCCCGCGATGTTGACCACCCCACCAACGCGCTCGTGTTCAGCCTCTCGAACCCGCCCGCGGGTGCGGTAATGACCAATAACAGTCCGACGAGCGCGGTGTTCACCTGGACGCCGACCGCAGCCCAGGCCTTGAATCCCTCCTATACCATCCGCGAGATCGTTACCGAGCCGAGCACTGGAGCCAGCAACTACCAGGATTTCCAGGTCACCGTGACCCGGGCCAGCGACTGCGCGCAGCTTGATGAATTCCTGGCCGCAGTGCAGCAGGGCGGTTATTTCCTGCTCTCGGATTGCACGACCATCGTCCTGACCAACACGCTGGTTATCTCCAAGAGCGTCACCCTCGATGCCGGAGACGACAACGTAACGATCGCCGGCAACGATCTCACCCGCCTCTTCACGGTGCTGCCGGGCGTCACCAACTTCACCCTCCGCGGGATTACGCTTTCAGGAGGGCAAGCCGAGAACGGCGGCGCCCTCTACGTCAGCCAGGGCGCGACGGCGCTGCTGACGAATTGCCTGATCGTAGGCAACCGCGCCACCGGCTCCGATGGCGTGGCTGGGACCACCGGCTCCAGCAGCGGGTCTGTGGGGGGAAACGGCGGCAACGGCACTGCCGGCGTATCAGCCCTGGGTGGGGCGATTTACAATCTGGGCAAGCTGACCGCGCTGAATTGTCAATTCACGAACAACAGCGCCGAGGGCGGCAGTGGCGGCACTGGCGGCGGCGGCGGGAATGGCAGCGGTGGGTTATCCGTCGGCGGCAATGGCGGTCGCGGCGGCAACGGCGCGCCCGGTGATGGCGGGGCCATTTACAGCGCGGGGAATCTTTGGCTGAGCAATTGCACCTTCGCCGGGAACAGTGTTAACGGTGGCAGCGGCGGCGCTCGGCGGCACCAACGGCACGGGCGTCTTCGAGGGGAAACCGGGCTCAGGCGGCACCGGGATGGAGGGTTCGGGCGCGGCGGTGTATAGCGCGAATAACGCGGTCATCCTCAACTGCACGTTCTCCGGCAATGTCGCGCAGGGGGGAGACAGCGCCCCGGGAGGAACCGATTCCAATGCTGATGGCGTGAACGGTGCCGCAGGCGGGGCCAGCTTGGGTGGCGGCCTCTGCAACGTCAGCGCGGCGTTCCTCACCAATTGCACGTTCAGCGGCAACCTTGTCACCGGTGGCACTGGCGGGGACGGTGGCACCGGGACCGGCACGTTATCCCGCGGCGGCAACGGCGGCAACGGCGGCAATGGATTCGGCGGCGGCTTGTATAATGCCGGGAGCATCGTCGTAGTGAACTGCACCGTCTCCGGTTGTGGCGGCGTGGGCGGCACGAACGGAATCGCCGGCACCGGACGGTTCGACGGGTCAGATGGCACTCCCGGCCGCGGGCGCGGCGGCGACATCGCCAATGGCAGCGGCACGTTCTCTCTCCGGAATTCCATCCTCGGAGCCAGCTCTGCCGGCACCAACGCCTACGATACCAGTTCCAGCCGGATCACCGATGGCGGCTACAACCTCAGCTCCGACGCCAGCCTCAACCTCTCCGGCACCAGCCGCAAGAGCACCGACCCCAAACTCAGTCCGCTGGCGGACAACGGTGGCCTGACCCAAACCATGGCGATTCCAGCCACCAGTCCCGCCTATAACAAGATCCCTGCGACCCTGTCCCCCGCGGCCGACCAGCGCGGCATTCCCCGCCCGCAACCCCAGGGTGGCCTAGCGGACATTGGCGCCTACGAACTGGTGACCCGGCCAGCCATCCTCACTCAACCCCAAAGCCAGACGATTGAGCAGGGCAGCGATGCCACATTCACGGTTTCCGCCTTGGGCGGCACACTGACTTACCAATGGCGCTTCAACGGGACTGACATCGAGGACGAAACGTCCTCCGCTTACACGCTCAGCGACGCGGAGTCGGCTGATACTGGCAGCTACGATGTGATCGTTGGCAACAACTTTGGCTCGGTCACTAGTCTGACTGCCGTGCTGTCGGTCTCTCCCTTTACAATCAGCGGCCAGGTTTTCGACGCGGACGGCGAGAGCGGCTTGGCGGACGTTCTGGTCCAGGCTGTGTCGGGCTCGGGAGTCGCCGATTCTAACCATACCGATGCCGAGGGCTATTACATGCTTAGCGGCCTGGCCTCGAACACCTATTCAGTTGTGGCTTCGCTGGCCTGTTACCATTTCCCGAGCGTGACTGTCATCGTCGGCCGGACCAACGCGGACAACACGGACTTTGTCGCGCTGCCGGATGATTATGGCATCAGCGGCCGGGTTATCTCTGGGGGCGTTGGCTTGGGTAACGTCACGATCAGGGCCGGGGGGCAAACGGAAGTGACGGATTCCAGCGGCAACTACGCTTTCAACAATCTGTGCCAAGGAGACTACGCGGTGGAGCCTTTGCTAAGCGGTTATGTGTTTGCCCCCGCCTCCCAATCCTTGACCTTGACCTCCAACACCACCGGCCTGAACTTCACGGCCTTCCCGTCGTTGGCCCTGGCGCGCGCCAGCAACGGCGTCGTCCAGCTTGCCTTCACCCCGGCCTTCACCTGCCAGGTTCAAGCCTCCACCAATGCGGCTTCGGCCAACTGGCAGTCTTTGTTCACCACCAACAACGTATCCACCAACACGGTGCTGCTGCAATTCACCGATACCAACGCGGCGAATCTTCCCATGCGCTTTTACCGGCTGACAGAGACCTTCGCCGGACTGCCTGTGCTCACCAACTGGACCGCTACCAGCAACTCCGTTTCCCTGCGTTGTGTGGCGGCTCCGGTCACGGCCTGCCAAATCCAGGCCTCGACCAACCTGATCATTTGGACCAACCTTTTCAGCACCAATCTCCCCCCCACGGCCCCCTTCCAGTTCCGGTATGGGAGCGCCAGCAACTTGCCGATCCGCTTTTACCGGCTGTCCCAAACCCCCGGCTTTTGAGCCAAGCCGGCCCCTAAGCCGCATAACTCCGTGCCCGCCGCCCCCTGCAAATGCGGAGCGCGGGCAACCACCCTCACCAAGCCAGTGCAAAGCCATGTGCAAGCCAAGCACAAGCGCGTTACTACGGTGTTGCTCCCATGTTGATGGCATCAACATGGGAGCAATACCGGACCAACACTGGACCAACACCGTAGCAATACCGAAGCCACACCGGCCCCCCTCCCCAGCCCCACTGCCAGTCCTGCGGATACGTCGGTAGCCTCCCCGTAGCACCTCTGATAGCCGATCAGAGGTTCTACGGGGAGACTCCGGGGGTATCAGCTTGCGGCCAGCCAGCGGTTGGGGAGAGTGACGCTATTAGCCCGGAAATGCCGATTCTCATCCTCAATGGTATCCGGAAAGGCATAGGGCGTTTCCACCGGAAACAGCGAAAACCCTCCCGAATGGCATTAAACCTAACTGGGATTCTTGCCTTTGAGCAGCCGCGCCAGGTTGCGGGCGGCGGATTCGATCCATTCGCTCCCGGGCAGCGAGTAGGGCCGGAAGGTTTCGAGGTAGCCCTCCTGCGCGTTGTAGAACAGCGCGCGATGCAGGCCCAGCAGGCTGGCTTTCGGGTTGTCAATCAGGCTGGCCGAGTCATTAGCGCTCATCTGGAAGAGCACGCGCATCTCGAACTCACTGAAGGCTTTGCGACTGAGGTAACGGTTGACGTTGTTGTAGGTGTCGCAGGTGGCGATCACATGGAACCCGAGCCGCGTGCCCTCGCAGATGAGATTGTTCAGCACCATAGCCGGATTGGGTTCAGCCTCGGCGTCGCCAGTGGAGAAGCCAAAATCCTCTTCGTAGCGCAGCTTGCTGTATTTCTGCAGGCCGTGGATGAACAGGAACACCGGCGGGGCCGCCTCGGCGTCCGCCGCCTCCGCCCGCTGCTTCATCTCCTGCGCCAAGCTCCTTCATGACTTCCCCGAGTTCGCCCGGCTTCGCCTGCGTGATCGGG
Organism: uncultured Gammaproteobacteria bacterium; assembly: GCA_963731105.1. GTDB lineage: Bacteria > Pseudomonadota > Gammaproteobacteria > Steroidobacterales > Steroidobacteraceae > RPQJ01. The sequence continues at coordinate 64,562 of CAVSUM010000011.1, forward strand.
TGCGGAATGGCCCGGACGATGCGGTCAACATATTCGCGCTGTGAAGTGCCCGGCGCCGTGCCGTCGCATAGAATGAAGCGCGCCGTCCCCAGCGGGTACTGGGCAGCCAGGGACACCAATCCGACGGACAGCATCGCCAGCATCGCCTCGTCGCGTTGCCCCACCAGCAGCAGGTTGTTCCCGCTTTGCCGCTGGAACGCCGCCTCGGTCGGCCCCTTGATGGAATTCGGCGCGCCCAGCCAGATGCGGCCAACCGCCGCCGGCTTGACCGCTGGAGCCTCCAGCAGGACCCGCAGCAGCGCATTCTCCCGCACGTCCGCCGGCGCGTTCCCCTCAAAGACAATGGGCCCCGGATAAAGCGCTCCACCGTCCGCACCGGGACCTTGGACTTTGGACTTTGGACTTTGGACTTCTGCCTCGTCGGCCTTCGCCCGCACCTTGGCCAGATACGACTCGCGCACCTGATCGGGCAGCCAGACCACCTGGAACGGGCTGTTGCCTTCGATCATGCCCGCCATGTCGTTGTAGATGCCCTCGCCGGGCCGGGAGAGCAGGCGCGGCGCGGGGTTGTTCTCGTCCATGATCAGGTAGGCGTCCGCCTCGTTGCACTGCAAGCGCGATGCGGATGACCATCTGGCCCAGCGTGGTGCGGGCCACCGTGTAGGCGCCGCCCAGCGTCTGCGACCCCAGCAGCACATGGATGCCGAACGCCCGGCCCTGGCGCACAATCCGGTCCAGCAGCAGCGAGGCGGTCTGCGAAATCCGGTCGTCCTCGACGAAGAACTCCTGGAACTCGTCAATGATCAGCAGCGACCGCGGGATCGGCTCCGTGCCGCCCGCCCGCTTGTAGCCCGCGACGTCCTGCACCCCAAGCTGACGGAACAGGTCGCCGCGGTGCTTCAGTTCGTCATCCACCCGCTGCAAGACGCTCAGGCCGAATTCCCGGTCGCTCTCGATCGCCACCACCCGCGCATGGGGCAGACGGTGAGTCGCGTAGCACTTGAACTCCACGCCCTTCTTGAAGTCCACCAGGTAGAACTCCACCTGCTCGGGGCTGCACCACAACGACAGGTTGGTGATGATGACATGGAACAGCGTGGACTTGCCCGAGCCGGTCTTGCCTGCAACCAGCGCGTGCTGGCAGGTGCCCTTGCCGATGGCCAGGTATTGGAACTTGGTCGCGCCCGTGCGCCCGACCGGGACGCGCAGTTCGCTGGCGGTGTTCTCCGTCCAAATCTGCGCCTCCGGCGGGGCCACGTGCGCAAAGGGCACCTCCACCCGGCTGGAATCCCGGCTGCTCAGCCCGACCTTGTTGACAAACTCAATGGCAAACTCCGGCGTGGGCGGCGCGTCTAGAATCAGCTCCGTGCCCGGCATCGGTTTGCCGCCCAGCAGGAACTGGTTGCCTTTGCCGCTGAGGCAAACGCAGCTCGCCCTGAGTTCCTCGGGCAGGAACTCCGGCGGCAGGGGTTGCCGCTGGTCCCAGTGAATGAGCAAATACACCCCGCAGCGCGCCCCGCTGGCCGCGATGCTCAGCAGCCGCTTGGCCGCCACCTCGGTGAAGTTGGCCGGGAAGTCCGCGATCACCAGGAAGTAATACTTCTCCGCGATCACGCCCGCCTGCTCGTTGTATTCCGCAATGGTGGCATACTCATTGCGCAGATACATCTGGATGACCTTCTCCATGTGCTCGTTCAGGTGGGCCAGCTTCTGCTCGATCTGGCCGGACTGGGTCCAGATGCGGCTGTTGATGATCTGCTCCTCGTAATCGGCCAGGTGCATGATGCCCGCGAAGTTCTGCCCCAGGCCCACCGGATCCAGGATGGTGAAGTTCAGCCGTCCGGGCGGCGCGGTCGAGAGCAACCGCAGGATGACGTTGTTGAGCGCGCCGATGGCCTCGTCGTGTCCCTGATTGCCGGACTCGAACAGGATCGAGCCCTGCCCCGGGTAGCCCAGGCAGAGCGGCACGCGTGAACCGGGACGGCCCGGGCAAGCGCCAGCCGCTGGTCCTTGAGGGTGGTCTCCGCCAGCCTCTGCACATCCACCTTCATCTGGGCAAATTGCGCCGCGGCGGAGAACTCCGCGGGCGGCGTCCAGGCCTTCAGCATCTGCGGCTCCCAGGGCGGGAAGAGCTTCCTGGCCATTACGTTCGACGACTCAATCGCCTCGTAGATGGGCTCCAGGGTCTGCTTCCACTCCCGCTCCAGCGTCTGCCACTGGGCCTGGTAGTCCGCGTTGAGCTTTGCTTCGCGCTTCTCGCTGACTTCCGTCTCCGCCTTGCGGCGCGTCTCGGCGGTCTTCTTCCATAGCTCGACGTTGCCCGCGTGCTGCCGTTGTAGCTGGTCCAGTCTCGCCTGTCGCTGCCGGCTGTTCTTCTCCAAAGCCCGGGATGCCTTCTCGTCGCTCTCCATGCGGCAGCCCACCCGCCGTTCGCCAGCCTCGGCCAGCGCCTGCTTCAACTGTTGCTCCACCGTCTGGGTCGTCGTGGCAAATTCCTCATGGATGCGCTCCAGCTCCTGCTGATGGTGGGCCTCCGATCGCTCCTGAGCCGTGTCGTGCAGCCGCCGCGCTCTCCCGAGCGCACTGGCGATGGAGGCGGCGAGCGACCCGGCCTGGTTGCGGGCCACGGCTCGGAGAATCAGCACCAACACCAGGCTCCCAGCCACGCACAAACCTGCCTTGTAGTAGCCGGCCGCATTAAGGCCAGTCTGCTGAAGAATGAGCGGAATCTCGCAAAGCACGATCACCACCCAGGCCGGCAGGTACTTGAACACCCGCAGCAACAAGAACTTCCGAAACCGCTCCAGGTCGCCCCGGGTCCTGCTAAGCAGATCCCGCAGTCCTGCCAGCAGTTGGCTCTCATCCGACGAGTCGTCCGGCTGAGCGGCCTTTTCGTAGGCGCCCGACAGAAGGCGGACGAATCTCCGATGACCTTTGAAAGCGCCGTGAGCCGCCGATTCGAGCGATGTCAGAGCAGCCTGCTCTGCGGCCAGGTTCGCCTTGAATTCCTCGAACGTCGTCGCCGCGGCGGTCAGGCCCGAGGCGCGGTCGCGCTCCGCCTGCAACATCCGCTTCTGGAGTTCGTATTTCCGCGTGCCCGTCTGGCTCTCCACGGCCCTTAAGCCATTCTCCTTGCTGGCTTGAAAGGCATTGCCAATCCAGACTTTGCGCGCCTGGAATTTCGCTTCCAGCTGCTTGCCGGGCCGAGCCGACCGTCGCCTCGGCCTCCGCCATCGCCGCCGACAATTGCTCGGCTTGCGCTGCGGCCAAAGTCTCCCGGTGCCGTTGTTCCCGGCTGGTGGCCGCCTGGAAGTCCACATTCAGTTTGTCCGCGCGGTCGGCAAACTCCCGGACCGTGCCTTTGAGGCGTTCCAGCAGGTCCAATGTATTGCCGACTCCCAGTTTGCTACTCACAGTCCGCCTTGATCTTGGTTAGGAGCTTTTCCAGTTGCTCGATTACGGTGACTGTCCGGTCCACGCTGGTCAGGAGTTCTTCCATGTAACGCTGCTCGAACTCCAGGCTCTTGGCGTCCTTCCAGTAAGTCTTGGTATCCTGCCACTGCGAGCGCAGTTCCTTGGTGATGCCCGACAGGCGGTTGCTGCTGGCCTTCATGGCTTGCTCTCCCGCTCCGTGCCCGGACTGCTCGGTTGCGCCGCTCCGGGGACGCCCGCGCGCGGCGCGGTCTTCGCGTACGCGTCGAGCTTGGTGATCGTTTGCGTCAGATAGGCAATCGCCTGGACCATGTCATGGGCCAGCACCGTATGCAGCTTTTCCATCTGTTTGACCAGCGGGTCCACCCGGTTGTCGAACACCCGGTCCCACTGTTTGATGACCCGCAACTTCGCCTCGGCTTCGTCGCGCGCCCGTTTGGTCCGCTGGACGGCCATCTGCTCGGCCGCGCTGGTCTCGCGGAAGCTGGAGAGCCTGGAGCTGAACAGCGCCTGCTGCGCCTCTTCCAACGCCCGGCTCCGCCGCTTGAACTCGTTCTCCCAATGTGTGCGCTGCTCCCCTTCCAGCCAGCCGCGCATCCGCTGGACGGCGGCGCTGACTTCCTCCAGCGTCGGGCGCGCCTTGCTCAGATAGACGATCAGGTTGGAGCGGAAGGCCTCCAGCGCATCAACTGACGTGACATGGGCGCGTTCCGGCATGGCGCTAGCGCTGGTTCAGGTATTCCTCGATGCGCTGAGCTTTCCTCAGCAGATAAGGCGTGTGCTGGTTGGAGACCTCGACGAACTTCTTCAGCGCCTTCATGGTCTGCTTGAATTCCTCCGCGAACTTCACGTGCTCCTGATCCTGCCAGGTGTCCCCCAGCGCCGCAAACCGCGCCTGCAACGACACAATCTTGTCCTTAAGGTCGGTATTGAATCGCTTGAGCTCCTCGGCGAAACGCCGCACCTGCTCGGGATCCATGATTGCCTGGGCCATAGTGTCTCTTTCTGTTCGTGTCGGTGGCTCGCCAGGGCGCCGGGCGCTCGAATTTGGCACCCCTGACTTGCCAAAACCTGCCTTGCTTTAGCCTCGTCGGCAAACCTTATTCGCCTGCGCGACCTCGGCAAAAGGCTGGTGCTACCGCCCGCCTCTGCCGCCTGAGGATTGAGAACGCCCGCCATAGGAAGACCCCGACGAACCCGACGATGGCGACGGCGCGCTGTAGGATTGGCGGGATTCTGTCACTTGCGCCCGCGGGGCAGGGGACGGCGTTGGCGGGGAGTATGAGCGCGTGGCTTGGGGCGTGGGGGGCGAATACGAACGAGTGACCTGCGGAGTCGGGGGCGAGTAAGAGCGCGTTACTTGCGGCGCGGGCGTGGGAGCCGGCGCGCTGCGTGGCGTCTGGACGGGCGCAGAATAACTTGGAGCCGTGACTGGCCGCGCCGGTTCGGTGCGAATGGCCGGTTGCACAGCGCGCGGAGTGTACGCGCGCGGCTGCGAGAGTTGCTGGGCCTCCGCGGTCTGGAACGGCTGCGACCTCTGGGTCGCCGCCGGGCGCGAGGAGGTATCTGCCCTCGTGGGCATGGAGCGGGATTGCGGCGCCTCGGTCACGGGCGTGGCGCGACGGTTGGCAGACTGCCACTGACTGCTCTCCTGCTGCCCTCTGGCAACCGTTGAATTGGGGGCGCTCGCCTGATTGATCGTAGTGGCGCTCCGCCCGGCTGTCGTTCGGTCGTTACGGTCCGTCCCGTGCAGAATCAGGGGCGCGGTGGTTCTCGGCGTCGTCGTAATGGTCTGTCGGGAGGCAGTGGGGGTTGGGCTGGTGGCCACTGTCGGCGCAGGCGTCACCTCGGCGCTCGGACGCTCGGATCTGCGGCTAAAGTTTTGGGTGCTGCTCGGCTGGGTTGTCGTGGTTCTCCCGGATGTTTGTGCCGGTGCTTCCGGCCCCACTCTGGTTGTCGTGAGCGGGGGCCTGGGCGCTGAAACAGTGCCCACTGTCGGCGCTGGCGTGGCCCCGGCACCCGGTCGTTCGGTTCTCCGGCCAAAATTGTGGACGGTGCTCGGCTGGGTGGTGGTGGTGCTTCCTGCAGTCCGCGTCGGCGATCCCGGCGCCACTCTGGGGGTCGTTGACCCCGGTGTGGGCGTGACCAGGGCACCGCTGTTGCGGCTGCTCCCATCGGAGCGCGAGTAGCTGCCCCGACCAGATTGCGCGCGGCCGTCTGTGGCCGGCTGCGTCCCGGTGGCCTGCGGGAAATGCGGCCGGTAAACCGACAAGGTTCTGCTGTGGTTGTCGAACCGTTCGCCGCGGGTGCCGTGCGCGGTCGGGGCCCCGCCATCGCGGATGCCGACCGGGTGTATTTGCGTCCGCGTAGCCGCGGCCACTCGTGACACCGGGATGCCGTGGTTGATGACCCGGTCACGGTTGCGGACGATCGTCGTGGACGGCACCGATTGATGGTAAATCTGCCTGGCCTGCGCGTGCGGCACGGCATAGTGGCCCACGCGGGGGTTGGAGAAATGGCTCACATTCACAAACGAGTAGGAGCTGACGCCCAGCCCGAACGAACAGCCGCTGTTGACATTCTGGCCGCGATAGGTAAGCCCGAATCCCACGCTGAACCCGGCGGCGGGCGGCAGCGGTGCCCAGCCGCAATAATCACCCGAATATCTCCAGGACACCCAGGACGGTCCCCACTGGGTGCCCGGCGCCCAGCACCAGCCCATGTTCTGGTGCCGGAACCAGCGCCCATAATGGAACGGCGCCCAGCCCCACGAATAGCCCGACGACCAATACCAACCGCAATCCGTATAAACCCAACGGCCGGAATCGCAGTAAGGCCGCCAGCCGGGATTGACGACCACCACCGTCGGCTGCCAGCAAGGCCCATAGCCGGACACATCTACCCAGGAGCCATACGGCGCCAGCGAGTCGTAGAAGGTCGCATAGCTGGCGTCAACCGGGGGTGGGGCATAGCTCTCAGCGGTCTCAGCCGGTTGCGGCGCCATTTCCGCCGGTGCGGGTGCCGGTTCCGGCTGAACCGGGGCAGGTTCTGGGGCCGGGGGACCGGGCGCCACTGCCGCCGGCGCGGCGTTTGCCGCGAGCTGCTTCAACTCCTGGTCGCGCTGGATCATGGCCGTGACCACCGCACTCGAAATGCCGATGTCATTGAGATAAATGATCTCCTCCGCCCCGAGATTGAAAGTGCTGGTCGAGTTGGTCACAAACGACAGCAGCACGCTCTCATCCAGGCCGGAATCCGCGAGTTTGACCACCTCGGCAACCGCCGGCGTAAGCTTGATGCTGGGCGGCAGCGGTTTTGCAGTGGAAATCGGCTGAACGGCAGCAGTCACCACCTCGTCCTCGGCGGGCGGCTCCGCCAAAGCTGGGTCCGGCTCGGGCGCCGCCTGTGGAGCGACGTCCGGCGCCACCTCTTGCTGGGGGGCGGGGGCAGTGTTGGTCGGCTGACTGAGGGACTCCCGCGGGTCTCCGCCGGAGAAGGACATCACAGCCAATGTCAGTCCTAAACCCCAATTCCAATAAATCCGGCTTTTCATATTTCGCTAGGACGGGCTGCGTCATCGCCTGGCCTGCCCTGAGGATTTGACTCGATTGCGGCTGGCGCTATTCAACCCCCGACCGGCCCGTTCCCACCCCACAGTTCCTCCCAACCGCAATAAAAAAGGCGGCCCGATCCCTCGATCGGGCCGCCCCCAACTCAACCAGTTACTATGAAACCCAGGCCAGCGCATTCCTCTTGGCCGCCGGCCTGTCGCAGTCCAACCAAAACTGCCCTAATGAGACCACTCTGGTCGTCCTTTTATTCAATCTTCTCGTGCACCTAAATTCACGAGAAAATGCGATTTCCCTTGAACAGCGTCCAACTAAGCGCTGTCAACACCAGCCAGGTGCCCGGTGAGGACTCCGCAGGGCTGCGAAAACCCCATCGGGAACCGGAGGAAAACGCCGCCAACCTGCTAGCCTGAGGGTGGCTTGAGGGTCGCATGGGGGTCGCATGAAGGTGGCTTGTGGGTGGCTTGTGGGTGGCTCGCTACTCCCAAGTAGATGGCTTGTAGGGGGCTTGCAGGTGGCTTTGCCTGATTGTCGGGTTTAGGCGACCGGAAGGAGCCCGATTGGCATTGGGGCTTTAGCGCGGTTGGTTTCCTTTGAATTGGTCTGCAGGCATAACCACAAGCTGGGCGCGCGCCTTCTTCACCCACATGGTGTTATTCCTGAAGCAGTTTGTCCACCGCGCCCGCGATCTCGCTTCGATGATATAGGCCGCGGTAGCGGATGACGCCTTTGCGATCCAAGACGTATATCGTGGGCCAACTATTGATGTTGTAGGTCTTGGAGATGGGGCCCTCCCGGGCATCCTGGAATGAAGGCCAAGTCATCTCGTGTTTCTCGGCGGCAGCTTTGGCCTTTTCAGTATGGTCATCGGCATGAATGCCAAGCAGGACAAAGGGCTTGCCGTCCATTTGCTCAGTCAGCCGGCGGAATTCGCGCGTTTCCTGTTCGACGGGACAAAGCGCGCTCCAGAATAGCAGCGTAACGACTTGTCCGCGGTAATCGCTGAGCTTCATCGAGCGGTCATACAGGTCGTAACCGTCAATTTCCGGAGCCACCTTGCCAATCGTGAGCCGGCGCAATTCCCCGAGCTGAGGTTGGGCGAGTTCGGCGAGCGGGTAGCCTCGCTGTTTGACCTGGCCGAACTCGGCGATTACCCGCTCGTACAGCCTTTCGGCTTCGGCCGCGGCTTGCTTATTCTTTCCATACTCGGCCGCGTCCTTGCGCAGCGTGGCCAGAGCCAGGCAGGCGTTGCCGCGCACCTCCGGGTTCGGGTTCTGCTCCACCAAGGCCGTTAGCAGGTTGCTCGAGCAACTGTGGCGCATTCGCTCCAAATCTTGGGTGAGCTTCACCAGGTCGGGGCTTTGGATGTGCTCCTGCAGGATCACTGCTGCGGCCTTCTGCACATCCGGCCCGTCGGATGAGTTGAGCAGGATCCATTGGGCCGCCTGCAACGCCGCTGGAGTGGCCGGCTCGTTCTCGATCAGGCTCAATAACTCTGCCCGATTGGGAGCCGCTTGCTGCGGCTTATCCTTCTGCGGCAGACGGTCCGATAGCCCGGCCCCGGTCCAATACCCGAGATGCCGGTGGATCCGGCTGTCGCTTACGTCCGTGCCGACCTTCATCCGGAGGCCGTCGAGGGTCCAGCAGGCGGGGGCAACGGGGACGTTATATTGGGTGCTCAGGCGGACGACGCGCGTCTCATACCGAGGGACGCCATTGCGGTAAGAAACGTTTGTGACGTCGGTGGGGAGGGGGTCCCTGAGGTCGGTATCGGAATAGCGGGACAGAGCAATGTCACCGTTGGCTTGAATCTTGAGGACCCGCGTGGGCTGGAGGGCATCAATCCAGAAATCGATGGTGGAATCGTATTTCGACTCGACCTGGACATGCCAGGCGGGGTTGCCCTCCACGTATTCCTCGCCGGCCAGCGTGATGGCCTTGGCTTCCTTGTAGTCCAGGCAATTCTCGATCCGATTCTCAACATAGAGCGAAGTGCTAAGCCCGAGGCAGCGCGGGTCGAAAATGAAGACCCCCGAGCGGCCTGGCTGGTCAATGACCGTCCTGGGGTGAGGACTGTCCGTTTCCCAATAATCGGTGACGGCCTGGCCGTCATAAAACGTCACATGGTGCGAGGGGAAAGGCTTGAGGAGGCCTTCGCGGACGGCCTGCTCCCGCGACATCTGGTCGGCGCGTTTTATGATCGCCTCAGCCTCCGGCCCGCCAGGAATGGGGGTGACATAACTATATTCCTGGCCGATGGACTCCGCCCAGCAGCGGCCGTCGTCGAACTGGATCTTGAGTTGGAGCCGATTCGTGGCCTCCGGGCGGGTGACGTTTCCGCGGGTGAAGACGTCGAAATCAATGATACCGGAAGCAATGCGTTGGCGTGCGCGAGCCACGCCTTGCAACAGTTTCACCGGGTCGGGGTCGGCTGGTTGACCTGCGCGGTTGGTCTCGGAGTTTGCCGCGGCTACGGCGTTATTGCTTGGAGCGCTCTCCTGTGTCAGACCTGCGGGCGCTGTGGATCCGTTGCCGGGCCGGTGGCTGGGCCGGAGGGCGTGCAGCAGGAGGAATGCGCCCCCAGCAAGCAGGAGTGCCGCCGTCAGCCCCGAAAGGACCTTCCACCCAGGTGCCGACGACACCAGCCGGGCCAGAGCGCCGGCCATGCCAGCCGGCGCCGAGATCCTGATGGCTGCCAAAGTGGGCGCCAGCCCTCTCGGCGCGGCTCCGACCGACCGCTCGAGGAGCAGTGTCCCGAGCAAGGCCGCGCCACAAGTCGCACCCAGGCCGCTGAGTTGTGTCCGCAATCGTTCGAGCGCCCGGCTCACGCGCATCTTTGCCGCATCCTCGGTAACCCCAAACGCCTGGCCCAGGTCCGCCATCGTTTTCTGCTCGAAAAACCGCAGCAGGATAGCCTGCCGGTCGGTTTCGTTAAGCCCATCGAGCGCTTCGTCCAGAACGGGCGTCATCTCATTCCAGGCGACTTCTTCGGTGCGATCAGTTTGCATAGCCACGGCGTGCTGTTCACGAGCGCGCCGACGGGTCTCGGAGCGCCACAGGTCAATGGACACATGAACGGTCGTACAGATGCAGCCAGCCGAGCAGTTGGCCTTCCGAGTTCAGCTTGAGCGGCGCCTTGGCCAGCCGGATAAAAACGATCTGGGTCACCTCTTGGGCCAGGGACACATCGGCCACCCGCCGCTTGGCGATCGAATACACCAGGTTCGTATACCGGCGGACCAACTCGCTGAATGCAGCTTCGGCCCGCGTGGCTCTAAACTCCGCCAATAGCTCAGTTCCGTTCATTCCATCGATATAATCGTCACCAACCCCGAAAAGGTAACCGGAGAAAGCCAGGTTGGTCGAGGCCAGTCCCTACAGGGCACCTTCGCGCCTCCGCGCGTTGCACCGGGAATCTGGTGAGAAACATTAAAGCCAACAATCGAGGAACAATCGAGGAACTCAGGCGATCTCAGCCCTCCCTGCTCCCGAGTTGCGTCCGAGAGTGCCCGGCCCTTTCGTATGCATCAGCCAGCAGAATCCGTTCGACGCAGGCCGCCTGCAGCTTATCCTTGGCGTGTCCGACAATTCGTTCAACCAATGAACCGAAGACAGTTCCTCCTCCGCACCTTGCTGCTCACCGCCTACCTGATTTTCAGCCCGCCATGCTGGGCCGCGGAGCCTGCCTTTCCCGTGGTCCGCACGCCCGAGGACAAGCGCAGATTCAAGAGCCGCGCCGTTGAGCGCCCGATCGAGACCATCCGGGCGCGCATCGGTAACAAGGAACTCGCCTGGATGTTCGAGAACTGCTTTCCCAACACCCTTGACACCACCGTAAATCTCACCGTCACCGATGGCCGGCCCGACACGTATCTCGTCACCGGCGACATCAGCGCCATGTGGCTGCGGGACAGCGTAGCCCAAGTTTGGCTTACCTGCCCCTGATGGAGAACGACTCCAACCTCCGGCAATTGACCGCCGGGGTGAGCAACCGCCAGACCCGCTGCATGCTCAAGGATCCTTACGCTAACGGGTTCTACAAGGACGATCCTGATTTGGCTTTTGGCCCCCCGCTGGTACTGAGCGTTGCGCGGATGAGTTCCGACACTTGGGATAAATCAGTTGCCAATCATGGCGGCTTCAACCAGTCTCCGATGGAAATGGGAACCAATTGAAGGACTCACATGTTGGTTTTTCTTCATATCCCAAAAACCGCCGGCACGACCTTTCAATACATTTTGGAAAATAGCCTGGGGGTGACGCATTGCCACCTCGGCCACATGGGCAAACCCTTTGTGGATCAGCGGGATGTTGATTTCACCCGCAAATGGTTCCCCTGGCTCCGCAGCATCGCCGGCCACAATCTCACCGACCCGCTGCGCCTCGTCATACCGGATCCGTTTTACATCACCTTTCTGCGCGAGCCGGTCGTCCGTGTCTTTTCGCACTACCAGGATCAGGTGCTGCGCAACAGAAACACTGAAACGTTCGAGCAGATGCTGCTTTCCAATTCCGTGCTGGAAGACATTCATGTCAAGATGTTGGCCGGTCGGGCCGACCTGGGCCGGGCCAAAATGGTGCTGGAAAAGTTCCACTTCGTCGGGCTGACGGAGAAATTCGACTTGTCGCTCCACCTGCTTGGCAAGCTTTGCCCGGTCAGACTGAACTACAATTACAAACGCAGGCTCGCCGCCCGCGACAACTCCATCAAGAAAGCCCTCGAAAGCGATCCTCGCATCGTGGATATGACGCGCGAGAAGAACCAGCTCGACCTCGCCCTCTACGAATTTGCCGTCACGGAAATCTTCCCGAGGCTCTGCGCGCAGGCAGGGTTCTCGCCGACGGACAAGGTGGCATCGTTCGACAAGTTCAAGGGTGAAATCCGCCCGAATTTCCTGCTGCACCGGCTCTACAACCAGACGTTTTACCGGAACGTCTGCAAGCTTTATAACAGGCGCCGCGCCCGGGAAACGTCCGCCTGATGCTCACCGCACCAGGTGGTAAGGGTTTTTGTCGGACCGGAGGTCCAGGGAGAGGGAGAAGCTCCCGGTGGCAGTGTGACGATGAGTCCGCGCCCTGTTTTGGAGCGACACGGACAGGCAACCGCCGCTACGGCAGGAGCACGGCGCGGTAGAACCGACGCGGACCGCTCACCGGGTTAGTGATTTGAACGGACGCAGTGGCCAGCGTGACTGTCTTGGTTTGCAACCACTGGGTCAGGTTCGAGGAGGCGTCGATCCGATAGGTGAGCCCGGCTCCGGCTGACAAGGTGAAGATGAAATTTGCGCCTTGTATGGTGGGCGAAAGCAGCCGCGCGGCGGGTGCGGTCAAGACAAACTCGTACAAGCCAATGTCCCACCCTGCTCCTTGGGGTCGCGCAACGCTATCCATATCAACGGGCACCGCAGTGAGGCTGACGCCGGCATCAATGGCTGGGCTGCCGGCGCGCAGATGGAAGTCGGAACCAGCGACACTGACAAACATGGGATCAACATTGAGCAAGTCGCCGGTGAAGCGGCTGCCCACCGAGCCGCCGGGTTTGTACCAGATGTTCTTGGTTCCGTAGGAGGCTGGCGTTGAAGCATCCCAGCCGGTCGAATTGTAGAAGATGTTGTTCTTGGCTTCACCCGTCGCTCCCGAGTTGATTCCCACCGCATAACCGGTGACATTGAGGAAGAGATTGTTGTACACCTTCACCTCCCGGATGCCGTTGAACGCCAGCACCCCCCAAGCCGTCGCGGCGCGGAACACGTTGTTGCAAATGACAATATCGAACGAATTGGCGTGATAAGCCGCCGCTGCGATGAATCCCTGGTGATAAAAGTCTTCCAGGCGGTTTCCCTCAATTCTGATGTGCTGCACGAATTCTCCGTTGTTGTCCCACGTCGAAAAGCCGTCCACATGCCCCGGCCCGATTTCGGCTTGGATCGTTCCATGGAGGTAGTTGCTCCGAATAACGTGGTTCGCGCCAAAGAGGATAATATAGTCAGCGTCGCCGAGTATCGGATAATACTGCAGGCGCTCGATCTCATTGGCTTCCACCAGCCACCCCGTGCCATTGATGATGATCCCCATGCCGATGTTGTAAATCCTGTTGCCGGCGACATGAACGTTGCTGATGTTTCCCAGCCCGTAGAAGGCCACATACGGAATATCGTGAGCGTAGTTGTTGATCACCTCCAGATTGCTGCTGCGGATGGCAATCGCGGTGCCGTCGGGCAACCCGGTTTGCGTCGCGGGAACGGTGATGTTGAACCCTTGGATGCGCAAGTAATTGCAGTTAACGGTGTCGAACCCCCACGTGTCCACCGTGCCTGCCACCTCGGCCTGCACCGTCGTCAAATTGCCGGCCTGGCCGGACTTGCCGGCCGGAAACCTGATCCGCTCCTGATACACCCCCGCGCCGACCAGGCACGTATCGCCGGAACTCATCGCGTTGACACATGCTTGAATCGTCGTGTAGTTGCCCGTGCCGTCCTTGCGCACGGTTCGAACGGCTGCCCGCGCCTGAACAACTCCCGCGAGCAGCAAGCCTGCACATAATGCTGGCGCGACCCCGAATAACTGTTGCCAACTTCTCATTTCAATCATCTCTTCCTCGCCCGTGAGCGAAATCAGCAACCACGATTATCTGCGGCTCTGTCGCGGAGCGTGCCGGTGACCCGGACGCCCATACTAAGGTCGCTTGTTCGGCGGCTTAGTCAATGGCATGGGTTCGATCGTGCCAAACTCATTGATCGAGACTGCGTGCCGCAGGCTGGGTCTGCCAGCCCACTTTCCGCGTGCGTTCGGACCGGCTCGAAGGTAGCTTGCGCCTCACTCATGGCCATCATTAAGCCTTTTGCGGCGTTGCGCCCGAAACCGGAACTGGCTCCGCGCATCTGCGAGTGCCTGGGTGCATCTGCGAGCTGCCCTACGACGTGATGTCCTCGGACGAGGCCCGCCAGATCGCCGCGGGCAATCCGCTGAGCTTCCTCCACGTGAGCAAGCCGGAGATCGATCTGCCGCCCGCCACGGACGCTTACGCGCCGGAGGTCTATGCCCGGGGACGGGAGAATTTCCAGCGTCTCATTGCCCAGGGCGTGCTGCGGCAGGACCCGCAGCCGCAGTTCTATCTCTACCGCCAGGTCATGGGCGCGCACAGCCAGACCGGGCTGGTGGCCGTCGCCAGTTGCGAGGATTACCTCAAGGGCGACATCCGCAAGCACGAGCTGACCCGGCCGGACAAGGAAGACGACCGCGTCCGCCACATCGAGGCGCTGGATTCCCAGACCGGGCCCGTGTTCCTCGTCTATCGCGCGAGCCGGCGATGGACCAGTTCGTCGCCAGCAAGACCGCCGAGCCGCCGAACATTGATTTCACCGCCGCCGATGGCGTGCGCCACACGGCCTGGGTGATCGGCGACGCGGCCGGCATCCAGTTCATTGAGGCGGAGTTTGGCCGGATGCCCCGGCCTTTATATTGCCGACGGGCACCATCGCAGCGCGGCGGCGGCCCGGGTGTTCCAGACGCGCAACGGCGCGGGCGACAGCGCCCGTTTCCTCAGCGTCATCTTCCCGCACAACCAGATGCAGATCCTGCCCTACAACCGGGTGCTGAAGGACTTGAACGGCCTGTCCGCCCGCGCAGGTGCTGGAGAGACTCGCGGGCGTGTTCGAGATCAGCCGGCCCGGCGCCGCTACCCCGACGCGCAAGCATGAACTGGGCCTTTACCTCGCCGACTGGAGCGCCGAAATGGGAGGGCAGTGGCGCCATCAGGGAGGCTCGCGGACGCTTTCCTCAGCTCCGGCCAGTGGCACCGCTGCCTGCCGCGCCTCACCGCCGCCGCATGGAAACACTCGACGTGACGCTCCTGCAAAAGCACGTGCTCGAACCGCTCTTCGGCATCGACGACCCGCGCACCAGCAAGCGCATCAATTTCGTCGGCGGCATCCGCGGCACGGCGGAGCTGGAGAAGCTGGTCAACAGCGGCGAATACGCCTGTGCGTTCTCGATGTTCCCGACCAGCATCGAAGACCTGATGACCATCGCCGACGGTGGCGGCATCATGCCGCCCAAGAGCACCTGGTTTGAGCCCAAGCTGCGCGACGCCATGTTCTGCCACATGATAGGGTCGCGCCCATGAAACAGCTCCGGCGCTTCCCGCGCCATTGCGGTGTCTCGCTTGGTGGGGAGGCTACTCAACAGGCTGACCCCCGTAGGCACCCTCATCGGCGGTCTGAAAATGGGGTGATTTTGGCGGTTTGAAAATGCGGTCTTCTTCCGGTTCCGTCTTCTTCGCCATTCACACTTAAACCTCTTCTTCTCTTCTTTTTCCGTTTTCTTCTCCGGCCGATCTTCTTCGCGCTTGCGGGCATTGAGCCAGGCTTTTAACGGGTGACGGCTTCAACCTGATGAAGTCTGAAGCGCGCCGTTGCAAGTGTCTGCATTGCAAAATGTTGTTTGTGCCCGATTACCGGAATCGAGGACGCCAGAAGTATTGTTCGGCGCCGGAGTGCCAAACGGCCAGCAAGCGGGCCAGGCAGCAGCGTTGGTTGAGTAAACCCGAAAACCGCGACCACTTCCGCGGCGCAGAGAATGTGCAGCGGGTGCAGGAGTGGCGAGCAGCCCATCCGGGTTACTGGAAGCGTTGCCCACATAGGACCGCCCGTACGTTACAAGACGCCTGCTCGGCCCAACCCGTTGCCGTAAAAGAGCTTACACCGGTTGCGTTACCAGCGGCCTGCCCCAGTACGTTACAAGATGTCTGCCTGGTACAAGTGCCTCTGATGGTGGGGCTTATCTCCAAGTTCACCGACTGTACGTTACAAGACGACATCGTCCTTTTCGTCCGGCGCCTGATAGCTAAGGGGCAGGACATTCTGGATCAACCTTCCAGCAGGTCCACGAAAGAAAACACGTTATATGATGAACAAAAAGATCCTGCGCCCGGAACGGTTGCGGCAAGTGCCGGCGCAGTTTAGTTGGGTGGATCAACGACTGGTGCGGGATAACCTCCTGCGCCACGCCGATCCCGCCGCTTGGGCCCTCTATCTGGTGCTAGTCACCGTTGCCGATGCGCAGGGGCTCAGTTACTACTCCGATGCGACCCTGAGCCGTTTGCTCAAAATGGAGGTGGTGCAACTGGCGCGCTGCCGCCAGCAATTGGTGGCGGCCGACTTGCTGGCTTATCAGAAGCCGCTCTATCAAGTGCTGGCTTTGCCCCTGGCCCAAGCGGTGTCGGCGCCAACCGCTCCGCGAACTGGCCAAGCGCTGAGCTTGGGAGACATTCTGCGGCGCGCCTGCGAGGGAGGTGCCGCATGATTGATTATCAGACCTTCCATCAAATCCGGCAGTTGTGCGACCACGAACATCTGTCCGTCGCGCAGATTGCGGCGGCGTTGCGGTTGGATGAACGCACCGTGGGCAAATGGATCGACTGCCAAACCTATCAGCCACGAGCGCAAACCAAACGGGCCAGCAAACTCGATCCGCACAAAGGCACGATCGTGCGCCTCCTGGCCACGCATCCCTTCACCGCCCAGCAACTGCTCCAGCGATTGCGGGAGAGTGGTTATACCGGCGGCTACAGCATCCTTAAGGAATATGTGCGTCTCGTACGGCCGCCGCGCCAACCGGCCTTTCTGAAGCTCCACTTTGCTCCAGGGCAATGCGCCCAGGTGGATTGGGGTTCGGCCGGGTTTTTACCGGTGGGCAGCACGCGGCGGCGGCTCTCCTTTTTCGTCATGGTGCTCTGCTACAGCCGCCGGCTGTATGTCGAGTTCACCCTGGCGCAGACGCAGGAACACTTCCTGGCCTGCCACCAGCACGCCTTCGAATACTTTAACTCCGTTCCGGCCGAGGTAATGGTCGACAACTGTAAGACCGCAGTCCTGTCCCACCCTCTGGGCGCCCCGGCCCTGCTGCATCCGCGTTACCTGGACTTCGCCCGCCACTATGGTTTTGCGGTGAAGGCTTGTGGCCCATACAAACCTCATGAAAAAGGGCGGGTGGAGAACGGCGTGGGTTACTTCAAGAAGAACTTCCTGGCCGGGTTGCAGCTCTCCGGCCTGGACGCACTCAATGCGGCGGTGCGGCAGTGGTTGGACCAAGTGGCCAATGTGCGGGTGCATGGGGAGACGCACCAAAAACCCCTGGACCTCTTTGAACTGGAAAAGCCCAAGCTGCGGCCTCTGACCGTGCTGCCTTATGATCTGGCTACGGTCAGCACCGTCTCCGTCAGTCGGCGGTGCCGCGTTACCCTGGACACCAATCACTACTCGGTGCCGCCCCGGTATGCCAACACCAACCTTACCCTCAAGGCCTATCCCGACCGCCTCTGCCTGTATCATCAGGATCAGCTCGTGGCCGAGCACCCGCGCAGCTATGAGCGACATCGGGACTTCGAAAAGCCGGAACATGTGCAGGAACTCCTGGCCCAACGCCGGCAGGCCCGGGCCCAGCACCTGCTGACTCGGTTTTTGGCCCTCTCGCCGCACGCGGCGGAGTATTATCAGCGCCTGGATGAAAAGCGGGGCAATCCCCGCCACCATGTGCAAAAGATCGTCGCCTTGAGCGAGATCTACGGCGTGGAAAAAGTGCAACGCGCCTTGGAAGACGCCTGGGCCTATCAAGCCTTCAGTTGCGAATACATCGCCAACCTGCTGGAACAGCGGGAGCGGCCCACGGCTCAGCCCGGGGCGCTGCATCTGACCCGCCAGCAAGATCTGCTGGACCTGGACTTGCCGGCCCCGGACTTGTCTCTCTACCAATCCCAGGAAGGCGGTGAGCCATGAACGTCACCGAATCCCGACTCAATGAACAGCTCAATGCCTTACGGCTGCTGACGGTGCAGGAGCATTACGCGGCTCTGGCCAGCGAAGCGGCCCAGAAACAGTGGACGCATGTGGATTATCTAGCTCGTCTCATCGAGGGCGAAGCCCAGCGTCGACAGGAGTTGGCCATCCAGCGCCGTATTGCCGCCGCCCGCTTCCCCTGCATCAAGACCCTCGACCAGTTTGACTGGAACTGGCCCAAAAGAATCAACCGCACCCAGGTGCAGAACCTCTTCCGCCTGGCCTTTCTCCCGGAGAAAGCCAACGTGGTTTTCATGGGCGGAGTGGGACTCGGCAAATCGCACCTGGCCAGCGCGTTGGGCTATGCCGCCTGCCTGGCGAACCATTCCGTGCTCTTCACCACAGCCGTGGACATCATCAACACCCTCACCGCTGCCCAAGCCGCCTATCGGCTCAAAGCCGAACTCAAGCGACTGTTGGCCCCGCGGATTTTATGCATCGATGAGGTCGGCTACCTTCCCATCGACAAAACCGGCGCTGATTTGCTCTTTCAGGTCATCAGCCAGCGCTATGAACGGGGTTCCATCGTGCTCACCACTAACCAGCCCTACAAGCACTGGGCCAGGATCTTCAACAACGACAGCACTCTAACCAGTGCCGTTCTGGACCGGCTCTTGCATCATGCCGACACCGTCATTATCGAGGGCAAGAGTTACCGGATGAAAGATCAGATCGAAGCCCCGTAAACTCGGCAGTCTTCCTCGCTGGCGACAGGCCCTAAACCCTGTCGCCATCTTTGTGTCACCTCCTGAAAACGGCCCAACATTTTCAGCCCGCCGCGCTGGCGGCATGACCTCGCCGCCGCCCTCACAAACATCATAGATGTACCAGTCGAAGAGCGCTTTAGCCGGCGGGCAGTGATTGCGCAAGGCATCGATTGGCACGTGGGTGATCTCTCCCACGACGGAGGGAAGGACGCCCACATCTACAAGCCTGAGGATGGGGCCGGAGCCAAGGAAGCAGATGACGACGAGGCAGAATGCGGTCAGGAGCAGGTACAAACAACAGCCTGGCCAGACCTTTGTGCGCGTCCGCATAGGAGGAGAGTGACATGAGTGCTTCGAAATTGAAATCCAGAAAGTCCCAAGGGCGGCCGCCTCTCCCTGCCCCTCTCCCCCAACGGAGGAGAGGGAAACGGCGCCGCGGCCCGTGAGCCCCGAGAGGAGTGCAAGGGGCAGAGCTTGCCGGCGCTTTTGGGCGACAACCCGCATGTAATTCGGATACACTACACCCGTGGATTACCGGAAACAGTTTGACGAACTGCTGGCCAGCCCGACGCCGGTGCTGGCCCTGGCGCCGATGCAGGGCGTTACGGATCTGCCGTTCCTGAGGCTGATCGCCGCCTACGGCGGAGCGGATGTCTATGTGACGGAGTACTTCCGGGTTTACGCCACCTCGCATCTGGACAAGCACATTCTCAAGTCAGTGACCGAGAACCCCACCGGCCGGCCAGTCGTTGCGCAGATGATCGGGAACGACATCCCCGCTCTAGTGCGCACGGCGCGGGAGCTGGAGCAATACCCGGTGGCAGCGGTGGACCTGAACCTGGGCTGCCCTGCGCCAGTCGTGTATCGCAAAGGCGCGGGCGGCGGGCTGCTGCGCGAGCCCAAGCGCGTGGATGCCATCCTTGGCGCGTTGCGCGACGCCGTGAAAGGCCGGTTTACCGTCAAGACGCGCATCGGCTTCGACTCGGTGGAAGTCTTCACCGAACTGCTGCCCATCCTCGCGAAGCACTCGCTCGACCTGCTGACCGTGCACGCGCGGACGGTGAAGGAAATGTATCGGAGCGAGGTGCACTACGAGTTCATCGCGCGCGCCGTCGCCGCGCTGCGCTGCCCCGTGCTGGCCAACGGCAATGTCTATTCCGCGCCAAAGGCCGCCGATGTCCTGAAATGCACCGGGGCGCGGGGATTGATGATTGGCCGTGGGGTCATCCGCAACCCCTGGTTGTTCCGGCAAATCCGGGAGCACCAGCGCGGCGAACCGCTCTTTATCCCCCGCGGCGTGGACGTGCTCGCCTATGTGCGCGCGCTTTACGAGGCCGTCTGCTCCCCCGATGTGCGCGAATCCGCCCAGGTGCAGAAGATGAAGAAATACATGAACTACCTCGGCGTCGGCGTGGAGTCGACCGGGCAGTTCCTGCACCAGATCCGCCGCGTCACGACCACCGCCGACCTCTTCCGCGTCTGCGAGGAATACATGAATCACGACCGCCCGATGCCGCTGGAACCGTTTCCGCTGGCGCTTAAAGAGACGGACCTCATGGCCGGCGAACAGTTGTAACTGTTGGGTTCTTCAGCGGTTGCCGAATTCCCCCACTAGCCCTATCCGTAGCGATAGCTCCGTTGCCAACGTATTCGGTAGGTGACTCAACTATCCGCCCGTTTGGGGTTGACATCAGCTCATTGTAGCACCCAGGCTCAAAGCGTGCACTGACGCAGGCAAAGGCAGGCGTTGGTGCGGCGACCTTTTGAAACTATGCCAAAGTTGACAAAGCAAGCGCAGTTCGTTCGTTGGATGGGGCCGCTGCTCGACGCTTTACGCGCCTTGGGTGGCAAGGCTGCCCCTCGAGAATGTTCTGATTGGATTGCCGAGAAACTCTGTCTCTCAACTGAACTTTTGAAGGAGAAGATGAAGTCGGGCAGCGAACGATTTCACAATCAAGTTCAATGGGCTCGGCAATACCTAGTCTGGGAGGGTCTTCTTGATTCGCCTGAGCGTGGCGTCTGGATGTTGACTCCAAAGGGTGCAAAAGCCCATCTTGACAACAAGGCCAGCCGGGACATTTTCCTGAAATGGGTGCAAATTCACCAGCAGACGCGTAAGCAGAAGGCAACGATTCCCACTACTCAACCTGCTGCGCCCGAAGATGAAGAGGAAACTCCAGAGGAGGTAGAGGAGCAAAGTCTAATTGAGGTGATTCAATCCTTACCGCCACAGGGCTTCGAACGCCTCTGCAAGCGAGTGCTGCATGAATATGGATTCGAAAGGTTGACCGTCCTAGGCAAAAGCCATGATGGAGGAATTGACGGGTGCGGCATTCTGCGCCTCAACCCTTTTGTTTCAATCAAGGTGATGTTTCAATGCAAGCGGGTTCGCGGCGGAGTAAGTCGCGCGCAAGTCGGCGACTTCCGTAACGCCACTATGGGGCGTGCCGATAAAGGCATCTTCATAACTACCGGTCATTTCAGCCCCGACGCCAAAAAGGAGGCAGACCGAGATGGCGTGCTGCCAATCGAGCTTGTCGATAACGAGCGTCTGGTCGAACTGTTTGAGGCTAAGCGTCTAGGCCTCAAGCCCAAGCAGGTCTTCGAAATTGACCACGCTTTCTTCGACCAGTTCCGCTGATGCGGGCGGCGGGAAAGCGCGAAAGGATAGGGCTCACACCTACAATTGGAGTATGCCGATGCCCGCCACAGAACATCCACAGCCGCGTAGCCTTTCCCTCACCCGTGCCGAGAAGGCCGCTCCATCGCGAAGGTGTTCGGAAGGTGCCGCACCTTCCGAACGGCGCTGTCTTGCAGCAGGACTTCCACAATACTAAAGCATAGCTTCACCTGCGGGTTGTGAAGCAGAGGCAAGTAGTTGAGCGCGGCTCGGGTATCCGGGCGCGGCGTATCACGTGCAATAACGGTCAAAACGCCCGTGTCAGTCCTATCAGCAGTTCGCGTGGCGTGATGATCTGAATCCCAAAGGGCTTTTCCAACGCCAGCAGATCGTCATCGCGTGAAACTATGATTCTTGCTCCGGCTGCCAGGGCGCAGGCTAAATAGGGATCATCTTTTGCATCCCGGCTGCGTTGCGTGCCCAACGGGGCGGGCTCCACCAGCTTCACGCGGTCGTAATACCACGTCAGCAAGTTATGCGCGGGGTGCTTGAATTTGCCTCCCCGCTCCGCTATTAACGCCCGCACTTCTTCCAGGATTTCTGGCGTCGCAAACACGGTGATTCGCCGTTTAGCCATCGCCAACAGGCAATTGTGTGCCTCCCCGCGCCAGCCCACGCCGGCAAAGACGACGTTGGCATCAAGAACGACGCGCACGACTCTTCCTCTCCGCCCGGAGGCGGTGCTGGGTCTTCACGATGGCGGCCATTTCCTCGTCCGAGGGATCACCCATCGGCGCGCCCTCCATCGCCTGTTCCAAAAAGGCCACGTCCTGCTTGATTTGTTCCTGCCGCCGGCTGCGGATCAAGTCGCGCATATATTCGCTCATGGAATCAAAGGCGTGCGCTTCCGAATCGGACCGTGCGAACTCTGCCAGCTCCGGGTTCAAGGAGATGTTGATGGTCACGGCTTTCATGCCGGCAAAGTAGCTCATTGGCAATGTATGTCAATGCTTGCCAATAGTGAAGGTGGCCGGGGACGAAGAACAAAGCCATGTTCGCTGCCGACAACCGGAGGTGTGTCCTATATTGGGACACGTTGTTGGAGCCTCAGTTGTGTAAGCCAAACCGCTTGTGACAGCCGGGAAGACTCATGGGAGACTCACCGGACTCTCGCCGGACCCTCGCCGGGGATAACTTTGAGACTCCCGGGGGCGCCTCCAGCCTCTGCCGGACCTCGTAAGACAAGCCAGTCTTGCGGGTCAACGGGCACTGTAAGGCGGTCACCCGTAGCGATAGGGACGCTCCATGGCGAAGGTGTTCGGCAGGTGCCGCACCTCGCGCACCGCGCTGTCTTGCAGGAGCACCTCGACGATGTCGAAGCGCAGCTTCACCGGCGGGTTTCGCAGCAGACGCAGGTAATCGAGCGCGGCCCGGGTCAGCCGCCGGCGCCTCTCCTTGTTCACCGCCGCCGCGGGCCGCACCCATTCCTCGGAGGAGCGCGCCTTGACTTCGACGAAGACCAGGCAGTCTCCGTCGCGGAAGATGAGGTCAATCTCGCCGCGCGGGGAACGGAAGTTGGCGGTGAGGAACTTCAGGCCCTGGCGCTTGAGCTGGCTTCTTGGCGGCGCGCTCGCCCAGTTCGCCGTGGCGGAGATGCAGCGGCTTTTCGGTCCTGCTCCACCACGACTTGATGCGCGCAGCCAGTTTCATGCGATGCCGGAAAAGGATTTCTTTGATTGCGGCCCTGCCTCCTTCTATAACTGCCGCGTGCCGAAGACAACTGGAATTGTCAGCCCATGACCACCGCCCCGGTATCCCGAGACTGCCCGGTATGCGGCCGCAATGAGGCGGAGGCTTACCTGCAAAAGGGTGACCTTCGGCTCGTGCGCTGCCGCCAGTGCACGATGATCTATGCCAACCCGGTGCCGGCGGAGTTTGCTTCCGGGCGAATACTATGACCAGGCGGGGACGGATTACTATCTTTCGCCGGCCAAGCTGGAGAGTGACTACGCGGCGGTGCGATTCGAGCGGGAACTGCGACTGTTCCGCAAGCACTGCCAGGGCGGCGCCGTGCTGGATGTCGGTTGTTCGTCCGGGGCGTTCCTGTTCCAGTTGAACCAGCGCTTTCCGGGCTGCTACCAGGTGCTGGGTACCGACGTGAGCGGCCCGCCGCTGGATTACGCGGAGAGCCGCGGGGTCGCTGTCGTGCGCGGCAATTTCCTGGAACAGGATTTCGGCGGCAGGCAGTTCGACGCGGTGACCTTCTGGGCGGTCCTGGAGCATTTGGCTCGAACCGCAGCAGTTTCTCGAGAAGGCCGCGTCGGTGCTCAAGCCGGACGGGCTGTGCTTCGTGCTGGTGCCGAACATGAAGTCGCTGGCAGCGCGGCTGCTCGGCGCACGCTATCGCTACATCTACCCGCAGCACCTGAATTACTTCACCAAGGCAACGTTGACGAAGACTGGTGGAGGCGCAGTTCTCGGTCATCGAGTTCCGCACCACCCACTTCAATCCGATCGTGATCTGGCAGGACTGGCGGGGCGGCGGCAAGGAAGTCTCCAACCGCGAGCGCGCCCAACTCCTGCAGCGCACCACTGCCTACAAGCAGAACCCCTTGCTGAAGCCAGTGAAGGCCCTCTACACGCTCGCCGAAAAGGCGCTGGGCGCGCTGACGCTCGCGGACAACCTGGTCGTGGTGCTGCGGAAAAAGGTAGAGCAGTAGGATGCTGGTGGGGCGTTGGATGGACAGCCGATAGCCGATAACCAATGGCAGATGGCAAATGAAAGCCTCGGCAGCCTCTTCTTCACTCGGCAGTAGTCCCGCCACGTAGCGGGTAACCGTCTGGCCAATGAATTACCTCCGGTCGAAAGGTCCGCTCTCAGTCAAAACAGTTCAACTCCCCGGCGACTGGCCGGAACGGAGCGAAGCTGCGGCGATGGATGGGGCAGGGGCCCAGTGACGATGGCGGCCAGGTGCTGCGGTGTGCCGTAGCCTTTGTGCTCGGCAAAACCGTAACCGGGATAGAGCTGGTCAAACTCCCGCATGAGGCGGTCGCGGGTCACCTTGGCCAGGACGCTCGCGCCGGCGATCGAGTAGCTCCGCGCATCGCCTTTCACCAGCGGCGTGTTCGGGAAGCGCATGGATTTGACCGGCCGCCCGTCCACCAGCACGTGCTCGGGCGGCGGCTGCAGTTGCGCGAGCGCCAGGTTCATCGCGCGATGCGCCGCCTGGTAGAATGTTGATGCGGTCAATCATCTCCACGTCCACGATGGCGATCGCACAGCGGATTTCCGGATGCGAGGTCAGGATGGCGTAATACTTCTCGCGCTGCGCCTCGGTGAGCTGCTTGGAGTCGTTGAGGCCGCGGAGCGCGCTGTCCAGGCCCGTCTCCGACCAACCGCACGGGAAACACGACCGCGCCGGCCACCACCGGCCCGGCGAGCGGGCCGCGGCCCGCCTCATCCACGCCCGCGACGAGCGTCAGGCCCTTCTGCCAGAGCTCGCGCTCGTAGGCCAGCCGGTTCCAGAACTTCGCGCTCAATGCATCTCCACGTCGCAGGTGCCGATGCCCTTGCGGTAGTAGTTGAACTGCACGTTCGGGTGGTCGGCGAGCAGCGACATCGGCACGGCGGCATCCGGCAGCTTCTTGGCAATCATCAGGCAGGTGAGCCGCTGGCCGAACGGGTTGTCGTGGTTGCCCGCCTGCCAGATGGAGACCTTCTCCGCCTGCCAGGTCTCGACCGGCCCGACCGAGATGGCCTGGGTGGGCACGAGCGAGATGTTCCCGCCGCCGGACGTGCGCGCGTTCTGCGCGATGGTCAGCGGATGCAGATCCACCACGCGCGTCGTCAGCTTGCGGTATTCCGCCGGCGAGGGCGGGCTGTTCTTGTATTTGCCCGCGCGGCTCGGCGGATCGTTGAAGGCCCAGTGCTTCACGTCGCCCTGCCCGCCTTGCATGACGGCGCAGCGCACGCCGGCGTTCCAGCTCTTGCGGTAGGCGGCGGTGTCGGCCTTGGGGAAGTGCAGGTTCGCATCCGGCATCACCAGGTCCTTGCGGATGCGGCTGAAGCACATCTCGCGGTCGGCCTTCTCGAACGAGAGCGGATGCGTGGCCGGCGCTTCCTTGCCGTCGAGGAACCATTCGTCCATGCCCCAGAAATGGCCGGAGCGGACGTTCAGGTTGAGGTCATTCACGAGCCGCGCCACCAGCGGCAGTTGCTCCGTCGGCCCGATCGGCCCGCAGATGCCGACCGGGTTGTCGGGCGTGGATTGCTTCCAGGCGGTGATGTATTCGAGCGCCTCGGCGAGGTAGAACTCCTCGAGCGTGTCATACATCACGACCTTGAAGCCGGGCCGGGAGAGCTTGAGCATCTTCTCCGGCGTAAGCGCGGCGGCGTCGCGGATGATGTCGGCGTCGAGCGTGGTGTAATCCCACCAATCGGGGGCAATGGAACTGAGTTTGCGTGGCATAAGTCAGGGCAGTGTTAGTTGCGAGTTGGTACAAGATTCAATCTAAAGCTTCAAAAGCCTCGTTGCAGGCTGCGCTCGTAGGCTTTGTTCACCAGGTAGTTCTTCCCCAGCGCCTGCTGCCAGCGGGTCGGCGTCGGGCCCGCAGAAGCCGAAATGCAGATGCCGCCGCCAGCCCTCGGCGTGCTTGAACTTCTTCGACAGGCGCCCGACCGCCAGCGACATGTCCTCCATCGCCAGCAGGTAGGAGTTCATGCCCTGGCTGACATCCAGCCAGTTCTGCTGGCTCTTGTGCGCCGCCAGCGCCTTGAGCTGGGTCTTGTGCACCGAGGTCGTGTTGACGAATGCGCCGGGAATGATGCGCCGCCGCAACTGATCGCACAGCCCGTGCGGCAGCGCGTGATAGACCGTCACTTCGTAATCCGCCGTCGGGCGGGGCGGCACCGTCTTGAAGTTCGGCATCCCCCGCGTGAACGCCGCCGTCACCGCCAGCCGGGAGGTGTTCGTGTGGTCCTCCATGTAGTCCTGCGGCGAATGGGTCAGCACGATCCCGGGCTTGACCTCGCGGATGACGGCCGCCAGCGCGCGCAGCAGCTCCAGGTTGTAGAGGATCTCCAGGTCGTTCGTGAGGCTGGGGTGGAAGTGCGCGCCGAGGATCTTGGCGGCGGCGCGCGCTTCGGTGTTGCGGATGGAGCGCGTCATCGCGGCGTTGTACTCGCACGCTGCCGCAGTTGCCGTTGGCCACGGTCAGGTAGTGGATCTCGTAGCCCGCCTGCTTGAGCAGCAACAGCGTCCCGGCCATGTAGAACTCGATGTCGTCCGGGTGCGCCCCGATGGCGATGGCAACTTTACTTCGCATACTTGTTCAGTTCGGAAAGTTTCACCGGCCGCCCCAACTCCGCCGAACGGTCCGGCCTGTTGGGCGCTCAACGCCGCCGCCTCCAGCTTGCGCGAGGAATAAACCGCCGTGACCTGCCCGAGCAGCGGTGGCGTTGATGGCCGGGATATGAGCCGTTGCCACCCAGCCATACCCTACGATGCCGACATTATACTTCTTCATGGTCCTGAGACCGGATTCCGTTGCGCTGTGACGATGCGCGAAATGGCACTACCTTTCCCGGCTCTTGTCAAGGGATTGGTTGCGCGCGCGCGGACGCGCCGTTGATGGTGTGGAGAGTCGAGGGTTGATAGTTCCGAAGTAGCTGCCCTCGCGGGCCAGGGACGGACACCCTATGCGCCCGGTTTCCCGCCCTCTTCCCACGCTTTGGAGTGCCTTTGAGGTCACTTGCAGGTCGGAATTACCGCCCAACCGGGGAATTTACCCCCTGTATACCCCTTGTAAGCCCCCTGTATGCAATAGGCCGGTGCCTGGCTTGCCGTTGGCCTACCCAACTAAAGAGATTGAGATTGGGCTCGGTTGAAATATGGTAGCTGTTCGCTAACCTGTTACGGCGAATTCCCTGACCCCCTCCATGAACTCCGGGATCAATTCCTGTGCGGCCGGACGGACCCGCTCCACTTCCGCCGCCGGAATCGACCGGTAAGGCCACCGCATGCGTTCGCCAACCTCCGCCCAACCGCCCAGCAGGGCCATGAATCGGTCGCAGGCTGCGTTGCAATACCGCTGTTCAGTGATGAAGGGCGCGATATATCCGTCCATGAACTGCCGCAGCCGTTGCTCCAATTCCAGCGCCCCTGCCATGTCTGTCTGCATCTGCTCGGTCCAGCGCTGGGCGGCCGCCGGGTTGAGGCAAGCCACATTCGAATAGGCGCCCTGCGCGCCACGCCGAACCCCGCTGGCCAGATGATGTCCGGGCACGAAGACACTGAGCCGGGCGAGATGTTGGCGCATCGAGGCATACCAGGCGTCATCGCCGCCGGCGGTCTTCAGCCCCACCAGGGCGGGGATGCGTTCGGCGAACCGCCCGACCTGCTCGGGACTCAGCACCCGCTTCGCGTGGGGCGGATTATACAGCACCAGCCCGACGCCTCCCGCCGCCTCCGCCATCCCTTCCAGAAACGCTGTCGCCTCGTCCTCGGTCACGGGGAACCAGTCGGGCAGGATCACCTGCACCGCGCCCGGAGCGAGCGGAACAATACGGCGCAAACGCTCCCGCGAGATTTGTGCGCTCATGTGGCTGACACCGATTTGAAACCGCATCCCCGCGGCGTTGCATTTCTTCGCCAGACATTCGGAGATTTGGTCAAACTCGGCCTCCGTCTGCGTGTGAAATTCGCCCGCCGTGCCGTTGGAGTAGATGCCGTCCACCCCCATGGCAATTAAGGCGTCGATTTCGGCCGCCACCCGCCCGAGGTCAAGCGAGTCGTCCGCGTTCCAGGCCGACAACAACGTCGCCCAGTTGCCATGGATCTGTTCAGAAGTAAGCGCTTTCATAACGCATCCGGAGTGATTGGTTGCCGAGCCAAGGCGGCAGATTTCGACAACGTTGGTAAGCGGAGAAGGCGTGGCTAAGGTTTGGCGGTGGGTTCAAAGGTCCAGATTTCCGGCGAGCGGACGCCGGGGCGCGCTTCGCCGCTGACCAGCACGAAACGTCCTTTCCAGAACGCCGTCGGCAACGTGGCACGCGGCGCGGGCACTTCGCCATTCGGGCGCCATGAG
This sequence comes from uncultured Gammaproteobacteria bacterium, assembly GCA_963731105.1. Classification (GTDB taxonomy): domain Bacteria; phylum Pseudomonadota; class Gammaproteobacteria; order Steroidobacterales; family Steroidobacteraceae; genus RPQJ01. Next base: position 92,811 of record CAVSUM010000011.1, read on the forward strand.
TCAGTGCGGATGTCGTAGGCAAGGCTGGCTTTGGAAAAACCGGGATGTTTTTCCATGGGCTGAAATCCGGCCAAAGAGCCGTCGTCGCCGCCGACAATGAAGAATTGCGACCCGGCGACCGGCGCGGGTGTCGGCGCGGCCACCGACGGTTTCGGCAGGTCAGCCAGGCGTTTCCAGCCGGAGCCGGGCTGGTAACTCCAGGTGTCGCGGAGATACACCCGCGCCACCTTGCCGTTCGTTTGTTCCAGGGCCGCGCCGCCAGCCAGGTAAAACGCTCCCGCGAACGCGGCGGCCACCGGCAGGATGCGCGCTTTGCCTGGGCACTCTGCCAATTCCCGCCACTGGGGACGGGCGGCCTTGCAGGTCGAGCGCGAACAGGCGTTTCAACGCGGATTGCTCGCCGGGCTGTTCCGAGCCGCCGAAGATGAATAGGGTTTCCCCGACCAGCGCGCCAGCCCCGTTAGCCAGCGGCACGGGCAGCCGGGGAAGGTTCGTGACTTCCAGGCGGCCGTGCTGCAACGAAAGCAGGAAAACTTCCGCGTGATGCTTTTCTGCGTCGCTGCCCCCGGCACACACCACGCCGGCTTTGGTTGTGACCGACACACCGTAGCCAAGCGGTCGCGGCAGTTTGCCGACCACCTTCCACGCCCCGTTCGTTTCCTCCAACGCGAACACGGTGTCATACCAGACTTTCTTTCCGCCCTCCCACGGCTTCTTGTCCGGAAAGTTCGCGCCGCCGGCCACGATCAGGGTGTCGCCGGCTACGCCGGCAAACGCGCCCGCGAAGCCCTCGCGGTCGGGAAGTGAGGGCAGCTTCGAGAACTCGGCGGCGCTTGCGGACAGGACGGAGTGCGCGGTCATAAGCAGTAGAGCAATGATTGATTTTCCGGTTAATGCCATGCGACAAAAGCTGCCATTCATGCGCTGATCGTTCATGGTTTCGGAGCGCTCGTCGCTCCATCGGATTGCCCAGGTTGCAGCGAGGCCAGCGGGAGGCTCCTGAACACGATGGTCTCATAAGCATTGGTGGCCCCCGCCTCGTAAAGGCAGGCAATCTGGCCGTTCGCCAGCACGGCCAGATCGGAATACGCGGCGGGACCCGCGTGCAGCACCCGGGAGACCGGCCAGGTCTGCCCCTCGTCAAAGCTGGCGCGCACGGTCAGGTTCACGCGCTTGCTCTCGCTGGCCGGGTTGCTGAACAAGATGACGCTCCGGTTGGTCGTCCCCGGCCAACTGTACCGCTCGAGGGCGGCTTGGCATCTCGGCTCGATCAGCGTTGGATCCAGGCGTTGATCCTTCCACGTCAGCCCGCCATCCTCGCTCACGGCCACCTGGCGGCACTTCCTCGTGCTGTCGTAGTTGCGCATGTTTAACATGAGCCGGCCGCCGGCGAGTTCCACGACCTCACACTCGTTGACCTGATGTTCGGGTGTCGAGCCGCCGAGTTTCCAATTCTTCCCGTGGTCGTCGGAGTAGATGATGTGTGAGTAGTAGTGTTTGGAATCCGCCTCGATGTGGTCGCAGGGGATGACGAGGCGGCCCTGATGCGGGCCGTGCTCGATCTGGATGCCGTTGCCCGGGCCGGTGGCATACCACGTCCACTGGGCGAGTTTCACATCGGCCGTGATTTCACGCGGAGCACTCCAGGTCCTGCCGTCGTCGATGGAGTGGATGACAAACACCCGCCGCGTATCCCGGCTGGCTTGGGCAATGATGTCCTTCTCATGGTCATCGCCGCGATTCCAGGTGCTGAGCAACCAAATCGTGCCGGTGTCGCGATCCACCACGGGACAGGCATTGCCGCAGGTGTTGTCACCATCGGACCAGATGATTTGTTGCGCGCTCCAACTCTTGCCGTTGTCGGTCGAACGGCGGACGAACAGATCAATCTTGCCGGCGTCGCCGCCGGAATTCTTCCGCCCCTCGGCAAAGGCCAGCACCGTGCCCCGGGTGGTAACCGCCAGCGCCGGAATGCGGTAGGTGTGATAGCCGCTTCGCCCACGGACAAACAGCGGTTCGGCGAGACGTTCTGCCGTCGCGGAGTTTGTATTCGCACCGGCGGTCAATATGGCCATCGCCGCCATCAAGGCGGTGGTCGCTGCCATCGGTTTTCTCGCTTTTGTCATAGTAACCGTTGAAACGAAAATCCCGGTCATTGAGCCAATCCGAGAGTCAAAACGAATTGCCATTCCAGGCTGCGCTACAATCTCAGGCAGGCCGCGCCCGCCGACAAGCGGCTTGCACTTGTATCTTTTGTGAACCAAAGCCCCGGCGCAAACCCGAGCCACGTCCCAGGCAGCGACGGCGCGAATGGCGCAACGCAGCGAGTGGGAAGCGTGGTTCAAGTGCGCAAACAGGGGTAGGGGGTCATCGGCAGGGAAAACTTGATAATAGTACCTCGCCAGCAAATCGAATTACTGCCCATCCGCCGAACTTTGAATACATGTTAGTTGCCGGGACTTGCCACTACGATTGGCTGGCCAGCCGGAATAAAAGCTGTAGGATGGCAGTGCATGCTGAACCAGTTCCGGAAGCTCTGCGTCGCGGCCCTCGTGCTGGCGGGAAACGCCGTTGCACAGCAGACCCCCGTATTCTCTGAAACAAGTGTGTTTGTTTCGGGCCAGGAAGGATATAACACCTACCGCATTCCTTCGATTGTTAGGACAACGAACGGAACACTGCTGGCCTTTTGCGAGGGGCGAAAGACATCCTCCAGCGATGCCGGGGACATCGACATCGTGCTGAGGCGCTCGACCAACAATGGCGCAGGCTGGCTGCCAATGACGCTGGTGCAGGAGGAGGGTGGCACGGCGACCATCACGATCGGCAATCCGACGGCCGTGGTGGACGAGACGACCGGTGCGATTCACCTGCTGTTTTGCCGGAACAACGACCGGGTTTTCCATACCGTCAGCACGGACGACGGGCTGACGTGGTCCACGCGAGTTGAGATTACGGCTCAGGTCAAGTTAGCTGATTGGGGCTGGTATGCCACCGGTCCTGGACACGGCATTCAACTGAAGCGGGGAAACCAGGCCGGGCGCCTGGTCGTGCCCTGTGATTACAGGACCACGAACGGGGTTTACGGCAACCAGATTGCTTATTCCGATGATCACGGAACAAGCTGGCAACTGGGGGCGATCATGGCTGGTGCAAACAACACCAATCCCAATGAGAACGAGGTGGTGGAGCTTGTGGCGCCATCGCCTCTGGGAGGATCCAGGCTGTACTGCAATTCCCGGGACCAGAACGGGACCGCCAGCGGGACTCGTGCGGAAGCCTGGTCGGCCGACGGCGGGTCGAGCTATGCTGCGCCGTTTACGAACAATACCGGCTTCGTTTGTCCGGTGGTGCAAGGTAGTTTGCTGCGCCTGCGCGCCACGGACGAAGGAGCCGGCGCGAACCGGATCCTGTTTTCCTGCCCGAATAGCTCCAGCTCTCGGGTGAACATTTCGATCTGGTCGTCCACGGACGAGGCCGCCTCGTGGGGGCCGGCCAAGCCGATCTATTCCGGTCCGTCGGCCTATTCAGACCTGGTGCGCGATGCAGTCGGTAACGTTGGGCTGCTCTGTGAGAAGGGCGTGTCAGGAGCCTACGAAACCATCGCCTATTACAGCTTCAACGAGGCTTGGCTGGATGCGCCCCCTCCCGCTGCAGAAAACCCGGTGCCGGCTTTCTGGAACTTCGAAGAGAAGGTCGTGGGGCAGTCTTGCAGCACTAATGCGGGTGCGATTTTGGACATTAACCCGGCCGGCTACAGCAACAATATCACGGCGCAGGCAGCGTTCCTCTACACGGCTGGCCCGGCGAGTTTTGGGTCCGGCGCCGCCCTGCAGTTTGACGGGACGGGCGGCCTGCAGTTGAGCGATATAGGCAGCTTGAACCACTTTGATTTCAGCGCCACCAACTCGTTCACCATCGAAGTGGTGTTTCGAGTTCCGTCCGGATCAACCCAGGTGGGGGCGCTGGTGGCGAAGGACTACGGCAGCAAGCTGCCGTCCTGGTGGTTGCGAGTAGAGAGCGGGAAAGCGCGGTTCCTGATCGCGGACACCCAGATCGAGCCGAACATCAGCACGACGAACCTGGTTAATGACGGTTACTGGCACCACGTGGCGGCGGTGCGGGACGCCACGAACCCCACGAACAAGTCGCTGCGCCTTTACCTGGATGGGGCACTCAACAATAGCGGCACGGATGGCACCACCGAAAGCCAGGCCAACGCACAACCGCTGAACATCGGCCGGTTCGGCGCATCGTCCACTCGGAACCTGACGGGGGAAATTGACATGGTGCGTATCAACCCCCGCGTGCTTGTGCCGGCAGAGTTCCTCACCAAGTACACGCAATTCGATGCGGATGGCGATCTCATCCCCGACTCGTTTGAGTGGACCGAGGCTGGATCGCTAGCGGTTCTAGGTGCTGGCGATGCCGACCATGACGGCTGGCTGGACCCGCTGGAATACGCGCTTGGGTCGAATCCGCTCGGGCAATCTTCCGTTCCCCAGTTCAGTGTATACCCGGCAGCGACGTCCGTGGCGGTGAGCACGCGGCAGCGGGCTTTGGCGCCATGGCTCGGTTTGCAGTTGGAAAACTCGGAAAGCCTCGCCGGGTGGGCCGCGGCTGCCGGAACACCCGAACTTACGTCGCTGGGCGATGGCCTGTATAGGCGCACCCAGACGGTGCCTTATCCCGCCGGCGCACCAGGCAGACTTTTCTTCCGATTCTGCCTTTATCAGCAGCCGTGAGCAAAACGAACCAACCAGCGAGGTTGCTCCCAGCTCCCCGAGCATGAAAGCCCCACTGCATAAGCTGCTCAGGCATCTTTTGGAGACGATCGACGCCCGCCGCCAGGCCGCCACGGACGCGCGGTTCCATACCGCACTGAACTGGAAGGCGGTGTCACGACCGCCGGTTGTCCTTACTTACCCGCTGCCGGCCCAGGCTTGTTTCCAGCCTTACCCGCACCGGGAGGTTTTCGAAGACCCTGAAAAAATGCTGTTCAACGAACTCACCCGGGCTTTCGATGCAAGCATCGCGTTACGGAGGGACATCGGGGACGACCTGCCGCTTACCGTGCGCGCCAACTTCGGCACGGTGCTGGTCGCATCCATGTTTGGCGCATCCGTCCACCAAACGAACGACGATCCTCCCTGGGTCGAGCACAGGGACAATGAAAGCTCCAGCCTGGAAGCCATTGCCGACACAGATCCGCTGGATTTCGCGCGCGGCTGGATTCCCCGTGCGGTGCGCACCATGCAAGCCTACCACGAGCTGCTCGGGGAATTCCCGCAGCTCAAAAGTACGATTCGCATTGTGCTGCCAGACCTGCAGGGACCGTTGGACAACCTCGAGTTGGTGCGCGGCAGCCAGGCGCTGCTGGAATTGGCGAGCGAACCCGAAGGGGTTGCGCGGGCCTTGGAAACACTGGCCACCGCGCAGATCAGGCTGGCCCGACACTTTCAACAATGGACCTCGGAGCCAGCCAACCATCGCATTCACCAGCATGGGGTAATGTTGAAAGGAAACATTCTACTGCGCGACGATTGCAGCGTCATGATTTCGGCCGCTAGATACCGGGAACAGATTGCGCCGCACGACGAACGGGTAATGCGGGAATTGGGTGGAGGTGCGATTCACTCGTGCGGCAAAGTGGGCCATCTCTTGGATGAATGGCTCGCTCTGCCCTCGCTACGCTCGCTGGACCTTGGACAACCTGAATTGAATGACCAGGAAGCGATCTACGCCAAAGCGGCGGCGAAGCAGGTCCCGCTAATCCGACTGGCGGTGACCGAGGCCGAGGTCTTGTCCGGGGGGGCATGGCGCCGCTTTCCCACGGGCGCGGTGCTGGTTTGCCGGGCGGAGGATTTTGAGTCCGCGCGCCGGATCGGCCGGGGTCTGTGGGCTCGGGAATCAACAGAAGATGCATACTAATGATCTCATTATGTTCAGACTCAAGCACACTTGGTTTTTATTGCTCCTGCCGGGATTACTCATGACTCAGGCCCTGGCCGACGACACGCTCGTCAGCTCGATTACCCTCGACACGCCGTTGAAGGCACCGGGAGATGGAACAGATTGGATGCAGGCTCGGGCAGCAACGATTCCGGGGACCTCGGCGGTGCCGACGATCGTTATCACGCTCCAGAAGCTGGACCAGGCAGGCACGCACATGTACCACGGGCTGGCCGCCATGTGGAGCGACGACCTGGGCAAGACCTGGAAGGGACCCGAACCGCAACCGTCGCTGGACCGTCACATGCACACCAACACGCTGTTGGAAGCACCGGTGGATATGACACCTCAACTGCACCAGCCGACGGGAAAGGTATTGGTGACCGGCGCGACGTTTTGGCTGGATCCCGTGAAGCGCCGGAATGTGGGCAGCGTGAGCCATACAGCCTACACGGTGGGCGATCCCAAGACCCGCCAATGGTCTGCCTGGCAGCGGCTGGCCATGCCGCCGGGTCCAAAATTCCATTTTGCCCGGGCCGGCTGCACCCAGCGAGTGGATTTGCCCGACGGTGACGTTTTGCTACCGATCTATTTCCGAGCACTGGGTGGCGAATACGGCTACTCCACCGTCGTACGGTGCTCATTTGACGGCACCACCCTGCGCTATGTCGAGCACGGCACCGAATTAACCGTGACCAATGGCAGTCCCAAGTCCCGCAAGGGCGCGGGCGAGCCTTCGTTGACACGGTTTGGCGGCAAGTTTTATCTGACCCTCCGCAATGACGAGCGCGGCTATGTGGCGACCAGCAAGGACGGGTTGCGCTTTGACCAGCCCAAGCCCTGGCGCTTCGATGACGGGTCGGAGCTGGGAAGCTACAACACGCAACAGCACTGGGTAACGCACTCGGACGGGCTTTACCTGGCGTACACCCGCCGTGGCGCGAGCAACGACAATGTGTTTCGACATCGCGCACCGCTGTTCCTCGCGCGGGTGGACCCGGAGCGGCTGGTGGTCGAACGCAAGACCGAGCGCATCCTGCTGCCCAACCTGGGGCAACCCTTTGGCAATTTCGGAGTATGCAATGTGACGCCGGAAGAGACGTGGGTGATCGATTGCCTGCGGTTTGCGCATGCCGGCCAGCCGAGCCTGTATATCGCGAGGGTTCATTGGTCAACCCCAAACCGCCTGGCCAGAGACTAAAAGCCATCCTATGAATTGCCGATACGATTCCCTGCCTTTGCTGGGGCTGCTTTTGGCGCACACAGCACTAATGGGCCTGGCCGCCGAACAGAGCACGTCTGTGGACGTGTGTGTTTACAGTGGCACCTCGGGCGGCGTGGTGGCTGCCGTGCAGGCCGCTAGGATGGGGCGATCCGTAGTGATCCTGGAGCCCGGTAAACATCTGGGCGGGATGTCCGCAGGCGGATTGAGTTGGACGGACGTCGGTTCGAGCGATCGGATGTGGGTTCTGGGCGGCCTGGCGCGCGAGTTTTACCAGAGGGTCGGACAGCATTACGGGTTGCCACCCGAAAAGGTCTTTGACTCACAACCCGGCGGCGAGCCGACACGCACCGGCTACGACTTTTCCAAACCGCCCTCTCTTTCATTCGAGCCAAAAGTGGCTGAACGGGTGTTCAATGAGCTGGCGAGGGAAGCCAGCGTGACGGTGCATTTTGATTCTCCGCTCAAGCGTATCAGGAAGCGAAACGGCCGCATCACCGAGATCGTTACCCAAAACGGTTTCACGGTGCGGGCACGCATGTACATCGACGCGAGCTACGAAGGCGACCTGATGGCGCTGGCTGGTGTCTCGTTCGCCTGCGGACGCGAAGCCAATGCACAATACAATGAAACCTGCAACGGCGTCCAGGGCCCGGCCACAAATCCTCGTGCCGGCAAATTCGAAGTGCCTGTGGACCCCTACACCAAACCCGGCCGGCCCGAGAGCGGTCTCCTTCCATATTTGCTTCAAACGGGGCAACTGGCTGTAGCCGGGTCTGCAGACAACCTGATCCAGAGCTACAACTATCGCGTTTGCCTCACGGATATTACCACCAACCGCATGCTCATCGCCCCGCCCGCGGGATATGACCCGGCGAAATATGAACTGCTCGCTCGCTGGGCCGAGGCGCGAACTGCCGCGGGCAAGAAGCTCACGCTCGGAGACTTCCTGAAATATGATCCGCTCCAGAATGGCAAATACGATTTCAATAATCGTTGGGCAATCTCGACGGACTTTATTGGCGGCGCGCACAGATATCCCCTGGCGCCCGCGGGGGAACGAGCGACGATTGCGCAGGCGCACGAGGATTACCTGCGCGGCTTTCTCCATTTCCTGGCGACCAGCCCGCGTCTGCCCAAATCGGTTCGGGACGAAATGAGCCGTTTCGGCCTGTGCCGGGACGAGTTTGTGGACAACCGGGGCTGGCCGCACCAGCTATACGTTCGCGAGGCCCGTCGAATGGTCTCGGACTTTGTCATGACCGAGCATCATTGCACTGGAAAACGTGTCGCCCCGCGGTCAATCGGCATGGGAGCGTACGGCATCGACATGCATGCCGTGCGCCGAATCGCGCACCAGGGGCAGGCAATCAACGAAGGCACACAGTCTCCTCGCGTGCCCGCGCCTTACCCGATCGATTACGGCGCAATCGTGCCCAAACCCGCCGAGTGCCAGAACCTCCTGGTGATCTTCGCAGTATCGGCCAGCCATGTCGCGTTTGGTTCCATCCGAATGGAGCCGACCTTCATGATTCTGAGCCAATCGGCAGGCACCGCCGCTGTCACAGCAATCGAGGAGAATAGTTCCGTCCAGAACGTGAACTACCCGAAGCTTGCAGACAGGCTCAGGGCCAGTGGACAGGTGCTTTCCAAGAAACCGTGAGCGGTCCAGCCGTTCCGGCAAGGGGCGATCACTGTTCACGTTTACTCGTGGTCCTCAGTGCGGCAGAACTTCCCGCAGGTCGCGGCCGTTCAAAAGCCAGCTCAGGTTGAAAACGGCCACAGACACCCCTTCGTAACAGTGTTTCTCTCCGCCTTCGAAGTGCAGGAAGATCTTCCCCTCGCTCGGGGTGCCGGTTCGACCGGCGCCAAGATTGGAGTAGGCGCTGGGGCCGGGATGAACCAGTCGCTTCACGGGCCAGGTCTTGCCCCCATCAAAGCTCGCCCAGACAGTGACGCGTTCACGTCCAACGTTGGTCGAGCCACCAACCTGCTTCGGCATCTTGCCGCCATCCGCATCAAGGTTGCTGTAGAGCAGAATGTCGGTGCCGTTTATGGGCAGGCGAATCAGGCCGCCCATGCAGCCGTACGAAGTGCCGCGTGCGCCGTCGGGCAACGTCGGGTCCTGGTAGGCCTCGATCCAGAGGGCACCGCCGTCGTAGCTCCAGCCAAAGAAGCGGTTCCCGACGCTCATGTGCTCGCGCGAGCTGTAGAGAATGCGGCCGTCGGACAGCTCGGCCAGTGCAGCTTCGCCGGAGCCAAGGATCGGGAATGGCGCGCTGACCTGCCAGGTTGCGCCACCGTCATCACTGAACATCGCCGCGTTGTAATGGTAGGGGCGCCATTCGACATCGTTGGAATTCTTCGGCCCGAAGATCCGGCCGGGCATAAGCAGCCGACCTTTGTGTTTACCGAATTGCAGCGTGATCCCCGGCTGGAAGGCGCCGACGTTCAACGGCACTCCGTCGGGAGAGCCGTGTCCGAATCCGTTCGGAAGAATCTTGATGGTTTCTCGCGTCCAGGTGCTACCGTTGTCGCAGCTTTTCCACAGGTAACCTTTGTCGGCGTGGACTAGAAGTACCTCTCCGTTGGCTTCGTTGACGAGGGCGCAACCGTCGGCATCAGGGCCAATCTCCCGCGGCGGGCTCCAGGTCACCCCGCCGTTGGTGCTTTCGCGGAGTTGGTTGCCGTGAAACGCGAGCACGATGCCGGCCTTCGTCGTGATGATGTCCCGCGCGCCGCGCCCATTGAAGAGGCGGTGGATAGTGAATGAGGGCTCGGCAAGAAAACTGTCAGCGGCCGCGCTAATTCGCTCTCTCAGCGTCTCCTCTGAGTTGCCGAAAGCGCGCGTGGTGTTCTGGCCAGTGGTGAGCCATTCGAGGTTGAAACGGGCGAGGGTAACGTGTGAATAGGCCCAAGGCCGCTTGTGTTTCACGGCGGCCTCCGCGGTCCCCGACTCGTAAAAACAGAGGATTGTTCCGTCAGGCAGCACCGCCAGGTCGCTGTAGGCGCTGGACCCCGGTTGCAGCAGCCGGCTCACCGGCCAGGTTCGTCCGCCGTCGGCGCTGGCCTTTACGGTGAGATTCACCCGATCTTTGTGGTCGCGTTGGGTGGAGTTGGGATAAGAGAACAGGAGCAACGGCTTCTTTGTTCCGGCGGCTCCCGGATGACTGACCATGCCGGCCATGCACCCATGCTCAGGCAAGTCCTCAATGAATTCCGGCGGAGACCAACCGCTGACGCCATCGCGGCTGTAGGCCGCCATGCGCCGGTCACGCGGGTCGCCGTTGCGCACCGTCACCATCACACGTCCGTCCGGCAGTTCGGCGATGTTCGGTTCGGTGCCATCGCGCAAAGCGATGTCCCCACGGCTCCAAGTCCGGCCATCGTCATCGCTGTAAATGACTCCGATGCCCCGCTGGAGGACAGCCTGGTCGTTGGTGGTGCGCATCCAAAACGGCACGACCAGACGACCCGTCTGGAGTTGGAGGGCGTGACCGGGTCCGGTGGCGATGACCTGCCAGTCCAGTTCCGGGCGATACTGGTCAAAGACGGATGTGATCTCGACCGGCTTGGACCAAGTGACGCCGTCGTCCTTGCTGCGCATGTAGAACGCGCGCATGTATTCGATGCAATAAAGAAAATGGACCGTCCCATCGCGCGCCGAGATTGCGACGGGATTGTTGACGGTTTGTTGATCCGGCTCACCTTGCGGCTGCTCGAGCTTTCCCCAATGGGTGGCGTTGCGTGTCGTGGTGCGCGGACCCATATGGGCAATCTGCCTGGCGGATGACCAGGTGCGGCCGCCGTCGGTGCTGCGGCGCAGGTGAATCTCGATTTCGCCCCAGTCCTCACCTGAGTATTTGCGGGCTTCGCAATAGGCCAGGGCTGTGCCTTTGGCCGTGACGATGATTCCGGGAATGCGATAGGAGGCAAAGCCATCTTTTCCCTCCTCAAACAGATGGGTCGTCTCAAGGAGCGGAGCGCCCGGGGCGAATCCGCCGGCTAGCGTGAGGAGAATTGCTGCAAGTGATGATGTTTTCATTGGACTCAAAGGCAGTTGGTCGCGAGGTTTCTTTCAAATCACGGGCTGGCTTGCCGGGTCGCGGCGAATATTTCCTGAGCGCGTTGACAGGCCCAGCGGTATTGCCCGTAGCTCACGCCGAAAGGGATCGAGTGGTCGGAGTGCATGATGTAGCCCCCCTCCCTGGCGAATGGAATCTTGCGCAGCAACTCCGCTTCGAGCGCGGCGCGTTCTCCAAGCAAGCCGGTCGCGCTGATGTTGCCATAGCAGGTCAACTGGCGCGGAAAACGCCGGCGCAGTTCGGCGATGTCCATGCCTGCCGCGCACTCGAACGGATTCAGCCCCTCGACGCCGACTTCGATAAGGCGCGGCAGCAAATCCCACATGCGTCCATCGGTGTGCATGAGAAACCGCATGCCGTGCCGACGGAGCAGCGCGTTGATGCGCTCATAGCAGGGCCGCAACAGCGCGTCCCAAGTTTTCGGGCTGATGAGGAGCGACGTTTTGAAGCCCATGTCCTCGACCAGAAAGATGCCGTCGGGCTTCATACCGTGGTCGAGGCCGCATTGCAGGACGGCGAGGAACAGGTCGGTGTAGGTGGCGAACATGTCGGCGCACCAATCGGGGTCTTCGAGGACGTCCAGCAGCAGTTTATCCATCGCGTGATGCCGCCAGGTCGCCTCCCACGGTCCATAGGCGGCAAACGTGACGAACCGCCCGCGCGCGTAGATGGTGTCGAATCTTCTTCTTCGCCTCCGTCCAGGTTGGATAAGGATCGAAATGACAGAAGTAACCGGTGGAATCAATCCGCGCCGTGCAGCTCGGGTCATCGAGGATCATTCGCGGTTTGGTGACGTTCTCCCAATCGTCCCTGGTCTTGGTCTTGTAATCCTGAAAATCGAGCGTGCCGCTGCGGCCATCGGCCTTTTTCACCGTGTAGCCCGCGCGATCCTCGAACGTGATAAATCCGTCGGCGCGCGACAGGATCTTCATGTCGAAGCGCGCCGAGGCGTCAATGAACATGCTCTCGATGTCCCAGCCGAAGTGATCGGCGGGGGTCACACCGGCGGGCATGCCTTCCTGAATCCAATCCGCTTGCAGCCCGTCCCAGAGCGAATCGTTGACGGGCAAGCGATCCGGCGGTTCAAAGTTCAGTGCGGCGGTGACTCGTTCGCGGGAAGTCATGGCCAACGGTCGCTGGTTCATGGCTTGAAGAACTCTGGAATCAACTCCTGGGCGATGGGACGAATCCGGCTGGCCTCGCCGGAGGCGGTCGTAGTGCTCCCATTTCATGAAGTTGAGTCCCCAGTGCGGGCTGGCGCTGGTGGTCCAGGCGGTCGAACGGCCCTTGCCAACCTTGCGTTCGGCGAGCAGCGGATACCATGCGTTGCCGTGGCGGATCTCCGCGATGACCTTGGCACCGCGGCCCGGACGGGTCTCGTTGAAACCCAGCACCGGCGGAATCGTGGACCAATCGATTCCGCGCACGGCAGGGTGGGTTGAGTCGGCAAGGCGCACCTCAAACGAAGCGGTGGACTCGATGAGGTCGTCGGTCTCCAGGCAATCCACGGCGAGCACCCGGTCATCGGTGTCCTTTTGCCACGCGCAGCGCGCCCAGCGCCCGTAACCCTGATGTCCGCCGAAGCTGAACCAGCCGCCGTTCATGTGGAAGTGCCCGCCATTTTCGATCCACTGGCGCAGCAACTCGAAGCGGTCGGGGAAAGTGACATACTTGCGGTCGAACTGGTTGGCGAAAAACGCGGGATTGAGCCGGAATCGAGCGATAGGGCCAGCGCATGTGCTCGCCGACATCGGCCCAGCCGCCGAGCAGGGCCATGAAGCGGTCGCAGGCGGCGTTGCAGTATTTCTGCTCGGTGATGAACGGGGCGATATATCCGTCCATGAACCGCCGCAGCCGTTGCTCCAGTTCCAAGCGCCGCTGCGCATGTCGGTCCGCATCTGATCGGTCCACCGCTGGGCGGCGGCCGGGTTGAGACAGGCAACATTCGAGTAGGCCCCGTGCGCGCCGCGCTGGACGCCGCTGGCGAGAAGATGGCCGGGCACAAATACGCTGAGGCGGGCGAGTTGTTCGCGCATCGAGGCATACCAGACGTCGTCGCCGCCGGCGGTTTTGAGACCGATCAGCGCCGGCACGCGCGCCGCCAACCGCCCGATTTGCTCCGGCGATTCCAAACCCGCTTGGCGTGCGGTGGGTTGTAGAGCACGAGGCCGATGCCATTCGCCACTTCCGCCATCCCGTTCGAGAAACGCCACCGCCTCGTCCTCAGTCACGGGAAACCAATCCGGCAGGATCACCTGCACGGCGCTGGGCGTGAGCGACACAATCCGCCGCAGCCGCTCGCGCGAAATCTGCGCCGACATGTGGCTGACGCCGATTTGGAACGGCATCCCGGCGGCGTTGCACTTCTCCGCTAGACACTGCGAGATGCGGTCGAACTCATCCTCGGTCTGCGTGTGAAACTCGCCCGCCGTGCCGTTGGAGTAGATGCCGTCCACGCGCATCCGAATGAGTGTGTCAATCTCCGCCGCCACGCGGCCGAGGTCCAGCGAGTCATCGGCGTTCCAAGCCGTGATCAAGGTGGCCCAGTTGCCGCGAATGTGATCGGAGGTCAGTGGTTTCATTCCGGCAATCTCAGTTGTTGTGCGTGCGCGTCGCCGTTTCCGCGTTCATGTGTTCTCCAACTCCTTCTTCGGTTTGACCAGCAACAGCAGCAGCGCGGCCACCACGAGCCCAGCCGCGCAGAATTGGAACACCTTTTCGAGCCCCACGTTGGCGTCCTTGAGCGCGCCGGCCACATACGTCATTGCGCCGCCCAGGACGCACGCGAAGAAGTTCAAGACGCCGTAGCCCGTGGCGCGGTAGCGCGCGGGCGCGATCTGGCAGAGAATCGGCATGTTGTTCGAGTCGGCAAAACCGCGCGCCAGGCCGAACACGATCAACCCCGCGACGGCGAGCACCAGGGCGCTGGTCGAGGCGGACAGATAAAGCGCGGGCGCGGCCGCGCAGAATCCGATCAGCGGCACGAACACCCGCCCGCGCAGGTTGCTCCGGCACCAGCGGTCGGCCCACGCGCCCCCAACGAGGACGCCCACAAAGGACGCGGCTTGAATGTAGGCGGTGGCGGACATGCCCGCCGCGCCCTGGCCGAGCTTGAACTGCTGGCCCATGTAGGTGGGCAGCCAGCCGTAGATCGCCCAGTTGGCGATGGAAAGCAGGCAGAAGTAAGCCAACAAGGCCCAGAACGATCCCTCTCGAAACAGATAACCAAAAGCGGAACCCAGGTGGACCTTCTCCGCCGGCGCATCGGCGACAGGGCCGGCCTCGCCCGTTGGCCGGTTTTCCCTGAGCGCAAAAATAAGCAGGACGCTGTAGCCCACGCCGATGGCGCCAAAGAGATTGAAGGCGCTCTGCCACTTGAAATTCTCCGCCAGCACCCCGCCCAAGCCTCCAAGCGCCGCGCCCGCGTAAAGGCCGCTCATGTGCAAGCCGGTGGCCAGCGACCGCGTTGGGCCGCGATGATAATCGGTGATCAGCGCCAAGGCCGCCGGGATGTAGCACGCCTCGCTCACGCCCATCAACGCCCGTGCGACCAGGAGTTGGTTGAAACTCTGCGCATGACCCGTGAGCCAGGTGACCGCCGACCAAACGAACAAGCTGCCGAGGATCACGCGGCTGCGGCTGAAACGGTCGGCCAGATATCCGGCCGACGGACTCAGCAGCGCATACACCCAAAGGAACACCGAGGTGAGCAGGCCGAACTGGGCGTCGGTCATGGCGATGTCCGCCTTGAGCGAGTCGCGCATCGTGGTAATCATCAGCCGGTCCAGATAATTCAGGCACGCCACCGGCCAGAGGAGCGCGACGACCAGCCAGGCGCGGGATGTGATCTTGGAGAGGTTGCTCATGCGGCGGAGGTTGCTTTCATCTTTGCGACAGCGTTCGGCTCGCGCGAGAGGGAATGGACGAACTGCGGTTGCTGCCCGTCGGGGCGGCCGGCCACGAGCGGCTCGAGCGAGTACCGACGCAGGTCAGCCTTCATCAGGAAGTTGCCGCTCCGTTGCGAATACGCGCTTTCCCGGCATTTCGGTTGCCGCCAGTGGAACTGGTGACAAAGATTCGTCGTGTGTCTTTGCTGGTTTGGGCGATGATTTCCGGTTAGTGATCATCGCCGCGATTCCAGGTCATCAGCAACCAAATCTCGCCGGTCTCGCGGTCCACGACGGGGCAGGGATTGCCGCACGTGTTGCCGCCATCGTCCCACACGACCTGTTGGTCGCTCCAGCTCTGGCCGTGGTCGCCGGAGCGTTTGAGCGCCAGATTAATGTCGCCGCTGTCGCTGCTCGATTTTCTCCGCCCTTCGCAAAAGGCCAGGGCGGTGCCTTTGGGGGTAACGGCCAGCGCCGGAATGCGGTGGGTGTGATAGCCGCCTTGTCCGCTGATGAATAGAGGTTCGTTCGAGAGCGACCCACCAGGTGCGGGGTCTGCACTTGCGCCGGCGGATATCATGCCGATCGCTGCCGCTAGAGCGGTGATTCGCGCGATGTGGAACCTTCGACTCCTTGTAAGATGGGGTAGGATTGCGCTTGTCATGGCGAGATCAGCCGGTAGAAGACATTGGTTTGGGAGGTGCTTGGGCTGATGGTCAGCCCGACCAAATTCGACGAGCCGGGAACATCATACCAACCCGCGGAGTTTGCCAGGCTTGAGGTGTTCGACTGGGCGATCCAGCCCAGGTGCGTCACAGGCCAGGTCAGCGACAATGCTCCATTCGACACTGTGAGACTGAGGTTGGTGGGGTAGTTTGCCGTGGTGGCCAGCACGGTAAGCCGGCCGAGGCCAGGGGTGAAAGCCCAGGCTACATCGGGGGCGTCAGGACTGGTGATGGTGGTGAAGTTCCCGGTGGCCGTTGGCACCACCCCGAAGATTTGGAAGGTCTGCCCGCTGGCGAGTGTTCCCGGACCGGCGAGGTTGGTCAGCATCAGGGTTCCGGCATAGTTCACACCCGTCAACCCCAGAACCCGGGCACTCAGACCGTTGGTGGCGTTGATCTCCAGAGCGGTGAAACTGTCGGGCGCCAGCGCCAAATAATTGGCGATGGTCAGGGTGCCAAGCGAGAGGCCCGGCGCCAGCGTGCCTCCGGCTTCGACGGTAATCGGACCTCCGAGAAAACCCGTTCCTGCCAGGGTGGTGCCCGCCTTGACTGAAACGGCACTGGCGGTAACGGCACCATTCACCACCAATGTGCCATTGCTGACAGTGGTTGGGCCGGTGTAAGTGTTGGTGCCGGACAACGTGAGGCGGGCAACCCCTCCCTTTATGAACCCCAGCTCTCGGCCGGAGGTGGCGTCGAGCATGGGGCCGGAGAACACGCCTTCGCTGTTCTGATTCACCTGCAGAGTGCGAATGCCCGCACCCTGGTCGTAGGCCGGATCAATGCGGCCTGCCCCATTCAGGTTGCCGATAACCGCCGTTCCCCCGACGAACCCAGCCCCAATGCTAAGAGTTCCGTTTGGACCCAACTTGACACTCGGACGTCCGTTAGCGCAAGCCGCGCCCGAGAGGGCGATATTCCCCTGCTGTATTTCCAGCGTGCCGAAAAACGAGTTGGTGCCGGTCAGGCCAAGCTCGCCCGTGTTGGTTTTGATGAGGGTCCCGGTCCCGATGATGGTGTTGGGAAACGAGCCCAGATTGTTCGTTCGGTTATATTGAAGGACGCCATTTGGACCGATCGCGACTGTGCTGGCCACGTCAACACTCCCTGAGCCGCCGCCATCGCCAAGTTGCAGGATGCCTGCGTAGATAGTGGTTGGACCGGTGTATGAATTGCTGGTGGAGAGAGTCAGCGTGCCGGAGCCGTTCTTGCTGATTCCTCCATTGCCCACCACTCCAGATATCGTTACCGGGCTGTTGATCGTGAATAGCCGGGTAGCGCCGCCGAGGTCCAGCATTCCGGAGAGTGTTAACAGACCGGTGCCATATCCGGAGACACCCCCAAACGTGAAATCACCTCCCATTGTAACGTTGTTATAGATTGGCCGGCTGGCGCTCGTACTGTTGGCAATGGTGCCTCCGTTAAGATACATCGGACCGCAATTGGATGCGGTGCCGAATCCGCCGGTGTTGCCGCCGGAAATAACGGTCCCCGCGTTGATGAGGGTGGCTCCCGTGTAGCAGATTGCTCTGCCGGAGGAAGAGTCGCCCGCTGCCGTTCTTGGTAATGCCACCCGGGCCCGAGATCGGCCGGTCGAATTTCAGTTCGCCACTGCCGCTGTGATTAACGACCAGATTGTCGGCCAGCGTAACTGAGCCCCGCCCGCTCCCCCCGCCGACACCAATGGTGAAATTGCCGGCCGCACCCGTGGCCACTGTGTTCGTGGCGCTGCCGCCAACCGCATCGAAGGTCAGGACATAGCTCATCGCGGGAGAGCTGATCTTCTCCGCGAGATAAATGCCGACGTCAGCATCCGCATCGGAGTTGAAGGTCAGCGAACGGATCGTCCGGTTGGTGCCGACGGCATTGGTGAGATTGCCCGCCCCGACGGAATTGAACACTACTTCGAGAGCGTTGTTGAACGCAGGAGTTGCATTACTGGTCCAGTTGTTCGCCGTCCCCCACAGCGGATCCGCGCCACCGCCGTCCCATACGACCGGGGGCTGGGCCGTATTCGCAGGCAAACCAAGAAAGGCGGCGCCGAAATTCGTGTAAGTTATTTTGCCGTAGTTGTCCCTCTCGTAGAGCAGCCCGATGTTGCCGTTGGTCAAACGCACCATGTCCGAATATGCGGAGGACCCGGCGTAAATGGAGTGCGGCTCACTCCATGTCACCCCTTCGTCCAGGGAATACCAGACCGACATGTTGACCCGGCTACTAGCGTCGTTCGGGCAACTGAACAGGATGACGTTGTCGGGGTCGCCTTTGTCTGCAGCACGCAATCGGGCTAAACTGCCTTGCACCATGGGACATACGAATTCGGGGCGGGCGGTCCAGGAGGAGCCTTCATAACTGAGGCCGCCGTCGTTGGACGTTTCGTCGGAGCGAGTGCCGCTCTGGGAGCCGCCGTCGCGGGCGTTGAAGTATATGCGCGAGTTCCCGTTCAACAGGCCGACTCGTTCGACAGCGAGGTTCTCCCCGGGCTGGATCCCATTGCCGATGTCTTCGCGAATGGCGCCAAGCTGCCAGGTGCCGCCCTGATTGTCCGAGTAAATGACGTGAGCCCCGTTCCCAATATACGCCGGCACGATCAATCGCCCCGCTTGAGCACCCCGCTGCAATTGGATGCCGTGGCCGGGGCCGGTGGCGTACCACCCCGTCCACCCGGCGGCCAACTTCAGTTCGGAGGTGTATTCCGTGCGGGCGGACCAAGCCGCACCGTGATCGGTGCTGAACGTGTAAAATACCCGGTCGTTGTTACGGCAAAAAAGAAGATGAATTTTCCCGGTCGCCTCGTCCACCACGGGAACCGGATTGCCAATGGTGATGGTAGCGTTGCCGCCTTCCTCCTGCACCACCGACATCGCCCCCCACGTGTTGCCGTTGTCGGTGGAACGGCGAAGCACAATGTCAATGTCGCCCGCGTCGCCGCCCGAGGTCTTGCGGCCTTCGCAAAAGGCCAGCAGGGTTCCGTTGGTGGCCTGGACAATCGCCGGAATACGGTAGGTATGATACCCCCCTGAGCCGCTCGTGAACACGTCAACTGCGGCGCAAGCGCGGTCTTCAGCGGCGGCCAGAAGGCCAACCATAGCTATGCATAACACTTGAAAGCAGTGCCTGCGCTGCGGCTGCCGTTTCTCCGGATGGGGCATGGTTCTTAAATGCACGACGGTTCACGGTCAGGGGCTGGCGTAACCTGACTTACCCATCCGGTTGGCTGGAATCGCATTTCTTTCTCACGCGGCGCGGCGCGGCGGATGGCATTGCTGCCATCCGCCCCACCTCAGCTCACGCTAATTCGTCAATCGGAAGAACGCGGCCGGAGTTGCCGCATTGATCGTGTTTGTGAACGGCGGCGTCGCCCCGCTTACGTTGTACCAGAAGCCGGGATTAGCCACATTGACCGAGTTGGACTGGAGCAGCCAACCCTGCCCGGCGGGCCAGTCCAACACCAACTCGCTGCCATTGAATGTGTAGGTGATGTTCGTGGCAATAGGAGCGCCACCAACCACGCTCAAGGCGACCGCGCTGCCCGTGAAGACAACGCTGGCAGTCGCACCACTGGCCAGACCGGAACCGCCGATGTTGAGGCCGGTGAATTGGCCGGTCCCGGTCAAGGTGGTGTAGTTAATCAGGGGATAATCCCCCGCGCTCAACGGCGCGGCGGTGGCGACGTTCATGGTGGCATTGCCGGCCATGTCCAGGGTGCCCACGGTAAGGGGCGTTCCCACGTTGTTCCTGGCGATGGATCCATCCGTGAAACTGGCGCTGGCAACCACGAAACCGCTGCCGCCCAAGGTCGCTCCCGCCTCGACGGCCACAGCGCTGCTGCTGATCGCGCCGTTGACGATGAGCGTGCCGTTGCTCACGGCTGTAGGGCCGGTATAGGTGCTGGTGCCGGTAAGGGTGAGCACAGCCGGACCGGTCTTTGTCAAGGCGACCAGGCGGCTGCTGGTTCCATCAGCGATCACCCCGGCGAAAGTGCCGTCGGTCGTCTGGTTGACCTGGAGGCCGCGCGTCCCGGCTCCTGAGTTGAACGACGCGTTGATGTCTCCCCAGCCGGTGAGGTTGCCGATAGTGGCGAAGCCGCCGTTGAAGCCGCTGCCGATCGCCAGCCTGGCACCCGGGGCGACATAGACGCTGGGTTCCCCGTTTTCGCTTTCACTGCCTGACAGGCCGAGCGTGGCCGTCTGGATATTGATCTGGCCTGAAAACGTATTGGTGCCGGTGAGGCCGGGGCCATCCCCGCTACCGATCTTGTTCAATGTGCCACTGCCAGAGATGTTCTGGCTGCCAAAGCCGGCGGTGTCGGAACGGTTGTGAACCAGCGTGGCGCCAGCATCAATTTGCACGCTCCCGCCCGTGGGGAGACTCCCGGCGGTGCCACCATCGCCGACCTGAAGCGTCCCCGCGCTAATGAGGGTCGTCCCGAGGTACGTGTTGGTGCCAGAAAGGATCAGGGTATTCGTTCCGGCTTTGGTAAGCCCAGTAGCGCCACTCAACGCCCCGGACCCGCTCGTGCCGACGTTGTAGGCAACAGAATTATTGCTGAACACAATGCTGCCGGGGCTGACCGCCTGGGTTATCACGACATTCCCATTGACTGCGCTGTCATTGAACAAGCAGATGCTGGCGCCGTCCTGATAAGCCGTCGGCGTGCCGCCCAAAAGCCAGTTCGTGGACACGTTAATGTCCCAGATGCTGCTATTCGCCCCCGACCAGGCCAGCGGAGTGAAGGCGCTAACCACAAGGGAAATGGTCTTCGTCGTCGTATTGTTCGTAATCGTGCCCACAACACCCTGCGGCAAAGTGCCCGTCGTGATGGCACCCGTGCCGCCAAGCGTTGAGTATTGGAGGAGCGGAATGGTGCCAATCTGAAGTCCGGCACACGACACAGTTACAGGAGTGGAGCCATTGAGCGTGAGGTTGGTGATATAGCCGGCCGGACCGCTGGGATTGCCGGTGTTGCCGGTGAACTGCGCCAGCAGGCGGCCGCCGGTGGTCACCCCGAACGTGGCGCTCGGCAGATTGACGCTCGCGCCCGGAGCGTCGGACCAACAGCCGAGTGTCGCGTTATCGGCCACGGTAATATTGCCGGGTGCAGCGTGCGCCTTGCCCAACACCAGGGCTCCGTTGCCAACCGTGGTCAGACCACCATAGGCATTGGTGCCAGTGAGAGTGAGCGTCCCGGAGCCAAGCTTGGTCAAACCGCCAGTGGTCGCGTTGGCGCCGAGGTTCGCCGTCCCGCCGCTGCCGCTGCCGCCGCCGCCATTCAAGCTGACGGAAGCGTAGGTGTAGTTCACTCCGGGACAGGTGACGAGGATGCCGGTGAGGTTGCCGCCGGAATCAATCTGCGCAACTGCCGTGGCGCCCGTGCCGTCGCCGCTGATGCTCACCACCGGCGGGGACAGATAGCCGGAACCGCTGAAGCCGGTGATCGAGATCACGCCGCTGCCGGTCGGGGCCAGGAGCGCTTGACCGATCGTGATGCTGTTGCCTTGCGAATCAATCGTGGCCCCGCCGCCATAGATATAGCCTGCGGTCCAGCCGGACCAGTAGTCTGTCGAACTGCCACTGGCTCTCAACGTGCCGCCGTTGAAGTTGACGTAGCCAATGCTCAAGGCGTTGGAGTTGCCCCACGGGAAACCGGTGCGACTGATCACCGTGCCGCCGCTCAGCAGGTTGACCATACCGACCATTTGGTAAGTGCGTGCTCCGCTGCGGTCGAAATACAGACCGTAAGAGTCCTCGATCTCCAGTGTGCCGGAGCCGCGAATGGTGACTTGGGCATTGCCGCCATCGGCGCGGGTGCCGAGGTAGAAGGGCTGAGCTGCGTTTGCAGGACGATAGTGCAGGCCGCCGGAGAGGTCATAAACCCCCAATCCGCCGTCACGGGCAATGGTGAAGTAATTAGCGGAAACCATCGTCCCGCCCGACTGGCTGATGAGACCTACCGCGCCGTTGTTGTCCAGCCGGGTATCACCGCCGAAGTAAGCAAATCCACCGGACATCAAATAGGCGGCTGAGCTGGAAGACGTGTTGCCGAAGGCGACGGTGCCCGTTTCCACAAAACTGCCCCCGCTCTGCTTGATGACACCCACGGTACTCGCTGCGCTGGCAACGTTATTCGCCGCCGTGTTCGTGACGTTGGCGTTCCCGATCTCGACGACGCCGACCTGATTGATGATGGGAGCGATGTTGAACGCGCCGGTGAACGTGCCATTGTTGAGCGTCACTTTGCCGGCATTGACCCAGGTCGTGCCCGCGAGCACCGTGCCGGCATTGTCCACCGTCAGCGTGCCATTTCCCGACTTGGTGATGCCGCCGCTGGAAACCGGGCCGGTCAAGGACACGCTGTTTTCCATTGACAGTCCCCGCGCCACGCCACCGAAGTCAATCGGACCGGATAACGTCAGCGCACCGCTTGTGGCATCGACACCGAAGGTCGAATCCACTGAGATGCTGACCGCATTGGTCAACGCGCGGGGTGTCGTGCTGTCCGGAGACAAGACTGAGCCGGCCAGGGTGATCGGGCCGGAGCCGAGGGCCGAGTTATGGCCCACCAGAACCGTGCCCGCAGC
The DNA here is from genome assembly GCA_963731105.1 of uncultured Gammaproteobacteria bacterium. GTDB lineage: Bacteria > Pseudomonadota > Gammaproteobacteria > Steroidobacterales > Steroidobacteraceae > RPQJ01. The sequence continues at coordinate 115,263 of CAVSUM010000011.1, forward strand.
TCAGCGTGCTGCCGCCCGTGTAGTCGTTGGCGGTGCTGAACGTCACGGGGGCGGAGCCGCTGACATTCACGTAGCTCGCGCCGCTAATTTTGCCTGGGCCGGAGAAGGCGTAGAAGGTGCCAGACGCTGCAAGGTTGACGGTGGTAGGCCGCAGCGTCGTGGTTAGATTGATGTTTGTCATGGAGGGATCGGACAGGCTGTCATTAAACGTCACGATGTCGCCGTAAATATTGGTGGTGCCGTATTCGGCATACCGGGCTGGCGACATCACATTGTCACTCCAGTTGTAGGTGGTGTTGATATCCCAGTTGGCGTTGGTTCCATTCCATGTGAGGCTATTAACCGCGGGAATGAAGAGATCAATGGAACCATTGCCGGGGTTGTTCACCAATTGCGCCGCGGAAAAACCGGCGGGTTTGGTGCCCAGTTTGAACGCGGCAAAACCATTTCCCCCAATGCTGCCGGCATACTTGATAATCGCGAACTGGCCGGGCACGAATCCCGATCCGGATAGGTTGATCACGATGTTCGTGCCGTTAGCCGTGAGCGCGGTGCCCGCATTGATGGTGACATCGCTGATGGCCGGCTGGAAGGGATTGCCGCCCAGGGTGCCGTAGCTGAGATTCAGCGTCGTGTTCGTCCCCAAGGTCAGGCTCGGGGTGGCGACAGTAGCGGCCCCACCCGCAACATCGAGATTCGCCGCAGTGCTATTGCTCAATGTCAGGGAGCTGGGGGTCGGGTAATTGACGGATGACACTGTCAATGTGCCGCCGCCCACTTTGGTCGGTCCCTGGTAAGTGTTGGCCCCGGTAAGGGTCAGCGTGCCGGAGCCGAGCTTGGTCAGGCCGCCGGTGGTCCCATTGGCACCAATGGCTGCTGTCCAACCGCTGCCTGTGCCGCCGCCGCCCACCAGGGCGACCGAAGCCGTGGTGTAGTTCACCCCGGCGTTGGAGACGAGGATGTTCGTGATATTGCCGCTGGAGTCAATCTGCGCAATCGCAGTGGCGCCCGTGCCGTCGCCGCTGATGCTCACGACCGGCGGCGCCAGATACCCTGCGCCGGTGCCGCCGGTGATGGACGTCACACCGTTGCCGGTGGGCACCAGAAACGGCTGGCCAATGGTGATGTCGTTCTCCTGCGAATCGATTGTGGCACCGCCGCTGTAGATGTAGCATGCCGACCAAAGATCCGTCCAAAACGTAGCCGACGAACCGCTCGCCTTCAACGTGCCGCCGTTGAAGTTGAAATACCCGAAAGTGATGCCGGCGCCATTCCAACTTATACCCACCCGGCTGATGAGAGTGCCGCCGGTCAGGAGGTTCGCCACGCCGGAGCCTGCATTGGAGGCGCTGGTCGCGAAACGATAACCGGTATTGTCTTCGATATCCAGCGTGCCGGTGCCCCGGATGGTTAGCTGTGAGAAACTGCCCACCGAACGGTTCATATAGAGCCTATTGGCGGCGGTGGTGGGCCGGAAGAGCGTGCCACCGGAGATATCGAGCACCCCCATTCCCTCGCGGCCGACGGTGACATAGCTCATGCAGGTCAGAGTGCCTCCCGAGAGATTGACGTAGGCCTGGTTCTGGTAGCCCAGCGTGGAGGAACCATAGGCTATACCGAATTCACCGGTAAGAAGGGTATCGCCGCCGGACATGAGGAAGGCGGCATAATTCGTTTTACCAACGTTGGCCTGACCGAGGTTAAAGTTGCCAGCAGTCTTGACGAAATTACCGCCGCTCATCTTGACCACCGCGACGGCGTTGGTGCCAGTCCCGATATTATCTGAGAGCGAGTTGGTGAAACTGCCGTTCACGATACTGACAACCGCCACTTGGCCGGTGCTGTTGGCCACGTTGAGCGCCTTCGCCCCGAGGTTAAACGAGCCACTATTGAGCTGTAGTTCGCCGCTGGTAACCGTCACGGCTCCGGAATTGGTATTAGCGCCAGACAGGATCAGCGTGCCCGTGCCAGCCTTGATAAGGCTTGTGGTCGCGCCAGCGAGCGGAGTGCCGATGGTATCGGAACTGTTGTTGACCGTGACCACGGCCGTGGCGGGCAGGGTGAGGGATGTGCCACCGGACAGAGTGATGGCGCCGGACCCGGAGGCAAAGGTGATGTTGCTGGAACTCAACGCGCCATTGAGCGTGATCGTCCCGGCCCCAAGGCCCGTCGCGCCGTTGCCGAAGTTGATGGGGTCAGACGTGGTTGTGGTGACGCTCCCCGGAACGGATGCGCCGGTTGCGTCCGTGGTCCAGCCGGGGATGGGCCCGGGCGTCGGCGCCGCCCAGATGCCCCCCGCCGTGCCAAACCCGGGAGTGCTGGAGTCGTTGTCGTAATAGTAGGTGGCCGCCCCCGCCGATGGTGGCGTCAGCGCGGCCGCGAACACAGCCAGCGCGACGGCCAGCAGGAGTTGAAGGCGGCTTGGGCAAGCCACCAAATGCATTGGCCTGACCAAATTGGGGGACTGCTTGTTGGTATTCATACGGTTTGTTGGATTGGTGTTCGATTGATTTGTTTGAGAGGTTGGTTATGTTGAAAGAATAGCGACCTTTAGAAATCATCGCGGCACGACGCTGACACGGGCCGTGGCTGGATCCAAGGCAAAGCGTTTGCCCGGCGGCGCTGGCGGCAGCGCGGTGAGAAAGCCTTCGCTTACCAACTGATCGAGACTGGCCAGCTTGCGTTTCTTTATTTTCTCATAGGCCTCCACCGAAAGCTGCAAATCATGCACCTGATAAGGCACTTCCTGCTCTGCCTGCGCCTGGGCCGGATTGGCGGGTCGGGTAGGAGCGGGGGCGGCGGGCGCAACACTTTCGCTCCCCGCCTGGTTGGCGGAACCGGGTTCCTTCTTCGAACACCCCGCGACAGCCAGGCCGAAGGCCAGGACCGCGAGCGCACGAACCAGCTTACTGTTTCGCATAGGTCGTCCTTTCCGCCAGCCAGTCGTAATCCCTGCCGCCAGCGACATTGTATTTTCCCTCGAATACTCCGGGGCCGAACCATTTCTTGATTTCGGCATGGCCGTCCGCAAACGAGAGGCCGGCGGCCTTGTTGTGATAACTCGCGGGTGAATTGACCAGCAGCTTGCTCGATTGGTAAGCCGCGCTGACATCCACCACCCCGTAACAGTCATCCACCGTGCCCGGGTTTTCATCCCATAATACCCAAAGGCCGGCGGGCCTCAGGATACCGCTGGCCTTCGCAAAGAAGTAGTGGGTGGCTGTGTCCACCCGCGTGGAAGCGGGTTTGCCGTCTCCCTTTCCGCCAAAGAAGATGTTCATGGACTGGCTGCGCACTCGGGGCACACCATTGGCCGTCGCGCGGTCCGCCGGGCACTTGTATATGGATGCCGCTTTCGCGTAAGGCCCCAGCAAAGCCCCGGTGGTATAGGCGACATTTGTGGCTTCCAGCGCATTCCGCAAGTCGCCTCCCGCCCAAGTCAATTTCGGGTCGCTGGTCGCCCAATTCGCCACCAGCCGGTCACTGTTGTCATCGGCATAAAGCACCTGGCATAGTTGCATCTGCTTCAAGTTATTGAGGCACGAGATGCCTTGCGCCTTGGTCTTGGCCTTGGCCAGGGCCGGCAGGAGCAACGCGGCGAGAATCGCAATGATCGCGATCACCACCAGCAGTTCGATGAGCGTAAACCCGATGCCGCGGCTGCCCCGGGTGGAATTCGGCCAGGCCGCTGGGGCGCTCGGAACTTTCCGGTGTTCTTGCGCTATCAGATTCATATTTGCATCAACATGAGCCGTGGCGCGGAGTAATGGTTAAGCCCGCGCCAGCGGTTCGGGGTGTTTCAGGTTGCCACCGTTACTGGGAACTCGCGCCGGGAAACCCACGCCCGCCAACTCATGCCGCAAGGCCGCGAGTTGCTCGGGCGAAAGATTCTTCAAAGGTGGGCGCACTGGGCCGCAATCCAGCCCAATCATTTTCATCATGGCTTTGCCGGCCGGCAGACCGCCATGGCGCGCCATCACGGCGATGATCTCGATCGAGGCCATCTGCCATCGCTGCGCCGCCTCCAGGTCTCCGGCCCGGTAGGCCTCAATCACCTTTTGATAGATCGGCGCCATGTAATTGTAAGTGCTGCCGACCGCGCCGGTGGCCCCCAAAGCCAGCGCCGCCAGCAGGATTTCGTCGCGACCAAACAGGATATTGAACCGGCCATCCTCGAAGTTCAGGCACTGTGCGTAGCTCATCAGGCTCTCATCGGTGAACTTGAGTCCGGCCAGATTGGGTATGCGTTTGCTCGCCGCCCGCAGAAACTCGACCATCGGCACGTTCACCCCGGTCATCGCCGGCATGTGATAATAGTAGAATGGCAGGCCGGGTGCGGCCGCGGCTACCGGCGCGCAAAAGTCCACCAACTGTTCCACGCCGGCGGGCCGGAAGAAGGTCGGGCCAATGCTGGCGATGGCATAAGCGCCGATCTGCTCGGCATGCGAGGCCAGATTCCGGCTTTCGTCCAGGCTGTTTTGCGCCACATGCACAATCACCGCCAGCTTTTCGGGCGCGACGGCCAACCAGCGTTCGGCAACCTGCATCCGCTCCGCGCTGGTCAACGAGAAGCCCTCGCCCGTGGTGCCGCAAATGAATGCGCCCCGCACTCCGTTGCCGGCCAACTCGCTGGCCTGTCGCTCAATGAGGTCGAGGTTCAGGCTGCCATCCGGCCGCAGGGCCGTGAACGGGGCTGCGATCAATCCGTCCAGTTTCTCTTTCATATCATGACGAGCGTGTATGCCGGGATCAACGTTACCCATCGTCGCGCATCCCCCTCAGGGAGACAATCACCGGCAACTTGTATTTTCTGTGGACCAAACGTCCGCGGCGCGGTAGGTTGCGGCGATGCTGCGACCCCCTAAACGCCTGTCGCTCGTGACCCAAACGGCCGACCTTTTGCGGCAACACCTGTTCACGCGCCCGGCCGGGGAGAAACTGGCGAGCGAACGGGAGCTCGGCCACCAGTTGGGCGTCAGCCGCATGACGTTGCGGGCGGCGCTCGCCACGCTGGCGCGGGAGGGATTGATCCGCGCCGGCCAGGGCCGGAGCCGCGTCCTTGTCAAGCACGGGCGGCGCGCGGGCCGCCGCAATGGCCCGCGCGACGTGGTCCTGCTCTCGCCCATCCCGCTGCACCAAATCGAGCCGCGCGTGTTGTTCTGGATTGATGAGTTGCGCGACACGCTGGCCAAAGAGCGCTGCGCGCTGCAGGTTCTGGATTATCTCAGTTGCTACTCCAATCGTCCGCAACGGGCCCTGGAAAAGCTGGCCGCCCGCCTGCGCCCCTCCGCCTGGGTCCTCTTTCAAGCAACCCCCTCGATGCAGGCGTGGTTTATGGCGCGCGGATTGCCCACCGTCAACGCCGGCTCCTGTTACGACGGCATTCGCCTGCCCGCCGTGGATGTGGACTATCGCGCCGCGAGCATTCATGCCGTCGGACGCTTTCTGGCACATGGCCACACGTGCCTGGCCCTCGTGCAACCTAAGCGCATATTTGCCGGCGGCCTCAGAACGGAAGCCGGCTTCGTTCGCGCGGGAGCCACGGCCGGCCCGGAGGTCGAAACGGTGGCCGCGCAACACGACGGCTCAGTCGAGGGGATTTGCGCCACGCTGGATCGCCTGCTGGCCCGGCCCCGCCCCCCCACGGCTTTCCTCGTGTGCCGTCCCGGTAACGCGCTCACGGCGCTCGGTCACCTGGTCCAACGCGGGCTGCGGTTCCCGGCCAACGCCGCGCTTATCTCGCGCGATGACGATGCCTTTCTGGAGCTGGTCGTCCCCTCCATGGCCCGATACCGGGCGGATCTGGTCTCGTTTGCCACCAAGCTCGCGCACCTAGTGCTGGAGCTCACCGCCGGAGGCAATCCGTATCCCCGGGAGCATTTGCTCATGCCCCGATTCATCCCCGGCCAGACGCTGAAATAAACTGACCGGAGCACTCCCCGCCTGGAAATCAGACCAACCTTCACACGGTCTGGGGGGCGGCATTCTTCGTTCGGGCGGTGGCCGGCAGGGAGCGTGTCGGTAGCCCCCTTTCCCAAGCTCCCCCACCTGTGTAGGCTCAAAAGAGCACAACGAGCTGATTCAGGATGCAAGATGTCTGGTAGCTCGTATCCTCCATAACGCTGAATCCAATGGGAAGACAATCAGAGCAGGTAACGCCGGCTAGAGCCCCCGATTCCCGCGAGACGGCGCATGGGAGTCACCGCAGGGCGCGCGGGGAGAAGCACCGGGTCATGGTTCCCGGCCGAGTTTGGTCTCAATCTCTTTAATCGGGCCGCGGAAGACGCGGTTGACATACCAGCTCTCCAGCCACTCAGCCGTGGCTGTCCCCGGGAACTGCTTTTCGGCCTGCGCGGTTTCTTCCAGGACTCGCGAAGCATAGACCTGGGCGGCGGCGATGGCTTTGTCCAGATCCGCGCGGGCAGCGGGATTGCTTTGGAGGTCCTGATATTTCTGTTTGATGCCGCGAACATGACGCAGCGCCGTTGACCAGCGCGTAAGAATCCGGTGGCTGGCCTGAAGTTTGCGGACGCGATAGGCATAAGGCGGGTCGCGCTGGCACAGGGCAAGCGTGCGCCGGAGGGTCTCGGCGAGGCGCTGGAGTTCCTGGTAATCCCGCTCATTGGCGTCGCCGCGGCTGGCCCGGTAGGAGACATGGAGGTCATCGGCAAGCGCCTGGAAATAGTCCAGCAGGACCGGACCGGCGGCGGGGCCGAAATAGTTGAGAACGTAGTCGCGCAGTTGCGCGGCCGGTTTTTGGGCGGGGTAGTAATAGGGATAGCGCCCGGCGACCCCCAGGTCGAAGGCGTAGTTCCACCAGAAACCGTGCGGGTATTGCAGGACGTAGGTGCCGACGAGATGGTTGCTGACGAAGTATCGGGTGTCGCCTTCGAGGGCGTGCAGGTAAGGGGCGCCGTTGAAAGGCTGGTGCGAGGCGGCCGCGTAATAGGAGCATAGCTCAAAGCTCTTGAACGCGCCCCGCCACTTGGCGAGGCTCGCGCGGTTCGCGTAATCCGGGTCGCCGTAGGACTGCCGGTGGTTGCGCCCCCAGTGGGCATAAACGGCCTGCCACTTGCCATTCGGCGTCGCGTTGGTGGGAGGTTCCAGCGCGGGCGCGTAGCCGCAGACGGCTTCCAGCGTCACCGCCGGGCAGTCTTTCTCCAGCCGGTCCGACATCTGGTTGAACAGGTCAACGATCAGGTCGGAGCCGCCGTGTTGGCGGCATTGGTCGCACCCGCAAAGGGCGCCGCCGTCAATCCATACCGGGCAGAAGACCTTGATTTGCGGGTACTGTTTGAGGAACGACACGACATTGCTGATGAACTGCGCGTTTGCCTCGGGATTGCTCCAGCAGTAGTTGATGAGCGGAAGGGCGTCGCCGTGCTTCCGACGCTGACCATCGTAGAGTCCAAACCACTCGGGATGCGCGTCGAAGTATTTTGCGCTGGGCAGGAAGAACGGGAACGAATGGCAGGGGCCGTGCAGAAAGAGGCCGCGCTGGTCAAGCTGGGCGAGGACGCCCGAGTTTTTCATAAGCTCCATCTCCTCGCCAACGGCGCCGGGACGATGATGCGCCTGCCAGGAGACGCCGTTGTATCGGTTCTTCGCCGCCCAGTCGAGTTGCGGGATCATCTGCTCGGGCTTGAGGTCAAAGAAGAACGCGCTGCCGTTGTAGATGCGCAGCTTCAGCGGGCTGGCCTCGGACCATTGGCCCACCGGCAGCGCCAGGTCCGCCAGTTTGGGAACGACTTCCGGGTCCCGGGGATCGAGCGCTGGCTGGAACCAGCGGCAGCCCAGCCGTTCGAGCGCGTCGTAAACGCCATAGAGGACGCCGATCGGGCTGTCGCCCGCTATGACGACGCGCTGGGGTTCAACCAGCAGGCTATAACCGTCAAATCCGGCCTTGGCCGGCGGCATTTCTTTGACCGCGGGCAAAGCTTTCCTTAAACCGATTTGTATCGTCAACTCTCCCGGCTTCTTCGCCTCGGCGAATTTCGCGCCGCACATTTGCTCGAGATGCCGGGTCAACTCGCGCGCGGCAAAGCGTTCGACCTCACCCGCACCTGGCGGCAGATAGACGCTCCACTTGGTTGTGCCGTTCTGCGAAAGCCTGGCCTGGGGCGGCTCGGCGTTTCCGGCGGCTGGAAGGCGCTGGGGGCAAGCGAATGCGGCGAGCAGCATTGCAACCGAAACAAGTAATGTGCCTGTGTTCATAGGAGCTTCATGGCAATGATCACCCACACGTTTTGGGGGCGATCCAAGACGGAAGCCGAAAACATAACTGATGCGCATATTATGGCCCAAGTTTGTTCTTCTGAAATCATGAGTAACCAGTCCCCCCCCGAGCGGCGCATTTGACGCGCCCAGCGGCGGGCTAGAGCCTGGCGTCCGAGGATCCCTCTTTGTCATGGGGGTATCACGGTGTTACGCCGGTGGGGATACGGAGGGGCTACGGTATTGCTCCCATGGGGAACGCTCCCCATGGGAGCAATACCGTAGCAATACCGTAGCAATACCATGGCACTACCATCGTTCGCGGCCTTCACCCAGCCGACAGGGCTGTGGCGACGCCGGTGTCACACAGTCGCCGCACAGGTCGCTTTCTGTAGAGTTGCATGGGCTTGGGCACGTGGTATCCTGGGAAAATGAAACTTTGTCTCGTCTTGAGACACCCGGGCTGGGTGACCCAGCAGGTCTGTGCTTGGTCCGTTCTCGACCGCCCGCGCCCTTTGGATGCCAGAGGGAAGGCTACCAATCCAGGATGACGCTGGGGTCCAACGCCGTAACATGAACTCAGCAAAAGCACAACGGGCCAGACGAAGAAGGAGAACGCTGGCGCCCGGCATCGTGCCGGGCGGCTGGTGCAGCCGCTGCGTCTTTTGCGGTCCCGCGGGTGAATGCCTGGATCGGATTCGGTCAAGAGCGGCCGCTGCGGCGACTGGGTGTGGTACGTGCGGAACGGCCACCAGTGGCGGCGACGCTGGGTCAAAGGGTTTGATCCCAAGACCGCCAAGCAAAGGGCCTGGCGGGCGCGGCTGGCGGCGGCCTCGAAAGCCTAGAGCGAGGTGCTGACCGAGGAAGAGCGGAGGGCCTGCATCGCTGAAGGCGCCCAGCGGCGGACCCGGCCACGGCTGGGCCAGTCAGGCCGGCAGACCGGGCAGCAGTATTGGGTGGGCAAGGAATGCAAGGAGAAGCCGCCCGTGGCCGCCGCGCAGGCCCGGAAGCCGAAATCCTGAACCGGGTCGGATCTTCCGTCTTTGGCGAATAGGTATTCCATGGCCGCCCTGGCTCCAGGGGTCGGGGCATGCGGGTGATGCCCGATTACGAAAACGTGCTCAGCGACTGAAAGTGCCGCCGCTTCGGGGCCGGCTCACGGGCGGGGTGCGTCTGCCGACCGCGCCTCTGCCGCCTGCGCGGTGCCCCGCTACTTGCGGGGACACGCCCTTGACGCCGCCCACCAGCTCAAATGGGCAAGAACTGACTGGGCAAAACTGACTGTTGACGCCGCATTCTGGCTTCGATAGGGTCGCCACATGCTTGGTGAGCCCGAAGACCTACTCTCCCTCACCCGCGCAGCGCTGAGTGCGCGCGGCGCACAAAAGCAAATCATTACTCTCCTTCGGATCGCGGCTCTGCTGGCAGCCTTGGCGCCGGCGACCTGTCCGGCCCAAGAGACGTCCAGCGGCCCACCCGCAAGCGCAGCTCCGGCCTGGGGTGAGCGCGTTGAAGGGGTATCGCTGCGCCTGGAGGCAACGCGCACGCGCTGGGGCGCCGGGGAGAGCCCCACCTTCAGTCTCGATGTCCAGAACCAGGGACAGCGAGACTTTCTCACCCTCCAGACGCCCGAATTTCTGGGCAACCTGGAGGTCGATGGCATCCGGTACCGGTGGTGCGGAAGCGGCAGCTTCGCGCAGTCACCTTTGCCGCCCGGCCGCCGCTACGAGGGCATTCCGCTCATCCTTACACCCACTTGGAGACCCGACCAGGATAAGGCAGTCACGCGGCAATCGCGGCCCATCCTGCCGCTGCGATTCTCCGCCGGCCAGCACACGATCCGCTTTTCCATGACGTGCAGGGACGCCCACGCTCCCAGCGCCAAGACCGTTCGCAAGCCTGGCGCGCCAAGCCCTGAGGTGGTTGTCACGAGCAATCCGGTGAGGATCGAGGTCACGGCCACGAACGAAGAGCCAACGGCTGTGGCTGCGCCTTGGGGGCGTGCCACCAACGGCTTCGCAGTGCAACTGCGTGCGGAACATTCTGCCTGGACGACTGAGGATACCGTGAGCCTCGCCGTGGCCGTGCGCAACCAGGGGCAGCGCAACCTGCTGGTGCCTCAGGCCCAGCAACTCGGGGAGCTGGAAGTGGACGGCGTGGACTATCACTGGGCAGGGCATATCGAGGCGAAGAGTTCCACCTTCCCGCCAAGCGGCCAGTACCTTGACATCGGCGTCAACCTCACAACCAACTGGCAGACCCAGGAAGGCAAGCCGCTCCAGTTAGGGCCCACCTGGCACACCCTCCGCTTTGTGGTAACAGCCTCGTCGAATCAGGCCACCCGCTCGCCGGCCATCCGCGCTGTCAGCAACCCTGTCCAGATCAGCCTGGTGTCCGGAGTCCGCGAATGCGCTGCTTTGGTGAGCAAGGTACCTGCCTGGTTATGCCTTCCGATCGGTGCGGCGCGGCAGCGTCGGCCATGAGTCGCTCACTGAGGTGCTGGCCACGCCCGATGGCAAGGAGATTGACGTATCGGCAGCGCGAGGTTGGGTAGGCACGAGCGGCGTATTGCCTCCTCTGAACTCGCCGGGTGGCCCTTTCCTCCGGCCCCAGACCTGGTGGCGCAATGCGCGGCTGACGGCCCTGGCGCCTTCGCTGAAACTCAAAATCACCAGCGCGCAGGAAGCGGAGGATGTCGCGCGCATCATCTTTGGCCTGTTCAAGGGCCCGGGGTGTCTGGAGGACCGCGGTTTCAAGGCTAAACCCGCAGAGAACGGCTGGGTGGTGACTTCCAGCTACGTCGGCCCTCCGGCACAAGTAATGTACCAAGGCCCCTTGGAACTGATCCTTGAAGACGGTCTCCTCAGGGACGTGCGCGAGCAAGGGGGATGGGCAGAACCGTCGCTTGCTCCCTCGCTCGCCAACGCTGCCGAGCCAGGCTGGGGCGAACCCGTGGAAGGCCTCTCGGTGCGCCTGCAGTCTGACGAACCGGTCTGGCTTCTGTACCAAGAGATTAATTTGCGCCTCAGTGTGCGCAACCTGGGCAGCGAGATAATCCGCGTTCCCGAGTCCCAGGAGTTGGGGGAGTTGGAAGTTGACGGCGTCTGGCACAGGTTTGACCGGTCCGATCCTTACTATGTGACGCTTAAGCCTCTCGCCCCGGGCCGGCAGTTCGACAACATTGCCGTCCAGCCGACCGCTAACTGGCGTAGTGGCTCAACGCGGATCCTGCCCCAAGTCGGCACGCACAAGATTCGGTTTGCGGTGATGGCACGCCACGAGGGGCCAAATCGCGAGCAGCCTGTCCGCGCCGTGAGCAATCTTCTGGAGGTGGAATTCCGCCGGTGAGGCGCCCATCCTCACCCGCGCAGCGCTCAGTACGGGTGGGCGCGCGAAAAGCAAATTCCTATCGGTCAGTCTTGCGGCCAGGGCAGGCGCAGCAGCACCCGCGCGCCGGCTCCGGGCCGGCTCTCGATGCGGCATTCGCCGCCAATCTCGGCCATGCGCCGGCGCATGTTGTGCAAGCCGTCGGCGCCGGGAGCCTCCGCGGCCGGCGTGAAGCCCTGGCCGTCGTCCTCGATCGCCATCTCCAGGGCGACCACGGTCACCTTCACGCGGAACCAGACCTCGGTGGCCTGCGCGTGCTTGACGATGTTGTTGAGCGCTTCCTTGGTGGCGAGGAACAGATTGTGGCGCAACTCGGTGGAAAGCTCGCGCACGGGAATATTGTCAGGGAAATCCAACCGGCAGCGGATGCCGGCCACGCGCAGGTAATCGAGCGCGAACTGCCCCGTGTACTCGATCAGGTGGGAGAGCGTGTCGTTGCGCGGGTTGACGGCCCAAACGATCTCGTCGAGCGACTTGATGGTTTGCCGGGCGGTGGCGGCCATGATACTGATGCGTTCAGAAACCTTGTCCTGCTCCGGATGGTCCTGCCGGGCCAGCTCGCCCAGCAGCGCGATTTGCGTCAAGTCGGCGCCCACGTCATCATGGATGTCCTTGGCGATGCGGGCGCGTTCGCGGTGCAGGGCGTCCCGCTGCTCGAGCAGGCGCAGTTGGCGGCGCAGCCGGCGGAAGGAGACGTAGCGCACAATGGCCACCACGCTGACGGTAAAACCGGCCAACACCGCCAGCCGGAACCACCACGTCTGCCAGTAACGCCGCGGAACCACCACCGCCAGACTGGTGTCAGCTTCGGCCCACACGCCGTTGCCGTTCTGTCCGGCCGCGCGGAAGCGGTAGTTGCCCGGCGGCAAATAACCGTAATTGGCAACCCGGCGAGCGTCGGCTTCGACCCAATCGGAATCCAGGCCTTCGAGCCGATAGCGAAAACGCACCCGCTCCGGGGCGGTGAGGTTCAGCCCGGTATAGTGGAACTCGACTTGCCGCCGGCGCGGCGGGATTCGCAGCGGCTCGGCTGGGCCGCTGCTCATCCGGCTCGACGGCGCATTGGTCGCGCGCGAGGGCCAGGGCCGGTTATCCACCAGGACCTCCTCCAAATGAACCAGCGGCGGAACCACCTCTTCCATTTGCTCCCTCGGATCAATCAGGGCTATGCCGCGATCCGTGGAGAACCAAAGCGAACCGCTCCGGGTTTTGAGACCGGCGCCAAACGCTCCAATGCACTGGACGGAATTCATCCCGTCGGACCGGTCGAAAACGCGCTGCTCCACGCGCGAAGTCTTGCCCGCGGCCAGGTCGTTGAGTTGGCGGCGGGCGATGCGATAGATACCGCGATGGGTGCCCAGCCAGAGATAGCCCGCGTCATCCTCCAATAATTGCACGATGGTGTCCTGCGCAACACCTTGAGCGGCGGTGAACGTGTCAAAGCGGCCTTCCCTAAGCCGGCTCAGTCCTCCGCCTTCGGTGCCGATCCAGACGGTCTCTTCGGCATCCAGCAACAACGCCCGGATGATGCTGCTCTTCAGTCCCTGCGCCTTGCCATAGAGGGTGAAGACGCCGTCCTTGAGCCGCCCCAAACCAGCGCCATAGAAACCGATCCAGAGCGTCCCATCCTTTTGCTGGACCATGGCGGTCATCCGGGACAGGGGCAAGCCATTGGTGATGGCGGTGAACTGTTCGTTACTCCGATGCATCAACTTTCCATTCCGGGTGCCGATCCAGAGACCGCCGCGGCGGTCCTCGCAAAGACACTCGACTACGTCGCCCCGCAGCCACGATTCGGCTCCGTAGGATCCCAGCAGCTTTCCATCCTTCCATTGGCATAAAGAGCCGCTCCTGCCACCCCAGATGCTCCCATCCTCGGTCGCGGCGATGGCATGAACATACATCTGGGGGTGGTCGAGCGAAATCTGGATGGGTGTGTAGCCTTCGATCCGGTAAAGCCCGCGACCGGAGGTCCCTACCCAGAAGACGCCTCCGGGGGACTCTGCCAACGACATGGGTTTCACTTCAGTTGTTCCGTCCACGATCCGCAGCGTAGTTAACTTGCCAGCTTTGATCCGGTTAAGTCCCCCAACCCGGGTGCCCACCCAGAGATTACGCTCCCGGTCTTCCAGCAGGGCCTGCACCGCCTCGTCGGAAAGGCCGCTTGGCTGGCGCATTGGGAGGAACTTTCCGTCTCGGAGGTGGTAAAGCCCCTGGTCAAACGTCCCGGCCCAGACGGTGCCGTCCCCGGCGGCTGCCAGGCAACTGATTCGGACATTGGGCACGCCTTCGGCTCTGCCATAGGTGATGATAGATTGGCCGTTCAGGCAGAGCACTCTCCCCAGGTACCCGGCCCAAATCCTCCCGGCCGGATCCTTCATCAAACAGTAGGGCTCCCGGCGTTGCCGTGCGGTTGAAGAGATGGCATTGACGAAGGCTTTGCTATCCCAGCGCATGAGCCCGAGATTTAGGACCGATGCCCAGACCACGCCGTTGGTGTCAACGAGAACCTTGCGCACATGCGGCTCAGACAACCCGCGCTCTGCGCCGATGGTCTCGAACCGGCCTTCCCGCCAGCGGCTAAGCCCCGTCACGGTAGCCACCCACAGTGTCCCTTCCCGGTCTTCTGCCAGATCGTTGATCAGGTCTCCCGCAAGCCCCTCGCGGGTGGTGAAGGTTGTAAAGCGTCCGTCCTGGTAACGGCTCAGGCAGTTGGCGGTGCCGATCCACAGAGCGCCCTGCCGGTCCTGACAAAGAGCCCGCACGTTCAGACCTTCCAACCCCTCGGCCACGCCAAAACCAACAAACCGCACCCCGTCAAATCGGGCCAGTCCCCCACGCGTGCCAAGCCAAAGATAACCATCTCGCGTTTGCAGAATGGCCGTGACTGAATTCTGCGGGAGGCCATCCTCAACCTGCCACGCGCGGCATACGAACTCGTTGGTCTGGCAGTAAGCCGGTCCGCCGCTGGAAGGCTGGCCAGGCGCGGACAGCGCTCCCGTGCCCAAAAACGCCAGCACAGTGCAGGTCAGACTGATTCTCAAGTGCTTCACTTGACGCCCCCCAGTATGTCTTCAGGCGCTATGCATAACAACGTCGAAACGGACCTCTATCGCATTCGCCAAAGGGCTGCCGGGCGGCCCCGCGCTGGCCCGCTAGCGGCCAATCAGATCAGTCTATTCTCGGATTTCCCTCGGTTTTCGGTCTTCGGTTTTCGGATTTAGGCACCCGGGTGTTTGGACTTGCCAAACGCGCTCCGCCGCTGGCACGTTCTGACATGCCAGCGACCAAAGAAACCGACAATCTCGATTCCAAGTTCTACAAGCCGGCGGATGTCTTTTTCCCCGCCTTCAGCAGCCTCGGATTAACCTACGACGACGTAACGCTCGCGACGCTTTACTCGGAAGTGTTGCCTCGCGACACGCAACTCGATACGACGCTGGCGGAGGGACTGCAGCTCAATATCCCGGTGATCTCCGCGGACATGGACACGGTCACCGAGTCACGCATGGCCATCGCGCTGGCGCTCAACGGCGGGCTGGGGATCATCCATTACAACATGCCGGAGCGGGAGCAGCTTTCGGAGGTCAGCCGCGTCAAAAACAACGTCCACGGCCTGATCCAGGAGCCCATCAAAGTGGCGCCCGAACAGTTGATCGGAGAGGTGCTGGAGTTGATCGCGAAGAAGCGGTTTGCCTTCAGCACGTTCCCGGTGGTGGACGGCCAGGGCAAGCTGGTGGGACTGCTCTCGGGCCATGTCGTGAAAGCGCGTTATGCCAAACGCAAGGTGGCGGAGGCACTTACCCCGCGCAGCCAGATTCATACGCTCAGCAAGAAGGAGCTGGGCCGTGACCCGATTGCCAAGGCTGACAAGTTCTTCACTGACCACCCCGGCACCAACAAGCTGCTGGTGGTGGACGACCAGGACCGGCTGCACGGGCTGTTCACGATGAGCGACGTCGAGCGCATCACGCAGGAGCGCAACGCGCAGTTCAAGCCGGCGCGCGACGCGCATTTCCGGCTCCTCTGCGGGGCGGCGGTTTCCGCCACCCGGAACGCGTTCGGGGAACTCGACCGGGAACGCATTCTGACCCACGTGGGCGCGCTGGTTGAGCGCGGCCTGGACGTGGTGGCCGTCTCGACTGCGCACGGCCACAGCCGGGGTGTGGGCGATGCGGTGCGGATGCTGCGGGATGCGTTTCCCAAGCTGCCGATCATCGCCGGCAACGTGACCAGCGCCGCCGCGGTGGAGTTCCTAGCTGACTGCGGCGCCAACGCCATCAAGGTCGGTCAGGGCCCCGGCTCAATTTGCACCACGCGCATCGTGGCCGGCGTCGGAATTCCGCAACTCACGGCGCTCTACATCGCCTCGCGGGCGGCGCAGAAGAAGCGGGTGACCATTCTCGCTGACGGCGGCATCACCAAGTCGGGGGACATCGTGAAGGCGCTCACCCTGTCCCACGCGGTCATCTGCGGGGGCATTTTGGCCGGCTGCCCGGAAGCGCCGGGGGACGTGATGGAGATTGGCGGCAAGCTCTACAAGAAGTACCGGGGCATGGGCAGTTTGGCGGCCATGAAGGAAGGGTCGGCGGCGCGCTACGGCCACACGCCCGACCCGGCGCGCAAGGTCGCTCCGGAGGGGGTGGAGGCGTTGAAGGAAGTGAGCGGCTCGGTGGACCGCGTGCTGGCACAACTGATCGGCGGGATACAATCCGGCATGGGCTATCTCGGCGCGGCCAACCTGGCTCAGCTTCGTGGGCAAGCCCGCTTCATCCGCGTCAGCCCCGCCGGCCAGCGCGAAGCGGTGCCGCATGACGTGGTGGAATTGAAGACGGGAAGCTGAAGCGGAAGGGAGTGATGAGCACGGCGGAGCCGCAGTTCACCTTACGCCAACACTCACTTACTCCACCCCCCGGCCCGGCCACGCCGTCAGAACTCGATAGCCTTGTTCATGCGTCCGCATTGCGAACAGCGCGAGCGGGCCACGTCGGGATCATCGGTATAGACGTGGCCGCACCGGTCGCACCGGAAGATGTGGTCCTCGGTTGGGGAGGGTTCGAAGCGTCGCCGGCGAAACTCGGAATAGATGGCCGCCCCGGTCAGGCCGGCCATGAGCACGACCACATACGTTAGAATTAGGTTTGGGATCGACATGCTCAGGGACTGGCCGCCGGAGCGTTGGTGGACCGTGGCGGAAGGGTGTGCCATTTGAAAACCATCCTACCCCAGGTCAGTTGTGCCGCCGGATTGGCGGTGGTTCCTGCCGCATCGTTCCCCAGCGGCTCGAACCTTGCGGCGCTGGCATGTTCCAGGGCCTGCTGGTCCGCCGCCTTGGACCCGCTGCCCGAGAGCAAGATGGCGGATAACGGGCTGCCCTCGGCCCCTACGACGAGCTGAACAACGCTATTGGCTAGAATGTGCGGGTTCTCTCTTGATCCCAGGTCACTCGGCGTAAGCAGCCGTCGGCGGGCCAGGTCCCCTTCCAATTGCAGCGTGGAGTGTTCTGCGGCAACTGGCAGCGGAGGAAGCTCGGGCAGGGTCAGTGCGGGCAGCGGTTTTTCCGGCGTCGGCAGTGGGCTAAAGGAGTTGGTTTTGACAAGCCTGTTGAAGGCGGCGCCAAGCTGGTCAATGGCCTGGAGCGGGTAGTGTGTCGGCGCCGGCCACGAGAAGGAGTGGGATTCCGGTCGCGGCGTTCTCAGCCACGTTGGCGCAGGAACTCCCTGCTGCCGTGGCAGGACGAACAGCGTGGGATCATGCAGCGCCAGCAGCTCAGCGGCGGCGCTTCCGGCCAGTCTGAGGGTGAGCGCTGGCGCGGCCGCACGCGGGTGAATGGGCGAGGTTTCGCCCAGCCAGAAGATCAGGGCGAGCTGGGTGCCGAAGATGAGCGCGACCATGCTCCACCAGCGGCGGCGCGACCAGGGTCGTGATTCGGCCAACGCGGAAGTCATGGCGGAGGAGCGGCGTAGGGGCGCGGCAGCGTGGCGAGCAAGGCTTCGGAAATGCCCGCCTCGCGCGCCAGCAGGGTGAGCTGCAGGCACATCTCGTAGCTGACCGCTTTGTCGGCTTGCACGACCAGCGTCAATGGCTCCGATGATTTCTTCACCACCGCCTGCAACCGGCGCTTCAAGTCGCCTTCCCCGATCCACTGGTTCTCGTAGTAAAGCCGCCCGTCGGCGTCGATAGCGACCGAGACGGTCGGCTTATCCGTGCCCGGCAAACCATTGGCCCGGGGAAGTTGCAGCTCGAGCCGCGCCCCTGGCGTATATACCAGCGACGCCAGCATCATGAAGATCACGAGCAAAAAGAACACGGCCGCAAACGGGGCCGCATCCAATTGGCTCCGAAGAATGACGGCTTTGCGGGGAAACTTCATTTCTCTGGCGGGGGCTTCACGCCTTCGGTGACGATGCGCACGATCTCAGTGGCGGAGCGTTCCATGTCGAGCACGATGGAATTGACGCGGTTGACCAGGTAGTTGTAGGCAGCGTGGGCGGGAATCGCCACGGCCAGGCCCGCCGCCGCGCAGACCAGGGCCTGCCAGACTCCGGAGGAAAGCTGGCCGACATGCGCGTTCAATCCCGCTTCCTGCATCCGGCCAAAAGTCTGGATGAAGCCCAGCACGGTGCCCAGCAGCCCAAGGAGCGGAGCCAGTTGGGTAATCGTTGCGAGCAGATTCAAGTGCTCTTCTAGCCGCGGCACTTCCGTCAGGCCGGCATCCTCCAGCGCTTCGCGCACCCGCTCCCGCCCGTGGTCCCGATTCAAGATGGCGGTCTTGACCAGCCGTGCGACCGGCCCGGGGGTGGCATCGCAGATGGACAGCGCCTCGACGACGTTATCGCGCTTGAGGACGGTGCGCACGCCGTTGAGGAATTCGGTCGAGTTAATCTGGGCGCGGTGACAATAGAGAAAGCGCTCGATGAAGACCGCTACGGCCACCGCGCTGACGAGCAGGAGCAACCAGAGCACCGGCCCGCCGTTGGACAACAATACCGGCAACGTTAGCATGGCTTCCTTTATACTTTCTCAGAGCCGCGGTTCAAAGGCCAAAGTTTCTCCGGGCGCCGGTCGAAGGCGCGAAACGGGCGGTGGTCCCCTGCCTGGCGTTTATGAGGCACGGTTCTGGGATCCCTTCAGCGTTGTTTCGCCTTGCTTCTGTCCAGCGCCCGCCGAATCCTCTGCGCATGGAAAAACCAGACCAGTTTCACGAGCTGTTTCGGATGCAGAAGGCCTTGAACGAGCGCATCGGCGTCCAGATGGAAGGCATGAGCGTCGAGGATAAGACCAAGTGGCTGCTCAACTACTGCCGCGCCATGTCCCAGGAAATCGCTGAATTGACCGACAGCGTCCCTTGGAAGTGGTGGGCCAAGTATCAGAAGTTCGACGAGCAGAACGCGCGGGTGGAGGTCGTGGACTTGTTCCATTTCCTCATCAGTATGGCGCAGGTGCTGGGCATGGGCCCGGATGACGTGTTTAATGCGTATATCCAAAAGCACAAAGTTAACTTCAAACGTCAGGAGTCTGGCTACACCGTGAAAGACGAGCACGATTCCAAACACATCTGAGGTAGCTAAACCTGGCCGCAGGAACAAACCGGCGAGCCAGCGTGGCGCTATTACATCCCAAGCCTATGAGAGCACCTGTCCCCAAAGTTTATGCCGAGTCCCGCGTTCACGTTCCCAGCAGCTGGCGCAAGGAGGTCGAGCGCATACTCATCACCGACGACGAAATCGCGCGGCGCATCCGGAGCATGTCCCGCGGCATTGAGCGCGATTTCGCCGGGCGGGAGATGGTGGTGGTCTCGCTGCTCAACGGGACCGTGATGTTCCTCGCCGATTTGATTCGGAACCTTTCCCTCCCGTTGCGGCTGGACTTCATCGGCGTCTCCAGCTACGGCGCCGGCACGGAGTCCGGGGACCTCGTGTTTACCAAGGAACTGCGGCTGGACGTGCGCGGCCGTGATGTGCTCCTGGTGGATGACATTCTCGACACGGGCAAAACCCTCTACCGTGTGCTCGCCAAGCTGCGCGCGCTCAAGCCGCGCCGGATCAAGACGTGCGTTCTGCTGAACAAAGCGGCGCGGCGCGTGGAAGCCGTGGAGGCGGACTACGTCGGCTTCGAAATCCCCGACTTCTTTGTCGTGGGCTACGGCCTGGACTTCGCGGAGCGCTATCGCAATCTGCCGTTCGTCGGGGTGTTGCATCCGCACGTTTACAAGCAGGTCAGCGAACAGGCCAAACCCGCCAGCCCGAAGCGGTCAGGGGTGCGGCGCCGCGGTTGATGGCCGACTCCTGCCCTGGAGGTTAATCCATGATGCGCGTCACGGTTTGCTTCTATTCTTATTTCAAAGACCTGACCGGCTGCGCGAGTGCCACTGAAGATCTGCCCGGCGGCAGCACGCTCGACGACCTCTTCAAAGCCCTCGTTGTCCGTTTCCCCAAACTAGGCGCGATGCAGAAAGCGACGTTGATGGCCGTCGGGGTCGATTACCAGAACCGCACCTACGTTTTAAGTGAAGGCGACAAGGTCTCGCTGTTCCCGCCGGTGCAGGGCGGATAGTCGGATTGCGGTATGAAGCGGCAAGTAACCATCACCCCCGAGCCGATCAATGAATCCGCGCTGATCGCGCAGCGGGTGACGTCGCCCGGCATGGGGGCGGTGGTCTGCTTCCTGGGAGTCGTGCGCGGGACCGAAGGGAATGCGAACATCCGCGCCCTTGAATACGAAGTGTTCCAGAGCATGGTGGAGCATCAGATCAGCCTGCTGCTTGACGAGGTGGCCACGCGCTGGCCGGTTGAATCCGTGCGCCTGGTTCACCGCGTTGGCCTGGTGAAAGTAAATGAGCCTTCCCTGTGGGTTGAAGTCGTTGCCCCGCACCGGGGCGAAGCTTTCGCCGCCTGCCAATGGCTCATTGACGGACTAAAGCGGGTGGCCCCCATCTGGAAAAAGGCAGTAACAGAAACTCCCTGATGGGTCTTGCCTCCCCTCTCCCCTTCGGCCTTCGGATTTCGGACTTCAGTCTTCCCTCCCGCCGAGGGAGGGCTGGTGGGCGCTGAGGGATTCGAACCCACGACCTACTCGGTGTAAACGAGACGCGCTAACCACTGCGCCAAGCGCCCAAACCACTTATTTGCAGTCACTTACTGAGGTTTCCGCAAATGCAAAAAGTTGTTGACTACCCCGTTTGACTACCCTTATACTCTTGGTATGATGATTGAAGCACAAGAATTGACGGGCGGGGGGCAAGAATTGACTACCCTGCAAGAGACGGGCAAGCAACCCTATCGCACTAGGGCGTTGCTGGTCAAAATTCCGAATTTTCCATGTCTTTACAGGCATAAAGTCAACGGGGGTTACTATGCCATAAAAAAAGTTGAGGGTAAACAGAAAACCCATGCTTTCGGTACTACAGACCGCAAGATTGCAGAGCGCAAGTTGCGTGTGTGGCTTGGCAACCTCGACAAGATTGACACAGAGGCGAGCAAGACAACCCTTGCCGGGTTGCTCGATAAGTTTATTGCGGGGCGCAAAGGCATGGCCCCCAAAACTCAGCAAACCGAGGAAAGCGTTATTAAGGCATTCAAGGCCGATTGGGGGTATGGGCTGGATATTTGCGTTTCCGATATTCGCCCGTCAATGGTGGATGAATGGCTTGCCGCACAAGAGCCAGACCTTATGAACAGCAGTTATAACCGTTATGCCTTGTTCATTAAGCAACTGTTTGAAGTGGCGATGCGCGACAAGATGATTGCAGAAGCCCCCACGCTTCAAAAGTCTTGGAAAGACCCAAAGAAAACCGCTCGCAAGCGTATTGTGCCAACCGATGAACAATTCCGCGCAATCGTCGCAAGTATCAGGGCAGAGACTCAGAACATACACGCCGCTGAATCGGCTAATTTCATTGAATTCATTGGCTTGGCGGGATTGGGGCAAGCCGAGATTGGCGCGTTGACGTGGGGGGATATTGATTGGAACAAGGCCCCGCTTGGCGAGTTGTCTTGCCGTCGAAAGAAAACCGGGGCGCGGTTCTACCCGCCGATTTACCCTGAGTTAAAACCCTTGCTCGAAAAGATGTATGCCGCCGCTCACAAGAACGGCTGTCCCCCGTCGCCAGCAACACACCTATTCACCATTAAGGACGCTCGCAAGGCTCTGGCCAATGCCTGCAAGCGGTTGACGTTTCCCCCGTTCTATCAGAGAAGTATCCGCGCATACCGGATTAGGACACTTTGGCAGAAAAAGCTCGACATTAAGCTTATCGCCAAGTGGCAGGGGCACAACGACGGGGGCAAGCTGATTCTAAACACATACACAGAGGTTTTCGGGGCTAATGATAATGATTATGTTGCGTCTGAGCTTGCCAAGTTGAGCGTCATTTGAGCAAAGGCTGTTCCGCTTTACGGCAATCTGGGAGAGTATTATCGTGATAATTTGAGAGAAGCGGGCAGAGGTTATCGCGATGATCTGGGAGCGAGTTGAGCCGAGAGCAGCGTGAAGCCGAGGCTACCGTCAGATTTGTCCTTGGCAGAGCTTTTTCTTGAGGTCTTGAAGCTGAAGTAAGGCGCGTTGGCGACCGCGTTCTTGTTCTGCCGGAGAGTAGGTCGGCGCGAGTGGGACTAGAGCCTTGGGTTCTGGGCTGAGCCGAACTCGGCTGATGTTGAGGTCCTCCTCGAAGCGGTCCAGTTGGAGGAGGTTGGATAGTTTTAGGGCGCCGACGTTACGGCGGGTGTGGCGGATTTCCTTTTGAAGGTAGCGCACTACTTGGCACAGGTCGGCCAGGGTCAAGCTGGCGCGGAGGAACTCAAACCAAAGTCGCTCCCGGTCAAATCCCAGGGAGAGGTTTTGCCCGGTGAGGCGGCAATAGGTTTGGTGCAGTTGCTCCAACTGCGCCGGTAGCGATGAAGCCGGCCCGTTCATTTGGCCAGTTGGGCGACCCAGGGCAGGAGTTCCAAGGCGCGCTGCACGTGGGTGGCGGTGATGGCCCGGGAGTCCTGCGCGGCGGCTTCCTCCAGGGCTCTTTGGGCCTGTGATTCAAGAGTCAAGGCAGGCCGTTGCCAGCTTGGAGGAGCAACTGCAAAGCCGCCGTCTCGAAGGGGTTGGCGTGGATGCCGACTTCCTCAAGGCGTGCCTGGACATAGCCTCCTCGCCGTTTGGCGCGAGGAACGGGGCGGTGGCGGTTCCTGGCCTGGCAGTCGTGCCGTATTCTCCAGCCCGTGCGCTGAAAGAACTCCCGCCGCCGCAAGACCAGTCACCAACTGCGAAACGGTCCTGGCACCATTAACAAACTCCCATTTGCCCTCGGCACCGCGGTCGGTCGGGCAGTTGCCATAGCCGAGGGCTAAGGAATCGACTTGAGCCCTGGACGCCCGACCGCCTTCATGTTGTCGTTGTGCCGCAAGTGGCGATCCGCAAAATTCAAGTACTGCTCCCAATCATAGTCCGTGACACCGTGTATGCCGGTGCGGATATGATAACCGATGGTGTCGCCTACCGGATGATTGACTTGCGGCATCTCGTTCACACCTAGCCCGCGCTGGCCAAACAAGCGGTAGACCGATTCGGCGTTCTTCGCGGACAGAAACTCGCCCCGCGGATCCGCCCACAGATCCTGCTCCGCGCTGCCAACATAGACCGGCCGCGGTGCCACCATCGCGATCAGCTCATGCTGGTCCACCGGCAGTTGGTTCTCCTTCAGGTTGTACTTCTTGAAATTCGTGCAGAACCAGTAGGGGTAAGACGTGTTGATGCGCTGGACCGTCTCGCCGAACATCCGCCTGCTCAGCGCGGCGCCTCCGCAGCCTGAGTCGTTGGAGATCACTACGGCGAAGCGCTCATCCTGCGCACCGGCCCAGAGCGCCGCTTTGCCAAGCCGCGAATGTCCAATGACCGCGACGCCTTTTGCGTCAATGTCCTTGTCGGTTTCCAGATAATCCAGCGCGCGGCTCAGCCCCCAGGCCCAGGCCCCGATTGCCCCCCAGTCGTCGGGCGCAAAGACCGTGTTCGTCCCGTCCTTGCTGAGAGCGGCTCGCACCCCTTGCGTCCAGCCGCGCACGACATCGGGTTCGACATCGCCGTAGTAGACCGTCGCGAGCGCGTAGCCGCGGCGCAGGATCATTTCCACCGGCCAGCGGCTCGATGACTTGCCGCGCGATTGTTCGGTGGCGCGGTGATTAACGACGCTCGTCCCGGGTGATGGGCGCATCCACCGGTCGGAAAGCTTGATTTGAGGGTCTGCATGGATGGTCTGGTTGCCGCCGAAGTTCAGGCCGAGGAACAGCGGCACGGGCTTTTTCGCGCCGTTGGGTTGGTAAATCAAAAGCTCCATCTTCGGACCATCACTCTTTCCGGTGAAATAAACCGCCACTTCCTTGCGTGTCGCAGTGCCTCCGAGCGCGTCGGGTGCAAGCGAAGTGACCACGAACGTCATTTGGGGGGGGCGACCGGGTGCATGCCCATAAACATGTGTTTGGAATAGCTCCAGTAGTTCGGGTCGCCGGCTGGCCTGCCACATTTTAACGTCCGTGACCGGGCGGCCATCCGCCATAACCAACGGGTTAGGAAGTGAGTATTGGGGGACCTTGGATTCGTCGTAGTTCGGAGTGAACGTTGCGGCGCTCGCAGCAAAGGTCAAAAGAGCCCACACGCCCCCAAGGCGGCGGGCAGCCTCGCAGGTGTTAGAGTTTCGTATCATGATCTTTGGAAATAGCCATCAGGACCTGCACGTCGATGAGTGGCTGCTCGCTGCTGAGTTCGTGACAGGGCCGGCAACAGCATCGCCCAGAATCGCCATGATGGCGAGGACGCTTCCGCGCGATGGCCCAGGTATCCGAGGGCATTCGACCGTCCGTCCGATTCGCGGCCTCGCTTCTACGGTAACTCGCGGATTTTGAGATTGCGAAAGCTGGCCGCGTCGTGATGGTCCGTCAGCAGGATATGGCCTCTGACCTTGCAGCCAAACTCTTTCACATCCTTAAACTTACTTTTCGCCACGGCATTCAACACCGACGGACTGCCGAGTTCGTATTCCAACACTTTTTCGCCGTTAAGCCAGTGTTCAACATCGTTGCCTTTGACAAGCACCCGCGAATGATTGGTTTCTGGCGCAAGCTTCGTGGGTGCTTTGACTGTAGGCGGCAGCACATCATAAAAGGACGCTGCTTTTGCTTCGGGGGGACGCGCACACGATCGTCGAGCATCTGGTACTCGTGCCCAATGGCCCCTCGCTCCTCCAGGAGCATGTACTTGATACCATTGTTGGCATTGGTCGGGATGCGCCATTCCCAGCTCAGTTCAAAATCGCTGAATTCCTCGAGGGTGATTATGTTTCCACCGGCTTGCCCGGCCACCTTGTTCAACCACCCGTCCGCTATGGTCCAGCCGTTCGTGGGAAACGTGGGCTTCCCAAGGCCTCGCCAGTCGGTGGTGGTCTTGCCGTCGAAGAGCAGTTTCCACCCCGCGTCCTTTTCTTCCGAGGTGAGAGTGTTGGGAGTTGGTTCACCCGGTATGGCGGACGATCCTAATTGACTGGCCAAGAGGAGAGCCAGGGCTAAGCGCCCCCAGATCGGATTTTGCATGTGCGTCCAGACGCACAAAGCCCCTATGAGGTTACAGCGATGTAAGGTCGCTTACCAGTCTGGCGTAGGGGTGGTGTTGTTCTGGGGTATGATTGAAAGAGGGTGAGGTTAATTCCATAAGGAGAGCCATTGATTGTTTGCTCTGAAGACTCTCAGGTGGGCAATGCGGTCTGCATGGTCGTGGAGCCAAGCTGCGCCTCCTCTCTTGAGTCGGCCCTGCAGCACATGGCGATTGCCACCTTCGATGATGCCCGAACCGATCGGCAGACCCAGTTTTAGGGCACGGGGATAGTCCAGGCAATCCAGGCGATTGGTCAGATAGCGATGGCCATTGCGCACGAGCGCTTCTTCTTCCGGCGTGCCCGCCGGCTCCAGATGTTGTTCCAATGCCTCGATCACTTTATCCACGGCTCCGCGTTGGAGTCGCTTTTGTTGGGTTCGTCGCCACGCATCAGGCTGGGCGGGTCGGCAGCGTTTGGCTGCATCTCCCAGATATTCGCTGACGTGAAAGAAATCACACAGAAAGGTCGCCTGGAGCCCGAAGACCTCCTGGCTCTGGAGTCGGATCCAATCGGCCCCGTCCCCCATCGCGTGAATATGACTGTTTAATCCCCAACCGGCCTGCCGCGCGCAGTGCCCCCAACGTTGTCCGACCTGGGCTACGCTTCCGAAGGTGGCCCCATATACCGTCGTGCGGGAACCCTGGGCTTGGGTGGCCACCAGTCGCATCTCTTTCCATTCTCGGGGATGTTTGGCCTTTCTGGGAGCTGGTTCCACCGTGCAAATCATCGTGCCGTCGGCTTGGGCAATAACATGATCGGCTCCTACCGCCGGCAGAACCCGGAAGGACTGCTCGTATTGCTCCTGCAACTGCTCCCGCACTCTTTGGGCCTGTCGGAGGGTGGTCGCTCGCACCGCGCTGGCTCCCATCTCAAATCCATAATGTTCCAGAACGCTGGCGGCCGCCCGGGCGAAGGACTGCTCGCTGCCAAAGTCGGTGAGCACCCGTTGCAGTCCCTTGGACCGTCCTCGGGGTGTTACGCCCAGTCGCTGGGGCAGCGGGCGCAAGTAGCTCTGGGTTTGGCTGCGCCAAATCGAGTCGCTCACGCTCACCCAGCCAAAGACACAGCACCACTTCAGCGTTTTTTTTTACGACTGCGCACTGTGCCATCCTGGGCTTTGAGTTCACGACTCACGCGTTGCTCGGCCTGCGTGGCCCACTGATGCATGCTGGTGTTGCCCAGCCGGCGCATTTCCTGGATCAGCAGTTCCTCGATTTGGTCGGCACTCTTCAAAGGGCCCTCGGTGTTGTAAGCGATGTCGAGGATGCTTTGGACGCGTTCCATCATCTCGGGATGTTGACGCAGTCGCTCAAGGAACTGCGCTTCAGACTGGCTTACCAGTTTCGGACTGACATTCTTGCTCTTCATCCCCACTGTAATTAGAGAAGTGTCCCAAATATGTACACTCTATTCTGCAAATATCTTCTCTGCCCTCACCCACCTTTAATCATACCCGTTGTTCTGCGCCGTCGCACTTTGATGTTTCACCCCAGCGCCAGTGCGCTCAGCCGCACCAGTTCGATCAGTCTCCGCGCCCCGCGTCGGTGGTTTCCATGGAGATCTCCAGCCCGCGCCTGTGGGCGTCGTTAATCACCTTGTGCAGCCAACGGAAGCCGTCATATTACCTTGTGTTTCATAATTCTTCCCAACTCCACTGGTTCCCGTCTGCCTTGTTTGAAATTGTCAGCGCGTCTCCAAGGCCGATAGCGGGATGATCGACATCGCGCAGTCCTCCTTGCCTTGGGTGTAGATTACGTAAAGTTTGCCCTCATGCTCGACCGCTGCCGGATAGGACCACTCCGTGTTGGTGCCGGCCCTTGATCTGCCATCGCTGCCACCCAGCAGGCGCCGCTGTGGCGTCTGCTGATGACGAATCTTCCAAACCCGGCAGAAGCGGTTTCCGCTCGGGGTTGTAACCGCGATGGACAATAGCGCCCGTCTTTGCTCCAAGTTGCCGGTAATGAGGTATTGCTGGCCGTTGCTGAGCTTTCCAGACAGCGGCTTGCTGGTGGTAAGAGGAAAGTTGCTAAGTCTCAGCGGAGTCCAGGTTCGGCCCAGGTCTTTGCTGACGGCAGCGGGCGCTGTTTTCGCATTCCTCGGGCGGCACATGGCCACGAGCGCGCCATCCTGCTCCATAAGCGTGGTTTCCGGATAAAGCAGATCGATGGATTCGGGTTTGGGAATTTGCACGACATCCCAGCGCGTTAAATCGTCGCCGTGACTGATCGCCACCGCAGCCTCGAACCAGTGCAGTTCGCCAGACATGATCCAGTTCCCGTCATCCAGCTTGCGCGGCGGCGAAAAGGGCAGGAATCCGGGGATCTGACTGCCGAGCAGTTCCCAGGATTGGGTCGAAGAGAGGACGAAGATTTCGGTTCGGGGTTTCTCGTCATTCCAGCAGGTGAAGAAGCCCCATAGTTTCCCCCGATGCGAGAAAAGGACGGGGTGATTGAACGATTCGCCGCCCAGCAGCGGCGGGGCGGCCCAGATCTTCGCAGGTCCCCAGGTGAACCCGCCATCCTGCGAGACGCGCCCCCTCAGCAATTCATCCTTCACGTTGATCTCGAACAAACGATGGTTCGCCCATCCGGCATAGAGGCTGCCTTCGTGAAACGCAATCGCAGGTTCGTGCAGGTAGTGATATCCACCCTGCGCGGCCCGTTCGATCTCGATGTGGGTTACGCATGGGAGGTCCCGCATTTGCTCGAAGGGCGGGAATGGAATCTGCCGGTCCCACAGTTCGAGGGACGCTGCATCCGCTGCGACGCCACCCGAGGAGGCGCGAGCAAGGTGGCCGCCATTTTTTGGCAGGACCGGCACGGCCCACTTGGGGAGAACAAGGGAGTCACCTTTGGTTAGCTGTTTTTGGAAGACGGTGCAGACATTGGCCTCCCTTTCGAAAAGCATGAACTCGGGAACACTTGCCTTCTCAAACCCACGTTGCAAAAGGAAATCCGCCTGGCTGTCCCGCTGGCGTCCCGCACTTGGCGTGACCAGGTAAACAATTCCGGATTTGCCGCACACGAGACGGCCGCCCGTGATATTCATGCGAAGGAACTTGCAGCCCTGGAGTACGCCGGGGACCTCCTGCGCGGCGTAGTCGCGGTCCAAGAACAGTTTCGCGCCTTGTTTGAACACCTCAGGCTCACCTTCGAAGAACTCAAGCTCCGCACCGACTCCCTGCAACAATGGTTTTCCATCTGCATTGTCACTTCGTTCTGGAACAGATTTCGTGGCCGGGTTCAATCCTGTTGCCTTGTTGATGCGAACACGCAGACGCGCGTCTGAGGAGAGCGTTTTTCCGCTTTTCACATCCTCCTCGCGGAAGGTGGCCATCAGGATTTCCTTGTCGTGTTTGCGCTCCCAGTCGTAGATCGCATAAATGAGGCCGTTCGGTGCCTGGACTGCGTCCGGGTAAGAGACGCTCTTCCGTTCATCCAGAAGCAATCCTCCGGTCCAGGTTGCGCCATCGTTGTCGGAGACAAACGCTTTCAGGTGCGATCTGGACTTGGCTGCGTCCGGTGGATCGTGCCGTATCATGAGGAGATTGCCGCTCGATAGCCTTCGAATGAAGAACCGCGTGACCGGGTGTTGGATTTTTGTTGGAACAACTTCCGGCCAGTTTTTACCGCCGTCGGTCGAGATACTCTCTCCTATGCCATAGCGGGTGCGCACCAGCATCCAGAGGGAGCCGTTTTGCCTTTGCACCATCATGTGCTCGTCACAATTGCGGTCCTCGGGTTTTGGTATGTTCGCGGCTCCGATTTGCTTGAAAGTATTGCCTCTGTCGGTGGATGAGACGATTCGCGCGCTGTCGTTTGTCCGCCAAAAAGCCATTGGAAGCAGCCAAGCCCCGTTCCGGTCCACGAGCGGCTTGTTCATCATGATGCCGTCATCCACCACGGCGGGTTTGGACCAGCTCGCACTCGCCTTTCGGGATTCGGTGGTCTGAATAGCCAGGGTGTAGGGTTCCTGTGTATCCGACCGGCGCTGCGCCCAGAACAGCCACAGCTTCCCCTGCGGGTCATGCCACAGGCAGGGATCAAATGCGCGCACCGGGCCTTCACGGTCTGGATCGAGCACCAGTGCCCGTTGCCAGGTGCGGCCGTCATCACCGCTGGTATCCAGGATGATGTAATTGTGTTTATCCTCGGTGACACCACCGCCATACCATGCGGCCCAGAGCCGCCCATTGGGCGCGCGCTCGATAGTGGGTATGCCCTGAAACATTCGCCTGGAATCAGAGTATTCCGATCCCGGATTGGCATTGAGATTAGGGAGAACCGGGCTCTGGCCGGGCTCGGCGGCGGTCGCAAAAAGCGCCCTCAGGCCCATCAGCAGGCACAGGAGGAATCGGGGCAACTTAAGGGATCTGCTTTGCATTCTGGTGCATTGTCGGCAGGCGCGCTTCCCCTGGCAAGAGCAATGCGACAGAGGAATGCGGTTGCAGGACGCAGGTGAAATGAAACGGGCCGAAGTTCAGGCGTCCAATGAGAGACGCCGCGGCCATCTTGGCTTGGCATTGCCGAGACGGTCCAGCGACGGTAACGGGGAGCCGATTTCCCTTGAATCCCTTGGTATCCCCTTCGAGACTCCTTCGAAGCATCACGAGAACATCAGGAGGGTACCCACAACCCCGACGCGTTTACCCAACTGGGCGCCACCCTCCACTTCTATGGCGTCGCCCTGCGCTACGCCCCCCAAGCCAGAGGTAAAATCTAACGCCGTCACGACTACTGGCAAAAACGTCTGCCCGCGCTCCTGGCCGCCGACCAGATCCTCGAACTCTGCGGCGCCAACCACCTGCTCGACCAGTTGCTTCCCCACGCCAACCAGCACGAAATCCACCGCGAACTCGGCACTACCCCGCACGCCGCCCGCGACTTGGCCCTGACCGAAAAACACTCCGTCCTGCGCCCCGCCCCCGCCTGTCCCTGGTGGCCCAATGTTTGGAGCCAGCGCACCCAGGTCCGCGTCGGCGTCATTCCATTGCCGCCCCGCCCCGCTCAACCGTCCTCCGCTGCCTGCGGCCCGACGGCGACCTCTTTTACCTCCACCGTGCCCCAGACCCCAAGGCCAAACCTCTGGTTCTACTCCACTGCCCGGTCTTCTGATACCCCGTCCACTTTTGATCGCACACAGAATTCCACTTTTGAAAGTTACACGACAAACCTGCATAATAATGTTGATGGCCACAACCGCAACCGGTATACCGCTTTCAAATACCGGTATATTACATTGCCCTGTGAAGAATGCCATAAGGAAACATCCTCGGTCGAAAGCTCGATCATGCAAGACGCTGACGGCTAACAGGGGGGCATCAAAACTGGGAGATCTCGCGTATCAGCAACTTCAGAAAAAGCTTGTAAATGGCGAGTTGGCCGCGGGCGACAAGATTTCAGAAGTGCAACTGGCCGCCGACCTGGGGATGAGCCGCACACCGGTGCGCGACGCAATTCGCCGCTTGGAGATGGAGGGTGTGCTGCAACCGGTGGCATCGAGCGGGACCTTTGTTAAGCCAGCCGAGCGATCAAAGATTATTGAACTGTTTGAGTTGCGCATCGCCATTGAATCTTTCGCGGTGCAGAAGGCTACTCGACGGATGAAGTCGGTTGAGGTGAAGCATTTGGGGGAACTCTGCGACCAGATGCTGGCGGCAATCCGTGATTTCCGCGATTCGGGCGATGCGTATCTGAAAGGCAGACCGTTGCAACGATACCTGAATGCGGATATCGAATTCCATCAACTGTTGCTGACGGCGGCAGAGAACCGACAAGCACTGGCAATCTACAACGACTTGCACCTCCGAAGCGCCATTTTTGGCTGCCGTAGTCATCAGCGCGATCTTCATCATGTCGCCTGGGTCTGGCTCCAGCATAATCGCGTGGTGCGGTGGGTGCGACAGCGTGATGCACGGAAAGCGCTGCAAGCCCTTGAGAAACACATGTACGCGAGCATGGCTGCTGCGCTGGAGGCTTACGATGCGCGTTTGGCTGGGCGGTCGAGTGCGGGGGCAGCCCAACCTGAGTTCACCAAAGCATATGCCGCGTTCATGTCCGGTCGAGTCCGGCAGGCCGCGTAACTTCTTCTATCTATGTTTACCAAAACTCTACTCACCCACCTGCATCGCAGCGGTGTCCTGGCTGTGCTCATTATCGACAATCCCGACGATGCCGTGCCGGTGGCCAAAGCCCTGGTAGCGGGCGGGGTCAACTGCATGGAACTGACGCTTCGCACCCCTGCGGCGATGGAGGCCCTGCGGCGTATCCTCACGGAAGTGCCGGACATGATTGCCGGTGTGGGCACCGTCCTGACTCCGCAGCAAGTGCAAGAAGTCGCCGCGGCGGGAGCAGCGTTTGGGGTCGCTCCCGGCATGAATCCCCGCGTCGTGGCGGAGGCCCGACGTACCCGCTTGCCTTTCGCGCCCGGCATCTGTACGCCGAGCGACATTGAGCAAGCCTTGGAATGCGGTTGCCGGTTGCTGAAGTTCTTCCCCGCCGAGCCCCTAGGCGGAATGACCTATCTCAAAAGCATCGCCGCGCCCTATGCGCATCTGGATCTGCGTTTCATTCCGCTGGGTGGGGTTGATGCCGGCAACGCGGAGCGATACCTCGGCGAGCCGAGCATCCAGGCGTTGGGCGGCTCATGGATCGCGCCGCGGGACCTCATCCAAAAGCGGGATTGGCCGGCCATCACGCAACGCGCGCGCCAGGTCGCCGAGATTGTAAACAAAGTGAGACCCGGAAAGGAAATATGAGTCGTCGAGTAATTACCTTTGGAGAAATCATGGGGCGATTGACGCCGGGTGGATTCCTCCGTTTTCGCCAGGCGATGCCCGGCCCATTGGACATCACCTTCGCTGGGGCCGAAGCGTCGGTCGCAGCTTCCATTGCCTATCTCGGCGGGGAGGCGGCATTTGTTACCGCTTTGCCCAGGCATGCCATCGCGGACGCCTGCGTGGCCAATCTCAAAGCCATGGGGGTAGATACGCAGCACATTCTGCGCACAAAACATGGCCGTCTCGGGCTGTACTTTCTGGAAACCGGCGCCAATCAACGGCCCAGCACCGTGATCTACGACCGTGAAGGCGCGGCGGTTTCTTTGACCCGCGCCGACCAGTATCCGTGGGAAAAGATATTTGCGGGGGCGGGTTGGTTTCATCTTTCGGGCATCACGCCCGCAATATCGGCCATTGCCAGCGAGGCAGCAGTGACAGCGGTGCAGGCGGCGCGCGCTCAGGGACTGACGGTTTCCTGTGACCTAAACTTCCGCCGGGCACTTTGGAACTGGGATGCGGGCAGCAGTCCTTCGGAGCTGGCACAGCGAACGATGCGGAAAATACTGGCGCATGTGGAGGTGGTGATTGGCAACGAGGAGGATGCCGGGGAAGTGTTGGGTATTCATGCGCGGAACACCGACGTGCAGAGCGGCAAGGTGGCGGGCGACCAATATCCCGAAGTGGCTCGGCAAATCGCGGCGCAATTTCCGCAGGTCAAACAGGTCGCCATTACGCTCCGGGAAAGCCTTTCGGCATCGCACAACAACTGGGGCGCGATGCTTTATGACGTCAACGAAGGACGGGCCTATTTTGCGCCGGTTCGCGGGGGGCAATATCGCCCTTATGCAATTACTCACATTGTGGATCGTGTCGGCGGCGGCGATGCCTTTGCCGCTGGACTGATCTACGCACGGATGACCCCGGAACTAAGCGCGCCACAGACTTCCGTATCGTTTGCCGTGGCGGCGTCCTGTTTGGCACACAGCGTTTCCGGAGACTACAACTTTTCCAGCCGTGCGGAAGTCGAAGCCCTGATGCGCGGGGCGGAATCCGGCAGGGTAGTTCGCTAACAACATTCGTCATGGCCCCACAAACCGTTATGGCCGCCACCAATCCGTTATCCCGATCCTCCGGTGCGCCCGCAACCCGCGTGCGGTTCGGGGTGCTGGCCTTTGCCTGCACGCTCTCAATGATCACCTATCTCGACCGCGTGGCCATCGCCTCCGCGGCGGGAAACATCGTCACAGACCTCGGGCTGCAAAGTGTGGCGGACATGAAGTGGGCCTTTACCGCGTTTGCGCTGGCCTATGCTCTATTTGAAGTGCCCACCGGCTGGATGGGCGACATGTTTGGTCCCCGGAAGGCACTGCTTCGCATTGTGCTGTGGTGGTCGGCTTTCACGGTGCTGACGGCGGCGGCGGGACTGCGCTTCGGACCGGTGATGTTGGGCCTGGGTTTTCTCATCGGCGTGCGCTTTCTTTTTGGCATGGGCGAAGCGGGCGCATATCCGAACATCACGCGCGCATTGCACAACTGGCTGCCGTTGCAGGAGCGTGGGATGGGACAGGGTTTCGTGTGGTTTTGCGGCAAGCTCATGGGCGGCCTCACGCCCTTCTTGTGGACCCTGCTGGTCGTAGGCACCAGTGTCACGCCCGCACTGTTTGGCTGGCGCGCGGCTTTTTGCTTGTTTGGTGTTATCGGAGTCATCTGGTGCGTGCTGTTCACCCGTTGGTTTCGTAACCGGCCGGAGGAAAAGCCGGAGGTTAACGCCGCCGAGTTGGCCCTCATCCGGAGTGGCAGGGGAGCGGAGACGCCCGCTGAGCACCGTAGCGTGCCGTGGCGGCACATCATCACCAATGGAAATTTCCTTGCCCTCTGCGTCATGTATGCCACGCAGGCTTACGGTTGGTATTTCAACATCACCTACCTTCCGCAGTTCCTGGAAAAGCAGTATCACCTGCCCAATAGCAGCCTGCTCGGCGCGCTTTACAAAGGCGGTCCGCTCTGGATGGGCGCAATCGGTTGTCTCCTCGGCGGCATCATCACCGACGCCATCATCCGCCGCACGGGCAACCGCCGGCTCGGTCGCCGCTTTTGCGGTTGGATCGGCCACAGCCTTTGCGTGGTGTGCTTCCTCATCTGTCCCATCGCGCCGAATGCTTTCGTCTTCTTTGCTGTGGTATCGCTGGCGGCGTTCTTTACGGATCTCACTGTGGCCAGCGCCTGGGCCACCTGTCAGGATATTGGTGGACGGTACGCGGCCATCGTCGGGGCGTTCATGAACATGGGGGCCGGTCTTTGCGGCGCCCTGGCCGGCTGGGCAACCGGTTCAATCCTCGAAGGCGCAATAGCCGGGCGTGCGGCGCAACTCGGGGTTGCAGTCACCGCGCTCACGCCTGAGCAGCTCAACGCCGCGCTGCTTCACGGCTATCATGTGAACTTTTACTGCTTCGCCGCGCTCTACGCCGTCGCATTTCTGTGCTGGTTCAAGATTGATTCCACCCGCCCCATCACCAACACCTAGCCGCAGAAACCCCTTCAAGACAATCCACATACTCCCATGCGTATTCTCCTCACAATTCAATTTGCCATCGCGGCATTCCTGGTCACGGTTAATCCTTTGCACGCGGCCGACGACCCGCGAGTAGGGACTCTCCGCGCGGCCGACGACGAACGCGTTGCGGCAATCATAGCGGGGGATCGCGCGCGGCTCAGCGCGATCTTTTCCGACGACCTGCACTACGCGCACTCGACTGGAGTCGTGGACGACAAGGCATCCTATATCAGCCTCCTGGTGACGGGTCGCGCCAAATATCTCATCTACGAATACGAGAAGAGAGATTTCACTTTCCCCGCGCCCGGGATCGCGCTGATGACGGGGCGCGTTCACATCAAGTCCACGAGCGCCGACGGGGTCTCGGACGAAACCCTTAGCCTCCTCGCCGTTTGGCGCGAGGAACAGGGGCGGTGGCGGTTCCTGGCCTGGCAGTCGTGCCGTATTCCCCAGCCCGTGCGCATCGGCACGGACGCGTTTGCCGGAGAATCTTTC
The DNA here is from genome assembly GCA_963731105.1 of uncultured Gammaproteobacteria bacterium. Lineage (GTDB taxonomy): Bacteria > Pseudomonadota > Gammaproteobacteria > Steroidobacterales > Steroidobacteraceae > RPQJ01. Next base: position 150,324 of record CAVSUM010000011.1, read on the forward strand.
CGCGTCGAACGGGATGTGGACTACCTTGCTAGCGGCCATGCACAGAAGGCTGATTTGTATCTGCCGAAGGTTCCTGACGGCAAGCGTGTGCCAGCCGTCCTCATTATTCATGGCGGCGGATGGACAAGGGGTGACAAGGCGGGAGCGCGTGAGATCAACATCGGCACCAATCTGGCGCTGAATGGCTACGTGGGCATGAGCATCAACTATTTGCTCTCGAAGCGCCAGGAAACCAATTGCCCCTGGCCGCAGAACCTTTACGAGTGCAAGACGGCAGTTCGCTGGCTCCGCGCGAACGCCGTCCGGCTGCGCATCAATCCTGATCGCATCGGCGTCATCGGAAGTTCGGTTGGCGGACAATTGGCTGCAATGGTGGCTGTTGCCGGCTCGGAGTCGAAGCTGGACCCGCCGGGGCCATACGGTGAATTCTCAAGTCGTGTTCAGTGCGCCGTGGACCTTTACGGCCCTTCGGAAAACTTGAAGGACATTTCGAGCTGGCACAGGTCGCGCGCACAGGATCCGGAATTGTATCGTGTTTCCTCTGCGATAACCTGGGTGGACAGGGGCGACCCACCCATCCTTCTACTGCATGGCACTGCCGACAAAGTCGTTCCCGTGGACCAATCCGAACGCTTCGCCGCCGCACTGAAGGCGAGCGGGGTTGAGCACGAACTAGTGCTGGTTCCAGGTGCCCCGCATTCGTTCGATCTGCAGCCTCCCGAACGCGATCTCCGCCCGCTAGTTCTGGGCTTTCTCGACAAGCACTTGAAACAATAGGAAGGCAACGTTAACGTTAACTTACACCTTGTAATGCGATCAGACTTCACGGCTTAAAGGTGCGACGCTTGGCTCCGGCATCGTGCTGGCGTGCCAGTTTGGGCGCCAGATGGTTGGGAACGATTGCACAGTTGCTGCAGGAGACTAAACCTGCTGCGCGTTGGTTGGCAGGGCTTGTGCCGAGGGTGGGGGCGGTGGAAGGGTGAAGGGCGAGCGCACGGTGACCGGCGTGCACAACTTCATTGGCATGCAAATGTCGCCTGGCGACCGCCCCCCACAGCAGAGTGTGCGGCAAACCCTCAGACGGCGAAGTGACTGAGGTATCCCTGTGTTACGAGGCTGGTCGCGCGGTCGCGCGAGGTGAGTTAACTCACGGCAAGATGTCACCGGAAGCGAGCGGACGTCCGGTTGGAACCATGTTAAAAAACTACCGGTAACGGTAGTTCCCCTGCCCATCATTGGTTGGTAGGATTCCAGCCGTGAATACTGGTTTCTGGCGTCCGGCTTATATCGAAATGCGAAGGCTAGAGCAGTTTGACGGCTACTGAAATGAACACAAACGCCTTGCATAATCCTCGGCCCAAGTGCCCCGCCTTTACGCTCATCGAACTACTGGTCGTCATCGCCATCATAGCGATCCTGGCGGCGCTGCTGCTGCCGGCATTGACCAGAGCCAAGGTCAAGGCTCATCAGGCGGCATGCATGTCCAATCTCAGACAGACGGGAGTGGCGCTGCAAATGTGGATTAACGACAACGATGACTGGCTGCCGCCGGGTCCGGTCGGCTCCGTGGCAGGCAACACCGGCACGTGGGGGCTGCACCACGGCCAGAAAGCGCGCTATCTGGAGGAGAATGCTCCCAGCGAGCACAAATATAATCTGATCTATTACCTTGCCACATATCTGGGATTGCCCGAGCCCAGCGGGACCAAAACGAATGTTGCAAAGGTGTTCTTCTGTCCTGGGTTCGAACGCTACACTGCCGACCCGCCCGTGACCGAGATTGGCACGCGAGTCTGTTATGGAGTGACTTGGCCCTATACGGTGGAGGCGGAAAACAAACCGTTGCTTTCGTTTCAGCCTTTCGGATACGCACCCGGCTACAGCACTCCCAGATCGCCTCCGAGCAAGGTTACCCGAATTGCGCGTGAACGGCCTTTAACGGATGTTTATGCGCTGATGGATTTGGACAAGATCATCGTTACAAGCCAAGGAAATGCATGGCAGAAACAACTGCCCGAGAAGCCGGTTCACGGGTCTGTGCGTAACTTTCTGTATTTTGACAGCCACGTCGGAACGAAGAAGATCGCAAGCCCGGGCAAGATTTGAAACCGGGCACCTTTCTCCGTCACTGTATAGTATTCGCATCCATCGCCACAATGAACGACCTGAAACCCACCCGAATCCACGGACAGCCCCAAAACCACAAACAAAACAAAATGAAAAATCTACTCACTCGCAGCCAACTTATCGCATTGGTTGCATGTTATGCCATATCGTTGAACGGTCAGACCCTTCTGGAGGAGACCTGGTCTGATGGCGAGCGGAGCACCCAATCGCTGACCAACTCGGCCGCATGGTATTCATCTGGCAGCGGCAGCCTGACGTCCGCCGTTGGGAGCATGACGCAGATGCTGACGAACACCACCGCCATGGACATTGCTTACTTTACTGACGCATACGATTCCGTGGTAAGTCTGGCGGTTGGAGAGACGTTGGAACTTGCCTATAGCATATCGTTCATCAACCGCATTCCGCCTTTGCAGAGTTACTTTCGCGTGGGGCTCTACAAAACAATCGTGGATCCGCGCATCACGGCCGATGGAGGCGCCACCTCGAACCCTGCTTACGTGGGGGCCACGGGTTACATTCTTAACACAGGTGGGTTGAACCCGGGGGTGAACGTGGATCTGCGACGCCGAAACAATGCAACGAGTTCAAACCTGATGTCCAGCACCAGCGCATATGCCACGCTTTCAGGCAACACAACCTTTCAGACGAACGTGGACAACGATGTCATCTACAACGGGGTTTTGAGAATCACGCGAACCGGTGAGTCGATAAACACCATTCAAGCGACACTGACCGCTCCGGACGACACGGTCGTCTTTTCGTTTGCATCCACGGATTCGACGTCTGTCTATAAGGACTTCAATACTGTGGCGTTTATTTCGGGCGGCAGCAATGGCGACGCCTTCAAGCTGACATCTGTAAAGGTCAGCGTCATTGCGGCGCCCAGTGTGACCTGGAATGGCAACGTGGATGCCAACTGGGACACCACCACGGCCAATTGGGTAGGGACAACCAACAAGTTCGCGGACGGAAGTCTCACGCGGTTCGATGACTCCGCCACAGGTGCAACCGGCGTGGACCTGGTCGGCACGCTCTCGCCTGGAGGCTTGACGGTCAGCAATTCGGCACTGGCCTATACTTTTCAAAGCACCGGCTTGATCGCGGGCATGGGTGGCCTGACGAAGCAGGGAACCGAGTCCCTGACCCTGGCCAATAGCGGCGGGAACAGCTTTTTGGGCGGCGTGTATATTCAGAGCGGCACGGTGATTCTCAAGGGTGGAGACAATCGTCTGCCTGTTGGCGCTTTGACCATGGGCAGCGGTGGAGACAGCGGCTTGCTGCAGTTAGGGGATGCAACCGGCCCGGTAAGTCAGACATTTCGCTCCCTGGCGGTCAGCGGATTCAGTGGGGGAAATGCCGTCGTGGGAGGCAACAGCGCAGTTTCCACGCTCATAGTTAGCAATAGTTCGACTATGACGTATGGCGGCAATCTCGGGGGCTCGGAAAACCATCAGAACAATCTCACTTTGGTCAAGGCAGGTTCGGGGACTTTGACACTTACCGGACCCAACACCTACAATGGTGGCACCGTGATCAGTCAGGGGCGCCTGCTGGTTGACGTGGAGTGGTTACTCGGATCGGGAGGTATCACCTTGCAAACCTTGGGCGAGTTTGCCGCAACATATAGTGGCGGCTACAGCAAGTCCCTGAACCTGGCTTCGGGAATAGGTAGAATTCTTCCCGGCACGGGTGTTACAATGACCTGGGCAGGCGAAATCAGCGGCCGAGGCACTCTGGAGAAGCGCTTCGGCGGCGATCTGATCCTGACTGTAAATAACTCCTACACTGGTGGTACGCGTCTTGGCGGCGGCAAACTCATCGTTGGAGAAGGCAGCACCAGTGGATCTCTCGGCACGGGCGAAATAGTGCTGAGCTTCCAAAGTTCAGCGACAACTTTGGAGTTCAACCGCTCCGACACCGTCCTCGTTGCCGACGCCATTTCCGGAAACAGTTTTGGCACTCTTTTGCAAGCTGGTTCGGGCACGTTGACTTTAGGAGGATCGAATACGTTCGTGGGAAATACGATGGTCAACGCTGGCAACCTGGCATTGGCAGCGGGCGGCGCAATGCGCTTTGTCATTGGAGGCAGCGGAACCAACAATACCATCACCGGTTTCGGTGGACTTAACCTCAATGGCACCCTGGTTTTCGATCTCATAACCGCTGGCACAACCCCGGGTGATTTTTGGTCCATCCTGGATTCCGCCAACCTGACGGAGTCATACGGTGGAAGCTTTGCTGTAAGCAGCCTCGCAGGCCCTTTTGCGAACACGGGTGGCGTCTGGACACGTTCCGAGAACGGCGTGGTTTACCGGTTTGACCAAAGCACCGGCCAGTTGAGTGTTTCGACAGCTCCTTCCTCGCCGACCATCGCTCCAGTCGCCGTCGATGGCACCAATATGGTAGTCTCAGTGCCCACCGTTTCCGGGGCAACCTACGTGTTGCAATCAGCCACTAACCTGACGCCGGTCATCAATTGGGTGAACGAATCAACCAATGCCGGCACCGGCGGCAATTTGATCCTCAATGTTCCCATCAGGCCAGACAGACCACAAAACTTTCTGAGATTCCTGGTATATTGATAGAATTCGATCGTTGGCAGCCAAGCTCGATGAACTGCTAAAGCTCTCAGAACATCCCAAAAAATATACCTATGAGAAATCTACTCATTATAGCAACCGCATTCTGCGCTCTACCCCTTTTGGGGCAAACAACCATCCTGGACGAAACCTGGTCTGACGGCGAGCGCAGCACCCAGAACCTGCCGAACTCCGCCGCGTGGTATTCGTCGGGCGCCAGCAGCACGCTGACGCTCACTGCGGGGAGCATGACGCAGTTGGTGGGCGGCACCACCGCCATGGACATCGCGTATCTAACCGGCGCGTATAATTCCACAATTGATTTGGGGATCGGGGAATCCCTGCGGCTCAGCTACGACATTTCCTTTGCGAACCGGACGACCGGGAGTGGTTATGTCCGGGTGGGGCTGTACAACACGCTAGTGGATCCACGCATCACTGCTGACGGAGGCGGCACTGCAAACGCTGCCTACTTGGGCGCCACCGGCTACATACTGAATACGGGTGGGTTGAACTTGGGCAGTTCAGTGGATTTCAGGAGGCGAACCAGTCCTACGAGCAACAATCTCATGTCCAGCACGAGTGCTTATGCTACGCTTGCCGGATCAACAACCTTTGCCGGAACCGTTGCAAACGACACCATCTACGCCGGCTTGCTGGAAATCACGCGGACTGACGCCAGCACGACCAGTGTGTTTGCCAGTCTCACGGCCCCTGACGATTCAGTGGTCTATTCGCTTACCGCCAGCGATAGCTCATCCCACTATTCTCAGTTCAACACCGTTGGTTTCATCTCTTCGAGCGTCAATGGTGACTCTTTTACCCTGCACTCGGTCAACGTGAGCGTTGTTCCCATTCCCGAGCCAGGTACTCTGCGCCCTCCTGCTTCTGGGCGGGATGATGGCCGTTGTCTGCCGGCGTCGGCACGCCTAGCGGGCCATTCGGTTCCTTTTCATTGCCACAATGCAGGCCACCGTATCTCATGCAATCTTTTTGCTCTGACGTGAGAAACATGCGCGACCCATGAGGAAGGCGACGTTCTTTTTGCTGAATGCTCTGTCCGCCGGCTGCGGCGCCTTTGCCATGACGCTCATTATCGCCTCCGCCGCGGAATCGGTCCGCATGGAGTCGGATCTGGACTATCTCGGTAGTGGCCGTACGGAGAAGGCCGATCTTTACCTGCCGGCAAACATCCCCGACGGCCAACGGGCACCTGCTGTGCTCATTATCCATGGCGGCGGCTTCACCAAGGGGGACAAGGGAGCGGCGCGCGAGATGAACATCGGCACCAACCTCGCGCTAAACGGTTGCGTAGCGATGAGCATCAACTATCTGCTCGCGAAACGCCAGGGGACAGAAGTGCCTTGGCCGCAGAATCTCTACGATTGCAAGACGGCGGTTCGTTGGCTCCGCGCAAACGCGGAGCGATTGCGCATTGATCCCGATCGGATCGGGGTGATCGGCGGTTCGGCTGGCGGGCAATTGGCAGCGATGGTGGCGGTTGCCGGGGTGGAGGCGAAGCTGGATCCGCCGGGGCCGTACGGACAATTCTCGAGTCGCGTCCAGTGTGCGGTGGTGCTTTACGGGCCTGCGGACTTGGCTAAATGGAAAGACATTTCCGCCTGGCGCAAATCGCGCACGGAGGATCCGGAGTTGTATCGCGTTTCCTCACCGGTGACCTGGGTGGACAGGGGCGATCCGCCAATCCTTCTTCTGCATGGAACCGCCGACCGGGTCGTTCCCGTGGACCAATCCGAACGTTTCGCGGCCGCGCTCAAGAAGGCTGGCGTGGAGCACGAGCTTGTGCTCATTCCCGGTGCCCCGCACACGTTTCACCTCCAACCCGCGCAACGCGACCTCCGTCCCCTCGTCCTTGGCTTTTTCGCGAAGCACCTGAAGGAGTAACCTTGCGAGAGTATGCGATAGACCGGATGCGGGAAGATACCCATGCTGAATTTCTGAAATTTCCAAGTCAAATTCAATAGCATCTGAGTGAGCGCTAAAGAACATGCAATTGAGTTGAGGCAAACGTTTCCGTACTTGCTGGGCCGCGGCGTGGGGGGGGCGTCTTGTGCCTGCAGCGTCGCGTTGTCTTTGCTGGCACTTACTTGCTTCCCCTGTCATGCTTGGGAGAGTGAGTTGTTTGGCCCGGGCTGGCAGGCGACCCCGGCGGCCTCCTTCTATACGGACAAGCTCGTGCAGGATTTTTCCTTTGCCGGCTACCACCGGGGGGAGTCGCCGCTGCCAGCGCAGCCGCCCGGAGCAACTTACAACGTGGTAACAGGTTACGGGGCAGATCCGGCTGGTCAGGTGGACAGCACGCTGGCGATTCAAAACGCGATTGACGCTGCGACAGCCGCCAGGGGTGGGGTGGTGTGGCTGCCAGCCGGCAATTATCGTCTCAGTCCGCAAGGCGCCAACGACTTTGCATTGAGCATTTCCGGCAGCGGGGTGGTGCTGCGAGGCGCCGGGGCGGGAAAGTCGTTTCTGCTTAACACCTCCTGGATGATGCAGAATAAGAGCATCATCCGTGTTTTAGGTCCGGCGGAAGCGTCCTGGGCCACAGTGCAAAATCCGTCAACAGTCATCACCATGGATTTGATGGGGCCTACGACACGGATTCCGGTGCAGAGCGTGGCAGGGTTCCAGGCAGGCAATTACGTCATTGTGCGTGCCGATCCACGTGATGAGTGGGCGCTGGAGCACGGCGAGACAAACTGGGTTGGCGCCATGAAGGATGTTGGCCCACAGATGTATTTGCGGCAGATCGTGAACCTTGATGTGACCAACAACATTATCACTTTGGACATCCCCACCCGTTATGCGCTCAAGACTCGGGACAACGCCCGGGTTTACAAGAAGACCACCTTAATCGCCGAGGTGGGGCTGGAGGATTTTTCGATCGGCAACGTGCAGCATCCGAGCGCGACCGGCTGGGGCGCCATTGATTACGATGTGCCGGGCACCGGGGCTTATGATGTATCCAGGGCCAGCGCGATCAGGTTCAGCTATGTCCGGGACGGCTGGATTCGAAATGTGCAGTCGTACCGCCCCCAAGGCAATACGACCACCTGCCACAATCTCAGCAACGGAATTCGTCTCTGGAATTGCCGTGGGATCACCATCACGGGTTGCTATTTCCAGCGTCCCCAATATGGCGGCGGGGACAGCAATGGTTACCTGTTCTCCCTTTCCAACAGTGGGGATTGTCTGGTTCAAGATTCAACCGCTGAATTCTGTCGGCACGGTTTTATCATCTCCCAAATGGCCAGTTCCGGTAATGTGCTGTATCGGTGTCTGGATAAGACCACCGGCAAGCAGACGGGCGCCACTGGGAACGAAGACACAGGGGGTGCTGGCAGCGAGTATCACATGCACTTCAGCCATTCGTGCCTGATTGACAATTGCATCGGACAGGATGGCTGGTTCGAAGCCGCTTACCGGGAGGCGGGGACAGAGCCGATGCACAGACTCACCTCGGCGCATTCCGTGTTTTGGAACATGGAGGGGAGGGGGAACGTGAGCAGAAAGGACTGGCTGGTCCACTCTCAGCAGAGCCGTTACGGATATGTGATTGGCACGCGCGGCAGCGGGGAGAACAGAGTCAGGGTTGATGGCTGGCCGACATATTCCATCGCAATAACGGCTCCGCAGGATCATGTCGAGGGCGTGGGATTGGGGGACACGCTAACACCCGGTTCGCTCTTTGAGGAGCAAAGACGCCGGCGAATTGCCACCCTCCAGCGCACGGAACGAACCATTCTGGACGAAACCTGGTCGGATGGCGAGCGCGGCACCCAGAATCTGCCTGGTTCCGCCGCGTGGTACTCGTCGGGCGCGAGCAATACTTTAACTGCCACAGCCGGCAGCATGACGCAGTTGGTGGGCGGCACCACCGCCATGGACATCGCGTATCTAACCGGCGCGTATAATTCCACAATTGATTTGGGGATCGGGGAATCCCTGCGGCTCAGCTACGACATTTCCTTTGCGAACCGGACCGGGAGTGGCTACTTCCGGGTGGGGCTGTTCAACACGGTAGTGGATCCACGCATCGCGGCTGACGAAGGTGGCGCTTCGTCGAATCCCGCCTACTTGGGAGCAAACGGCTACATGGTAAATACCGGTGGGCTGGACACCGGCAATTCAGTGGATTTTAGGAGACGCACGAGTGCCACAAGCCAGAATCTGATGTCCAGCACAAGTGCTTATTTTACGCTTGCGGGAGCTACGACCTTTGCCTCAAGCGTGACCAATGATGGCAGCTACGCTGGCGTGTTGGAAATCACGCGAACGGGCGACACCGACACGACGCTATTTACCAGTCTCACAGGCCCTGACAACACTGTGCTCTATTCGCACGGCTCGAGTGATTCCGCATCCCACTATTACCGATTCAACACCTTTGGTATCATCTCTTCGAGCGTCAACGCAGACTCCTTCACCCTGCACTCGGTCAAGATCAGCGTTATGTCGCCGCCGCCGCCGCAGATCACGAGCTTCAGTTTCATGTCCGACGGGACGTTCACGCTGTCCGGTACCGGACCAGTGGGGCAGTCCTACCAGATCCTGGCCACGACGAACCTGCTGCTGCCGCTGAACGGCTGGGAGTTGCAGGCCACTGGATATTTTGACGGGGGTACCTTTGCGTTCAGTGACCAGCCGGCGAGCAATCACGCTCGCCGCTTTTATCGCGTGGCAACCCCTTGAATACTTCTCCTCGCGCCTGGCATATGACCATTAAGAACAGTATCCCAATCGTCCTCCTTGCAGTGCTCCCGATCTTGGCGCCCGCCGAGGGTCTGGAAACCAATGCGCCGCCGGGGAAGAGATATACGTACAAGGAATCTGGCGGCAAGCCGCAAGAGTTGGAGGTGTATTTTCCGGTCAACCATGAGCCCGGAAAATCGAAAGTGCCTGGTGTGCTGCTCTTCCATGGTGGCAATTGGCAACGTGGTGACCTCAGCAGTTTTCGCTATGCCTGCCACTACCTCGCTAGCCGGGGTTTGGTGGCCGCGACGGCAAATTACCGGACCAGCCGCAAGAAGGATTCTGAAGACGTTGGGAAAGTGTCGGCGGGCGAATCACGAAAGCGCGTCTGCGTCACGGATGCCAAGAGCGCCATCCGCTGGATGAAGCAACACGCGGTGGAACTTGGCTTCGACCCGCAGCGACTCATCACGGGTGGTGGTTCGGCGGGAGGGCACATCTCCGTGCTGGCGACGACCAATCCTGGCCTCAATGATCCCACCGATTCCAAGGATTGCGACACGAGCGTTGTGGCTTACCTGCTGTTCAATCCCGCGCTTTCAATAACGAACGATTTTAAGGACGCCGAGGTGGACGTGCTGAAGCATCTCCACGCGGGGTTCCCGCCCGCCGTGGTTTTCTTTGGTACCGCCGATCATTGGAGGCAAGACTGGAACGAGGTCCATGCCCGGCTCAAATCGTTGGGCGGTTCGAATATCCACCTGTGGCTTGCCAAAGGCGAGGGCCACAGCTTTTTCATCAAACCGCCGTGGCAGGAATTGACTCTATTTGAGGCGGATCGCTTCCTTGTGTCGCTCGGCTTGCTTAAGGGAGAGCCAACGCTGGCGCCAAACGCGATGGGCCAGGCACTCAATCTGGTTCCTTGAGCCAAGGGCAAAAAAAGCGCGCGACGCTGATTTCGCGTATGGCAACAGCGGAGCGTCGGCAGCAATGCTACCGCTAGCGGTAGTTGTTCGTGCGGCGAACAAAGGGCAGCATTGGATGGTTATGAAATTCAAGCAACGGCGCAGGCATTTGAAAACCGTGATGGCGATGGCCGTGTCATGGATGCTGGTCTTGCCGGGGTTGTCCCACGCGCAGTCGGGTCCCGAGGGGAAAAACACTCTCCTCCTGGTGGCGGAGGACATGGCACCCAATCTTGGCTGCTACGGCGACCCGCACGCCAGGACGCCGAACCTGGACCGACTGGCGGGCCGTGGCGTTCGTTTTGAGAACGCATACGTGACGGCAGCTTCCTGCAGTCCGTCCCGTGCCACCATGTTGACCGGCCTTTATCCCCAGCAGCACGGCCAGATCGGGCTCAGTGTGACCGATTCAGGCCACAAGAAGCTGGTTTCCATGAAACCGGGCATTGTTACACTGCCGCAATTGCTCAGGCAGGCGGGATACAAGACCGGCGTGCTGGGCAAGATTCATGTCGATCCGCACGACCGCCTCGGTTTCGAGTTTACGCGCGGCTCCAACCCAGAAGGAGTGTCCGGTCAATCACTGACCGAGTTGCCGCTAATCTCACCCAGCGGCCGAAAAAAGGACCCGTCACTTCCGGTATTCTGCGGACGTGGACCAGATGACCCGTGATGCGAAAGAGTTCTTCGGATACGCTGCTGACAAGCCCTTCTTTTTGATGGTGAATTTCTCCGACACCCATGAGCCTTACTTAAATCAAATCAACGGTTACCCGGCCAGGATGCAGCAGCCGCAAGAGTTCACGGAACCCTTCAAGTTCTCCGGGAAGCAGTCGCTGGACAAGGCAGCGCAACGGCAGATGGCCGCCTATTATAACGGCATCGCTCGCCTAGACGAATCGATTGGGCAGATTTTGGACGCCTTGGAGAAGTCCGGCACGGCGACCAACACCGTGGTGATCTTCCTGTCGGATCACGGGCCGGAAGGATTTGGCCGGGCAAAACTGAGCAACTACGAAGCAGGACTCAAGGTGCCGATGCTCCTTCACTATCCCGGCATGCAACTGCCGCGAACGTTCGACGGCTTCGTCGGCAGCCTGGACATCATGCCAACCGCGTTGGAAGCCGCAAACATCGCCTATACCAATGTGCTGCCCGGCAAATCGCTGGTGAAAGTGTTGACCGGAAAGGATAAGCCGCACGAGGACGTCTTTGGTGATTTTAACCGCCACACGGACGTCCGGATCTGGCCGATCCGGTCGGTGCGGCATCAGGACTTCAAGTTGATCGAGAATCCATTCGTGGACGTGTACCGGTCGGACGCCGCCAAGGGTGCCGCACAGAGGCGTGATTATGTGGAGTACGGCCAGAGCCCGGAAGTTGAGTTCTTTGACCTGAAGCGAGATCCGTATGAGCTGACCAATCTGGCAAAGGATCCCCGATACCAGGAAGCGCTTCAGAATTGCCAGCGCCGATTACGGAAGTGGCAAGTGACTGTCGGAGATTTTCTGCTCGATCCCGTGACGACCGAGAAGGAGAAACAACTCGCCCGGGAGAACATTCGCCGGGCGTTTCGAGGCGCGCCGGGAGAGGAATGACTCACTTGGATTCGATCCCAGTTTGCATCGCGATGCTTCGCTTTCGCTTTGCGATTATGCGCTATCAGCGTCTGACAAAATACTGGGAACACGGCTTTAATACCGAGTCGGTGCTCCACACGCGATCTATATTTTACGCCATGTGCGCTGAGGTGGACGCAATGGTCGGCGCGCTGCTGGATGAACTCGACTTGCTCGGGCTGGCCGATAACACGTATTTCGTCTTCTCCAGTGATCACGGCGAAAACAATATGGAGCACCGCCAGTGGTACAAGATGAACTTTTATGAATCCTCGGCGCGCGTGCCGCTGGTCGTGGCCGGACCCGGCGTGGGCCGGGGCAAAATCCTCGACCCTAACATGTGGCAATCCCCGAAACTTCTTCAACGATCAACCGTGGAGAGACCTCAGTCTCAGCGAAGCCGACTGCATCCTTGGCTCGCTAGTTCTGCTTGAGGGAGAGCCAACCCTCAGGCCCCCCGCGGGCGCGAGTAAACCATTCAAGCAATAAATTAACTTGCGTTCGGAACAATCCATTCACAACTATGCAACTAAGAACAGTTTCAGGGATCAACACCAGTTGGTGGCATTGGTGTCGGCACGACAAGTCGGGAAGGCTGCGGAGCAGAATCCTTTCGCTGTTAGTTCTGGGTTTTCTGTTATGCCAAAGGCTAGAGCACTCGACGGCAACCGCCGCAGTTCCTGACCAAGGCAAGAGCGAATACTCGCCTGCAAATACAACAAGAACTGACCGCGACCATGCTTCACCACGAATTGCGGATGCCAGGTTAGGGAAAGGCGAAAAGCCCCCGCTTGCAACGTTTTTGCGCAAATCATTGCGGTGGAGATGTCCTGATCTTGGGGTTGACGTTCCAGTCAAGGCCTACTTCAGGCAACTGAGCACAAGCCGACCAGCCCCGGTCATTGTTTACGTGATGAATCACGGGTATCCGCGCGTGGGTCAGGAGCCCGATGATTCAATTCTGGCCGATTACCTCAATCAGCAATACCTCGTCGTCACGGTGGATTTCGCAGGCGTGACGAATGCCGTCTCACCAGCGTTCGATTTCGATCTGCTGGCATTGCAGCGCGCAATTTACGGCTACCACACCACCTCACTGCTTGTAGATACTCCACTCAAGCCAGAGGATGATTATTGCTGGTTTTTGCCTGCGGGATGCCGGCTCGTCCGGAACCTCAACTATTTCGATCTCGCCCGGCACGGCTCTTTCGGCACGAAGGAAAAAGTCCTGGAAATCTGGAATACCACGATTCACAAAAAGTTCGGCGTTCCGAGACTGACCGACCCCGAGGCGATGCGCAATCGAGACCGGACGCCCTTGGATTACAAGCTCTACATGGACATCATTTATCCGTCGCAACCCAACCGCAAGCTGCCCCTCTTTATTTACCAAGCCACCCAATCCAACCGCACGCGCTGCAGCCGCAGTGAGACCGTCACCGGAGCCCACATTTTTGGATTCGAAATGCGCGGCTACGTGATGGCAATTGTGGACCACTGCTGGAACCCGCTGTCGCGCCACGGGTCGTATGGCTTCCTGAAAGGGCAATTTTCGCTGGACAATTGGAATGGGTTGAAGGCCAACACTTCGGCCGTGCGTTTCTTGCGGGCTCACGCCGATGTTTATGGCATAGACCCCAACTTCGTAGGCGCGATGGGCTATTCGAAAGGCTCCTACAGCGTCACCCGCTTGTCCGACCCCAACCACGAAACCCAGGACGAATACGCCACCTTCTCCGGCTTTCCTGCCGGTTCGCCGGAGCCTCAACCTTGGCGGGGATATTCGAGCAGGATCACGGCGGGTTACCAGGCCGTGGGCGGCGGGACGGACAAACCTGAATACGTGACCAGCAACCAGGTGCCAACAGTCACCGCCTGCGGAAGATTCGACAAATTCAATAAGTGGCCTGGTTTTCCGTCCCTCGTTGAGGTTTATGAATCCCGGAACGTCAACCATCTGGCAATCTGGATGCACGAACTGGAGCACGAACCTCCCCATGGTTTCGACCCGTGGCTTGGGCGCGACCGTTATGCGTTGTTTGTGAATTTCTTCGATCAATATCTCAAGCCGCGCGAGAAGTCGTCGCCGCAGGTGCTGTACACGTTTCCAGTTCATGACCGCACCAATGTGACCACCAAAGGCTACAGCCAGGCGCTGCCGGACCATTCGCTCCTGCCGACGAACGCTCTGCAACATGTGGCGTTCAAGGAGCCGATCACGGTTCATTTCGCCCCGCGCATGGATGTTCGCAGCGTTGTGCAAGGCGGGGTCAGACTGGTGAGAAAATCGGATGGGGTGGAGGTGGCCGGCAACTGGTCTGCCAAGCGAGGGAACACCGTATTCATGTTCATCCCATCCGGCAAACTCGACCCGCAAACCGCCTATCAACTGACCTTCACAACCGGGGTGAAAAACGAAGCGGGCAATGCCCTGGCAGACAAGAAGATCATCGAGTTTCGAACCGGCTCGTCGGACAGCGCCGGTCAATGACCTGGCACCCGAAAAAGACATCACGGCTTAAGCAACGGAACTAGCATCATGAAAACACTGAAAACAAACACTCAACTGGTGGCTCTGGTCGCTGCCTGGGCAGCCACCACTGCATTTGCGCAACCCATGTATGATGTTGTGAAATTTGGTGCAAAAGGTGATGGCGTCACGGTCAACACCGCCAGCATTCAAAGCGCCATTGACCAGTGCGGCAAGGATGGCGGGGGGCGAGTCGTGTTTCCTAACGGCACATTCCTTTCCGCCACCATCCACATCAAGAGCAATGTCACTTTGTATCTGAACGAGGGGGCCGTGCTGAAGGGCGTTGCGGACATGAAGGCCTATCAGCGTCTTTATGCCTCGAATTATGCCTTCATCTACGCCGAAAAACAGGACAATATCGCCATCCTCGGCCGGGGCGTGATTCACGGGCAAGGTGAACACAAGGCCTTTCAAGGCGGATCCAGCCATAGCGGCATCAAGAACCGTCCCAACACCATCTTCCTGGTGGAGTGCAACCACGTAAGCCTGAAGGACTTTACCATCAGAAACGGCGCGCGGTGGAATATGAAGCTCGATTTGTGTCACAACGTCAGCATGGACGGCTTGAGCGTTTTCAGTCGTGTGGTCGCCAACGACGATGGAGTGGATTTCGATGATTGCCACGACGTGCGGGTGTCCAATTGCTTTTTCGAGACCGGCGATGATGGTATCTGCGCCAAGAGCTACTCGAGCCATGGCGTCAAGCGCTTGGTGATCAACAACTGTATTGTGAGCAGCTTTTCCAACGGAATAAAACTGGGCGCGGTAAGTGTGGGGAGCTTTGAAGACATCGCCGTATCCAACTGCGCCATCTACGATACGCGCCTGTCGGGCATAACGCTCCAGAATGTCGATGGCAGTGTGATGGATCGAGTGGTGATCAATAACATCACCATGAGCAACGTGAACGGGGGCATTTTCCTGAAGGTGGGAACCAGAAAGAAGATCGGAGGCAAGCTCGCCCCTCCCGGAGCTATCCGAAATGTTTTTATTTCGAACGTCATTGCCGACGGGGTGGGTTGCTGGCTGCCGGACAAAACCCGTTCCTATTACAAGGAGGCATATGATTCAAGAATTGGCGTCGGCCTCGCCGGCCAGCCGGGATACCGGATCGAGAATGTTCACCTCAGCAACATCCACATGCGGTTTTCTGGCGGAGGGACTGCAGAGGATGCCAAGGTGGTGATGCAGGATTTGCCGGATGTGTATCCCGAGTATCGCAACTGGGGAGTGACGCCGGCGTATGCGTTCAATTGCCGGCATGTGAAGGACCTCCAGTTCAACAACGTGAGCTTTGACTATCTCAACGAGGATGCGCGGCCAGCGATGTTCTTTGAAGATGCGGAAGGCATTGTGCTGAACCACGTGAATGCAAAAACCTCGGACAAGGCAAAAGCCTCGATTCGAGCCAAAGATGTCAAAGATATGTTCATTCACAGTAATAAGCCCGAAGCCAGCCCCACACCGTTTCTGGCATTTGAAGGGTGCGTCAACGACATCACCATCATGAACAACGATTTCCACAGGCTAAAAGCTGTCTATACGGCCGAAGCAGAAACGGACACGAATGAGGTGAGGATGGCGAACAATATATCCAAATAGAGCTTTGCAGCATCTCATGCAGACCTTGCTAATTCGGCGTTTTGCGGGAGTCCTTGCGAGATGGCGGAGGGCCGAAGCATCAGCATGGCGACGTCGTTTGATATGCGGGTCCCTGGTTGGAGTGCTACTGACCGGCTTGCCGGCCGCGGCCAAGGAAGCGATCTACAACGTGCTCGACTTCGGAGCGGTGGGAGACCATAAGACCCTGGACACCCGTGCGATCCAACTGGCGATTGACACATGTCACGAAAAGGGCGGGGGCGCCGTGGTATTTCCGCCGGGACACGAGTTTCTCTCCGGCACCCTGGTGCTAAAGAATAATGTCACTCTGGAAATCAAGGAGGAAGCGACCCTCCATGGCAGCCGGAACCTGGACGACTACATCAAGACGGTTCCAAATGTCGAGTCCTACGCGGTAATCAATTTCTCCGACTATGCGTTGATTCAGGCGATTAACGCTAAAAACGTGGGAATCAGGGGCAACGGCGTGATTGATGGTGACGGTGTGGCTGTGCCGGGCCGGATCGGATATGGGCATCTTAAGGTGCGGCCGTACCTGCTGCGCTTTGTCCGTTGCAATAATGTCCGTGTCCGTGGTGTGACGCTCAAGAACCCCAATTTCTGGACGCATCATTACCTGGAGTGCGATCACGTGCATGTGGACGGGGTGGTTGTTCGGGCGATGAATCTCGACCCGCATCAGCCCAACGGCGATGGCATTGATATTGACGGCTGCCAGCACGTGATTGTGGAGAATATGGATATCCAGTCCGAAGACGACGGGATCACGCTCAAGAGCACGAGCATGCGACCGATGCGGGACGTGCGAATTCGGAACAACAAGATTAAATCGAACACAAACGCCATCAAGATCGGCACTGAGACTCATGGCGAAATCGAGGACGTGGTGATCCGGGATAACCACGTCGTGTTTGCGGGTCGATCCGCCCTGTCGGTGCTCTGCGTGGATGGCGCGCGCATTGAGGACATCACTTTTGAAAAGATTGAAATTGAGGAGACCGCGGTGCCCATTTTCGTCCGCTTAGGCGACCGGGGCCGCAGCATTCGCTCCTACCAAGTGTCGGTTGCGACCTACAACAACACTCAGAGAATCCGCACCCCGGCCGATCCTAAGGTCGGTATCCTCCGTAACATCACGTTTCGGAACATCGTTTCGAAAGGCGTGAGCGTCGCACTGCCGCCGAAAGACATGCCTCGATCGGTGGGCAGCGCGTTCAGCGGCGTCAACGGGCACACGATCGAGAATCTCGCGCTGGAGAATCTGGACCTGATCTATGTCGGCGGCGTGCGGAATCGAACAAAGACCTCTGCTGATGTGCCGGAAAGACCGGCTCATTACCCCACGCCGGAAATGTTCGAGGAATTGCCGGCATTCGCATTCTATTTCCGGCATGTAGCTGGCGTTCGGATGAAGAATATCAACATCCGGGTCCTTGAACCCGACTTTCGGTCCGCAGTCGTCTTTGATAATGTCCGCGACGTCAAGTTGAAGGATGTTTTCGTGCCCTGGGTTTCCGAGGCAGCGCCTGTGGTCAAATGTTGCTCCGGGGTTGACGGATCAGGGATTGCTTCGAGGTCGCTGGAAAGACGTGGTCAGCACGTGATCCGCGGACAGATCGCTCCGAAGAGACCAGGGACTCCCTGACGCAAGACCCTATGGATAAAATCCGTGCATGAAAAAACAGGTAATCAAACAGCTTGTCGGCCTGATCCTCTGCGGCATCGCCGCCCCGCTCTCGGCGACGGAACCCAATCAAGGCGGGCTTGGCGAGCGTGGCAGTGCTGCAATGAACGCCCCCGCCGAAAAGTCGGCCACAGTGATGGCGCATCCCTTTCCGTCCGGCTATGAGCGTTGTCAGGTGTTCGATCTCTCGGTGAACGGCAAACCGGTTCCGGTCATTTGCTTTCATAACGGCAAGCAAGTCGAGTATCGCTATGCTCAGTTTTCGTTCTCAGGGACCGTTGAGGTCAAGGTTGCGATCAAAAAGACGATCAAGACCTTCCGCATCAGGCCGGAGGCCTACGCCATTCCTGGTGTGGCGCAGGGCAATCAACTCTCCTTCAAGCTTTCGCAGTCACGGTATCTCATGATCCAAATCAACGACTTGGATAATCTCCTGCTTTTGGCCGATCCGATGGAGGCCGAGATTTGTCCCTCAACGGGTCCCGGGGTCTTCAATGTCGGTTCCGCTGCCTTCGTGACCGACCGCACTGGCAGGACGAACGTCACCAGCATCATTCAGAGAGCGATTGACGCCGCCTCCACCGCCCGCGGCACCGTTTATGTCCCGGCAGGTGTCTACCAAATCTCGTCCATCACTATGAAAAGCAATGTCCACCTGTATCTGGAGGGCGGAGCTGTCCTGCGCGGCACTGGGAAGGAAGCGGACTACTCTATCGTCAATCCGGATGCCGCGAAGCTCGGTATCAAGGAGCGGGTTACCACCTTCATCCAGTACGAGGAGGGAGCGTCGGACATCAAAATATCGGGCAGAGGGATGCTGGATGCCAACGGTTATGAGCTATTTGATGACCCGCAGGGTGACAATATACGAATCAACGCCATCCGCCCCAACAAGAACCGGAATGTGGTCATTGAGGGAGTAATCATCTCCCGCAGCCGATGGTGGACGGTCACACCCCATCAGTGCGACGGTGTTCGCATCGAAAACGTCAAGGTGCTAAACACCGAGCACCGGCTCAATACAGACGGGTTCAATATCATCAGTTGCCAGAATGCCGTCGTGCGGCACTGCTTTGCCTATGCAAACGACGACGTGATGTGCGTAAAGCCGGGCAGGGCAGGAAACTTCACGGGCATATTGCAGCCGCCGGATCTCCCGGTTCGCAACGTGGTGTTTGACGATGTCGTCACCTACAATCGGACCCACGCCTGCAAGCTGGGCTATCAAGGGGCGACCCACTGCTCCAACGTCTGGTTCAAAAACATCGAGGTTCTCAAGACCCGAAACGGAATTGGCATCCAGCACTACCAGGACGGTGGTGTGATGGAGGACATCCATTTCGTCAACATCAACGTCGAGGAACTTGTCGCCAAGTCCTGGAAACCTTACCCGATACGGATTGAGATCCCGGTACGGGACCCATCTCTCCCTGTTGTGCCCGGGATTCGGGAAAAGGCGCAGGTCAGGAACGTGGAGATCAGGAATGTCACGTTCAGAAGCTTCGGTGATGGTGATACGCCGGACGGTTATAACGGTCAGAATTCGATCATCGCGGGGCAGTGTGCCACCTCGTGGGTGAAGGAGGTCAGCATCGTAGATCTCCGGATCGCTGGCAGGACCATTTTGGACGCCGCCTCTGGCCATTTCGATATCAATGAGTTTGCAACCAACATCACCTTTTCGGCCACGAAGGCACAAATCCACACTCCAAGCCGTTGAACCAAACGGAACATCTTTTGAAGTTGGGCTTCTCTCCGCCACAGCCAGAGGCAGCGTCGTCCGCGACCCCATGAAGCAAGCCGGACGGCTGAGGGCTTCATATGCTGCGTGGCCCATCGCGCGAAGTCGGAATCAACTCAAAGCACTACCGCCATGGGTAGTTTCCGTTGCACGGCATCGGAAGTTAGCATTCCAGACGTGAATCTTGAGAAGAGCCTCGGAGCAAGCTGCCGAGGCTTTGCACGCCCGGTGCCGTGAGTCTTGTTGCTGCTTGCCGCTGCGATGCGTGGGTTGCATATTTCCTGCCATGATGCGCATGTTCGATCGACGACTCAGCGGGGCCGTGCTCGCCGCGTTGCTGGTGCATTTGCTGTCGGCATCTGCGTCTGCCCAGTCTGGGAAATCCAGCGTAACCGGCCAGGACTACCTGGTGCGCGTCTGGGGTACGGATGAAGACCTGCTGCGGGCAGAGGTAAAGGGCATGGTGCAGACGCCGGATGGTTACCTTTGGATTGGCACCGTGATGGCGGGTGTGGTGCGTTTTGACGGGGCGCGCTTCACCAGCTTCACCTCTGCGAATACGCGAGAAGTGCTTGGCACGGGCGTAAGCAGCCTCATGGTTGACTACGGGGGCACACTTTGGCTGCGAGGTTACGGCGGCTCGCTCGTCACCTGGACGCCTCGGGGGCTCGAGGTGGCCGGATCGAACATCGGCCGACCCGAGCGCCTGCTCTGGTCCGCGCCAGGAAGGATGCTCTTCTCAAAGAACGACGGGCAATTGCTCCAAGGGACCCAGCAGCGCAATCAATGGCAGTGGGAATCCAGATCGCTACCCGATGTCGCACCGCAGCCGGACCTGTGCGCCGATTCCGACGGCAACGTTTGGTATATCGCCGCTGACCGTTCTATTCGCACCTGGCAGGACGGACAAGTGCGATCGCTGGGGACCGCACCCGAACTCAACGGACAGCGAGTGACTGTGCTGTGTGCCGACTCTTCCGGCCGGATATGGGCGGGGACGGACCAGTCGCTTGCCTGCTGGCGCAACGGGCGATTTGAGACCATGACACCCACGAACGGCGAGGCGAAGCTCTCAGTGAAACGCATCATTCCCGTGCGCAACCGGGGCCTGTGGGTCGAAACCGAGAATCGAATGCGCCGCTGCGAGGAACGACGATGGGTAGCTGAGTCGGAGGTCTGGGCAAAGGAGTTGGGCAGGATTGTCAGGCTGCAGTTTGCAATTGTGGATATGCGCGGCGGCTTGTGGGCAGGGCATGGCAATCTCGGACTAATGCACCTGGACCCGGACGGCACGTTCCACCGGCTGACAACCCGCGATGGCTTGCCCAGCGACTCCGTGAGCTTCGCCGTTGCGGATCGCGAAGGCAATATTTGGGCTGGTTACGACCGCGGGCCGCTGGTGCAGTTACGTCCGCGCACGTTCCTAATGGTTGGAGCGGAACACGGGCTAAGCGACACACTGCCTACGACCATTTGCGAGGACCGCGAAGGAGCGATCTGGATGGGCACTTTGAGCGGGAGCGTGGAGCGTTTCAAGGACGGGAAATGCACTGTATTTGCGCTGCCCGGAGTCGCAGCATCGCACTATTCAACCGTGGTCATGGACACGCGCGGCCGGATTTGGAGCGGGACGCAAGGCGCCGGGGTATTCAGCTTCGAGGAAGGACAATTCCACCGGGTGCTAAACCGCCGGCAGATTGATAGTGATGTGCGTTTAATGTATGCTTCGCGGGATGGACGGCTCTGGATTGGCACGCTGAATTCCATGCTGGTGCTTGACGGCGCGGCCCTGACACGCCTTCATAGCACTGAGGAGAAGGAAGGGTTCCCGACGGCTATTGCAGAGACCCGTGATGGGACGATCTGGTTCGGCACATCATTAGGAAATCTCTTTCGGTGGAAGAGCGCCGGCTTTGAGCGTGTCGAACTTCCCGAAGTCTCCAAGCTTGGGAGAGTCTGCTCGCTCTGCCCGACCGAGGACGGCGGGCTTTGGATCGGCACTTCTCTTGGAGGACTGCTGCGGCTGCGCGACGGCGCTTTCCGCCGCTACACAGTCCCTGATGGGCTACCTGCGGACGGCGTCGTGCAGGTTCTGACTGACGCCCAGGAAAACCTATGGCTTGCGACTGCATTGGGCATGTCGCGCATCGAGCGGAGCGTGTTGGCGCGTTTCGACCGCGGCGACATATCTTCGCTGTCGTGCAGCATTTATGACCGTGCAGGCGGGTTGCTGACGTTGGGCGCTTCCACATTCCAACCGAACTGCTTCCGTGCCCTCGATGGGACGCTGTGGTTTGCGATGGTAAGAGGCGCCGCCGCCATTCGGCCGGACGCAGTCCGCCGCAATCCGTTGCCGCCGACCGTGGCAATCGAGGAAGTTCTGGTGAACGGACGCCCTGTCTGGCCCACCAAGGCAGGTGCCGTAATATCTTCGGCAGCGTTGTCGGAGTCCGAGTCTGCCGGAGGCGCGGAGCATGTGGTGCGCATTGGCCCGGGGCGGCCCGATCTGGAGGTGCGCTACACAGGTTTGAGCTTCACGTCACCCGAAGGAGTGCGTTTCAGGTACCGGTTGCGTGGTTTGGAAAATGATTGGAGCAGCACGGACAATCGTCGGGCGGTGGTGTATCGCGCCGTGCCGCCGGGAGTGTTTAAATTCGAGGTGGGCGCCTGCAACAGCGATGGCGCCTGGAATGAGCAGATCGTTGCGCTGAAGCTTGTTCTGGAACCTCATTTTTTTGAAACGACTTGGTTTCTCGCCATCGTCGTCGTCGCTGCCGCGGCGGGTTTGGGGTTGACTACATTAGCTTTCGCGCGCCGACGGACGCAACGCCATATTACAGAACTGAAGCGTCAGGGCGACTTAGAGCGCGAACGAACACGCATCGCGCAGGATTTGCACGACGATCTGGGTGCGGGGTTGACAGAGATCGGATTGCTAACCTCGTTGGCGCAACGACCGAGCACGCGGCCGCTGCAGGGGCAAGAGCACCTGCGTCACGTGATAGAGAAATCCCGCGAGATGGTGACGGCGCTCGACGAGATCGTCTGGTCGGTGAATCCGAAGCACGATTCAGTGGCGGCACTGGGACGCTACTTCTCCGAATACGCGCAACAGTTCCTCGAGTATAGCTCGACGCGGTGCCGGTTCGAAGCGGATGATCATCTGCCGACGCATCCGCTCGATTCCGACCAGCGGCATAATCTGCTGTTGGCGTTCAAAGAAGCTCTTACAAATGTCGTGCGCCACTCGCGGGCCGCGGAAGTCTGCATCCATATTGCCGTGCGTGGCGGCACACTGGAAGTGGTCGTCGAGGACAACGGACAAGGGACGGTCGCGGTTGTCGCAGCGGAGCAAGCCGACGGTCTGGCGAATATGACGCGACGGCTCAGGCAGATCGGCGGACGGTGTCACATAAGCAGTGTTCCCGGAGTGGTCGACGAGCGGTGTTCCAGCACCACGACGGTGCCGGCGTCACGGAGCGGGCGCTTGCGGGCCATGCGGAAACTCCCGGGCTGTGGACTACGGCCGCTGCCGTGCCTGGCGCATCCAATGCACGAGCAGCCCGTAGCCGGCGGCCATGCCGCCGAGGTGGGCGAAGTGCGCCACGCCCTGCCCGGAGCCCGTCACACCGAGGTACAGCTCGAGCAGCCCGTACAGCGTGACGAACAGCCAGGCCGGCATGGGAATCGGCGGGAACAGCAGCATCACCCGGCGCTGCGGGAATGCCATGCCGAAGGCGAGCAGCAGGCCGAACACGCCGCCCGAGGCACCGACCGTCGGCACCGGCGGCTTGTTCATGCCGCCGAGCACCACCAGCTGCGCCACGGCCGCGCCGACCACGCAGACCATGTAGTAGATCAGGTAGTGGCGTGCGCCGAGCAGCCGCTCGATCTCGCCGCCGAACATGTACAGCGCCAGCATGTTGAACAGCAGGTGCGTCAGGCTGCCGTGCAGGAAACCGTAGGTCACGACCTGCCAGACTTCGAAAGAGGGGGCGCCGGGATACTGCGGCGAGGCGAACGGCCACAGCGCGAACGGTCCGATCAGCCGATCGCCGCTCAGGAGCTGCAGGGCAAACACCGCCACGTTGATGAGGAGCAGGGTTCGCGTGACGGGCGGAAGCCGATTCATGCGCGTCATCCTAGCCGAAATGGACTGTCGAATCGCGGTGGTGGCGTGCTAGGGTTGCGCCCCCCGATTTGCCCCGCATCCGTGCCATGACCTCGCTCCAGCGCCTGTTGCTGCTCCTGCCATTGCTGGCCTGCGCTGCATCCGCCGCCGGTCCGGTGCACCGCGACCTTGGGTCGCTGGCGTTCGAGCCCTGCACGCTGTCGGCGGCAGGCTCGCCGACCACCATCGCTGCCTACTGCACGCGGCTCGCGGTGCCGGAGAACCGTGCGGTTCCTTCCGGCCGCCAGATCGAGCTCGCGCTGGCGTTCGTGCCCAGTCGCGCGAAGCGTGCCAGGCCTGATCCGGTGTTCATGCTCGCGGGTGGTCCCGGCCAGTCGGCGCTCGAGACCTTTCCGGTCGCGTCCGCTGCCTTCCGCGACATCCTGCGCGAGCGCGACGTGGTGCTGGTGGACCAGCGCGGCACCGGGGGGTCGAACAAGCTCGCCTGCCCTGAGACCCGAACCGGGCTCCGACGAGGACGCGTTCGGCGATGCGGCGTCAGGCCGCCGGTTCGCCGAGCGTTGCCTCGCCGGCCTGGATGCAGACCCGCGTTTCTACACCACCAGCGACGCGGTGCTCGACCTCGAGGCGGTTCGGGCCGCGATCGGTGCCGAGCAGGTCAACCTCGTCGGCGTCTCGTACGGCACGCGCGTGGCGCTCGAGTACCTGCGGCGACACCCGGACCGCACTCGCACGGTCGTGCTCGACGGCGTGGTGCCGCCCGAGCTGGCACTCGGCGCCGACCATGCGCGCAATCTCGAAGCAGCGCTCGATGCGCACTTCGCGCGTTGTGCCGCCGACGCGGCTTGCAGCAAGCAATTCGGCTCGCCCCGCGCACGCCTCGACCAGCTGCTGGCGGAGTTGCGCCAGCAGCCGCAGACGATTCGCTTCCGCGATCCGCTCTCGGACGCCGAGCGCGAGGAACAGCTCACGCCCGCGGCGGTCGCGGGCGTGGTGCGCCTGTACGCATACGTGCCGCAGCTCGCCGCCATGCTGCCGCGCTCGCTGGCCGAGGCGGCGTCCGGCCGTCCCGAGGTGCTGATGTCGCAGGCCGCGATGATCGAGAGCCTGGTCGGGGAGCAGATCACCTTCGGCATGCAGATGTCGGTGATCTGTGCCGAGGACGCCGACCGGCTGCGCGTGAATCCCGCCGACGCGGACACCCTGCTCGGCACGGATTTCGTCGCCACGGTGCTCGCGCAATGCGAGGTGTGGCCCAGGGGCCGGCGGCCCGCGGACTTCAATGCGCCGGTGCAGAGCGATCGTCCGGTGCTGCTGCTGTCCGGCCAGCTCGACCCGGTCACGCCGCCGCGCTACGGCGAGGCGGTCGTGCGCCACCTGCCGAACGGCCGCCATCTGGTCGCGCCCGGGCAGGGGCACAACGTCTTCGGCAACGGCTGCGCGCCGCGGCTGATGGGCAGGTTCATCGCCACGGCCAACGCCCGCGACCTCGACGCAACCTGCCTGCAGCAGCTGGCGGCACCGCCGCCGATCCTCGGCGCGTTCGGCTGGGATCCCTGAGGGCCGCGCCATGATCCAGATCCAGGGACTGCGCAAGTCGTTCAAGGTCCGCGGCGACGTGATCCGCGCCGTGGACGACGTGACGTTCGAAGCCCGCGACGGCGAGATCACCGGCCTGCTCGGACCGAACGGCGCCGGCAAGACCACCACGTTGCGCATGCTGTACACGCTGATGAGCCCGGACGAGGGCCGGGTGCTGGTGGACGGCCTCGACCCGGTCGCACAGCCGGGTGACGTGCGGCGGCGGCTGGGCGTGCTGCCCGATGCGCGCGGGCTGTACAAGCGCCTCACCGCGCGCGAGAACGTCGCGTATTTCGGCCGCCTGCACGGCATCGCCGAGGACGAGATCCGCGCCCGCACCGAGCGCCTGAACCTCGCGCTCGGCATGCAGGACTTCATCGACCGCCGCACCGAGGGCTTTTCGCAGGGACAGCGCACCAAGACCGCGATCGCCCGCGCACTGGTGCACGACCCGCGCAACGTGCTGCTCGACGAGCCCACCAACGGCCTCGACGTGATGACCACGCGCGCGTTGCGGCGCTTCCTCGGGCAGCTCAAGGCCGAGGGACGCTGCGTGCTGTTCTCGAGCCACATCATGCAGGAGGTGGCCGCACTCTGCGATCGCATCGTGGTGATCGCGCACGGCCGGGTGGTGGCGCAGGGCACGTCCGACCAGCTCCGCGCGCAGACCGGTCGCGACAACCTGGAGGACGCGTTCGTGCAGGTGATCGGCTCGGAGGAGGGCCTGTTCGCATGACCGCCTGGTGGATCGTGATGCGCAAGGAGCTGCTGGACGCGTTCCGCGACCGGCGCATGGTGATGGTGGCGTTCATCGTGATGCCGCTGGCCGTGCCGTTGCTGCTCGCCGGCTTGAGCTCGATCGGCACCAAGCGCCAGGTGGAAAAGCTGGAGAAGACGCTGGAGCTGCCGGTGATCGGTGCCGAGCAGGCGCCCAATCTCGTCGCCTGGCTCGGCACCAACGACGTGCGCGTGATCGCGCCGCCGGCGGACCCGGACGCGGCGGTGCGCCAGCAGGACCATGAAGTGGTGCTGCGCATCGATCCGCAGTTCGGCGAGGACTGGCGCGCCGGGCGGCCGGCAGCGATCGAACTGATCTACGACAGCTCGCGCCCGATGCAGTCCGGCGCGACCATCTCGCGGGTGCGGGCGCTGCTCGGCGGGTACAGCCAGCAGGTCGGCACGCTGCGCCTGATCGCACGCGGCATCCACCCGGCGGTATCCCAGCCACTGCGGATCGGCGATCGCGACGTGGCGACGCCCGAGTCGCGCTTCGACCTGGCACAGCAGATGCTGCCGTACCTGCTGCTGCTGCTCGCGTTCATCGGCGGCATGCAGCTCGCGATCGATGCCACCGCCGGCGAGCGCGAGCGCCAGTCGCTCGAGCCGCTGCTCGCCACGCCTGCCTCGCGCGAGGCGATCATCAGCGGCAAGATCCTCGCCACGGCGGCGTTCACGCTGCTGTCGGTGCTGATGACGCTGCTGATGTTCCGCGTCGCCTTCGCGCTGGTGCCGATGGAGCAGGCCGGCATGTCGCTCGACGTGCCGTGGGACGCGCTGGGCCGGCTGCTGCTCGCGATCCTGCCGGTCGTGCTGCTCGGCGCCACGGTGCTCACGGCGCTGGCGGCGTTCGCCCGCAGCCACCGCGAGGCGCAGGGCTACCTGCCGCTGCTGATGTTCCTGCCGATGCTGCCGACCATGTACCTGATGGTGTCGCCGGTGAAGACGCAGCTGTGGATGCTGGCCGTGCCGTTCCTCGGCCAGAACCAGCTGATCCTGCGCATCCTGCGCGACGAGCGGATCACCGCCGTGGAATGGGCCGCCAGCCTCGGCGCCGGGCTGCTGCTCGCGGGGCTGGTGTGGTGGATCGCGGCGCGGCTGTACCATCGAGAGCAACTCGCGGCGAGCGGCTGATCATGCTCACTCACATCCTGTTTTTCGTGCTCGGCCTCGGCGCGCTGGTTCTCGGAGCGGAGGCGCTGGTGCGCGGTGCGTCGAAGATCGCGCTGTCGCTCGGCATCTCGCCGCTGGTGGTCGGGCTCACGATCGTCGCGATGGGCACCAGCTCGCCGGAGATTGCCGTGTCCGTCGGTGCGGTGCTGAACGGCAGCACCGACATCGCGGTCGGCAACGTCGTCGGCAGCAACATCTTCAACGTGCTGTTGATCCTGGGCCTGAGCGCCCTGATCACGCCACTGGTGGTGCATTCGCAGATCATCCGCCAGGAGGTGCCGATCATGATCGGCGCCTCGCTGATCCTGGCAGTGATGGCCTCCGACGGTCGGCTGAGCCGGCCCGAGGCGGCGCTGCTGGTCGCGCTGCTGGTCGGCTACATGCTGTTCCTGGTGCGGCAGTCGCGCGCCGAGACCGCCGAGACCAGGGACGAGTTCGAGGGTGCCGCCACCCGGCGCGAGGCGAACTGGGACAGCCACTGGACCGTGCAGCTCGTGCTGATCGTCGCCGGCCTCGCGCTGCTGGTGGTCGGCTCGAACTGGCTGGTGGACGCCGCCGTCGTCTTCGCCCGCGCGCTGGGCGTGAGCGACCTCGTGATCGGCCTGACCATCATCGCCGCAGGCACCTCGATGCCCGAGGTCGCCACTTCGATCATGGCGGCGATCCGCGGCGAGCGCGACATCGCCGTGGGCAACGTCATCGGCAGCAACACGTTCAACATCCTGGGTTGCCTCGGCATCTCCGGGATCGTGAGCAGCAGCGGCCTCGGCATCGCGCCGGCGGTGCTCAACTTCGACCTGTGGGTGATGCTGGCCGTCGCCGTGGCCTGCCTGCCGGTGTTCATGCTGCGGCGGCAGATCGGCCGCCGTCGCGGCCTGCTGTTCCTCGCGTTCTACGCGGCCTACGTCGTCTACCTGATCCTCGGCGCGCAGCAGCACGACGCACTCGACGAGTACTCGGCGGTGATGTTGAGCTTCGTGCTGCCGCTCACCATCGTCACGCTGGTGGCGATGGTGGTGCGCGACCAGGCGCGGCGCGAGTCCGGCGACTGACGACGCGGCGCGCCGCTACCAGGCGATGCCGTAGTCCTCGCCGTGGTTGCTCGAGCCGCCCCACAGCGTGCCGTGCGCGTGGTCGAGCAGGATGGCGTTGATCGGCCCCGAGCTGCGCGCCTCGAACTCGAGCTTGTAGCCGCGCTGCACGAGTTCCCGGCGCACCCACTGCGGCACCGACTCGTTCAGCACCAGCCGGCCCGGCTGCGACTCGTGCCGGTCGAACGAGCTGCGCATCTGGTAGCTGGTGAAGTTGGCGGCCTCCGCGGCCTCCTGTGGCGTCATGCCGAACTCGGCGACGTTGAGGAAGAACTGCAGCAGGTTCTGGTCCTGCGAGTCGCCGCCCTGCACCGCGAAGGCCAGCCACGGCTTGCCGTCCTTGAAGGCGAGGCTCGGCGTCAGCGTCACCCGCGGCCGCTTGCCGGGCTCGAGCACGTTGAACGGGATTGAGCGCCGGATCGAGCACGAACGACTGCAGGCGCTGGCTGAGCCCGATGCCGGTGCGGCCGGCGATGGTGGCCGGGATCCAGCCGCCGCTCGGCGTCACCGCCACCAGCCAGCCCTGGGCATCGGCCGCGACCACCGAGGTCGTGCCGCTCTGGAAGCCATCCTTGAAGGCGTCCAGGTCGGCGGCCGACAGTTGGCGCGGTTCCGCGTCCAGCGCCGCGCGCGTCTGCTTTTGCAGCAGGTCGGCGTACGGGTTCGTGCCGCCCTGGAACGGATACGGATCGCCCGGGCCCGCCGTCGCGTCGTTGCGCTCCATGCGGATCGTCGCGGCGCGCGCCTTCGCGTACTCCTTCGACAGCAGGCCGCGGGTCGGCTCGGCCGGCGGGAAGTTCGGGTCGCCGTAGTAGAAGTCGCGGTCGGCGAAGGCGAGGTTCATCGCCTGGTACACGGTGTGGATGTAGTTCGCGCTGTTGTAGCCGAGCGCCTTGAGGTCGAAGTTCTCGAGGAGGTTCAGCGACTGCAGCAACGCGGGCCCCTGCGTCCAGGTGTCGAGCTTGTAGACGTCGATGCCACGGTAACGGGTCTGCTGCGGCTCCTCGACCAGCGGCCGCCACTGGTCGAGATCGGCGAGCGTGATGAGCCCGCCCTGTTCCTGCGTGCCGCGCACCAGCTCGCGGGCGATGTCGCCGCGATAGAAGCGATCGTGCGCGGCCTGGATCGCGTCCTTGCGCGACTTGCCTGCCGCGAGCGCCGCGGCTTCCGCCTCGACCAGCTTGCGCAGCGTGGCGGCGAGGTCCGGCTGGCGGAACATCTCGCCGGCGCGCGGCGCCTCGCGCGCCTCGCCGAGGTGCGGCAGCATCACCTGCCGCGAATACGGCCATTCCTTGAGCTTGTCCTTCCAGCGCTCGATGTTGTCCGCGGTCTCGGCGTCGATCGGGTAGCCGTCGGCGAGCTCGATCGCAGGCCCGAGCACCTCGGCGAGCGACAGCGTGCCGTACTCGGCGAGCATCAGCATCAGGCCGCCCGGGGTGCCGGGCGTCACCGCCGCGAGCGGTCCGTACGCCGGCGGGTATTCCATGCCCCGCTGGCGGAAGAACTCCGGCGTGGCGCCGGTCGGGGCGATGCCGAGGCCGTTGATGGCCACGACTTTCTTCGCACGCGGGTCGTAGACCAGTGCCTGCGTCTCGCCGCCCCACGACAGCACGTCCCACATCGTCGAGGTGGCGGCGATCATTGCGCAGGCGGCATCCACCGCGTTGCCGCCGCGCTGGAACATCATCGCGCCAGCGGTCGCGGCGAGCGGCTTGCCGGTGATGGCCATCCAGTGCTGGCCGTGCAACGGCGGCTTCTGGGTCTTGGCAATGGAACGGGCCACGGCCGGCGTGACAGCCTGGCCGAGCGTGGTCTCGATCTGGGTCATGAGCAGTGCCACCGCGAGCGTGCAGGCGAGGAAAGGCTTGATCACGTCGGCTACCCCCGAGCCCTGGGCGTGTCGCGCAAGTATACGGCGCACGCTATGCTCCGCGACCTTCCCGCCCACTGGAACACAGCATGCAACGACTCCCCGCGTTCGCCGCCCCTGCCGTCCTGCTGGCCGTCCTGCTGGCCGCGGCGCCAGCCCGTGCCGCCGTCTCCGAGCCGGCGGTCGACGCGGCGGCCCGTGCCGTGAACGCGCAGGTCGTCGCATGGCGCCGCGACTTCCACCAGCACCCGGAGTTGAGCAACCGCGAATTCCGCACGTCGCAGAAGGTGGCTGAGCACCTCAAGTCGCTCGGGCTCGAGGTCCGCACCGGCATCGCCCACACGGGCGTGGTGGCCATCCTGCGCGGCGGACGCCCGGGCCCGACGATCGCACTGCGCGCCGACATGGACGCGTTGCCGGTGACTGAGCAGGTGGACCTGCCGTTCAAGTCGCTCGCCACGGCCGAGTATCGCGGCGAGAAGGTGGGCGTGATGCACGCCTGCGGCCACGATGCGCACACCGCGATCCTGATGGGCGTGGCCGAGGCGCTCGTGTCGCTGCGCCAGGACCTGCCCGGGACGGTGCTGTTCGTGTTCCAGCCGGCGGAGGAGGGCGCACCGGACGGCGAGCGCGGCGGCGCGTCGCTGATGCTCGAGGAGGGACTGTTCGAGATCGCGAAGCCGGAGGCGGTGTTCGGCCTGCACGTCGGGTCGGCGCTCAACGCGGGCACGATCGGCTACCGCAGCGGCCCGTTCATGGCGGCGTCCGATCGCTACAGCATCAACGTGCAGGGACGGCAGTCGCACGGCGCGTGGCCGTGGAAAGGCGTGGACCCGATCGTCGTGTCGTCGCAGATCGTGCTCGGGATGCAGACCATCGTCAGCCGCCAGCTCGACATCACGCGCTACCCGGCCGTGCTGTCGGTCGGCGCGATCAAGGGCGGCATCCGCAACAACATCATCCCGGACCAGGTCGAGATGGTGGGCACCTTCCGCACCTTCGACCCGGCCGTGCGCCAGCAGATCATCGAGCGCATGACGCGCACGGCCGAGGACATCGCGCACGCCAGCGGCGCCACGGCCAAGGTCGAGATTGCCGACGACAACAATCCGGTGGTCGTGAACGATCCGGCGCTCACCCAGCGCATGCTGCCGACCCTCGAGCGGGTGGCCGGCGCGGGCCGGGTGGTCGAGATGCCCTACGTGACCGGTGCCGAGGACTTCGCCTTCTACGGCCAGAACGTGCCGGCGCTGTTCTTCTTCGTCGGCGTCACGCCGGCCGGGGTCGACCCCGCGCAGGCGCCGAGCAACCACTCGCCACTGTTCTACCTCGACGAGAGCGGCCTCGACCTGGGCGTGCGCGCGCTGCTCGGCGTGGCGGTGGACTACCTGCAGGGCACGCCGCGCTGACGACGGCTCAGGCCGGCCGGCCGCTCCGGCCGGCGCCGCCGACGAACCGGGCCGCGCCTGCCGCGGACTCGCCGCTTTCGAGCACCGCCCGGCCGCGTGCGAATTCGGCGCGCAGCGCTGCCGGCTCATCCTCGCCCCATTGCTCGCAGGCCGAGCGGCGGTCGGCCTGCAGGCAGGCCTGCGGGAACGCGGCGATCTCCTCGGCCAGCGCCTCGGCTACGGCGCGCGCCGCGCCCTTGGGCACGACGCGATTCGCGAGGCCGATGGCCGCCGCCTCGACGGCGCCGACCGGGCGCCCGGTGAGGATCAGGTCCATGGCACGGCCGTGACCGACGAGCCGCGGCAGGCGCACCGTGCCGCCGTCGATCAGCGGCACGCCCCAGCGGCGGCAGAACACGCCGAGCACGGCATCGTCCTCCATGACCCGCAGGTCGCACCACAACGCGAGCTCGAGGCCGCCGGCGACCGCGTGACCGGCGATCGCCGCAATCACCGGCTTGTCGAGCCGCAGCCGGGTCGGGCCCATCGGACCGAAGCCGTCGCCGGGATCGCCGCTCGGTTCCCGCAGCCGCGACGGGTCCCAGCCCGCCGCCACCGCCTTGAGGTCGGCGCCGGCGCAGAACGTGCCGCCGGCGCCCCACAGCACCGACACCCGGATGGCGTCGTCGCGCTCGAGGTCGAGGAACGCCGCGGCGAGGGCGGCCGCCGTGGCGGGGTCGACCGCATTGCGCGCTTCCGGCCGGTCGAGGATCACGGTGGCCACCGCGCCCTGCCGCTCGATCCGTACTGTGTCGCCCATCTGCGTCTCCGTTACAACCATTTGCCCGGTCGCGGCATCTTAGCTCTCGAGAGGCCGGTCCTCGGGGCCCGTGGTCCCCAGCGGCTGTGTAGCATGGCCCGTCGGGGGTCGTGGCAACGCCGAGGTGCGGGTTGACGGAACCGGGGGCCGAGTCGGAGATCGAGCGGGCGCGTCGGGTGGCCGATGAGCGCGCGCTCGTCGACTCCGCACGTCGCGGCGCGCCGGCCGCGTTCGAGGCCCTGTATCGCAACCACGTCGGCCACGTGTACGGACTCTGCCTGCGCATGACTGCCAACCCTGCTACCGCCGAGGACTGCACCCAGGAAGCCTTCATCCAGGCCTGGCGCAGCCTGCCCGCGTTCGAGGGTCGCGCGGCCTTCGGCACCTGGCTGCACCGCATCGCGGTCAATGCCGTGCTGGCGCAGGGCCGCCGGCGCCGCGAGCAAGTCGGGGCGGACGTGCCGGCGGACGAGGCGGCCGCGGCCCTGCCGGACCCGTCGGCGAGCAACGACGGCGCCGTGCTCGACCTCGAGGCGGCGATTGCGGGCCTCCCGGCCGGCGCACGCCAGGTGCTGGTGCTGGTCGGGGTGTACGGGCACTCGCACGAGGAGGCGGCCACGCTGCTCGGCATTGCGGTCGGCACCTGCAAGTCGCAGCTGCACCGCGCGCGCCAGCTGCTCGGTGCACGACTGCAGACAGGGGAGATGGCGTCATGACGACCGACGACCGACGGGAACCACCGGGTTCGCTCGACGCGGCACTCGAGCGCCTGCCGCGCAGCATCGAGCCCGGGCGCGACCTGTGGCCGGCCATCGAGGCGCAGCTCGAGCCACGCACCGCGCGTCCCGTGCGGCGCTGGCTGTGGCCGGCCGCCGCCGCGGTGCTGCTGGTCGTGACCTCGTCGCTGATCACGGCGAGCCTGCTGCGGCGGGAGCCGGCGCCGGTGGCGAGCGTGGCGCCGGTTGCGCCGGAGTTGCGCTACGCGACGGCGAGCTTCGGGCCCGACCAGCAGCTCGGCCCGGCCTACGATGCCGCCCGGCAGCAGCTGGCGCAGTCGCTCGCGCAGCGCATCGAGCGCCTGCCGCCGCAAGCGCGCCGGCAGCTGGAGCGCAACCTCACCGAGCTGCGGCGCGCGAGCGCCGAGATCAACGCGGCGCTCGCGCTCAAACCCGGTGATCCGCTGCTCGAAGAGCTGCTGCTCAACGCCTACCAGGACGAACTCGCGGTGCTCGCGAGCGTCCAGCAACTGACCGCCGGCAACGGTTCCGGCACGATGATCGATGCGACGAGGATGCAATTATGACCAGGTGTTCCCGGCCGGCTTTGTTCCACCGCGTGCGATTCGGATGGCCGCTGCTGGCAGTGCTGGCGGCCGGGCCCGTCGCACTGGCCGGCACGCCGATCGAGGAGCGGGCGCCCGCCGATCCCGCCGGCCAGGTCGAGGTGTCGAACACGGCCGGCTCCGTGGTCATTACCGCGTGGCCGCGCAACGAGGTCGAGGTGACCGGCACGCTCGGCGAGGGCACCGAGCGACTCGAGTTCTCGAGCTCCGGCAAGCTGACGCGCGTCAAGGTGGTCCTGCCGCGACAGTCGAGTCGCGTGGAGGGCACCGCGCTGGTGCTCAAGGTGCCGGCGGGCAGCGGGCTTGCGGTCAACACCATCAGCGCCGACGTGACGGCGGCGGGCGTGCGCGGGTCGCAGCGCCTGCAGTCGGTGAGCGGCAACATCCATACCGAGGCGGCGGCCGAGGACGTCGAGTGCAAGACCGTGAGCGGCGACGTCAAGGTCAAGGGCAGCGGCCAGCCCGGCTTGCTGACCGTCACCACCGTGAGCGGTGATGCCGACCTGTCGCGCGTCGCGGGCGAGGTGAACGGCAACACGGTGAGCGGCAATCTCGTGGTGGCGACCGGCGATACGTCGCGCTCGCGGCTGCGCTCGACCAGCGGCGACCTGGGCCTGCGGGGACGTCTCACGCCCGACGCGCGCATCGATTTCGAGAGCATCAGCGGCAACGTGCGCCTCGACCTGCAGGGCCCGATCGGCGCCGAGTTCGACGTCTCGAGCTTCAACGGCGACATCCGCAACTGCTTCGGTCCGGCAGCCGGTCCGCACCAGCGAGTACGCGCCGGGCCGGGAATTGCGCTTCCGCGAGGGCGCCGGCACGGGCCGCGTGCGCATCAAGACCCTGAACGGCGACATCAGCGTCTGCAACAAATAGCCGCGCCGCGGTGTCCAAAGCGGCATATTCGTGGAGAATATGCCCACCGGGCAGGGCGGGGATCCGATGGCCTTCTTCGCGGAACTCAAGCGACGCCGCGTCGGCAAGGTGGCGATCGCCTACGGCACCATCGCATGGCTGGTGACCGAGGCGTCGTCCGTGGTGCTGCCGGCGCTGCGGTTACCCGACTGGACGGTGACCTTCATCGTCGTGTTCCTGCTGGTCGGCTTTCCGGTGGCGATGATCCTCGCGTGGATCTTCGACGTGGGCCCGCAGGGCATCGAGCGCACCGAGCCGCTCGTGAACGAGCCGGCAGGGACGCGCGTCAGGTTGCGCATGGCCTACGGCGCCGTCGTGCTGCTGCTGCTGGCGGGCCTCAGCTACCTGCTGTACGAGCGCGGCTTCGGCCGCGCGCACGCCGGCCAGCCGCACAGCTCGATCGCGGTGCTGCCGTTCACCAACCTGAGCGGCGACCCGGCGCGCGACTACTTCAGCGACGGCATGAGCGAGGAGCTGCTGAACCTGCTGTCGCGCGTCCCGGGCCTGCAGGTCGCGTCGCGCACGTCGTCGTTCGCCTACAAGGGCCGCAACGTCGACATCCGCGAAGTGGGTCGTGAGCTGGGCGTCGAGACGGTGCTCGAGGGCAGCGTGCGCCAGGCGGGCGAGCAGGTGCGCATCACGGCGCAGCTGATCGACGCGGAAAGCGGCTTCCACCTCTGGTCCGAGACCTACGAACGACGCCTCGAGGACATCTTCCGGGTACAGGACGAGATCGCCGCGGCGATCGTCGCCAAGCTGCGCATCGAGCTGGCACCCCAGGAGCAGGCACTCGCGGTCCGCGACAAGGCGCCGACGCAGAACGTGCAGGCGTACGAGCTGTACCTGCAGGGGCGCGCCGCCTGGAAGCGGCGCGGCGAGGACAACCTGAAAAAGGCCATCGACCTGTACCAGCGTGCCATCGGGCTCGATCCGGGCTTTGCGCGCGCACATGCCGCGCTCGCCTCGGCGTACGTGGTGCTGCCGGGCTACACGCGCGAGGAGGGCGACGAGGCGCAGTTCCTGCGACTGGCGGAGACCTCCGCGCGGCAAGCGCTGTCGATCGACCCGAACATCGGCGAGGCCCACGCCGTGCTGGCCCAGATGAATGCCCAGCGGGGCGACCTGCTCGACGCCGAGTCGGGCTTCTTCTTTGCCATTTCGCTGGAGCCGAACGACCCGACACCGCACCACTGGTACTCGCTGCTGCTCAATCGGGTGGGCCGCATCGACCGTGCGCTGGAGCAGGCGCGCCGGGCGCAGGAACTGGATCCCACGTCGGGCGTGATCGCTGCGAACCTGGCGAACGCCTACCTGACCAAGGGTGACGACGAACAGGCGCTGCGCTACGGGCGCCTGGCGCGCGAACTGGGCAACACCAAGGGTGCGTACGGCATCGAGACCACGGTGGCGATACGCCGCGGCCAGTGGGACGAGGCTCGTCGCACCATCCTGCTGCAGGAGACCGTGCCAGCGGAGCTGCGTGAGGAAGCGCGCAAGTTCGTCGATGCGCTGGCCGACCCGAAGCTGCGTCCGCCGCTCGTCGCCGACATGCGCGCCATCGACCCGAAAATCTCCAGGCAGATCGACCTCGTGCAGCCGTACGTGCAACTCGGCGAGGTCGACCTCGCGTACCAGATCATGTTCGATGCGCTGCGGACCGACCCGCAGTCGTGGCAGATGCACTGGGACATGGCCGGGGCCTGGATGTCGGAGGGTGCCGCGTTCCGCCGCGATCCGCGCTTCGCCGATTTCGCCGGTCGCATCGGCATGCTGGACTACTGGAAGCAGTACGGCTTCCCCGACAGCTGCCGAGCCGGCGACACCACGCCGGTCGTCTGCTCCTGAGCGCCGCTTGAGCACCGACGCGGACCGGGACCAGCAGGCGCAGCGATTCGCGCCGCGACTGCTGCAGTGGTTCGAGAGTGGCGGCCGCAAGGACCTGCCGTGGCAGCGCGATCCGACCCCTTACCGCGTCTGGGTGTCGGAGATCATGCTGCAGCAGACGCAGGTGGGGACCGCGATCCCGTACTACCACGCCTTCATGCAGCGCTTCCCCGACGTACGCGCGCTCGCGGCGGCGCCGCTCGACGAAGTGCTGCACCTGTGGTCAGGACTCGGCTACTACGCGCGCGCCCGCAACCTGCAGCGGGCCGCGCAGGCGATCGTCGCCCGGCACGGCGGCGAGTTTCCGCCGGGACTCGCGGCAGTCATGGCCCTGCCCGGCATCGGGCGCTCGACGGCCGGTGCGATCCTCGCGCTGTCGCGCGGCGAGCGGCACGCGATCCTCGACGGCAACGTCAAGCGCGTGCTGTCGCGCTGGTTCGGCGTGCGCGGCCATCCGGGCGAGCCAGCGGTGGAACGGCGGCTGTGGGATCTCGCCGAGGCGTGCACGCCGGAGCGGGACGTCGCGCAGTACACCCAGGCGATCATGGATCTTGGCGCGATGGTCTGTACGCGCGCGCGTCCCGCTTGCCTGTTGTGCCCGGTGAATGGCGACTGCGTGGCCCGCGCGCACAACCTGCAGGACCAGTTGCCGGAGCCGCGGCCGCGCTTGGCACGGCCAGCGCGCGAGGCCTGGCTGGTGGTCGCGATGCGCGGGGGCCACAAGGTGCTGCTCGAGCGCCGGCCGCCGAGCGGCCTGTGGGGCGGCATGTGGGGCCTGCCCGAGTTTCCGACGCGCGCGCACGCGCTGCAGTTCTGCAAAGAGCATCTGGTGGGCGCAGCTGCGCCGCACGCGGGCCGGTCGCTGCGGCATGCGTTCAGTCACTTCGACTTCGAGATGCACCCGCTGGTGGTGCACTGCCTGGGCAAGGCCGAGTCGCTGCGCGACGACGATCGATTCCTCTGGTACGACGTGCGCCGCCCGGCGAAGATCGGCCTGCCACGACCGATCGCCACGCTCGTGACGCGAGTCACCACGGACGAGGAGAGCGCCTGACATGCCGAACGCGAGTGCACCGCTGCTGCCTCTCGCGCGACGCTGCATTGCGGCGGGCGCACTGCTGATGCTGCTCGGCGTGATGCTCGGCGCCTTCGGTGCGCACGCACTGCAGGGCCAGCTGAGCGCGAGGCAATTGGCGAGTTACCAGACCGGCGTGCAGTACCAGCTGCTGCACGCGCTGGGCTTGCTGCTGCTCGGCGTCGTGGTGCAGCTGGCGGGCGAGCGCCCGCGCCTGCGCTGGGCGGCGCGGCTGATGCTGGCCGGCATCGTGCTGTTCAGCGGCTCGATTTACCTGATGGCCGCCGGCCTGCCGCGTGCCTTGGGGCTGGTGACGCCGCTGGGCGGCGTGTCGTTCATGGTGGCGTGGGCGCTGCTGGCGTGGGATTGCCGGCCCGGGCGCCGCTAGCTTTCCGGCGGGCTTTCCGGCGCGACGTAGCCGTCGGGCTTACTCGCGCCACCGCCGAACAGGAACTTCTCCATCTCCTCGACCAGGAACTTGCGCGCCTTGGGATCGATCGGCGTCAGGCGATACTCGTTCATCAGCATCGTCTGGTGACGCACCCAGGCGCCCCAGGCTTCCTTCGAGATGCTGGCGTAAATGCGCTGCCCGAGCTCGCCCGGGTACGGAGCGCGGTCGAGGCCCTCGGCGTCGCGCTGCAGGTAGGTGCAGAAGACGGTGCGTGCCATCGATCGGCCCTCAGTCGAGTGCGCGATGCGCCACGACCACGCCGTCCTCGTCCACGTAGACGTGGTCGCCGGGACGGAAGGTGGCGCCTGCGAAGCGCACCGGCATGTCGCGCTCACCCTCGCCGCGCTTGTCGCTGCGCAGCGGCATGGTGCCGAGGGCGCGGATCCCCAGGTCGAGCTGGCCAAGTTCAGCGGAGTCGCGGATGCAGCCGTAGAGGATGACGCCGGCCCAGCCGTTCTTCACGGCAGCCAGCCCGAGGTTGCCGCCGAACAGTGCGCGCCGGCGCGAGCCGCCGCCGTCCACCACCAGGACCCGTCCGGCACCCGGGCTCTCGACGGCTTCCTTGACGCGCGAATTGTCCTCGAAGCAGCGCACCGTGCTCACGGCGCCCGCGAACGCGGGCCGGCCGCCGTACAGCTGGAACAGCGGCTCGCACACCTGCAGTTCTTCGGCGTGCGCGTCGCACAGGTCGGCGGTGGCCTTGGAGGACATCGGGCAGCTCCGATCGAGAGGGACAGGGATTATAGGCTGCAGAAGGGCGGCAGGACTCCACGCCCTGCCGCCCCTCCTGCGAGTCACGCAGTCACTAGTCACGAATCACTGAATCGTGATCTGCCGCGGCTGCGGCTGCACCACCTTCTGCTTCGGGATGTGGATCAGGATCACGCCATCGCGGCTCTCGGCCCGGATGCCCTGCTCGTCGGCATTCTCCGGCAGCGAGAAGCGGCGCGCGAAGCTGCCGAAGGCACGCTCGACGCGGTGCAGCTTCTCGGTGTCCGCGCGCTGCTCCCGCTTGCGCTCGCCGGAAAGAGTGAGCACGCCGTCCTGCACGGTGATGCTGACGTCCTCCTTGCGCACCTCGGGCAGGTCGGCCTCGATCAGGTACTCGCCCTCCGTCTCACTCACGTCCGCTGCCGGCGCCCAGTCGCAGGCCGCGCGGCCCTCGCCCGCGGCCGCGTTCGGCCAGCGGCGCAGGGTCTCGGCCACGAAACGATTGAAGACGTCGTCCACGTCGCGGAACGGCTCCCACTTGATGACACGCATGCTGATCCTCCTCTGGTCAGGGGCCGCCCCTGCGGCGCCCACTTGCCGCCCTAGATGTGAGCGGCCGGCGGGGTTTCAAGGGGGGCATCAGGCGGGGTACCAGCTGATGAAGCGCGTCTCGGCCGGGACCATGGCCTCTGCATGGGCGGGGACCACCCGCGGGGTGTAGTCGCCGGCCGGCCGGCCGTTGGGCACGGTGGCGACGTACAGGAATCCGCCGGCCGAACCGCTGAGCGGGTGGTCGGGGCGCAGGGGCACGCGCTCTGCAGGCGAACCCGGGCGCGGCTCGGCGTACAACTCGACGCGGACGGTATCCGGTGCCAGCTCGCCCAGGTACACCTGCACGCGGAAGGCCTGCCCGTCCGCGGCGGGCGCGACCTCGAGGTTGCCCCAGTGGATGCCAGGCCAGCGATGGTGCAGCTCGTGCATCCACTGCCGCAGCTCGCGCGCCACGCGCAGGTCGTGCTCGGTGCGGCGGCGGAAGCTGCCGGCCGCCGGCAGGTACAGGTGCTCGAGGTACTCCGCGAGCATGCGATTGCTGCTGAAGCGCGGCGTGAGGCGCGACAGGCTGGCGCGGATCCGCGCGACCCAGGCGCGGGGAATGCCGTCGGCGTCGCGATCGTAGAACTCCGGCACCACCTGCTGCTCGAGCAACTGGTAGAGCTGCTCGGTTTCCGCGGCGTCCCAACCGGGCTCGAAGTGCTCGCGGCCGTCGCCGATCGCCCAGCCGAGCTCCGGCGCGTACGCCTCGGCCCACCAGCCGTCGAGCTCGGAGAGGTTGAGCCCGCCGTTCACCAGCACCTTCATGCCGCTGGTGCCGCTGGCCTCCCACGGCCGGCGCGGCGTGTTGATCCACACGTCCACGCCCTGCACGAGGGTCTCGGCGAGCGCCATGTCGTAGTCCTCGAGGAACACGGCCCGGGCGCGCACGTCGGCGCGGTGCACGAACCCGGCCCATTGCTGCACGAAGCTGCGGCCCAGCTCGTCGCGCGGATGCGCCTTGCCGGCGATCAGCAGCTGCACCGGTCGCGACGGATGGGTGAGCAGCCGCGCCAGTCGCTCCGGCTGCGACAGCAGCATCGCCGGGCGCTTGTACTCGGTGAAGCGGCGCGCGAAGCCGAGCGTGAGCACGTTCGGGTCGAGCACGTCGTGCGCCAGTGCCGCCGTGTGCTCGCCCTCGCCACGCTGGTTCAGCTGGCGCTGCAGCCGGCGACGCGAGTAGTCGACGAGGTCGCGCCGCTCCATGCCGCGGAAGTCCCACAGCTGCGCGTCGCTGAGTTGTGCCACCGCTGCGGGCAGCCGCTCGTGCGCGCCCAGCCAGCGCTCCTTGCCGCATGCCTCGGTCCACAGGCGGTCGGCCCACGGCGAGTCCCACGACGGTACGT
Source organism: uncultured Gammaproteobacteria bacterium (assembly GCA_963731105.1). Classification (GTDB taxonomy): domain Bacteria; phylum Pseudomonadota; class Gammaproteobacteria; order Steroidobacterales; family Steroidobacteraceae; genus RPQJ01. Next base: position 191,055 of record CAVSUM010000011.1, read on the forward strand.
GCACGCCGTTGGTGACGTGGCTCACCGGCACTTCGGGCTCCGGCCAGCGCGGATACAGCGGCGCGAAGATGCGGCGGCTGACGCGGCCGTGCAGCTCGCTCACGCCGTTGCTGCGCGCGCAGCCGCGCGCCGCGAGGTACGCCATGTTGAACGGCTCGGCGCGATCAGCCGGGTTGGCACGCCCGAGCCCGAGCAGCTGGTCGGGCTGCAGCCCGCAGTGGCGCGCGTAGTCGACGCCGTATTTCTGCGCCAGCGGCAGCGGGAAGGTGTCGAACGCCGCGGCCACGGGCGTGTGGGTGGTGAACACGTTGCCGCCGCGCGTCGCCCACAGCGCGGTGAAGAAGTCGCAGTCCCGGGTGCGGGCGAAGCGTCGCGCACGCTCGATGGTGGCGAGCGCGGCGTGGCCTTCGTTGAGGTGGCACACGTCGACCTCGTGGCCGAGCGCCTCGAGCGCGCGCCAGCCGCCGACGCCGAGCACGATCTCCTGCATCAGCCGCGCCTCGTTGTCGCCCCCGTACAGCTTGGCGGTGATGCCGCGGTCGAACGGTGAGTTGAGCGGGTCGTCGCTGTCGAGCAGGTAGAGCGGCACGCGGCCGACGCGCGCCTGCCAGATGCGTACGCGCAGGTCGCGCCCGGGCAGCTCGAGCTGGATCCGCAACGGCGTGCCGTCGTCGTCGGTGACGAGCTGCACCGGCAGCGACTCGTGCGAGTTGACCGCGTAGACCTCGAGCTGCGCGCCGCGCGTGTCCAGCATCTGCCGGAAATAGCCCTCGCGGTAGAACAGGCCGACGGCCACCAGCGGCACGCCGAGGTCGCTCGCGGTCTTGAGGTGGTCCCCGGCCAGCACGCCGAGGCCGCCTGAATACAGCGGCAGCGCGTCGGTGATGCCGTATTCCATGCTGAAGTACGCGATCAGCGGCGGCGGATCGAGCCGGCAGGTCTGCTGGAACCAGCCGGGCCGCGACAGGTACTCGGCCTCCTGCCGATCGAGGCGCCGCACGCGCTCGACGAACTCGGGGTCGCGCGCCAGTTCCTCGAGGCGGCTGCGCGGCGTGTTCTGCAGCACCAGGATGGGGTTGCGGGTCTGCAGCCAGACCTCGGCGTTGCACGCTTCCCACAACCGGTCCGCGGCGTGGTTCCACACCCAGCGCAGGTTGAACGCGAGCCGCACCATCGGCGCCAGCGGTGGCGGCAACTGGGCGGCGAGGGCGTAGGGCCGATCGGCCACCATGGCCATGGTCTCCGGCTGGAAAAGAAAACGGCGCGGCCGGTTGCCCGGTCGCGCCGTCGTTCAGGCTGCGACAGTGCGGGCGGCTACGGACGCTTCACGAAGACCTTGCACCAGCCGTTCGCGGCCACGTTGCGACCGGCGAAGATGTTGCACGGAATCTTCGCGCCCTTCTCCTTGCCGGCCGGCACCTGCAGGCAGATCGCACAATGCTGGCCCGGCTTGAAGTTCGGGTTGGCCTTGGGGTCGACCTTGGAGGCGTCGACCACGTAGCCGAGGCTCTTGGCCTGCGGCTCGTTCGGATCGACGTTCGGGCTGGCCGCTTCGGCACGACCGAGGATGGCGGTGACCGGGAACGGCCGCGACGCCGATCAGTGCGCCCTTCAGCAGGTCGCGACGGGGAATCTTGCGCTCGGACATGGACAACTCTCCTGCAGACAGGGATCGGAGGAAACTACCGCAGATTATTCTACGCGGTGGCACTACCTAGGACAGCGCGCTTTCGGCGGGGTTGCATCGCGAGGACGACGATTTGAAGATCAGACGTGCAGGGCTCCCGATGAGAATCATTCTCGACTGCATCGTCGGTGCTGGAAAGTCTTCGCCCCCCTAGAATCGGACCATGCCCGACCCACGACGCCACCGGCTGAAGAAGACCCTCGGCGTCATCGCCAGCGTGGCCATCGCGACACTGGCGGGCTATGTGCTGTGGCGAACGTTCCAGCGCATCAGCTTCGCCGACGTGCTGGCGCGCATAGTTGCGACGCCGCGCGACACGCTGCTGCTCGCGGCGGCTTGCGCTGCCGGCGCGTATGCGGTCCTGGCCGCCTACGAAGTGGTCGTGGTGCGTTACGTCAAGCACTGTATCGGTCGTGCCAAGCCGGTGCTCACGGCCCTGATCGCCTTTCCGGTCGGCCACGCCATGGGGCAACAGCTGTTGAGCGGCAGCGCGCTGCGCTACCGGATGTACGCGCCGGCGGGTTTCAGCGCGATGGAGGTCGGTGCCACGGTGCTGTTGTGCGGCTTGCCGTATGCGCTCGCCTTCGGCCTGCTGCTCGACCTGTCGCTGGTGTTCGGCGCCGAGAAGCTCGCGCCGCTGTTCCGCATCTCGAGCCAGTGGCTGTTCGCGCTCGGTTGCGTGGGACTGGCCAAGGACGTCGCCTACCTGCTGTTCATCCGGCTGCGCAAGGCGCCGATCCGGCTCGGCGGCTGGTCCGTGAACCTGCCGACCCTGCGCCTGACGTGGCTGCAGCTCGCCGTCGGCATCACGGACATCATGCTGATCGCCGCGGTGCTCTACCTGCTGCTGCCCGACAGCGCGCGGATCGGCTTCCTGCCGTTCATCGCCGTGTACCTCGCGAGCGTGCTGGCGGGCGTGCTGAGCCACGTGCCGGCCGGGCTCGGGGTGCTGGAGTCGATGTTGCTGCTGCTGATGCCGCAGGTGCCGCCCGAGCAGCTGCTCGCCGCGGTGCTCACTTACCGGGCGATCTACGAAGTGATACCGCTGGTGATCGCACTCGCACTGTGGGGGAGCTACGAGCTGGTCGCGCGCGACGGCGCGCGCAGCCGATTGATGCGCCAGGCCGTGGCGCCGGGGCAGCCCCCGACGCTGCCCTGAGCGGTTCAGCGTATCGACGCGGGCGAGGCGAGTCCCACCATCGGCAGCAGCGAGTGAGCCAGCGCGCGGCCGCTGTCGAACGCGGCCTCGACCCGCGGTGCCGTGCACCAGTCGCCGCAGGCGCCGGCCGCGCTCTCCTCGTCCACCAGGCAGGGCAGGCCGAGCGGCTGCTGCACCAGCGCGTGCCGCCAGCGGTGCGCCTGCAGGTGCACCGGCACCGGCAGCTTCGATCCCATGGCCGTTGCGAACTCGTGCAGCATCAGTTGCGCGACCTCGCGCGCGTCGGCCTCGAGGTGCTGGCGCGACCAGTCGACCGACGCGTGCACGACCCAGCACTGTGGCCCGGCCGGCCGCTGTGGCTTGCTCGAGTCACACCCAGCCCAGGTGATCGGGCCGCGACTCCAGCGCCGCACGTCGGCGCCGCCGTCGAGCGGTGTCTCGAAGGCCATCATCGCGGCCCAGCACGGCGCCATCTGCACCTCGGTCAGCCGGTGAAAGGCGCGGCCGTGCGGCCCGAGCAGCGTCAGTGCCTGGGGCGCGGGCACGGCGACCGCAATCGCGTTGAAGATCTGGTTCGGCCGCCCGGAGTCGGTCTGCAGCTCCCAGCCGCGCTGGCTCTGGATCAGCTCGTGCACGCCGACGCCGCTCTGCAGGTCGATGTTGCGCGTCAGCGGCCGCACCAGCGGCGCTCATGCCCGGTCGCCCCACGTGCCAGTCGTCGATGGGGGTGTCCAGCAGTCGCTCGTCCTCGAGGATGCGCGGCGACCAGCGCGACAGCACGCCGGCACGCGCTGCGGTCTCCAGGTAGCGCACGAACGGGCGGTGACGCGCGGTGATGTACTGCGCGCCGTGGTCGAAGGCGAAGTTGCCCTGGCGGCGGGTGCCGAGCCGGCCGCCCAGGCCGCGCGACCGTTCGAACAGCGTGACCTGGGCGTCGGCCCGCGCCAGCTCGCGCGCGCAGGCCAGGCCCGCGATGCCCGCGCCGATCACGGCGATGCGTACTGCGTCCATTCCACTGCTCCCACCCAGCCCGGCGCTAGTGTAGGGCCATCGGCCGGCGATCCGGCAGTGTTCGGCGCGCGGTGAGGCCCGATCGTGACCCCGGTCTCGACTTGCAGGATCAGCGCTGCAGGTGCCGGTGCAGGCGGGCGTCCTGGGTCTGGAAGTGGCCGCTGAACCACTGCGCGAGGCGCGCGGCGAAGCTTGCGTCGTCGAGCACGGCGCCGGCCGCCTGCTCGTCCATCAGGTCGCGCAGGTCGTCGAGCAGCTGCTCGTGCTCGCCCTTGTGCGCCGCGAGCGCATCGTAGTGGCGCTCGCGCATCACGCGCTCCTCGAGGGCGAAGTGCGCCGATATGTCGGCGAAGATCTCGCCGAGGAACGCCTCGACGCGTTCGCCGGCGCGATCCTCGCCGAGGGCGTCGTGCAGGCGGTTGATCAGGTCGATCAGGCCGCGGTGCTCATGGTCGACCTCGGCGATGCCGATGCTGAAGTTGCTTTGCCACTGCAGCAGCGTCACGGCTTGCCTCCCGCGGCCCGTCCGGTGCCGGAGCGATCGAAGATGAAGCCGCCGTCGGTCGCCCGGAAGTCCACCACGAAGTTCTGCCCGGGCGCCAGGTCGACGTCGGCGGTGGTCGTGTAGTTGAAGCCGCTCGCCGAGCCGTCGTCGCGCAACCGTGCCGGTCACCGTGTGGTGCCCGGCCGGCAACTCGAACCGCAGGTAGACCGAGGAGGGTCCGTCGTTCCACAGTCCGGCCGGGTCGTATTGCGCGCGATGCAGCGGCTGGCCGTCGAGGTCGAACTCGACGTACACGGGCCAGCGGCCGCGCTCGCAGTTGGTCGCGCTGCGCTCGCTGAAGCGCGTGCTGGTCAGCTCGTCGTGCGTGAAGCGGCGGCACGGCTTGAGCGGCTGTCCCGCGTGGCTGAAGCTCAGCTTGAGCAGCGCGTGTTCCTCCGGCAGGTTGGTGTAGGCGGGCCGCGTGGCGAAGAAGCCGATCAGTCCCGACCAGCGCGGCGTAGGTCGCCGCCTGTCCGCCCCAGCGCAGGGGCCTCGGCAGGCCGCGCAGCACCGCGCGCCAGGCGGTGGTCAGCCGTTCGGCGGCTGCCGAGCCTGATCTCAGGCCCTGCAACGGGCCCAGTCGCTCGAGTTGCGCGCGGAACTGCGCCAGCGACTCGTGCAGCCGGCGTCCCTGCGCCGGGTTCTGCCAGGCGACGGCGACGCGCTCGCGCGGCACCCGGGCCCGCAGGTTCGGGTCGCGCTCGCTGGCGATGCGCTGCTCGACCCACTGGTCGCCGAGGCGCTCGTAGCAGTCGTGGGCCGCGCAGCCGGCCAGCAGCACGCCGTCGGCGTGGTGACGGGCCAGCACGAAGTCGAGGAACGAGGGTGGCAGCATGCCGACGCACGGCAGGCTCACGACCGCGGTGCGGGCGTCGCCGAGGGCTTTCGAGCCCGGGTCGTGGCCGCAGCCGAAGACCAGGATGCGGGCGGGACCCTGCAGCTTCGCGGCCGCCGCGACCACCTCTTCGCGCAGGTCGGCCACGGTGCGGTCGGGCAGTTCTATGCCGGCCGACAGTTCGCCGGCGCGGCGGAACGGCGTCGCAGTGGGGCAGGCGCCGACGCAGATGCCGCAGCTCATGCACATGCCGGGGTCGACTTGCGCCTCCTGCTCGAACGCCAGGCCGTCCGAGCGCCGCATCATGGTGATGGCGCCGAACGGGCAGTCGGCGAAGCAGCGCGCGCACCCGTTGCAGTTGGCGAGGTCGACCCGGGCCGGCGGCGCCTTGCGCAGCGGCGGTGCCCACGGCAGCAGCGTCATCAGCACGCTGCCGCCCACCAGCAGCAGCCACAGTTTCGCGCCGTCCAGCCAGTCGAGCAGCGGGTAGACGCCGAGGTAGAACCAGTCGAAGCCGAGGCGGAACGGCACCCGGTCGAGGTCCGCCGGCGGCTGGCTGACGGCGGGCCAGGCGAACGACAGCGCCACCAGTGCAGCGAGCGTGCCGATGGCGAGGGCGCGCGGGGGATTCACGCGGGCGTGGGCGTGTCGCTGGATGTGCACCCACATGAACAGCAGCATCAGCAGCGGCAGCGCGATGTGCATGTAGACCATCAGCGTGAAGAAGCGGCCGCTCAGCCGCTCGCTGTCGAGGAAGTTGCGCGCGATCGGCTCGGCGAAGATGCCGATGCTGTCCAGCCACTCGGTGGTGGCGACCGCGACGAACTGCGCCAGCTCGTCCCACACCAGCCAGTAGCCGGTGATGCCGCAGGCGTACATGAACCACAGCAGCGGCACGCCGGTGACCCACGGAAACCAGCGGTTGCCGCGCATGCGGTCCATGGCGAACTCGCGCAGCAGGTGCACCACCACCACCACGACCAGCGCATCCGACGCGTACCGGTGCAGGCTGCGCATCAGGCCGCCGAGGTACCACTGGTCGCGGCTCAGGCGGTCGAGCGATTCCCAGGCCTGGGTCACGCCGGTGTCGAAGAACACGTAGACGTAGATGCCGCTGGCGGTGATGATCCAGAACAGGAACCAGCCGAGCGTGCCGAGTTGCACCAGCGGGTTGAGCCGCGGCCCGAACAGCGCCTCGAGCCCCGCCTCGAGCCGCACGAAAAACCAGCGCAGTCCTGCCTTGACGGGCTTCAAGATGTCCGGCTCCCGGCGGCACCGCAGCGGTGTCCGCTCATTTCACGTTGCGCAGTGCGGCCAGGATCCCGGCCAGTGCGATGCCGAGCGCGAGGCTGCCCGCGCCGATGTTGACGAACAGCGAGTAGTCGAAGCGGTAGCGCCCGCTGCTCGGATCGTAGATGGTGCAGAACAGCTTGACGGTGTTCACCAGTCCCTCGAGCGTGCGCCGGTCGAGGTTCTGGCCCCAGACCAGCTTCTTCAGCGGCTCGACCACCAGCGGCGGTGCGAAGTCCTCGCCATAGACCTGCAGCACGATGCGGCCGCGCGCGTCGATGATGGTGGTCTGGGTAATGTGGTCGAAGCCCTTCGGCGAGGCGAAGTAGGTGAAGCCTGCCGTGCGCGCCAGGCGCTCGATACCGGCCGCGTCGGTGCTCGCGAAATACCAGCCCGGCTGCTCGGCACCGCGTTCGCGTGCATAGGACCGCATGCGCTGTGGCGTGTCGTTCGGCGTGTCGAAGCCGACCGTGACGACGCTGAAGCTGTCGGGGCCCAGTGCCTGGCGTGCGACCTTGACGGTCTCGCGCAGGCGCAGCGTGAGGCCGGAGCAGACGTGGTAGCAGCTGGTGTAGACCAGGCTCAGCACGACCGGCCGGCCGCGCAGGTCCTCGAAGGTGAGTCGCGTGCCGTCCGCGGCGGTGAGTTCGATGCCCTCGACGGTGCGGCCGATCGCGGCCTGGCTGGTGCGCAGCGCTTCGGCATCGTCCATTTGCGCCGCCTGCGCAGGCACGGCGCTCCAGGTGCAGAGCAGTGCAGCGGCGACTCGGAAGCGATGGCCGCCATGGCTCACGCCGCGCACGCCTCAGAAGTGGACCAGGCTGCCCCGCACGGCGCCCTCGACGATGGCTCCCAGCAGCAGCAGGCCGAGCTGCAGCAGCGAGGCGAGGAAGCTGCGGATGGCGTTGGTCGGAGTCGGGCTGCGCACCAGCAGCCAGGCCCGCCAGATGAAGTAACCGCCGCCCGCGGCCGCGCACAGTGCGTAGAACGGTCCCGCGCCCCAGACCACCGGCAGCAGCGACAGCAGCACCAGCGGCACCGTGTGGGCCAGGATGGCACGCGCGGCCACGCGGTCGCCGTGCACCACGGGCAGCATGGGCACGCCGGCGTCGGCGTAGTCCTGCCGATAGTAGGTCGCCAGGCTCCAGAAGTGCGGCGGCGTCCACAGGAACAGCACCACCGCGAAGGTCCATGCGGCGGGTCCGGGCGTCGGGTCGACGGCCGCCGCTCCCGCCAGCACCGCAAAGCTGCCGGCGAGGCCGCCGATCACGATGTTGAGCCAGGTGCGGCGCTTGAGCCACATCGTGTAGACGACGCCGTAGGTGAAGGCGCCGAGGAACACGTACAGCGCGGCCGGCCAGTTGGTGGCGACCCCGGCCGCGCCCACCGCCAGTGCCAGCAGTGCCACGACCAGCAGGTACCAGAGCGCTCCGCCGGACAGCGCGCCGGTGACGAACGGCCGTGCCCGGGTTCGCGACATGCGGGCGTCGAGGTCGCGCTCGAACAGGTGGTTGAGCGCACCGGCCGAGCCAGCCGCGACGAAGATCGCCGCCGCGAGCACCGCGAGCTGCCACCAGGCGAGTCCCGTGCCGCCGCTGATGGCAACTCCCGCCACGCCCGCCAGCATGATCTCCAGCGCAATGCGCGGCTTGAACACCTGCAGCGCCACGCGCCACGCGGCGTGCGGCGCAACCTGCGGGACGGTGGCGGCGACGCTGTTCATCCGTTCCTGCCTACTTCAGTGGCCACAGCTCGGCAACGTACTTCCAGTTGACGTAGTAGTACAGGATGAACGACACGAAGAACACGCCGACCAGCACCACCGTGCCCGGGATCTTCAGCGTGCCCTCGTTGCCGTAGGAGGCCACCGCGGCCGCGGCCTGCGAGCCGGTTGCCGGGCCGAGCTGCACCTTCTCCGTGTCGCCGATGCGCCGGCCGAGGAACACCGACCACACCACGACCAGGATGTACATCGCGCCGCCCACCGCCGCCATGATGGCAGCGATGCCGTTCAGGGCCAGCATCAGGAACGCGGCGGGCGAGAACTGGAAAGTGGTCAGCGCGTCGGCGAACGTGATGTCCCAGTGCCGCCGCGGCACGCCGAGCGTGCCGGCGCCCATCATGAACAGCGAGATGCCGGCGATGCCGATGCCGAACACGTACGGCTGCAGCTTGGCGATCGTCGGGAAGGAGATGTGGCGCCGGAAGATCAGCGGCACCAGCAGGTAGGTGATCGCCATGAACGCCAGCGTGGTGCCCGCGACCACCGTGGCGTGGAAGTGACCGGGCACGTACAGCGTGTTGTGGATGATCAGGTTGATCTGCTCGGTGCCCATCACCACGCCGGAGATGCCGCCGAGGAAGCCGAACATGACCAGCGACATGAACATGCCGGAGAACGCCGGGTTGCCCCAGGGCGCCTTGCGCAGCCACTCGAACAGGCCCTTGTTGAAGCCCTTGGCGCGCTGCGCAGCCTCGATCGCGCCCGGCACCGTGAGGCCGTGGATCATGCTGCCGAGCACCGCGAGGTACATCGCGTAGCTGGTGTTGAAGATCTTCCAGCTCGAGCTGACGCCCGGCTCGACCAGCAGGTGGTGCGCGCTCGCCAGCTGCAGGAACAGGATGTACAGCAGGAAGGCGGTGCGGCTCACCTTCTCCGAGATCGGCTTGGCGCCCAGCACCATCGCGCCGATCGCGTACCACACCGAGACGTGCGCCGACACGTTGATCTGCTGCGACGAGTGGCCCATGCCCCACCAGACCAGCTTGTACATCAGCGGATCGATGTTGCTGATCAGGCCGATGGACCACAGGTAGGTCGGGATCAGGATGATCGCGCCGGACGCCAGCGTGAACACCGCGATGATCGCGGCGGTGACGGCGCCGAACGTGACCAGCGGCACCGAACCCTGGTAGGTCTTCTCGTCCTTGGCGACGACCAGCGTGCCGAAGAACACCGCGCAGCCGATCAGCGCACCGACGGCGAACAGGATCAGGCCGAGGTAGAACCACGGCGAGGCCTGCAGCGGCGGGTAGGACGTGAACATCACCGAGGAATTGCCCTGCAGCACGGCGACGTTGGCCATCAGCGCGCCGACCAGCATCAGCCCGAACTGGGTCCACGCCCAGCGTGGCGCGGCCAGCCGGCAGTTGAGCAGCACGGCGGAGGCGAAGTACAGCACCGCCATCTCGAAGAAGATGATCCAGGCCAGCAGCACGTCGAAGCCGTGCGCGGTCAGCGCGAGGTAGAACCAGTCGGCGGGCAGCAGGTGCACGGCCGGCCAGCGGGTGAGCGCGATCGACAGGCCGAACAGGCCGCCGATCAGCAGGAACACGACGGCCACCACGGCGTTCGCCTTGATCAGGTTCTCGGCGCTGCGGTCGACCTTGAGGCCCGTCGTCGGGCAGATGCGGAAAGTGCTTGCGATGCTCATGGCGGGTCCTCAGCTGCGTTCGACGACGTAGATGCGGCCGGTCATCGTGTGATGGCCGAGCCCGCAGTACTCGTTGCAGACGATGCCGAACTCGCCGCTCGAGGTGGGCGTGATCGTCATCACGCTCTCGTAGCCGGGGTGCACCTGGATGTTGATGTTGAGCGGCTGCAGCGAGAAGCCGTGCTGCAGGTCGATCGAGGAGAGGTGCAGCCGGTAGGTCTGGCCCTTCTCGAGCTCGAGCATCGGCCACCACATGTAGACGCGGCCCATCATGTACACGTCGCTGCCCGGCGGGGGCTTGACGACCGGGAAGGCGCCTTCCTGCCGAACCGTGTGCTCGGCGATCATCTTGTCGACTTTCTCGGCGTACTGGAACGGCTGGATCCGGTACGCCTCGTTCGACATGTTCTGCTGGCCGAAGGCGTGCCACCAGATCATCGTGAAGAACATCGTCAGGCCCCACAGGAAGGCCACGACGACCCAGATCAGCTCGACCTTGTGGACCGGCTCTTTCCACCAGATCCGTTCGCTCGGAGGAGTAATGGCCATGGGCGGACCCTCAGGGTGTGGCGAGCGGAATCTGGATGATCTCCATGATTCCCCAGATGAGGTACAGCACCGTCGGCATGGTTACGCCGAGGAACAGCAGCAGGAAATGGTTGTCGAGCAACCGCTGGAAGAAGGGAATGCGCTCGTGGGCCGGTTCGTCACGGCCGTCCTGCGGATCAGATCCGGTCATCGCCTGAGCCCCCTGTGGTGTCGTCGTTATTGGTTGCGTGGGCCGTGCCGGCCCGCCGCACCTGCAGGGGTGAATACGGTTGATTGGGGGCGCCCGCCTTGATCTAGGTCAAGTGCACTGCAAAAGGACCGGGCCCCGCGCGCGGCCTTCAGCCGTCCGGGGCGAAGCGCTGCACCAGCGCGAAGGTGATCACCGCGAGCGCCAGCAGCAGCGCAAAAAAGATCAGGCTGCGGTACTCGAAGCGCCGGCCCGCCCGGACCTCGAGCGCCTGCAGCAGGCGGTCGGCCAGGAAATACAGGCCGATGGCGATCAGCGTGAAAAGCACCATCTGCATGATCAGTTCCTCCGTTACCCGACCCGATTCTTGAGGCCGAACTGCACCATGATCCACGCGCTCACCGGGTGCGCCACCAGCATGATCGCGACGATCGCCGTGAACAGCGCCAGCGACGGGCGCCACACCGGCGCCACGAACAGCAGCATGCCGAACAGGCTGTCGAGCTGGTCGACCACCCAGAACGCCCGGCCCGCCGCGCCCTGGCCGGCCGCGCCAGGTGCGATTTCGAGCTGGCGTTTCGCGAAGCTGTTCGGCAGTTCGCCCACGATGTAGCCGGTGCCGAGCAGCACTCCCCACAGCCAGGGATGCGTCTCGGCGAACGGCACCAGCGTCGGCAGCGGCCAGCAGCAGGCGCTCAGTTGCGCGAGCGCCCAGGCCGCAACGGCCATCGTGCCGATCGTGACGACCGCGCCGCGCCAGGTCTTGTTGGCGCCGAACAGCCGCTTGCCGCGGAAGGTGGCGCCGCCGTCGATCGGCCGCAGGCGCAGGCCGGGCAGCAGGTCGAGCTTCATGACCGCGAGGTGCACGAGGCCCGCCGCGATCACCGGCAATGCGAGCCACAGCAGTTGCAGCACGACGGTCATCACGTGCGGCGCCTCAGTCGATCGGCAGCACGGTGGTTTCCTTGATGACGGTGACCGTCACCGAGGAGTTGATCGACTGCACGTACGGCAGCTTCGACAGGTGGTCGAGGTAGAACGCCTCGTACGCCTTGATGTCCTTCGTCACGATGCGCAGCATGAAGTCCCACTCGCCCATGGTCGTGTAGCAGTCGAGCACCTCGGGGCGCTCGCGGATCGCCTCGGCGAACGCGGCGATCGCGTCGCGACCCTGGGTGGAGAGTTTCACATGCGCGAAGATCGTGACGTCGAGCCCGAGCGCGGTGCGGTCGAGCAGCGCGACCCGGCCGAGGATCACGCCTTGCGCCTCCATCGTCTGGATGCGCCGCCAGCAGGTCGTGGTGGACAGGCCGGTCCGCGAGGCCACTTCGGCGACCGGACAGCGCGCCCTCGCGTTGCAGCAGGTCGAGGATGCGCCGGTCCACCCGGTCCAGCACGTGGCGTGATTTTTCTTCCATGAAGTCTGTTCCTATGGAATGTTCTTTTCGGATTGTTGCAGTGCAATGCAACGAACCCTACGGATTCCGCCCCGGCTGGGTAATCTAACCTGCTGTCCCAGCCCAGTTCCACCGCTGCGAGGAAGCCATGCCGCGCCGCTCCCGTCTGCACATCCCGCACGCCCATTCCCGGCCCGGCGAAGAGCCGGATTTCAGCTACCTCGAGACCTCGCCGGCTGGCGCCGTCGCCCGGCCCGATGTCAACGCGCGGGTGCGCGACATCAGCCACCTGTCGGTCGACCTGGTGCGCGTGCTCAATGACGAGCACCGTGCGGTCGGCCCGTGGCACCCGCACCTCGACCCGCCCGAGCTGCAGATCGGCCTGCGCCACATGCTGCTCACGCGCGTCTACGACGAGCGCATGCAGCGCGCGCAGCGCACCGGCAAGATCTCGTTCTACATGCGTTCGTTCGGCGAGGAGGCGGTGTCGGTTGCGCAATGCATGGCACTGCGGCCGCGCGACATGCTGTTCCCGTCGTACCGCAACCAGGGCCTGTACGTGGTGCGCGGCCGGCCGCTCGTCGACCTGATGTGCCAGCTGCTGTCGAACACTCGCGACATGTGCAAGGGCCGGCAGCTGCCGGTGATGTACCACTGGAAGGAAGGCCGCATCTTCTCGATTTCGGGCAACCTCACCACGCAGTTCCCGCAGGCGGTCGGCTGGGCGATGGCCGCCGCGATCAAGGGCGAGGACGACATCGGCGTCAGCTGGATCGGCGAGGGCTCGAGCGCCGAGGCGGACTTCCACCACGCGATGCTGTTCGCCTCGGTGTACCAGGCGCCGGTGATCCTCAACGTGGTCAACAACCAGTGGGCGATCTCCACGTTCCAGGGTTTCGCCGGCGGCGAGCAGCGCTCGTTCGCGGCCCGCGGCCCGGGCTACGGCATGGCCGGCGTGCGCGTCGACGGCAACGACTTCCTCGCCGTGTACGCGGTCACGCAGTGGGCGGCCGAGCGCGCACGCACCGGCGCGGGCCCGACGCTGATCGAGCACGTCACCTACCGCGGTGCGGCGCATTCCACCAGCGACGACCCCTCGCGCTACCGGCCGAAAGACGACTACGAGAAGTGGCCGCTCGGCGACCCGGTCGAGCGCCTGAAGAACCACCTGATCTCGCTCGGCGAGTGGTCGGAGCAACGCCACGCGGCCCTGATCAAGGAACTCGAGGAGCACGTGGTCGAGAGCTGGAAGGAGGCCGTGCAGTACGGCACGCTGACCGACGGGCCGCGCCTGAGCCGCGACCTGATGTGGGAGGACGTGTTCAAGGAAATGCCCGAGAATCTGCGCAAGCAGCGCGAGCAGCTGCGCGCCGAGCAGGGAGGCTGAGCCATGCCGCAGATGAACATGATCCAGGCGCTCAACTCCGCGATGGACATCATGCTGGCGCGCGACCCGAACGTGGTGGTGCTCGGCGAGGACGTGGGTTACTTCGGCGGCGTGTTCCGCGTCACCGACGGCCTGCAGCGCAAGTACGGCGAGCACCGCGTGCTCGACACGCCGATCGCCGAGGGCGCGATCGTCGGCGCCGCGATCGGCATGGGCGTGAACGGCCTGCGGCCGGTGGCCGAGGTGCAGTTCGCCGACTACATCTATCCGGCGTGCGACCAGATCTTCAGCGAGCTGGCGCGGCTGCGCTACCGCAGCGCCGGCGAGTTCTGGGCACCGGTGACGATCCGCACGCCGTGCGGTGGCGGCATCCGCGGCGGGCAGACGCACTCGCAGAGCCCGGAGGGCATCTTCACCCACGTCTGCGGGATCAAGGTGGTGATGCCGTCGAATCCGTACGACGCGAAGGGACTGCTGATCGCCTCGATCGAGGACGACGACCCGGTGGTGTTCTTCGAGCCGAAGCGCATCTACAACGGGCCCTTCGACGGCGAACCGAACAAGCCCGCGGTGCCGTGGAGCACGCACCCCAAGGGCGAGGTGCCCGAGGGCTACTACACCGTGCCGATCGGCAAGGCGGAAGTGGTGCGCAAGGGGAAGCAGGTGACGATCGTCACCTACGGCACGATGATCTACGTCTGCGAGGCCGCGGCGCGCAGCCTCGGGCTCGATGCCGAGATCATCGACGTGCGTACCATGGTGCCGCTCGACGTCGACACGATCTGCACGTCGGTGAAGAAGACCGGCCGCTGCCTGATCGCCCACGAGGCGACCCGCTTCTCGGGTTTCGGCGCCGAACTCTCGGCCACCATCCAGGAGGAGTGCTTCTGGAGTCTCGAGGCGCCGATCCAGCGCGTCGCCGGCTGGGACACGCCCTACCCGCACGCGTTCGAGTGGGAGTACTTCCCGGGCCCGCAGCGCGTGGCCACCGGCCTCAAGGCCGTGATGGAGACGCCATGACCCGCTACGTGTTCAAGATGCCCGACCTCGGCGAAGGCACGGTCGAGGCCGAGATCGTCGCGTGGCACGTCAAGGTCGGCGACCACGTCGACGAGGACCAGGTCATGGCCGAGGTCATGACCGAGAAGGCCGCGGTCGAAGTGCCGGCACCCGTCACCGGGCGCGTCGTGTCGCTCACCGGCGGACCCGGCGACATGGTGCCGGTCGGCGCGGAACTGATCGTGTTCGAGACCGAGGGCGATGCGAGCGCGCTGGCGGAACCGGTACCTGTGGCGGTTGCCGCCCCTCCTGCTCCCTCTCCCACGCCAGTGGGAGAGGGCGGGGGAGAGGGTCCGGACGTCCGAACCCTCACCCCAACCCTCACCCCAACCCTCTCCCGCCAGGGCGGGAGAGGGAGCGAGAAGCGGCCGTGTGATGGCATCGCCGGCGTCGCGCCGTCGCGCGCGCGAGGCGGGCATCGACCTCGCGCAGGTGCACGGCAGCGGCCCGCACGGTCGCATCACCCGGCAGGATCTCGCTGCGGCGCTGACCGGTGGGGTCGCCCCGGCGGCCGCCGGCACGCCCACCGCGCCGCGGCCCGCGGCGGGACTGGCGAAACGCATTGGCAGCGACGAAATCAAGGTGATCGGCGTACGGCGCGTGATCGCGAACCGCATGACCGACGCGAAGCGCAACATCCCGCACTTCGCCTACGTCGAGGAGGTCGACGTCACCGAGCTCGAGTCGCTGCGCCAGCACCTCAACGCGAAGGCACCCACGGGGGCCACTCCGCTCACCTACCTGCCGTTCCTGATCGCAGCCCTGGCCCGGGTGCTCGAGCAGTACCCGCAGTGCAACGCCTGGTTCGACGCCGAGCGCAACGTGGTGGTGCGGCACCGCCCGCTGCACGCGGGCGTGGCGACGCAGACGCCGGACGGCCTGAAGGTGCCGGTGGTGCGCCACGCCGAGGCCCGCACGCTGCGCGAGCTGGCTGACGAGATCAAGCGAGTCTCCGACGCGGCGCGCAGCGGCAAGGCGAGCCGCGAGGAGCTGTCGGGGTCGACGATCACCGTCACCAGCCTCGGCAAGCTCGGCGGCATCGTCTCCACGCCGATCATCAATGCGCCCGAGATGGCGATCATCGGCGTCAACAAGGCGATCGAGCGCCCGGTGGTGGCCAATGGCGCGATCACGGTGCGACGGATCATGAACCTGTCGTCGTCGTTCGATCACCGCTTCGTCGACGGCTACGACGCCGCGGCGATGGTGCAGGCGCTGAAAGACCTGCTGGAGCACCCGGCAACGATCTTCATCCCGGGCTAGACTGATGCATACCCTCGAACTGGACCGCGAGCTCACGGAGCCCAAGCGCATGACCACGAACCCACCGGCCCGGCCCGCCTTCGGCACCGTGCTGACCGACCACATGTCGATGGCCAAGTTTCGCGATGGCAAGTGGGGCAAGGCTGAACTGCAGCCCACCGGGCCGATCGAGATCCACCCGGCCGCGCACGTGCTGCACTACGCGAGCGAGTGCTTCGAAGGCTTCAAGGCCTACCGCTGGGCGGACGGCAGCATCCGCGTGTTCCGCATGGACAAGCACATCGAGCGCATGCGCCAGAGTGCGCGCCTGCTGGTGCTGCCCGAGCCGGACGCCGCGCAGCTCGCGGACATGGTGCTCACGGTGATCGACCGCGTGCGCGACCAGGTGCCCGAGCCGCCGGGGGCGCTGTACCTGCGGCCGATGCTGTACGGCACCATGCCCAACATCGGTGCGGCCTCGGCGCCGTCGAACGAGGCCACGCTGATCGTGCTGGCGAGCCCGGTGTGGGACTACTTCGCCGGCGGCGCGAAGCCGCTGCGCATCTACGTCGAGGACGAGAAGCACCGCACCGCCGAGCACCTCGGCATGGTGAAGACGGGTGGCAACTACGCCGCCGCGATGGGGCCCACGCTCGCCGCGCGCGACAAGTACAAGGTCGACCAGGTGCTGTTCTGTCCGGGCGGCTCGGTGCAGGAAACCGGCGCGGCCAATTTCCTGCTGTTCCGCGAGGGCCATATCCTCACGCGCAGCCTCGACAGCACGTTCCTGCACGGCGTGACGCGCGATTCGCTGCTGCACATGGCACGCGACCTCGACTTCAAGGTCGAGGAGCGCGTGTTCGAAGTGAACGAGATGCTCGACTGGGTGAAGACCGGCGAGGCGGCCCTGTCGGGCACGGCCGCAGTGCTGGCCGGCGTCGGCACGCTGGTGCATCGCGGGCAGGAACATCGCGTCGGCGATGGCGGCATCGGCCCGGTCACGCAGCGGCTGCGTGCGGCGCTGGTCGCGATCCAGAACGGCGAGGCGCCCGACAGTTACGGGTGGACGCGCAAGGTGTGAGTCGCGTTCGCCTCGTTCAGCGACGCAGGCCGAGGGGACCGACGCCGTAGCGCGCGGCGGACCACGCCAGCGTGGCAACCGCGATCGCTGCCCCGACGGCACCGAGCGCGATCAGGCGCTCGACTCCCTCGATGCCATGTGGCATCGCCACGGAGTGGCTGGCCAACAGGCCTCGCGCGGCCGCGAGCACGCACAGCGTTGCCATTGCGCCGCCAATTGCGCCGAGCACCGCGCGGCGGCGAGCGGCGCTCTGCAGCGCGCCCAGCAGCGACTCGCGCTCGCGCTCGACTCGGACACGCAACTCGCCGCGTGCGGGCGCACGCTGCAGCGCTGCGAGTCGCTGCTGCAGGCGCGTATCGAAGTCCGGCGACAGGTGTGGCCGAGGCAGTTCGCCTGCCAGCCTGGCATCGAGCGCCGTGAACTCCGCCAGCCAGGCGTGGCATCGCGCGCAGTGTGCGAGATGGTCGCGGACGATGCCGGCGCGTGCGGGCGGCAGGGCGCCGTCGTGCAGGTCCAGCAGGTCGTGCTCGTAGTCGGCGCAGGGGCCGATCAGGGTCGGATCGTTCATGCTGCCTTGACCTCGTCGGGGCGTGCGAGCTCCATCAGGCGCTTGCGCGCGCGGTGCAGGAGATTCTTGACCGTGCCCAGCGGCAGGCCGAGCTGCTCGGCGACCGCGTCGTAGGACCGATCCTCGAGATAGAACAGCCGCACGGCTTCCTGCTGGTTGCGCGGCAGGGTGTCCACCAGGCGCAGCAGGTTGTCGCGTTCCGGGTCGGCGGCCGGGCCCGAGGCGATGCTCGCTGCGGCGTGCTGGGCCTCGGTCGAATCCGGGTCGTCGAACGAGACCGTGGGCCGGCGCCGGCGAAGCTCCATCAGGCAGGTATTGCGCGTGATGGCGTAGATCCAGGTGCCGAGCGCCGCGCGGCCGTCGAACCCGGGCAGCGCCTTCCAGACGCGCACCAGGGTCTCCTGGGTGGCGTCCTCGGCCGCGGCGCGTTCCCGCAGGATCGAGAAGGCGAGGCGGAAGATCCGGTCCCTGTAGGCCGGGACCACGAGGTCGAAGGCCCGGGCATGGCGGCCCGCGGCGAGGAGTGGTTCGATCCCGTCGTCCATGGCGCTTTATACGCCCGGGGGGCCCGCAAGGTTGCATCCCGGCCGTGCAACCCTGGGCACGGTGGCCGCATATAACCTGCATCAACACTGGAGGCTGCCATGAACGAAGACGTCGTTGCCGTATTCATCCCCATCATCGCGATCATCATGTCGCTGTCGATCCCGATCGTGTTTGCGATCGTGGACTACCGGCGCCGCCGCGACATCGTCGAGGCGCACCACAAGGAGCGGCTGGCCGCGATCGAGCGCGGGATGGAAATCGCCCCGCTGCCCGACGTTTTTTACCAGGCCTTCAAGCCGGCACGGCGCTCCAGCTACCTGTTGCCGGGCCTGGTCTGGTTGTTCATCGGCATCGGCCTGTTCATCGCGCTGGGCGCCGTGGCCGGCGAAAACGTGCGCTATTTCGGGCTGATCCCGGCCGGCGTCGGCGCCGCCCTGCTGATCTACTACTTCGTCGAGGGCCGCAAGCTGCCGCCCGGCGGGCCGACGCCGCCCTCGACCACCTGAGGCCAGTTGACTCCGGGGGCCGGCGGTGCGCGAATGCACCGCTCTGGCCCCGGCCTCCGGAGATCCTGTCCATGATGCGTATCGCCTCGCCGCCGTTCTCAGTCTCGTGCTGGTCCAGCCGGCCTGCGCCGGTGACGAGCCGCTCACCACCGCCACTGAGCGCGGCAAGGTGCGCGTCGTCACCGCCGCGCAGGGGCTGCAGCACCCCTGGGGCATGGCGTTCCTGCCGGACGGCCGGTTGCTGGTCACCGAGCGTCCGGGTCGGCTGCGGATCATCGCGGTCGACGGCTCGCTCGGCCCTGCACTGGAGGGTCTGCCGCCGGTCGCAGTGACCGGGCAGGGCGGCCTGCTCGATGTGGCCGTCGACCCGGACTTCCGCACCAACCAGCTCGTGTACTGGAGTTACGCCGAGCCGCGCGAGGGTGGCAATGGCACGGCCGTGGCGCGCGGCCGCCTGACCGAGCGCGGCCTCGCCGACGTGCAGGTGATCTTCCGCCAGGACGTGACGATCGACGGCCGCCACCATTTCGGATCGCGACTGGTCTTTGGCCGTGACGGCCGGCTGTTCATCACGCTCGGCGACCGCAACAGCGAGCGTGCGCGCGCGCAGACCCTCGACTCGCACATCGGCAAGGTGGTGCGCATCGAGCGCGACGGCAAGGTGCCGGCCGACAATCCGTTCGCCGGACGCGCCGATGCCAAGCCCGAGATCTGGAGCTACGGCCACCGCAATGTGCAGGGCGCCGCGCTGCATCCGGCGACCGGCGAGCTGTGGACCCACGAGCACGGGCCGAAGGGCGGCGACGAGTTGAACCGCACGCTGGCCGGTCGCAACTACGGCTGGCCGCTGGTGACCTACGGCAAGGAGTACTCCGGCAAGACGATCAGCGAGTCGCCGACCGCGCCGGGCATCGAGCCGCCGGTGCACTACTGGGTGCCGTCGATCGCCACCAGCGGGCTGTTGTTCTACACCGGCGAGCGATTCCCGCAATGGCGCGGCAACGCGTTCGTAGGCGGGCTCGCGGCCCAGCAGCTGTCGCGGCTCGAGATGGACGGCAACCGCGTGGTGCACGAGGAGGTGCTGTTCAAAGGCACGCTCAACCAGCGAGTGCGCGACGTCGAGCAGGGCCCGGACGGCCTGATCTACCTGCTCACCGACGAGGACGACGGCAAGCTGCTGCGCATCGAGCCCGCGGGCTGACGACGGCCCGCCGGTCAGCCGACGCGGATCCTGGGATTCGCGGCGCCGGCCCGCACGCGACCGATGCGCGTGGCCGAGCCGAATCCCTCGGCGGCGAAGGCCGCCAGCACCGGCTCGGCGGCCTCGGGGGCACAGGAAACCAGCAGCCCGCCGCTCGTCTGCGGGTCGCACAGCAGGCGCCACGCCCACGCGGGCAGCGCTGCGTCGATGTCGATCTCGCTGCTGCAGCTGGCCCAGTTGCGCTCGATCGCGCCGGGCCCGATGCCGCGCTCGAGCAGCGGCTGCGCGCTCTCCAGCACGGGCAGCGCCGGGAATTCCACGTCGGCGCCGACGCCGGAGCCGCGGCAGATTTCGGCGAGGTGGCCGGCCAGCCCGAAGCCGGTGACGTCGGTCATGGCGTGCACTCCCGGCAGCGCCCCGAGCGTGCGGCCGACACTGTTGAGCTGTGTCGTGACGCCGATCATCTGCGCGTAGCCGCGCTCGTCGAGGATGCCTTTCTTCAGCGCCGCGCTCAGCACGCCGATGCCGAGCGGCTTGCCGAGCACCAGCACGTCGCCAGGCTGCGCGCCGTCGTTGCGCTTGATGCGACCGGGCTCCACGAGCCCGACGACCGCCAGGCCGTAGATGGGTTCCGGCGAGTCGATCGAGTGCCCGCCGGCGAGCGGGATGCGGACGGAGCGGCATACGTCCGCGCCGCCTTCCATGATCCGCCGCATGACCTCGGTCGGCATCTTGCCCACGGGCATGCCGACGATCGCCAGCGCCAGGATCGGCGAGCCGCCCATCGCGTAGACGTCGGAGAGCGCGTTGGTGGCGGAGATGCGCCCGAACTCGAACGGGTCGTCGACGATCGGCATGAAGAAATCGGTGGTGGCGATCACCGCCTGCTGCTCGTTGATGCGGTAGACCGCCGCGTCGTCGCTGGTGGTGGCGCCGACCAGCAGGTCGGGATGCTGGAAGCCGAGGCAGGCGTCGCTCAGCATCTCGCGCAGCAGCGCGGGCCCGATCTTGCAGCCGCAGCCGCCGCCGTGGGCGAGGGCGGTGAGCCGGAACGGCGCGGGCTCGCTGGTCGTGGTGGCGGACGCGGTCGAATCGGTCATGGCTGCTCCAGAGGATTGGCGGAAGGACGTGGGAGTCGAACCCACCAGGAACCGCCTGACGGCCCCTACCGGGTTTGAAGCCCGGCCGCCCCACCGGGGACGAAGTCCTTCCGCGCGCGCTGCGTCGCTGGTCTTATCGTACCTGCATCAACGAGTCCTGGAAGACCCTGTGGCTGTCGCCGATGCGTCGCGACATGCCGACGCGGTCGAAGAATTCGAGGATCTGGATCGCGACCTTGCGGCCCGTGCCGATGCGGTCGCGGAAAGTCGCGGCTCGTGCCTCGCCGTCGCCGGCGTTCAGGTCGCGCAGGATGGCGGCGAGCTCGGCGACCGATTCGCGCGGAAAGTAGTGGTCGTGCGCCACGAGGAACAACTCGCCCTGCCCGACCAGCAACTTGCAGAGGCGTCGCACGCGCTCTTCCTCGAGCCCGAGGCTGCGGGCCACGTCGCGCACCCGCGGCGGATTGAACGGGCGCGCACGCAGCATGGGGCGCACGTCGTCGTTCCAGAGTTTCTCGTCGGGCGGCGACAGCTTCACCGCGTGCGTCGGCAGGTGCAGCAGCGCGCCATGCACCGCGACCTGGCCGCCCGCGACCAGCGCCTCGAGCAGTGCCGCGAACACCGGGCGTGGCAACGAAGGGTCGGTGAGCCGGCGCAGGCGCTCGCGATCCGGGCCGAGGCGCTCCGGGTGCTGTTCATGCTCGGCGGCGAGGGTCTCGAGCAGCCGCGCCTGCAGCGAACTCCAGCGCTGCGGCGAGAACGCCACCGGGCCGGCGGGGCCGGTCACTTCGACCAGCGACGGCTGGCCATGCAGGCGCGCGGCGCCCGCCGCGTCGAGGTTCCACAGCCGGACATGGCGGGCGAGATCGACGCCGCCCGGCACGAGGTCGACGAGTTCCGTCAACGCCTCGAGTGGATCGTCGCGGCCGAGCGCACGCAACACCGCGATGCGCTGGGCGCTGCGGCGGCCCCGGGTAGGCGGCGCGTCGTCGAGCACCCGGCCGCCGCCGAGCGTCTGTCGCGCCGACTGGTCGCGCAGGATCACCCGGTCGCCGCGCAAGGCGAGCGTCGGCGCATCGAGCACAATTGCACGAGACCGGTGGTGCCCGGGTCGAGCGCCTCGCCTTCGAGCACGGCGACACGACCGGTGACGCGGGCCGCGCCGAGGTGCACGTGCACCGGCGTCCAGTGCTGCAGCGGCCGCCCCGCGTGGCGCGCCACGCGCAACTCGACGTCGAGCCGGTCGGTCGGCGAGTGCAGCTCCGGTGCCACCAGCCAGTCGCCGCGGCTCACGCTGTCCTTCTCGAACCTGGGTCCGGTGAGGTTCAGCGCACAGCGCTGTCCTGCCCAGCCGCGCTCCACCGCTGCGTTCTGCGCGTGGATGCCGCGCACGCGAACCTCGAGGCCGCGGGGCGAGAGCACCAGGTGATCGTCGAGCGCGACGCTGCCGGAGTGAGCGGTGCCCGTGACCACGACGCCCGCGCCCTTGAGCACGAAGGCGCGATCCACCGCGAGGCGGAAGCGGCCGCGTCCGTCGCGCGACCGGGTGAGTGCGGCCTGCGCGGTCAGGTGTGCGCGCAGCGCGTCGAGTCCGGTGCCCGACACCGACGAGACGGGGAACACCGGTGCGCCGGCGAGGCTCGTGCCGTCGAGCAGCCCGGTCACCTGTGCCTGCACCTCGGCCAGGCGCTCGGCGTCGACGAGATCGAGCTTGGTGAGCGCAACGGCGCCGCGGCCCAGGCCGAGCAGGTCGATGATCTCGAGGTGCTCGCGGGTCTGCGGCATCGGGCCGTCGTCGGCCGCGATCACCAGCAGGACGAAGTCGATGCCGGTCGCGCCGGCGAGCATGTTGTGCACGAGCCGTTCATGACCCGGCACGTCCACGAACCCCAGTCGCGTGCCGTCGTCGCAGGTCGTGTAGGCATAGCCGAGGTCGAGCGTGATGCCGCGGGCCTTCTCTTCCTCCCAGCGGTCCGGGTCGGTGCCGGTCAGCGCCAGCACCAGCGCGCTCTTGCCGTGGTCGATGTGCCCCGCGGTGCCGATGATCATGCTGAGCCTGGCTCGGGCGGGAGCAGCTGCAGTTGCGGCAATTGCTCGATGAATGTCGTCTCGTCCTCGAGGCAGCGGAGGTCGAGTACCAGTGCGCCCTCGACGACGCGCCCGATCACCGGTACCGGCAGTGCCCGCAGCGCGGCCGTGATCGCGGCGAGGGCGCGGCCCGCGCCACGGCGACGCTGCGTCGGCTGGATCGCCACGCCGGCACTCGGCAGCCGGTCGGCCGGGCGTGCGCCGCTGCCGACCTGGCTCTCGCATTCGGTCACGCCTGCCTCGTAACCCGGCGGCAGGTGCTGCCGGATCTGCGGCGCAATGCGTGCGGCCAGCGCTTCGAGTTCGGCGCGCGGCCGCGCGAGCAGGCGCAACGTGGGCAGGCGTTCGGCGAGCCGGTCCGGATCGCGATACAGCCGCACGACGGCCTCGAGCGCCCCGAGCGTGAGCTTGTCGAGGCGCAGCGCGCGCTTGAGCGGGTTGCGCCGGATCCGGTCGATCAGGTCGCGCCGCCCGAGCAGGATGCCGGCCTGCGGGCCGCCGAGCAGCTTGTCGCCGCTGATCGACACGAGGTCGACGCCGTCGCGCAGGGCCTCCTGGACGGTGGGCTCGTGCGGCAGGCCCCAGCGCTCGAGCGGCACCAGCGCGCCGCTGCCGAGGTCGACCATCAGCGGCAGCCCGTGCGCGTGCGCCAGCCGGGCCAGCTCCTTCTGCTCGACGCTGGCGGTGAAGCCGCGCACCTCATAGTTGCTGGTGTGCACCTTGAGCAGCAGGCGCGTGCGCGGGCCGATCGCCTGCTCGTAGTCGGCGGGATGCGTGCGATTGGTGGTGCCGACTTCGCGCAGCTGGGTGCCCGCGCGCGCCATGACGTCCGGGATGCGGAACGACCCGCCGATCTCCACCAGCTCGCCGCGCGAGACGATCGCCTCCTTGCGCAAGGCGAGCGTATTGAGCGCGAGCAGCACCGCCGCCGCGTTGTTGTTGACGAACGTCGCGGCCTCGGCGCCCGTCACTTCGCGCAGCACGCCCTCGAGCAGCTCGTCGCGATCGCCGCGGGCGCCGCGCTCGAGATCGAACTCGAGGTTGGTCGCGTGACGGGCCGCGAGCGCGAGCGCTGCGATCGCAGTCTCCGGCAGCAGCGCACGGCCGAGGTTGGTGTGCAGCACGGTGCCGGTCAGGTTGAAGACCCGGCGCAGGGCAGGGACATCGCGCGCCGCGAGCCGTGCGCCGATCGCGTGGACCAGAGACTCCGTCGCGAAGTCGTGCGGTGCCGCCTCGCCGCGAGTGGCGCGCGCGCGGAGCTCGGCCAGTGCGGCGCGGGTCGCGTCGAGCACCTGCGCGCGACCGTGGCTTTCGATCAGGGGTTGCAGCGCCTCGTGCGCCAGGAGGCGGTCGACCGACGGCGGACGCAAGGCGTCCGGCTGTCCGGCGGCGGGCGGGTCGAGGTCCGTCGTGTTCGGTGGCTGCATGTCTCGGGTCGACGGGCAGCACCTGCCACGTCTCAGTCTGCGTTGCGCTCCGGGCCCGGGATGAACAGCAGGTTGGGGCCGCTGCGCAGATAGTCGCGCTCCGCCATCAGCATGTCCAGCGTCAGTGTCGCGAGATCGTCCGCCACGGGGTCCGCCTCGGGCGCGCGGGTCATGTAGACCTGCTTGAGGTAGCTGCGGCAGACGTCGCAGGCCTCGGCCTTGACGGCGTCATCGGTGTCCTCGACGGTGAAATAGCCGAGGTCGGTCGTGTTGCTGCAGTTGGAGCACTGCACCCGCGTGAGGTGCCACTCGGTGTCGCACAGCGAACAGTGCAGGTAGCGCAGGCCCTGCTCGACGCCGCCGATGCGCACCACGCTCGCCACCGGCGCGCTGCCGCAGGCCGGGCACAGCCCGTCCGCTTGCGCGCCTGGACGGAACAGGCTGGCGTCGAGCTGCGAGGCGAGGGCGTTCCAGTACACCTGCAGCGCGGCCGCCACGAGTGGTGCCTGGCCCGGATGCACGGATGCGAATTCGCCGGCCAGCAGGTGCTCGGCGATTTCCTCGATGCGTTCCGGCGGTGCGGCGCCGAGCTCGCGCACGGCGAGGCTGGCAGCTTCCTCGGTGGCGAGCCTGCCGAGGATCAGGTCGAGCGCCTGTCGCCACACCGGATCACGCGGCCAGCCGAGCGCGGGATACACGGGCCGTCCTTCCTCGATGCAGCGCGCGATGTGATCCGCACTGGCGACTGGCACCCGGCCCGCCAGTGGCGTGTGCAGCAGTGGGCCTGCGCCTCGACGAGGCGCGCCATGAACTCGAGGTAACCGGACAGCGCGTGACTCGCCGCCAGTGCGTGCAGGCGGCGGGCACGATCCCTGAACGTGAATTCCCCGCCGGGGACGCGCGCGTGAGGCGCGTCGCCGGCGGGGGGAGTAGGGGCGCCGGGCGTCGCGCCTTCGCTCACTTGCGCGTGGCCTCCTCGTACCACTGCGGATGGTGCGCCTTGGCCCAGCCGCGCGACACCTTGCCGCTCAGCATGCCTTCGGTCGAGCCCTTCACCCAGAACGACGAGTAGATGTGCACGACGACCAGCAGGATCAACGCGAGCGCGCTGAGCGCGTGCATCAGGGCACCGAAGCGGATGGTGCCGATGCCGAACCACGGCGCGAAGTAGGGTCGCCACAGCGCGATGCCCGACACCAGCAGCACGATCATGCTCGCGAGCAGCACCCAGAACAGGATCTTCTGCCCCGGGTTGTAGCGGCCGATCGGCGGCGCCCGGTCGTCGCGGTTGGCGATGACGTCGCCGATCTTGCCGAGCCACGCGCGGTCATTGCCGCTCAGCACGTTGTGGCGCCAGAATTTCAGCGCCATCAGGATGAACGCGACGAACATCACCACCCCGATGAACGGGTGCAGGATGCGCGCCCAGGTCCCGCCGCCGAGCAGGTTCGCCAGCCAGAACATCGAGGGGTGGAAGAACGCGAGCCCCGACGCCGCCAGCAGCAGGAAGGTGAGGGCCGTGACCCAGTGCAGGATCCGCTCGCCTGACGTGTAGCGATCGATCATGGATTGCTGGCTCATGGTTCAGGCCCCCCCTCGCTGGCCGCGCTCGCCGCCGCCTTCGGCTTCGTGCTCGACCTCCTTGCGCCCGTACTTCAGGTAGTGGATGAAGGCACCCAGCGCCGTGAGCCCGAGCAGCGCCATGCCGACCGGTTTCATCGGCCCCTTCCACGCCCCGACGGTCGCGGCGATCGTCGGGTCCTGCGGCAGGCCGCTGTAGTCCTCGGGCCGGTCGGCGTGCGGCAGCACGTACATGACGTGAGTGCCGCCGACGCCTTGCGGGTCGTACAGCCCTGCGTTGGCGAAGCCCCGCTGCTGGAGTTCCGCGACGCGACCCTCGGCCTGGTGGATCATGTCCTCCTTGGTGCCGAACATGATCGAGCCCGTCGGGCAGGACTTCACGCAGGCCGGCTCGAGCCCGACCGCGACCCGGTCGGAGCAGAGCGTGCACTTGTAGGCCTTGTTGTCCTTCTTCGAGATGCGCGGGACGTCGAACGGGCAACCGGCCACGCAGTAGCCGCAGCCGATGCAGTGCTCCTGGTGGAAGTCCACGATGCCGTTGGAGTACTGCACGATGGCGCCCGGCGCCGGGCACGCCTTCAGGCAGCCCGGGTCCGCGCAGTGCATGCAGCCGTCCTTGCGGATCAGCCACTCGAGGTTGCCGCCCTCCGGCTCGACCTCGGCGAAACGCATCACCGTCCAGCTGTGCTCGTCGAGGTCGAGCGGATTGTCCAGCACGCCGACGTTGTGGCCGACTTCGCTGCGCAGGTCGTTCCACTCCTGGCAAGCCACCTGGCAGGCCTTGCAGCCGATGCAGCGGGACACGTCGAGCAGTTTCGCCACTTGCGGCTGCTCGCGCGCGCCCGGAGGCGGTGTCGTGGTCGCCGAACGTCGCTCGATATCAAGCGATTGCAGTGCCATGGTTCACCTCCTCAGGCCTTCTCGATGTCGACGAGGAACGACTTGAACTCGGGCGTCTGCGTGTTCGCGTCGCCGACGAACGGAGTCAGGTTGTTGGCGAGGTGACCCTTGCGCGCCACGCCGGTGAAGCCCCAGTGGATGGGGATGCCGACGTGATGCACCACCTTGCCGTCCACCTCGAGCGGCTTGATGCGCTTGGTGACCATCGCCACCCCCGTGATCTCGCCACGGTTCGACGAGACCACCACCCGGTCGCCCTTGCTGATGCCCTTCTCCTTCGCCAGTTCCTCGCCGATCTCGACGAACTGCTCCGGCTGGGTGGTGGCGTTGAGCAGCGAGTGCTTGGTCCAGAAGTGGAAGTGCTCGGTGACCCGGTAGGTCGTGGCGGCGTACGGGAAGTCCTTCGGCTTGCCGAAGCTCGCCCAGTCCTGCTTGAACACCCGGGCTGCCGGGTTGTTCATGGCCTTCGGGTTGTCCGGATGCAGCGGGTTGCGGTCGAGCGGCGATTCGAACGGCTCGTAGTGCTCGGGGAACGGGCCCTCCGCCATGCCGCCGAGCGAGAACAGCCGCGCCACGCCCTCGTTGCACATGATGAACGGGTTGACCCCTTCTTCCGGCGCTGCGGTCGGCCGCATGTCCGGGACGTCCGGGCCGGCCCACTTCGTGCCGTTCCAGTACAGGACCGCACGCGACGGATCGAACGGCTTGCCGTCCGGTGCCGCTGAAGCACGGTTGTAGAGGATGCGGCGGTTGGCGGGCCACGCGAAGCCCCAGCCCGGGAACACGCCGAGCCCCGACGGATCGGCCGTGTCGCGCCGCGCCGTGAGGTTGCCCGTGGGCCCCCAGCATCCGGAGTAGATCCAGTTGCCGCAGGCCGTCGAGCCGTCGTCGCGCAGCAGCGCAAACCCCGCCACCTGGTCGCCGGCCTTGGCGAGCACCTTGGTCGCGTCGGCCGGGTCGGTGACGTCGGCGATCGCGTAGCCGGAGATCTCCTTCAGGAGTTCCGCCGACGACGGTGCCGTGCGCGTGGCGTAGTTCCACGTGATCTTGAAGATCGGCTCGGGGAACGCGCCGCCTTCCTTCTCGTAGAGGCCTTTCAGTGCGAGGAACAGCTTCGCCATGATCTCGCGGTCGCTCTTGCCGTCGCCCGGTGGATCGGCGCCCTTCTCCTTCCACGCGATCACGCGGCCGGAGTTGGTGAACGTGCCGTCGTCCTCGGCGAAGCACGCCGTCGGCAGCCGGAACACCTCCGTCTTGATCTCGGCCGTCTTGACGTTGTTGAACTCGCCGTCGTTGCGCCAGAACTCCGCGGTCTCGGTGGCGAGCGGGTCCATGACCACGAGGAACTTCAGGTTCGCGAGCGCGGCCGCAACCTTGGCGCGATGCGAGACCGCAGCCAGCGGGTTGAAGCCCTGGCAGATGAACCCGTTCATCTGGCCCTGGTGCATGCGCTCGAACATGTGCAGCACGTCGTACGGCTTGTCGATCTTCGGCAACCAGTGGTAGCCGAAGTCGTTCTCCGCCGTCGCGGCCGCGCCGAACCAGGCCTTCATCAGGCTGATGAAGAACTTCGGGGTGTTCTGCCCGTAGTTCATCTGGTTCGGGCGCAGCAGCTTCGGCGTGCGCGCCTCGAGGTAGGTCTTCAGCTCCTGTTCCTTGTCGCTGCCGATCTTGATGTAGCCCGGCAGGGTGTCGGTGATCAGGTTCTGGTCGGTGATGCCCTGCACGTTGGCGTGGCCGCGCAGCGCGTTCACGCCGCCGCCCGGCCGCCCGATGTTGCCGAGCAGCAGCTGGATCATGGCCATCGTGCGGATGATCTGCGCGCCGGTGGTGTGCTGCGTCCACCCGAGCGCGTACATGATGGTCATGACCTTGTCGGGCGCCGCGGTCTCCGCGATCAGCTCGCAGACCTTCAGGAAGCGGTCCGGCGGCGTGCCGGTGATCCGCGTGACCATCTCCGTCGTGTAGCGCGAGTAGTGCTGCTTCAGCAGCTGGAACACGCAGCGCGGGTTCGCCAGGGTCTCGTCGACCATCGCAAACCCGTCGGGGCCGATCTGGTAGGCCCACTTCGAGCGGTCGTAGCTGCGTTTCTCCTCGTCGTAGCCGGCGAAGATGCCGTCCGTCAACGTGAAGTCGTCCGTCACCAGGAACGACGCGTTGGTGTAGGCGCGGACGTAGTCGTGGTGGATCTTGTCGTGTGCGAGCAGGTAGTTGATGACGCCGCCCAGGAAGGCGATGTCGGAGCCGGTGCGCAGCGGTGTGTAGAAGTCGCTGACCGCGGCGGAACGCGTGTAGCGCGGGTCGACGACGACCAGCTTCGCCTTGCGTTTCTCCTTGGCTTCAACGACCCACTTGAACCCGCAGGGGTGCGCCTCGGCGGCGTTGCCGCCCATGATCAGCACGAGGTCGGCATTCTTGATGTCGACCCAGTTGTTCGTCATCGAACCGCGACCGAAACTCGGGGCCAGACTGGCCACCGTCGGTGCGTGTCAAATGCGTGCCTGGGTGTCGATTGCCGCCATGCCGAGCGAGCGGACCACCTTGTGCGTCAGGTAGCCAGACTCGTTGCTCGCCGCGCTGCTCGCGAGGAAGCCGGTGCTGATCCAGCGATTCACCAGCTCGCCCTTGTCGTTCTTGACGACGAAGTTGGCGTCGCGGTCGTCCTTCATCAGGCGCGCGATCTTCGTGAATGCCTCGTCCCACGAGATCGCCTGCCACTGGTCGCTGCCAGGGGCGCGGTACTCGGGCGTCTTGAGGCGGTTCGGGCTCTTGATCATGTCGAGCAGGCCCGCGCCCTTCGGGCAGAGCGTGCCGCGATTGACCGGGTTGTCCGGGTCGCCCTCGATGTGGATGATCGAGGAGTGCGCGTTCTTCGCGCCGCTCCCCATCGTGTGCATCAGCACGCCGCAGCTCACCGAGCAGTACGGGCAGATGCTGCGGCTCTCCCTGGTGTGCGCGAGCTTGAACGCGCGCACCTCGGCGAGGGCCGGTTCGGGCGCGAAGCCCAGGTATGCGACGCTGGACGCCCCCAGGCCCGCTCCGCATATCTTGAAGAATTGCCGACGTGTGACTTGCATGCCTGGCACCTCGCTCCCCTGATTGCGAACACGGCAACGCAGGCCGAGTCTAATCCCACCGTTGCTGGAATGTGTACCCGCCATTGGTCGCAGGGCCCGGGCTGCGGCAAACCCCTACGCGGTCGTCGACGACGGCGGGAGGTCATGTTGCGGTGCACACAACCGCGTCTGCTGCACGGCGGTGGCGGTGGTTGAGTACAATCGCGCCGTGGGCCTGTAGCACAGCGGTTAGTGCAGGGGACTCATCTTCAAGGTGCCTCCGCGGTGTAAGCCGCGGAGTGGACGGGATGAATTCAGGGAAACCTTCCGGCCATGCCGATGGCAACCCTGAGCCAAGCCGGCGGTACACCGCCGGAAGGTGCAGAGACTACCTGGGGGCTGCAGTGCCCTTGATGACAGGCGTAGAGCGTCCCGCACCCCACCGGCCGCAGGGCCGAGG
This sequence comes from uncultured Gammaproteobacteria bacterium, assembly GCA_963731105.1. Taxonomy (GTDB): domain Bacteria; phylum Pseudomonadota; class Gammaproteobacteria; order Steroidobacterales; family Steroidobacteraceae; genus RPQJ01. The sequence goes on from CAVSUM010000011.1 coordinate 221,350, forward strand.
GTGAAGAGATAGTCCACGCCCGGGGGAAACTCCGGGGCAACGTGAATCCCTTGGTCCTGGGTTCGAATCCCAGCGGGCCCACCAGAACACATGGACAAGCTGCCGGAACTGCTGGTCAACAATCGCCACTGGGCCGCTGGCATGGAAGCCAGCCGGCCCGGTTTCTTCGGCGAGCTCTCCGCGCAGCAGGCGCCACGCTACCTGTGGATCGGCTGCTCGGACAGCCGGGTGCCCGCGAACGAGATCGTCGGTCTCGCGCCGGGCGAGCTGTTCGTGCACCGCAACGTCGCCAACCTGGTGCTGCACACCGATTTCAGCTGCCTGTCGGTGCTGCACTACGCCATCGACGTGCTGCGCGTCGAGCACGTGATCGTCTGCGGCCACTATGGCTGCGGCGGCGTGCAGGCGGCGTGGGAGGAGCGGCAGCTCGGCCTGGTGGACAACTGGCTGCAGTCGGTGCGCGACGTGGCACACCTGTACCGGGGACAGTTGCTGCAGCTGCCGGACGATGCCGCGCGCCGCGATCGCCTGTGCGAACTGAACGTGCTGGTCCAGGCGCGGCGCGTGTGCCGCACGACCATCGTGCAGCAGGCGTGGCAGCGCGGCCAGGCGCTCGCCGTGCACGCCTGGATCTACGGCCTGAGCGACGGACTGCTGCGCGACCTCGGCTTCTGCGTGTCCGACCTGGTGACCGCCGAGGCCGAGTTCGGCCGCGCTGCCGGGCTCGGCACTATTGGCGCGGCTGGCGTGAAGTGAACCAGGATCCAACCGTGGCGAAGTCAACGGTGCCGAACCCGTTCGTGGCGCTGCATCCCAACGACGACGTGTGGATTGCACTGGCGGACGCGCCCGTGGGCAGCGTCACGCCCGACGGCATTCGTGTCGCCGCCGCCGTCGCGGCCGGCCACAAGGTCGCGCGCCGCGCCGTGGCCCGGGGCCGGCCGGTGCACCGCTACAACCAGGTGATCGGCTTCGCCAGCACCGACATCGCGCCCGGCGAGCACGTGCACACTCACAATCTCGCCATGGGCGAGGTGCAGCGCGAGCATGCGTTCTGCGCGGACGCCAGGCCCACCGAGTACGTTGCCGAGCCGCGCAGTTTCTCAGGGTTCCGCCGTGCAGACGGTGGCGTGGCCACGCGCAACTACGTCGGCGTGATCACCAGCGTGAACTGCTCGGCCACCGCGGCCAAGATGATCGCCGACCACTATCGCGGCCGGCTCGACGCGTTTCCGAACGTCGACGGCGTCATTGCGCTCACGCACAAGAGCGGTTGCGGACTCGATGCACCGCTCGAGGGCGTGCGAACCCTGAAGCGCGCGCTGGCGGGCTACGTGCGGCACCCGAATTTCGCGCACGTGGTCGTGGTGGGCCTCGGCTGCGAGATCACCAACCTCGGCGACATCCTCGACGGCGCGCCCGGCGACTCGCTGTCGATCCAGTCGGCGGGCGGCACCACCCGGCTGGTGGCCGAGGCGGTGCGGCGCATCGATGCGCTGCTGCCGCGAGCCAATGCGGTCGAGCGCGTGCCGATTCCGCTCGCCGAACTCAAGCTCGCGATGCAGTGCGGCGGCTCGTCGGGCGTGTCGGGCATCAGCTGCAACCCGGCGCTCGGCCATGCCGTCGACCTGCTGGTGCGCCACGGCGGCACGGCGATCCTCTCGGAAACGACCGAGTGCTACGGCGCCGAGCACCTGCTGACGCGGCGCGCGGCCAGCGAGGCGGTGGCCCGCAAGCTGCTCGAGCGCATCGCATGGTGGGAGAATTTCACCCGGTCGCGCGGGCTCGTGATCGACAACAATCCATCGCCCGGCAACAAGGCGGGCGGGCTCACGACCATCATCGAGAAGTCGCTGGGATCGGCGGCCAAGGGCGGCACCACGACCCTCAACGAGGTCTACCAGTACGCCGAGCCGGTCGCGGCCGGCCAGGGGCTGGTGTTCATGGACGCGCCATCGTTCGACCCCGCCGGTGCCACCGCGCAGGTGGCGGGTGGCGCGCAGGTCATGGTGTTCACGACCGATCGCGGCTCGGCGTTCGGCTGCAAGCCCACGCCGTCGATCAAGCTCGCCGGCAACACGCGGCTGTTCGAGCACATGCCGGACGACATGGACATCAACACCGGCACCATCCTCGACGGCACCGAGTCGGTGGAGCAGGTGGGCGAGCGGATCTTCGAGCGCATCATCGCGGTGGCCTCGGGTGAGCGCACCTGCAGCGAGCGGCTCGGCTACGGCGAGGAGGAGTTCTGCCCCTGGGACCTGGGCGTGATGCTCTGAGCGCCACCCGGGTACGCGTCCACAGCCTCGAAGATAGCAGTCACCGCGCGGCGATCCGCCTCGCTGAGTTCGGGCCGCCAGATGTCGAAGATCAGCACCACGCGGTCCTCGGCGCTGTCGTTCCAGGCCTCGTGCTCGATCGAGTCGTCGAACACCAGCAGCTTGCCTTCCTCCCAGGCCCGCGTCTCGTTGCCGACGCGGAAGCCGCTCGGCTGCGGCACGATCAGCGGCAGGTGGCAGATCAGCCGCGCGTTCATCACGCCGGCGTGCGGCGGAATGCGCGCGCCGGGACGCAGCAGCGAGAACAGGATCGACGGTGCGCGCGTGGTGATGTGCGGCAGCGGCACGGCGCGCATCGCCTCCATGGTGCGTGGGCAGCGGTCGGCGATGCCGGGCACCGGCCCGCCTTTCTCCCAAAGGTAGAGGGTGCTCCACTGCGGATTGTCGACCAGCCCGTGGTAGCCGCTCGGCGGCCGGTTCGGGTCCGACACCATGTAGGGCCGGAACAGGCCGTCCTGCTCGAGCAGCGCGTACAGCTCGCGGCGGATGTCGGCGGTGGCGGCCTCGACGACCGCCGCCCACTCGAATTGCTCGCGCTCGTAGAACTGGATCTGCGGCAGGCCCGGGAAATAGTACGTCGAGGGCTGCTGCAGGTAGACGCGCTTCTCGCCGAACAGGATGTCGAGCGACTGCTGGAAGTGCTTGCCGCGTTGCCCGCGGGTGATGCCGGCGCGCTCGAGCGATGCTTCGAGGTGCGCCCGATAGCGCTGGTCCGCTTGTGCCGAGGCCCGGCGCACGCGCTCGACCTCGGCGGCGAGATCGGCCGGCAACTTCGCGCCACCTGCGTCGGCGGCCCGCAGCGCCGCCTTGTAAAAGCTGCTCGCGCCGCGGTCGTCGCCGGCGTCCGCCTTGAGGTCGCCCTTCAGGATCAGGGCGCGGATCGCGCGCGGCTCGAGCTTCAGCACCTCGTCGAGTGCGCGCTCCTCGGCAACCCGGTCACCGAGGCGCCGCAGCGCCGTGGCCAGGATCAACCAGATCTGTGCATTGGCACGCCCGGTCGCAGTGACCCGCTCCAGCCCGGTGCGGGCAGCCGCGGCATCGCCGCGCTGCAGTGCGGCCACCGAGTCTCGTACCAGTGCTTCGGCTTCGGCAGGGTTCAGCATCGTGGGATGGGAAATCGAAAGGCCCCCGGCTGTCAAGGCGACGGTGCGGCCTCGGCCGAGAGCGTGTGGTGCCGTCGCGCGAGGCGGACGATCAGCAGCAGCCAGAGCAGGCCGACGACCAGGTTCACGACGGCGAAGCCCTGCACGCCGAGCGCAACGCGAGTGCCAAGGTAGACCAGCGCTGCCGACCCGACGTCGCCGGCACGCACGACGAACGTGTCGATGGCGGCCTTGCCCTTGTACTTGGCGTCGCGCGAGGTCGGCAGGAACAACGCCTGTTGCAGCGTGTTCTGCAGGGAATACTCGGTGCTGTTCTCGACCACCTTCACGGCTGCGAGCAGTCCGAGCAGCGGCAGCAGTGCCACGGCTCCGTAGCCCATCAGCACGAACAGCGGCAGCACGAACAGTGCGCGCTCGAGGCCCGCCCAGCGGAACAGCCTGGCCACCAGCAGCAGCTGCGCGAGCGACGTGAGCACGCTGATCGCCGTCTGGAAGTTGCCGTAGAACACCCCGATCCAGATGCGGCGTGCCGACTCCGTGTCCGCTGCACCCACCGCCGCCGCTGCGGCCGCGCGGCTCACGAGTTCGGCCAGCATGTAGTCGCCGGTGGTGTTCACGACGTTCACCAGCAGCACGGCGCCCGCAATCAGCAGCAGGTAACGGTCGCGCAGCAGCAGCGTGAACCCGCTGTGGGGATCGTGCGTGACGCGGGACCGGATACCTGCGCGCGCGCCGGCCCCGTCCCGGCTACGCCAGGCGCGCGCGCCGGACGCCGTCAGCGCCATGCAGCCGAGGACCAGCGCTGCCGCGACCAGCATCAGCCCGAAGGGCCCCAGCGTCGCGATGCCCTGCGCCGCGACCTGTGCACCGGCGATCGCGCCGAGCGTGCCGCCGATCGCGATCAGCGGAAACAGTCGCGCGCCCTCGGCCTCGCTGAGCAGGTCGTTCGCCAGCGACCAGAACTGGGCAATGCTCATCGTGCTGAAGATGCCGAGCCAGACGAAGAACGCGAAGCCGACGTGCGCGCCGGCGAGGCCGAGCCCGGCGAAGGCGAGCAGCGAAGCGACGAAGAACAGGAACACGTAGTTGACCAGCGCCGACGGTGCCATGCGGTTGGCGAGCGCGCTGTACATCGGCACCACGAGCACCAGCAGGCCCGCCTGCACAGCCCGCGCGTAGCTGCGGCTCACGGCCCCGCCGGTGGCGAGGATCAGCGGCTCGCGGATCACCTTGAGGATGTAGTAGGCGGAGAGCAGCAGGAACAGGCCGGCGACGAAGCGCAACACGGCTGGCCACTCGCCGGCGTCGACGTCGGCGCCGGCCAGGCGTTGCAGGGCGCGGGCGGCACGAACGGGCATCATTGGAATGATACCCGCGGGCTATGTCCGCTCGCGGCGCAGCCGTACAAGTCCGGAGGCCGGTAGGTAACCACACAAAGGACGAGGCCCCTTGCGGGGCCTCGTTGGTCGGCGCTGCGGACCGGATCAGTCCTCGAGGAACGAACGCAGCTGCTCGCTGCGGCTCGGGTGGCGCAGCTTGCGCAGCGCCTTGGCCTCGATCTGGCGGATACGCTCGCGGGTGACGTCGAACTGCTTGCCGACTTCCTCGAGCGTGTGGTCCGTGGTCATGTCGATGCCGAAGCGCATGCGCAGCACCTTGGCCTCGCGCGGCGTCAGGCCGGCGAGCACGGCGTGCGTGGTCTCACGCAGCGACTCGGTGGTCGCGGACTCGATCGGCGACTCGACCGAGGTGTCCTCGATGAAGTCGCCGAGGTGCGAATCCTCGTCGTCGCCGATCGGCGTCTCCATCGAGATCGGCTCCTTGGCGATCTTGAGGACCTTGCGCACCTTGTCCTCGGGCATCTCCATGCGCACCGCGAGCTCCTCGGGGGTCGGCTCGCGGCCCATCTCCTGCAGCATCTGCCGCGAGATGCGGTTCAGCTTGTTGATGGTCTCGATCATGTGCACCGGGATGCGGATGGTGCGGGCCTGGTCGGCGATCGAGCGCGTGATGGCCTGGCGGATCCACCACGTGGCGTAGGTCGAGAACTTGTAGCCGCGGCGGTACTCGAACTTGTCCACCGCCTTCATCAGGCCGATGTTGCCTTCCTGGATGAGGTCCAGGAACTGCAGGCCGCGGTTCGTGTACTTCTTGGCGATCGAGATCACCAGGCGCAGGTTGGCCTCGACCATCTCCTTCTTGGCGCGGCGCGCCTGCGCCTCGCCGACCGCGATCTCGCGGTTGATGTCCTTGATCTCGCCGATGGGGAGGTGCGTGCGCACCTCGATCGTGCGCAGCTTCTCCTGCAGGCGCTCGATGTCCTCGCGCAGGCGGCCCAGCGCCGCGGAGTGCTTGCGCTTGGCGCGGACGTGCTTGTCGAGCCAGTGCAGGTTGGTCTCGTTGCGCGGGAAGGTCTCGATGAAGTCCGAGCGCGGCATGCCGGCATCGCGCACGCAGAGCTGCATCACCGACTTCTCGATGCTGCGGATCTCGTTCAAGTGCTCGCGCAGCGAGCCGATCAGCAGGTCGAACATCTTCGGCGCGAGCTTCAGCTCCATGAACTCGGCGGCGAGCCGCTTGCGCAGCTTGACGGTCTTCGGGTCGCGCGAGCCCTTGTCGTCGAGCGCCTTGACCACCTGGCCGTAGAGCTTCGCCAGCGAGGCGAAGCGGCGCGCGGCCTCTTCCGGGTCCGGCCCGGTGTCGACGACTTCCTCGTCCTCGGCGCCTTCCGCGTCCTCGGCCTCGTCCTCGGCCTCTTCCTTGGCCGCCGCCGCGAGCTTCGGGTTGACCGGCTCGGCAATCACGTCCGGCGCGTTCGGGTCGACGAAGCCGACGATCACGTCGACCAGGCGTCCCTGGCCGGCCTTCACCGGCTCGTAGGTGCGCAGCAGCAGGTCGAAGGTGGGCGGATACGAGGACAGGGCGCGGCGCACGGAATCGAGGCCTTCCTCGATACGCTTGGCGATGGCGATCTCGCCCTCGCGGGTGAGCAACTCGACGGTGCCCATCTCGCGCATGTACATGCGCACCGGGTCGGTGGTGCGGCCGAACTCGGCGTCCACCGTCGTGGCGAGCGCAGCGGCGGCTTCCTCCGCGGCTTCCTCGTCGGCGACGACCGGCTCGCGCAGCAGCAACGCCTCGGCGTCCGGTGCCTTCTCGTACACCGGGATGCCCATGTCGTTGATCATCTGCACGATGTCTTCGATCTGCTCGGGATCGACGATCTCGGACGGCAGGTGGTCGTTGACCTCGGCGTAGGTGAGGAACCCCTGTTCCTTGCCGCGCGCGATCAGCAGCTTGAGCTGCGACTGGCGATCCTCGGGCGTGCTCGGCGGCAGGGCGAGCTCGAGCTTCTCCGCCGCCGCCCTCGAAGCCTTGCCTTTGCCACCCTTCGCAACGGTAACCGGCGCGGCCGCGGTCGCGGCGGGCTTGGCCGGCGCGACCTGCTTGACGGGGACGGCGTGCTTAACCGGTACGGCGTGCTTGACCGGCGCAGCCTTGGGCGCCGGCGCCTTGGGGTGCACGACGTGCTTTGCCACCGGCTTGGCGGCGTGCTTCGGGGCCGGTTTGGCGGCGGCCTTGGCCGCCGGGCGCGACGCAGCCGCCTTGTGGACGGGCTTGTGTGCCTTGGCCTTGACCGCGGTGTGGGCCGGCTTTGACGCCTTGGCCTTGACCGGGGCAGCGACCCGCTTGGCGGCCGGCTTGTGGGCCGGGAGCTTCTTCGCGGGGGCTTTCTTGGCCTGCTTGTGTGCCGTCTTGCTCAAGATGGGCGCCTCAAGAGGGGAGTGAATAAAAGAGCGGGATTATACCACCCCTCGACCGCCGTCGGCCGGGGTTATTTCGGGGCCGCGCTCCGGCCGTGCTGGCCCTTGGTCCGCAGCAATCCCTGCAGTTCGGCCTTCTCGGCCGCGTTCAACGGCTCCTCGCGCGCCTTGTCCTCGAGGACCTGCAGGCGGACCAGCGAGTGCTCCGTGACCAGGCGCTCCAGCGCCGAGCGGATCTCGGCCGCCGCGGCCGTCTCGTCCGGAACCAGGCACTCACCCGTGGCCAGCTTCTCGAGCGGACCGTGTTCCGGGCGATCGCGCCAGCGCTCGAGCAACGCGGCGGTCGTGGGGACCGGGTCCTCGCGCAGCTGTGCCAGCAGCTCGACCAGCAGCGGGATGCCCGGCCGGTCGATGCCCTCGAGCGCGTCGTTGAGGGGCACGGCCGCGCCGGCCCCCGGGAAGTGCACCAGCAGACTGATCGCCTGGCGGACGAGGTTGCCGCGGCCGGCCGCGGCAGGAGCGAGCGTGCGCCTCGCGCGCGACACTGCGGGCGCCTCGGCTCGCGACGGGCCGGGTGGCGGGGTGCCGCTGTCGAGCAGTTCGGCCAGCCGCGGCGCCGGCATGCGCACCGCCTCGGCGAGCTGGCCGACCAGCAGCTCGCGGTAGACGTCGGACGGGATGCGTCGCACCAGCGGCCGCGCCAGCTCCACGAGCTTCGCCCGGCCGTCGACGCTGGTGCCGTCCGTCCGGCTCGCGAGCTCGCGGATCAGGTAGTCCGACAACGGCAGGGCGCTGGCGAGGCGCGCCTCGAACGCGACCGCGCCTTCTTCCCGGACCAGCGTGTCCGGGTCGTGTCCCTCGGGGAGGAACAGGAAGCGCACCTGCCGGCCCTGCTTCACCTCGCCGACGGCGTTCTCCAGCGCGCGCCACGCGGCCGCACGGCCGGCGCGGTCGCCGTCGAAGCAGAACACGACCTCGCCCACCAGCCGGAAGATGCGCTGCAGGTGGTCGGGCGTGGTGGCAGTGCCGAGCGTGGCCACCGCGTAGGTGACGCCCGCCTGGTGCAGGCTCACCACGTCCATGTAGCCCTCGACCACCAGCAGTCGCTGCAGCGTGCGCGTCGCCTGCCGCGCCTCGAACAGGCCGTACAGCTCGCGGCCCTTGTGGAACAGCTCGGTCTCGGGCGAGTTCAGGTACTTGGGCTCGCCGCTGTCGAGCACGCGGCCGCCGAAGCCGATCGTGCGCCCGCGCGTGTCGCGGATCGGGAACATGACCCGGTCGCGGAAGCGGTCGTAGCAACCTGCCGCCGTGCCGCGCTCGGCGTCCGGCTGCCGTTCGATCACGAGGCCTGCGCGCAGCAGGACCTGCCGCTCGTCGTCGCTGGTGCCGTAGCGATCGAGCAGCGCGTCCCAGCGTGCGGGCGCGTAGCCGATGCCGAAGCGCTGGATGATCTCCGCATTCAGGCCGCGCCGGGCGAGGTAGTCGCGCGCCTTCGGCTCGCCGCTCAGCGACTGCCGGAAAAAGAGCGCCGCGCGCTCCAGCGCGACGTACAGCTCGTCGTGCGGCTGCTGCGGCGCCGCCGTGCCGCCTTCGCGCGGCACCTCGAGGCCGGCGCGCGCGGCGAGATCCTCCACGGCCTCGACGAAACTCGTGTGGTCGTACTCCATCATGAAGCCGAGCGCCGTGCCGTGCGCGCCGCAACCGAAGCAGTGGTAGAACTGCTTGTCGGGGCTCACGGTGAACGACGGGGTCTTCTCGTCGTGGAACGGGCAGCAGGCCTTGTACTCGCGCCCGGCGCGCTTCAGCTGCACGCGGCTGCCGATCACCTCGATGATGTCGGTGCGGGCAATCAGCTCGTCGATGAAGTGCTGGGGGATGCGGCCGGCCACTGGGGGAAGCGGATAGCGGATAGCGGATAGCGGATAGTGGGGCGGCGGCGGCGGCGCGGCAAGGTGGCAGCGACGCGTCTTCGGATCGGTGCCACGACTCGGAATCAGACGCGCGGTTGAGGGCGGGCTTTGCGGGTCTGCCCCGGCTCGCGAAGAAAAATGCTCGCCGGAAGAGCACCCGCAAAGCCCGCTCGACACCAGGCGCCTGAGCTACGTAAATCGGGGACATTCTCCTATTTCGGCGTTGCGAAATAGGAGAATGTCCCCGATTTACGTAGCACGGCGCACGCAGCGTCCGCCGGGCCCCGCCGCACCATCGCGGCGGGTTGAAAGCTGGGTTGAACGCCAACCACCGCGATCCACCGCGGCCGGATCAGGGCCGTTCCTGGCGCACTTTCCGGCTACGTGCGCCGTGCGAGTGATCGGCGAGCGGGTGTCACCGCACTTTGCCGGCGTGCCGTTCCTCGCCGATCAGTCGCTCAGGCGCGTGCCAGGGGACGGGTCTGGGGTGTTGTTCCGGCGAGCGCATTTTTCTTCGCGAATCGGAACAACACGCCAGAGGCGGCCACGCCACTCGGCCGACGCTGGAACGCGGCGAGCAACGCGACGCCGCGACAAACTGGGTAAATCGAGTCGCACCGGGCATCGCCCAGTGCGCAGCCGGATCAGGCGGAGAGGGCGGCCTTGATGCGGGCGCTCACCGCGCCCATGTCGGCGCGGCCCGCGGCCTTGGCCTTCACCACCGCCATGACCTTGCCCATGTCCTTGACGGACGCGGCACCGGTGGCAGCGATGGCTTCGTTGATCAGGGCGTCGACCTCGGCGGCGGAGAGCTGGGTCGGCAGGTAGGCCTGCAGCAGCACGATCTCGGCCAGTTCCTTGTCGGCGAGATCCTGGCGGCCGCCCTGTTCGAACTGGACAACCGATTCCTTGCGCTGCTTGACCATCTTCTCGAGCACCGCGATCACCTGCGCGTCGTCGAGCACGATGCGCTCGTCGACTTCACGCTGCTTGATCGCGGCCTGCACCATGCGGATGGTCGAGAGGCGCTCCTTCTCGCCGGCCCGCATGGCGGCCTTCATGTCCTCGGTGATGCGCTCTTTGAGCGTCACGGGACACGCAACCTCAGTAGTTGCGGGCGCGCGGAGCCCCGAAGTCGCGCATGCCGCGCTTCTGGTGACGCTTCACCGCCGCGGCCTTCTTGCGTTTCCGCTCCTGGGTGGGCTTCTCGTAGAATTCGCGACGCCGCAGCTCGGTCAGCACGCCGGCCTTTTCGCAGGCACGCTTGAACCGGCGCAGGGCGGCATCGAAATATTCGTTCTCACGAACGCGAACGCTGGGCATCGCAACCTCGTCGAGGGTCTGGTCAGGTCAGACCGGCCTTGGCCCTGGGGGCGCATTGCCGGTAAAAAGGACCGCGAATTTTAGAGAGCGCGGCCGGGAAATGCAAAGCATGCGAGTGTTGGGGCTCGAAACCTCCTGCGACGAGACCGCGGTGGCCGTCTATGACGGTGCCGCCGGCCTGCTCGCGCACGAGGTCTACAGCCAGGTGGAGCTGCACGCGGCCTACGGCGGCGTGGTGCCGGAGCTGGCGTCGCGCGACCACCTGCGCAAGTTATTGCCATTGCTCAGGAAAGTGCTCGAGCGAGTCCGGTGGCTCCGAGGCCATCCAGGGCGTCGCGTACACCAGCGGCCCCGGTCTCGTCGGCGCCCTGCTGGTCGGCGCGGCGGTGGCCCGCAGCCTGGCGTTTGCCTGGCGGGTGCCCTGCACCGGGGTGCACCACATGGAGGGGCACCTGCTCGCGCCGCTGCTCGAGGCCGAGCCGCCGGAATTCCCGTTCGTCGCGTTGCTGGTGTCGGGCGGCCACACGCTGCTGGCCCGGGTCGAGGGCGTGGGGCGCTACGAAATCCTGGGCAGCTCGCTCGACGATGCCGCGGGCGAGGCGTTCGACAAGACCGCCAAGCTGCTCGGCCTCGGCTATCCGGGCGGGCCGCAGCTCGCGGCGCTTGCGGAGCGCGGTCGGCCGGACGTGTTCCGTTTCCCGCGGCCCCTCACCGAGCGCCCGGGTCTCGATTTCAGCTTCAGCGGCCTGAAGACCGCCGTGGTCGTGGCCCTGCGCGGGCGCGATCTCGACGACCAGGGGCGCGCCGACGCGGCCCGGGCCTTCGAGGAGGCCGTCGTCGACACGCTGGTCATCAAGTGCCAGCGCGCGCTGGAGGCGACCGACGCGCGCACGCTGGTGGTGGCCGGGGGCGTCGGCGCGAACCGTCGCCTGCGCGCCCGCATGCTGGCCATGGGCGAGCACCAGGGCGTGCGGGTCGTGTACCCGCGCGTCGAGTTCTGCACCGACAACGCGGCGATGATCGCGCTGCTCGGTCACCTGCGGCTCGCGGCCGGCCAGCGCGACGACCTCGCGATCCGCGCCCGCGCCCGCTGGCCCATGACCGAGCTCGTCCCGCCCGGCGCGTAGCCGCCACACTGGCGGCGAGCCGCAATCCTCTTCACTATCCGCTACCCACTATCCGCTATCCGCCTCCCCATGGACGTCATCTTCCTCACCGGCCTCTCTACCGAGTGCATCATCGGCATCTGGGACTGGGAGCGGCGCGTCAAGCAGAAGGTCGTCATCGACCTCGAGATGGGCGCCGACATCCGCAAGGCTGCCGCGAGCGACGTCATCGACGACACGCTCGACTACAAGCGCGTGTCGAAGCGGCTGCTGCAGTTCGTGGGCGACTCGCAGTTCCAGCTGGTCGAGACGCTCACCGAGCGCATCGCCGAGATCGTGGTGACGGAATTCGACGTGCCGTGGGTGCGGGTGAGGCTCAACAAGCAGGGCGCGATTCGCGGCTCGCGCGACGTCGGCATCCTGATCGAGCGGCGCCGCGAGGATTACGCGGGCGGCGCAGCGCGCCCGTGACGCAAGTGCTCGTGGCGGCCGGCAGCAATGTCGAGCCGCTGGCCAACCTGCGCCGCGCACTCGACCGCCTCGCGGCGCATTACCCGAGGCTGCGAGCGTCGGCGGCGTATCGCAACCGGGCGGTCGGCTTCGAGGGCGAAGACTTCGTCAACCTGGTGATCGGCTTCGACACCGCGGAGGATGTCCGCGCGGTGATGGAGCAGTTGCACGCGGCCGAGGCGGCGTGCGGCCGGGAGCGGCAGGCCCCGAAGTGGGCGCCGCGCTCGATGGACCTCGACGTGCTGCTGTACGGCGACCGCATCTGCGACGAGCCCGGGCTGGTCTTGCCGCGGCCAGACCTCGTGCGCCGTGCGTACATGCTCGGACCCGCCGCGGAGATCGCGCCGGACACGCGGCACCCGACGCTCGGAGTCACGCTCGCGGAGCTGTGGCGCGATTTCGCGCAGCAGGACCATCCGCTCGAGCCGGTCGACCTCGGCTGGCCGGGGGGGCGATGAGGTCAGAGGCTGCGGCCGCCGTCGACGGCGATTATCTGTCCCGTGACGTAGGGCGCCTCGGCGGCGAAGAAGAGCGCCGCGCTCGCGATGTCGTCCGGCGAGCCCGAGCGCTTGAGCGCAGTCCTGGCGACGATCTCCTCCTTGAGTGCGGCGTCGAGGTCACGTTCGGGCCACAGCACCGGCCCGGGAGCGATGCCGTTGACGCGGATCTCGGGGCCGAGCTCGCGGGCGAGCGACTTGGTCAGCATGATCAGCCCCGCCTTGGCCGACGAATACACCGGGTGCGCCTTGAGCGGCCGCCGGCCGTGGATGTCCACCATGTTGATGATCAGCCCGCGCGACTCGCGCAGCGCCGGGGCCGCCGCCTGCGACAGGAACAGCGGTGCGCGCAGGTTGGTGCCGATCAGGTCGTCGAACTGCTGCAGCGTGATCGAGCCGACCGGCGTCGGATAGAACGTGGAGGCGTTGTTGACCAGCACGTCGAGGCGGCCGAAGCGTGCCAACGCAGCCTGCGCCAGGTCGGGCAGGTGCGCGACGTCGTGCAGGTCGGCACGGACCGCCAGCGCCGAGCCGGCGCGCAGCGCCTCGAACTCTGCGACCAGCGCATCGGCCGCCGGTCGCGACTGGTGGTAGTGCACGACCACGTTGGCGCCGGCAGCGTGCAGGCGGCGGCCGATCGCGGCGCCGAGGCGCTTGGCGCCGCCGGTGATCAGCACGCAGCGTCCGGCGAGGGGCAGGGCGGGTTCCATGGCTACGGGACACACGCGAGTGAGGGCTGTGGCGCCAAGACGATACCGGAGCCGGTGCGTCGTGTCTCGGGCCGGGCATTCGTGCGATGAGCGCTGCGAGCGACCTGCCGGCGCTGACGGCGGACGAGGCGGCGCACGGCGCGCGACTCGAGGCGCGGGTACGGGACGAGATCGCGGCCGCGGGCGGCTGGATCGGCTTCGCACGCTACATGCAGCTCGCACTCTACGAGCCGGGCCTCGGCTACTACAGCGCCGGTGCGCGCAAGTTCGGGGCCGCGGGTGACTTCATCACCGCGCCGGAGGTGGCCCCCGTGTTCAGCCGCTGCCTCGCGGTGCAGTGCGCCGAGGTGCTGCAGGCACTCGGCGGCGGCGACGTGCTCGAACTCGGCGCTGGCTCGGGCGTGATGGCGGCCGAAATATTGGCGGAGCTCGAGCGACGCGCAGCGCTGCCACGGCGCTATCTGATCCTCGACGTGAGCGCCGACCTGCGCGAGCGGCAGCACGCCACGCTGGCGGCTGCCGTGCCGCACCTGCTGCCGCGCGTCGAGTGGCTGGAACGATTGCCCGAGGCGCTCGACGGCGTGGTGGTCGCGAACGAAGTGCTCGATGCGATGCCGGTGGAGCGCTTCGTCGTTCGCGGCGACCAGGTGCGGTCGGTCGGCGTGCGTGCGCAGCCGGATCGCCTGCAGGCGTGCGAGGCCGATGCACCGGCAGCGTTGGCGGACGCGGTGCGCACCATCGGGCGCGACATCAGCGTCGCGTGGCCCGAGGGCTACACCTCCGAGGTGAATCTCGGCCTCGCCGGCTGGCTGCAAGCGCTGGCGGCCGCGGTCGCGCGCGGGGTGCTGCTGTTCGTGGACTATGGCCTGCCGCGACGCGAGTACTACGCCAGCGAGCGCCGCGACGGCACGCTGCTGTGCCACTTCCGGCACCGCTTCCACGACGATCCGTTCGCCCGTCCCGGCCTGCAGGACATCACCGCCTGGGTCGACTTCACCGCAGTCGCCGAGGCGGGCTGCGCGGCTGGCCTGCAGCTCGCCGGCTTTGCCACCCAGGCGCATTTCCTGATCGGCTGCGGCATCGGCGAGTTTCTCGCCGACGTGTCGGACCTCGACGTGGTGAGTCGCGTCAACCTGTCGCGCCAGGCGATGGTGCTCACGCTGCCGGGCGAAATGGGCGAGCGCTTCAAGGCGATCGCATTTGCGAAAGGTTACGATGCGCCCCTGCGCGGCTTCGCTGTGCGCGATATGCGCCACACACTGTAGGTATCCATGGACTTCATCCAGGCCATCGTCCTCGCCATCGTGCAGGGACTCTCGGAATTCCTGCCGATCTCGAGTTCCGGCCACCTGATCCTGATCCCGCACTTCCTCGGCTGGTCCGACCAGGGCCTGGCCTTCGACGTCGCGGTGCACCTCGGTACGTTGCTCGCGCTGCTGGTGTATTTCCGCCGCCAGCTCGGCACCATGGCGACCGCCTGGTTCGACTCGGTGCTGCGCCGCACGCACACGCGCGACAGCCGGCTGGCGTGGCAGATCCTGGTGGCGACCGTGCCGGTCGGGCTCGTCGGGCTGCTGTTCGACGACTACATCGAGGCGCACCTGCGCAATCCGCTGTTCGTCGCCGGCACGCTCACCGTGTTCGGGCTGCTGATGTATGCCGCCGACCGCTACGGGCGCGGCAACAAGGACGAGTACAGCCTGGGCTGGCCGCAGGTCATCGCCATCGGTTGCGCGCAGGCGCTGGCACTGATGCCGGGCACTTCGCGCTCGGGCATCACCATGACCGCGGGCCGTGCACTGGGGTTGTCGCGCTCGGGCGCGGCGCGCTTCTCGTTCCTGCTGGCGATCCCGGGCATCGGCGCGGCGGGCGCCTACGAGGGGCTCAAGCTCGTCACGTCGACCGAGCCCGTCGACTGGCAGCCGATGGTGGTCGGGGTGGTGTTCGCGGCGCTGTCCGGCATCGCCTGCATCCACTTGCTGATCCGGTTCATCGAGCGCATCGGCCTGCTGCCGTTCACCGTGTACCGGCTGATCCTCGCCGCCGTGATCGTCTGGCATTTCGCCTGAGCCAGCCCCGTCCTGCGCTCGTTCAAGCCTGGTTGAGCGAGCGGATCGCTTCGATGCGGGCCGCGCGCATGCGCTCGGCGATCACCGGGCCCTTGTCGCGGGCGAGCACCTCGGGATCGAGCCGCACGCTCGCGGCGGCGGTCAGCGCCGCTCGCAGCAGCGCGGCCTGCGGGTAGGGGCGGGCGCGCAGCTCGGGTCCACGACCGCGGGCGTCGGCCTCGCAGGCGAGCAGGAAACGCTCGAAGCGCTCGGTGCGGCGGAACGCATCGGTGAGTTCGAGCAGCTCGAGCACGGTCGCCGGCCGCTGCTCGGCGACGCGGTGCACGCGCGCGTGGTGACGCGCCACCAGCACCGCCAGCTCGCGGTGCTCGTTCGGCGCCCTGAGGCGTGCCGCCATCTGCTCGATCAGGCGGGCGCCGGTTTCCTCGTGGCCGATGTGGCGCGGCCACTGGTCGCGTGGCGTGAGGCCCTTGCCGACGTCGTGCACCAGCGCCGCAAAGCGCACCGTGGTGTCGGGCGAGAGTTCCGCGGCCACGGCCAGCACCTGCAGGGTGTGCTCGCCGGTGTCCACCTCGGGATGCCAGTGCGTGGGCTGCGGCACGCCGAACAGCGCGGCGACCTCCGGCAAGACCGCGCCCAGCGCGCCGCAGGCCCTGAGCACCTCGAGGTACGCGACAGGCTGTGCTTCGCCCAGCGCCCGCTCGGTTTCGACCCAGGCGCGCTCCGGCACCAGCGCGGCAAGTTCGCCGGACGCGGCGATGGTGCGCATCAGCTCGAGGGTTTCGGGCGCGACGCGGAAGCCGAGCGACGCGAAGCGCGCGGCGAACCGCGCCACGCGCAGCACGCGCAGCGGGTCCTCGACGAAGGCCGGCGAGACGTGGCGCAGCAGGCGCGCCTCGAGGTCACGCTGCCCGCCATACGGGTCGATGATCTCGCCGGTGGCGGCCTGCGCCATGGCGTTGATGGTGAGGTCGCGCCGCGCCAGGTCCTGCTCGAGCGTGACGTCGGGCGCGAAGTGGGTGGCGAAGCCGTAGTAGCCGGGCCCGGTCTTCCGCTCGGTGCGGGCGAGCGCATATTGTTCACCCGTGTCGGGGTGCAGGAACACCGGGAAGTCCTTGCCGACCGGGCGGTAGCCACGCGCGAGCAGGTCGTCGGGCGTCGCGCCGACCACCACGAAATCGCGTTCCTGGGGCGTCCGGCCGAGCAGCCGGTCGCGTACTGCGCCGCCGACGAGGTAGATGTCCATGCGCGAAATCGTAGCGGATCTGGCACCGCGGCTGCTGCTGCTTGCGCTCGGCGCCGCGCCGCTGTCGGGCTGCTACCTGCTGCAGGCCGCCGCAGGACAGGCCGACGTGCTGGCGCGCAGCGAGCCGATCGAGCAGGTGGTCGCGGACCGGCAGACGCCGCCGCAGGTGCGCGAGCGACTCGAGCTGGTGCAGGCGGCGCGGGATTTCGCGGTCCGGGAACTCGCGCTGCCCGACGAGCACAGCTTCCGCACCTACGCCGACCTCGGTCGCCCGTACGCCGTGTGGAACGTGGTCGCTGCGCCCGAATTCTCGGTCGAGCCGCGGCGCTGGTGCTTCCCGGTGGCGGGCTGCGTCGCCTATCGCGGCTACTTCAACGAGCCGGCGGCGCGCGCGGCCGCGGGCCGACTCGCGCGCGACGGTGACGACGTGACGGTCGGTGGCGTCGCCACCTATTCGACGCTCGGCCGCCTGCCGGACCCGGTGTTCAACACCATGCTCGCGTGGACCGAGGTGCGCCTCGTCGGCACCGTGTTCCACGAACTGGCCCACGAGCGCCTGTACGTGCCGGGCGACAGCGAGTTCAACGAGGCGTTCGCCAGCGTGGTCGAGCAGGAGGGTGTGCAGCGCTGGCTCGCGGCGCGGGGCGATGCCGCCGGCCTCGAACGCTACCGGGCCACGCTCGGCCGCGAAGCCGAGTTCGCGGCGCTGTTGCGCGCGGCCCGGGAGCGACTCGCGCACCTGTACGCCTCGGGCGCGCCGGGTCCGGACCTGTGGCTGGAAAAGCAGCGCGAGTTCGGCCGGCTCAAGTTCGAGTACACGCAGCTGCGGGCGCACTGGGGTGGCTACTCCGGCTACGACGGCTGGTTTGCGCGCCCGCTGAACAACGCGCACCTGGCGGCGGTGGCGACCTACCACGACTGCGTGCCGGGGCTGCAGCGGGAGCTCGCCGCGGCAGGGTCGTTGCCGGCGTTCTACGCGCGCGCTGCCGAGTTGGCCGCGTTGCCGGTCGCGCAGCGGCGGGCGGCGGTGTGCGTGCTGCGCTAGCTGGTGTTCGTCGCTAGCTCCGATGTCGCGTCAGGCGGCGGTCCGCGGCGGGATTGCGGGTGTTCCCCCGGCTCGCGAAGAAAAATGCTCGCCGGAGGAACACCCGCAATCCCGCTCGATGGCAGGCGCCTGAGCGTCCAGAAAATGGGGACATTCTCCTGTTTTCGGCGGCGCCGCCGAAAACAGGAGAATGTCCCCATTTTCGGACGCACGGCGCACGTAACGCCCACCGGACGGCGTGCGCGCAGTGGCGGCAAGAGATGACATGGCCGCGACCGACAGCGCGTCGCCTGGCGATACCCCAACGCCCGACAACTACCGCCGACGGTGCGGCGTGGGTCCCTGTCAGCCTACGTGCGCCGTGCGACGACGCGGCGTGAGCCGCAGAGTCGCTCAGGCGCCGGCGTGAAGCCGGGTGTGCGGGTTCGTCCGGCCGAGCATTTTTCTTCGCGAGGCCGGGCGAACCCGCACACCCGGCCCCGGGACGTAGCCTGGCAGTGCCGCGCAGCCCCGGCGGCAGACGAACAGCGCGTCTCCGCCAGGGAAGCAGCGCCGCACCGTCAGCGGATCGGGATCACCAGCATCGCGCTGCCCCGGCGGATCTGCAGCACGAACGCCGCGGCACCGGTCGTCGCGCGCTTGAATTCCGCGAGGTTCGCGACGCGAGTGCGGCCGACGCCAATGATCACGTCGTTGGCGCGCAGTCCGCGCTGGGCCGCCGGGCTGCCTTCGGCCACGGTGCGGACCAGCACGCCGCCGCCCGGCGCGTCGGCGAGGTTCGCGCCGTCGAGCCCGTTGTGCATGCCCGTCGACTCCGTGTCCTCGGCAGCGGTGTCGCGCTCGCCGATCACCGCCGTCACGCGTCGCGGCTTGCCGTCGCGCAGCAGCGCCACGTCGACGCGGTCGCCGATGCTCAGCAGGCCGATGGCGTTGCGCAGGCCCGTGGCGTCCTTCACGGTCTTGCCGTTGATGGCGGTGACGACGTCGCCGGCCTTGACGCCGGCTTTCTCGGCCGCCGAGCCTTCCACCACCTGCGAGACCAGCGCCCCCTGCGTGTTGGCGAGGCCCATGCTCTCGGCGATGTCGGGCGTCAGCGTCTGGATGTTGACGCCGAGCACGCCGCGCTTCACCTGGCCGAACTTCACCAGCTGGCTCATCACCGTGCGCATCATGTTGGAGGGGATCGCGAAGCCGATGCCGATGTTGCCGCCGGTGCGCGACAGGATCGCGGAGTTGATGCCGACCAGCTCGCCGCCCAGGTTGACGAGCGCGCCGCCGGAATTGCCGGGATTGATCGAGGCATCGGTCTGGATGAAGTCCTCGTAGCCTTCCGGGTTGATGCCCGAGCGGCCGAGCGCGCTGACGATGCCCGAGGTGACCGTGTGGCCGAGACCGAACGGGTTGCCGATCGCCACCACGAAGTCGCCGACTTCGGTGCGGTCGGAGTCGGCGATCGGCAGCGCAGTGAGGTTGGCCGCCTGCACCTGCAGCACGGCGACGTCGGAGCCCTCGTCCTTGCCGACCACCTTGGCCTTGAGCGAGCGGTTGTCGAGCAGCGTCACGGTGATCTCGGTGGCGTTCTCGATCACGTGCGCGTTGGTGATGATGTAGCCCTGCTTCGCGTCGACGATCACGCCCGAGCCGGCGCTCTGGAATTCGCGCTGCCGCGGCGTGTTCGGCACGTCGAAGAAACGGCGGAAGAACGGGTCGTTGAGCAGCGGGTTCTGCTCCTGCACCGTGCCCTTGGTGGCGATGTTCACCACCGCCGGCGTGACGCGCTTGACCATCGGCGCGAGCGACGGCACCGGCGTGTCGCCCACCTGGACCGGGAGCTGGGCGGAGGCGAGCGGGGCGAAGGCGCAGAGCAGCGTCGCGGCGAGGCCGAGGTGCAGTTTCATGTTGGATCCTGGCGGGGTACGGCGAATTGGGCAGTCTAACAAGCGTCGTCCGGCCTCAGACCCCGGCGCGTGGGCGCGAGTTCCCGCCGCGGCCGCGCCGTTGCGGCAAGGCGCGGACCTGGGTGACGTACGTGCACAAGCTGTGGATTTCCGGTGGTTGACCCGTGGACACAATATGTTGTGTCCGAGCATCGCGGCCGGGCTTGACTTGACCGGCGTTTCGGGCATGGTCGACACTTTGGAGGATGATCCTCATAATGCATTGAAATATATAACGAAAATAATGCTGCGACGCCGCAAATAAAGCAGTTGACGAGGTGGGGTTGCGTGCCTAAAGTTCCCGCCCTGACCCTACATGTTGTGTCCGGCACGACGGGTTCCCGGGGGATTTTTGGAACCGTCCGAGCCGGACCGCAGCAGCGGTCAGTCGGGAGTCGCACCGGACCCTGGCGGGATCGGTGCCACGCCTGAGGGGGGGTTGTCCCGTTCCGCCGCATACGAAGATGAAACCGGAGCCGCGTCGCCGCAATGAGCACTGCCGTGAAGATTGAGTCCCGGGATGCGCGCAGCATCCCCTTCCAGGAAGCGTCCCTCGACATCTGGGACAAGAAGTACCGCCTGACCGCCAAGGACGGCACGCCGATCGACCACTGCATGGACGACACCTACAAGCGTGTCGCCCGCGCGCTGGCCGACGTCGAGCGGGAAGAGGTGCGCGAGCATTGGTACGAGCAGTTCGTCTGGGCGCTGCGTCGCGGCGCAATCCCGGCGGGCCGCGTCACCTCGAACGCGGGCGCGCAGGAGCACAAGCCGGCGACCTCGACGATCAACTGCACGGTGTCGGGCACCATCCGCGACTCGATGGACGACATCCTGGGCAAGGTCCACGAGGCGGGCCTCACGCTCAAGGCCGGCTGCGGCATCGGCTACGAGTTCTCGACGCTGCGCCCGCGCGGCGCCTACGTGTCGGGTGCGGGCGCCTACACCTCGGGCCCGCTGTCGTTCATGGATATCTACGACAAGATGTGCTTCACGGTGTCGTCGGCCGGCGGCCGCCGCGGCGCGCAGATGGGCACGTTCGACGTCGGCCACCCGGACGCGATGGAGTTCATCCGCGCCAAGCGCGAGGCCGGGCGCCTCCGGCAGTTCAACCTGTCGCTGCTCGTCACCGACGAGTTCATGAAGGCGGTGCGCGAGGACCGCGACTGGAAGCTCGCCTTCCCGGTCACGGCGACCGAGGTCGAGGGCCACGACACCGCCGACGCGGCGAAGTTCGTCTGGCGCGAGTGGCCGACCAGCAACGGCTACGTGCGCAACGACGAAGGCCTGGTGCTGTGCAAGGTCTACAAGACCCTGCCGGCGAAGCGCATGTGGGACGTGATCATGTCCTCCACCTACGACTTCGCCGAGCCCGGCTTCGTGCTCGTCGACCGCGTCAACGAGATGAACAACAACTGGTGGTGCGAGAACATCCGCGCCACCAACCCGTGCGGCGAGCAGCCGCTGCCGCCGTACGGCTCGTGCCTGCTGGGTTCGATCAACCTGACCAGCTTCGTGCGCGACCCGTTCGCGGACGACGCGCGCTTCGACTGGGACGAGTACCGCGCGGTGGTGAAGGTATTCACGCGCATGCTCGACAACGTGGTCGAGGTGAACGGCCTGCCGCTCGAGCAGCAGCGCAACGAGATCATGCGCAAGCGCCGCCACGGCATGGGCTTCCTCGGCCTCGGCTCCACCATCACCATGCTCGGCATGAAATACGGCTCGCGCGACGCGGTCGCCTTCACCGAGCGCGTGTCGAAGGAACTCGCGCTCGCCGGCTGGGAAGCCGCGCTCGACCTGGCGCGGGAGAAAGGCCCGGCGCCGATCATGCTCGAGGAGTTCGAGGTCACGCCGGAGATGCTGCGCAAGCGGCCGGAGATGAAGCGCGACGGCGTCCGCGCCGGGCAGAAGCTGCCGGGGCGCGTGCTGCACGCCCGCTACAGCCGCTACATGCAGCGCGTCGCCGAGGCGGCTCCCGAGCTGGTGGACGAGCTCGCCAAGGTCGGCGCGCGCTTCACGCACCACAGCTCGATCGCGCCCACCGGCACGATCTCGCTGTCGCTCGCCAACAACGCCTCGAACGGCATCGAGCCGTCGTTCGCGCACCATTACTTCCGCAACGTGATCCGCGAGGGCCGCAAGACCAAGGAGCGCATCGACGTGTTCTCCTTCGAGCTGCTGGCCTACCGCGAGCTGGTGAACCGGGGCGCGATGCCGGGCGGCACGACCGCCGACCGACAAGTTGCCGGAGTACTTCACGACCGCCGACGACGTCACGCCGCGCGAGCACGTCGACATCCAGGCCGCGGCGCAGAAGTGGGTCGACTCGTCGATCTCGAAGACGGCCAACGTCCCGACCGACTACCGCTACGACGACTTCAAGGACATCTACCTGTACGCGCACGAGCAGGGCCTCAAGGGCTGCACCACGTTCCGCTTCAACCCGGAGGCGTTCCAGGGCGTGCTGGTCAAGGAAGAGGACCTGAAGAACACCACCTACGTGTTCACGCTCGACGACGGCACCGAGGTGTCGCTCAAGGGCGACGAGCAGATCGAGTACGACGGCGAGATGCACACCGCGGCGAACCTGTTCGACGCGCTGAAGGAAGGCTATTACGGCAAGTTCTGAGGCGCCGCCGCGGCGGCGCCGGAGTGGCAAGATGAGCGCACAGAAGATCGACAGGAAGATCGTCAAGTACCGGGTGGTCACGCCCGGCGACAAGGCCGCGGCGAAGGCCGAGGCGAAGCGCGAGGAGACGCTGGTCGAGGCGCGCGACTCCAAGGTCATCTGGATGCACGAGAAGCTCGAGCGTCCGGAGATGCTGGTCGGCTCGACCTACAAGATCAAGACGCCGGTGTCGGACCACGCGATGTACGTGACCATCAACGACATCGTGCTGAACGAGGGCACCGAGCACGAGCAGCGGCGGCCGTTCGAGATCTTCATCAACTCGAAGAACCTCGATCACTTCCAGTGGATCGTGGCACTCACCCGGATCATCTCCGCGGTGTTCCGCAAGGGCGGCGACGTCACCTTCCTGGTCGAGGAGCTGAAGGCGGTGTTCGACCCGCGCGGCGGCTACTGGCAGGCGGGCGGCAAGTTCATGCCGTCGATCATCGCCGAGCTCGGCCACGTGATCGAGAAGCACCTGCAGATGATCGGCCTGCTGCGCGACCCGGAGATGGACGAGCACCGCCGCAAGCTGATCGAGGACAAGCGCACCGAGTACGAGGCGCGCCAGAAGCAGCAGGACGCGTTCGCCAAGAGCCACTATCCGCAGGGCGCGCAGCTGTGCACCAAGTGCAGCACCGCGGCGGTGGTGATGATGGACGGCTGCATGACCTGCCTGAACTGCGGCGACTCGAAGTGCGGCTGAGCGCGGCCGCCAGGGTTCCCCACGCGCTGCGGCCGGAATTCCCGCCGGCCTCCCGGTGACCCGGGGCGCTCCCGACGGAGTGCGGCGCGATCCTGAGAGGCGGCCCACGGGCCGCCTCTTTTTCTGTCCACGACGCGGCGCGCCTCTCTATAATCCGCGCCCGATGAAGACCATCCGTCCCCTCGCGCGCGCCGGCCTCGCCGCCGTGCTGCTGGCTATCGCCGGACTCGCGGCGGCACAAGGCTTCAGCTCGGTGTCCAGCCAGCCGCCGGCGCAACGGCCGGTGGCGCCTGCCGCCAGCACGACTCCGGTGGCGCCTGCCGCCGTCACCACGCCGGCGGCGGCCAGCGTCGCGACGGCGTTCACGTCCGTCTCGAGCCTGGGCCCCGACGGCTCGCTGCCTGCGACCGGCGCGGGCCCGCAGCTGCCGTCGAGCGCGCCGGTCGCCGAGCGCATCGTGATCGAGAAGCGCACGCGCCGGCTGCTGCTCATGAACGGCGGCGAGGTGGTCGCGGCCTACCCGGTCAAGCTCGGCCTCAGCCCGGTCGGCCACAAGCAGTACGAGGGCGATTTCCGCACGCCGGAGGGCAGCTACCTGCTGTCGCGGCGCAACCCGCGCAGCGAGTTCTTCCTGTCGCTCGAGGTGTCGTACCCGAACGAGGCCGACCGCGCGCGTGCCAAGGCCCAAGGCCTGCGTCCCGGCGGCCTGATCATGATCCACGGCCAGCCCAACGTACGGACGCGCCCGCCCGAGTACTACGCGAACAACGACTGGACCAACGGCTGCATCGCAGTCAGCAACTCGGACATGATCGACATCTGGCAACGGACCCGGGTCGGGATGCCGATCGAGATCCGGCCGTGATGCGCCACGTCGAGGTGTCGGTCCCGCCGCTCGACGAGCAGGACTCGGTCGACGCGCGGGTGACGCCGACCGGCAGCCTCGAGAACCTGTCGCAGCAGGAAGTGGACCGGCTGCTCGACTCCTCGCGCGGCGGCCTGTACGAGCTGTACCGGCGCTGCTCGCTGGCGGTGCTGAACGCCGGCGGCGAGACCGACGACGCGCGGGCGATCTTCGAGCGCCACGCCGGGTTCGACATCCGCATCGAGCGCAAGGCCTGGGGCGTGAAGCTCGACCTGCACAACGCCCCGGCAGCGGCGTTCGTGGACGGCCGCATGATCCGCGGCATCCAGGAGCACCTGTTCGCGGTGCTGCGCGACATCCTCTACATCCACGGCGAGGTGTACGAGCACGGCAGCATCGCGCTCGCCGATTCCGAGGGCATCACCAACGCCGTGTACCGCATCCTGCGCAACGCGGGCCTGCTGCGCCCGCGCGTGCGGCCGGACATGGTCGTGTGCTGGGGCGGACACTCGATCAGCCGCGAGGAATACGACTACACGAAGAAGGTGGGCTATGAGCTCGGCCTGCGCGGCCTCAACGTCTGCACCGGCTGCGGGCCGGGCGCGATGAAGGGGCCGATGAAGGGCGCCACCATCGGCCACTCCAAGCAGCGCATCCGCGACGGGCGCTACGTGGGCCTCACCGAGCCCGGCATCGTCGCCGCCGAGCCGCCCAACGCGATCGTCAACCAGCTGGTGATCCTGCCCGACATCGAAAAGCGCCTCGAGGCGTTCGTGCGTACCGGCCACGGCATCGTCGTGTTCCCGGGCGGCGCCGGCACCGCCGAGGAGATCCTCTACCTGCTCGGCATCCTGCTGCATCCGCGCAACGAACAGCAGCCGTTCCCGGTGGTGTTCACCGGGCCGGCGGCGAGTGCTGCGTACTTCGAGCAGATCGACGCCTTCCTCGCGGCGACGCTCGGGCCGCTCGCGCGGCAGTGCTACCGCATCGTGCTCGACGACCCCGCCGAGGTCGCGCGCGAGATGCTGCGCGGCATGGATGCGGTGCGTGAGTTCCGCCGGCGCAGGAGCGACGCCTACAACTTCAACTGGCTGCTCGAGGTGCCGCACGCGCTGCAGCAGCCGTTCGAACCGACGCACGAGGCGATGGCCGCGCTCGAGATCCGCCGCGGCATGGAGCCGCACGCGCTGGCGTCCGAGCTGCGCCGGGCGTTCTCCGGCATCGTCGCCGGCAACGTCAAGGAGACGGGCCTCCGCCTGATCGAACAGCGCGGGCCGTTCGAGATCCACGGCGATGCCGAACTGCTCAGGCCGCTCGACGCGCTGCTCGCGTCGTTCGTGAGCCAGCGGCGCATGAAGATCGCCGGCCACTACCAGCCCTGCTACCGCGTCGTCGCCTGACCGGCGGCCGGCGGCCCGGCACCACCACCGCCATCTGTGACTCAGTACCGGACGCGTCGCCCGGAGTGCCGTAGCTTGCCCGGCAACCGAGCGGTGACATGCCATGACCGAGCCAAAAGACGCCCCGCGACGCAGCGGACCCCCAGGAACCGACGGTCTGTCGGACACCGCGGTGCGCCGCCTCAAGTTCGGCGCGGCCTCGGAGGGCTGGGAGGCTTACTCGAGCTGGCTCGACCGGGTGCGGCAGACGCCCGGGGCGACGTCCCGCCAGGCCGTGATCGCCAAGGCGCTCTACAGCGTGTCGAGCTACAAGAACTGGGCCGACAAGGCCAAGGGCGCGTTCGACGACGGCAAGTAAGCCCGCATGGAGCGCGTCCTCAAGCTGCTCGACGATCTCGACGACTTCCTGGCCGTGACCCGGCTGCAGGCGGGTCCGGTGGCGATCACCCTGGTGCTGCTGGTGCTGTTCGTGGCCGTCGTCGGCGCGATCTTCGTCCTCGGCCCGCCGGACCTGCGCGCCGCGCCCTGACGCCGGGCGGCCGTCTCAGCGCACCGCCGGGTTCAGGCTGTAGGTCCCCGTCAGGCGCGCCTCCGCCAGCACGTGCCCCTCGAGTGCCGCGCGCACCTGCGCGCCGGTGAACGCGCCGTCGACCGGGCAGCGCGCGAGGTCGGTGGCCAGCAGCACGAAATGATAGTGGTGCAGCAGCTCGTCGTTCCACGGCGGACACGGGCCGTCGTAGCCGAAGTACTGGCCGCCCATCGCGGCGTCGCCGCCGAACCACAGCGTGTAGTCATTGATGCCCTGTCGCGCGCCCGCGGGCCCGGCGGGTGACTGCTTGCCTTGCGCGACCACGCCGTCGGCGCAGGCCCCGGCGGCGATCTCGCGCACCGTCGGCGCGATGTCCACCATCGTCCAGTGGAAGAAGTCGGCGCGCGGCAGGCTCGCCGGCACCGTGCGGCCTTCCTGGTTGACGTCGTCGGCGCGGGTCGGCACGTCGCTGTCGTAGCAGATCAGAACCAGCGAGCGCGCCGCCGCCGGCACGCCGCTCCACGACAGCTGCGGATTGCGGTTGCCGCCGAAGCGCGCGTGCTGCGCCGGATCAGGGACGCAGAACGCGAACTCGCCGGGAATGCGCGCGAGGTGGCCAAAGCTCGAGGATGTCAGTTGCACGGCGGCTCTCCTGTCCGGTGGGGCCGGCGTCGATTCTGGCACACTGCGCGCCGGTCCCGAGGGAGGTGCGAGTGCAGCCAGTGTTTCGTCCGCCTGTGCCGCAGGCGGTGGTCATCGACGGACCCGCCGGGGCACTCGAGGCGCGCATCGAGGAGCCGGTGCCCGGCGCCGCGCCTCTCGCGGTCGGGGTGGTGTGCCATCCACACCCGTTGTACGGCGGCACCCTGCAGAACAAGGTGGTGCACACGCTCGCGCGCGCCATGCAGGAACACGGCGCACCGACGGTGCGCTTCAACTTTCGCGGCGTGGGCGCCAGTGCCGGCAGCTACGACGGTGGCGCGGGCGAGCTCGAGGACGCGCTTGCGGCCTGCGAGTGGGCGCGGCGGCGCTGGGGCTGCGAGTCGCTGCTGCTCGCGGGATTCTCGTTCGGCGCGGCGGTCGCGCTGCAGGCGGCGGGACGCGTGCGGCCACACGCGCTGGTGACGGTAGCACCACCGGTCGGGCGCATCATCGTCACGCCGGTGGCGAGGCCGCCGTGCCCGTGGCTGGTGGTGCAGGGCGACCAGGACGAACTGGTGGATGCGGCTGAAGTGCGCCGCTGGGTCGATGACTTTGCGCCGCCGCCGCGCCTCGTGATGCTCGAGGGTGCGGAGCACTTCTTCCACGGCAGGCTCGCTGAACTGCGTGCCGCGGTGCGCGGATTCCTGTCGGGCGAGGGGCCACTGGGGCCCTGAAAACCAGGGCGGCGCGTGGCCGCCCCGGCGGGAAATCACTGCAAGCTCAGTTCACGAAGCCCTTGAGGTTCTTCAGGGGCATGACGCGGACCTTCTTGCTGGCCGGCTTGGCCTTGAACACCATCTTCTCGCCCGTGAACGGGTTGATGCCTTCGCGCGCCTTGGTGGCGGGCTTCTTCACGACCTTCATCTTGGCGAGGCCCGGCAGCGTGAACAGGCCGTGGCTCTTCAGGCTCTTGCGGATGACGGTGTTGAGCGAATCGAAAACCCCGCTGACCTGCTTCTTCGACAGCCCGGTGTCCTTCGAGATCGTGGCGAGGATGTCGGACTTCGTCGGTGCAGAACTCTTCTTGGCCATTTAAGTCTCCTGTGGATGGATCGCGGGCCGCTGGCCCCGTTGAATCGTTGGCGCGGGGAAAATAGCACAACTCCGCACGCGGTTTAAACGCTCCCGAGCCTTTTTTTTCAGGTCCGCAGCGTCATCCGGCGACGAACTCGCGCTTGAACTGCACCGAATACTTGCCCGGGCGGTCGAGCGGCGAGGCGTCGATGTCGAACACCAGGATCTCGGTGCCGCTAATGCCGACCTCGCCGATGAAATACACCGAGGTGCCTTCCGTGATGCGGCGCACCTCGAGGTTCTTCAGCTGGCCGTTCAGGTTGTAGGCGCGCGCCGTGACGGTGCCGTCGACCGGCGTGGTGCGCCCGTCCGGCTCCTTGCGCAGCAGCGAGACGTTGAGCAGCACGCGGTTGGCGCTGCGTTCGATGCCGTAGGCGCGCGCCACGGTCGGCGTCAGCTCGTCGGTGCGCACGGCGTTGTAGTGCAGCACGAAGTCGCCGAAGTCCTGGTGCGTGGGCTCGCTCGGCGTGGCGGGCCGGGCCTGCCCCGGCTCCGGTCCGCCGGAATTGCACCCGGCGATGGCGAGGACGGTACAGGCCAGGAGCCCCGAGACCAACAGCGCGGCATGGCGTCGCATCGTCGTTTCCCCCTGAGTTTCCCCTGCAGCAGTCGACTCTCAATATAGTCCAAGCAGCGGCGGATTGGCGCATCGATTGCGGGCTCAGGCGCAGCCGACCAGTTCGCGCAGTGCAACAGGCACCGGCGGGGCGCCGCGCAATCGCAGGCGCTTGTCGCGGCCAGCGAGGCCGTGCTCGATCACGACCTGCGCGCGCGGCAGGCCGAAGGTCGCGGCGACGAACTCGACGAGTGCCGCATTCGCCTTGCCGTCCACCGGCGGTGCCTGCAGGCGCACCTTGAGTCGCTCGCCGTGCAGGCCGGCGATTGCGGTTGCGGAGGCACGCGGCTGCACCCGGACGTCGAGCACCAGGTCGGATCCGTCGCGACGTCCGGCGGGCAAGCGCGTGCCTCAGCGCAGCAGCATCTGCAGCGCCTGCAGGCCGACCAGGACGAAGAACGCCGAGAAGTCGAGGCCGCCGAGCGGCGGAAGGACGCGCCGCAGCGGTGCGAGCAGCGGCTCGCACAGGCGCCCGATCAGCCGCGCCACCGGCGTGGGATTGCCGGGTGCGACCCAGCTCAACAGCACGTACGCCAGCACCGCGAAAAAATAGAACTGCAGCACCGTGCTCGCGAGGTCGCGCAGGGCGGCCACGAGCAGTGGGCCCGGTGCCAGCCCGAGACCCGCCACGAGGTGTATCACGGCGGTCTTGGCGAGTTGCACCAGCAGCAGGGCCGCGAGCGACGCCACATCGACGCGACCCGCCGGCGGCAACAGCTTGCGCAGCGGCAACACCACGGGGCTGGTGAACTGCAGCACCGCCTGGCCGAGCGGGCTGCGGAAATCCGCGCGCACCAGCGGCATCAGCACCCTGAGCAGGAATGCCACCTCCACCAGGGTGAGCAAGGTATCGAGGATGAAGATCAGGGCTGCCATTGCATCACTTGCTGCCGGGTTGGCCGCCGAACTGGTCCGCGAGCTCCGCCGAGCGCCGCGCGGCGGCGGTCACCGCGGCAGTGAAAATACCACGCAGGTCCGCCTGCTCCAGCACCGCGAGCGCCGCCGCCGTCGTGCCGCCCTTCGAGGTGACCTGCTCGCGCAGCGTCGCCGGCGGCACGTCGCCCTCGGCCGCCATCCGCCCGGCGCCGAGCGCGGTATGGACCGCCAGCTGCCGGGCAGTCGCGCGTGGCAGGCCGAGCGACACGCCGGCGTCCTCGAGCGCCTCGATCAGCAGGAAGAAGTACGCCGGCCCGCTGCCGGACAGCGCCGTGACCACGTCGAGCAGCGCCTCGTCCTCGAGCCACACCAGCGGGCCGACGGCCGTCAGCACGCTCTCCACCGCGACGCGTTCGGCGGGCCCGACCAGCGCGCCGGCACAGGCGCCGGTGATGCCTGCGCCGATCAGCGCCGGGCGGTTGGGCATGGTGCGCACCAGCGGCACGCCGGGGCCGAGCCAGGCCCCAAGGTTCGCGAGACGGATGCCGGCCGCGATCGACACCACGATCGGCCGCCGGGCGGCGATCTCGCCCGCAATCGTGCGCGCCGCGGCAGCCATGTCCTGCGGCTTGACGGCCAGCACCACGAGGTCGGCATCGCGCACGGCTTGCAGGTTGTCCAGGCTGGTGCGCACGCCGAAGCGGTCACCCAGCCGCTCGAGCTGCGCCGGCACGGGATCGGCCACCGCGATGTCGCCGGGCGCCAGGCCCCGGGCGACCAGTCCGCCCACCAGGCTGGTGCTCATGTGTCCGCCGCCGATGAACGCAATGCGCATCGATCGCTTCCCTCCGTTCAGTCGCGCGGACCGAAGACCGCCGTGCCAATCCGCACCAGGGTCGCGCCTTCCAGCACCGCGGCCTCGAGGTCGGCGCTCATGCCCATCGACAGGGTGTCGAGGGCGTGGCCGCGGCGGTTCAAGTCCTCGAGCAGGGCGCGCAGCCGGCCGAACGGCGCGCGCTGCTGGACCTCGTCGTCGACCGGCGGCGGCAGGCACATGAGGCCGCGCAGCCGCAGTCGCGGCAGTCCGGCCACGAACTCCGCCAGCCGCGGCAGGTCTGCCGGCTCGACCCCGCCCTTGCCGGGCTCGTCGCCCAGCCGCACCTGCAGCAACACCTCGAGCGGCGGTGCCTGGTGCGGGCGCTGGGCGTCGAGGCGGGTGGCGATCCGCTCGCGGTCGACCGTGTGCACCCACTGGAAGTGTTCGGCCACCTCGCGGGTCTTGTTCCCCTGCAACTGGCCGATGAAATGCCAGGTGAGTGGCCGCCCGCGCAGGGCCTCGATCTTGGCCACGCCCTCGCGTACGTAGTTCTCGCCGAACTCCTGCTGGCCGGCGTCGGCCGCCGCGGCGACCGCCTCGACGGGCTGCTGCTTGCTCACCGCCAGCAGCCGCACGGCGGCCGGGTCGCGCCCGGCGCGGCGGGCCGCCGCCTCGATCCGCGCCAGCACGGCCTGGAGCCTCTCGGGCGAGAACTGCGGAGCGGTTAACATATTGGGGTCCGAGGCCCTGATCTATACTGCGGTGGCCTGCGTGATCCGTCCGGCCTCGGATGCGGCTCGCGGGCTAGAGGGACATTCGATGGCCGTCGACATCGCCCAGCTGCTCGCATTTGCCGTCAAGAACAAGGCCTCCGACCTGCACCTGTCGTCGGGCGTGCCGCCCATGATCCGCGTCGACGGCGACATGAAGCGGATCAACATGCCACCGCTGACGCACAAGGAAGTGCACAGCATGGTGTACGACATCATGAATGACAAGCAACGGAAGGCGTACGAAGAGTTCTACGAGACGGACTTTTCGTTCGAGATTCCGAAGCTGGCGCGCTTCCGCGTCAACGCGTTCAACCAGAACCGCGGCGCCGCGGCCGTGTTCCGCAACATCCCCTCGGTGGTGCTGTCGCTCGACGACCTGAACGCGCCGAAGATCTTCAAGGACATCTCCATGCAGCCGCGCGGCCTGGTGCTCGTCACCGGGCCGACCGGGTCGGGCAAGTCCACGACCCTCGCGGCCATGATCAACTACGTCAACGACAACCGCCCCGACCACATCATCACCATCGAGGACCCGATCGAGTTCGTGCACGAGTCGAAGCGCTGCCTGATCAACCAGCGCGAGGTGCACCGCGACACGCTCGGCTTCAGCGAGGCGCTGCGCTCGGCGCTGCGCGAGGATCCCGACGTGATCCTGGTGGGCGAGATGCGCGACCTCGAGACCATCCGCCTCGCGCTGACCGGCGCCGAGACCGGCCACCTGGTGTTCGGCACCCTGCACACCAGTTCGGCGGCCAAGACCATCGACCGCATCGTGGACGTGTTCCCGGCGGCGGAAAAGGAGATGGTGCGCGCGATGCTGTCGGAGTCGCTGCGCGCGGTGATCTCGCAGACACTGCTGAAGCGCATCGGCGGCGGGCGCATCGCCGCCCACGAAATCATGATCGGCACCCCGGCCATCCGCAACCTGATCCGCGAAGGCAAGATCGCGCAGATGTACTCGGCGATCCAGACCGGCCAGCAGGCCGGCATGCAGACGCTCGACCAGTGCCTGAAGGAACTGCTGCAGAAGGGCCTGATCACCAAGGAAGAGGCGCGCTTCCGCGCGCAGAACAAGGAGGATTTCTGATCGCAGCCTGACCGCGGGTCGCGCGGGCCGGTTGCCCAGGGAGCACCATGGAACGAGAACAGGGCATCAAGCTCATGCAGGACCTCCTGCGCCGCATGGTCGAGCGCAAGGGGTCGGACCTCTTCATCACCGCGGGATTCCCGCCGGCGATCAAGGTGGACGGCGAGATCAAGCCGCAGACCAACCAGCCGCTCACGCCCGAGCAGTCGCAGCTGCTGGTGCGCGCGATCATGAGCGACCGCCAGACCAAGGAGTTCGACGCCACCAAGGAGTGCAACTTCGCGATCGCTCCGCCGGGCATCGGCCGCTTCCGCGTCTCGGCGTTCGTGCAGATGGGCCTCACCGGCGCGGTGCTGCGCACCATCAACGTCAAGGTGCCCACCATCGACGAGCTGGAGCTGCCGCCGATCCTCAAGGAGATCGTGCTGTCGAAGCGCGGCCTGTGCATCCTGGTGGGCGCCACCGGCTCGGGCAAGTCGACCTCGCTCGCCGCGATGCTCGACTACCGCAACGAGAAGACCCGCGGCCACATCATCACGATCGAGGACCCGATCGAGTACGTCCATACCCACCGCAACTGCGTCGTGACGCAGCGCGAGGTGGGCGTGGACACCGACAGCTGGCAGATGGCGCTCAAGAACACCCTGCGCCAGGCGCCCGACGTGATCCTGATCGGCGAGATCCGTGACCGCGAGACCATGGAGTACGGCATCCAGTTCGCGGAGACCGGCCACCTGGTGCTCGCCACGCTGCACGCCAACAGCGCCAACCAGGCGATGGACCGCATCATCAACTTCTTCCCGGAGGACCGGCGCGAGCAGCTGCTGATGGACCTGTCGCTCAACATCCGCGCCATGATCGCGCAGCGCCTGATCCCGCGCGAGGCCGGCAAGGGCCGCATTGCCGCGATGGAAGTGATGCTCAACACGCCGCTGATCGCCGACCTGATCTTCCGCGGCGAGGTGAGCGCCATCAAGGAGATCATGGCCAAGTCGAACCGGCTCGGCATGAAGACCTTCGACCAGGCGCTGTTCGAGCAGTTCGAGGCGGGCGTGATCTCCTACGAGGAAGCGCTGCGCAACGCCGACTCGAAGAACGAGATCCGGCTGCGCATCAAGCTCGAGAGCAAGCGCGCCGACAAGGCGCACCTCGTCGAATCCGGCGCGCTCAAGATCCTCGAGGAAGAGGAATAGGCCCACCATGTCCGCTACCGACACCGAAGGCACCAGCCCGGAGGGCGAGCAGGCGCTGAGCGACTCGACGACCGGCGCGGGCACGGCGCGCAACTTCGTGCTCAACACGCGCCCGCTGTTCAAGCTGATGGTGGAGAAGAAGGCCTCGGACCTGTTCTTCTCCTCGCACGCCCCGATCAAGATCAAGATCGAGGGCCAGATCATCCCGGTCAACCGCCAGGTGCTCAGCCCCGAGCAGGTGCAGCAGGCGGCCTACGGCCTGATGAACCAGGAGCAGATCGACTACTTCCAGCAGGAGCTGGAGATCGATTTCGCGATCTCCGAGCCCGGCCTCGGCCGCTTCCGCGTCGCGGTGTTCCACCAGCGCGGCAACCCGGCCATGGTGCTGCGCTACATCACCGCCGACCTGCCCAAGCTCGACGAGCTGGGCCTGCCCGAGATCATGAAGGACCTGGTCATGATCAAGCGCGGCCTGGTGCTGATGGTCGGCGCCACCGGCTCGGGCAAGTCCACCTCGCTCGCGGCGATGATCAACTACCGCAACGAGCAGTCCTCGGACCACATCCTCACGGTCGAGGACCCGATCGAGTTCCTGCACACCAACAAGAAGTCGATCGTCAACCAGCGCGAGGTGGGCCTCGACACCAAGTCGTTCCACCGCGCGCTGCGCAGCGCGATGCGGGCGGCGCCCGACGTGATCCTGATCGGCGAGATCCGCGACCGCGAGTCGATGGAGTACGCGATCACCTTCGCCGGCACCGGCCAGCTGTGCCTCGCGACCCTGCACGCGAACAACGCGGCCGAGACCCTCGACCGCATCATCAACATGTTCCCGCAGGACCAGCACACGCAGATCTTCCTCGACCTGTCGCAGTACCTGAAGGCGATCCTGTCGCAGCGCCTGGTGATGGGCAAGGAGGGCAAGCGCTGCGCGGCGATCGAGGTGCTGCTCAACACCCCGCACGTGCAGGAACTCGTCAAGAAGGGCGACGTCACGGGCGTGAAGGAGGCGCTGACCCGCAGCGCCGAGAAGGGCATGCAGAGCTTCGACGTCGCGCTCTACCAGCTGTACCTGCAGGGCAAGGTCACGCTCGAGGAGGCGCTGCAGAACGCGGATTCGCGCACCAACCTCGAGGCAAAGATCAATTTCGGCTGAGGCGGCTTACGGCTGCAGGCGACGGTGACCTGGCGGGGAATCGGGTGTTCTCCCTGCTCGCGAAGAAAACATGCTCGCCGGGAGAACACCCGATTCCCCGCTCGAGACGCGGCGCCTGAGCGTCCTGAAAATGGGGACATTCTCCGATTTTCGGTGGCGTCGCCGAAAATCGGAGAATGTCCCCATTTTCAGGACGCACGGCGCACGTAACGCCCACCGGACCTCGCCGCGCCTACTCCTCTGGCAGCGTCGTCTGCGGACGCGAACCTCCCCGTCGACGCACCGGCGCCGGTCGCTGACCGTCGTCGCGAACGGACGGCACCGCATCTGATTCCTCGGTCGCACCCGCCGGCGGCAACCGCACCGGCTGGCTCGAGTCCTCCGTCGGCACGACCTGCGGCGGCGGCCGCCGCTCGCCCGTGCGTGGCACGCGGCCTGGCACCGGCCGCACGTCCGTCCGATCCGTCATCGTGACGATCGTGATCGCCCCCGGGCGGCCGCTGCCCCGGCCGACCGTGTCGGTGGTCGTCCCGATCATCCCTCACCACGATGAACGAGGGCGGATAACCCACTGGCCCGTACTGGTATGGGTACCACCAGTAATACCCCGGCCGTGGCGCTCCGTACGGGCGGCTGTACCCCTGCCCGTAATAGCCACCCAGCGGGTTCTCGTAATAAGGAGCCGGCGCCGTGACACAGCCCGCGAGCACGAGCGCGCCGAACACCAGCCCAACCCGGCCGACAGCAATGCATCCCAACCCAAGGCGCATGAACAGTTCTCCGCGGACCAACCGGGCCGCCCTCCTGCCGAGCACTCACACACTCAACGCACGCGATCGCTCGGGGTTGACCGCTGCCGTGTGGGGGCGGGCTCAAAGGTGATCAATCGTCGGGCGAAACTGCGGGAACGTCCCCCCGCTGCACACTCGGCACCACGATCGCCGTCCGTCGCGCTACGCTGCACCCGGACCCAAACATCGACGGTGTCCACGACCGCTCATGAAGCTCGCAGTGAGATATTGCCGTCGTATTCCTGATGCTGCTGGCCGGCGTGCTGGGCGCAGCCTTCATCGCCTGGCGCGTGCCGGATCAACCAGTCTCCGCACTGCAGGCGCGGTGGGCGCCACCGCCGTCGCAGTTCGTCGCGGTGCGCGGCATGCAGGTGCACCTGCGCGACGAGGGTCCGCGCGGCGACCCGACGCCCATCGTCCTGCTGCACGGCACCGGCGCCTCGCTCCACACCTGGGACGGCTGGACCGGAGAGCTGACCCGCGAACGCCGCGTGATCCGCTTCGACCTGCCCGGCTTCGGACTGACGGGCCCCTCGCCCGACGGCGTCTACACCATTGAGAGTTACGTCGACACCGTGCTCGCCGTGGCCGACACGCTCGGCGTGCCGCGCTTCGTCCTGGCCGGCAACTCGCTCGGTGGCTACGTCGCGTGGGCCACGGCGGTGCTGCACCCGCAGCGGATCGATCGCCTGATCCTGGTCGACGCGGCCGGCTACCCGTACCAGTCGCAATCCGTGCCGCTCGCCTTCCGGATCGCGCGTACGCCGGTCCTGAACGTGCTCATGCGCGACGTCCTGCCCCGCGGTGTCGTCGAACGCAGCCTGCGCGACGTCTACGGCGACCCGTCCAAGGTGACGCCGGACCTCGTCGATCGGTATTTCGATCTCGCCACGCGCGCCGGCAATCGCGCCGCGCTGGTCGCCCGGTTCGACCAGACGACGCCGGGATCGCTGGCGGAGCGGGTGCCAGAAATCCAGGTGCCGACGCTGATCCTGTGGGGCGGCAAGGACCGTCTGATTCCGCTCGAGTTCGGCCAACGATTTGCGCGCGAAATCCACGACAGTCGACTGATCGTGTTCGACGCGCTCGGGCACGTGCCCCACGAAGAGGATCCAGCGCGCACGGTCGCGGCCGTGCTGCCGTTCATCCAGGGCGGACGCTGATTCCCCTGAAAGTGCAGCGCAACGGAAGGCAGGTGGTTGCCACGCCGTCGGTTGGATCGGCCCGAGGCGGATGTTGGAAAATCTACTTGTCGGACTTGGCTTCCTGGTAGTCAGCCCGAAAGCGGAACGCCGAGTACCAGGCCAGCCCCAAGCCACCGAACAGGCCGAGTACTGGCGGCACGGAGCTCTGGCCCATGCCTATGACCATGCCCACGATCATCCCAATTATCCAGCACCCGATGGCGTACATGAACGCGAGGGGCAGTGCGTACTGCAATAAGCTGCCCCGGTAATAGGCGTCGCTGACCATATGCTTCTGCTGCTCGCCGTCATAGCGAACGCCAAGTAGCACCGCATGAATTGCCGCAGGGAGCCACTCACGGCAAGCAATTGCGGCGCACCCATGCCCCCGATGATGTTGCGGATGACAGATGACAGCACCTGGACGGCGCCCTCCATGCCGAGCGCGGCCGACTGTTCCGTGATGAACCCCGCCTTCGCGAGTTTGAGCGGCTTCATGAAGTATTCGTCCATGCCGCAACGAGTCAGGTCTACGACGATGTTCGCCAATGCCTTGCGATGCTCGGTGGGGTCCGCAGAGGCCTCGAGTTGATCGAGCACGGCCACGGTCTTCTTGACGCAGCGCCACGAATGGTGAAAGCGCAGGTCAGGTCTCCTTGGGCAGCGGTTGTTGCTTTGGGCTAGCCCGAACGGTGCTTCGCCGGGGCCTGGTCCCTGCAGTCTTGCCCTGAGTCATAAGTGCTCCTGCTGGGACGATGCGGCGCTACGCCGCCGGCGGGAACACCGCGTTCGCGTCGAACACCGGCCCGTCGACGCAGACCCGCTTCATGGCGAGCCCGGACTCGGTGACCACTGGCACCGCGCAACCGGCGCAGCCGCCGACCGCGCAGGCCATGAATTCCTCGAGCGATACCTGGCAGGGCACGCCGAAGCGGCGAGCCACCCGCGCCGTCGCCTGCAGCATCGGCGTCGGGCCGCACGCGAACATCTCGACCTCGCTCAGCGCCTGCGCATCGAGTGACGCGAGCCACGTCGCGGCAAGATCGGTGACGTAACCATCGAAGCAGCCCGGGAAATCGGCCAGCGTGGCCAGCCGGCTCGGCACGCCCCAGTCGTCGAGCAGCGGCATGCAGGCGATCACGCCGTCGGGCATGCCCGGCAGCAGGATGGTCGACGGGCGCGTGCGGAACGGGAACGGAATTTCCGAGCCCATCAGCACCAGCGGCTGCCACGGTGCGTCGCGGCGACCCTTGAGCGACTCGGCGAGGAACACCATCGGCGGTATGCCGACGCCGCCACCCACGAGCAGCGTGCGCGGGCGCGCCGGCGAGGGCCGGAAGCCCTGGCCGATCGGCCCCATCACGCTGATCGTGGCGCCAATCGGCTGCTTCGACAGTGCCTCGAGACCGGGGCCGACGATCTTGTAGAGGATCTCGATCCAGCCCGCGGTCGCGTCGGCGCGCTGGATCGACAACGGCCGACGCATCGGCAGCAGCGGGTCGCAGGTGAGGTGCGCGAAGCTGCCCGGCGTGGCGGCGGCGGCGCACTGCGGGGCGCGCAGCCGAATGACGAACTGCCGGCCGGGGAACTCCTGCTGCGACAGCAGTGTGGCGTCCTCGACGAAGATCGTGCCGCGGTGCTCGCGTGCCGTCATACGGCCCTCCGCCCGGCCTCGACGTTGCGCTCCTGCACGTTGCGCACGATGGTGGACAGCACGGCCATGCGCACGGCGACGCCGTTGGTGACCTGCTGGC
Source organism: uncultured Gammaproteobacteria bacterium (assembly GCA_963731105.1). Taxonomy (GTDB): domain Bacteria; phylum Pseudomonadota; class Gammaproteobacteria; order Steroidobacterales; family Steroidobacteraceae; genus RPQJ01. Next base: position 259,106 of record CAVSUM010000011.1, read on the forward strand.
GGATCACCGACTGCGGGCCATCCGCCACTTCGCTGGTGATCTCGACGCCGCGGTTCATCGGCCCCGGATGCATCACGATCGCGTCCGGCCGCGCATGCCGCAGGTTCTCGTGGCTCACGCCCCACTCGCGATAGAACGCGTTCGAGTCCAGTGCATCCGCCTCCGTCATGCGCTCGCGCTGGATGCGCAGCGCCATCACCACGTCGGCGCCCTTGATGCCGTCGGCGAGCGAGTGGTGCCGCGAAGCGCCTTCGAGTTCGCCCGATTCGGGCATCAGGCTGGCCGGGCTCACCAGGCGCAGCTCGCCCACTCCGAGGGTCAGCAGCGCGCGGCCGGTGGAGCGCGCCACGCGTGAGTGGCGCAGGTCGCCGACGATGGCGACGCTCAGGTTGCCGACGTCGCCCTTGCGTTGGCGGATGGTGAGCACGTCGAGCAGGCCCTGCGTCGGATGCGAGACGTGCGCTTCGCCCGCGTTCAGCACGCTCACGTGCGGCGCGACGTGCGCCGCGACGTAGGCGGGCAGCCCGGGCTCGGCATCGCGCATCACGAACACGTCCACCAGCATCGCCTGCAGCGTGTAGATGGTGTCGAGCACCGTCTCGCCCTTGACCCGCGACGACGACTGCATGTCGAGGTTCACCACGTCCGCGCCGAGCCGCCGCGCGGCCAGCTCGAACGACACGCGCGTGCGCGTGCTCGGCTCGAAGAACAGGTTGGCGACGGTGCGGCCCCACAGGCTCTGGTCGCGCGCCGGCACCTCGCCCGGCGCGCGCACGTAGAACTGCGCGAGGTCGAGCAGCTGCGCGAGTTCGTCGCGGGACAGGCCTTCGAGGGTGAGGAGGTGGCGCAGGCGGCCGGCGTGGTCGCGCTGCAGTTCGCTGCCGGTGTCGGTGGTCAAGCGCTGCTCCCGGGTCGGTGGGCGTTTCCGCGCAGCCAGGTCTCGAGGATCAGCCGCGCGGCGTGGGCGTCGATGTCCTCGCGCCGGACGCGGCGGGTGCGCACACCCGAGCGTCGCACCTCGCGCAGGTCCGCCGTGGCGGCTGAGGAAGTGAGGCGCTCGTCCACGCAATCCACCGGCAGGCCGAAACGGCGCGCCAGCTCGGTTGCGAAGGCGCGGCACGTGGCGGTGAGGACGGTCTCGGTACCGTCCATATTATAGGGCACGCCGACCAGCAGCCGCGCCGGTGACCACTCGCGCACGGTGCGCTCGAGCGCGGACCAGTCCGGCGCGCCGTGCACCGCGATCACGCCCGCCGGGCTGGCCGTGCCGGTGGTGGTCTGCCCGACCGCGACGCCGATGCGGCGGGCACCGTAGTCGAAAGCGAGGATGACGACGGCGGGCGCGGCCACGAGCCGGTCAGGCGTGGCCGGCGTCGCTGCTCAGGTGCAGCAGGTTGACCCCGAGCAGGGCGCTCGCCGCCTCCCAGCGCTCGTCGAGCGCCGTGGCGAACAGAACCTGCTCGTCGGCCGGCACGGTGAGCCAGGCGTTCTGCGCGACCTCGGCCTCGAGCTGGCCGGCTTCCCAGCCCGCGTAGCCGAGCGCGACCAGCGCCGCGGCCGGGCCCTCGCCGCGGGCCAGCGCGTCGAGGATGTCGCGCGAGGTGGTGAGGTGCAGCCAGTCCGAGACCGGCAGCGTCGAGTCCCACAGCGGACCGGGGCTGTGCAGCACGAAGCCGCGGTCGGTCTGCACCGGGCCGCCGTGCAGCACCGGGTCGCCCGACACCTTCGACTGGGCCGCATCGAGGCCGAGCTGCTCGAACACGTCGCCCAGCGTCATCGTCAGCGGCCGGTTGATCACGATGCCGAGCGCGCCCTGCGCGTTGTGCTCGCAGACCAGCGTCACGGTCTGCGCGAAGTTCGGGTCCGTCATGCCGGGCATGGCGATCAGGAACTGGTTGGTGAGGAAGCTCGCGGCCATGCGGCCAAGTATCCGGCACTACTGGCCGGGCGCCAACACCGCGCCGTCGCCGAGCCGGCCGTGCAGGAACTGCCATTCGTAGGCGAAGCGCAGGATCGGGTAGCGCTCGCGCATCGCGGGCGGGAACGGGTCGAACGGCGAGGCGAGCCGCACGATGCGCACCGCGGCCGCGTCGAGTTCCCGATGCCCGCTCGAGCGGCGCACCAGCACCTGGTCGAGGCGCCCGTCGGCGCGGATCGCGACCTCGAGCACCGGGTTGCCCGACAGCGAGCGGCGGCGCGCCTCGTCGGGGAAGTTGAGGGTGCCCACCTGCTCGATGCGCCGCTTCCAGCCATCCAGGTAGCCCGCGATCGCCGACTCGCGCGTGTCGGCCAGCAGGTTGTCTTCGGCAGCGACATCGCCGCGCAGGCGCAGCGCCTCGTCGGCGGCACTGGCGTTGACGCCGACCTGCGGCAGCGGGCGGGACTCGATCGGCACCGCGTCGGCCGCGGCCGCCTCGAGTTCCGCGCCGGTCGGCGCCTGGCGGCCCTGCCGCGACGTGCTGGCGAGCAGCTGCGTCCCGCCGGCGTCGGCGGTCGCGGCCGGCGGCGTGAACGACTCGCCGCTGGTCTCGCCCTCGTGCTCCAGCAACCGGGCCGAGGCCTCGGGCAGCGATGTGCGCAGGCGCTCGCGGGTGGTCCCGGAGCCGTGCTGGTCGCGGCCCGAGATGTAGCTCGCGTCGGGGTTGGGCTCCTCGGTCGGGCCTTCGGGCACCAGCAGCACTTCGAGCGTCGGCAACGGGCGATCGTCGCTGTGCGGCGCGCTGAAACGCAGGCCGAGGATCACCAGGCCGTGGAGCAGGGCAGCGACGAACACCGCGGTCGCGAGGCGGTCTTGCGGGCGGCTGGTCGCGGCGCGCAGTTCCACCGGTCAGGCACCCCGCCGGCGCGCAATTGCATCCATCAGCGAGCCTGCGATGTCGAGCCCGAACTGCCGGTCGAGCTCGCGCACGCCGGTGGGGCTGGTGACGTTGATCTCGGTGACGAAGCCACCGATCACGTCGAGCCCGACGAACAGCATGCCCCGCTCACGCAGCGCCGGGCCGATGCGGGCCGCGAGCCAGCGGTCCCGTTCGTCGAGCGGCCGGCCGACGCCCTTGGCGCCGGCGGCGAGGTTGCCGCGATTGTCCGCGGCCGTCGGGATACGGGCCAGCGCGAAGGGCACCGGCTCGCCGTCCACCAGGATCACCCGCGCGTCGCCGGTGGTCACGATGTCCGGGATGTAGCGCTGGGTGATCGCAAAGCGCGTGCCGTACTCGGTCAGCGTCTCGAACACCACGCTCGCGTTCTTGTCGCCGGCGTCGAGCACGAAGATCGAGCGGCCGCCCATGCCGTACAGCGGCTTGCACACCGCACGGCCGTGCTCGCGCAGGAACGCAGCCATGTCGGCCATGTCGCGGGTGATCAGCGTGGGCGCGCAGCAGTCCGGGAACCACGCCGTGTAGACCTTCTCGTTCATGTCGCGCAGGCCCTGCGGCCGGTTGACCACCAGGGCACCGGCGTCCGCCGCACGCTCGAGGATGTAGGTGGCGTAGATGTACTCGGTGTCGAACGGCGGGTCCTTGCGCATCAGGATGGCGTCGAAGCTGCCGAGCGGCACGGTGGCCGGCTCGCCCAGCGTGTACCAGTCGGCGAGGTCGTCGCGCACCGTCACCGGATGCGCGCGGCCGTACGCGACGCCGTCGCGCAGCCAGAGGTGTCGCAGCTCGAGGTAGGAGAGCTGCCAGCCGCGCCGCTGCGCCGCCAGCATCATCGCCAGGGTGGTGTCCTTGGCGGGCTTGATGTCCGCGATCGGGTCCATCACCACTGCCAGGTTCAAGCGCATGTCGGGCATCTTCGGCTCCACGGATGGTGTGCGGCCGGCGCCGCGCCTGTGACACCCGTCATGGTATCGAAAGCGGCCAATGGCAGCCCTGCACTCAATATGTTAAAACCCCGTCGCGAGCCGCGCCTCGCCATTTAGCGTCGTGCTCGCGACGCTCATTCCCACCGGGAGTTCTTCGGGCATGGACAACAGTTTAGCCAGCAGCAGCCGGCCCAGGCTGGCGGGCCTCAAGGTGCTGGTCATCGACGACAGCAAGACCATCCGCAGGACGGCGGAGACCCTGCTCGCCCGCGAGGGCTGCGAGGTGTTCACCGCGGTGGACGGCTTCGACGCGCTGTCGAAGGTGGCCGACCACCAGCCGGACATCGTGTTCGTGGACATCATGATGCCGCGGCTCGACGGCTACCAGACCTGCTCGCTGATCAAGCACAACAAGGTGTTCCGCACCATCCCGGTGATCATGCTGTCCTCGAAGGACGGCCTGTTCGACCGTGCCCGTGGCCGGATCGTCGGCTCCGAGCACTACCTGACCAAGCCGTTCACGCGCGAGGAACTCCTCAGCGCGATCGAAACGCACGTGCACCGTTGACCGCCCGCACCGGAGGACCCCGCCCGTGGCACTGGTACTGATCGTGGACGACTCGCCGACCGACGTGCACGTGATGCAGAAGGCGCTCGAGCAGGGCGGCTTCCGCACCGCGTCGGCGGCTGATGGCACCGAGGCGATCCGCAAGGCCCGCGAGCTGCACCCGGACCTGATCCTGATGGACATCGTGATGCCGGGCCTGAACGGCTTCCAGGCCACGCGCGAGCTGGCCAACGACCCGGAAACCCGCTCGATCCCGGTGATCATGGTGACTTCCAAGTCGCAGGAGTCGGACCGCGTGTGGGGCCTGCGGCAGGGCGCCGTCGACTACCTCGTCAAGCCGGTCGCCACCGACCAGCTGGTGCGCAAGGCGCAGGCCGCGCTCGCGGGTTGAGATGACGGGCACCGCCGAACTGCGGTCGCTGCGCGACCGGCCTTACGAACTGCTGCGCGAGCTCGATCGCCGTGCCCGCTCGGCGGCCCAGGGCAAGCCGGAGGCCGCCGTTTCCGGGGCCGAGTGGGTCGGCATTGCCTTCCGCCTGGGCGGCGAGGCGTTCCTGCTGGCGCGCGAGGAAACGCGCGAGGTGATGAGCTACCCCGCGACCGTGACCCGCGTGCCGGGCGCCAAGGGCTGGGTGCGCGGGCTCTCCAACCTGCGCGGCCAGCTGCTGCCGGTGATCGACCTGCGTGCTTTCCTCGGCTCGGGCGCCACCACCGTCACGCGCTCCACGCGCGTGCTGGTCGCCAACCATCGCGAGATCCCGGCCGGACTGATGGTCGACGAAGTGATGGGGTTCCGCCGCTTCTACGCCAGCGAATTCTCGTCCGACCTGCCGCCGACGCTGCTGCGCTGCGAACGCTACCTCGCCGGCGCGTTCAAGCGCGGCGCCGAGGTCTGGCCCGTGTTCAGCGTGCGCAGCCTGCTCGAGAGCCAGCCGTTCCTGCTGGCTGCCGCCTCGTGAGCGGGCGCGCCCCACGACCGAACGGAAGCACACCATGACCAACAGATTCGACGCCGCCCGCCTGCAGCCCGCGCTGATCACCGTCGCGCTGGTGGCGACCGTGATCGCGGCCCTGTTGCTGCTCCTGGCGGGCCGCACGGCCGGCCAGCAGTCCGGCGCGCGCGAACAGGCCGCGGCCCTCGCCACGCTGTCGCAGAACATGCCGCTGCAGGCCGGCGCGGCAGTGCGCGGCTCGGCCCCGGCGTTCGATGCGCTGGCCGAGTCCCGCGCGCAGCTCGAGCAGGTGCTCGCGACGCCGGACGGCCGCGCGCTGGGCGAGGAGGCCGGCTGGTCGGTGCTCATGGAACAGGCGCAGGCGGTGCTCGACGGCCGCACCGCGGCACTCGAGGCGCAGCGCGCCGCGGCGGCGGTACGTGAGCTGACGCCGCAACTGGTCGCGGCGGCCACCGGCGTGGCGCAGGCGGCTGGCCCGGCCCGCGCGGCCGCGCTCGAGAGGCATCTCGAACGCTTTGCGTTGCGCGCTCAATCGGTGGAGCAGGACCTCGGCGCGCTCGCCGACGGCACGGCTCCGGTCGAGGCGGCCTCGCGCCGCATCGCGGACAGCATGGCCTTCATGGGCCAGGTCGTGGCGGGGCTCAAGGGCGAGGGCAACCCGCTCGGCGTGCCCGCTGCGGGTGCGGCCGCCGCGGGCGCCGTCGAACTGCTCGAGGCGGTTTTCAGCGGCGAGCAGCAGCAGGTGAGCGCGGCGCTCGCGCTCGGCGACCAGCTCGAGCAGATGCAGGCCGCGCGCAATGCGCTCGCCGAGAGCGGCACCCGCCTGTATGCCAGCGTACGCGATGCCGGCGGCGGCACCGCCGTGGCCGCGGGGCCGGCTGGCTGGCTGTCGGGCCCGTGGCTGCCGCTCGCACTGGTGCTGGTCGCTGCGCTGTCGCTCGCCGCGGCGGCGTTCCTGCAGCGCTCACTCGCCTCGCTGCGCGCCGCGGCCGAACAGCAGGCGCGGCAGAACGAACGCAACCAGCAGGCCATCCTGCGGCTGCTCGACGAGCTGTCGAGCCTCGCCGACGGCGACCTCACCGTGCAGGCCACGGTCACCGAGGACATCACCGGCGCGATCGCCGACTCGATCAACTACGCCATCGAGGCGCTGCGCGAGCTCGTGACCACCATCAACGACTCGGCGATCAAGCTCGACGCCGCCACGCGCCAGACGCAGGCGCTGTCGACGCACCTCGCCAAGGCCTCGGCGGCCCAGTCGAAGCAGATCGGCGCGGCCTCCGAGTCGATCGCGATCATGGCGGCCTCGACCGAGGAAGTCTCGGGCAACGCCGAGCGCTCGGCGGACGTGGCGCGCCACTCGGTCGACATCGCCCACAAGGGCGGCGACGCCGTGCGCCGCACCATCGACGGCATGAACGCGATCCGCGAGAACATCCAGGAGACCTCGAAGCGCATCAAGCGCCTCGGCGAGAGCTCGCAGGAGATCGGCAACATCGTCGAGCTGATCAACGACATCGCGGAGCAGACCAACATCCTGGCGCTCAACGCCTCGATCCAGGCGTCGATGGCCGGCGAGGCGGGCCGCGGCTTCGCGGTCGTGGCCGACGAGGTGCAGCGCCTCGCGGAGCGTGCCGCGAACGCCACCAAGCAGATCGAGGTGCTGGTGCGCACCATCCAGGCCGACACCAACGAGGCCGTGGTCTCGATGGAACGCACCACCACCGACGTGGTGGGTGGCGCGCTGCTCGCCGAGAATGCCGGCGCCGCGCTCGAGGAGATCGAGCAGGTGTCGAACCAGATCGCGAGCCTGGTGCAGAACATCTCCGCCAGCTCGCGCGGCCAGGCGACCTCGTCGCAGAGCATCTCGCGCAACATGCAGGTGCTGCGCGAGATCAGTTCGCAGACGGCCGAGAGCACCACCGCCACCTCGGCCTCGATCGGCAAGCTCGCCGAGCTCGCGGCCCAGTTGCGCAAGTCGGTGACCGGCTTCCGCCTGCCCGGCGGCGCGGTCAGCGTCACCGGCGAGTATCCGGTGCTGCGTCCCGAGGACGTGGCCGCAGCCGAGGCCGCCGAGCGCCCGCGTCGCGTGAGCGGATTGTCCGGCTGATGGTCCCGTTGCAGACATCGTGAGCATTCCAGCTTCCCTCCTTGCCGTGCCCGACGACAGCCACGCCTCGCTGCAGCTGGTCTCGAGCGAGATCGCCGCCGAACTGAACGAGGCGCGCGCCGCCCTCGAGGTCTTCGCCGAGCAGCCCGAGGATCGCGGTGCGCTGCACCGCTTTACAGCGCACGTGCACCTCGCGCGCGGTGCGCTGCGGCTCGCCGAGGTGTACGGCGGCGCGTTGCTCGCCGAGGAGATGGAGCACGTCGCGCGGTACGTCGACACGCACTCCGGCAGCGGCCGCGCCGACGCGGACGGCCTCGACGCGCTGCTGCGCGCGATGGAGCAGCTGCCGTCGTACGTCGACCGGGTCGCTTCCGGCGGCCGCGACGTGCCGCTCGCGCTGCTGCCGCTGCTCAACGACCTGCGCGCCGTGCACGGCGGCGCGCTGCTCTCCGAAGGCACGCTGCTGCTGCTGAACCTGCGCTCCGACGAGCCGGCCCGGCCGGCAGCGACGGAGGGCCTGACAGCCGCGGACCTCGCGCGCCGCCTGCGGCCGCGCTTCCAGCTCGCGCTGCTTGGCTGGATCCGCGGCGAGCAGGTCGAGCAGCACCTCGAGGCGCTGGCGGAAATCGCCGCGCAGTTCGAATCGCACGCCGTCGCGCAGCCGCTGTTCCAGCTGTGGTGGGTGGTCGGTGCGGTGGTCGAGGCGCTGCGCGAGGGCGGCCTCGACGGCAGCGTGTCGCTGAAGCGACTGCTCGGCCACGTCGACCGCGAGCTGCGCCGCCTGCACGACGCCGGCGAGACGACGTATGCCGCCGCGCCGCCGGTCGAGATCCTGAACAACCTGCTGTTCTACGTCGCGCGCTCGCGCAGCAGCGGACCGCGCGTGACGGCGGTGCGCCAGTCGTTCCGCCTCGAGGAAGTGCTGGCCGCCAGCGAGCAGGCCGCGGACGCGAGCGAGACGCTGTCGGCGCCGAGCGTGCGCCTGATGAAGACGGTCGCCGCGGCGATCCGCGAGGACCTCACCCGCGTCAAGGACGTGCTGGACATCTTCGTGCGCAAGGGCGCCACGCAGGTGGACGACCTCGTGCCGCAGCTCGAGATGCTGCGCAAGATCGCCGACACGCTCGGCGTGCTCGGCCTCGGCCAGCTGCGCGGCCGCGTGCAGGGCGAGATCGAGACGCTGCAGGGCATCGTCGACCGGCGCGTGCCGCCGGACGATGCCGCGCTGCTGTCGATCGCGGCGGCGCTGATCGAAGTGGAGGACAGCCTCGACGCGCAGCTGGTGAGGCTGATCCTGCCCGCGGCGGCGCGTCCCGCGGCCGAGGACGCGGAGCCCACCGACGAGGAGTTCCGCCAGGTGCAGGACGCCGTCCTGCGCGAGTGCATCGTCAACATGGCGCGCATCAAGGAGGCCATCACGCAGGCGCTCGGTGCGCCGGCCGAGGCGCAGGGCCTCGACCAGGTCCCGCAGCTGGTGCGCGGCATCACCGCCGGGTTGCTGATGCTCGGCAAGCAGCGCGCCGTGGACGTGATGGAGCAGCTCGGGCGCGCTCTCTCCGGCATCGTGCGGCCGGAGGCGGGCGCGCTCGCCTCGCCGCGGCTCGAGCGCCTGGCGGATGCCATCGTCGCGGTCGAGTACTACATGGAGATGCTGCAGGCCGGGCGGCCCGAGTCGTGGCGCATGCTCGACAGCGCCGAGGAAGGCCTGGCTGCACTCGAACCCGGCGGCAAGGTGGTCGCGCTGCGGCCGCGCGCGGAGCTGGAGCAGTCGGTGCCGCCGTCCGTCGCGGCGCCCGAGGTCACGGCAACAGCCGCACCCGTCTCGCCGCCGGCACCGATCGAGGCTCCCGCCGCGGCGACGCTGCCGGACGCCGAGTTCGTGCAGCTGTTCGCCGAGGAAGCCCGCGAGAACATCGCGCGGCTGGAGGCGCTGTTCCCGCAGTGGGAGCAGAACCCGCTCGACGCGGACGCGCTGCGCGAAGTACGGCGCGTGTTCCACACGCTCAAGGGCAGCGGCCGCATGGTCGGCGCGCGGCGCATCGCCGACTTCTCGTGGAGCATCGAGAGCCTGCTCAATCGCGTCATCAGCCAGACGCTGGCGCGCTCGCCCGAGATCGTCGCCATCGTGCGCGAATCGGTCGCGACGCTGCCGGTGCTGGTGGACGAGCTCGAGCAGGGCGCACCCGCCGGCATCGTGCTCGACGGCCTGATGGCACGCGCCGATGCACTGTCCGGACGCGAGGCGCCGGTCGCGCTGCCCGAGCCACCGGTTGCGGCACCGGCTGCGCCGGAGCCAGAGGTCGCCGCGGCGGGCGAGCCGGCCGGGCCAGAGGCTGAACCAGTGTCCGCCGAGTCGGTACCGTCGGAGCCAGTCGCCGAGATTGCGGCGCCGGCCGAGCCAGCTGCCATGGACCCGGTGCTGCACGACATCTTCCGCAAGGAGACGGCGGGCCACGTCGCAGTGGTGCGCAGCTACCTCGAGCGCTGCAGCCATTCGGTGGCGCCGCACCCGGTCACCGAGGCACTGCATCGCGCCTGCCACACGCTCAGCGGCATCGCGAAGACGGCGGGCGCGCGGCAGGGCATCAAGGTGGCCGAGCCGATGGAGCGTTACGTGCGCAAGCTGCACGACAACGGCCACGGCTTGCCCGAGGAAGGCCTGGCGCTGCTGCGCGACACGGTGGTGAGCCTCGAGCACGTCGTCGAGCACGTCGACGAGGACACGGGCTTCTTCCCCGACCACGGCCGGCTGATCGCGGGCTGGCACGCGCTCGAGCGCACGCTCGATGCCGAGCTGGCACGCCTGACCGAGGCGGGCGAGCGCACGGTGGCCGTGCTGTGGCCACCGCCCGAACCGGTGTCGCCGCCGGAGCCGGTCATCCCGGCCGAGGACTTCACCGAGCCGTCGCTGCAGTCGCTGGCGGACGGCATCGAGCTCCCTGCCGAGGCGGACTTCGAGCACACCTCGCCGCACATCGTGCTCGCGCCCCTGCCGGCCGAGGAGGCCGCCGCGCCGGCCCCCGAGGCCATGCCCGAGCCGGAACCCATGCCCGAGCCGGAGCCCGAGCTCGAGCCCGAGTTCGACGCCGACATCGCCTGCGATCTTCAGCGAGGAGGCGAGCGAGCTGCTCGAGCAGGCGGACGCGGCGCTGCTCGACTGGAGCCGCGACCGCGCCGATCGCAGTCGCGTCACCGAATTGAAGCGCCTGCTGCACACGCTCAAGGGCGGCGCGCGCATGGCGGGCATCCGTGCCATGGGCGACCTGAGCCACGAGATGGAGTCGTTCCTCGCAGCGCTCGAGTCCGGCACGGTGGCGTCCGACCAGGACGCGATCGCAGTGCTGCAGTCCTCGCTCGACGAGCTGCACCGCATGCGCGACGTGGCCGGCACCGGGCAGCGCATCGTGCCCGCGGTCGAGCTGATCGCGAGGGTGCGCGCCGTGGCGGCCGCGTCGTCGCGGGCTCCGCTGCCGGAGGCGGCGCTGGAAGCCGCGCCGCCGGTCGAAGTCGCCGCGCCAACCGTCGAGGCAGCCGAGCCGCCGGTCGCGGAAGTCGTGCCTCCGACCGAGGAGGTCGTCGCGCCCGAACCCTTCGAGCCTGCGGTACTGCAGGAGCAGGCGGCTCAAGCGGAGGAGATCCCGCTGGCCGAAGCTGCGCCGGTCGAGGCGCCGCCGCCGGTCGAGGAATTCGTCACGCCGGCCTGGGAGACATCGCAGGCCGAAGTCGCCGAGGTTCCGGCGCCCGTGGCGGCCGTGGCCCCGCCGATGTTGCCGGGCCGCGAACCGACGACGCCCGCCGAGCGCCACGAACTGGCGCGCGTCGCGGCGGAACTGCTCGACGAACTGCTCAACAACGCGGGCGAGGTGAGCATCTTCCGCGCGCGCGTCGAGCAGCAGATGACCTCGATCGAGTTCAATCTCGCCGAGCTGGGCCGGACCGTGACGCGCCTGCGCGAGCAGCTGCGCAAGCTCGAGCTCGAGACCGAGGCGCAGATCCTGTTCAAGCACCAGGAGGAGGCGCAGGGCCGCGCCGACTTCGATCCGCTCGAGCTCGACCGCTACTCGACCATCCAGCAGCTGTCGCGGGCGCTGGCCGAGTCGGTGAGCGACGTGGCGAGCATCGAGGGCCTGCTCGCGAGCCTGAACCGCGAGACGCAGAACCTGCTGCAGCAGCAGGGGCGCGTGGTCGCCGACCTGCAGAACGGCCTGATGCGCACGCGCATGGTGCCGTTCCAGCGGCACCAGCAGCGCCTGACGCGCCTGGTGCGGCAGGCCGCGCAGGAAGCTGGCAAGCAGGCCGAGCTGGTGGTCGAGGGTGCGAGCGGCGAGCTCGACCGGCAGGTGCTCGAGCGCATGCTGCCGCCGTTCGAGCACATGCTGCGCAATGCCGTGGTGCACGGCATCGAACTGCCGGACGAGCGCCGCGAACGCGCCAAGCCGGAGGCGGGCACGATCACCGTGCGGCTGCAGCGCGAGGGCGCCGAGGTCGTGATCGTGGTCGAGGACGACGGCGCGGGCCTCAACGTCGCCGCGATCCGCGCCAAGGCGCGCCACATGGGACTGCTGCGTCCCGACCAGGACCTGACCGACGAGGAGGCGCTGCAGCTGGTGCTCGAGCCGGGCTTCAGCACCGCCGACCGGCTCACCCAGCAGGCCGGTCGCGGCGTCGGCATGGACGTGGTCGCGACCGAGGTGAAGAAGCTCGGCGGCGGACTGTTCATCGAGTCCACGCCCGGCCAGGGAGCGCGCTTCACCATCCGCCTGCCGTTCACGCTGGCCATCACGCAGGCACTGATCGTGCGCGTGCACGACGAGCTGTACGCGCTGCCGGTGGCGACCGTCGAGGGCGTGGCGCGCCTGCAGCGGGCCGAGATCGAGCGGCACCTCGGCGAGGAGCACCCGACCTTCGAGTACGGCGGCCAGGCCTACCGCTTCCAGCACCTCGGCAATTTCCTGGGCAGCGGGCCGTCGGTGCTGCCGGAGACGGACGTCGCGCTGCCGGTGATCCTGGTGCGCGCCGGCGAGCATTCGACGGCACTGGTGACCGACGAGCTGGTCGGCAGCCGCGAGATCGTCGTCAAGTCGGTCGGCCCGCAGGTGGCGTCGGTGCGCGGCATTTCCGGCGCGACCATCCTCGGCGACGGGCGCATCGTCATCATCCTCGACATGGGCGCGCTGGTGCGCTCCGAGTGGCGCGGCCGCGCGGTCGACGCGACGGTGCGGCCGACGCGGGACGAGCGCATCTTCGCGCTGGTGGTCGACGACTCGATCACGGTGCGGCGCGTCACGCAGCGCCTGCTCGAGCGCAACGGCATGCGCGTGCTCACCGCGAAGGACGGCGTGGATGCGATGGCGCTGCTGCAGGAGCACGTGCCCGACGTGATCCTGCTCGACATCGAGATGCCGCGCATGGACGGCTACGAGGTGGCGGCGCACGTGCGCAACGACCCGCGCCTCGTCGACGTGCCGATCATCATGATCACCTCGCGCGTCGGCGAGAAGCACCGCGCCCGCGCCATCGAGATCGGCGTGGACGACTACCTCGGCAAGCCGTACCAGGAAAGCCAGCTGCTCGACGCGATCGAGCCGCTGGTGCTGGCACGACGCCGGCAGCCGCTGTAGCGGAGGGACGATGACGGCCGTGGCCGAGGAACTCTACTGCCTGCTGGTGCCGCTCGCGGACGACCGCCTGCTGGTGCCGCGCTCCTGCGTCACCGAGGTGATCAACTACCAGGCGCCGACGCCGATGGAGGGCGCGCCGCCGTGGTACCTGGGCACCGTGGCGTGGGGCGGGCGGCGCGTGCCGCTCGTGTCGTTCGAGGCCGCCTGCGGGCGCAACGCGCCGCGCACCAGCGGCCGCACGCGGCTGGTGGTGATGCAGGGCATCACGGCGCACGCGGAGGCCGCCGGCGGCCATTTCGCGGTGCTCACCCAGGGCTTCCCGCAACTGGTGCGCCTGAGCCCGGAGGTTGTGCACCCGGACGACTCGCGCACGTTCGGCGAGCGCAGCCCCGTCATCTGCCAGGTGCGCATGGTCAACGAGTACCCGCTGGTGCCCGACTTCGAGCGGCTCGAGCAGATGATTGCGGAAGAGACGCGCGCGTGAAGAGAGGGGGTAATGACTAGGGGGTAGGGGGTAGTGAGGATGTTCGCGGCTGCTGACGTCGCTGCCGTACCTCCGACACTACCCCCTACCCCCTGATCACTACCCCCTTTCCTACTGCAGGTCTCCCCACAGCGCCTGCAGCACCGCCAGCGCCACGATGTCCGGCCGTTTCCGTCCGCAGCACCCGCGGCCCGAGCCGCACCGGAGCGAATCCGGCGCGCGCCGCTGCTTCCAGCTCGAAATCGTCGAGGCCACCCTCCGGGCCGATCAGCAGCTCGACCCGCGCCCCCATGCTGGCGAGCCCGGCCAGCGAGGCGGGGCCGCTCGGGCTCAGCACCAGCCGCTGCCCCTCGCGCGGCGCCTCGGCGAGATAGCGCGACAGGTCGAGCGGCGCGCGCACTTCGGGCAGCAGGCTGCGGCCGCTCTGCTCGCACGCGCCGGCCACGATCGCCTGCCAGTGCCGTAGCTTCTTCGCGGCCTGCTCCTCGTCGAGCCGTACCACGCTGCGCGACGACAGCACCGGCTGGATGCGGCGCACGCCGAGCTCGGTGGCCTTCTGCAAGGTGAAGTCCATGCGCTCGCCGCGCGACACGGCCTGCACCAGCGTGATGGCGAGCGGCGATTCGCGCAGGCCGGCGGATCGCTCGCCGACGCGGACGCGCACCCGGTCGCCCTCGACCGCCGCGAGCTCGGCGCGGAAGTCACCGCCCGAGCCGTCGAACAGCACCAGCGGCGCGCCGGCGCGCAGCCGCAGCACGCGGGCGATGTGGTTGCCGGCAGCCGCCGGCAGGGTGACTTCGGTACCGCTCGCGAGCGGCGTGCCGACGTGGACGCGGTTCAGTCGCATGTCGCTGCCTCGTGGGTGCGCGGCATGATGAAACCACGATTCTATGTCGCTCGGCCGCCCGCCGCGACGCGTGTGGCGGGCCGCACGGCCAAGGGGCATCATTGGCGGATGATGCGCACCCCAAGCACGGCTCCCGACCTGGCCGGCCTGCGCGTCGATGTTGCGACGGGCCGCTTGCTCGGCGCCCGCCGCGTGGATTCCCCCAATTGCGACGAGCGTCCGGCGGGACAATCGCCCGAACTGGTCATCGTGCACGGCATCAGCCTGCCGCCCGGCGAGTTCGGCGGCCCGTGGATCGACGCGCTGTTCACCAACACGTTGCCGCAGGACGCCGATCCGTACTTCGCGATCGTCGCCGACCTGCGCGTGTCTGCGCACCTGCTGGTGCGCCGCGACGGGTCGGTGGTGCAGTACGTGCCGTTCCAGCGCCGCGCGTGGCATGCGGGTGCGTCGCAGTGGCGCGGTCGCGAACGGTGCAACGACTATTCGATCGGCATCGAGCTCGAGGGCACCGACGCCGCCGCCTACACGTCGACGCAGTACGCAGTGCTGGCGCGGATCGTGGCCGAACTGTGCCGGGCCTACCCGACGCTCCCGGCCGACGCGCTCGTCGGGCACAGCGACGTCGCGCCCGGCCGCAAGTCGGACCCGGGCATCGCGTTCGACTGGCCGCTGCTGCGCTCGCTGCTGCGCTACGACCTCGAAGTGCGCGCCGCATGAGCCTGCTCGCCCTGCTGCTGGCGCTGGCGCTCGAGCGCGGCCTGACGCAGTTCTTCCACCTGCGCGAGCCGCGCTGGCTCGATCGCTACTACGACTGGATCGCGCGGCGACTGGGCGCCGGCGGTACCGGTACCCGCGTGCCGGTGGCGCTCGTCGCCGTGCTGTTGCCGGTGCTGCCCGTGGCAGCCGTGAGCTGGGTGCTCGGCAGCCACCTGCTCGGCCTGCCGCAGCTCGCGTTCACGGTGCTGGTGCTGCTCGTGTCGTTCGGCCCGCGCGACCTGCGCGACGAGGTGGACGACTACGTCGCGGCGCTGGAGCGGGGCGACGGCGACGAAGCGGCGCGCCGCGCCAAGGAACTGCTCGAGGCGGACGCCTCCGGGCGCGGGGCCGGCCTGCGCGACGCGGTCGAGGAAGCGATCTTCGTGCAGTCCAACAACCGCATCTTCGGCGTGATCTTCTGGTTCATGGTGCTCGGTCCGGCGGGGGCGTGGCTGTTCCGGGTCAGCGACCTGCTGCGGCGCCGCGCGGCTTTCCAGGGTGCGCGTGGCGACATGCACGACTCACTCGGCCGGGCGCTGGTCGCGCTGCACGGGCTGCTCGCCTGGATCCCGGCACGGCTCGCGGCCGTGAGTTTTGCGCTGGCAGGCAGTTTCGAGGACGCGGTCGGCAACTGGCGGGTGGCGGTCGACCGCGCGACCGAGAGCGCACTCGATCGCAGCGAGGACCTGCTGGCGCGAGTGGGCAAGGCTTCGCTGCAGCCCAGCGTGGCGGGCCTCGCGCCGGAATCGCTCGACGCGGCCACGGCGCGTGGGGCCTGGCGCATCGTTGCGCGCGCAACGTGGACCTGGCTGGCGGTGATCGCGCTGCTGGTGCTGGTGGGCTCCGTCGCGTGAGGTTGCCCGTCCTGCTCGTTGCCGTGCTGGCGACGTCCGTCGCCGACGCCGCGCCACCCAGGCGCATCGTGAGCCTCGCGCCGAACCTGACGGAGATCGCCTACGCCGCAGGCGCAGGCCCGGCGCTGGTCGGCACCGTGGCCTGGAGCGACTACCCGCCTGCGGCGCGCGACCTGCCGCAGGTCGGCGACGGCTGGCGCATCGACCTCGAGCGCGTGCTGGCGCTGCGTCCCGACGTGGTGCTCGCGTGGAATCCCGGCACGCCGCGCGCGACGATCGAGCGCCTGCGCACGCTGCACCTCGAGGTGATCGAGGTGCCGACCTATCGCCTCGCCGACGTGCCGGCGGCGCTGCGTCTCGTGGGTGATCTCGCCGGCACGCGTGCGACCGCCGAGCCAGTGGCGCAGCGCTTCGAGGCTGAGGTGCAGCGCCTGCGCCGGCAACATGCGGGCGGCAAGGTGCTGCGGGTCATGGTGCAGATCGACGACCGGCCGCTGTTCACGGTGAACGGCCGGCACGTCATCAGCGAGATCGTCGAACTGTGCGGCGGGCGCAACGTGTTCGCGGAGCTCGCGCAGATCGCACCGCAGGTCGATGAAGAGGCCGTGCTGGCCCGCGACCCCGAGGTGATCCTTGGCGCCGACGGCAGCGTCGACGCGCTGCGGGCGCAATGGCAGCGCTGGCCGCGACTCACCGCCGTGCGCAAGGGCACGATCTACGCACTGCCGGCCGATGTCGTGGCGCGCGCGTCGCCGCGCCTGCCGCAAGGTGCCCAGGCCGTGTGTGCCGCGCTGGACGACGCGCGGCAACGACTGCAGGAGGCGGAACTGCGATAGGGGGGCTGCGGGGGCTCAGCGCGGCCGGTGCCGCCAGAGCACCTCGCTGCCGTGCTCGTGGCGTGCCAGCACGCGCGCGATCACGAACAGCAGGTCGGACAGCCGGTTCAGGTACTGCGGCACCTCGGGTGCGACCTGCTCGACGCGGGCGAGTGCCCAGACGCGCCGCTCGGCGCGCCGCGCAACCGTGCGCGCGAGGTGGCAGGCCGCGGCGGCGGGGCCGCCCCCCGGCAGGATGAAGTCCTTGAGCGGCGGCAGCCCGTCGTTGAAGCCGTCGAGCGCCCGCTCGAGCCGCTCGACGTCGCTCGCCGCGATGATGCGATAACCCGGCACGCACAGCTCGCCGCCGAGGTCGAACAGGTCGTGCTGGATCCCGGTGAGGCACTCGACCACCGGGTCGGGCAGGCCCGGCACTGCGAGCACCACGCCGAGCGCGCTGTTGGCCTCGTCCACGGTGCCGTAGGCCTCGACGCGCAGGTGCTCCTTCGGCACCCGCATGCCGTCGCCAAGGCCGGTGCTGCCGTCGTCGCCGGTGCGCGTGTAGATCCTGCTCAGTCGGTGACCCATGGCTGCTCCTGGCCTGCGAGGCCGCTGCGAGAGTATGCAACGCGTGCGGCCGCAGCGTCGCGAGGCGCGGCCGCGACGGTTGCCGCCGGAGCGCGGCTGCCAGGGGCGTACTGCACCGACACGTACAGGCCGCGGTCCGGAGTGTTGAACGTGTGGGCCAGCTCGTACTGCTCGTCCAGCAGGTTCTCGACGCGTCCCACCACCGCCAGCGCCCGGCTCACCTGCCAGCGCGCGGTGAGGTTGGCGAGCACGTAGCTTTCGAGCGTCACCGGCTCGGGCACGCCGAAGTCCTTGCGCTCGCCGGCCGCCAGCACGTCGATCCCCAGCGCCACCGGCCCGAACGCGCGCTGCGCGGACACGGTCACGCTGTCCCGCGCACGGCGCAGCAACTGCTCGCCGGTCGCGACGTTGCGCGGGTCCTGGTGGATGGCCTCGACGCGCAGCTGCCACGGCGCAGCGTCGTACTCGTAGGTCGCTTCAAAGCCGTCGATGCGCGCCTCGTCCACGTTGCGGTTCTCGCCCGCGAACGGCTCGTAGGACAGGGTCACGAACTCGATGAGGTCATCGATGTCGTTGCGGAAGGCAGCGAACGACACGGTGTGCCGCTCGCCGATGCGCTGGCGCACGCCGGCCTCGAGGTTCTGCGACCGTTCCGGCTCGAGGTCGGGATTGCCGCCGAAGCCGTAGCGGTCGGTGGCGTCCGGCGCGCGGAAGCCGGTGCCGGCGAGGCCGTAGAGCAACGTGCCGCCGGCGAGCGTGTAGCCGTACTCGGCGTTCCAGGTCACGGCGTCGCCGGCGGTGTCGTGGTCGGTGTAGCCGAGCGCGAGCAGCGCGCGATGCGGACCGGAGGCGAACTGGTCCTGCACGAACAGGTTGAGTGCATCGGTGTCGGCGTCCATCCGTTCGCCGTATGAGTCGCTGCTCGCGTCCTCGCGGGCGAACATCGCGCCGGCGCCGAGCGTGTGCCGTGGCGTCGCGCGCCAGTCGACCTGCGCATCGACGCTGTGGCGCAGTGTGTGCAGGAAGTCCGTCGACTGGTTCTGCTCGAGGCGGTCGTCGAAGCGCGTGACGCCAACCTGCGCCTGCACCGCATCGCCCGCCGGCCACGACACGGCGAGCGTGGTCGCGTCGTTGTTGAAGTCCTGGTCCACCGGGGTCAGGAAGAAGTCCGAGTACTCGGCCGTGCCCGCCGCGCGCCAGTGCCGCAGCGCGACGTCGGCGCGGCCCAGCCGGGCCCGCAGCTGCGCCGAGCCGCTCAGGTTCTCGTAGCCGCGGTCGGTGTCGTCGACGGTGCGGGTCGGGAACCCTGCGCTGTCGAGCCACGCCACGCCGAGGTCGAATTCGAGGCGCTCCGTGCCGAAGCCACCGTTCAGGCTCGCCTGGCGAGTGTCGTAGTCGCCGTAGCCCACCTCGGTGGACCAGCCGTCGCGCGCGCCGCGCCGCGTGATCACGTTGATCACGCCGCCGATCGCGTCCGTGCCGTACAGCGCCGAGCGCGGGCCCTTCACGATCTCGATGCGCTCGATCAGCGACGGCGGGATGTTCTGCAGCGCCGCGAGGCCGATGGTGCCCGGGTTGATGCGCACGCCGTCCACCAGCACCAGCGTGTGGTTGCTGTCCGCGCCGCGGATGAACACGGCCGTGGTCTGTCCCGGGCCGCCGTTGCGGCCGAGGTCGAGCCCGGCGTGGAAGCGCAGCAGTTCGCTGACGTCACCCGCCGCGCTGCGCTCGATGGCGTCGCGGTCGATGACGATCACCGGGGCGAGCACTTCCTCGAGCGGCGTGGCGATGCGCGTGGCCGTCACCACCAGGTGATCGGCGGCAGCGACCGCGTCGGCAGCGAAGGACGGACTGGCTGCGCCGACGCAGCAGGACAGGAACAGCAGACGACGCATCGATGACACACCCCGTGCTCGCCCGGTGGGCGGACTCAACTCCAGTCCAGTCGGGCAGGGGGCGGCGGGGAGGGCGCAGGCGCGCGGAACCCGGCCGCTCGCCCTCCGCGAGGCTGGTCTCGTGCGCCAGGCCGGTCTCCGGGCTCTCGAGTGGACCTCTTGGGTCCCGCCCGCATCCCCTTCCCGCGATCGCTTCGCAGTGGGTGCCGGGAGAATCCCGGCCGATGCAGGCTCGACTCGACTACCGTTGCGGGGGCAGCGCCGGCATGTGACCGGCTTCCCGTTCTCCCGCGCGAGCCGCGCGGGATCACCTGACGTTGCGCGCAAGGTAGGCAACGCGCGCAGGTGTGTCAAGGTCGACGCCGGTGCAGACTATGCTCCGCTATCCGCCTAGCCCCGCTATCCGCTATCCGCCGTCCTGCCATGCACTCTCCCCACCTCGACACCGCCCTCGAAGCCGCCCGCGCCGCGGCCGACGTCGTGCGCCGCTACTACCAGTCGAACCTCGCCGTGACGATCAAGGCGGACAAGACGCCGGTCACCGAGGCCGACGTCGAGACCGAGAAGGTGATCCGCACGATCATCACCGCGCGTTTCCCGGACCATGGCTTTTTCGGCGAGGAGACCGGCTCGCACGCGCTCGACGCAGAGTACCTGTGGCTGGTCGACCCGATCGACGGCACCAAGTCGTTCGTGCGCGAGTACCCGATGTTCTCGACGCAGATCGCGTTGATGCACCGCGGCCGGCTGGTGGCCGGCGTCTCGTCCGCGCCGGCGTACGGCGAGCTGGCCTACGCCGAGAGTGGCTCGGGCGCGTGGCTCGGTGTCGACCGCATCAGGGTCAGCGAGGTGGCGACGATCGAGGCTGCGACGCTGTCCACCGGCAACCTCAAGACGCTCGCGACCGGGCCGCGCTGGACGGCGTTCGGCCGGCTGGTGGGACGCCTGAACCGCATCCGTGGCTACGGCGATTTCCTGCATTACCACCTGCTCGCCGCCGGCAAGATCGACGCGGTGGTCGAGTCGGACGTCAACATCCTCGACATTGCCGCGTGCGCGGTGATCGTGGAGGCGGCGGGCGGCCGCTGCACCGACCTCGAGGGCCAGCCGCTGACGCTCGCGAGCACGTCGGTGCTCGCGACCAACGGCCGGCTGCACGAGCCCGTGCTGGAGGCGATTCGCGGCGGTTGAATCAGGCGGGCACGAAGGTGCGGCCGCCGTCCCAGGCGAGTTCCCGCACCGCGATGCCGTACAGCTCGCCGATGGCGGACTCGTGCAGCACGTCGTCAACGGCGCCGTAGCGCCAGCGGCCGTCGCCGAACAGCAGCAGCGCGCAATCGGCGTAGCGGGCGGCGAGCCCCGGGTCGTGCAGGCTCAGCACCACGCTGCGGCCGGCGTCGGCCAGCGCGCGGCAGTGGTGCAGCACCTCGAGCTGGTGCTGCGGATCGAGCTGCTGGATCGGCTCGTCGAGCAGGAATACCTGCGGTTCCTGCGCCAGTACGGCCGCGATGGCGAGCCGGCGGCGTTCGCCGCCCGACAGCGTCGTCACGTCGCGCGCCTCGAGCCCCGCGAGGTCCACTGCGGCAAGGCAGTCACGCGCCACGGCGCGGTCCGCGTCGCTTTCCCACTGCCAGAAGCCGAGGTGCGGGTGGCGTCCGACCAGCGCCGAATCCAGCGCCGTGCCCGGGAACGGGTCTTCGATCGCCTGGGTGAGCAGTGCCAACCGGCGGGCGCGTTCGCGACGCGGCCATGCCGCGAGCGGTTGCGGGCCGAGCAGGACTTCGCCGGCGGCGGGCGCTGGTGATCCCTGCCAGCACGTGCAGCAGCGAACTCTTGCCGGCGCCGTTGCGGCCGAGCACCGCCACCACCAGGCCGGCGGGAAACAGCGCGTCGAGGCCGCACACCAGCTCGCGGCCCGGCACCTGCACGGCCAGCCCTCGGCACGCCAGTACCGGCGGCGCGGCGTCGCGCGTCACTGGCGCCCAGCCGATTTCGCGCGCGGTGCGCGGGCCGATCAGCATCGGTGCGAGGTCGTCGGGAATCACCGCGTCGCGCGCGTTGGTGGCCACGCGGCCGGCCATGATCTCGCCGAACTGCTGCGGATAGCGCGGTGACTGCCCGGGATCGCCGAGCCCGTCGGGCTCGAGCGGCTGGCCGGTCGCGCGGTCGTACTTGTCGGTGGCGCCGAGCGTGTGCAGCAACTCGTGCGCCACCACCAGCTGGTTGCTGCCCTGCGCGCCGGTGTCGGCGTACAGGTGAGTGATTGCGACCAGTCCCTTGCTCAGGCCGAGCGAGTCCGGCACGGCAGCGCGGCCGTCCGCCGGGTGATACAGCGCGAACACCTGCACGTCCGGCGTCGGCTGGGGATCGTCTGCAGCGACGCGCGACGCCCACCAGCGCAGGCGCAGGCTCCAGCCCGCGATGCCGAGCACGCCGGCACCGGCCGCGGGTTGCGGCGGCAGCGTCCGCGCCGCATGCGATACCCGCACCCGGACCGGCTCGCCGAGCGGCAGGCCGTGCCGGTCGGCCTCGTCGGCGAAGAACGACTCGAGCGCGCCGAAGTCGTCGTCATCGAGCGCCGCGACGTAGCTGCGGGTGGCGGCGTCGGCCCCGGCCGCGATCGGGTACACGGTCACCCGCAGCGGTGCGTCCCAGTCGGTGCTGCGGCGCCGATCGAGCCAGGCGCCGAGCGCGACGAACGCCAGGATCGCGAGCAGGATCGCGATGCGCAGCGTGCCGAAGAACGTGCGCCCGGCCACGCGTTCACGGGAACAGCCGGGTGGCCTGCCACGGCCCCGGCGCGAAACCGTCGGCCTGCGGCTCGAGCGTGCGCGTCCAGCGCGCGCGGTCGTGCACACGGAACGGCCCCTCGATCCACAGTTCGACGTTCTCCGGCCACAGCCGGTACCCGCCCCAGTGCGGCGGGCGCGGCACGTGGGTGCCGAAGCGGGCCGCCTCGACCGCGACGCGCTTCAGCAGCGTCTTGCGCGAATCGAGCGGCTGGCTCTGCAGGCTGGCCCACGCGCCGATGCGGCTGTCGAGCGCGCGGCTGGCGAAATACGCATCGCCCTCGGTCCCGGGCGACCGCACGATCGGGCCTTCGAGCCGCACCTGGCGCCCGAACGCGTCCCAGTGGAACACGGCGGCCGCGCGCGGGTTGGCCGCCAGCTCGTTGCCCTTGTGGCTCTGGTAGTTGGTGAAGAACACGACGTAGCCGGGGTCCGCCACCAGCAGCTTGCACAACACCACGCGCACCGAGGGCCGGCCGTCAGGCGTGGCGGTGGCGAGGGCCATCGAGTCCGGGTTGGGCTGGGCCTTGGCGTGGCGCGCGCCGTCGAACCATTGCTGGAACAGCGGCATCGGGTCGGCGGGCAGGGACGAGGGCAGGAAGCCTTTGCTGAGCATCGCAGTGCACGACGGCGGGGAAGGTGCGACGATTATGCCCGAGCCCGACTGGGATCCTGCATGACTCCGCTCGACGAACTGCGCGCCCGCCTCGACGTCCTCGACCGCCAGCTGCTCGAACTCGTCGCCGAGCGGCAGCGCATCAGCACCGAGATCGCCGCCGTCAAGCGCTCGACCGGGCAGTCGACGCGCGACTTCCGCCGCGAGCGCGAGGTGCTGCTCAAGGCACGGCGCGACGCCGAGGCGTGCGGCGTGTCGCCCGCGCTGGCCGAGTCGCTGCTGCAGTCGCTGATCCGGGGCTCGCTCACCACGCAGGAACGCTCGCGCGTGGCGGCGCAGGGCCGCGGCTCCGGTCGCAGCGCGCTGGTGATCGGCGGGCGCGGCAAGATGGGCCGCTGGATGGCGGATTTCCTCGCCTCGCAGGGCTTCCGCATCGTGATCGCCGATCCGGCGGGCGAGGTGCCGGGCTACGAGTGGCGCGCCGACTGGCACGACGACCCGCTCGACGAGGATCTGGTCGTGGTCGCCGCGCCGCTCAAGGTCTCGGGGCAGGTGCTCGAGGAGCTGGCGGCGCGTCGCCCCCGTGGCGTGGTGTTCGACATCGGCTCGCTCAAGTCGCCGTTGCGCGCCGGATTGGCGGCGCTGCGCGACGCCGGCGTGCACGTCACCTCGGTGCACCCGATGTTCGGGCCCGACACCGAGCTGCTGTCCGGGCGGCACGTGATCTTCATCGACCTCGGCGACGAGACCGCGCTCGAGGAGGCGCGCAGCCTGTTCGGCTCGACCATGGCCGAGCGGGTGGTGATGGGCCTCGACGAGCACGACCGACTGATCGCGTTCGTGCTCGGGCTGTCGCACGCGCTCAACATCGCGTTCTTCACCGCACTCGCCGAGAGCGGCGAGGCGGCGCCTCGGCTGGCGCGCATGTCGAGCACCACGTTCGACGCCCAGCTCGATGTCGCCACGCGGGTGGCCGGGGAGAGCCCTGAGCTGTACTACGAGATCCAGAGCCTGAACGACTTCGGCGAGGATTCGCTGCAGGCCCTGAGCACTGCGGTGGAGCGGCTGCACCGGGCAGTGCGCGAGCACGATCCGCAGGCGTTCCGCGAGATGATGCAGCGCGGGCGCGAATACCTGCTGGTGCGTCAGGCGGCTCGCGAGCCGCCGGCCTGAGCTCGGCGATCGCCTGCGCAGCGCCACGCAGAGCCGATAAAGCTGAATAAAAACAAATGGTTGTGGTGATCCTGCCCAACCCCGGGGTAATTCAATACAATGAGAATCATTCGTATTGACGCACGGTGGACGGTTGACCATGATCCCGAACGTATTCCACGGCGCACTCGCCGCCATCGCACTGGCAGCCGGCCTGCTCCCATGGGCCACCCAGGCCGAAACACTCGTCGTCTACTCGGCGCGCAACGAACAGCTGATCAAGCCGGTGTTCGACGCTTACACCCGTGCCACCGGCACCGAGGTGAAGTTCGCCACCGGTGACGCTGCGGTGCTGATCGAGCGACTCGCGGCGGAGGGTCGCAACAGTCCGGCCGACCTGCTGATGACGGTGGACGCCGGCGAGCTGTGGAACGCTGCCGAGCGCGGACTGCTGCGCCCGATCGATTCGCAGGTGCTGGCACGCAACATCCCGGCCCACCTGCGCGACCCCGGGATCGACGCTGGTTCGGCCTGTCGCTGCGTGCCCGGACCATCTTCTTCAACCCGCAGCGCGTCGATCCGACGCAGTTGAGCACCTACGAGGCGCTCGCCGGGCCTGCGTGGCGGGGCCGGCTGTGCCTGCGCACCTCGAAGAAGGTCTACAACCAGTCGCTGGTGGCGATGATGCTCGCCGAGCACGGCGAGCCGAAGACGGAGCAGATCGTGCGCGGCTGGGTGGCGAACCTCGCGACGGATCCGTTCGCCAACGACACGGCGCTGCTCGAGGCGATCGCCGCCGGGCAGTGCGACGTCGGCATCGTCAACACGTACTACTTCGGCCGCATCGTCAGGGACAAGCCGGATTTCCCGGTCCGGCCGTTCTGGGCCAACCAGGGCGCGGGCGGCACGCACGTCAACATCTCGGGGGCCGGCGTGACGCGGCACTCGCGCAACGCCGCGGCGGCCACGCGCTTCCTCGAGTGGCTGTCGTCGGGCGAGGCACAGGCGCACTTCGCGGCCGTGAACATGGAGTATCCGGTGAACCCGGCGGCGGCCGTCGACCCGCTGGTGGCGAGCTGGGGCAAGTTCGAGCGCAGCCCGCTCAACGTTGCCGAGGCCGGCCGCCTGCAACCCGCGGCCGTGCGACTGATGGATCGCGCCGGCTACCGCTGACGCATGCGTGCCACGCCGCAGCGTCGCGCAGCCGCGGTGGCGGTGGTGCTGCTCGCGGTGCCGGCGCTGTTGCCGCTCGCGTCCGCCGCGGCGGCCTGGCTGGCGCCGGCGGGCGAGGTGTGGCAACACCAGCTCGCACACGTGCTGCCACGCGTCGGACTCAACACCGCGCTGCTGCTCGGCCTGGTGGCGATCGTGACTGCGGTGCTCGGTACCGGGCTTGCGTGGCTGGTGGCCGGGCACGAGTTCCCGGGGCGTGGCGTGTTCGCATGGGCGCTGCTGTTGCCGCTCGCGGTGCCCGGCTACGTGCTGGCCGTGGTGTTCGCCGGGGCGCTCGACTTCGCCGGGCCGCTGCAATCGTGGCTGCGCGAGGTGCTGCACCCCGGCCTGCGGCTGCCGCCGATCCGCTCGCTCGGCGGCGCGGCACTGGTGCTGTCGCTGTGCCTGTATCCCTACGTGTACCTGCTGGCACGCGTGGCCTTCGAGACGGCCGGCGCACGCACGCTCGAGGCCGCGCAGACGCTGGGCCTCGATCGCCGTGCTGCGTTTCGTCATGCGTTGCTGCCGCTGGCTCGGCCGGCGGTGGCCGCGGGCGTCGGCCTCGTCTGCATGGAGACGCTGGCCGACTTCGGCGTGGTGGCGGCGCTCAACGTCGACACGTTCACCACGGCCATCTACCGTGCGTGGTACGGCATGTACTCGCTGGCGGCGGCGCTGCAGATGGCGGCGCTGCTCGCGCTGCTGGCGCTGGCCGGCGTATGGCTCGAGCGGCGCCTGCGCGGCGACCGCAGCTTCGCGGGCCAGCGGCCGAGCGGCGCGCTGCAGCGCCAGCGACTGACCGGCGGGCGTGCGCTGGCCGCCACGCAGCGTTGCCGCCGGCGTGCTCGCCGTCGCATTCGTGCTGCCGATGGGCCAGCTGCTGGCGTGGGCGGTGCGGCACGCGGCCGCCGACCTCGATGTCCGCTACTGGGCGTTTGCCGCCCGCAGCGTCGCGCTCGCTGGGTCAGGTGCGCTGGTGGTGGTCGCCGCGGCACTGCTGCACGGCTATGCGTTGCGTGCGGAGCGCCGCGCCTGGGTCCGCGGGCTCGGGCGCATCGCCACCGTCGGCTACGCGATCCCGGGCACGGTGCTGGCGGTGGGCCTGTTCGCGCCAGTCGCGGCGCTCGACAACTTCCGCGCCGGCGCTCCACCAGCTGTTCCTGCAGGGCACGCTGCTCACGATGTTCGTCGCCTACCTCGCACGCTTCCTGGCGGTCGGCACCGGGCCGGTCGAAAGCGGACTTGCGCGCATCCACCACAACCTCGATGAGGCAGCGACGCTGCTCGGCGCGGGCAGCCTGGCCCGCCTGCGGCGCCTGCACTTGCCGCTGCTGCGCGGCAGCCTGCTCGCCGCCGCCGTGCTCGTGTTCGTGGACCTGATGAAGGAGCTGCCCATCACGCTGATGACGCGCCCGTTCGGCTTCGAGACGCTCGCCGTGCGCGTGTTCGAGATGGCGGCGGAGGGCGAGTGGGAACGCGCGGCGCTGCCGTCGGTGCTGATCGTCGCCGCGGGCGTGCTGCCCGTGGTCCTGCTTGCGAGGCGTATCACCCATGTGGCTTGAGCTGCGCGACACGAACGCCGCTTCGGCGAGCGCACGGCGCTCGACGGACTGAGCTTCGCGCTCGCGGAAGGCGAGATCGGCTGCCTGCTGGGCCCGAGCGGCTGCGGCAAGACCACCGCACTGCGCTGCATCGCCGGCCTGGAGACGCTCGACGGCGGCACCATCCTCGCGCGCGGCCGCACGCTTGGCGCGCCCGGCGTGCACGTTCCGCCGCACGAGCGTGGCATCGGCCTGGTGTTCCAGGACCACGCGCTGTTCCCCCACCTCACGGCGCGCGGCAACGTCGAGTTCGGCCTGCGCGCACTCGAGCGGCACGAGCGACGCGCGCGCGCCGTGGAGATGCTCGAGCTGGTCGGGCTCGCCGATTGTGCCGACGCGTACCCGGCGCAACTGTCCGGCGGCCAGCAACAGCGAGTCGCGGTGGCGCGCGCGCTCGCGCCGCGTCCCTCGACGCTGCTGCTCGACGAGCCGTTCTCGAGCCTCGACGTGGCGCTGCGCGAGCGCCTGGTCGGCGAACTGCGCTCGCTGCTCAAGTCGCTCGGTGCCACGGCGCTGGTGGTCACCCACGACCAGCAGGATGCCTTCGCGCTTGCCGACCGCGTCGGCCTGCTGCGCGATGGCCGCCTCGAGCAATGGGGCACGCCCTACGATCTTTACCACCGCCCGGTGTCGCGCTTCGCAGCCGAGTTCGTCGGGCAGGCCTCGTTCCTGCCGGCCTGCTGCGGCGGCAGCGGCCTGCTGCAGACGGAGCTCGGCCCGCTGCAGGAGGGTCACCAGGGCACTGCCTGCGGCGGCGACGTCGACGTGCTGCTGCGCCCCGACGACGTGGTGCACGACGACGCGGCGCCGCTCCGGGCGCGCATCGTCGAGCGGGTGTTCCGCGGCGCGGAGTTCCTCTACACGCTGGAGCTGCCGAGCGGCCGGCGCGTGCTGTCGCTGGTGCCGAGCCATCACGACCATCGCGTCGGCGAGCTGATCGGGCTGCGGCTCGACACCGACCACGTGGTGACGTTCCCGCCGTTGCGGGGAATCACGAGCGCCGGCGCGACATCAGCAGCAGGAACAGCGGCACTCCCACCAGCGCCGTGAGCGCGCCGACCGGCAGCTGGCGCGGTGCGACCAGCACGCGCGACGCGAGGTCCGCGGCCATCAGCAGCGCGCCGCCGAGCACCGCCGCGGCCGGCAGCACCACGCGATGGTCGCTGCCGAGCGCGAGGCGTGCGAGGTGCGGCGTGACGAGGCCGACGAAGCCGATCGCTCCCGCGGCGCTGACCGCGCAGCCGGTGAGCACCGAGCTGCCGACGAACAGCAGCAGTTGCATGCCGCGCACGTCGAGGCCGACGGTCGCGGCCTGCGTGGCACCCCGGGCCAGCACGTTGAGGTGCCGGCCGAGTACGGTCCCGGCGGCGGTAGCGACCACGAGCAGGGCGAGCAGCCACGGCCAGCGCTGGGTGCCGGACAGGTCGCCGAGCAGCCAGAAGACCATGCCGCGCAGCTGCGACTCGTCGCCGAGCGCGAGCAGCAGGCTCACCAGCGAGCCCGCACCGGCCGCCACGACGATGCCGGTGAGCAGCAGCCGCGTCGGCGTCCAGCCGCCCGGCCCCTGTGCGAGCGCGAACACCAGCAGGCAGGCGGCCAGGGCCCCGGCGGCCGCGAAACCGTCGACCCCGATGGCCGGCAGTCCGAGCATGATCGCCACCAGCGCCGCGACCGACGCACCGCCGGACACGCCGAGCACGTACGGATCGGCCAGCGGGTTGCGCAGCAGGACCTGCAGCAATGCGCCGGACATGGCCAGCAGCCCGCCGACCGCGAACGCCGCCAGCGCCCGCGGCAGCCGCAGGTCGAGCACCACGTCGCGGGCCAGGGACGGGGTATCCGAGCCGAAAACCGCCAACACCTGCGGCAGGTCCAGGCGTACGCTGCCCATGGCCAGCGACAGCGCGAGCAGGCTCGCGACGGCCACGGCCAGTGCGCCGAAAGCGACAAAAAGGGATGGGCGACGGTGCATCGGATACCTTTGGCGTGGCGAAGCCTACGGTGTGGCCGCGGCGACCCACAAGGCGCGCGCCCGGGCCGGGTGCTTGGACCGCGTCGCCGCAATGTGAAAAAATGAATCCGTGCAGGACCTTACGCCAACAACCAGCGACCTGATCGACGCGCAGGGCTTTCGCGCCAACGTCGGGATCGTGCTGATCCGCGACGCCGGCGACGTGTTCCTCGGCGGTCGCAGCGACGGTCGCGGCTGGCAGTTTCCGCAGGGGGGCGTGCGGAGCGACGAGTCCGCCGAGCAGGCCTTGTACCGCGAATTGCGCGAGGAGGTCGGCCTCGAGCCCGACGACGTGCAGGTGCTCGCGGCCACCCGCCAGTGGCTGCGCTACCGCCTGCCGCGGCGCTACGTGCGGCGCCGCTCGCAGCCGATGTGCATCGGCCAGAAGCAGCGCTGGTTCCTGCTGCGCATGCTCGGCGGCGAGGACCGGCTGCGCTTCGACCTGACCGAGCAGCCCGAATTCGACAGCTGGCGCTGGGTCGACTACTGGTCGCCGGTGCGCGAGGTCATCTACTTCAAGCGCAACGTGTACGCCCGCGCGCTCGACGAGCTCGGCCGCGAGGCGTTCCCCGACGGCCCGCCGCCGCGCCCGGACTGGTGGTCGGAAACGGTGCTGAGCCCGGCGCGGCGTCCGGTGTCCCGGCTGATCGTGGCACCGCCTGCCGCGGAAGCGACCGACTGACGTGGAGACGCAGGGTCCACACCCGGCGGCCGGCCGGCCGCTGGTCCGCTGGCTGGTGCCGGCCGGTGCCGTGCTCGCCGCAGTCCTGCTCGCCGCCTACGCCTATCACCGCGGCCAGTTGGCCGGCGGGCTCGATGCCGCGCAGGTGCTGATCGAGCGCCGCGAGCTGACGGCCAAGGCCGTGCGCCTCGAGAAGCAGAACGCCGAGCTGAACGCGCGGGTCGCGGAACTCGAGATGTCGCGCAAGCTCGATCGCGAGGCGTACGGCCAGGTTGAAAAGACGCTGGGCGAGCTGCAGTCGCAGCTGTCCCGCCAGGGCGACGATCTCGCGTTCTACCGCAGCATCGTCTCGCCGGCCGACGGCGTCCAGGGCCTGCGCATCCAGCGCTTCGTGGTCGAGCCCGGCGGCGGGCCGCGCGAGTTCGTGCTCAAGGTGACGCTGATCCAGGCGATGCGCCACGAAAGCACGGCCTCGGGCCTCGCCGAGGTCGTGGTGCACGGCATGCAGGGCGACCGACCGGCGCGTTACTCGATCGGCGAGCTGCTCGGCCGGCCCAAGGCGCAGCTGCCGTTCTCGTTCCGCTACTTCCAGACCCTCGAGCAGGCCGTGACGCTGCCGGAGGGATTCCAGGCCTTCGAGGC
The DNA here is from genome assembly GCA_963731105.1 of uncultured Gammaproteobacteria bacterium. Taxonomy (GTDB): domain Bacteria; phylum Pseudomonadota; class Gammaproteobacteria; order Steroidobacterales; family Steroidobacteraceae; genus RPQJ01. The sequence goes on from CAVSUM010000011.1 coordinate 289,107, forward strand.
CGAGGTGCAGGTGCGCTCGAGCAAGCTGCGCTTCCCGATGCAGCAGTCGTTTCCCTGGAAGGTGGGCGAGGAACCGCCCGCCGCCTGACGTCACGGTGGTGACACGGCTGCGATGGTAAGATCCGCCTCCCGGAGTGCCCGGCAATGGAGCAGCGACAGATGAGCACCGCGAGCGACGAGGTCCTGGCCGGCGAGGCGCCAGCGCTGGTCTTCACCGATTCGGCCGCCGTCAAGGTCGGCGAGCTGATCCGCGAGGAAGGCAACCCGAACCTGAAGCTGCGCGTGTTCGTGTCGGGCGGCGGCTGCTCGGGCTTCCAGTACGGCTTCACCTTCGACGAGAACGAGGAAGACGGCGACACCTGCGTCGTCACCCAGGGCGTCAAGCTGCTGGTGGACCCGATGAGCTTCCAGTACCTCGCCGGCGCCGAGATCGATTACAAGGAAGACCTCGAGGGTGCGCAGTTCGTGATCCGCAACCCGAACGCCACCACGACCTGCGGCTGCGGCTCCTCGTTCTCGGCCTGAGCGGGTGGCCAGGGCGCCCGACTCGCTGCCCGACGTCCTCGCGGCGGTCGACCTCGGGTCCAACAGCTTCCACATGGTGGTCGCGCGTTACACGCTCGGCCAGCTGGTGATCGTCGACCGCCTGCGCGAGCCGGTGCGCCTCGCGGCCGGCCTCGACGAGCAGGGCCGCCTCAACCGTGAGTCCGTCTCCCGCGCGCTGCAGTGCCTCGAGCGCTTCGGGCAGCGGCTGCACGACGTGCAGGCCAGCCGGGTGCGCGTGGTGGGCACCAACACGCTGCGCAAGGCGCGGCGCAAGGGCGCGTTCCTCGACCGGGCGCGCGATGCGCTGGGCCACCCGATCGAGATCATCTCCGGCGTCGAAGAGGCGCGCCTGATCTACCTCGGCGTCGCGCACACCACGCCGAGCCAGGCCGGCCACCGGCTGGTGGTCGACATCGGCGGCGGCAGCACCGAGCTGATCATCGGCGAGGGGCTTGCCGCCAAGCGGCTCGAGAGCCTGTACATGGGCTGCGTGAGCCTGACCGCGCAGTACTTCGGCGACGGCGCGATCACCGAGAAGCGCATGAAGCGCGCGCGCACCGCGGCGCAGCTCGAGATCGAGCCGGTGATGGCGCGCTTCCGGCGCAGCGAGTGGGACACCGCGTTCGGCGCGTCGGGGACGATGCGCGCAGTGTCGGACACGCTCGCGGCGCACGGCACGCCGGGCGGGCACATCACGCGCGCGGGCCTCGACTGGCTGCTCGGCGAATGCCTGAAGGCGGGCGACACCGCCAGGCTGCGCTTGCCGGGCCTCGCCGCCGAGCGCCAGGAAGTGCTGCCCGGCGGGCTCGCGATCATGGTCGAGATCTTCGCCATGCTCGGCATCGAGACGCTGCGGGTCGCGGACGGCGCGCTGCGCGACGGCCTGCTGTACGACCTGCTCGGCCGCCTCACCGACGAGGACGCGCGCGCGCGCAGCGTGCGCGCCATGGAGGCACGTTTCCACGTCGACGCGGCGCAGGCCGAGCGCGTCGAGGCCACCGCGCTCGCCTTCCTGCGCCAGGTTCGCGGCGACTGGAAGCTCGAGGAGTCGCTCGCCGAGCTGGTGCTGCGCTGGGCCGCACGCCTGCACGAGGTCGGTCTCGACATCGCGCACTCGCAGTACCACAAGCACGGTGCGTACCTGCTGCGCAACGCGGACCTGCCGGGCTTCCCGCGCGAGGAGCAGGCGCTGCTCGCGGCGCTGGTCGGCAATCACCGCCGCAAGCTGAACCTCGACGCAGCTCGAGGACCTGGTGCCGCCGTGGCACCTGAAGGCCGAGTTCCTGATCGTGCTGCTGCGGCTCGCAGTGCTGCTGCACCGCGCGCGCGGGCCACGCGCTTTGCCCGAAATCGACCTGCGCGCGCGCGGCCGGTCACTCGAGGCGGTGTTTCCGAAGGGCTGGCTCGAGGCGCACCCGCTCACGGCGGCCGACCTGGAGCAGGAAGTCGAGTACCTGCGCGTCGCCGGGTTCCGCCTGCGCGTGGGCTGACGCCGCGCGCGACGACTGCTGCTTGTACTAGCTGCGCCGCTTCAGACCGCGATCCCCGTCGACCGGCTCGTGGCAGCGGATCTGCGGCTGGCAGGGACGCTGAGAACCATCCTTGGGGCTCGCGCGCGACGTCCGTGTCGCGCGACGCCCTGCCAGCCGCAGATCCCTGCCACGAGCCTGCCGCGGCGGTTGGCCTCGACGCATCCGGCAGCTCTATCCGCGTCAGCCGCATTGTCCGCGTCGGGTTACAGCGGCAGGTCACTCGTGGCCAGGGCGTCGCGCGACACGGACGTCGCGCGCCGAGCCTCAGGGACGGGCTCCGGCGTCCCTGGCTACGAGTGACCTGCCGCCGTAACCCGACGCCGCCACCGTGCCAACTCTTTGAGCGCGAGTAATCCGACGCGCGATTGGTGAGCTAGCGGTTGTCGGCCAGCTGCTGCGTGCCGGGGCCGCTCGTGGCGCGCAGTTGCGCGAGCGCCTGCTGCGAACCGCGCCGGAATTCCGCCGCGTAAGCCGCCGGCACTTCGGTGTTCGGCAGCAGGATCGTCGCCGGGTTCTTGTGCATGCCGTTGATGCGGTACTCGTAGTGCAGGTGCGGCCCGGTCGAGGCGCCGGTCGAGCCGACGTAACCGATCAGCTCGCCCTGCCGCACCTGGCGGCCGTTGCGCGCGGCCTTGCCGAAGCGCGACATGTGGCCGTACAGCGTGGTGATGCCGCGGCCGTGGTTGACGATCACCGCGTTGCCGTAGCCGCCCTTGCGGCCCGCGAACTCGATGCGCCCGTCGCCCGCCGCCCAGATCGGCGTGCCGGTCGGTGCCGCGAAATCGATGCCGGTATGAGCGCGCACGCGACCGCTGATCGGGTGGCGGCGATTCGGGTTGAAGCGCGAGCTGACGCGCGTGAAGTCGAGCGGCGCGCGCAGGAAGGCCTTGCGCATGCCGCGTCCCTCCGGCGTGAAGTAGCCCTTCACCTTGCCGTCGGCCGACTCGAACCACACCGCGCGATAGGCCTTGCCGCGGTTGGTGAACTCGGCGGCGAGCACGCGGCCGTCGGCCACGTAATGGCCATCCTGGAACTTGCGCTGGTAGAGCACGCTGAACTCGTCGCCCTTGCGCACGTCGTTCGCGAAGTCGATGTCCCAGCCGAAGATATCGTTGGCGAGCGTCATCACCGTCTCGGCCGACAGGCCGGCGCGCCGGCCCGCCTCGAACAGCGAGCTGTCGATGCGCGCACTCGCGGCGCCGATCTCGGTCTCGAGCGGGTTCTCGATGTAGTTGACCGCGAAGCCGGCGTCGGCACGCGACACCGAGAGCGTGAGCGTGTTGCTGATGCTGCGGTTGAGCGACTGCAGCACGCCG
>CAVSUM010000011.1:297500-448474 GCA_963731105.1 uncultured Gammaproteobacteria bacterium
TCTACTGTTGCAAAAGTAGGCGATGAGGTGTGGATAGGAGTGAAAGGCTAATCAAGGCCGGCGATAGCTGGTTCTCCCCGAAAGCTATTTAGGTAGTGCCTCGTGTAGGACTCCTGGGGGTAGAGCACTGTTTAGGCTAGCGGGCCATCCCGGCTTAGCAAACCTATGCAAACTCCGAATACCAGGAAGTCAACGCACGGGAGACACACGGCGGGTGCTAACGTCCGTCGTGAAGAGGGAAATAACCCAGACCGCCAGCTAAGGCCCCTAATTCATGGCTAAGTGGTGAACGATGTGGGAAGGCATAGACAGCCAGGAGGTTGGCTTAGAAGCAGCCATCCTTTAAAGAAAGCGTAATAGCTCACTGGTCTAGTCGGCCTGCGCGGAAGATATAACGGGGCTCAAGCCATGAGCCGAAGCTGCGGATCTGCCCGCAAGGGCAGGTGGTAGGGGAGCGTTCTGTAAGCCTGCGAAGGTGCACTGCGAGGTGTGCTGGAGGTATCAGAAGTGCGAATGCTGACATGAGTAACGTTAATGCGAGTGAAAAACTCGCACGCCGTAAACCCAAGGGTTCCTGCGCAACGTTAATCGGCGCAGGGTGAGTCGGTACCTAAGGCGAGGCCGAAAGGCGTAGTCGATGGAGAACAGGTCAACATTCCTGTACCAGGTGCTGCTGCGATGGGGTGACGGAGAAGGCTAGGTCAGCCGGGGCTGGTTCCCGGTTCAAGCGTGTAGGGAGGATCTCCAGGAAAATCCGGAGGTCCGTTAATCCCAAGGCGCGAGTACGAGCTCCCACGTGGGGCGAAGTGATTGAGGCCACGCTCCCAGGAAAAGCCTCTAAGCTTCAGGCAGCAACTGACCGTACCGCAAACCGACACTGGTGGGTGAGCAGATAATCTGCTTAGGCGCTTGAGAGAACTCGGGTTAAGGAACTCTGCAAATTGATACCGTAACTTCGGAAGAAGGTATGCCTTCGCTCGTAACTGGATTTACTCTTGAAGCGAACGAAGGTCGCAGGTAATCGGTGGCTGCAACTGTTTATCAAAAACACAGCACTCTGCTAACACGAAAGTGGATGTATAGGGTGTGACTCCTGCCCGGTGCCGGAAGGTTAAGTGATGGGGTCAGCCGCAAGGCGAAGCTCTTGATCGAAGCCCCGGTAAACGGCGGCCGTAACTATAACGGTCCTAAGGTAGCGAAATTCCTTGTCGGGTAAGTTCCGACCTGCACGAATGGAGTAATGATAGCCACACTGTCTCGACCCGAGACTCAGTGAAGTTGAAATCGCTGTGAAGATGCGGCGTACCCGCGGCAAGACGGAAAGACCCCGTGAACCTTTACTATAGCTTTACACTGAAATTTGAACCTTCTTGTGTAGGATAGGTGGGAGGCTTTGAAGCGTGATCGCTAGATTGCGTGGAGCCAACCTTGAAATACCACCCTGGAATGTTCGACTTTCTAACCTAGGCCCGTTATCCGGGTCGGGAACCGTGTATGGTGGGTAGTTTGACTGGGGCGGTCTCCTCCCAAAGAGTAACGGAGGAGTGCAAAGGTACGCTCAGCGCGGTCGGTCATCGCGCTCTAGAGTGCAAAGGCATAAGCGTGCTTAACTGCGAGACGGACAGGTCGAGCAGGTGCGAAAGCAGGTCTTAGTGATCCGGTGGTTCTGTATGGAAGGGCCATCGCTTAACGGATAAAAGGTACTCCGGGGATAACAGGCTTATTCCTCCCAAGAGTCCACATCGACGGAGGAGTTTGGCACCTCGATGTCGGCTCATCACATCCTGGGGCTGTAGCAGGTCCCAAGGGTATGGCTGTTCGCCATTTAAAGTGGTACGCGAGCTGGGTTCAGAACGTCGTGAGACAGTTCGGTCCCTATCTGCCGTGGGCGTTGGAGAATTGAGGGTGAGCTGCTCCTAGTACGAGAGGACCGGAGTGGACGTATCTCTGGTGTTCCGGTTGTCACGCCAGTGGCACTGCCGGGTAGCTATATACGGACGGGATAACCGCTGAAAGCATCTAAGCGGGAAGCCCCCCCCAAGATTAGTTCTCCCTGGGGACTCGATCCCCCTGAAGGGCCGTCGCAGACTACGACGTTGATAGGCTGGGTGTGTAAGTGCAGTAATGCATTGAGCTAACCAGTACTAATTGCCCGTGAGGCTTGACCATATAACACCCAATCGGCCTGGACTTGTCCGGTCGAATGGCGTGAGTCAGCGCGGTATCCGCGCGACTGCGACACGCTTGCGCGTCTACCCAATTCGATTTTCACCGCCTGCACGAGCAGGCGCGTGTGCCGGTTTGCCTGGCGGCCATAGCGAGCGGGAACCACCCGATCCCTTTTCGAACTCGGAAGTGAAAACGCTCTGCGCCGATGGTAGTGTGGTCATCGACCATGCAAGAGTAGGTCACTGCCAGGCTCTCAAACAAAAGCCCCCGACGAGCGATCGTCGGGGGCTTTTTCTTTTTGCCGGATTTTTTTCAGCCGAGGCCGAATTCGCGCAGCTTGCGGTACAGCGTGCGCTCGCTGATGCCGAGCGCGCGCGCGAGTTCCTGCCGCGTCCCGCTGTGCCTCGCCACCGCGTCCTCGAACGCCCGCCGTTCGGCGCTGCGCAGCAACGGAGCGCGGCTCGCGGCTGAGTCGGCGGCGGTACAGATCTCCGGCGGCAGGTGCTGCGGCTCGATGGTGTCGCCGTCGGCCAGCAGGCTGGCGCGCTCGAGCAGGTTGCGCAGCTCGCGGATGTTGCCCGGGTAGTCGTAGCGGCGCAGGCACTCGAGGGCGTCGGGGCTGAGCGTGTGTGCTTCGTGATCGAGGCGCGACAGCAGCGACTGCGCCAGCAGCGCGATGTCTTCACGCCGCTCGCGCAGCGGCGGCAGGCGGATCGGGAACGCGGCCAGGCGGTAGTACAGGTCGGCACGGAACTGCTCGTCGCGGACCCGTCGCTGCAGGTCGCGGTGCGTCGCGGCAATCAGCCGGAAGCTCGAATGCTGCGGCTCCACGCCGCCGACGCGACGGAACGTGCCGGTCTCGAGCAGCCTGAGCAGCTTCACCTGCAGGCCCAGCGGGATGTCGCCCACCTCGTCGAGGAACAGCGTGCCGCCGGCGGCCGCCTCGACGAGGCCGGTCTTGCGCGCCAGCGCGCCGGTGAACGCGCCTTTCTCGTGGCCGAACAGCTCGCTCTCGATCAGCGACTCGGCGAGGCCCGAACAGTCGACCGCGACGAACGGTGCGTTGGCGCGCTTGCTCGCCGCATGGATGGCGCGCGCCACCATCTCCTTGCCGGTGCCCGTCTCGCCGAGCAGCAGCACGGCGGTGTCGGTGCGTGCCACGCGCGACACGCTCTCCATCATCGCGACGAACGCCGGCGCACGGCCAACCAGTCCCTGCGACGAGCTCGCCGCGCGCGCCACCGGCAGCGCGGTCATCTGCTCGACGAACAGCGACACTGCTCCGCGTTGATCGTGCAGCGGATAGAGATGCACCTGCACGTATTCCTCGCCGCGCGCCGTGTGGTGCACGTGCAGCACGCGCTCGTAGTGGCCCGACAGCATGGCGCGCAGCCGCGGGCAGGATTCACCTGCCTGGTCGCACGGCACCGCATAGCCGTGCGAGACCTCGTAGCACTTGCGCCCGACGACCTCGCCGGCCTGCTGGAACGATTCGCGGTAGGCGTCGTTCGCGGCGACGATGGTGTAGTCGGCGTCGATGACGATGTGCGCGCCGTGCAGCTGCCGGACCAGCGACTGCAACTCGAGCGGCACGTCCACGGGAGCCTTGGCCACGGCACCTTCCCCAGCTGTCAGGACCTTGGCAGCCAGTATGTCATGAATGGCAGTCAGGCTGGCGCCGAGCCGCTGCTCATGCTGCGGCGACGGCATGTAACCGCATGAATCAAAACAATTAAATATCTGTCGGAGCGGCTGGCACGTTCGTTGCACATTGCAGTGCACAACAACGACTGACGCCAGAGGTGGCCATGAACACGTTGCATAGACATTCCCGCAAGGGCTGGGTGGCACTGCTTGCCGCCCTCACACTGGGCCTCGCGCTCGCTGGCTGCGAGGGCGACGATGGCAAGGATGGACTCGCGGGCTCCCCGGGCGCCACGGGCCCGGCCGGCACGGCCGGCACGCCGGGCACGCCCGGCATCAACTGCTGGGACCTGAACGGCAATGGCATCGCAGACCTTCCGGCGGAAGACACCAACAAGGACGGCAAGGTCGACGTCAACGACTGTCGCACCCCGTCCGGCGGCTACGACGCCGCGAGCCTGCACAAGGGCTTCTTCACCGAGAACCCCTACACCGGCACCTCGCAGTGCCTGACCTGCCACGGCAAGATCGGCGACGACGTGATGACGACCGCCCACTGGAAGTGGGAAGGCACGGTGTCCGGCATCAAGGGTTTCGAGGGCACGATCCACGGCAAGAAGGACCTGCTCAACAACTTCTGCCTCGCGGTGCCGACCAACGAGGGCCGCTGCGCGCAGTGCCACATCGGCTACGGCTGGGGCGACAAGAACTTCAACTTCGGCAACCCGAAGAACATCGACTGCCTCGCCTGCCACGACCAGACCGGCACCTACGCGAAGGTCGCGACCCCGAACCTCGCCAATCCGCCCATCGTCGGCGGTCCGGACCCGAAGGTGGACCTGCAGAAAGTCGCCCAGAGCGTCGGCCAGAACGGCGGCATACCGCCGCGCTCGACCTGCGTGTTCTGCCACTCGCGCGCCGGCGGTGACGACAACGTCAAGCATGGCGACATCTCGACGCGCATGGGCTTCGCGAAGGCGACCGACCCGGCGGCGGATCCGGCCAAGTACCTGAACCGCAGCGAAGACGTGCACATGGGCTACGACCCGATGACCAAGAAGGGCGGCGACATGAAGTGCGTCGCCTGCCACCAGGTGAAGAAGGACACCGCCGGCAACATGGTCGACCACGGCATCGGCGGCTTCATGTACCACTCGGTGGACGAAGGCGTGATGAAGGACTGCACGGACTGCCACGGCGCGGCCACCAGCGTCCACATCGGCACGTCGGTCGAGGATCTCGTCAGGACGCACGACCGCCTCGCCTGCCAGGCGTGCCACATCCCGGCGATCGCGCGCAAGGTCGCGACCTACACCGACTGGAAGTGGGCACAGGCGGGCCTCGACGCACGTCCGGCCGACTGCGCCGCGACGCCCACCGGCGTCGCCGCCGACGGCACGACGCAGCGTGCGACCTACTCGAAGATGAAGGGCTGCTTCACCTGGGGCACCAACGTGCGTCCGACGCTGCGCTTCTACGACGGCAAGTGGAACCGCGTGATCGTCGGCTTCAACGACAAGTACACCAAGCTGCCGGTGGACCTCGGCTCCCCCAGCGCCACGTACAAGGATGCAACCGCCAAGATCTATCCGTTCAAGCTGATGACCGGCAACCAGGTCGCGGACAAGGTCAACAAGACCATGTTCGTCCCGCACCTGTACGGCACGGCGGCAGGCCCGAACGCCTACTGGTCGAAGTACGACTGGGCCGGTTCGCTGACCGATGCGGCGTCCTACCTGCCGGCGTACAACACCGGTGCGCAGGTGTTCAGCGGCCAGTACGAGTTCGTCAGCACGTTCATGCTGCTCAAGGTCGATCACGAGGTTGCGCCCAAGGAGATGGCATACGGCCGGAACAACGGCTGCGCCGACTGCCACTTCTCCACCCAGATCGACTGGCCAGCGCTGGGCTGGACCAAGGACCCGACTGCGGGCGGGACGCAGACGCTCTGATGAGTTGACCCCCTGGCGTCCCTGTGGACGCATTGCGCCCGTGCCGCTGAAGGGCGGGCGCATTTTTCCGACGAAGCCCGGCCGTTCAGCCGGGCTTCGTCGTTTGCGTCCGGGCCTCGAGTTCCGCCCAGCGGTCGAACGCCGTCGCCAGCTCCGTTTCGATCGCGGCGACGCGCAGGCCGTCCGCCTTGATCTGCGCCGCGCCCTGCCGGTGGTAGTCCGGGCTCGCCAGGCGGGCGTGCAGGTCGCGCTGTTCCGATTCGAGTGCCTCGATGCGCGCCGGTAGTTGCGCCAGCTCGCGCGCTTCCTTGTAGGACAACTTTGACGACGCAGGCTTCGCGCCGAAGCCCTCACCCGGCCTCTGGCCACCCTCTCCCCGGCCCTCTCCCGCCTTGGCGGGAGAGGGTGGCCGGAGGCCGGGTGAGGGTTCCCTGGCTGACTTCTCTGCCGGCCTCTGCTCGAGCCAGTCGCTGTAGCCGCCGACATACTCCCGCCAGCGTCCGCCGCCCTCGGCCGCGAGCGTCTGCGTCACGACGTTGTCGAGGAAGCGCCGGTCGTGGCTGACCAGCAGCACCGTGCCCGGATACTCCTGCAGCGTTGCCTCCAGCAGCTCGAGCGACTCGATGTCGAGGTCGTTGGTGGGCTCGTCCATCACCAGCACGTTGGCCGGACGCGCGAACAGCGTGGCGAGCAGCAGTCGATTACGCTCGCCGCCCGACAGCATGCGCACCGGCGACTCGGCGCGCTGCGCCGCGAACAGGAAGTCGCCGAGGTAGCTGATCACGTGCCGGCGCTGGCCAGCGACCTCCACGAAGTCGGAGGTCGGGCTGACGGTGGCCGCGACGCTGCGTTCGGGATCGAGCTGTGCCCGCAACTGGTCGAAGTAGGCGACCTGCAGGTTGGTGCCGAGCCGCACGCTGCCGGCGTCGGGCGCGAGGTGACCGAGGATCAGCTTGAGCAGCGTCGACTTGCCGGCGCCGTTGGCACCGATCAGGCCGAGACGGTCGCCGCGCATGATCCTGAGCGACAGGCCCTCGACGACGGACCGCCCGTCGAAGCGCTTGCTGACGTCGGTGAGTTCGGCCACGAGCTTGCCGGAGCGCTCGCCGGCGTCGAGCGTGAGCTTCACGTTGCCGAGCCGCTCGCGCCGCGCCGTACGCTGTTCGCGCAGCGCTTCGAGGCGCTGCACGCGGCCTTCGTTGCGCGTGCGCCGCGCCTCGACGCCCTTGCGGATCCAGACCTCCTCCTGCGCCCAGAACTTGTCGAAGCGCCGATTGGCGACCTGCTCTGCCGCCAGCTGCTCGCCCTTGCGGCGCTCGTAGTCGGCGAAGTTGCCGGGGTAGGAGCGCAGCAGGCCGCGGTCGAGCTCGACGATGCGCGTCGCCACCGCGTCGAGGAAGGCGCGATCGTGGGTGATGAAGATGCCCGTCGTGTTGCCCCTGGCCAGCAGCTCCTCGAGCAGGCCGATACCGTCGATGTCGAGGTGGTTGGTCGGCTCGTCGAGCAGCAGCAGCTGCGGCTCGAGCGCCAGGGCCAGCGCCAGCGTCGCGCGCTTGCACTCGCCGCCGGAGGCGGCCGCAGGCAGCAGGGATTCCTCGAGCCCGAAGCGGTGCAGGTATTCGACGAGCCGGGTCTCGACCTGCCAGCGGGCGCGATCGTCGTGGTGCTGGTCGAGGCCGCCGCGCTGCACGAGACTCTCGCGCAACGAAGGTGCCGGTGGCAGCGACGGCTCCTGCTCGACGCACGCGATGCGCAGGCCGTCGCGGCGGCGCAACTCGCCACCGTCGAGCGCAATCTCGCCGGCGATGACCCTGAGCAGCGTGGATTTGCCGGTGCCGTTGCGGCCGATCAGGCCGATGCGTTCGCCGCTGCGCACCGCGAACGAGGCGCGGTCGAGCAGCGGGTGCAGGCCGTAGGCAAGTTCGGCGTCGGCGAGGGTCAGCAGGGGCATGAGGCGCGCGAGCATGGCACAGCGCCGCGCCGCCCGACAGGCCAGGCGCAACTTGTGGCATCCTTGCGCGGCCCCGCACCAGGGTATTGCATTGAGTTAAGCAACGATGACGAAACGACTTGCCGTGACAGGCGTGCTGGCACTCGCGATGCTCGCCGCTTGCTCGAAACCGGCTCCGGCCCCGTCGGTCGAGGACCAGGACAAAGAGGTCGCCGCTGCCGTGGCGCCCCCACCGGAACCCCCCCAGACCAGCATGGGTCCGGCGGATTATCCGACCAAGCTGCTGCCGATGATCGACACCGCGCCGCAGTGCCAGCCGTTCCGTGCCGAGCTGGAAGAGGCGGCCAGGGTGCAGTCGAGTGATCCGCTGCCGGTCGACATGAACAAGGTCAACGAGATCGTCGCCCGGGCCCACGCGGCCGGTTGCGGGCGCAAGCCGTGACCACTGCCGCAGCAGGGGGCGGTGCCCCCTGCTGCGGCAGCGCAGACGATCAGTTCGCGGTCTCTGTCGACGACGCCTCGCCGGCCGCACCGGCCTCGACAGCCACAGGCTCCGGCGGCGGCTCCTGCAGGCCGAGTTCCTGCAGCAGCGTGGAATTGCTTTCCTCCTCGACCACCAGGTTGTGGCAGGTGCCGCACTTCTTGCTGACTTTCTCGCCGTCGTCGGTCTTGTGCTTGTTGTCGTGGCAGCGGAAGCAGCCCGGCGTGTCCTGGTGCCCGAGGTGGTTGGGGTACGTGTTCCACGTCACCCTCATGTGCGGGAAGATGTTCCAGGCGTACGCGTCGCCGAGCGCCTTGCCGGCCTGCTCGACTTCCGCCGAGCCGGCACGGTCGGGGTAGTTCTTCGCGTAGAACTCCTTGACTGCGGCCGCGATGCCGGCGCGCGCCTCGTCGTGTGACGCGTAGTCCTTCTCGGTCAGGATGCGCACGCCCTCGCGCCGGATGAATGGCAGCGTCCGGTCGATGCGGCCCTCCACCATCGCGAGGTCGACCTCGTACTCGGGGCTGCGGAAATTGTGCGCCGGACGGTTGTGGCAGTCGACGCAGTCCATCGTGCGCCATTCCGATCCGGCCGGCGCGGCCTCCGCGCTCTTGAATACCCTGGTGGTGCCGGCCTTCTTGTCGGTCAGCTCGATGTCGTAAATCGTCTCGCGCTTGTCGTCCGAGAGGTAACGGATGATGTGGTTCGGGTCGACGTGCCAGTGAATGCCGTGCGACTCGCCACCGGCCGAACCGCCCACCTTGACCATCAATGCGGTCTTGACCTCGGTGTTGGCCTCGTCGTCCAGGAAGTGCGTGCGAACCTTGAGGCGCTCGCCGACGAACTTGGTCGGCCAGTGGCACTGTTCGCAGGTGCCGTTCGACGGGCGCAGCGAGTGCACGGGCGTCGGGATCGGACGCGGGTACAGGTCGAACGCCACGGCGATGAGCTGCCACGAGCCCGAGATCTTGGCTTTCACGAACCACTCGGCGCCCGGGCCGATGTGGCAGCCGGCGCACCCGACGCGGACGTGCGGCGAACGCTGGAAGGCCGTGTACTCGGGCTCCATCACCTTGTGGCAGGCATTGCCGCAGAACTCGGTCGAGTCCATGTAGTGCACGGCCTTGAAGGTCAGGCCGGCCGCCAGTGCCAGCACCGGGATGGCCAGCGCCACGAACCCGATCAGCACGCCTCGGGTGCGCTCCTGGTTCAGGTCGAAGACGGGCAGGTGCCCGGTCTGCTGGCCTTGCGCGGCGAGCTTGGCGTCCCTGCGCTTGCGCCACCACAGGCCGATCGGCACCAGCGCGACGCCGAGCAGGAACGCCATCGGCAGCACGACGAAGGTGAGGATGCCGAGATAGGCGCCGCCCTCGAACCCCATGCCCTGCATGAAGAACAGCGCGCCGATCAGCAGCAGGCTCACCACGATCAGCAGGGTGCCGATCAGGCTGACGATGTTGCCGGTGATAGCCCCGAAAAAATGCTTGATCATCGATTGACCCCAAGGCTGCGCGTGCTGTTTTCGTAGCTCACCGGCGTGGCCTGCAGCCCAAGCCTCCGGCGCGGCACAGGATACCCCTGCCGCCTTTCACGCTCCACCCGAAACGGTTGCGGCCGGCCCGGGGAATGCCCCGGACCGGCCGCGGTTGCCGACTTGCGCACTTAGAACAAGTGCAATGCGCCGCTCGCGATGGCCCTGAAGATCAGGATCGCCATCCAGATGCCGGCCGCCACGGCCAGGAAGCCGAACACGTAGGCGACCTTGATGTGGCCCTCGGTCGGCGGCGGCACGAAGTGCTGCTCGAGGGTCCCCTCGGCGACCATGCGCTCGTACTCGAACGGCCGCTCTTCCTTGAAGCGATGCAGCGGCATGCTGCCGGTGAAGATCACCGGATCCATCGGGAAGCTCTCCGGCCGCAGGTGCGTGTGGAAGAAGTGGAACAGGAAGATGAAGCCGGTGGCGAGCAGGGCCTCGTCACTGTGGATGATGTAGGCCGCATTCAGCGCCCAGCCCGGCAGGATCTGGGTGAAGAAGCCCGGGAACCACAGGATCAGGCCCGACACGCCGATCATGCCGACGCCCCAGAACACCGCCAGGTAGTCGAACTTCTCCCAGTACGCCCAGCGGTCGAGCGCCGGGCGCGGGCCGAGGTACAGGAAGTACTTCAGGTTCGCCCACAGGTCCTGGACGTCCTTCAGGTTCGGCGTCATCGACTTCCAGCCCCAGAAGTAGCCCTTCTGCTTCTTGAGCAGGATGTCGCGGAACAGCATCGACAGGTGCACGGCGAAGTAGCCGAACGTGACGATCGCCGCGAAGCGGTGCAGCCAGGCCGCAACGTCCGCGCCGCCGAGCGCCCGCATCAGGCCCGGCGCCCAGGGGGCGGCGGCGAACTTGAGCGGCAGGCCGGTCACCGAGAGCAGCAGGAAGCTCAGGATGATCGACACGTGCAGCCACATCTGCGTGGTGGTGAAGCGCCGCACGTACGGGCCCTCGCCGAAGTGCGCGACCTTGAACTCGCCGCGCAGGCGGCCGACCAGCGTGCGCTGCAGCCAGAGCAGTGCGTGCAACCCGAAGAACCCGAACACCCCGAGCAGCAGCAGCGTCATGAAGATGTAGATGTAGTGGACGTACGGGTTCTGGTCCCGGTCCATCGGGTTGCTGTGCGGGATGAAGGTCAGGAACGACGCATTCACCTGGCCTGCGTGGCAGTTGCTCGAGCCGCAGGTGGCGGCGAGGTTGTCGGGGTGCGTGGACGACCGCGGGTCGCTCGCCGGCAGGTTGTGGTGCGGCGTGTGGCAGTCGGAGCACATGGCCGCGGACGGCCGGCCGACGCTCACCCACTTGCCGTGGAAGCTGTCGTGGAACGACTTGTAGAGCTCGGCGTGGCAGTTGCCGCAGTCGGTCGGCATGTGTGCGCGCGCTTCGACCGTCTTCGGGTCCTGCACCGCATGTGCCTCGTGGCAGGTGCTGCACACCGGGCCATCCTTGCCTTCGCGCCACAGCACGCCGTGCGCGCTCTCGTCCCACTCCTTGAGCACGCCCTTGTGGCATTCGCCGCAGGTCTCCGGGCTCTTGGCGTGCGAGGTGCGCGCGCCGGCTGCGTCGTGACGCTGGATGTCGTGGCTGCCGTGGCAGTCGCTGCAGGCGGGCGAGACTTCCGTCAGGCCCGAGACGAACAGCGCCCGGGCATGCACGCTGGAGAGGTAGCCCTCCATCATTTCCTCGTGGCAGGCGCCGCAGTTGCGGACCTGGTTCACGTCGGACATCGGCGCGTTCGGGTCGTTGCTGCGCACGACGTTGTGGATGCTGCCGTGGCAGCCCTGGCAGGACTCGGGCTGGCCGCCCTTGACCTTGGCATGCACGCTGCCCTGGAACGGAGTGACCTGCTCTTCGTGGCACTCCATGCAGACGTCGAAGGCCACCGGGCCCAGCGCGTTGCGGGGATGCTTCACCGTGCCCGCAGTCACGTGGCAATCGACGCAGTCGCGCCGCTTGTGGGCGGAGACCGCGAACTCGGCTGTGCCGACGTGCAGCGACTTGCCGGCGTCGTCCTTCATCTCCGGGTCGTCGTGGCAGTTCAGGCACTTGGTGTTCGGAATCTTCGGCACGTCCGTCGCGGCGGCGGCGGTGTCCGTGGCGGCGACCGCGGCTTCCTGGGCGGAGGCGGGGATTGGCCCGGCGAGCGCCAGCAGCATTGCGGCGAGGCCGAGGGCGGGAAAGACGAGGCGCAGATCGCGGGTCCGGAACATGCAGTGGACTCCCTTGGACGGTCGGCGCGTCGCGGGTGTTGTCCGCAGGCACGCGCAGCGTGTCGCGAGAACGGCACGCGTGCGAATTTGACCCCAGAAGCCCCAGCGGGGGCTGCACGCATTTACCGAAACCGGTGGCGGCCATCCGCAGGCCGCGCTGGCCGCCGGTGCTGGAGAATCAGCGCTCTGGCTGGTCCGTCGGAGGCTTGGACGAAGCCTGGATGGCGCCGCAGTCACTGCAGCCGCCCAGCCGGGCCCGTGCGCCATTTTCAACGGCCGTTGCAGCACGGGCCAGCCAGCCGGCACGGCCCGGCTGCCGTCCCCATGCCCCGATGCCCTGTGCCAGGCGCAGTCGCAAGGCCGCCGGCAACAGCGCCCAGGCCGCGTAAGCCGCGGCGGCAACGACGATCAGGCCGACGATGACCGCTTGCCACATGCCGGGATCCTCACGACAGCAGCGCGCTCGCCACCCGGTAGGTGATGAACGCAGCGAGGTAGGCGAGTGCGAACAGGTAACCCGCCATGATCAGCGGATAGCGCCACGAATTGGTCTCGCGCTTCACCACCACCAGCGTCGAGAGGCACTGCGGCGCGAACACGTACCAGGCGAGCAGCGACAGCGCAGTGGCGAGGCTCCACGTGTGCGCGATCATCGGCACCAGCGTGGCGGCCACGTCGTCGCCGGTGGCGGAGAGCGAATAGACCGTGCCAAGGGCGCCGACCGCGACTTCGCGCGCCGCGAGCCCCGGCACCAGCGCGAGCGAGATCTGCCAGTTGAAGCCGAGCGGCGCGAACACGTGCTCGAGCGCGCGGCCGATGGTGCCGGCGAGGCTGTACTGGATCGCGGGCCCGGTGGCGCCTTCGGGCGGCGCCGGGAAGCTCGACAGGAACCACAGCAGGATCATCAGCGCGAGGATGATGGTGCCGACGCGCTGCAGGAACACCTTGGCGCGTTCCCACAGCCCGAGCAGCAGGTTCGGCAGGTTCGGCCACTTGTACTCGGGCAGCTCGAGCAGCAACGGGTGGTAGCTCGAGCGCAGCGCGGTGCGCTTCAGCGCGTAGGCCACCGCCATCGCTGCGACGATGCCCGCGACATACAGCGTGAACAGCACCAGGCCCTGCAGGTTGAAGGCGCCGACCGCGCGCTTCGGGATGAACGCCGCGATCACCAGCGCGTAGACCGGTAGCCGCGCCGAGCAGGTCATCAGCGGCGCGATCATGATCGTGGCGAGCCGGTCGCGGACGTTGGGGATGGTGCGCGTCGCCATGATGCCCGGCACCGCGCAGGCGAAGCTCGACAGCAGCGGGATGAAGGCGCGGCCCGAGAGTCCCACGCTGCCCATCATGCGGTCGAGCAGGTAGGCCGCGCGCGGCAGGTAGCCGCTGTCCTCGAGCACGAGGATGAAGAAGAACAGGATCAGGATCTGCGGCAGGAACACCAGCACGCTGCCGGCGCCGGCGATCACGCCGTCCACCAGCAGGCTGCGCAAGGCGCCGTCGGGCAGCGCGTCGTGCACCTGCGCACCGACCCAGGTGACGCCTGCATCCACGAGCTCCATCGGTGCCGCAGCCCAGCTGAACACGGCCTGGAACACGAAGAACAGCAGCGCGGCAAGGATCAGCGGGCCCGCGAACGGGTGCATGACGATCGCATCGAGGCGCCTGAGCGCGCGACGCCGCGCGGGCTCCGAGTAGCCCGCATCGTGCAGCATGCGGCGCACCTCGCGCTGCGTCTGCTGGATCTGCTCGAAGGTCGGGTCGTGCCAGGCGGGCTGCGCCGTCGCCGGCGCCCGCGGCATCGTCTCCAGCCGCTCGAGCAACGCCCGCTCGCCGCCGTCGCGGATCGCCACGGTCTCGACGACCGGCACGCCCAGCTCCTGCTCCAGTCGTGCGCGGTCCAGCCGGTAGCCGCGATCGTGCGCGAGGTCGCTCATGTTCAGCGCGACGATCACGGGCAGGCCGAGCTCGCGCAGCTCGAGCACCAGCCGCAGGTTGAGCCGCAGGTTGGTGGCGTCGACCACGCAGACGACCAGCTCGGGCGGCGGCTCGCCGGCGAGCCGGCCGAGCAGGCAGTCGCGCGTGATCGCCTCGTCGAGCGTGGTCGGAGTGAGGCTGTAGGCGCCGGGCAGGTCGAGCAAACGATAGCGCTGCCCGGTGGCGGGGCCGGTGAACGCGCCTTCCTTGCGCTCGACGGTGACGCCCGCGTAATTCGCGACTTTCTGCCGGCTGCCGGTCAGGCGGTTGAACAGTGCGGTCTTGCCGCAGTTCGGCACGCCGACGAGGGCGAGACGGACCGCCTCAGGCGACGGTGCGGACGGGTCGGGCATGCTGCGGGTCAGCCGCCCTCGACACTCACGAGCACCGCGCCCGCCTCACGGCGGCGCAGTGCGAACAGGGTGTTGCCGAGGCGCACCGCCATCGGGTCACCGCCAGGCCAGACCTCGCTGATGACCTCGAACACCTCGCCCGGGATGAACCCGAGCTCGAGCAACCGGCGACTGACGGTGGAGCGGGCCTCGTCACCGAGGCTCTGCGCATCGTCGCGCACGCTGGCAACGGTGCCGCGGGCGCCCTTGCGGAGCGAAGACAGGCTTACGGGAGGCATGGAGGAACTCTGGGGGGTCGATCTGGTCTGGACGGCAGGAGTCTCTACGTAATGAGAATCGTCCGCAACAAGTGAATACCGCAATGCAGCGGGCCGATCGACATGATCTATTAGTTGTACAGGATAAAACTATACAAGCAGTGTACGACCTGGCCTATACTCCGAACAGCCCGAAGGTTCAGAGACTTGAAACCACTAGTCGCCGTCGGCGAACAGAGGAACGTGCGATGACAGAGTCGGTTCTTGCTCGAGTGGCGCGCGGAGACTCCCAGGCCGTGCGCGAGTGCATCGATGAGTTCGGCGGACTGGTGTGGGCCATCGCGCGGCGCATGACGCGCACGCGGGCCGACGCTGAGGACGCGGTGCAGGAGATCTTCGTCGACGTGTGGCGCAGTGCGTCGCGCTTCGATGCAGCGCAGGGCTCGGAGAAGGTGTTCATCACCACCATTGCCCGGCGCCGCCTGATCGACCGCATCCGTCGTGGCCGCATGAACCACCTGATGGACTCGGAGGAGGCTCTCGAGGACGTGCGCTGGGCCGAGCCCGGCAACGAGGGCGAGATCCGCGTCGAGGCCGAGCGTGCCGCTGCCGTGGTGGCGCGGCTCAGGCCGGAGCAGCGCAAGGTGCTGAGCATGGGCCTGCTCGAGGGCCTGACGCACTCTGAAATCGCCGCGGCCACCGGCATGCCGCTCGGTACCGTGAAGACCCAGATGCGGCGCGGACTGATCCAGGTGCGTCAGTGGATGAAGCTCGACAAGCCGGCGACGATGGGAGAGGCGATGCCCTGAAAGGGCTCGAGGACGCTGCTCCTGCCGCGGTCGAACCCGCGCACGAGCCGCTGCCGCCGTCGCTGCGGCAGCGGCTCGACCAGTCCGCCGACGACTGGGTCGCCGAGTGCGCATTGAGACACGGTGCCGCGTTGCAATCCGCTCGGCGCCATTCGCTCCCCTGGATGATCGCTGGCGCAGCGCTGGTACTCGCGCTCGTCAGCTGGTGGCCGCGACTCGCGGCGTTGACGCCGGGCGTCGGCGTCACCGGGCTGGTGAACGACTGGCGCGTCGAACGCGCCTGCGAGCGCATGCTGGCCACTCCGGGCGTCGAGCGCTGGGCCTGGGGCGGCGCGTCCGAATCCGGCAACGGCGAATTCGTCTGGGATCCTCGCGGGCAACGCGGCTACCTGCGCCTGAGCGGTTTCGTGTCGAACGACCCCAGCCGTGCGCAGTACCAGTTCTGGATCTTCGACGCGGCGCGCGACGAGCGTTACCCGGTGGACGGCGGCGTGTTCGACGTCCCGCCCGGACGCAGCGAAGTGATCGTGCCGGTGCAGGCCAGCCGGCACGTGTCGCGCGTGGCGGCGTTCTCCGTCACCGTGGAGCAGCCCGGGGGCGCAGTCGTCTCAGCCCGCGACAAGGTCGTCGCATTCGCCCGCGGCGGCACCTGATCCTACAATTCGCCGATGAGCGACGTTCGGCACCGCGGTCAACGACGGCGTGCCCAGGCGGCTGAGGCCGTGCTGATGGTGCGGCCGGCGTCGTTCGGCTGGAACCCGCAGACGGCAGCCAGCAATCACTTCCAGGCCGCAGCTGCCGAGGCATCCAGCTCCGCGGGCCGGCGCGCCGTGGCTGAATTCGACAGCGTCGTCGCCGGGCTGCGTGCCGCGGGCGTCACCGTGCACGTCGGCGACGATCGTCCCGAGCCGGCCTGCCCGGACGCGGTGTTTCCGAACAACTGGGTGAGCCTGCACGCCGACGGCACGGTCGTGCTGTACCCGATGCTGGCGCCCTGCCGCCGCGACGAGCGCCGACTCGACCTGGTCGCGGCGCTCGAGCGACAGGGCGGCTACCGGGTCGAGCGCCTGCTCGACCTGACGCACCACGAATTGCAGGGGCGGTTCCTCGAGGGCACCGGCAGCGTGGTATTCGACCACGTCGGCCGCGTGGCCTACGCCTGCCTCTCGCCGCGCACCGATGCCGCCGTGCTCGACGAGTTGTGCGCCGAACTCGATTACGCGCCGTTCGCATTCCGGGCCGCCGATCGCGACGGCGTGCCGGTCTATCACACCAACGTGTTGCTCGCGATCGGCACGGACTTCGCGCTGGTGTGCGCGCCAGCCGTGGCCGCGGACGAGCGCGATGCGCTGCTCGAGCGGCTCGCTCGCGACGGACGCCGCGTGATCGTCATCGATCACGGGCAGCTGGGCGAATTCGCGGGCAACGTTCTCGAGCTGCGCGCCGCTGACGGCGCGCGGGTGCTGGCAGCCTCGCAGCGTGCCGTGGCCAGCCTGTCGCCACAGGCCCGCGCCGCGCTCGAGTCCTGCGTGGACCGCATCGTCGCGCTGCCGGTGCCGACCATCGAGACGCTCGGCGGCGGCTCGGTGCGCTGCATGCTCGCCGAGGTGTTCCTGCCGCGGCTGCCACGGCTGGATGACGCACAGCTTGCCGCAGCACTTGCCGGTGCCTGGCAGCTCGTGTCCTGGACCATCGAGTACCCGGCGAGCGGCCGGGTCACGCAGCCGTTCGGGCCCGAGCCCGAGGGACTGCTCGTCTACACCGGGGACGGCCACATGTCGGCGGCGATGCAGCGCCCGGGCCGCGCGCGCCTGTCGCGCGCCGACCCGCAGGCCGTGAGCGCGGACGAGAAGGCCGCGGCGTTTGCGGCCTACCTGCATTACGCCGGCACCTGGCACGTGGCCGGTGGCTGCGTGGTGCACGACGTGGCGCTGGCGATGAACCCGAACCTGCTCGGCACGCGGCAGGTGCGCAGCATCGCGCTCGATGGCGAGCGGCTGGTGCTCGGCGCCGAGGAACTGCTCGAGACACCGGGTGCCACGCGCCGCCACCGCATCGAATGGCGCCGCGCGGGGCGCTAGACGCCGCTGCCGGCCTCGAGGTCGTCGAGGAACTCGACGGCGCGGCGCAGGTGCGGGATGACGATCGTCCCGCCGACCACCAGCCCGATGCTCATGGCCTCGACGATTTCCTTGCGGCTCGAGCCAGCGGCGCGCGATTCGACCAGGTGGTATTTCACGCAGTCGTCGCAGCGCAGCACCAGCGAGGCCACCAGCCCGAGCAATTCCCGGGTCTGCTTCGGCAGCGCGCCGTCCTCGCCGTAGGCCAGCGAGTCGACCGAGTAGATGCGCTTGATGACGCGGTTGTCCTCGGCGAGCACGCGTTCGTTCATGCGTGCGCGGTACGCGGCGAAATCCTGCTCGAGCTTGCCCACGACGGCCTCCGGAACGGGGTGAGGTGGCGGGAGTGTACCCGCGGCTCGCGGGCGAGCGCCGCTGCTAGAATCAGCGGCGGAGAACCCCAGTGCTGGAACTCGGCCTCAAGACCCTGATCGCTTACCTGCTCGGCTCGGTGCTCGGCAGCCTGGTGATGGGCCGCCTGCGCGGCGTCGACATCCGCGAACAGGGCAGCGGCAACGCGGGCGGCACCAACGCGCTGCGCACCCAGGGCTCGCGCTTCGCGCTGGGCGTGGTGCTGATCGACGTCGGCAAGGCATTGCTCGCGGTCGGCGTGCTGCCCGGCCTGGCGCTGCCCGGAGTGGGCTTCGATCCGGGCGTCGCCAGTGGCTGGCTCACGGTCGCCTGCGCCACGGCGGTGGTGGTCGGGCATGTTTATCCGGTGTGGTACGAGTTCCGCGGCGGCAAGGGCGCCGCGACGCTGATCGGTGCCGTCGCAGTGCTCGCTCCAGCAGCGTTGCTGCCGGTGGCAGTCGTGTGGCTCGCCTGCGTGGTGCTCACCGGCTACGTCGGGCTCGGCACCATGCTCGGCACTGCCACGCTGCCGGTCTTCTTCTGGCTCGCGGAGCCGCGCCTGATGCCGCTCGTGTCGTTCGGAGTGGTGATGGCGGCCTTCATCGCCTACACCCACCGCGCGAACATCGCCCGCATGCGCGCCGGCAACGAGAGCCGCGCACGGCGACTCTGGCTGCTGCGCCCGCGATGAACCATCGCCACGAGGCGCTGCTCGCGCTGCTTGCCGATGGCGCACTGCACTCCAGCGCCGACCTTGCGCCGCGCCTCGGCATCAGTCGCGCCGCGGTGTCGAAGCTGGTGGGCGAGCTGCGCCAGCACGGCGTGGCAGTCGAGAGCGTGCCACGCAGCGGCTATCGACTGCCGCAACCGGTCGAGCTGCTCGACGCCGGGCGCATTCGCGGTGCGCTCGACGCGCGCGGCTGGCCGCTCGCCGACCGGCTGCAGGTATTGTTCGAGACGGGCTCCACCAACACCTTCCTGTATGACGCGCCGGCGCCGCCGCCCGCCCGACCGCGCGTGGTGTTCGCCGAACTGCAGCAGGCCGGCCGTGGCCGGCGCGGCCGCTCGTGGCTCGCGCCATTCGGTTCCGGCCTGACCTTCTCGATCGCGTGGACGTTCGCCGACACGCCGCCCGGCCTGCCGGCGCTCGGGCTCGCGATCGGCGTCGGCATCGCCGAGGCGCTGCGCACCCTCGGCGTCGCCGAGGCGCAGGTGAAGTGGCCCAACGACCTGGTGTGGCGGGGGCACAAGCTCGGCGGCCTGCTGCTGCAGCTGCGCTCCGAGGCCGGTGGGCCGTCGAGCGTCGTCGCCGGGCTCGGGCTCAACCTCGCGCTGCCGGCCGGCGCACGCGAGGCGCTCGCCGCGCCAGGCGCACAGCCGGTCGCCGACCTGGGCGAAGCGCTCGGACGGCCGCTGCCGTCGCGCAATGACCTTGCGCGCGACGCTGGCCGCCGCCATGCTCGCGACGTTCGACGAGTTCGCGCGCGCGGGCTTCGCGCCGTTCGCCGCGCGCTGGACCGCGCTCGACTCGCTGGCGGGTGCGCGCGTGCGCATCGCGCAGGTCGACGGCGACGTGGAAGGCGAGGCCTGTGGCACGGATGCCGACGGCGCGTTGCTGCTGCGGGTGGACGGTCGGCTGCAGCGCTTCCACTCCGGCGACGTGTCACTGCGTCCGGCCGCGCCATGACCGAACTGCTGGTCGACATCGGCAACTCGCGGGTGAAGTGGGCTCGCGCCGAGCGCGGTTGTCTCGGCGAGCAGTTCGCCGCGGAACATGCCGGCTGGACTGCGCCGGATTGGCGCGCGGCACTGTTCGGCGGCGCGCCCGTCGAGCGTACCGTCGTGGCCAGCGTGGCTGGCGGCGCGAGTCTTGCCGCGCTCGACGAGGCGGCGCGTGCCGCGACCGGCCGGGGCGTCGAGCGCATCACCACTCGGCGGGTTGCCGCGGGCGTCGTGAATGGCTACGCGGACCCGAGCCTGCTCGGCGTGGACCGCTGGCTGGCAGTGATCGGCGCCTACCAGCGGGTGCAGGGCGCCTGCGTCGTCGCCGACATCGGCACGGCTGCGACCGTCGATGTCGTCGCGGCGGACGGCCGGCATCGCGGCGGCTATATCGTGCCGGGGCCGCAGCTGATGGTGGCCTCGCTGCTGCGCGGCACCAGCGACCTCGCCGCGTTCCGGGCGTCGAGCCCGCCCGGCGGTGGCGCGTCGTTTGCCGACAACACGCGCGACGCGATCGAGACGGGCTGCCGACTCGCGCTGGCCGCCTGGCTCGATCGCTGCGTGCACGATGCCGCTGCCCTGCTTGGCGGCACGCCGCGCCTGGTGCTCACCGGCGGCGCCTTGCACGAGGTCCGGCCGTATCTCGCCACGAGCGGCGAGGAAGTCCCCGACCTGGTGCTGCGGGGCCTGCTGGCAGCCGCCCCCGGTAGCCCCCGGTAGCCCCATTGAACCTCGCGGTGGATACGGACTCAAATGTGATGTAGCCGGAGGTGTATGATCGCTGCCGGTGTTTTTGCCAAGGCTGGCGGCTGTGCCGGCGCATCGTGTAACGCAGGAGAAAGTTGATGAAAATCAAGAATGTACTGGTGGCCTCGCTGGCTGCCGTCGGCTTCGCCGGCTACGGCGCCGTCGCGCACGCCGATGCGGCCGCGGCCAAGAAGATGTTCACCGACGTCTGCTCGGAGTGCCACGAGGCCGCGGACTTCGAGGGCGAGAAGGCTGCAGACGTGGCCGCCACGATCAAGAAGATCTCGGCGGGCCAGATGAAGCACAAGAAGGCCATCAAGCTGTCCGACCAGGAAGCGGCGGACATGGCGGCCTTCATGGTGGGCGGCGCCAAGTAACGCGGCCGACGCCTGAGGATGTTTCGGCCCGGCACGTCGCCGGGCCGTGTCTTGAGCCGAGGAGAATGCGATGAAGATGAGCAAGTTCCTGATCGTCACGGTGGCCACGCTGGGCGCGGCTGGCTGGGGCATGACGGCCAACGCCGATGCGGCTGGCAAGGCCAAGTTCGAGGCAGCCTGCGCCGAGTGCCACGAGGCTGGTGATTTTGCTGGCGAGGACGCCAAGGGCCTCGCGGACACGATGAAGAAGATCGTGGCCGGCCAGCAGAAGCACAAGAACAAGCTCACGCTGACGGACGCCGAGATCACGAGCGTCGCGAGCTTCATGTCGACCGGCAAGTAACCCAAGGTTTTCGTGGGTGGATCGGGGCCCGCTCCCGCAAGGGGGCGGGCCTCGTTTTTTCCGCTACCATGCCGACCCCGGAGCATTCCTCCCGGAGCCCCGCGTTCCCGTGCGCCACTTCGTCCTGCTGCTGCTGCTGGCCAACCTGCTGTTCGCCGCCTGGACGTACTGGGTGGCGCCGTCGCGCACGGCCATGCCGGGTCGCATCACGCAGGGCGCCACCGCCGATGGCGCCATCCGGCTGCTGCGGGAGGCGCCCGTCGCACCGGCGGCTGCGTCGGACGGCGCGGCCCTCGACCTGAACGACGTCGCGCTGGCCTGCGTCAGTGCCGGTCCATTCCTCGAGCGGCCCGCGGCCGACCAGGCCGAGGCGCGGCTGCGTGGGCTCGGCTTCGCCGTCCGCCTGCGCGAGGCACGCGAGACGGTGCGGGTCGGCGACTGGGTGCGAATCGAGGAGCTCGCCACGCCCGAGGACGCCGCCAACGCGCTTGCGCAGCTGCAGGCCGCCGGTGCGACCGATGCGGCCGTGCTCGGCGCGGACGAGGGTGCCGGCAACGTGGTGTCGCTCGGGGTGTTCACCGAGCCGCGACGCGCGGCCGAGGCGGCCACGATCGCGCGGATGGCGGGATTCGAGCCGCGCACCGTCGAGCGTACCCGCGAGGCGGACGTGTTCTGGCTCGACATCGACCGCCAGGCGAGCGGCGGCCTGCCGGCCCTGGAGCAGCTCGGTGCCGACGATCCGGCCCGTGTGCCGCGCGTCGAGCTGCGGCGTTGTCCGAATCCGTGATCACGGGCCCGCGCCGCCGGCGCCGGGCGTGGTTAGAATCGTCACAGGCGCTGGCATAGCTCAGTTGGTAGAGCAGCCGCCTTGTAAGCGGCAGGTCGGGGGTTCGACTCCCTCTGCCAGCACCATCGTCGTTTTGCGCCCGGGAACAGCAGGAGATTGCCATGGCATTGTGGAAAGACCCCTCCGTGAAGGATTCCGTCCCGGGCGACGCGCCGGGCTCGACCACCGACGCCGCGGCACGCCCGGCCGAGCCGCGTCCGGCCCCGGTCGGTGTGCCGACCTCGACGCCCGGGGCCACGCCCCGTCCGGTCCCCGCGCCGGCCCCAGGGGCGGCGAAGGAGTCGCTGATCGCGGCCGACGTCACCATCGAGGGCAAGATCGAAGGTTCCGGCCACGTGCGCATTGCCGGTCGCTTCAAGGGCGACGTGAACGTGCAGGGCAACGTGACCATCGAGCAGGGCGCGCACGTCAACGGCCAGGTGAATGCCGCGACCGTGATGGTGAGCGGCGAGGTGGAGGGCAACATCACCGCGTCCGCGCGCGTCGAGTTGCTCGAGACCGGCGTGATCAACGGTGACTTGAAGGCTGCGATCCTCACCGTCGCCGCGGGCTCGCGCATGCGCGGCACCGCCGACTTCGGCTGGGGCGACCAGGGCCCGGCGCGCAAGTGAGCGCGGGGCCGGCCTGAATGATTCCCGGGCGCACCGGTGCGGTGGGCCGCACGCGGGTCTGCCCGCACTGCAAGGCGACCATCCTCGAGAGCGCGGCGGTCTGCCCGCAGTGCCAGCATCACCTGCGCTTCGGCGTCGCCAACGTGGCGGCGCCGAAGCCCGAGGGATTCAGCGCGCTGCGCGTCGAGGGCACCGTCGAGCACCCGCCGCAGGGCAGCGACTGGGAGTACTCAGTGGTGCTGACCATCCGCGACGAGCGCGGCCAGGAAGTCTCCCGCCAGGTGGTCGGGGTCGGCGCGCTGCGCCCGGCCGAGTCGCGCACCTTCACGCTGTCGGTCGAGATGCTGACGCCGGGCGGGCGTCCCCGATGATCGGCGGGCTCGTCAGCCGCTTCGCCGCCGGCCTGCGCTTCCCGACCCTGTTCGGGCTGGTCGGCGGACTGTTCCTGCTCGACCTCGTGGTGCCCGACCTGGTCCCGTTCGCGGACGAGATCCTGCTCGCACTCGGCACGTTGCTGGTCGGTTCGCTGCGCAAGCGCCGCCGCGACGCCCCGCCACCGCCCGCCGCGGATTTGCCGGAACGCCAGTAAAATCAACTACGTAGGTGGCCGCGGCATCTACTGGGTTGTGCGAATGGTTGGCGTTTGCGAGTCTCGCACGACCTGCGCCGCCCGGTGGCTGCAGGGGGAGGAAACGACATGTGCCTGGCCGTGCCGATGAAGATCAAGTCCGTGGACGGATTCGCCGCCGTCTGCGAGGCCAAGGGCATCGAGCGGGAAATCAGCCTGTTCATGCTGCAGGGCGAGGAAGTCGCGGTCGGCGACCACGTGCTGGTGCACGTCGGCTATGCCATCCAGAAGGTGAGCGAGGAGGACGCGCGGCTCACCTGGGAACTGTTCGACGAGATCGAGCATGCATGAGCTGTCGATCTGCCAGGCACTGATCGGGCAGGTCGAGAAGGTGGCGCGCGAGAACAACGCGCAACGCGTGGTGTCGATCGTGATCGCGGTGGGACCGCTGTCCGGCGTCGAGCCCGGGCTGCTGGAGCACGCCTATCCGGTGGCTGCCACGGGAACCCTCGCCGAGCACGCGACTCTCACCATTGAGACAGTGCCGGTGCGGGTGCGCTGCCGCAGCTGCACCGCCGAGACCGGCGCGCAGCCGAACCGCCTGGTGTGCGGCGACTGCGGGGACTGGCAGGTGGACGTGATCGCCGGCGAGGAAATGCTGCTGACGCGGGTCGAGATCGAGACCGAGCCCGCGCCGGTCCACTGACCGGCCGCTGGCCAGCACGCTGGGAGATGAAGCATGTGCCGTGACTGTGGTTGTTCACTCGGGCCCGCCGCGCAGCGGGCGCCGTTCGCCGCGGCACCGTCGGTGCCGGGCAAGACCGCGACCATCGAGGTCATCACCGCCATCCTCGGCGAGAACGACCGCGTGGCCGCGCACAACCGCGAGCACTTCGACCAGCACGGCGTGCTGGCGCTCAACCTGATGTCGTCGCCGGGCGCGGGCAAGACCGCGCTGCTCGAAGCCACGATCCGCGCGCTCGACGGCCGGTTCAAGGTCGCCGTGGTCGAGGGCGACCTGGCCACCGAGAACGACGCCGCACGCATCCGCGCCTGCGGCGTGCCGGCGGTGCAGATCACCACCGGCAACGCCTGCCACCTCGACGCGCAGATGGTGCACGACGCGCTGCACGACCTGCCGCTCGCCGGCCTCGACGTGCTGTTCATCGAGAACGTCGGCAACCTGGTCTGCCCGGCCAGCTTCGACCTCGGCCAGCACCGCAACATCACGCTGCTGTCGGTGCCCGAGGGCGACGACAAGCCGGCCAAGTACCCGGTGATGTTCCGGGCGGCCGACCTGTCGCTGATCACCAAGACCGACCTGCTGCCGTACCTGACCGAGTTCAGCGTGGCACGCGCGCACGAGGCGCTGCGCCAGATCGGCTACGGCGGCGCCACCATCGAGCTCACCAACCGCGGCGGCGACGGCTTTGCCGCCTGGCTCGCCTGGCTCGACCGCGAGGTCGCCGCGCAACGCGCGCGTGCGGCGCGTGGCGAGAAGGCGCGGCCCAGCATCCAGCCCGAGGGGGCGCACGCGCACGCCGCGGGCCAGCCGCCGCCGCGCTGACGATCGACCGGGGGGCACCATGACCACGACTGCCACCGACTGGCTCGCGCGCATCCGTGCGCTGCCGCTGCCCGAGCGCATCAAGGTGATGAACGTCTGCGGCGGGCACGAGCGCTCGATCACCATGGCCGGCCTGCGCAAGGCGCTCCCCGCCAGCATCGAGCTGGTGCCGGGCCCCGGCTGCCCGGTGTGCATCTGTCCCGAGGAGGACATCTACGAGGCGATCCAGCTCGCATTGCACGAGCATGTGATCCTGGTCGCCTACGGCGACATGCTGCGCGTGCCGGTGAACGCACCGAAGAGCGAGCCGCGCTCGCTCGAGCAGGCCAAGGCCGCCGGCGCCGACGTGCGCCCGATCGCGAGCCCGCTCGAGGCGGCGCGAGTGGCGCGCGAGAATCCGGAGCGCAAGGTGGTGTTCCTCGCGGCAGGTTTCGAGACCACCACCGCGCCGGCCGCGGCGCTGATGGCGCAGGGTGCGCCGGACAACCTCTTGCTGCTGATGTCGGGACGGCGCACCTGGCCTGCGGTGGCGATGCTGCTCGACTCGGGCGAGCCGGGCTTCGAGGCGCTGATCGCGCCGGGGCACGTGGCGACCGTGATGGGACCGGAGGAGTGGGAGTTCGTGCCGCGCCAGCACGGCATGCCCACGGCGGTCGCCGGGTTTGCGCCGGAATCGCTGCTGGCGGCGCTGTATTCGGTGCTGCGCCAGAAACTCGACGGCAAGTGCTTCCTCGACAACTGCTACCCCGAGGTGGTGCGACCCGGCGGCAATCCGGCGGCGCAGCGCTTCATCGATCAGACCATGGACGTCGTCGCCGGCAACTGGCGCGGCATCGGCGCCATCCCCGAGTCCGGCTACGTGCTTAAAGCCGCGTATGCGGCGCACGACTCGCGCGTGCAGCTGCCGTCGTACACCGAGATGGCGCGCAAGCGCGCCGGCGAGATGCCGCCCGGCTGCGACTGCGCCCGGGTGGTGCTCGGCAAGATCTACCCGAACGAGTGCCGCCTGTACGGCCTGGCCTGCACGCCACGCCAGCCGGTGGGTCCGTGCATGGTCTCGGACGAAGGCGCATGCCGCATCTGGTGGGCGAACGGCGTGCGCGAAAACGTCTGGACCGGGCGCAAGGCGTCCGGCACCGAGGCGTGACCGCCCGGCGCATCGTCATGACCGGCCGCGTGCAGGGGGTCGGTTACCGCCCGTTCGTCTACCGGCTCGCGCACGAACACACGCTGGCGGGCTACGTCCGCAACCTGCGTGGCGACGTGGAGGTGGTGGTCACCGGTACCGCGTCCGTGCTCGATGCCTTCGAGCGTGCACTGGTGGAGCGGGCGCCGCCGCTCGCGCAGCCGCGGGTGCGCGGCGTGGCGGCGTGCGACCCGCCGGCCGCACCCGGCTTCCACATCGCGCCGAGCAGCGCGACCGACGCCCCGGAGGTATCGGTCCCGCCCGATTTCTTCGCCTGCGACCAGTGCGTGGCGGAACTGGCCGATCCGGCCGACCGCCGCCACGCCTATCCGTTCATCAACTGCACGCAGTGCGGCCCGCGCTACACGCTGATCGAGGCGTTGCCCTACGACCGGCCGAACACCAGCATGGCACGCTTCCCGCTGTGCCCGGCCTGCCAGCGCGAGTACGAGGACCCGCTCAACCGACGCTTCCACGCCGAGCCGGTGGCCTGTCCCGTGTGCGGTCCGCATCTCACCCTGGTGGTGCCAGGCCGCGCGCCGGTCACCGGCGATGCCGCAGCGGTGGCCGGCGCGGTCGAATTGTTGCGCGCCGGGCGCGTGCTCGCCGTGCGCGGCATCGGCGGCTATCACCTGCTGTGCGACGCGCGCAGCGAAGCCGCGGTGAGCCGCCTGCGCGAGCGCAAGTGCCGCCCCGACAAGCCGCTGGCCGTGATGTTTCCGCAACGCGGTGCGGACGGGCTCGACGCCGCACGCGAGGAACTCGAGATCGGCCCGCTCGAGCAGGCGGCGCTGTGCGATCCCGCGCGCGCCATCGTGCTGGTGCCGCGTCGGGCCACCGGCCGCCTCGCAGCTGGCGTGGCGCCGGGCCTGCGCGAGGTCGGCGCGTTCCTGCCCTACAGCCCATTGCACCACCTGCTGCTCGCGGCCTTCGCGGGTCCGGTCGTCGCCACGTCGGGCAACGTGAGCGGCGAGCCGGTACTGACCGATCCGGTCGAGGCGGAGACGCGGCTCGCGGCGGTGGCCGATGCGTTCCTGCACCACGACCGGCCGATCGTGCGGCCGGCCGACGACTCGGTGGTGCGCATCGCTGCGGGACGGGCGCGGCCCATTCGTCTCGGCCGCGGCATCGCGCCGCTCGAGCTCGAGCTGCCGGCAGAGTTGCCGGAGCCGGTGCTGGCGGTCGGCGGCCACCTCAAGCTCACCGTGGCGCTCGCCTGGGGCCGGCGCATCGTCGTGTCGCCGCACATCGGCGACATGGGCACGCGCCGCAGCGAACTGGTGTTCGAGCAGGTGGCGAGTGACCTGCAGCGCCTGTACGACGTGCAGGCGCGACGCTGGCTGTGCGACGCGCACCCGGGCTATACGACCACGCGCTGGGTGCAGTCGCGCGGCGAACCGTACAGCACCGTGCTGCATCACCACGCGCACGCCTCCGCGCTGGTTGTCGAGCACGGTGTCGATGAGCCGGCGCTGGTGTTCGCCTGGGACGGCGTGGGTTATGGCGGCGACGGCACGCTGTGGGGCGGCGAGGCGTTCCTCGGTCGCGCCGGCGCGTGGCAGCGGCGCGCGAGCCTGCGCAGCTTCCGGCTGCCCGGCGGCGACAAGGCCGGCCGCTCGCCGTGGCGCAGCGCCGCGGCCCTGTGCTGGGAGGCGGGGGTAGAATGCCCCGTCCCGATTCCCGACCCGATCGTGCGTGCCGCGTGGGAGCGCGGCATCAACGCGCCGCAGTCGAGCGCCGCGGGCCGCGTGTTCGACGCGCTGTCGGCGATCGTGCTCGGCGTCGCCGAGACCAGCTTCGAGGGCCAGGGCCCGATGTGGCTCGAAGCCTGCGCCGTACCGGTGGAGCGTTTCCCCGAGTTGCCGCTCGCGCCGGATGCGCAGGGCGTGCTGCGAATCGACTGGGCGCCGTTGCTCGAACAGGCCCGGGACGGCCGTCTCAGCCAGGGCGAGCGGGCCGGGGCGGCGCATGCAGCGCTGGCCGATGCGATCTGTCGCGTGGCCGAGCTCGAGCGCACTCGCAGCGGCGTGGCCGTGGTGGGCCTCACCGGCGGCGTGTTCCAGAATCGCCGGCTGCTCGAGCTGGCCGCTGCGGGCCTCGGCCAGCGCGGCTTTCGCGTGCTGCTGCCGGAGCGAATTCCGGCCAACGACGGCGGCCTGAGCTACGGCCAGGTCGCTGAATTCCTGGGCAGCTTGGCCCGCGGCGAGCACTGACGCCGACGGACCACCCCGACACGGATACACTGCATCGATGCTCTGGTTCGAACGCCCATTCCTGCAGGTGCTGCGCCACGAATACGCGGGCGCCATGCGCTTCGACGAGGACGAAGCGGCCGAGGTGATGCCCACCCCGCCGGCGAAGCCGTGCCAGCTGTACGTGCACGTGCCGTTCTGCGAGGTGCTGTGCCCGTTCTGCTCGTTCCACCGGGTGCGCTACAACGAGTCGAAGACGGCGCGCTACTTCGAGGCGCTGCGCCAGGAGATCCGTCACTATCACGACGCCGGCTTCAGCTTCAGCGACGTGTACGTGGGCGGCGGCACCCCCACCGTCAACCCCGACGAACTGCTCGCCACGCTCGGCTTGATCCGCGAGCTGTCCCCGGTGCACACGATCTCGATCGAGACCAACCCCAACCACCTCGAGCCCGACACGCTGCGCCGCTATCGCGATGCCGGCGTCACCCGCTTCTCGGTGGGCGTGCAGAGTTTCGACGACGGCCTGCTGGCCGGCATGGACCGGCTCGACAAGTACGGCAGCGGCGCCGAGATCCGCCGTCGGCTCGCGGCGGTGCGCGGCATCTTCCCGACGCTCAACGTGGACATGATCTTCAACCTGCCCGGCCAGACGATGGCGATGCTCGACGCCGACATCGACGCGCTGCTCGAGCTCGACGTCGACCAGGTGTCGTTCTATCCGCTGATGACCGCGTCCACCGCGCGGCACAAGATGCAGAAGACGATGGGCCATGCCGACGAGTCGCTGCGCCACGCCATGTACGAGCGCATCCTCGACCGGCTGCTGCCCGCGCACCGGGCCTCCTCGGCGTGGTGCTTCACGCGCGGCGAGGGCAAGTTCGACGAGTACATCATCGACGAAGACGACTACGTGGGCGTCGGCAGCGGCGCGTTCAGCTACGTCGGCGGCCACATGTACTCCACGACCTTCTCGCTGAACCATTACTGCCGGCGCGTCGAGGCGGGGCAGACCGGCATCACGCAGCGGCGCACGCTCGGCCTCAAGGAGCGGATGCGCTACGACTACCTGGTGCGGCTGTTCGGCGGCGCGCTGAAGCGCGAGTACATCGCCGGGCGCTACGGCGCGGCCTTCTGGCTGCGGATGGCGCCCGAGCTGCTGGCCATGCGCATGGTGGGTGCCACGCGGCACGACGGCGACGCGCTGCGGCTGACGCGCCGCGGCATGTACTGCTGGGTGCTGATGATGGCGGAGTTCTTCAACTCGGTGAACGACGTGCGCGAGCAGATGCGGCAGCACATCCGCGACGAACTCGATGCCTGGAACGAGGAGGCGAAGGTGCCCCTGGCTTCGATCACCGGCCTCAAGCGGAACACCGGCACATGAGCCAGCTCGACACCCACGTCTCCCTCGCGCACGGCAACGGCGGGCGCTTCATGCGCGAGCTGATCAACGAGCTGTTCGCGCGGCACCTCGCCAACCCTTACCTCGACACGGGCACCGACGCGGCCGTGCTGCCGTGGGACGCTGGCGCGGGCCAGCTGGTGTTCACCACCGACAGCTTCACCGTGCAGCCGATCGAGTTTCCGGGCGGCAACATCGGCACGCTGGCGGTGCACGGCACCACCAACGACCTCGCGGTCGCGGGCGCGATCCCGAAGTACCTGAGCCTCGGCGTGATCCTGGAGGAAGGACTCGAATTCACGGTGCTGGAACGCATCGTGGCGGGCATCGCGGCGGCTGCACGCGAGATCGGCGTGGTGGTCGCGGCCGGCGACACCAAGGTCGTGCGACGCGGCGAGGGCGGCGGCATTTACCTCAACACCAGCGGCATCGGCGTGAAGGATCCGGCGCTCGAGCTCGGCATCGGCCGCGTGCGCGCGGGCGACGCGCTGCTGGTGAGCGGCCCGGTCGGCGACCACGGCATCTCGGTGATGCTGGCGCGCGAGCAGTTCGGCCTGCGCGGCGACCTGCAGTCGGACGCCGCGAGCGTGTTGCGCCTGGCGCGCGCGCTGGCGCAGATCCCCGGTCTGCGCTTCATGCGCGACCCGACGCGTGGCGGGCTGGCCACCGTGGCGCACGAGATCGTGCAGGGCAGCGGACTCGGCATCGCGCTGCAGGAAGCGCGTGTGCCGGTGCGGGACTCGGTGCGTTCGGTGTGCGAGATGCTGGGCTACGACCCGTATTTCCTCGCCTGCGAAGGCCGCATCGTCTCCGTGGTGGCGGGCGAGGACGCAGAGCGCGCGCTGGCGGCGATGCAGTCGCTGCCGGAAGGGCGCGACGCGGCGATCATCGGCCGCGTGCAGCAGCAGCCTGTGCGCCTGCTGCTCGAGACCACCATCGGCGGCGAGCGCGTGATCGAGGAACTCGAGGACGATCCGCTGCCGCGGATCTGCTGACGCGACTCGCGCGTGGCTTGCCGACATCGCGTGCACGCGATAATCGACGTCCAGCCACTGTCCAGCGTTCGGCTCCCGCGCTGATCACGTTGTTGAGAATCGCTCGCAACACGGAGCCCGATGTCCCCTAACCGCGCAGAAAAACTGCGGTTATCCGAAGTACTGGGAACTTTCCTACACGCCTACGATCGCGCCTGAACCTGCGGTCTCCCAGAGGGGCTGCGTGGTCACTGTTCGAACTCGAGTGTTTTTGTAGGGAGTCAACCATGAAATTTGCAGGCGCCCGAGGCATCACGCGATCGCGTGTGCCATTGATTGCGATGCTGGCGCTCGCTGCCACGATCGGCCTGGCCGGTTGCGAAGGCGACGACGGCAAGGATGGACTGGCAGGCACGCCCGGCACGCCCGGCACACCTGGCGCAACCGGCCCGATCGGTCCGACGGGTCCCACGGGCCCGGTGGGTCCGAGTGCCACGATCGAGCCGCGCGAGTCCTGCGGCGTCTGCCATGCCAACGGCTCGGCCTATGGCGTCGCAGAAAGTCACACCGTGGCGGCGGACATCACGGTCAGCAACGTCACTTTCGCAGCGAGCGGCGCCAATCTCGTCATCAGCTACAACCTGAAGACGAACGGCGCGAACGCGGCGAACTTCCTGGTCCTGCGTAGCGATTACCGGTTCGATGGCACGACGCGCATCGACCTGTCCGACAGTGGCAATGCGGTCACGCTGGCCGGTGGCACGAATGGCAATTACACGGCCACCATCACCAACGGCGCGGCCCTCGGCAATTCACGCTACATGCTCCGGATTGCGAACAGCACGGATTCCGCCACCAGAATCAATGCCATCGTGGTGGGCGACTATCCTGCCTCGCCCGACGCGGCGTTGGTCAGCACGGCGGGTTGCTCCGGTTGCCATGGCACCAACGGTGGTGGCGGCTTCCATTACGGCTACCCGGCCAATGGCGCGACCTGCACGGTCTGCCATGACGCGGCGAACACGAACTATCCGCGCCTGCTCGACATCGGCCACGGCGTCCATGCCTCGCACGGCATGCCGGACGGCGAGTTTGTGCTGAAGACGGTCGACGGTGCGGACTCCTGGACCTACTCCGCCACCTACCCGACCTACATGACCAACTGCAGCGTCTGCCACACGGCAAGCAGTGGCGCGCTGGCGAAGGCCAACGCGATGCCGGTCACGGGCAAGGGCTGCTTGAGCTGCCACGGCTCCATGGAGAGCTGGGAATTCGCAGCGGGCCTTGACTTCCACGAGAGCTACACCGAGGCCACGAACTGCACGACCTGCCACAACGACACCGCCGGCGCAGTTGCGCCGAACCGGGTCACGGCGTTCCACAACGGTCTCGAGACCGAGCGCATCGGCATCATCTACGGCGGCGAGGACCTGTCCGTCACGGAAGGCGCGAAGTTCAACTGGACGATCACCAAGGTCGTCGACAACAAGGCGGCCAACACTCTGGCGATCACCTGGACGGCCGAGTTCCCGAAGGGCACGCCGATCAATCCGTGCAACACCACGGCGAGCGCCACCGCGCCGGTATTCTTCCCGTTTGGGCCGAATACCAACAACGAGGGCACGTTGAGCATGCTGCGCAGCTATGCGCAGGGCGATGACTATGTTCTCGGCCAGGCCAACGCGCCCGGCCAGGCTGCCGCGGTGAATCTCTCCACGACGAATACGGTCTGCGCCGGCAACGTCGCGACCACGACCATCCCCCGCGACAACATGGCGGATGGCACGCGGGGCATCGTCGCGCTGCAGGGCAAGCCGCAGCTGCCGGTCCCGGCAGGCATGAGCGAACAAGCACTGGGCCGTACCCCCTGATGTTCGTCCGCGTCCCGACCCCGACCTACGAGTTCGTCGTGGGCACGGGTGCCCCGGCGACTCCGCGTCGCGTCGTGGCAGATACCAAGGAGTGCTTGGGTTGCCACGTCGGCTCGCTCTATCAGCACGGCAATACGCGCGTTGATAACGTGACGATGTGCATCATCTGCCACAACTCGGCCTCGTCGGAGCAGAACAACCGCACGCTGATGGGCGTCAACGCGTCCGAAGCGTACGACGGCAAGGTTGGCCAGACGTACGAGTTCAAGACCATGCTGCATGCCATCCACTCGGCTGGCGAAGGCCTGGCCCCGTACGTGGTCTACCGGACCCGCGGCATCTATGCCTGGACGGCCGAAGGCAGCAGCCTCCCGAACTGGCCCACTGGGGCGCCGACTTGCCGCAGCTCAGTCGACGCGGCAGCTCCTGCGCCGATCACGGGCTACCTCGTCTTCGGGGCGGATCCTGCGGTGGCGGCGTCGTGCCAGACGCACAACCTGTACCACCCGACCTATCCGCGTGACGCGCGGCAGTGCTCGGCGTGCCATGTCGCAGGCTTCGGCGTGATTCCTGACCAGGCGAAGGCCGTGGCGACCACGATCGACGCCGGCAAGATCGACTCGGGCACGGGCACGGGCGCTGTGTGGAAGAACCAGCTCGACGATACGCTGCAGGGTGCCTCGGCGGCCGCCTGCACGAGCTGCCACGCGACGACCGACGCAAGGGGTCACGCGTACCAGAATGGCTGGACGCCGCAGACCTTCCCGAACGGGCGTCAGACGATCCTCAACACGAAGTGACATAGGTGAGCGGGGTGGGCCTTCGGGCCCACCTCGATCCACCTGAAGTCACGGGACTGATGACGAGAGTGCCCGCAACGCAAGTTGCGGGCACTCTCTTTTTGGGCGCCGTGCGCGACGACAGTCAGCAGCAACCCGCTCGGCATTCTCGGTTTGCCGATATACCGGTCGCACCGCCTTGAACTTAGCATCGCGTTCGACTCACCAGCTCTCGCCGGCCAGTCAGAAGCCGCCGCGCCATTTGGTGCTGCGGTGCGATGTCGAATTCAAAAGGGAGTCGACCATGAAATTTGCAGGCGCCCGGGGCATCACGCGATCGCGTATGCCGCTCATTGCGATGCTGGCGCTCGCCGCCACGATCGGCCTGGCCGGTTGTGAAGGCGACGACGGCAAGGACGGATTGGCAGGCACGCCCGGCACGCCCGGCACACCTGGTGCAACCGGCCCGATCGGTCCGACGGGTCCCACGGGTCCCGTGGGTCCGAGTGCCAAGGTGGAGCCGCGGGAGTCCTGCGGCGTCTGTCACGGCACCGGCTCGTCCTACGCTGCCACTACCGCGCATGCGCTCGACCCGCTGCCGGTAGCCAGCAAACCGGTCTTCACGGTGAACGGGGCCGACCTGGACATCACCTACAACGTCAAGATCAACAACGTCAACGCAACCGGCTTCACGATCGTGCGCTCTGATTACCGGCTTGCGGCCGGCGGCGCGCAGACCGACCTGGGCACGCCAGACCCCGTGGTGACTGACCTCGGGAACGGCAATTACCGGATCAAGGTCCTGGGCGGCGCGGCCAATGCCACAGAGAATTCGCGGTACTTCTTCCGCATTGCCAACGCAGCCGGGACGAACGTAGGCCCGTGGGGTGACTATCCCGCCGCCCCGCGCACCGACCTCGTCAGCAACCAGTCCTGCAACAACTGCCACAGCGACGCGGGCATCCTGATCCACGACTTCAAGCCGTACGACTACCCGGCGATGGTGAATTCGCAGTGCGTGGTGTGCCACACGGGCAGCCAGTACACCTGGATCCCGGACAGGTGGGTCGGCATCGTCCACGGCATCCACAACTCGCACAACATGCCCACCGGCTCGTACGAGTTCAATCCGACCACGAAGTTCGAGGTCACCTACCCGAGCTACATGACCAACTGCAGCGTCTGCCACGACAGTCCGCAAACGCTGGCGGCCGCCAATGCGATGCCGGTCACGGGCCCGGGCTGCTTGAGCTGCCACCAGTCGATGGACAGCTGGGATTTCGCCGCCGGGCTCGACTTCCACGAGGCCTACACCGAAGCCACGAACTGCCAGACCTGCCACAACGACACCGCCGGCGCAGTCGCGGCGAACCGGGTCACGGCGTTCCACAACGGTCTCGCCACCGAGCGCGGCGGCGTCATCTGGAACGGCGTCGACACGTCCGTC
Source organism: uncultured Gammaproteobacteria bacterium (assembly GCA_963731105.1). Lineage (GTDB taxonomy): Bacteria > Pseudomonadota > Gammaproteobacteria > Steroidobacterales > Steroidobacteraceae > RPQJ01. The sequence continues at coordinate 331,948 of CAVSUM010000011.1, forward strand.
GTCGAAGGCGACAAGATCGACATGCAGATCGTCGGCATCGTCGACGACAAGACGAACCTGAAGATCTCCTGGACCGCCATGGTCAGCGGCGTTGCCGTGAATCCGTGCAACACCACCCCGGCCGCAGGCGCCCCGGCATTCCATGCCATTCCCGCGCTGCCGCCGGTTCCTCCGGCGACCACGGCCACCAACCGCAACAACATGAGCATGCTGCGCAGCTATGCGCAGGGTGATGACTTCATCACCGGTTTCGGCACGTCGCCCGGCCAGCCGGCGGCGGTCAACCTGAGCACCACCAATACCACTTGCTCCGGCAACACGGCGACCACGACGATCCCGGTGGACGCCAGCATTGCGGCGGGTGCACGGGGCATCGTGGCCCTGCAGGGCAAGCCCTGGGTGGTCGCGGTCAACCCGGCCGACACCGACGGCGTGATGCAGGTCCGCGCGCTGACCCCGACCCGCGAGTTCGTCGTGGGCACGGGTGCGTTGCCAGCCGAGCAGCGTCGCGCAGTCGCCGACACCGAAGACTGCGTGAAGTGCCACGTCGGCTCGCTGTACCAGCACGGCGGCAACCGCGTCGACAACGTCAAGATGTGCGGCATGTGCCACAACTCGGCGTCGAGCGAGCAGAACGTCCGCGACGGCATGAAGGTCGACAAGACCGACTCGTACGACGGCCTGAATGGCCAGACCTACGAGTTCAAGACCATGCTGCATGCGATCCACTCGTCCGGGCATGCGGGTCAGAACCCGATCGTCATCTACCGGAGCAACGGCATCTACGCCTGGGCCCCGGACGTGGCGCTGCTCCGCAACTGGCCGGGCACGGGCAGCCAGCCGGTGTTCGGATCCGACGATGGCACGGGCAAGGCCGTGATGCGGACCCACAACTTCTATACCCCGACGTATCCGCGGGCGATCAACGACTGCGCGGCCTGCCACGTCAGCAACTTCGCCGTGATCCCCGACCAGGCGAAAGCCACGGCGACCACGCTCGATGCCGGCAAGGCTCCGTGGCCGAACCAGCTCGACGATACGCTGCAGGGTGCCTCGGCGGCGGCGTGCACGAGCTGCCACCAGTCGACCGACGCCAAGGGTCATGCGTACCAGAATGGCTGGACGCCGCAGACCTTCGAGAAGGGACGTCAGACCATTCTCGATACGAAGTGACCTGAGGGGGCGAGGTGGGCTTGCGGGCCCACCTCGTTTCCTGACCGGATCCGATTCAGAGGTGGGCTGCGGCCCACCTCTTTTTTTCGCGCAAAAAAAGGCCGGGCAGCTGCCCGGCCATCGTTGCTCGACGAGACGGCCGGCAACGCCGGCCACCCCGCATCACGCTGTCTTCAGGTACCGGCGGCTTCCACTTTGACTTCGGCGTCCTCGACGATCACGTCGTACGTGTAGCCCATGCCGAAGTCCTTGTTCAGCGTGACCGGTCCGGTCACGACGACGGTGGCACCGAGTGCCGGCAGTTCGCCAGCGGTCGTCACGGTGAGGTCGTTGGTGCCTTCCGCGCCGGATCCGTCACGAACGTGCAGCCAGTTCTTGCCCATGATGCCGGCATTGACCTTCACGACCTTGCCGCGGACGGTCACCGGCTGGCCGCCGAGCGCGTCCTTCTCGGCGAACACTTCGGCGACAGTCTTGCCGCCTTCCGCCTTGGCGATGCCCGACAGGTCGACCTCTTCGCCGGGCTCGGCAGCCGGGTGCCCGGCCGGCATCTGGGGTACCGCGCTGGCCGCGGGAGCCTCGGGGGCCTTGGCGACTTCGGCGGCCGGCTCTTTCTTGGCGCAGCCAGACAGGACGACGAGCACGGCCAGGGCGAGCGGTGTAGCAATCTTTGACTTCAACACGAGAATTCTCCGGGTCGTTGGACGGGTCGTTGGAGGAGGGGTCGGTGACGTAAGACGGCGAAGTCTAATGGACAGTTCCACGCCTGGCTCGTCGTTTCGGTTTATCGCTATACGGACCTGTAGGATACCAACCCTACTATCTGCTCCGTCTCGCCGGCCTGGCCGGCGAGCCCAAGATCCTGTGGGCCGCGTGCCGCGGCGCATGTTCGAACGAGTCTGGGAGTCATCCATGAAAGTTGCAGGCGCCCGAGGAATCACGCGATCGCGCATCCCGTTGATTGCCATGCTTGCGCTCGCCGCCACGATTGGCCTCGCGGGTTGCGATGGCGACAGCGTGAATGAGGTCGCCGCCGGGCCCTCCGGCCCGACCGGACCGGTCGGCCCGACCGGACCCACCGGTCCCACGGTGCCACCGACCGTGCCGATCGAAAACGGCGGCCCGGTCACGATCGGTGACGGCACGACGCTTACCGCCGAGCAGATCGAGCAGATCGGCGGCCTCGTCGCGACCATCGACACCGTGACCCTCAGCGCCGCGCCTGCGCCGGTCGTCGAGTTCACCGTGAAGACGTCCCACGGCGGAGCGGTGCTGGGCCTGGCACCCGCCGTCACGCGCTTCATGGTGTCGAAGCTGGTGCCCGACCCGGCCGGACGGTCGCCGTCGCGCTGGCAGAGCTATGTGAACCGTTCCGTCACCCCTGCGGCGGGCAGCCCGGCGGTGCTCGCGAATGCCATCCAGGCCAACACCGAGACCGCGGCGGCGGCCCGCTGGGTGGAGATCGGCAATGGCAAGTATCGCTACACGTACGCCGTCGACCTCGACAACGTCACCGCGCCGATTGCGGTGGCGTACGAACCGGCCCTGACGCACCGTGTCGGCCTCGAGATCCGCATGTCGGGTGACGCGGAGGAACTCGCGCCGGACAACCCGGTGAAGGACTTCGTGCCGAACGGCGGTGCCGGCTCGGGCCGCAAGCTGGTCGCGGCCACCGAGAATTGCGAGAGCTGCCACGTGCGCTTCGACCTGCACGGCGGTCCGCGTCGCACCAACGAGTACTGCGTGACCTGCCACAACCCGGGCACCATCGATCCGGAAACGGGCGAGGATCTCGGCATGGCCTACATGGCCCACTCGATCCACCTCGGTGAAGCGCGAGCCAAGCCCTTCAAGGTGTGGGGCTTCACCGGCGAGTTCGACTTCAGCGATGTCACGTATCCGCAGTCGACGCTGTTCTGCGAGAACTGCCACACGAAGTCGGCCGCCGCGCCGGACGGCGACGACTGGCTGTCGAAGCCGTCGGCCGCGTCTTGCGGCGGCTGCCACGTCGAAGGCCTCCAGAAGACGGGCCCGGACGCGGCCACGGGCCGCTACACCTATCGCTTCCAGCATTCCACGTTCGACTTCGCGGCCACCGACGCCGACTGCATCGGCTGCCACGTGGCCGGCGGCGCCGCCGGCGCCGTTCTCGCCACGCACCAGAAGCCGGTCTTCGACTCGGGCAACCTCAACGTCCGGTTCAGCGTCGAGCGCGGCCGTGACTTCAGCTACGAGATCCTCAGCGTGACGAACGCTGCGGCCGGCAAGGCGCCGACGGTGAAGTTCCGGATCCGCGACAAGGGCGTGCCGGTCGACGTCAAGAGCCTCACGTCCGCCAACGGAGCCCTGATCGCTGGGCCTCGCCTGGTCGACCAAGGACTTCCACAACGTGGCTGACCTCGGCACGGGCACGCTGGCGGGGGCTCGGGGGCGGTCGCTGGCGATCGACCTGATCGCCAACAAGGCCGCGCTCGTCGCCGTTGGCGACGGCAGCTTCACCTACACGCTGGCCAGTCCGCTGCCTGCAGGCGTCAATGGCGACGTCATGGCAACGCTGTATGGCCGGCGGCAGTTCGCCGACACCTCGCGCGCCTATCCGCAGAGCGCAGTGTTCTTCCCGGGCGCCAAGCGGCAGGAGCTGGTTTCCCAGGCAAAGTGCGAAAACTGCCACGAGTTCGTCTTCGCCCACGGCGGCAGCCGGGCCGGCAACCCGATGATGTGCAACGCGTGCCACAACTCGAGCGGCGGCTGGGCGGCCGAAGGCTTCGGTCCGATCGCGTTCGGTGCGTTCGCGCACAACCTGCACGCGGGCAAGATCGAGGAGATCGGCGAGAATCACCTATCCGCAGAGCCTCAGCCGGTGCGAGGCGTGCCACCTCGACGGCACGTATTACGCCGCGCGCACGGACGCGCTGCCCATCAGCACCGACGCGGGTCCGGATCAGGATCCCGTCGCCAGCGGCATCCAGAACCAGAACCTGTTCGACGACACCTGGGATTCCGCGACGGCCGGCACCTGCGGCACCTGCCACGACTCCGGACCGGCCAAGGCCCACATGGAGCAGAACGGCGGTGCGTTCGGTGTGGTCGGTGGCAAGACGCTGACTCCATCGTCAACGACCGAAGCCTGCGCCGTCTGCCATGGCCCGGGCCGCGCGGTGGACACAGCCACGGCACACGCCGAGTGATGACGATGGGCCGGGTGCCTCGCTGGGCACCCGGCCTCCGCCCCGACGAGGATGGGAGTTCGAGTCATGACATTGCTCAATGACCGGGAGCTGGCAAGGCCCAGCCCGCGATGGGTCGCCTTGCTCGCCTGTGCCGCCATGGCGCTGGCGGCCTGCTCCGGCGATGACGCCAGGAATGGTGCGGACGGCCCGACGGGACCGGTCGGACCCCCGGGACCGCCGCCCGCAGGCGGCGGGGTGCCGGTCAGCTCGGCGAACCTGATCAAGTCGACGATCGTCAGCGCCAGCGTGCCGGACGACGGCAGGCCCGTCATCGAGGTCCGGCTCGAAAACGAAGCAGGTCAGCCGCTCAACGGCCTTGCCGCGGCGAACATCAGTTTCGTGCTGGCGCGGCTCGAACCCGGTCTCAACGGCAGCTCGAGCCGCTGGCACGCCATCACGCGCCGCACGGAAGCGTTCCCCGGCACGCCGGCGCCGGTGCCGGCGAGCGCGGTCACGGGCACGGGCCCGACCAACCAGGCCACCACCGAGCCGGCCACGCGCGGCAAGTGGGTCGAGGGCAACCAGGCCAACGGCATCTACCGGTACACCTTCGCGCAGAGCCTGCAGGGCATCAGCGACATTCCCTACGACGCGTCGCTCGTCCATCGCGTCGGTCTCGAGATCCGCCTGCGTCCTGCCGGCGCGACCGAATTCATCCCGGCCAACAACGCCGTCTTCACCTGGAAGCCGTCGACGGGCGGTCCAGTCGAGTCGGGCCGCGAGATCGTCGACAACGACACCTGCAACGCCTGCCACGACCAGCTCGTGTTCCACGGCGGCGCGCGCTTCGACCTGCAGTACTGCGCGATGTGCCACGAGCCGTTCTCGTTCGACGCGCAGACCGGCAACACGATCGACCTCAAGGTGATGATCCACAAGATCCACCGCGACATCCTGCCGACCGGTCCGTACGGGATCTTCGGCTACGGCAACACGTTCTACGACTACTCGCAGATCCAGTTCACGCAGGACCAGCGCAACTGCCAGACCTGCCACCAGGAGAGCGACACCGACACGCCGCAGGCCAGCAACTGGCGCCTGACCGCAAATCGCGAGGCGTGCGGTTCGTGCCACAACGCCGTGAACTTCGACACCGGCGTCGGCCACGGCGGCGTCGCGGCGACGGACGACCAGTGCACGGCCTGCCACGGCCCGAATTCGAATTTCGGCGTGCGGCCGGACCAGGTGCACTTCGACCCGCTGCTGCGGGCGGGCGAGGCGTTCAAGTACGAAGTGCTGAACGTCGCCAGCAGCGCGCCCGGCCAGAAGCCCACCGTGACGATCCGCGTGACGGATCCCACCAACAACAACAAGCCATACGACATCAAGGCGGCGGGCGGCCCGTTCCAGATCGGCAATGCCTCGCTGCGTGTCGACGTCGCGTTCTCGACGCGGCCGGACTTCACCAACACCGGCAGCGGCTCGGCGACCGCGACGACCGGCACGCCGGCGCAGCCGATCAGCATCGACTTCAAGGCGAACGGCGTGCCTGACCCGGCGTACCCAGGCGGGTTCAAGGCCACTGCCACGGTCGCAATCCCCGCGGCCGCCACCGGCTCCGGCAGCGCAATCCTCGAAGGCCGCCCGAACGTGCGCATCGACACCAATCGCGACGGTGTCCTCGAGACAGTGGCAGTGCCCGTGGTGGCGAGCGGCAAGACCTTCGCGATCACCGACGCCGCGCCGGTGCCCTACCGGCAGGTCGTGGATATCGCCAAGTGCAACGACTGCCACAAGCAGTTGTCGCTGCACGGTGAGAACCGTTCCGGCAATGCCGAGCTGTGTGCCACCTGCCACAACCCGAACGCGACCGACATCGCGCGCCGGGTCGCGGGCTCGAACTGCGAGGTCGTCACCGGCACGCTCGACGACCAGACCATCGACTTCAAGGTGATGGTGCACGCGATCCACGCGGGTGCGCTCGCCGGCTACGCGGTCTGCGGCTACGGCAACACCGGCTACGACTTCAGCCACGTGCGCTACCCGGGCAAGCTCAACAACTGCGAGGGTTGCCACCTGCCGGGCACTTACTATCCGCCCGACTCGACGGTGGCACTCGCAACGACGACCGACGCTGCGCCTGCCTCGAGCCCGGATCGTTCGACGCCGCTGGGCGACATCGCCACGACACCTGCGACGGCCGTGTGCTCGACCTGTCACGCGAGCCAGGCCGCGCGCAACCACATGATCTCGGCCGCAGCGGGCGGTTCGGTGACTGCCGTGAAGGATGCGAACAGCAGGACGCCGAGCACGCCGCCCGAGGGCTGCGCCACCTGCCACGGCCCGGGCCGTGACGCCGACGTGAAGAAAGTCCACGGCGTCGCCGAGTTCAATTACAACTGAGGCGGACATGAAGCACTCAATCCCGCTGGTTTGCCGCCTGCTTGCGCTGGTCGCACTCTCGCCGGCGTTCGCGATCGGCCAGGAGGCAGCACCCGCCGCCGCCAAGCCGGAAGCTGTCGCGCCCGCCGCACCTGCCGCGCCCGCCGCGCCGACCTACAGCAAGAAGGGCGCGGACACGTGCTTCTGCCTGCCACGACGACGAAGTCACGCTCGCGGTGTTCCACGGCAAGCACGGCAACCCCAACGACCCGCGCAGCCCGTTCGGCAAGGGCCAGCTGCAGTGCGAGGCCTGCCACGGTCCGGCCGGCGACCACACCAAGCGCGTCAAGAAAGGCGAGACCCGGCCGTCGGTGATCCGCTTCTCGCGCGACTCGGTCGCGCCCGTGGCGGTGCAGAACGGCATGTGCCTCAAGTGCCACGAGCAGTCGACCGGCAGCGCCTGGCACAGCGGCCCGCACGCGTCGAACGACGTCTCCTGTGCCTCCTGCCACGACAGCCACGCGCGCAAGGACGCCGTGCTCTCGACCCGCACGCAGGCCGAGGTCTGCTACACCTGCCACGTGGCCGAGCGCGGCCAGTTCCAGAAGATGTACGCGCACCCGGTGCGGCAGGGACAGCTCGCCTGCAGCGACTGCCATGTTCCGCACGGCACCACGGCCGACAAGCAGCTGGTGAAGGCGACGCTCAACCAGACCTGCTACGAGTGCCACGCGGACAAGCGCGGCCCGTTCCTGTGGGAGCACGCGCCGGTCGCGGAGAACTGCGGCACCTGCCACGTGCCGCACGGCTCGTCGCAGCCGGGCATGCTCAAGACGCGCGGCCCGATGCTGTGCCAGTCCTGCCACTCGCAGCAGGGCCATCCGAGCTACGCCTACGGCCCGTCGGGCCTGCCGGGCGGCGGCGCGCCGGTGTCGGCGCTCGCGCTCGGTAACTGCATGAACTGCCACTCGCAGGTCCACGGCTCGAACCATCCCTCGGGCTCGACGCTGACACGGTGAACCCCATGGAAACCCGTAGCTTCCGCCTCACGCTCGCCGTCGCCTCCGTCCTGGCGTCGGCCGCGGCCTTCGCGGCCGAGCCGGCCGCGCCCGATACCAGCGAATGGACCTGCAGCAAGTGCCCCTACGACCGCGGCTATCGCGCCGAGGTGGAAGTGGGCGTCGGCTACGTCGACGACGACTCGGCGAAGTTCGGCGACTACACCGGGCTCGACGAGGAAGGCGCGCACGCGATCGTCAACGCCGAGGGCCGCAAGGCCACGGAATCGGGCTACGTGCTCGAGTACGAACTGCTCGACCTCGGCCTCGACTCACGCGAAGTGCGTGTCGACGGCGGCAAGCAGGGCCGCTACGAGTTCGGGCTGTTCTACGACCGCATCCCGCACAGCCTCTGGGACACGACGGCGACCCCGTACTCGGGCGTGGGCAGCAGCAACCTGACTCTGCCGTCGAACTGGGTGGACGGCGGAACGACCGGCGCCATGACGCAGCTCGACTCGAGCCTGCGCAACGTGGACATCGGCTACGACCGCGACCGCTACGGCGCGTCCGGGCGCTACTGGTTCCTCGACAACTTCAGCTTCGACCTCGACTACCGCCGCGACGAGCGCAGCGGCACGCGGCCGCAGCTCGCCTCGTTCGGCAGCGTCACGACGCAGCTGGTGGCGCCGGTGGACGACGCCACCGACCGGGTCGACGCCACGGTCCGCTACCAGGGCAAGGGCTGGTTCGCGCAGGCCGGCTACTACGGCTCGTTCTACAACACCAAGGCCGCCTCGCTGCGCTGGGACAACCCGTTCAACGCGATGACACCGGGCGGCACGGTCGGCCAGATGGCGCTCGCGCCCGACAACTCGTACAACGAGTTCGGCGCCTCGGCGGGCTGGTACGGCCTGCCGTTCAACTCGACGGTGACGCTGTCGCTGGCGACCGGCAAGGGCGAGCAGGACACGGGCTTCCTGCCGTACACCGCCAACGCGCTGATCGCGATCGACCCGTTGCCGGCCTCGAGCCTCGACGCCAGCCTGGACACGCTGCGCTACGACCTGACGCTCACCTCGCAGCCGATCGACCGGCTGCGCGTGCGCGGCACCGTGGCCTACGACGAGCGCGACAACGGCACGCGGCAGCGGACCTTCACCTCGCCGGTGCACACCGACCTGTTCCAGGTGCTCGAGGACCGCGTCAACCCGGTGTACGGCTTCGAGCGGCTGCGCCTGTTCGGCAGCGCCGACTTCAAGGTCTACGACGACCTGTCGATCGGCGCGGGCGGCGAGTTCCGCACGGTGGACCGCACCGGCTCCGCGCAGGACGTGAGGAGCGAGGAGACCAGCGACGGCTGGGGCAAGGTGCAGTACCAGCCGACCGGCTACCTGGGCTTCGTGCTCAAGGGCGGCGCGATGGAGCGCGTGCCGGACAGGTACGTGCCCGACGCGGCCGGCACCGGCCAGAACCCGATGCTGCGCAAGTACAACATGTCGTACCTGTATCGCAGCTACGGCGAGGCGCTGGTCAACGTCGCCTTCGGCGAGCTGCCGCTCACGCTGGGTGCGAGCGCGTTCTATGGCGACGACAGCTACAACCTGACCGCCATCGGCGCGACCACCGGCCTCGACCGCCGCTACGGCGTCGACCTGAGCTGGGCCATGACCGACACCGTGTCGGTGTACGGCAGCTTCGGCGAGGAGAAGCTCGACACCAAGAGCCAGGGCAGCGCCCAGTTCGCCGACCCCGACTGGCGCTGGGTGGCGAAGGACGATTCGGTCACCTATGGCGCGGGCCTGCGCGCACAGCTGATGCCGAAGCTGCACCTCGACCTCGACTACACCTACGCCAAGGGCCGTTCCAACATGCGCCTGGTGGGCGTCAACGCCGGCAGGTTCCCGACCGTGTCGAGCGACCTGTCGTCGTTCCGCGCCGACGCGAGCTACGAGCTGAGCGAGCGCTGGGACCTCGCCTTCACCTGGATCTACGAGAACCTCGACAGCAGCGACTGGGCGCTGAACGGGATCGAGCCCGACTCGCTGCCCACGGTGCTGGCGCTGGGCGCCGACCCGTACGACTACGACGTCAATTATCTCGGCGCGTCGGTGCGCTACTACTTCGGCTCGCGCAAGCTCGCGCTGCCCGAGTGATCCTCAGTCCGACGCGCGCTCGATGAGGGCGCGCGTCAGGCCGCGGAACAGGTACAGGTGCGCGGGCACCAGCGCGTACCAGTAGGCCAGGCCGGCCACGCCGGCCGGGTGCCAGTAGGCCGTGGCACTCACGGTCGAGCCTGAGCCTGCCGCGTCGGGCTTGACCACGAACTCGAGCACGCCGGCGCCCGGCGCCTTCATTTCCATCAGCAGCGTGAGGCGCCGACCCGGCTCGAGCGCGATCACGCGCCACGAGTCCACCACGTCGCCCACGCGCAGCTCGGTGGGGTGCCGCCGGCGGCGGCGGAAGCTGGGACCGCCCACCAGCCAGTCGAGTGCGCGGCGCAGCCACCACAGCCAGTTCGCGTAAAAGTAGCCTTGCACGCCGCCGACGGTGCAGATCACGCGGAAGATGTCCTCCGCCGGCACCGCGCGGCTTGCGGTGGCTCCCGCGCGCTTGGCGTAGAACCCGTACTCGGGATGGAAGTTGCGACAGGCGATCGCGCCCTCGACCCAGCGGGCGACCGCGGCGTGCGCGCGGTCGGCCTCGATCGCGGCTTGCACCGCTTCCTCGAGGCCCATCAGGCGGCGCGGCACCAGGGCCCTGAGCTCGGCATCGTTCGCGACGAAGTCGTGCTCCAGGCCCTCCACGAGCGCCTGGGCGACGCTGGTCGGCACCGACGTGATGAAGCGCAGCCAGTACGACGAGAGCCGCGGCGTCAGCACCGGCACGGCCAGGATCCGCGGCTGGCGGCCGACGAGCCGGCCATAGCAGCGCATGATCTCCTCGTAGGTGACGGCCTCGGGCCCGCCGGCGTCGAGGATGCGGCCGGCCGCTGCCGGGAGCTCGGCCACGGCCACCAGGTAGGCCAGCAGGTCGGGCAGGGCGATCGGCGTCGAGCGCGAGCTGACCCAGGTCGGCGTCACCATGACCGGCAGGTGATTCACGAGGTCGCGGATCACCTCGTACGCGGCTGAGCCGGGACCGATGATCATCCCGGCCCGCACCTCGGTGACCGGCACGCGGCCCTGCCGCAGCACGTCGCCGGTCTCGGCGCGCGACTTCAGGTGCTGCGAGCGCGGATCGGCCGGGATCAGGCCGCCGAGGTAGACGATGCGCCGCACGCCGGCCATTTCGGCGGCGCGCGCGAAATTCTCCGCAGCACGCCGGTCGATCGCGGCGAAGTCGCTGCCGGCCGCCATCGAGTGCACGAGGTAGTAGGCGACGTCGGCGCCCGCGAGTGCCGCCGGCAACGACGCGGGGTCGAGCGCGTCCGCCCGCGCGGGCTCCACGCCCTGCCAGCCGCGTCCCTCCAGCACCTCGATGTTGCGCGCAGTGGCGCGCACGCGATGGCCGGCACGCAGCAACTCCGGCACCAGGTTGCTGCCGATGTAGCCGCTCGCGCCGAAGACGACGTGCAGCGCGCGATTCATGCCGCCGCGGCCGCGTTGCGCACGCGCACGGCTTCTTCCTGGTCCACCGCGTCGAGCTGCTCCTCGATGAAGTGCAGCGACCCGTCGATCTCCGGCAGCACCACGTTCTCGAGCGCCCGCGCGCGCCTCTCGGTGCGCACGTACTCGCGGATCAGCCGCCGCAGGCTGGCGGCGCAGGCGGCCAGCTCGGCGTGGCGCAGCACCAGGTTGCGGAATGCGGCCGCACAGCCGCGGGCCTCTGGCGTCGACGGACGGTGCGCGAGGTCGGGTGGTGGCGCGCGGTCCTCCAGGGCCGCTTCCACCAGCCGCAGGCCGAGGAACGACTGCTCGTGCAGCACCAGCTGCGCCGGGCCCAGGTCGAGCTTGGGCTCGACGGTCAGGTCGTCGAAGCCGTGCTGGCCGACCGCAGCCTCGAGCGCCTCGAGCGCACGCGCGCCGAGCCGCTGCAGCTCGGACTGCAGCTCCTTGTGCCGGCGCAGCAGGCGCATCATCTCGGTGGCGAGCAGCACGCGCTTCTCGTCGAGCAGCTCGTAGCCCTCCTGCACGAGGCGCCGCTCGTCCTTGAGCTCGAGGAATGCCACGCGCGTGGCGAGGATTTCGCCTTCAGGCACGCGCCGGCTCCGCGAGGTGGCGCTTGATCTGCGCGTCGGAGAGCCGCGCCAGCTCGGTGTGCGGCAGGCCGCGCAGCACCGCCCAGCCGGTCGCCATGCTCTCCTCGAGCGTGCGCGAGGTGGCCTGGTTCACGAGCTGTTCCTCGAAGCGGTTGCCGAACTCGAGGAACCTGCGGTCGACGTCCGGCAGGCCCTGCTCGCCCATCACGCTCGCCAGCGTGCGCACGCGCATCGCGCGCGCATACGCGGCGAACAGCTGGTGCGCGAGCGCCGGGTGATCGGCGTCCGTGTAGCCCTCGCCGATGCCCTGGTCCATCAGGCGCGACAGGCTCGGCAGCACCTTGATCGGCGGGTAGATGCCGCGCCGGTCGAGCTCGCGGTCGAGCACGATCTGGCCCTCGGTGATGTAGCCGGTGAGGTCCGGGATCGGGTGGCCGATGTCGTCGCCCGGCATGGTCAGGATCGGCAGCTGGGTGAGCGTGCCGGGCTTGCCGCGGATGCAGCCGGCGCGCTCGTACAGCGCCGCGAGGTCGGAGTACATGTAGCCGGGGTAGCCCTTGCGGCCCGGGATCTCGCCGTGGCTCGCCGACACCTCGCGCAACGCCTCGCAGTAGTTGGTCATGTCCGTCAACACTACCAGCACGTGGCGGCCTTCGACGAACGCGAGGTACTCGGCGGCCGTGAGCGCGTAGCGCGGCGTGAGCAGGCGCTGCATGCCGGGCTCATCCGCGAGGTTGAGGAACATCACGGTGTGGCCGAGCGCGCCGCTCGATTCCATGGCCCGGCGGAACTGCTCGGCCGTGTCGTGCGGCACGCCCATGCCGGCGAACACGACCGCGAAGTCCTCGTGCTTGCCGCCGCGCAGCCGGGCGCGCTGCGCGATCTGCGTGGCGAGGCGGTCGTGCGGCAGGCCGCCCGCGGAGAACAGCGGCAGCTTCTGCCCGCGCACCAGGCTGTTGAGCAGGTCGATGGTCGACACGCCCGTCTCGATGAAGTCGCGCGGCAGGGCGCGCCACGAGGGGTTGATCGCGAGGCCCTCGATGCGCATGCGCGCCCGCGCGGCCACCGGCGGGCCGCCGTCGATCGGCCGGCCGACGCTGTCGAAGATGCGCCCGAGCAGGTTCGGCCCGACGCCGAACAGCAGCGGCTCGGGGCGCAGCCGCACGCGCGTGCTGCCCAGGCCGAGGCCGGCCGTGGACTGCAGCACCTCGATCACCATCGACTGCTCGTCGAGCGCTGCGACGCGGCCGAGGCGCACGCCGCCGTCGCCGCCCACGACCTCGACCGCGGAGTTGAGGCCCACCCGGGCCGCGCGCCGCGCGAACAGCAGCGGTCCTTCGATGCGGGTGACGGCGCCTTCGAGCAGCAGGTCAGCGAACATCGGTGGCCACCGTGTGCAGCGTGTCGAACTCGTAGTCGATCTGGCGCGGCAGCTGCTGGAGCCTGCGCACGTCTTCCTCGCCGAATTCCTCGCCGAGGCGCTGCAGCTGGCGCACCACCGGCAATTCCGCGAGCCGCGCCGGCGCCACGCCGGACTGCACCGCCGCCTCGGCGCGGTCCATGAACGCGAGCAGCACCGAGATCATCGCCGCCTGCCGCGCCGGCGAGCAGTAGCGGTCGACCTTGGAGAACGACGACTGGCGCAGGAAGCCGTCGTTGACGAGGTCCGCGCAGAGCAGCTTCAGCTGCTGTTGCGGCGGCAGCGCGTCGCGGCCGACGATGCGCGCCATGCGCTCGAGGTGCGCCTGCTGCTCGAGCAGTCCCAGCACCCGCTGGCGCTGCGCCAGCCAGTCGGGGTTGCCGGAGCGCTTCCACCACTCGGCGAGCGTGTCGGCGTCGGCGCTGTAGGACAGCAGCGGGTGGATCGCCGGGTAGAAGCGGGCCTGTGCGCGCTGCCGGTCGAGCGCCCAGAAGCAGCGCACGTAGCGCTTGGTGTGCAGCGTCACGGGTTCGGAGAAGTCGCCGGCCGGCGGGCTGACCGCGCCGATGATCGTCACCGAGCCTTCCTCGCCGCCGAGCGTGGTGACGCGTGCCGCGCGCTCGTAGAACTCGGCCAGGCGCGAGCTCAGGTACGCGGGATAGCCGGCCTCGCCCGGCAGCTCGCCCAGGCGGCCCGACACCTCGCGCAGCGCCTCGGCCCAGCGACTGGTGGAATCCGCCATCAGCGCGACGTTCAGGCCCTGGTCGCGGAAGTACTCGCCCACGGAGATCGCGGTGTAGATGCTCGCTTCGCGCGCCGCCACCGGCATGTTCGAGGTGTTGGCGATGATCACGGTGCGCTCGGCGAGCGGCCGCCCGGTGCGCGGGTCGTCGAGCTGCGGGAACTCGTCGAGCACCTCGGCCATCTCGTTGCCGCGCTCGCCGCAGCCGACGTACACGATCACGTCCGCGTCGCACCACTTGGCGAGCGCTTCCTGCAGCACGGTCTTGCCGGTGCCGAAGCCGCCGGGCAGGGCGGCGCGGCTGCCGCGCGCCACCGGGAACAGCGAGTCGAGGATGCGCTGGCCGGTGATCATCGGGCCGCTTGCGGGCAGGCGCGCACGCACGGGCCGTGGCGTGCGCACCGGCCACGGATGACGCATCGCGATCTCGTGCTGCGCACCGTCGCGGCCGACGAGGCGGGCGATCGGCGCGTCCTCCGCATATTCGCCTTCAGCGGCGATCCACTCCAGGCGGCCCGCCACGCCGGGCGGCACGAGCATCTTCTGCAGGCGCGGCGTGGGCACGGTGCCGAGCGTCGCACCGGCCGCGATTTCCTGGCCCATCTGCACCAGCGGCGTGAACACGAAGCGCCTGGCGCTGCCGGCACCGAGGCCCGCCTGCACCTGGAAATCGTCGCTGCCGGTGAGCGAGCGCAGCAGGCCGTCGAAGATGCCGCCGAGCAGCCCGGGACCGAGGTTCACCGACAGGGCGCGGCCGGTGCCCGCCACCTCGTCGCCGGGCTCGAGCCCGGTGGTGTCTTCGTAGACCTGCGCGACCAGTTCGTCGCCCTTGAGCTGGATCACCTCGCCGAGCAGTCGCCGCGGCCCGACCGCCACGGCCTCGTACACGGTGAAGGAATCCGTCATGCGCGCCCGCAGCACGGGCCCGCCGATCCAGGTGATGACGGCACGGCTCACGTGGTCGTCCCTCCGTGCTGCGCCAGCAGCGTGTCGATCTCCGCGAGCAGCTCGGCCTCGACGCGTTCGCGCGAAGCCAGCAGGCCGGTGATCGTCGCATCCACGCAGGCGAGCCCGCGGCGGATGCGCAGGCCGGGGCCGAGGCCGTCGATGCGGCGCACCTCGGCTTCGTTGCCGTCGCCCGCCAGGTCGCGCGCCAGGCTGCGCGCCTCGTCCTCGGCCAGCGCGGGATCGAGTTCGACCGCGAATTTGCCCTCGCCCATCACGATGCGTGCCGCGATGGCACAGGCCGCCGTGCACCATTCGCGGCGCGCGGCGTCGTCCGCCCACACCGTCGCGAGCTCGGCCGGCAGGACGCGCCACGCGCGGTCCATGAGCTCGCTGAGCAATGCCTGCTCGCGCTGCCGTGCGCTGGTATCGAGGGCGGCCCGCCGGTCGGCGAGCGCGCGCTCGTGCGACTGGTGCGCTTCCTCGGTCGCCTGCCGGAGCCGCAGGCGTGCCTCGTCCCGCGCGCGCTCGACGATGTTGCGCGCCTGCTCCTCCGCGGCGTCGCGCGCGCGCCGCGACAGCATCTCCTGCTCCCGGGCCACGCGGCGCAGCAGCGCCTCCATCTGTGTCTGCACGATGCCTTCGGGTGCGCTCATGGTTCGATTCCCAGTGCGAGCCGCACTTCGCGCGCGATGTCGGGTGGCGCGTGCCTGCCGTGCACGTCCGGCACCACCGCCACCAGCGGCCGCTCGCCCAGCTGCGCCGCGTCCAGCTCCCCCGGCGGCAACGCTGCGGCGAGCCCGGCCGACAGCAGCACGAGGTCGGTGTCCGGTTCGCAGGCGCGACGGAACACCTCGGCTGCCTCGGCTTCGTTCGGCACGCGCACCTCGACTCCCGCGAGCCGGTAGCCCGCGGCTGTCGCTGCGTCGCCGATGTACCAGATGCGCGCCACGTCAGCCGAGTCGGTTGAGGATCAGGATGGAGACGATCAGTCCGTAGATGGCGATGCCCTCGGCGAGGCCGACCATGACCAGTGCGCGGCCGAACAGGTCCGGTTTCTCGGCGACTGCCCCGAGCGCGGCCGTACCGACCTGCGCCACGGCGTAGCCGGCCCCCAGCGCGGACAGGCCGGCGGAGGCTGCTGCGGCGGCAAAGCCCCAGCGAATCACGGTCGGATCCACCGGTACCGCGGACGCCTCGGCGGCGAGTGCGGGGCCGGCCGCGAGCAGCGCGATCGTGGCCAGGACCGCGGTGACCGCGGTGAAGAAGAGCATGGCTACCAGCCAGCGATGTTGGCGTTTCATGACGTGCTCCGGGGGAGGGGCGTGGGAGTGGACGAAGGCGGCGTGAGCGGCTCGAACGGCCGGCCCCGCGCCGCCAGGAAGCGGATGAAGAACTCGAACAGGATCAGGCGGGTGGTCTGGATGCCGACCACGAGGCCTTCGAGCGCGATGATGGCGGCGTTGCCGATGATCAGCACCGGCCAGTACGCACCGCCGGCCGCTTCGGCGATGCCGACCACGGCGGTCGACAGCCCGGCGTGCGCCAGCGCGAACGCGCCGACGCGCACGAACGACACGGTATTGACGCCGAGCTGCAGCATGCGCTCGACGGTTTCGCCCGCGGCGTGCCCGAGTGCCCCGAGCCGGTCGGCGGGCGCCACGACCATGCTGCCGAGCAGCCCCCAGGCGATGCCGAGCGGCAGCGCCCACAGCAGCCTTGCGTCGAGCACCGTGCCGACGATGCCGAGGTAGGCGAACAACAGCCCGGCGTCGGTGGCGAACCAGCGCAACAGCTCGCCGCGCCAGTGGAACTGCAAGGCGCTGAGCAGCAGGCCGAGCAGGATCACCACCACGCCGAAGGCGAGCGCGGTGCCGAGCACGGTGAGCGGGTCGCCGAGCGGGTGCAGCCACAGCGGCGCGATCAGGTCCTCGCGCGCGAACACGCTGCCGAACGCGAAACCGAACACGACTGCCATCAGGCCGCCCGGCACCAGCAGCCTGAGCGCAGGCATGCGGTTCCTGAGCAGGAAGCCGAGCAGCGCCACGATGGCGCCCTGCACCACGTCGCCGAACATGTAGCCGAACATCAGCGGCGCCACGAAGGCCAGCAACATGCTCGGGTCGGCCTCGCGGGTGCCGGGTACGCCCATCAGATTGCCGAACACCTCGAACGGCCGCGCCCACGCCGGGTTGTGCAGCACCGAGGGCGGCACCGAGTTCTCCGGTGCCGGCGTGAAACGCAGCAGGTAGTGCAGGCCCCGCGCGTCGAGCGCCGTGCGCAGCGGGGCGTCGCTGGTTGCCGCGCACCAGCCCGTCACCCACGCGAAATGCTCGGTGACCGGCAGCTCCGGCACGTGCGTCACGAGCCATGCGGCGAGCGCGAGCTCGCCGAGCGCCGCGGCCAGGCCATGCCGTTCGCCCAGTGCGTCGAGCGCCGTGCGCGCGGTGCGCTCGCGCTCGGCCAATGCCTGGCGTCGCGACTCGAGGTGCGCGCCGAGGCCGGCGGCGTCGGACGGCAGGTCGGTGGGCAGCGCGATGACGCGCGCCTTGCGCGCCGCAAGCGCCTGGTCGAGCAGGGCGATCTGCTCCACGGGGCCGACGGCAAGCAGGAACAGGCGACCCTCGAGCGCCACGCGCTGCAGCAGCACGTCCGGCGGCAGCGCCTGCGGCGGGCCGCCTTCGGGCAGCAGGTACACGCGACCGGCGAGCACGGGTCCGGCGTGGGCGAGCTGGTCGAGGCGCGCGAGCGCGTCGCCCGATTGCGCCTGCAGCTGCTGCAGCAGCGCCGTGTCCTCGGTTTCCTGGGCCAGGTGCTCCAGCTCCAGGATCAGCGGCTCGGCCGCCGCAGCCCAGTGGCGCACACTCTCCAGGGCAGCGCGCGGTGCCTCGAGCAGGTCGTGCTCCGGCGCGTGCCGCAGTTCAGACGGCCGCGGCCAGTAGTGGCCATAACGACGCGCGAGCGTCTCGTATTCCACCAGCGTGTTGCGCAGGTCGGGCAACGCGAGGCGCTGCTCCGAGCGGCTGTACGCCTCGAGCTGGACGGAGCCCGTCGCCGCCAGGCAGTCGAGCGTGGCGCCGAGTTCCTCGCGCGAGGTGAGCAGCTCGAACCAGCTTGCCGAGATCGGGCGCAGCGTCATGGCGCGGCCACCGGGGCGTCGCGCAGGGCCCGCACGGCGAGCAGCCCGCGCACGCGCTGCAGGTCGAGCTGCATCAGGCTCACGTACGCGGCCGTGGCCGTGGGCGACAGCGGATTGCGGCGGAACAGCAGTGCGAGCCGCCGCTCCAGCGCGACGATGGAGTCGCGTGACGTGGCCTCCGGCGGCGCCTGCGCGAGCCGCTCGCGAGACGCGCGGATTGCCGCCAGCAACTCGGCGAGTGGTGCGCGCGCCGCGGCGTCCCGCGGCCACAGTTCCTGCCAGTGTCTCGCCCAGGCTCGCGCCACGTCGGGCGGGTCGGCGAAGCCGGCGGCCAGCGGTGCGAGCGGCGTGCCCATCAATGCCGGGCCACGCTCCCTTGGCTCGCGCGCCACGATCGGTCCGAGCACGGCGTCGGCCCGCATCCAGGCCGGCGCCCGGCCGCCGCGCGCGAGTTTCTGCAGCGCCGGCAGGTGGACGATCCAGCGCATCCAGCGCGTGCCCTCGCGCCAGTCTTCAGGCTGCCACGCCGCCACTTCGTCGACCGCACGCAGCCACTCCTCGCGCAGCCGGCGCTCGATCTCGTGCACGCCGGGCCGGGCCGCGAAGCGGCCGGTCCACCGCGCCAGCTTGCCGCCGCGCAGCACCTGCAGCACGGCGCCAAGGTCGCGTGTGGCCTCGAGGTGCTGCCAGTCGGCGGCCACGGGACGCTCCCCGAAGCGTGACTGCATCCGTGCCTGCGCGTAGGCGAACGCCGGGTCAACGTGGCTCATGACCGGTCGCCGTGAGACGCCTCGCCAGGTGCGCCACGGCCTGATGCGTGAGCCGGTCGAGGGTATCGAGGTCAAGACGGGAGGCGGTGGCGCCCTGGTCGAGTTCGCGCAACTCGCGTTCGGTGCGCGCCTGGGCCGCCGTCATGCAACCGCGCGGCCCGCGCACGCGCGCGCTCGAGCAGCCGCCTGCGCTCGGCGCGTGCCGCCTCGATCGCGGCCTCAGCGTCACGCTGTGCCGCGGCGATCACTCCGGCCGCGTCACGTTCCGCGGCGAGTACCCGGTTGATGGCCCGTGCAACGGCTGCATCGGGCGCCTGGTGGTCCATGCGGCCCCCCGGTGTGCCCCGCCAACATACGGGCCATGCCACCGGGGGTCATCCGCAGAAGCCCCTACGGAATCAATGGAAAAAGGCGGGTTTCCGCGATCCGCCGGCAGGCGGGCGCAGTGCCGGGCTCAGCCGCCCTGGCCTTCCATCATCAGGCCCGTGCCGCCACGCGAAATGTGCGCGACGACTGCCGTGCGCCGGTGCAGCTTGGTGATGGTGCCGAGGCTGATGGCGAACGCGAGCTCGACCGACTGGCCGCGGCGCAGCCCGAGGTCGCCGGTCTCGACGAACACGCCGCTGGCACTGAGGTTGCTGGCGCGGCACAAACGGCGGCGAGGACCCGGCAGCAGCACGTAGACCGTAGTGCGTGCGCGGTGGCGGGTAGTGAGTCGTCTTTCCACGGCTAGCTCTTTTCTTGTTTTGCATCCGTGCGATGTGTCGCAATTATGCATGTCGCAGCGGCCGAGGGAAGGGCTGCGCGCAATCGCGACGTTATGTCGCGTGCGCTGCATTATCCTTGCTCACAGCACTTCGCGGCCCTTCGCGGCCCTTCGCAGCAGGTCCTCGCCATGCCTTCCTCCGCAGCACAGCACGGCGCAGCGCACGCGCCCATCGGCGTGTTCGATTCCGGCGTCGGCGGGCTCACGGTGCTGCGTGCGCTGGTCGCGGCACTGCCGCACGAGGACTTCATCTACCTCGGCGACACGGCGCGGCTGCCGTACGGCACGAAGAGTGCCGCATCGATCCGCCGCTACGCGCTGCAGGCCGCGGCACTGCTGCGCGAGCGGGGCGTGAAGTGCCTGGTCGTGGCGTGCAACACCGCGTCCGCGGTGGCGCTCGACGCGCTCGCCGCGGAGTTCGCGCCGGTGCCGGTGCTGGGCGTCGTGGAGCCGGGCGCAGCGGCGGCCTGTGCGGCAACGCGCACCGGCCGCATCGCGGTGATCGCGACGGAGAGCACCGTGCGTGGTGGTGCCTACCAGGCGGCGATCCGCCGCTGTCGCCCGGACGCGGAGGTCGCCGCACGCGCCTGCCCGTTGTTCGTCGCGCTGGCGGAGGAGGGCTGGACCGACGGCCCGGTGGTCGAGGCCGTGGTCCACCGCTACCTCGACGACCTGTTCGACGGCGCCGGGGCAGCGCTGCCGGACACGCTGGTGCTCGGTTGCACGCACTTCCCGGTGCTGGCGCCGGCCATCCGCGCCGTGCTCGGCGAACGGGTGTCGATCGTGGATTCGGCCGAAACCACCGCTGCGGCGCTCGTCGGCGTGCTCGGGGGCGCCGGGCTGCAGCGGCCGGCGGGCGGCTCCCGGGGGGCGATCCGCCTGTTGGCCACCGACTCTGCCGAGCGCTTCGCCCGGGTCGGCGGCACCTTCCTCGGCCGCCCGCTGCAGGTGGCCGACGTCGAGGTCGTGGACCTCCAGCCTGCCGGCCCCTCCGGCCCCGGCCCCGCTTCACGTTGACACGAGGCGCCCGGCCCCTGAGAATACGCGGCTCTCTGTCCGCGGAGGGGTACCCAAGCGGCCAACGGGAGCAGACTGTAAATCTGCCGGCTTATGCCTTCGAAGGTTCGAATCCTTCCCCCTCCACCAGGCCGGCTCGCGTCGGGCCAGGCCCGGCGGGTCGCAGGGCGAGGCGGCCGGCAGCAGTCGAGACCGGGCGGCGTGGCGGGTGTAGTTCAATGGTAGAACCTCAGCCTTCCAAGCTGATGGTGTGGGTTCGATTCCCATCACCCGCTCCAATCCGGCGGGCGCTGGGAAGTCATGCGAGGTTCGGCGGCCCACGTAGCTCAGTCGGTAGAGCACGTCCTTGGTAAGGACGAGGTCACCGGTTCGATTCCGGTCGTGGGCTCCAGAGTTCAGGCGAGGGGATAGGGGATAGGGGATAGGGGATAGTGAAGAGTTCGCGGCCCTGCCGTAGCAGGCGACCGCCGCAGCCCGACGCTAGATCCGCTCCACTACCCCCTACCCCCTGATCACTAGACACTAGATTTCGAGGTAACGGGTCGTGGCTAAGGAAAAATTCGCGCGTACGAAGCCGCACGTGAACGTGGGCACGATTGGTCACGTTGACCATGGCAAGACGACGCTGACGGCGGCGCTGACGAAGGTGATGGCGGAGACGCACGGCGGCACCTTCATGGCCTACGACCAGATTGACAAGGCGCCGGAAGAGAAGGCGCGCGGCATCACGATTTCGACGGCGCACGTCGAGTATCAGTCGCCGAACCGCCACTACGCGCACGTCGACTGCCCGGGGCACGCCGACTACGTGAAGAACATGATCACGGGCGCGGCGCAGATGGACGGCGCGATCCTGGTGGTGTCGGCGGCCGACGGCCCGATGCCGCAGACGCGCGAGCACATCCTGCTGGCGCGCCAGGTGGGCGTGCCGTACATCGTGGTGTACCTGAACAAGGCGGACATGGTGGACGACGCGGAGCTGCTGGAGCTGGTCGAGATGGAGGTGCGCGAGCTGCTCTCCAAGTACGAGTTCCCGGGCGACGAGACGCCGATCGTGACGGGCTCGGCGCTGAAGGCACTGGAGGGCGACAAGGGTCCGCTCGGGGTGCCGACGGTGGTGAAGCTGGTCGAGGAGATGGACCGCTACATCCCGGTGCCGGAGCGCGCGATTGACGGCGCGTTCCTGATGCCGGTGGAGGACGTGTTCTCGATCTCGGGTCGCGGCACGGTGGTGACGGGTCGCATCGAGCGCGGCATCGTCAAGGTGAACGACGAAGTGGAGATCGTGGGCCTGCGGCCGACGGTGAAGACGATCTGCACGGGCGTGGAGATGTTCCGCAAGCTGCTCGACCAGGGGCAGGCGGGCGACAACGTGGGCGTGCTGCTGCGCGGCACGAAGCGCGAGGAAGTGGAGCGTGGCCAGGTGCTGGCGAAGCCGGGCTCGATCACGCCGCACACCAAGTTCGAGGGCGAGGTGTACGTGCTGACGAAGGAGGAGGGCGGTCGTCACACGCCGTTCTTCAAGGGTTATCGTCCGCAGTTTTACTTCCGCACGACGGACGTGACGGGTTCGGTGGAGTTGCCGGAGGGCGTCGAGATGGTGATGCCGGGCGACAACATCAAGATGACGATCGAGCTGATCAGCCCGATCGCGATGGAAGAGGGCCTGCGCTTTGCGATCCGCGAGGGCGGCCGCACCGTCGGCGCGGGCGTCGTCTCGAAAATCCTGAAGTAACACAGCGGCCCGGTCTTTTCCCGGCATAGGTTGCGCGCGCAGGCCAGTAGCTCAATTGGCAGAGCGGCGGTCTCCAAAACCGCAGGTTGGGGGTTCGATTCCCTCCTGGCCTGCCATTCGAGACGCGTGACCGAAGGCGACGGCGGAGGGACCGGGCGGCATCCCGGCAGATGTAAATGACCGACAAGGTTGAAACGGGCGCCAGTGCGCTGGACACCGTGAAGCTGGCTGCAGCCGTGGCGATACTCGTCGGCGGCATCGCCGGCTTCTACCTGCTGTCGAGCTACCCGCTCGCGGTGCGCTGGGTCCTCGTGCTCGCCTCGCTGGGCGTGGGCATCGTGGTCGCGCTGCAGTCCGTGCAGGGCAGGGCGTTCTGGCAGTTCGTGCAGGGCTCGCGCGTCGAGCTGCGCAAGGTCGTCTGGCCGACGCGCCAGGAGACGCTGCAGACCACGCTGGTGGTGTTCGTGGCGATCCTCGCGATGGGCGTGTTCTTCTGGCTGCTCGACATGATGCTGGGCGCCATCACGCACGCCCTCACCGGGCGGGGTGGCTGACCATGGCGCTGCGCTGGTACGTCGTGCACGCGTACTCGAACTTCGAGCACAAGGTGTCCGAGTCGCTCCGCGAGCGCATCAAGCTCAAGGGGCTCGAGGACAAGTTCGGCGAGATCCTGGTGCCGACCGAGGAAGTCGTGGAGATGCGGGACGGGCAGCGCCGCCGCAGCGAACGCAAGTTCTTCCCCGGCTACGTGCTGGTGCAGATGGAGATGAACGAGGACACCTGGCACCTGGTGCGCGAGACCGCCAAGGTGCTCGGTTTCATCGGCGGCTCGCCGGAGAAGCCGGCGCCGATCACCGACCGCGAGGCGAACGCGATCCTGCGCCGCGTCGAGGAAGGCGCGGAGAAGCCGCGGCCGAAGGTGCTGTTCGAGCCCGGCGAGGTGGTGCGCGTCGTCAGCGGGCCGTTCAACGACTTCAACGGCGTCGTCGAGTCGGTGAACTACGAGAAGAGCCGCCTGCAGGTGGCGGTGCAGATCCTCGGGCGCTCGACGCCCGTGGAACTCGATTTCAGCCAGGTCGAGAAGGCCTGAGGTGAGGGGATAGGGGATAGGGGATAGGGGATAGTGAAGAAGCCGGCTGCGCCGGCGCCTCCGGCACTACCCCCTACCCCCTAGTCATTACCCCCTCGTAACGGGGAGCCCGCAAGGGCGCTTGGACCCACAGAGGTAGAGAGAGATGGCAAAGAAAGTAAACGGTTACGTGAAGCTGCAGGTGCCTGCAGGCCAGGCGAACCCGAGCCCGCCGATCGGGCCGGCGCTCGGCCAGCAGGGCGTCAACATCATGGAGTTCTGCAAGCAGTTCAACGCGCAGACGCAGAACGTCGAGAAGGGGCTGCCGATCCCGGTGGTGATCACCGTGTACAGCGACCGCAGCTTCACCTTCATCATGAAGACGCCGCCGGCGTCGGTGCTGATCCGCAAGAGCATCGGCATCGAGAAGGGCAGCGGCACGCCGAACACCTCCAAGGTGGGCAAGATCACCCGCCAGCAGCTCGAGGAGATCGCGAAGACCAAGACGCCGGACCTGACGGCGGCCGATCTCGATGCGGCCGTGCGCACCATCGCCGGCAGCGCCCGCAGCATGGGCGTCGACGTGGAGGGGGTGTGACATGGTTGCCATCGCAAAGCGCATGAAGCCCTGGGCCGAGAAAATCCAGCCGGGCAAGCAGTTCCCGATCGACGACGCGCTCGCGCTCGTCAAGCAGTTCGCCACCGCCAAGTTCGACGAGGCAGTGGACGTCGCCGTCAACCTCGGCATCGACGCCTCGAAGTCGGACCAGCAGGTGCGCGGCTCGACCGTGCTGCCGCACGGCACCGGCAAGTCGGTGCGGGTCGCCGTGTTCACCTCGGGCAAGAACGCCGATGCCGCGCGCGAGGCGGGTGCCGACATCGTCGGCCTCGAGGACCTCGCCGAGAAGGTGAAGGCCGGCGAGCTGAATTTCGACGTGGTCGTGGCGAGCCCGGACGCGATGCGCGTCGTGGGCCAGCTCGGCCAGATCCTCGGCCCCCGCGGCCTGATGCCGAACCCCAAGGTCGGCACGGTGACCCCGGACGTGGCGAACGCGGTGCGCAATGCCAAGGCCGGCCAGGTCCGCTTCCGCGCGGACAAGGCGGGCGTCATCCACTGCACCATCGGCAAGGCCAGCTTCGAGGTCAAGGCGCTGCACGAGAACCTGCACGCGCTGCTCGCCGACCTGCAGAAGGCCAAGCCGGCCGCCGCCAAGGGCGTGTTCTTCAAGCGCGTGTCGGTGTCCTCGACCATGGGGCCCGGCGTGCAGGTGGACCAGGCGAGCCTCGGCGCGTAGGCGCCGCGGCCGCAGGACGATTCGACGAGTTGATGCTTCGGCCGGTTGCGGCCGCCAGTCGCCTCCGGGCGGCGGGCAGCCAGGGCCGGTCATCATCGCAGACCGCAGGCGGGGAGACGCTCCCCTTAATGGTTGCCTGCGCAGATGGTGGTACCCGAGTCAGTGTCTCACTGCCTTAAGGTCCCGCCCTCTAAAAGGGTGAACGCTCAGGGACGGGCGTTTTGTTCGGTAGATCTTCAGGCCAGGAGGAACACATGGCGCTCAGACTGGAAGACAAGAAGGCACTGGTGGCCGAGGTGAACGAGGTTGCGCTGCGCGCGCATTCCGTCGTCGCCGCGGAGTACCGGGGGCTGTCGGTTGCGAAGCTCACCGAGCTGCGCGCCAAGGCCCGCGCCTCCCGCGTCTACATGAGAGTGGTGAAGAACACGCTGGCCCGCCGGGCGGTCGCCGGCACTCAGTTCGAGTGCGTCGGTGACAAGCTCAAGGGCCCGCTGATCCTCGCCTTCTCGGAAGACGATCCGGGTGCGGCCGCGCGCCTGATCAAGGGCTTCGCCCGGGACAACGTCCTGCTCGTGCCGACCCTGGTGTCGCTCGGCGGGGTGGTGCTGTCGGGGCAGGACCTCGAGAAGGTGGCGAGCCTTCCCACGAAGGATCAGGCGATCGCGCAGCTGATGGGTGTGCTCAAGGCGCCCGTGGCCAAGTTCGTGCGCACGCTCGCCGAGCCTCACGCGAAGCTCGTGCGGACGATCGCCGCAGTCAAGGACCAGAAGGCGGCCGCGTAAAGCGGCTGCCGGACGTATCAACGGGTATCAGGCAAACTTTTTAATTCAGGAGTCACAACAATGGCTGCCAGCAAGGAACAGATCCTCGACGCAATCTCCAACATGACCGTGATGGAGATCGTCGACCTCGTGAAGATGATGGAAGACAAGTTCGGCGTCACCGCCGCGGCCCCGGTCGCGATGGCTGCCGCCGCGGGCGCCGCTGCGGCCGCCCCGGTCGCCGAAGAGCAGACCGAGTTCACGGTCACCATGACCAGCTTCGGCGCGAACAAGGTCGGCGTCATCAAGGTGATCCGCGAGATCACCGGCCTCGGCCTCAAGGAAGCCAAGGACCTCGTCGAGGGCGTGCCCTCGCTGGTCAAGGAAAGCATTCCGAAGGCCGATGCGGACGGCATCAAGAAGAAGCTCGAGGACGCCGGCGCGGCCGCGGAGATCAAGTAACCGCGATGCGCGGGCTTCGTGCCCGTGCGCGGCGAGCCGGCTGGCGGGGTTGCCCGCCGGCCGGCTCGCCCGTCTTCGAGTGCAACTGGCGTCGAGCTGACCGGGCCGCGAGTGCGGCCGAGTAGAGGGTGATCGCATGGCATATTCCTTCACCGAGAAGAAGCGCATCCGCAAGGATTTCGGCAAGCGGTCGAGCATCCTCGAGGTGCCCTACCTGCTCGCCATCCAGCTCGATTCCTACCGCAAGTTCCTGCAGGCGGACGCCGCCGAGGATCGCCGCGCGGACATCGGCCTGCACGCGGCGTTCCGCAGCGTGTTCCCGATCGTCAGCTACTCCGGCAACGCGTTCCTCGAGTACGTGAGCTACCGCCTCGGCGAGCCCGTGTTCGACGTCAAGGAGTGCCAGCTGCGCGGCCTCACCTACGCGGCCCCGCTGCGCGTCAAGGTGCGCCTCGTGGTGCTCGACAAGGAGGCCCCGGGCGCCAAGAAGCCCGTCAAGGACATCCGCGAGCAGGAGGTCTACCTCGGCGAGCTGCCGCTGATGACCGACAACGGCACGTTCGTGGTGAACGGCACCGAGCGCGTCATCGTCTCGCAGCTGCACCGCAGCCCGGGCGTGTTCTTCGACCACGACCGCGGCAAGACCCACAGCTCGGGCAAGCTGCTGTTCTCCGCGCGCGTCATCCCCTACCGCGGCTCCTGGCTCGACTTCGAGTTCGACGCCAAGGACTGCGTCTACGCGCGCATCGACCGCCGCCGCAAGCTGCCGGTCACGATCCTGCTGCGCGCGCTCGGCTACAGCGACGAGCAGATGCTCGACCTGTTCTTCGAGAAGAACACGTTCTATCTCTCGCCGCAGGGCGTCGAGCTCGGCCTGGTGCCGAGCCGGCTGCGTGGCGAGACCGCCAGCTTCGAGATCCGCGTCGGCGACAAGGTGATCGTCGAGGAAGGCCGCCGCATCACCGCGCGCCACGTGCGCCAGCTCGAGGACGCCGGCGTCGACCGCCTGCCGGTGCCCGCCGACTACCTCACCGGCAAGGTGCTCGCCCACGACGTGGTCAACACCGAGACCGGCGAGATCCTCGTCAAGGCCAACGAGATCCTGACCGCCGTGACGGCCGCCAAGCTGGTGCAGGCCGGCGATGACCGAGATCCGCGTGCTGTACGTCAACGACCTCGACCGCGGGCCGTTCATCTCCGACACGCTGCGCATCGACCCGTCCAAGAACCGCATGGAGGCGCTGGTCGAGATCTACCGCATGATGCGCCCGGGCGAGCCGCCGACGCGCGACGCCGCGGAGAACCTGTTCCAGAACCTGTTCTTCAACCCCGAGCGCTACGACCTGTCGGCCGTCGGCCGCATGAAGTTCAACCGCCGCGTCGGGCGCACCGAGGTCAAGGGCCCGGGCATCCTCTACGACGTGCTGCACTTCAGCCGCCGCGGCGACGACTTCGCCAAGTCGCTGGTCGAGGCCCGCGCCGACACCTCGGACATCATCGACGTGCTGCGCACGCTGATCGACATCCGCAACGGCAACGGCACGGTGGACGACATCGACCACCTCGGCAACCGCCGCGTGCGCAGCGTCGGCGAGATGGCGGAGAACGCCTTCCGCGTCGGCCTGGTGCGCGTCGAGCGCGCCGTCAAGGAACGCCTCACGATCGCCGAGTCCGAGGGCCTGATGCCCCAGGACATGATCAACGCCAAGCCGGTGGCGGCCGCGGTGAAGGAGTTCTTCGGCTCCTCGCAGCTGTCGCAGTTCATGGACCAGAACAACCCGCTGTCCGAGGTCACGCACAAGCGCCGCGTGTCGGCGCTCGGCCCCGGCGGCCTGACCCGCGAGCGGGCCGGGTTCGAGGTGCGCGACGTGCATCCGACGCACTACGGCCGCGTCTGCCCGATCGAGACGCCGGAAGGCCCGAACATCGGCCTGATCAACTCGCTCGCCGTCTACGCGCGCACCAACGACTACGGCTTCCTCGAGACGCCGTACCGCAAGGTCACGGACGGCCGGGTCACCGACCAGATCGAGTACCTGTCGGCGATCGACGAGGCGCAGTACGTGATCGCGCAGGCGAACGCCTCGCTCGACGCCAAGGGCCGCTTCAGCGACGAGCTGGTGTCGTCGCGCTACCAGAACGAGTTCATGCTGTCGACGCCGGACAAGATCCAGTTCATGGACGTGTCGCCGAAGCAGATCGTGTCGGTGGCCGCCTCGCTGATCCCGTTCCTCGAGCACGACGACGCGAACCGCGCGCTGATGGGCTCGAACATGCAGCGCCAGGCCGTGCCGACGCTGCGCTCGGAGACGCCGCTGGTGGGCACCGGCATGGAGCGCCCGGTCGCGATCGACTCGGGCGTCACCGTGGTGGCGCGCCGCGGCGGCGTGGTCGACTCGGTCGATGCGTCGCGCATCGTGGTGCGCGTCAACGACGCGGAGACCACCGCCGGCGAGGCGGGCGTCGACATCTACAACCTCACCAAGTACACGCGCTCGAACCAGAACACCTGCATCAACCAGCGCCCGCTGGTGAAGGCCGGTGACGCGATCGCGCGCGGCGACGTGCTGGCCGACGGCCCGTCGACCGACCTGGGCGACCTCGCGCTCGGCCAGAACCTGCTGGTGGCGTTCATGCCGTGGAACGGCTACAACTTCGAGGACTCGATCCTGATCTCGGAGCGGGTGGTCCAGGAGGACCGCTTCACCACGATCCACATCGAGGAGCTCACCTGCGTCGCGCGCGACACCAAGCTGGGGCCCGAGGAAATCACCGCGGACATCCCCAACGTGGGTGAAGCGGCCCTCGCCAAGCTCGACGAGGCCGGCATCGCCTTCATCGGCGCCGAGGTCAAGGCCGGCGACATCCTGGTGGGCAAGGTCACGCCGAAGGGCGAGACGCAGCTCACCCCCGAGGAGAAGCTGCTGCGCGCGATCTTCGGCGAGAAGGCGTCCGACGTTAAGGACACCTCGCTGCGCGTGCCGCCGGGCATGGACGGCACCGTGATCGACGTGCGCGTGTTCACGCGCGACGGCGTCGAGAAGGACAGCCGCGCCAAGGCGATCGAGAAGTCCGAGATCGACAAGGTCCGCAAGGACCTCGCCGACCAGCAGCGCATCCTCGAGGAGGACCTGTTCTCGCGCGTGCAGTCCATGCTGCTGGGCAAGGTGGCCGCCGGCGGCCCGCGCAAGCTCAAGGCCGGCTCGAAGGTCACCGCCGACTACCTCGCCGACATCCCGCGCGAGCACTGGCTCGAGGTGCGCCTCGAGGACGAGGAGGCCAACGCCGCTCTCGAGACGACCGCCGAGCGCATGCGCGAGCAGCGCAAGGAGTTCGAGCGCCGCCTCGAGGACAAGCGCCAGAAGATCACCCAGGGCGACGACCTCGCCCCGGGCGTGCTCAAGATGGTGAAGGTGTACCTCGCGGTGAAGCGCCGCGTGCAGCCGGGCGACAAGATGGCCGGCCGCCACGGCAACAAGGGCGTGATCTCGACCATCGTGCCGGTGGAGGACATGCCGTTCGCCGCCGACGGCACCCCGGTCGACATCGTGCTCAACCCGCTCGGCGTGCCGTCGCGCATGAACATCGGCCAGATCCTCGAGACCCACCTGGGCTGGGCCGCGAAGGGCATCGGCCTGAAGATCGGCCGCATGCTCGACGAGAGCCGCGGCGTGGCCGAGCTGCGCGGCTTCCTCGACGAGGTGTACAACAAGAGCGGCGGCAAGACCGAGGACTTGAGCGGGTTCAGCGACGCGGAGATCACCGTGCTCGCCGGCAACCTGCGCAACGGCGTGCCGATGGCCACGCCGGTGTTCGACGGCGCGACCGAGGGCGAGATCAAGCACATGCTGCGCCTCGCCGACCTGCCGGAGAGCGGCCAGACCTGGCTGTTCGACGGCCGCACCGGCGAGCGCTTCGACCGCCCGGTGACGGTCGGCTACATGTACATGCTGAAGCTCAACCACCTGGTGGACGACAAGATGCACGCGCGCTCGACCGGCCCGTACAGCCTGGTCACGCAGCAGCCGCTCGGCGGCAAGGCGCAGTTCGGCGGCCAGCGTTTCGGCGAGATGGAAGTGTGGGCGCTCGAGGCCTACGGCGCTTCCTACACGCTGCAGGAGATGCTGACCGTCAAGTCGGACGACGTGACCGGCCGCACCAAGATGTACAAGAACATCGTGGACGGCAACCACATGATGGACGCGGGCATGCCCGAGTCCTTCAACGTGCTGGTCAAGGAGATCCGTTCGCTCGGCATCAACATGGAACTCGAGCAGGAACGGCGCTGACCGGGCCCCGGACCAGCACTCGCGCGACGCACAGGGTGACGCAATGAAAGATCTCTTGAAGTTGTTCAAGCAGCAGCCGACCGTCGAGGACTTCGACTCGATCCGCATCGGGCTCGCCTCCCCGGAGATGATCCGCTCGTGGTCGTTCGGCGAGGTCAAGAAGCCGGAGACCATCAACTACCGGACCTTCAAGCCGGAGCGCGACGGCCTGTTCTGCGCCAAGATCTTCGGGCCGGTGAAGGACTACGAGTGCCTGTGCGGCAAGTACAAGCGGCTCAAGCACCGCGGCGTGGTCTGCGAGAAGTGCGGCGTCGAGGTCACGCAGGCCAAGGTGCGCCGCGAGCGCATGGGCCACATCGAGCTCGCCAGCCCCACCGCGCACATCTGGTTCCTGAAGTCGCTGCCGAGCCGCATCGGCCTGATGCTCGACATGACGCTGCGCGAGATCGAGCGCGTGCTGTACTTCGAGGCGTTCGTGGTCATCGACCCGGGCATGACCTCGATGCAGCGCGGCCAGCTGCTGTCCGACGAGATGTACCTCGACGCGATCGAGAAGCACGGCGACGAGTTCGACGCGCGCATGGGCGCGGAGGCCGTGCACGAGCTGCTGAAGAGCCTCGACCTGCAGGCCGAGGTGATCAAGGTGCGCGAGGACATCTCCGCCACCAGCTCCGAGACCAAGATCAAGCGCCTGTCGAAGCGCCTGAAGCTGATCGAGTCGTTCATCGAGTCCGGCAACAAGCCCGAGTGGATGGTGCTCACGGTGCTGCCGGTGCTGCCGCCCGACCTGCGGCCGCTGGTGCCTCTCGATGGGGGCCGGTTTGCAACCTCCGACCTGAACGACCTGTACCGCCGCGTCATCAACCGCAACAACCGCCTGCGCCGGCTGCTCGAGCTGAGCGCGCCCGACATCATCGTGCGCAACGAGAAGCGCATGCTGCAGGAGTCGGTGGACGCGCTGCTCGACAACGGCCGCCGCGGCCGCGCCATCACCGGCACCAACAAGCGCCCGCTCAAGTCGCTCGCCGACATGATCAAGGGCAAGCAGGGCCGCTTCCGCCAGAACCTGCTCGGCAAGCGCGTCGACTACTCGGGCCGTTCGGTCATCGTGGTCGGCCCGACGCTGCGCCTGCACCAGTGCGGCCTGCCGAAGAAGATGGCGCTCGAGCTGTTCAAGCCGTTCATCTTCCAGAAGCTGCAGCTGCGCGGCGAGGCGTCGACCATCAAGGCCGCCAAGCGCATGGTCGAGCGCGAGGGTCCCGAGGTGTGGGACATCCTCGAGGAAGTGATCCGCGAGCATCCGGTGCTGCTCAACCGCGCACCGACCCTGCACCGCCTCGGCATCCAGGCCTTCGAGCCGGTGCTGATCGAGGGCAAGGCGATCCAGCTGCACCCGCTGGTGTGCACGGCGTTCAACGCCGACTTCGACGGCGACCAGATGGCGGTGCACGTGCCGCTGTCGCTCGAGGCGCAGCTCGAGGCGCGCGCGCTGATGCTGTCGTCGAACAACATCCTGTCGCCGGCCAACGGCGACCCGATCATCGTCCCGTCGCAGGACGTGGTGCTCGGCCTGTACTTCATGACCCGCGAGCGGGTCAACGCCCCGGGCGAGGGCACGTACTTCACCGACGTGGCCGAGGTGCACCGCGCCTACGAGAACCGCGTCGCCGACCTGCAGGCGCGCTGCAAGGTGCGCCTCGTCGAGCACGTGCGCGATGCGGACGGCCAGCTCGTGCCGCAGCGCCGCCTGGTCGAGACCACCGTCGGCCGCGCGCTGCTGTTCGAGATCCTGCCGAAGGGCCTGTCGTTCGACCTGGTCAACCAGGACATGACCAAGAAGGCGATCTCGCGCACGATCAACGAGTGCTACCGCGCCCTCGGCCTCAAGGAGACCGTGGTGTTCGCCGACCAGCTCATGTACATGGGCTTCCGCTACGCGACCCGCGCGGGCGTGTCGATCGGCGTGGACGACATGGTGGTGCCGGAGCAGAAGGAGAAGATCCTGGGCGCGGCCGAGCGCGAGGTGAAGGAGATCCAGGAGCAGTACGCTTCCGGCCTCGTCACCAACGGCGAGCGCTACAACAAGGTCGTGGACATCTGGTCGCGCACCAACGACCAGGTCGCCAAGGCGATGATGGACAAGCTCGGCGGCGACGACGTGCAGGCCTCCGACGGCCGCAAGGTGCGCCAGAAGTCGTTCAACTCGATCTACATGATGTCGGACTCGGGCGCCCGCGGCTCGCCGGCCCAGATCCGCCAGCTGGCGGGCATGCGCGGCCTGATGGCCAAGCCGGACGGCTCGATCATCGAGACGCCGATCACGGCGAACTTCCGCGAGGGCCTCAACGTCCTCCAGTACTTCATCTCGACGCACGGCGCGCGCAAGGGCCTGGCCGACACCGCGCTGAAGACCGCGAACTCGGGTTACCTGACCCGCCGCCTGGTCGACGTGGCGCAGGACCTGGTGGTCACCGAGCCGGACTGCGGCACGGACCACGGCCTCGCGATGATGCCGATCGTCGAGGGCGGCGACGTCGTCGAGGGCCTCGGCGAGCGCGTGCTCGGCCGCGTCATCGCGAGCGACGTGTTCCGCCCCGGCTCCGACGAGGTGCTGGTCGCGGCGGGCGAGCTGCTCGACGAGCACCTGGTGCGCAGGATCGAGCAGGCGGGCGTGGACCAGGTCATGGTCCGCTCACCGATCAGCTGCGCCACGCGCTACGGCGTCTGCGCCCAGTGCTACGGCCGCGACCTGGCGCGCGGCCACCGCATCAACCTCGGCGAGGCGGTCGGCGTGATCGCCGCGCAGTCGATCGGCGAGCCTGGCACCCAGCTCACCATGCGCACGTTCCACATCGGCGGCGCGGCCTCGCGGGCCGCGGCGCAGAGCAGCGTGGAAGTGAAGGGCAAGGGCACGGCGCGCTTCCACAACCTGAAGTCCGTGCGCCACGACAAGGGCCACCTGGTGGCCGTGTCGCGCTCGGCCGAAGTGGGCGTGATCGACGACTTCGGCCGCGAGCGCGAACGCTACCGCATCCCGTACGGCTCGGTGATCACCGTGGGCGAGGGCAGCACGGTGGCGCCGGGCCAGGTCATCGCCACCTGGGACCCGCACACCCACCCGGTGGTGACCGAGGTGGCGGGCTTCATCCGCTTCCAGGACTTCATCGACGGCATCACGGTGTCGAGCCAGGTGGACGAGGTCACCGGCCTGTCGAGCACCGTGGTCATGGACCCGAAGCAGCGCGGCGCCGGCGGCAAGGACCTGCGCCCGGTGATCAAGCTGGTCAACGCCAAGGGCAAGGAAGTCTGCTTCGCCAACACCGACATCCCGGCGGTGTACGCGCTGCCCTCGGGCGCGCTGGTGAACCTCGTCGACGGCGCCCAGGTGTCGGTCGGCGACGTGATCGCGCGCATCCCGCAGGAATCCTCGAAGACCCGCGACATCACCGGCGGCCTGCCGCGCGTCGCGGACCTGTTCGAGGCCCGCAAGCCCAAGGACTCCGCGATCCTCGCCGAGTACTCGGGCACCGTGAGCTTCGGCAAGGAGACCAAGGGCAAGCGCCGCCTGATCATCACCGACGACGAGGGCGAGAAGCACGAGGAGCTGATCCCGAAGTGGCGCCACCTCACCGTGTTCGAGGGCGAGCACGTGGAGCGCGGCGAGACGATCGCGGACGGCGAGCCGAACCCGCACGACATCCTGCGCCTGCAGGGCGTCGAGCCGCTCGCGAACTACCTGGTGCGCGAGATCCAGGACGTCTATCGCCTGCAGGGCGTGAAGATCAACGACAAGCACATCGAGGTGATCATCCGCCAGATGCTGCGCAAGATCGAAGTGGTCGACCCCGGCGAGACCGTGTTCCTGCGCGGCGAGCAGATGGACCGCGCGCGGGTGCTCGAGGCCAACGAGAAGGTCACCCGGGACGGCAAGCTGCCGGCCATCGCCGACCCGATCCTGCTCGGCATCACCAAGGCCTCGCTCGCCACCGAGTCGTTCATCTCCGCGGCCTCCTTCCAGGAGACCACCCGCGTGCTGACCGAGGCGGCGGTGCGCGGCATGAAGGACGACCTGCGCGGCCTGAAGGAGAACGTGATCGTCGGCCGGCTGATCCCGGCCGGCACCGGCTCGTTCTACCACCTGGCGCGCCGCCGCCGGCCCGAGGACGCCCTGGCCGAGGGCTTCGTCGAGCTGCCGCCGGGCGCGGAGTTCAGCCCGGCGCCGCCGGACGAGGCGGGCTTGCCCGCCGAGTGAGGCGGCGGAGGGAGGGTGTCGCGCCAGTTGTCAAGTTGACAGCGGCAGGCCCCCTCCCTAGAATTTTGCGCCCTTTCATTGGGGCCGCCGGCGATCCACCCGCGCGGCCCCCTGAGTGTTCCACCGGGCCGCCGTTTTGGCGGCCCGGTTCTTCTCGGCGGCAGCGCAACGATCCGCGCCCGCCGGCCTGATCTGGAGTCGGTAAGAGCATGTCAACCGTCAATCAGCTGATCCGCGGCCCGCGCCGCCTCGACGCCGCCAAGAGCAAGGTGCCTGCACTGGGCAACTCGCCGCAGCGGCGTGGCGTCTGCACCCGCGTCTACACCACGACGCCGAAGAAGCCGAACTCGGCGCTGCGCAAGGTCGCCAAGGTGCGCCTCACCAACGGCTTCGAGGTGATCAGCTACATCGGCGGCGAAGGCCACAACCTGCAGGAGCACTCGGTGGTGCTGATCCGCGGTGGCCGCGTCAAGGACCTGCCCGGCGTCCGCTACCACACCGTGCGCGGCACGCTCGACTGCGCCGGCGTCAGCGAGCGCAAGCAGAGCCGCTCCAAGTACGGCGCCAAGCGCCCGAAGGGCTGAGCCCTGCCTGTTCGACTGCCCACAGCCCACAGCCTACAGCCCAGGTAATCCGCCATGTCGCGTCGCTCCCAAGCCCCGGTCCGCAGCATCCTCCCCGACCCGAAGTTCAACAGCGTGCTGCTCGCCAAGTTCATGAACATGGTGATGGAGAGCGGCAAGAAGTCGGTGGCCGAGCGCATCGTCTACGGCGCGATCGACCGCATCTCCGAGCGCACCGGCCGCCAGCCGGACCAGGCGATCGAGCTGCTCACGCAGGCGCTCGACAACGTCAAGCCGATGGTCGAGGTGAAGTCCCGCCGCGTCGGTGGCGCCACCTACCAGGTGCCGGTCGAAGTGCGCTCCACGCGCCGCCAGACGCTCGCCATGCGCTGGCTGATCGACGCGGCCATTGCCCGCAGCGAGAAGTCCATGTCGCAGCGCCTCGCCGCCGAGCTGCTCGAGGCGTCGGAGAACCGCGGCGCCGCCGTGCGCAAGCGCGAGGACACGCACCGTATGGCCGACGCGAACAAGGCGTTCGCGCACTACCGCTGGTAAGGCCCGTCCGGCCGCCACGCAGACCCAAGGATCACGACCGTGCCACGCACCACCCCGATCGAGCGCTACCGGAACATCGGCATCTCGGCGCACATTGACGCCGGCAAGACCACGACCACCGAGCGCATCCTGTTCTACACCGGCGTCTCGCACAAGATCGGCGAGGTGCACGACGGCGCCGCCGTCATGGACTACATGGAGCAGGAGCAGGAGCGCGGCATCACCATCACGGCCGCCGCGACCACCGCGTTCTGGAAGGGGATGGAGAACCAGTTCCCCGAGCACCGCTTCAACATCATCGACACGCCGGGGCACGTCGACTTCACGATCGAGGTCGAGCGCAGCCTGCGCGTGCTCGACTCGGCCTGCGCCGTGTTCTGCGCCGTGAGCGGCGTGCAGCCGCAGTCCGAGACCGTCTGGCGCCAGATGAACAAGTACGGCGTGCCGCGGCTCGCGTTCGTCAACAAGATGGACCGCGCGGGCGCCAACTTCCTGCGCTGCGTCGAGCAGATCCGCACGCGCCTGCGCGGCAACCCGGTGCCGCTGCAGCTGCCGATCGGCGCCGAGGAGAAGTTCGAGGGCGTGGTCGACCTGATCCGGATGAAGTCCATCATCTGGGACGACTCGACCGAGGGCATGAAGTTCGAGTACCGGGAAGTCCCGGCCGAGATGCAGGCCGAGTGCGCCGCGTGGCGCGAGAAGCTGATCGAGGCCGCGGCCGAGGCCAACGACGAGCTGATGCACAAGTACCTCGAGCACAGCGAGCTCACCGTCGAGGAGATCAAGGCCGGCCTGCGCGCGCGCGCGCTGCGCAACGAGATCTGCCTGGTGCAGTGCGGCTCGGCGTTCAAGAACAAGGGCGTGCAGGCGATGCTCGACGCCGTGATCGAGTACATGCCCTCGCCGGCCGAAGTGGACGCCGTGAAGGGCATCGACGACGACGGCGCCGAGGCGACCCGCCCGGCCAGCGACGACGCCAAGTTCTCCGCGCTCGCGTTCAAGATCCTCAACGATCCGTTCGTCGGCAACCTGACCTTCTTCCGCGTCTACTCCGGCGTGCTCAACTCGGGCGACCAGGTGTTCGTGCCGGGCAAGTCCAAGAAGGAGCGCGTCGGCCGCCTGCTGCAGATGCACGCCGCGGAGCGCGAGGAGATCAAGGAAGTCCGCGCCGGCGACATCGCCGCGGCCGTCGGCCTCAAGGACGTGACGACCGGCGACACGCTGTGCGACATCGACCACATCATCACGCTCGAGAAGATGGAGTTCCCCGAGCCGGTGATCTCGGTCGCGGTGGAGCCGAAGACCAAGAGCGACCAGGAGAAGATGGGCCTCGCGCTGCAGCGCCTCGCCAAGGAAGACCCGTCGTTCCGCGTCAGCACCGACCAGGAGTCGGGCCAGACCATCATCGCCGGCATGGGCGAGCTGCACCTCGACATCATCGTCGACCGCATGAAGCGCGAGTTCAAGGTCGAGGCGAACGTCGGCAAGCCGCAGGTCGCCTACCGCGAAACCATTCGCGGCAAGGTCGAGCAGGAAGGCAAGTTCGTGCGCCAGTCCGGCGGCCGCGGCCAGTACGGCCACGTGTGGCTGCAGGATCGAGCCGCAGGAAGAAGGCAAGGGCTACGAGTTCGTCAACGGCATCGTCGGCGGCGTGGTGCCGCGCGAGTACATCCCGGCGGTCGACAAGGGCGTCAAGGAAGCACTCGAGGGCGGCGTGATCGCCGGCTACCCGGTGGTGGACGTCAAGGTCACGATCATCGACGGCTCCTACCACGACGTCGACTCGAACGAGATGGCGTTCAAGATCGCGGGCTCGATGGCGCTCAAGGACGGCGTGCGCAAGGCGAAGCCGGTGCTGCTCGAGCCGATCATGAAGGTCGAGGTGGTCACGCCCGAGGATTACTCCGGCGACGTGATCGGCGACCTCAACCGCCGCCGCGGCCAGATCCAGGGCATGGAAGACGGCCCGTCGGGCAAGGTCATCACCGCCGAGGTGCCGCTCGCCGAGATGTTTGGCTACGCGACCTCCGTGCGCTCGATGAGCCAGGGCCGCGCGACCTTCACGATGGAGTTCGCCAAGTACATGGAAGTGCCGAACAACGTCGCCGAGGCCGTGCTGAAGAAGGCCAGCTGAGGCAGGAAGGGGATAGCGGATAGCGGATAGGGGATAGCGGATAGTGATCGGAGCGTGCGCACTGCTGGTGCCGCACTGCCGAATCCACCGCCTCTTCCACTATCCGCTATCCGCTAATCACTAGTCACTTGTATTCGAGGTAAGGGTCGTGGCTAAGGAAAAATTCGCGCGTACGAAGCCGCACGTGAACGTGGGCACGATTGGTCACGTTGACCATGGCAAGACGACGCTGACGGCGGCGCTGACGAAGGTGATGGCGGAGACGCACGGCGGCACCTTCATGGCCTACGACCAGATTGACAAGGCGCCGGAAGAGAAGGCGCGCGGCATCACGATTTCGACGGCGCACGTCGAGTATCAGTCGCCGAACCGCCACTACGCGCACGTCGACTGCCCGGGGCACGCCGACTACGTGAAGAACATGATCACGGGCGCGGCGCAGATGGACGGCGCGATCCTGGTGGTGTCGGCGGCCGACGGCCCGATGCCGCAGACGCGCGAGCACATCCTGCTGGCGCGCCAGGTGGGCGTGCCGTACATCGTGGTGTACCTGAACAAGGCGGACATGGTGGACGACGCGGAGCTGCTGGAGCTCGTCGAGATGGAGGTGCGCGAGCTGCTCTCCAAGTACGAGTTCCCGGGCGACGACACGCCGATCGTGACGGGCTCGGCGCTGAAGGCGCTGGAGGGCGACAAGGGTCCGCTCGGGGTGCCGACGGTGGTGAAGCTGGTCGAGGAGATGGACCGCTACATCCCGGTGCCGGAGCGCGCGATTGACGGCGCGTTCCTGATGCCGGTGGAGGACGTGTTCTCGATCTCGGGCCGCGGCACGGTGGTGACGGGTCGCATCGAGCGCGGCATCGTCAAGGTGAACGACGAAGTGGAGATCGTGGGCCTGCGGCCGACGGTGAAGACGATCTGCACGGGCGTGGAGATGTTCCGCAAGCTGCTCGACCAGGGGCAGGCGGGCGACAACGTGGGCGTGCTGCTGCGCGGCACGAAGCGCGAGGAAGTGGAGCGTGGCCAGGTGCTGGCGAAGCCGGGCTCGATCACGCCGCACACCAAGTTCGAGGGCGAGGTGTACGTGCTGACGAAGGAGGAGGGCGGTCGTCACACGCCGTTCTTCAAGGGTTATCGTCCGCAGTTTTACTTCCGCACGACGGACGTGACGGGTTCGGTGGAGTTGCCGGAGGGCGTCGAGATGGTGATGCCGGGCGACAACATCAAGATGACGATCGAGCTGATCAGCCCGATCGCGATGGAAGAGGGCCTGCGCTTTGCGATCCGCGAGGGCGGCCGCACCGTCGGCGCGGGCGTCGTCTCCAAGATCCTGAAGTGAGCACCATGTCCAGACAGAACATCCGCATCCGCCTCAAAGCCTTCGATCATCGGCTGATCGACAACTCCGCCCGCGAGATCGTCGAGACCGCGAAGCGCACCGGCGCGACCGTGCGCGGCCCGGTGCCGCTGCCGGTCAAGATGGAGCGCTTCACGATCCTGATCTCGCCGCACGCCGACAAGGACGCGCGCGACCAGTACGAGCTGCGCACCCACAAGCGCCTGATGGACATCCTGAACCCGACCGACAAGACGGTGGACGCGCTGATGAAGCTCGAGCTGCCGGCCGGCGTGGACGTGCAGATCAAGCTCAACTAATGATCCGTGATCAGGGGGTAGGGGATAGTGCAGAAGGCCGGCGCACCGGCCGCTTCCGCCCACTACCCCCTACCCCCTGATCACGACCCCCTTTCTTCAGGCTTGCAAAGTCGTTCCGGCCGCTACAATAGGCGGCTCTCTTCTCGCCGAGGCCTGGCCGGGTAACCGGTACCGCTCGAGCGGCGCAGCCCGGTCCGCCGAAGGCTGCTCCACTCAGCCCCCTCGATGAGCGCTCGCCGCGTGCGGCGGGCGACGGTGTTTTTTTCAGCCCGGGCCAATCGCAGCCGGGGCGGTGTACGAGGACGAATCGATGACGATCGGTCTGATTGGCCGCAAGGCCGGCATGACGCGCGTCTTCACGGACGCGGGCGAATCGATCCCGGTGACGGTGATCGAGGCCCTGCCGAACCGCGTCACCCAGGTGAAGGCCGTCGAGAGCGACGGCTATCGCGCGGTGCAGGTCGCCTTCGGCGACCGCAAGCCCTCCCGCCTGTCGCGCTCGCTGGCCGGGCATTACGCCAAGGCCAAGGTCGCCCCG
The DNA here is from genome assembly GCA_963731105.1 of uncultured Gammaproteobacteria bacterium. Taxonomy (GTDB): domain Bacteria; phylum Pseudomonadota; class Gammaproteobacteria; order Steroidobacterales; family Steroidobacteraceae; genus RPQJ01. The sequence goes on from CAVSUM010000011.1 coordinate 371,980, forward strand.
GGCGAAACGCTGGTCGAGTTCCGCCTCGCCGACGGCGAAGGCGCCGAGCTCGCGGCGGGCGCCGAGCTGAAGGTGGACATGTTCGCGGCCGGCCAGGTCGTCGACGTGGCCGGTACCACGGTCGGCAAGGGCTTTGCGGGCACGATCAAGCGCCACAACTTCGCGGGTGGCCCGGCCTCCCACGGCGCGTCGCTGTTCCACCGCACGCCCGGTTCGATCGGCCAGCGCCAGACGCCGGGCCGCGTGTTCCCGGGCAAGCGCATGTCCGGTCACATGGGCAACGTGCGGCGCACCATCGAGAACCTGAAGGTGATCGAGGTCGACGCTGCCCGCAACCTGCTGCTGGTGCGTGGCGCCGTGCCCGGCGCCCCGGGCGGCCAGGTGCTGGTGCGTCCCTCGGTCAAGGCTGCGCGCCGCGCCGCCCGCAAGACCCTCGCCCCGAAGAAGTAAGCCACCATGGCCACGCAACTCAAGAACGTCACCCCGGGCGCCGCTTCCGGCAGCCTCGAGGTCTCCGAGAAGGCCTTCGGCCGTGATTTCAACGAGGCCCTGGTGCACCAGGTGGTCACCGCCTACATGGCGGCCGGCCGCGCCGGCACCAAGCGCCAGAAGAGCCGTGCCGAAGTGCGCGGCGGCGGCATCAAGCCGTGGAACCAGAAGGGTGGCGGCCGTGCCCGCGCCGGCTCGATCCGCAGCCCGATCTGGGTCGGCGGCGGTCGCGCCTTCGCCGCGCGCCCGCGCGACTACTCGCAGAAAGTCAACCGCAAGATGTACCAGGGCGCGTTGCGCGCGATGCTCTCCGAGCTCGCCCGCCTCGAGCGCCTGGTGGTGATCGAGTCGCTGGCGCTCGACGCGCCGAAGACGCGCCTGCTGGCCGCCCGGCTCAAGGAGCTCAAGCTCGAGAACGTGCTGATCCTGGTCGAGGCCCATGACGAGAAGCTCGAGCTGGCCTCGCGCAACCTGCACGGCGTGTCGGTGTTGCCGGTCGCGGCGATCGACCCGCGCAGCCTGCTGAGCCACGACCACGTGCTGGCCACGGTCGCCGCGGTGCGCCTGCTGGAGGAGAAGCTGTCATGAGCAGCCCGGAACGTCTGATGACCGTGCTGCTCGCGCCGCACGTGTCCGAGAAGAGCGCCCGCATGGCCGAGCGCGACAACCAGGTGGTCTTCCGCGTGCGCCGCGACGCGTCGAAGCCCGAGATCAAGGCCGCCGTCGAGCTGATGTTCGAGGTCAAGGTCGACGCCGTGCGCGTCGTCAACGTCGCCGGCAAGGCCAAGCGCTTCGGCGGCCGCCCGGGGCGCCGCTCGGACTTCAAGAAGGCCTACGTGAGCCTGGCCGAGGGCCAGAGCATCGATTTCGCCGGCGTCGAGAAGTGACTGCGGGCAACCTGACGGAAACCTGAATCATGGCTCTCATCAAGACCAAACCGACGTCGCCGGGCCGACGCTTCGTGCTGAAGCCGGACCGCTCGCACCTGCACAAGGGCGGGCCGGTCGCGTCGCTCACCGGCAGCCAGAAGCGCACCGGCGCCCGCAACAACCAGGGCCGCATCACCACGCGCCACAAGGGCGGCGGCCACCGGCAACGCTACCGTGACGTCGACTTCCTGCGCGCGAAGGACGGCGTGCCGGGCAAGGTCGAGCGCCTCGAGTACGACCCGAACCGCAGCGCGCACCTCGCGCTGGTGCTGTACGCCGACGGCGAGCGCCGCTACATCCTCGCGCCCAAGGGCGTCGCGGCCGGCGACCCGATCGTGTCGGGCGTCGAGGCGCCGATCAAGGCGGGCAACGCGCTGCCGCTGCGCAGCATCCCGATCGGCAGCACGGTCCACAACGTCGAGCTGAAGCCCGGCCGCGGCGGCCAGCTGGCGCGCAGCGCCGGCGCCTCGGTGCAGCTCGTGGCCCGTGAGGGCCTCTACGCGACGATCCGCCTGCGCTCGACCGAGATGCGCAAGGTGCACGTCGACTGCCGCGCCACCATCGGCGAGGTGGGCAACGGGGAACACAACCTGATCGTCTACGGCAAGGCCGGTGCCATGCGCTGGCGCGGCATCCGCCCGACGGTCCGTGGCGTCGTGATGAACCCGGTCGACCACCCGCACGGTGGCGGCGAAGGCAAGTCCGGCCAGGGCAACCCGCACCCGGTGTCGCCGTGGGGCTGGAAGACCAAGGGCAAGAAGACCCGCACCAACAAGCGCACCGCCGGCCTGATCGTGCGGCGTCGCAACTGAATCTGAAGAGGAGCTTGCCGTGCCCCGTTCAGTCAAGAAAGGCCCGTTCGTCGACCTGCACCTCGCGAAGAAGGTGCAGGTGGCGTCGGAAAAGAACGACCGCCGCCCGATCAAGACCTGGTCGCGCCGCTCGATGATCCTGCCGGACATGGTCGGTCTCACGATCGGCGTGCACAACGGCCGGCAGCACATCCCGGTGCTGGTGTCCGAGAACATGGTCGGCCACAAGCTCGGCGAGTTCGCCCCGACGCGCACCTTCAAGGGGCACTCGGGCGACAGAAGGTCGGCGGAGTAAGCCATGCAGGTCGCAGCCAAGCTGAAGTACGCGCGCATCTCGCCGCAGAAGTGCCGCCTGGTGGCAGACATGGTGCGTGGCCAGCCGGTGGGCCGGGCGCTCGCCACGCTGCGCTTCACGCCGAAGAAGGGCGCGCGCATCGTGCTCAAGGTGCTCGAGTCGGCGGTCGCCAACGCGGAGAACAACCTCAACGCGGACATCGACACGCTCAAGGTCGCGCGCATCGAGGTCGACGAGGCGCCGACGTTGAAGCGCTTCCACGCCCGCGCCAAGGGGCGCGGCAACCGCATCGTCAAGCGCAACAGCCACATCACGATCCTCGTCGGCGACGGCCGCAAGGACTGAGGAGAGCAGGCTCCATGGGTCAGAAGGTCAATCCGATCGGCATTCGCCTCGGCATCACGCGTGACTGGACGTCGCGGTGGTACGCGAACACGCGCAGCTACCCCGCCTACATCCTCCAGGACTGGCAGGTGCGCGGGTTCCTGAAGAAGAAGCTCTCCGAGGCTTCGGTCAGCCGCATCCACATCGAGCGCGCCGCGCGCCGCGCCAACATCACCATCAGCACGGCCCGCCCGGGCGTGGTGATCGGCAAGAAGGGCGAGGACATCGAGCGGCTGCGTGGCGAAGTGGCGAAGATGATGGGCATGGCCGTGCAGGACGTGCGCCTCAACATCACCGAGATCCGCAAGCCCGAGCTGGACGCGCAGCTGGTGGCCGAGGGCATCGCGCAGCAGATCGAGCGTCGCGTCATGTTCCGCCGCGCCATGAAGCGTGCGGTGATGAACACCATGCGCAGCGGCGCGCTGGGCGTGAAGGTGCGCGTGTCCGGCCGCCTCAACGGCTCCGAGATCGCACGCACCGAGTCGTCGCGCGAGGGCCGCGTCCCGCTGCACACCTTCCGCGCGGAGATCGACTACGGCCTGGCCGAGGCGCGCACCACCTACGGCGTGATCGGCGTCAAGGTGTGGGTATTCAAGGGCGAGGTGTTCGACCAGCCCGAGGTGCTGCTGCCGGCCGAGGCCGGCGACGGCGCGACGCCCGCGCAGGAGCCGGCGGCCTGAGGCCGCGGCACTGAGCGAGCAGGAGTGACAGCGCCATGATGCAACCGAAGCGAACCAAGTATCGCAAGCAGTTCAAGGGCCGCAACGCGGGCCTCGCCCAGCGCGGCAGCAGCATCGCGTTCGGCGAGTACGGCCTGAAGGCCGTGAGCCGCGCGCGCATGACCGCACGCGAGATCGAGGCGGCGCGCCGGGCCATGACCCGCTACGTGAAGCGCGGCGGCCAGGTGTGGATCCGGGTGTTCCCGGACGTGCCGATCACCAAGAAGCCCCTCGAGGTCCGCATGGGCTCGGGCAAGGGCAACGTCGAGTACTACGTCGCGCGCGTGCAGCCCGGCAAGGTGCTCTTCGAGATGGAAGGCGTCACCGAGGAGATCGCGCGCGAGGCATTCCGCCTGGCCGCGAGCAAGCTCTCGGTCGACACGTTGTTCGTCAAGCGGCAGGTCCGGTGATGAAGACCAGCGATCTCAGGCAGAAGGGCGGCCCCGAGCTGAAGGAAGAACTCCTCAAGCTGCGCCGCGAGCAGTTCAACCTGCGCATGGCGCAGGCGACCGGTCAGGCCGTGAAGCCCGACCAGGCGGGCAAGGTGCGCCGCAACATCGCGCGTCTGAAGACCGTGATGGGCGAGCAGGCCCGCGCCAACAAAGGTAGCAAGTGATGAGCGAGCAAGCCGTCGTGGAGACAACCGCCGCCGCCGGCGTGCAGCGCACGCTGACCGGCCGCGTCGTCAGCAGCAAGATGCAGAAGACGATCACCGTGTCGGTCGAGCGCCTGGTGAAGCACGCGAAGTACGGCAAGTACGTGCGGCGCACCACCAAGCTGCTCGCCCACGACGAGCACGGCGAGGGCCGCGAGGGCGACCTGGTGGACATCGCCGAATGCCGCCGGCTGTCGAGCCGCAAGGCGTGGCGCCTGGTGCGCGTCGTGAAGCGCGCCGAGCAGGCCTGAGCCCGAGAGCCGAAGGAGTCCGACCATGATTCAGATGCGAACGATGCTGCAGGCCGCCGACAACAGCGGCGCCAAGAGCCTCATGTGCATCAAGGTGCTCGGCGGCTCCAAGCGCCGCTATGCCACCGTGGGCGACGTGATCAAGGTGAGCGTCAAGGACGCCATCCCGCGCGGCAAGGTGAAGAAGGGCGAGGTCTACGACGCCGTCGTCGTGCGCACCGCGTTCGGCGTGCGCCGCCCGGACGGCTCGCTGATCCGCTTCGACGGCAACGCTGCCGTGCTGCTCACCAACAAGCTCGAGCCGATCGGCACCCGCATCTTCGGGCCGGTCACCCGCGAGCTGCGCACCGCGCAGTTCATGAAGATCATCTCGCTCGCTCCGGAAGTGCTCTGAGCATCCGGGCGGGACGACCGAGGAACGAGGCATGAACAAGATCCGCAAGGGCGACGAGGTGGTCGTGATCACCGGCCGCGACAAGGGCCGCCGCGGCACCGTGATCAAGGTGCTGGCGAACGACCGCGTGCTCGTCGAGAACGTCAACATGGTCAAGCGCCACACGCGCCCGAACCCGCAGCGCGGGGTGCAGGGCGGCATCGTCGAGAAGGAGGCTTCGCTGCACCTCTCGAACGTGATGCTGTGGAATCCGGTCGCCAAGCAGGGCGACCGCGTGGGCATCCGCACCCTGGCCGACGGCCGGCGCGTGCGCTTCTTCAAGTCCAACGACGAAGTCGTGGACGCCTGAACAGGGGTTGGCTGAGATGGCAAGGCTGCAGAAGTTGTACCGGGACAAGATCGTCGCCGAGCTCCAGAAGAGCCTCGGCCTCGAGAACCCGATGCAGGTCCCGAAGATCACCCGCATCACGGTCAACATGGGCGTGGGCGAGGCGGTCGCGGACAAGAAGGCGATGGACGGCGCGGTGGGCGACCTGACGGCCCTCACCGGCCAGAAGCCGCTCGTGACCAAGTCGCGCAAGTCGATCGCGTCGTTCAAGCTGCGCCAGGGCGTGCCCGTCGGCGCCAAGGTGACGCTGCGCGGCGCGCGCATGTACGAGTTCCTCGACCGCCTGGTCAACGTCGCGATGCCGCGCATCCGCGACTTCCGCGGCGTGTCGGCCCGCTCGTTCGACGGCCGCGGCAACTACAGCTTCGGCGTCAAGGAACAGATCATTTTCCCCGAGATCGCCTACGACAAGATCGACGCGATCCGGGGCATGGACATCACGATTTCCACCACGGCACGCGACGACCGGGAAGGGCGGGCGTTGCTCGAATCCTTCAACTTCCCGTTCCGCAAGTAAGGACCGGCAAATGGCGAAGACCAGCATGATCGAGCGCGAGAAGCGCCGCGCAGCCCTCGCGAAGCGCCACGCCGCGAAGCGCGCGCTGCTCAAGGAAACCATCCGCAGCCCGAAGTCCACGGACGACGAGCGCGAGGCGGCGACCCGCAAGCTGCAGTACTGCCGCGCGACTCGTCGCCGTCGCGCAAGCGCAATCGCTGCGCCATCACCGGCCGCTCGCGCGGCGTGTATCGCAAGTTCGGCCTCGGCCGCACCAAGCTGCGCGAGGCGACCATGCGCGGCGACGTCCCGGGCCTGCGCAAGGCCAGCTGGTAAGGCCGCGTAACGGAGCAAGACATGAGCATGACGGATCCCATCGCGGACTTCCTCACCCGCATCCGCAACGGGCAGAGCTCGGGCAAGCCCGAGGTCTCGATGCCTTCCTCGCGGATCAAGCTCGCGCTGGCGAAGCTGTTGAAGGACGAGGGCTACCTCGACGACTTCACGGTGCTCGCCGATGGCGCGAAGTCCACGCTGACGGTGCGCCTGAAGTACTACCAGGGCCGCCCGGTCATCGACCGCCTCGAGCGCGTGAGCCGCCCCGGCCTGCGCGTCTACAAGGCGAAAGACGAGCTGCCGAAGGTGCTCGGCGGCATGGGCGTGGCCATCATCTCCACCTCGCGCGGCGTGATGACCGACCGCGAGGCGCGCGCTGCCGGCCACGGCGGCGAAGTCCTCTGCATCGTGTCGTAAGGCACGGGCCGCAAGCAGGGTAGAACCATGTCACGAGTTGCCAAGAATCCGGTCGCGCTGCCGAAGGGCGTGACCGCCACCGTCGACGGCGAGTCCGTCACCGTCAAGGGCGCCAAGGGCGCGCTCAGCCTGCCCCTGCGCCGCGGCCTGTCGCTGGTGCAGGACGGCGACCACGTGCGCGTCGAGATCGCCGAGCGCAACAAGGAGTCGCTGATGCACGCGGGCTCGCTGCGCGCGCACCTCGCGAACGTGGTGAAGGGCGTGTCGCAGGGCTACGAGAAGAAGCTCGAGCTGGTGGGCGTCGGCTACCGCGCGCAGGCGCAGGGCCGCAACCTGAACCTGACGCTCGGCTTCTCGCACCCGGTCGTGTACGCGGCGCCCGAGGGCGTGACGATCGAGACCCCGACCCAGACCGAGATCCTGGTGAAGGGCGCCGACAAGCAGCAGGTGGGCCAGGTCGCCGCGGAGATCCGCGCGTACCGTGCCCCGGAGCCCTACAAGGGCAAGGGCGTTCGTTATTCCGGTGAGCGCATCGAGCTCAAGGAAACGAAGAAGAAGTAAGGGTGCCGCCAATGGAAAAGAAAGTCAGTCGCCTGAAGCGCGCCCGTCGCGGCCGCGCCAAGATCCACGAGCTGAAGGTGATGCGCCTGAGCATCCACCGCACGCCGCGGCACATCTATGCGCAGGTCTTCGACGCCGATTCGAAGGTCGTGGCGGTGGCCTCCACCGTGCAGAAGGACGTGGCCGAGGGCCTCAAGGCCACCGGCAACGTCGAGGCGGCCAAGGCGGTCGGCAAGGCGATCGCCGAGCGGGCCAAGGCGAAGGGCGTCACCCAGGTGGCGTTCGATCGCTCGGGCTTCAAGTACCACGGGCGGGTCAAGGCCCTCGCCGACGCGGCTCGCGAGCACGGGCTCGAGTTCTGAGTCCGGCACCGCAGCGAATCTGAGGAGCAGCAATGGCGAGAGTTGAAAGAGCCCCGGCCGGCGACGAGTTCATCGAGAAGCTCGTGACGGTCAATCGCGTCGCGAAGGTCGTCAAGGGCGGCCGCCAGTTCGGCTTCACCGCGCTCACCGTCGTGGGCGACGGCAACGGCCGGGTCGGCTTCGGCTACGGCAAGGCCCGCGAGGTGCCGGTGGCGATCCAGAAGGCGATGCAGCAGGCGCGCAAGAACCTGGTGACGGTGAACCTGCGCAATTCGACGCTGCACTTCGCGGTGACCGGCAAGCACGGCACGTCGCGGGTGTACATGCAGCCTGCCGCGGACGGCACGGGCGTGATCGCGGGCGGCAGCATGCGCGCCGTCTTCGAGGCCGTCGGCGTGCGCAACGTGCTGGCCAAGAGCTACGGCTCGCGCAACCCGATCAACGTGGTGCGCGCGACCATGGACGCCCTGACCCGCGTGCCGGCCCCCGACAGGATCGCGGCCAAGCGCGGCAAGACGATCGCTGAAATTACGGGTTGACGGACATGGCGAAGCAGAAAAGCGAGCACAAGGGCGTCCGCGTCACGCTGGTGAAGAGCGTGTACGGGCAGCTGCACCGGCACCGCGCCACCGCGAGCGGGCTCGGCCTGCGGCGCCTGCACCAGACCGTGGTCGTGGCGGACACGCCCGAGAACCGCGGCATGATCAACGCGTCGCGCCACCTGTTCCGCGTGGAAGAGGCTTGAGGACATCATGAAGCTGAACAGCATTTCCCCGGGGCCGGGCTCGAAGAAGTCCCGCACGCGGGTCGGTCGCGGCGCTTCCGCCGGCCAGGGCAAGACCTGCGGCCGCGGCGTCAAGGGCCAGCGCGCCCGCAAGGGCGGCTACCACAAGGTCGGCTTCGAGGGCGGCCAGATGCCGCTGCAGCGTCGGCTGCCCAAGTTCGGCTTCCGCTCGATGCTGTCGCCGCGCGTGGCCGAGGTGCGCCTGAACGAGCTCGCGCTCGTCCCGGGGGGCAACGTCGACCTCGAGTCGCTGAAGAAGGCCGGCGTCGTGCCGGCGAACGCGCTCAAGGCCAAGGTGGTGTTGTCGGGCGAGCTCAAGCAGGCCGTCACCGTGAAGGGCGTCGGCGTGACCAAGGGCGCGCGCGCGGCGATCGAAGCCGCCGGCGGCACGATCGAGGCGGCCTGAGCGCCGACCCCGAGGAACCCGCGTGGCGAACTCGCTCTCAAACAGCCCCGTTGCCGCCCTCGGCGAGATGGGACGGCTCACCGAGCTCAGGAAGCGCTTCTTCTTCCTGCTCGGCGGCCTGATCGTCTACCGCATCGGCACCTTCATCCCGGTGCCGGGCATCGACCCGGTGGCGCTGGCCCGCTTTTTCCAGGACCAGCAGGGCACGATCCTGAGCATGTTCAACATGTTCTCGGGCGGCGCCCTGCAGCGCCTGTCGATCATGGCGCTCGGCGTGATGCCGTACATCTCGGCCTCGATCATCGTGCAGATGATGGCCGTGGTGGTGCCGCAGCTGCAGGCGCTGCGCAAGGAAGGCGAGTCGGGGCGGCGCAAGCTCACGCAGTACACCCGCTACGGCACGGTCGGGCTCGCGGCTTTCCAGGGCGCCGGCGCGGCGGTGGCGTTCCAGAACCAGGGCGTGGTGCTGCAGCCGGGCCCGCAGTTCGTGTTCCTGGCGACCATGACGCTGGTCGCCGGCACGATGTTCCTGATGTGGCTCGGCGAGCAGATCACCGAGCGCGGCCTCGGCAACGGCATCTCGATGATCATCCTCGCCGGCATCGTCGCGGGCCTGCCGGCGGCGATCGGCGGCACCCTCGAGCTGGTGCGCAACGGCGAGATCAACCCGGCCCTGGCGCTGATCCTGGTGCTGATGGTCGCGGGCGTCACGGCGTTCGTGGTGTTCGTCGAGCGCGCCCAGCGGCGCATCCCGGTCAACTACGCCAAGCGCCAGCAGGGGCGGCGCGTGTTCGCCGGCACCGCCACGCACCTGCCGTTCAAGCTCAACATGTCGGGCGTGATCCCGCCGATCTTCGCCTCGAGCCTGCTGCTGTTCCCGGCGACCATCGCCAGCTGGTTCGGCACCAGCGAGAACTTCGGCTGGCTGCAGGGCGTCGCGGCGAGCCTCGGCATCGGCCAGCCGGTGCACATGATCCTGTACGCGGCACTGATCATCTTCTTCTGCTTCTTCTACACCGCGCTGGTGTTCAACTCGCGCGAGACCGCCGAGAACCTCAAGAAGTCCGGCGCCTTCATCCCGGGCATCCGCCCCGGCCAGCACACCGCCGAGTACATCGACAAGGTGCTGACCCGCCTCACCGTGTGGGGCGCGCTGTACGTCGCCGGGGTGTGCCTGCTGCCCGAGATCCTGATTTCCCAAGTCCGCGTGCCGTTCTACTTCGGCGGCACCTCGCTCCTGATCATCGTGGTGGTGATCATGGACTTCATGGCCCAGCTGCAGGCGCACCTGATGTCGCACCAGTACGAGGGGCTGATGAAGAAGGCCAACCTGCGCGGCTACGGCCGCTCCGGGCAGCTGCGCTGAGCGCGGCCGTGCCCCAGTCTCGAGAGAGTGACCCATGAAAGTTCGACCCTCGGTAAAGCGGATCTGCAAGAACTGCAAGGTGGTGCGCCGTCGCGGCGTGGTCTACGTCATCTGCAGCGACAAGCGCCACAAGCAGCGGCAGGGCTAACGCCCGTCGCTCGTTGAGTGAGCACGGTTTTTTTGTTATAATTTCGGGCTTTTCGCGCCCCAGAGTGAGCCTCACATGGCCCGTATCGCCGGCATCAACATCCCGATGAACAAGCACGTCTGGGTGGGCCTCACGTCCATCTACGGCGTCGGCCGCACCCAGGCTCGCAAGGCCTGCGAGGCTGCGGGCGTCAAGCCCGAGACCAAGGTCAAGGACCTGACCGAGCCCGAGGTCGCCGCGCTGCGCTCGCAGATCGCCCGGCTGCCGGTCGAGGGCGACCTGCGCCGCGAGGTGTCGATGAACATCAAGCGGCTGATGGACCTCGGCTGCTACCGCGGCGTGCGCCATCGCAAGGGGCTTCCCATGCACGGCCAGCGCACGCGCACCAACGCGCGCACGCGCAAGGGTCCGCGCAAGGCCGCGGTCAAGCTGAACGCACCGGCGGGCAAGGCCTGACGGCCGCCGCCCACTGACGGAGCACGATTCACATGTCCGACGACAAGAAGCAGCAGTCCGCGACCGCCGGCAAGACCCGCAAGCGCGCCAAGCGCATGGTCTCCGACGGCATCGCGCACGTGCACGCCTCGTTCAACAACACCATCGTCACGATCACCGACCGCCAGGGCAACACGCTGTCCTGGGCGACCTCCGGCGGCTGCGGCTTCCGCGGCTCGCGCAAGAGCACGCCGTTCGCGGCGCAGGTCGCCGCCGAGAAGGCCGGCACGGCGGCGCAGGAATTCGGCCTGAAGAACGTCGAGGTCCGCGTCTGCGGCCCCGGCCCGGGCCGCGAGTCGGCCGTGCGGGCGCTGAACGCCGCCGGCCTCAAGGTCACCAGCATCGAGGACGTGACGCCGATCCCGCACAACGGGTGCCGTCCGCCCAAGAAGCGCCGCGTCTGAGCGCGCGAGGAAGAGATCCATGGCCCGTTATCTAGGACCGAAGTGCAAGCTCTCGCGCCGCGAGGGCACCGACCTGTTCCTCAAGAGCGGCGTGAAGCCGCTCGAGTCGAAGTGCAAGCTCGAGGTGCCGCCGGGCGGCATCAAGGGCGAGCGCCGCACGCGCGTGTCGGGCTACGGCCTGCAGCTGCGCGAGAAGCAGAAGCTGCGCCGCATGTACGGCCTGCTCGAGCGGCAGTTCCACGGCTACTACCAGCAGGCGGCCAGCCGCCCGGGTGCGACCGGCGAGACGCTGCTGCAGCTGCTCGAGGGGCGCCTCGACAACGTCGTCTACCGCATGGGCTTTGCCACGACGCGCAACGAGGCGCGCCAGCTCGTCAGCCACCGCAGCGTGGCGGTGAACGGCGCGATGGTCAACGTGCCGTCCTACCAGTGCAAGGCGGGCGACGTGATTGCCCTGCGCGACAAGGCGCAGAAGCAGGCGCGGGTCGCGCAGGCCCTGCAGATCCGCGGCCAGGTCGGTTTCCCCGACTGGGTCGAAGTCGACGAGAAGAAGTTCTCCGGTGTCCTGAAGGCTCTGCCCGAACGCGGCGAGATCCTCCCGGACATCAACGAGAGCCTCGTCGTCGAGTTGTACTCCAAGTAATCCGGGGTGACTTCAATGCAGTCGTCCATTGGCGAATTCCTCCGTCCGCGCGTCGTCAAGGTGACGCCGACGGCGCCCCGTCACGCCCGCGTGGTCATCGAGCCGTTCGAGCGCGGCTTCGGCCACACGCTCGGCAATGCGCTGCGGCGCGTGCTGTTGTCGTCCATGCCCGGCTCGGCGATCTCCGAGGCCGAGATCGAAGGCGTGCTGCACGAGTACACCAGCATCGAGGGCGTGCAGGAGGACGTGGTCGAGATCCTGCTGAACCTCAAGCAGGTGGCGATCCGCCTGAACGCCCGCGAGGAGTCGGAGCTGCGCCTGTCGAAGAAGGGCCCGGGCCCGGTGCGCGCCGGCGACATCCAGAGCGACCACGACGTCGAGATCCTCAACCCCGAGCTGGTGATCGCCAACCTGACCAAGGCCGGCGAGCTGGTCATGACGCTCAAGGTCGAGCGCGGCCGCGGCTACCGCCCGGCCGGCCAGCGCCTCGCGTTCGAGGAGGCGAGCCGCCCGATCGGCCGCCTGCTGCTGGACGCGTCGTTCAGCCCGATCCGCAAGGTCACCTACACCGTCGAGGCGGCCCGCGTCGAGCAGCGCACCGATCTCGACAAGCTGATCATCGACATCGAGACCAACGGCACCATCGACCCGGAAGAGGCGATCCGCCGCGCCGGCTCGATCCTCAAGGACCAGCTGTCGGTGTTCGTCGACCTGCAGGGCCAGGACGAGGACAAGGCGAAGCCGAGCGAGCACCACTTCGACCCGCTGCTGCTCAGGCCGGTCGACGAGCTCGAGCTCACGGTGCGCAGCGCCAACTGCCTCAAGGCCGAGAACATCCACTACATCGGCGACCTGGTGCAGAAGACCGAAGTCGAGCTGCTGCGCACGCCGAACCTCGGCAAGAAGTCGCTGACCGAGATCAAGGAAGTGCTCGAGAGCCACGGCCTGACGCTGGGCATGCGGCTCGACAACTGGCCGCCGTCGGGCTTGAAGCGCGACGAGGACCGGGACGCCATCTGAGAACAATGACATGAGACACGGACTGAGCGGGCGGCAGCTGAGCCGCAACTCCACGCATCGTGCGGCGATGCTGCGCAACATGGCGGCGTCGCTGCTGCGCCACGAGGCGATCAAGACGACCGTCCCGAAGGCGAAGGAGCTGCGTCGCTTCGTCGAGCCGCTGATCACGCTCGGCAAGGCGGACAGCCAGGCCAATCGCCGCCGCGCGTTCGCCAAGCTGCGCGACGCCGAGGTGGTCGAGAAGCTGTTCGGCGAGCTGGGCCCGCGCTTCAAGGCGCGACCGGGCGGCTACACGCGCATCCTGCACATGGCCAATCGCGCCGGCGACAACGCCGACATGGCGCTGATGGCGCTGGTCGACCGGGCGGCGCCGGCCGAGGCCGCTGCGGCGGACGCGGGCGAGAAGAAGCCGAAGGCCCGCAAGAAGAAGGCTGCGGAGCCGGCGGCCGAGGCGAGCGCAGAGGCGCCGGCGAAGAAGCCGCGCGCGCCGCGCAAGAAAAAGACCGCGGCGGCCTGAACCGGGCCCGCGTGATCGCGACGAAGGAGCCGGGCCATGCCCGGCTTCTTTTTTTCGCCACCATCACCTAAGGTGGCGGCGCCCGGGCGGGCGGCCGCGACGGCCGCGCCCAGGTCACAGCAACGGAGCAAGCACATGAGCGTGATGCAGGAATTCAAGGAATTCGCAATGAAGGGCAACGTCGTCGACATGGCGGTCGGCGTCGTGATCGGCGGCGCGTTCGGCAAGATCGTCTCGTCGTTCGTCGGCGACGTCGTGATGCCGCTGCTAGGCAAGATCGTCGGTGGCGTTAATTTCAGCGACCTCGCGATCGATCTCGGCGCGAGCCCGGCGGGCGAGCCGGTGCTGCTCAAGTACGGCGCGTTCCTGCAGTCCGCGTTCGACTTCCTGATCATCGCGGCGGCGATCTTCGTGGCGGTCAAGGCCATCAACAAGTTGAAGACGCCCCCGCCGCCGGCCGCGCCGCCCGCACCGCCCGCCGACGTCGCGCTGCTCACCGAGATCCGCGACCTGCTGAAGAAGTGATCAGGGGATAGGGGATAGTCGGAGGCCCGGCACCGCCGGGCCTCCCTCTCCCGCATCAGCGGGAGAGGGTAGGGTGAGGGTCCTCAGGCGAGCGCAGCGAACGCGTTGCGGGTGAGGTTCTCCGGCACGCCGCTCGTGCACGACCACGTCGTCCTCGATGCGGATGCCACCGAACGGCCGCAGCCGCTCCACCGACGGCCAGTCGATGTGGCGGCCGCGCCCGTCGGCGCGTGCCGCGTCGAGCAGCAGGTCGATGAAGTAGATCCCGGGCTCGACGGTCACGACGAAGCCGGGTTCGAGGACCCGCGTCAGGCGCAGGAACGGATGCCCGTCCGGGCGCGGGATCTCGCGCTCGCCGGTCGCATCGGCGGCGAGGCCCGCGACGTCGTGCACCTGCAGGCCGAGCAGGTGGCCGATGCCGTGCGGGAAGAACACGCTGGTGACGCGTTCGGCGACGGCGGTGTCGGCGTCGCAGCCGACGATACCCGCGTCGTGCAGCAGGCCGCCGATCGCCCGGTGCGCTTCGAGGTGCACGTCGCGGTAATCGCGACCTGCGCGGATGCCGGCGCACAGCTGCTGCTGCAGCGCGTCCATCGCCCCGACCAGTGCCGAGAATTCCGCGTCGCCGCCCGACCAGGTGCGGGTGATGTCGCTGGCGTAGCCGCGGTGCTGCGCCCCCGCGTCGATCAGGAACGAGCGTCGTGGCACGTCGCGCCGCCGGTCGAGGTGCTGGTAGTGCAGCACCGCGCCGCCCGCGTCGAAGGCGACGATGTTGCCGTAGGGCAGTTCCTCCTCGCGCACGCCGGCTGCGACGCAGTAGGCCATGTGGGCCTCGTACTCGGAGGCACCGGACAGGAACGCATCGCGCGCGGCAACGTGGCCGCGTGCCGCGACCAGCGATGCGCGCCGCATGCAGGCGAGCTCGTACGGCGTCTTGGCGGCGCGCGCGTAGTGCAGGTGCGCGAGCAGAGGTTGCGGGTTGACCGCGGCGAATCCCCACGCCTCGAACTCAGGCTGCCACTCGCCGACGAACGCGAAGCGTCCACGTTCGAGCCCGAGCAGGCCGCGCGCCGCCGCGACGTCGCGCACCACGTGCACCTCGCAGGCGCGTTGCCACTCGCCGTCGGGCAGTTGCGGCGGGCGGTGCCAGTAGTCCGCCGGCTGGAAATACACGAGGCGCGGTGGTGTGCCAGGCGCGTGCACGACGAAGCAGTCCGGCGCGTCGGTCACGGGCACCCAGTGCTTGAAGTGCGGGTTGACCACGAACGGGTAGGGCCGGTCGTCCTGGAATGCGTAGCGCGGCCGCCCGGAATAGGCCACCAGTCCGTCGCACTCGCTGGCCTGCAGCGCGGCATCGGCGCGGCGGCCCAGCTCGGCGAGGTGGGCGCCATAGAGTCGGTCGAGATCCTGGTTCTGCATCGGGGGCACCCTTTGGCCGGTGGCGGAGGGCGAATCTTGCCCAAGACTGGCCCTTGTCGCCATTCAGAGACAGTTCCAGCCGGTGCAACCAGGCCCGCCGACCCTAGAATTCCACCCACGCAACCGCCATGGCTCACGGGCACGGGCCCCCGGCGACGGACGGTTGATGGAAGTCCACTTTTTCGTCCACCTGTTTCGGGGTAAATCGCACATGAACACCAAGATCGCACTCGCTGCCGCCCTCGCTGCCCTGGCCCTGGCCGGCTGCGCCAAGAAGGAAGCGCCGGTTGAGCAGGCTGCCGAGGCCGCTGCCGACGCCGCTGCCGCCGCTGGCCAGGCTGCCGACGCCGCTGCCGACGCCGCTGCCGCCTCGGGCGAGGCTGCTGCTGCCGCCGCCACCGACGCCGCTGGCGCCGCCGTTGACGCCGCTGGCGCCGCCACCGACGCCGCTGGCGCCGCTGTCGACGCCGCTGGTGCCGCCACTGCCGAAGCCGCCTCGGACGCCGTCCAGGCGACCGGCGAGGCCGTCGAGGCCGCTGGCGAGAAGATCCAGGAAGCCGCCAAGTAATCCGGCGGTTCAGCCTGAGCTGAACGAACGGGCGGGTTCCTCGCGGGACCCGCCCGTTTTCTTTTGAGGGATTCCTCAGGACCCGCGCGCACGGCTCGGACCGGGTCCCGGGCAGGAGGCTCGCCGAAGGTGTCCGTCACGCTGCGCGACGCACGCGACTCCCCGGATGACCGTGACTGGATCCGCGGGATCTATCGCCTCTACCTGTCCGAGCTGTCGGCCTCCAAGACGGGCCTGTTCCCGGCCCTCGGGGAATGGCCGTCCCGGGAAGACGAGTTCCTCACCGGCTGGTTCAACGATCCGGCAGCGACGCCGTTCGTCATCCTGGCCGACGGCCAGCGGGCAGGATTCGCGCTGGTCGTGCGCCCGCCGGCTTTCCCGCGGCGCACCGCCGATTTCCGGATGGCGGAGTTCTTCATCGTCGACGCGGCGCGCCGCCGCGGCGTGGGTGCCAGCGCGGCGTCACGCCTGTTCACGCGCTTTGCCGGCCACTGGGAAGTGGTGGAAGACGAGTACAACCGGCCGGCGACTCGCGTTCTGGCGCCGCGTGATCGGTCGCCACACCGGCGACCGCTACGTGGAGACGCGCGAGGCCGGCGAGGTCTGCCACCGCTTCGACACGTCGGTGCGACCCGGCCCGCCCAGTGCGCGCGCCAGGTAACGCCCGGTGTGCGATGCCGCCACCCGCGCCACTTCCTCCGGCGTGCCGGCCGCCACCAGGCACCCGCCGCCGTGGCCCCCCTCCGGCCCGAGGTCGATCACCCAGTCGGCGGTCTTGATCACGTCGAGGTTGTGCTCGATGACCACGATGGTGTTGCCCTCGTCGCGCAGGCGCAGCAGCACGGCGAGCAGTTGCTCGATGTCGTGGAAATGCAGGCCCGTGGTGGGCTCGTCGAGTATGTACAGCGTGCGGCCGGTGGAGCGCTTGGCGAGCTCGCGGGCGAGCTTCACGCGCTGCGCCTCGCCACCGGAGAGCGTCGTGGCGTTCTGGCCGAGGCGCACGTAGGAGAGCCCCACGTCGAGCAGCGTCGTGAGCTTCGACTGCAGCGCGGGCACGCTGCGGAAGAACACCGCCGCGTCCTCGACGGTCATCTCCAGCACCTCGTGGATGTTGCGGCCCTTGTAGCGGATCTCGAGCGTCTCGCGGTTGTAGCGCATGCCGCGGCACGCGTCGCAGGTGACGTAGGCGTCGGGCAGGAAGTGCATCTCCACCTTGATGACGCCGTCGCCCTCGCAGGACTCGCAGCGGCCGCCGCGCACGTTGAAGCTGAAGCGGCCCGGGTCGTAGCCGCGCGCGCGCGCCTCCGGCACCTCGGCGAACAGGTCGCGGATCGGGCCGAACAGCCCGGTGTAGGTCGCGGGGTTGGAGCGCGGCGTGCGGCCGATCGGGCTCTGGTCGATGTCGATGACGCGATCGACCTGCTCGAGTCCCGCGACCGCGCGGCACGGCGCCGCGTCGACCACCGACTCCTGCAGTGCGGCAGCGACGTGGCGGTACAGCGTGTCGACCACCAGCGTCGACTTGCCCGAGCCCGAGACGCCGGTGACGCAGGTCATCAGCCCGAGCGGGATCTCCACGGTCACGTCGCGCAGGTTGTTGCCCGTGGCGCCGACGATGCTCAGCGCCCGGCCGCGTTGGGGCGGGGTACGCACGGGCGGCACCGGGATGCGGCGCCGGCCGCTCAGGTACTGGCCGGTGAGCGACTCGGGCGCGGCCTCGATTTCCGCGGGCGTGCCCTGCGCGACCACGCGGCCGCCGTGGATGCCGGCGCCGGGACCGAGGTCCACGACGTGGTCCGCCTGGCGGATCGCGTCCTCGTCGTGCTCCACGACCAGCACCGTGTTGCCGAGGTCGCGCAGCCGCGTGAGCGTGTCGAGCAGGCGCTGGTTGTCGCGCTGGTGCAGGCCGATCGACGGCTCGTCGAGGATGTACATGACGCCGACCAGCCCCGAGCCGATCTGGCTCGCGAGCCGGATGCGCTGCGCCTCGCCACCCGACAGCGTCTCGGCGCTGCGGTCGAGCGACAGGTAGTCGAGGCCGACGTCCACCAGGAAGGTCAGGCGGTCGGCGATCTCCCGCACCAGGCGCCGCGCGATCTCGCCGCGCCAGCCCTCGACCTCGAGCGAGTTGAAGAAGCGCAACGCGTCGGCGATCGGCAGCGCGGCAACCTGCGGCAGCGTGCGGCCACCGACGAACACGTGGCGCGCCGCGAGATTGAGCCGGCTGCCGCCGCAGTCGGTGCAGGGTCGCGTGCCGCGGTACTTGGCGAGTTCCTCGCGCACCGTGGCCGATTCGGTCTCGCGGTAGCGGCGCTCGAGGTTGGGCAGGATGCCTTCCCACGGGTGGCTGCGCTTTGCGGTGCCGCCCCGCGCGTCGAAGTAGCGGAACTCGACGCGTTCCTCGCCGCTGCCGTGCAGCAGGACGTGGCGCACGGCCTCCGGCAGGTCACCCCACGGCGTCTCGATGTCGAAGCGGTAGTGACGGGCCAGCGCCTGGATCAACTGGAAGTAGTACGCATTGCGACGGTCCCAGCCGCGCACCGCCCCGCCCGCCAGCGACAGGGCAGGGTTCACCACCACCCGCGACGGGTCGAAATATTCCTGCAGGCCGAGGCCGCTGCAGGTGCCGCAGGCGCCGCTGGGGTTGTTGAACGAGAACAGCCGCGGCTCGAGCTCCACCAGGCTGTAGCCGCAGATCGTGCAGGCGTAGCGGTTGGAGAAGACCAGCGGCGCCCGGGACGGCTCGTCCTGGAACACGATGCGGGCGACGCCCTGCGACAGCCCGAGCGCGGTCTCGAACGATTCCGCGAGCCGCTGCGCGGCGTCGGGGCGCACCCGCAGCCGGTCGACCACGGCATCCACCGAGTGCCGCCGCCGCGGCTCGAGGGCCGGCAGCGCGTCGAGCTCCACCAGCTTGCCGTCGACGAACGCACGGACGAAGCCCTGCGCGCGCAGGTGCTCGAACGCTTCCGCGTGCTCGCCCTTGCGGTCCTGCACCACCGGCGCGAGCAGCAGCACGGCGGTACCCTCGGGCAGCGCCAGCACCTGGTCCACCATCTGGCTCACCGACTGCGCGGCGAGGTCCTGGCCGTGCTCGGGGCAGCGCGGCACGCCGGCGCGCGCGTAGAGCACCCGCAGGTAGTCGAACACCTCGGTCACGGTGCCGACCGTGGAGCGCGGATTGTGCGAGGTGGCCTTCTGCTCGATGGCGATCGCGGGCGAGAGGCCCTCGATGTGGTCGACGTCCGGTTTCTCCATCACCGACAGGAACTGCCGCGCATAGGCCGACAGCGACTCGACGTAACGGCGCTGGCCCTCGGCGTAGATGGTGTCGAAGGCCAGCGACGACTTGCCCGAGCCCGACAGGCCGGTGATCACCACCAGCCGGTCGCGCGGCAAGTCGAGGTCGATGCCCTGCAGATTGTGGGTGCGCGCACCGCGGATGCGTATGACGTCCATGGCCTGGCGAGCGGTTCGAGTGGCTGACGGTTAGCCTGCTAATATAGGCCCAGCTTTCGAGGCAAAGCCAATCCGTACCAGAGATTCCACCCCCAGGCCGGCGCTCACACCGCAGGAGCGTCGCTCGGTAGGTTCGCTCGCCGCGATCTACGCCACGCGCATGCTCGGGCTGTTCCTGCTGCTGCCCGTGCTGGCGCTGCACGCGCGCGAGCTGCCGGACTACACGCCGGTGCTGCTCGGCCTCGCCATGGGCGCCTACGGGCTCACCCAGGCGCTGCTGCAGATCCCGTTCGGGCGCTGGTCCGATCGCTTCGGACGCAAGCCGGTCATCGCGGTGGGCCTGGCCCTGTTCGCCGCCGGCTCGCTGATCGGTGCGCTGGCGCAGTCCGTGACGATGCTGATCGTGGCTCGCTCCGTGCAGGGCTCGGGCGCGGTGTCCGCGGCGGTCTCGGCGCTGCTCGCCGACCTGACCCGGCCGGAGGTGCGCACGCGCGCCATGGCGGTGATCGGCGCCAGCATCGGGCTGTCGTTCGTGCTGGCGCTGGTGCTCGCGCCCGTGCTCGACGCCGTGATCGGCGTGCCCGGCATCTTCGTCTTGATGCTGGTGATGGCGCTCAGCGGCCTGCTGCTGCTCGGCGTGGCAGTGCCTGCCGAGCCGGTACGCTCGGGCGGAGCCGATTCGCGCTCGCTCGCCGGCCTGCTGGAGCTGCTGCGCCGCCCGACGCTGGTGCCGCTGTACGCGGGCGTGTTCGCGCTGCACTTCATCATGACGGCCACGTTCCTGTCCGTGCCGCAGGCGCTGGTGAGCGACCTCGGCATCGCGGCCGCGGCGCACTGGAAGGTCTATCTCGGCGTGTTCGTCGCCTCGCTCGCGGGCACCATCCCGCTGATCCTGGCGACCGAGCGCACCGGGCGCCCCCAGGCACTGTTCCTGGCGGCGATCTGCGTGGTGGCTGCCGCACAGGCATTGCTCGGCCTCGACCACGGCCACCTGTGGATGGTGCTCGGCGGGCTCACGCTGTTCTTTGCAGGCTTCAATTACCTCGAGGCGCGGCTGCCCGCGCAGCTGACCCTGGCCGCCCCGGGCCACGAGCGGGGCGCGGCGCTCGGCATCTTCGCCACGGCGCAGTTCTTCGGGGCGTTCCTCGGCGGTGCGCTCGGCGGCGTGCTGCTCGGGCGGTTCGGCCTGTCCGGGGTGTTCTGGGGCAGCGCGGGCATTGCGCTCGCCTGGGCCGTGGTCGCGGTGGCCACCGGCCCGTCCGCCGCATTAGCGGCCGAACGCAGCTGATTTGCACTGTGCGCCGGGGCCGCCCGGTGCCGTAAGATCGACACATCCACTACGCGGACAGGTGCCATGGCACGCGGAATCAACAAAGTCATCCTGGTCGGCAACCTCGGCAAGGATCCCGAGACGCGCTACATGCCGAGCGGCAAGGCCGTCACCAACTTCTCGATCGCCACGTCGGAGAGCTGGAAGGACAAGCAGACCGGCGAGCAGAAAGAGCAGACCGAGTGGCACAACATCGTGATGTACGACCGCCTCGCCGAGATCGCGGCGGAGTACCTGCGCAAGGGCTCGCAGGTGTACGTCGAGGGCCGGCTGCGCACCCGCAAGTGGCAGGACAAGGAAGGCCGCGACCGCTACACCACCGAGATCATCGCCAACGAGATGCAGATGCTCGGCGGCCGGGCCGGCGGCGGCGCGGGCACCGAGTCGCGGGCGGAGCCGCGGGCGGCGGCAGCGCCGGCCGAGCGGGGCAGCGCCCCGGCGCCGTCTTCCTCGCGCGACGAGTTCGACGACGACATCCCGTTCTGACGTCGCTCGCGCGCCGCACGGCGTGAGCTAAGCTCGCGCCTGCCGCCGGCCCTTCGGCCGGAGCCGGAGACGCGAGTTGGCCACCGAATCCGCCCTCGACCTCGGCCACGTCGTCGTGCTGCTCGCGGCGGCCGTGGTCGCCGTGCCGCTGTTCCGCAAGCTCGGGCTCGGCGCGGTGCTCGGCTATCTCGTGCGCCGGCCTGCTGATCGGGCCGTTCGGCCTCGGCCTGTTCCGTGACCCGCACGCCATCCTGCACGTCGCCGAACTCGGCGTGGTGCTGTTCCTGTTCCTCATCGGCCTCGAGATGCGGCCGGGCAAGCTGTGGGCGATGCGCGGCCAGATCTTCGGGCTCGGCCTCGCGCAGGTGCTCGCCTGTGGTGTGCTGCTGTCAGGCGTCGGCATCGCTTTCGGCTGGTCGCCGGCGGTCGCGGTGATCGGCGCGATGGGTTTCGTGCTGTCCTCGACCGCCGTGATCATGAAGTTGCTCGACGAGCGCGGCGCCACGGCAACGCCTGCCGGCCAGCGCGCCGTGTCGATCCTGCTGCTCGAGGACCTGTCGATCATCCCGCTGCTCGCGCTGGTGGCGTTCCTCGGGCTCGCGCAGGGCACGGCCGTCGAGGCGGCGCGTCCGGCGTGGCTGTCGGTGCTGCAGGCACTCGCGGCGATTGCCGCACTGGTGGCGGCCGGCCGCTGGGCCCTGAACCCATTGTTCCGCGTCCTGGCCGGCCTCGGCGGTCGCGACGTGATGACCGCGGCCGCGCTGCTGGTGGTGCTCGGAGCGGCGCTGTTCATGCAGTGGGGCGGCCTGTCGATGGCGCTGGGCGCGTTCCTCGCCGGCGTGCTGCTCTCGGAATCGACGTTCCGCCACCAGCTGGAGGCGGACGTCGAGCCGTTCCGCGGCATCCTGCTCGGCCTGTTCTTCCTGTCGGTCGGCATGTCGCTCGACCTGCGCGTGGTGTCCGGCGAGTGGCGACTCGTGGCGGCGGGGGTCGCGGGGTTCATGGCGGTCAAGGCGCTCGGCATCTATGGCGTGGCGCGCGCGTTCGGGGCCGACCACCGCGAGTCGCTGCAGCGCGCGGCATTGTTCGCCCAGGGCGGCGAGTTCGCGTTCGTGCTGTACGCCGCGGCACTCGCGGCCGGCGTGTTCGACGCGCGCGCGGCCGCGGTGCTGGCGGCGATCGTGATCCTGTCGATGGCGCTCACGCCGGTCGTGTTGCTGCTGCTCGATCGACTGCTGCCGCCACCGGCCCCCTCGCTCGATGGCATCGACGAGCCGCCGTGCCTGAGCGGCCGCGTGCTGGTCATCGGCTTCGGTCGCTTCGGGCAGATCGTGAGCCAGCCGCTGCTCGCGCGTGGCGTCGACGTGTCGATCATCGACGCCGACGTCGACATGATCCGCGCGGCCGGCAACTTCGGCTTCAAGGTGTACTACGGCGACGGCACGCGGCTCGACGTGCTGCGCACCTCCGGCGCAGGACGCGCCGACGCGATCCTGGTGTGCGTGGATCGCCCGGCGGCGGCGGACCAGATCGTCGAACTGGCGCGGCAGGAGTTCCCGCTGGCGAAGCTGTTCGTGCGGTCCTTCGACCGCGGGCACACGCTCCGGTTGATCGACGCCGGCGTCGAGTACCAGGTGCGCGAGACGCTCGAGTCGGCGTTCCTGTTCGGCGCAGCGGTGCTCGAGGGACTCGGCTTCGCCGCCGACGAGGTCGCGGAGACGATGGACGACGTGCGCCGCCGCGACCAGCAGCGGCTCGAATTGCAGGTCGTCGACGGCATCACCGCCGGGCGCACGTTGTTGCGTGGCAACGTGGCGACGCCGGAACCCGCGCCGCTCACGCGGCCGCAGCACGAGGCCGTGGCCTTGAATCCCGAGGCCGCCGCCGCGATCGAGCACGGTGCGGGAGGCGGTGTCGCCAGCTGACGGCGCGCCGGCCTAGCGGTGGAACGCGCGCTGCAGTTCGGCGGCGATCGCGATGGCGATGGCCTCGGGCCCCTCACCGCCAAGCGGCAACCCGACCGGAGCGTGCAGCCTGCCCGCGAGCGCGGTGCGTTCGGCGGCCGTGAGCCGCGCCAGCAGTTCGTCGCGCCGCGCCGGTGGCCCGAGCAGCCCGACGTACGGCGTGTCGCGCATGGCGAGCGACTGCAGCGCCGCGAGGTCGTGCTCGGCCGCATGCGTCATGACCAGCACCGCATCCGGCGCCGCGTCGCCGAGTGCCGCGAGTGCTGCGACGGGACGCTGCATCGATGCTGCGGTCCGCATCCCGGCTGCGGGCCGCAAGCAAGGCCGGGCGATGATCGGCCAGCAAGGCGAACCAGCCGAGCGTACGCAGGATGGCGAGCAGCGGCGGCGCTTCCGGCCCCGCACCGAGCAGCAGCACCAGCGGCGACGGTTGCAGCGTGACGGGCGCGCCGGGCGGCAGGTGCGTCGCAAGCTCGTGCCAGGCCAGCAGCGCGGGGCGCCGCGTCTCGTGCAGCGCCACGAGCGTGTCGTAGATCGTCGAGGGTACATTCGGTAGCACGGGCAAGGCCAGCACGCGCATGCGGCCGCGGCAACCGGAGCCGGAACCGAACAGCAGGTCGTCGTCGGAGCGCGTGTCGAACGTGGTGTCGCGCGGTTCGCCGGCGGCGATCGCCGCGCGGGCCAGTTCGACGAGCCCGGGCTCGAGACAACCGCCCGAGATCACGCCGACCTGGACGCCGTCGTCCGCCACGAGCGCCAGCGCCCCGGGCTTGCGGTAGGTCGAGCCTTCCGTGTCCACCACCAGCGTCAGCGCGAAGGCACGGCCGGCGGCGCGCAGCCGGCGCGCCGCCTCGACCACCGCACGCTGCCCACCGCGTCCGGCGACGGCCTCAGGCGCGGAGCTTGAGGGGCAGCTCACGCAGCCGTTGTCCCGTCAGCGCGGCCACCGCGTTGGCGACGGCCGGCGCGATCGGCGGCGTGCCCGGTTCGCCGACGCCGCCCGGCTTTTCGCGGCTCGGCACGATGTGCACCTCGACCTGCGGCATGTCCGGCAGCCTGAGCACGCGGTAGTCGTCGAAGTTCGACTGCTGCACCCGCCCGTCCTTGAAGGTGATCGCGCTCTCGAGCGCCGGGCCGAGCCCGAACGCAATGCCTGACTCCATCTGTGCCTCGATGGTCGCCGGGTTGACGGCGATGCCGCAGTCGATGGCGCACACCACGCGGTGCACCCGGATGCGTCCGGCCTCCACTGACACCTCCGCCACCTGCGCGACGTAACTGCCGAACGACTCGTGCACCGCGATGCCGCGGGCCCGTCCCGCCGGCAGGGGTGAGCCCCAGCCGGCCTTGGCGGCGGCGAGTTCGAGCACGCCGAGGTGGCGGGGATGACCGGCCAGCAGGCGCCGTCGATACGCGAGCGGGTCGACGCCTGCGGCGCGCGCCAGCTCGTCCACCATGCTCTCCATCACGAACGCAGTGTGACTGTGCCCGACAGAGCGCCACCACAGCACCGGGATCGGCGACAGGTAGTCGTGCAGCTGCACGCGGTGGTTCGGCACGGCCTTCAGGTACGGCGAATCCGCCGTGCCCTCGACCGAGGCCGGGTCGGCGCCGCCGTCGGGGGCCGCGAAGGGCGTACCGGCCAGCACCGACTGGCCAACCAGCGTGTGGTCCCAGGCCACGGGCATGCCGTCTTCGCCCAGCGCGACCGCCACGCGATGCAGGAACATCGGCCGGTAGTAGCCGCCGCGCACGTCGTCCTCGCGGGTCCACACCGTCTTCACCGCCGCGTCCGCCGCCTTGGCGACGTGCACGGCCTCGCTGACCCAGTCTGACGTCGGCGTCGCCCGGCGACCGAAGCCGCCGCCGAGGAAGGTCGTGTGCAGTTCCACCTGCTCGGGCTTCAGGCCCGTGATCCGCGCCGCAGCCGCCTGGTCCATGGTCTGGAATTGCGTGCCGGTCCAGATCTCGCAGCGGTCCGGGCCGATGCGCACCGTGCAATTGAGCGGCTCCATCGGCGCGTGCGCGAGGTAGGGCACGACGTACTCGGCCGTCAACGGTCGCTGCGACTTCGCGAGCGCTGCCGTCACGTCGCCGGCGCTCGCCGCGCCGCGGCCTGGCGTGCCGGCGAGTCGACGGAACTCGGCAAGCATGGCGCCGGAATCGAGCGTCGCGCCGGCGCCGAGGTCCCATTCGACCTTGAGCACCTCGCGGCCCTGCTGCGCGGCCCAGAAATGATCGGCCACCACTGCGACGCCGCTCGGCACCTGCACCACCTTGCGCACGCCGGGCACGGCGCGTGCTGCGGTTGCGTCGAACGACTTCACCTTGCCGCCGAATACCGGGCTGCGCTCGACCACGGCAGTCAGCAGGCCGTCGAAACGCACGTCGAGACCGAACACGGCGCGGCCGTCGAGCTTCTCGGGCGTGTCGAGGCGTCGCGTCGGCCGGCCGATGACCTTCCAGTCCTTCGGGTCCTTCAGCGTGACCGTCTCCGGCATCGGCAACCGGGCGGCCTCTTCGGCGAGCTCCCCGTAACGCAGGCGCTTGCCGCCCGCGACGACCGTGCCGTTCTCCGTGCGGCAATCGGCCGGCGCCACGCCGAGGCGTTGCGCCGCAGCCTGCACGAGCAGCGTGCGCGCCGCGGCGCCGACCTGCCGGTAGCGATCGAACTCGGACGGCGTCGTCGAGGAGCCGCCCGTCGCCTGGATCCCCCACGCGGTGTGCGCATAGGCCGGGGCTGCCGGCGCGTGCTCGACGCGGAACTTCGACCAGTCGGCGTCGAGTTCCTCGGCGATCAGCATCGGCAGCGAAGTCCAGATGCCCTGGCCCATCTCGGAGTGCGCCAGCAGCACGGTGATCGTGTCGTCGGGCGCGATGCGCAGGAAGGCGTTCGCGGGCGCCAGCTTGGCCGGCCCGGCGGGCGGCGCTTCGGCGGCATGGGCGAAGCGGCCGCGCAGCGGCACGTAGAAGGCGACCACCAGGCCCGCCGTGGACAGGGCAGCGGTCTTGAGGAATTCGCGACGGGTGAGGTCGGCACCGGTGCTCATTTCCGTTCCTCCCGGTGCAGCTCGGCGGCCCGGTGCACTGCGGCGCGGACACGCTGATAGGTCCCGCAGCGGCACAATTGCCGGCCGAGCGTCGCGTCGATCTGCTCGTCCGTCGGACGCGGATTGCTGGCAATCAATGCAGCGGCCGACATGATCTGCCCGGACTGGCAGTAGCCGCACTGCACCACGTCCAGTTCGGCCCAGGCGCGCTGCACGGCGTGGCTCGCGTCCGCCGCGAGGCCCTCGATGGTGGTGACCGACTTGCCGGCCACCGACCCGGCCTTGGTCATGCAGGAACGGCGCGGCTCGCCGTCGACGTGCACGAGGCAGGAGCCGCACTGGCCGACCCCGCAGCCGTACTTGGTGCCGGTCAGGCCGAGCAGGTCGCGCAGCACCCACAGCAGCGGCATGTCGTCGGGCGCTGCCACTTCGCGTTCCTGGCCGTTGACGCTGAATTTCATCGAGGAATCTCCCGTCGCAACGCGACCGGCCAAGATTACTCCCGGACGGGTCGAGGCTGTCGCCCCGCCCGGGAAAAAACCCGGCGAAGCGGCTACGATAGCGGCCCCCAGCAGATCCCCGGTTGCCCAGTCCCGGCCATGCCCCGCGTCCACGTCCGCACCTTCGGCTGCCAGATGAACGAGTACGACTCCGCCCGCATGGCGGACGTGCTGCGTGCTGACCGGCGGCTACGAGCCCACGGACGACCCGGCCGAGGCCGACCTGCTGCTGCTCAACACCTGCTCGGTGCGCGAGAAGGCGCAGGAAAAGGTGTTCTCGCTGCTCGGCCAGTGGCGGCAGCTGAAGCGTGAGCGCCCCGGCGTGATCATCGGCGTGGGCGGCTGTGTCGCGAGCCAGGAGGGCGAGGGCATCACCGAGCGGGCGCCGTTCGTCGACCTCGTGTTCGGTCCGCAGACCCTGCACCGGCTGCCGGAGATGCTCGGCCAGCTCCGGGCGGACGGCCGCTCGGTGGTCGACGTGAGCTTCCCCGAGATCGAGAAGTTCGACCGGCTGCCGGAACCGCGCGCCACGGGCGCCACGGCCTTCGTGTCGATCATGGAAGGCTGCAGCAAGTACTGCACCTTCTGCGTGGTGCCGTACACGCGCGGCGAGGAAGTGAGTCGCCCGCTCGCGCAGGTGATGGCCGAGATCCGCGGGCTCGCGGCGCAGGGCGTGAGCGAAATGACGCTGCTCGGCCAGAACGTCAATGCCTATCGCGGCGCGCTCGAGGGTGCGGGCCACGCCGACCTCGCGGCGCTGATCTACCACGTCGCGGCGGTGCCCGGCATCGAGCGCATCCGCTTCACCACCTCGCACCCGGTCGAGTTCCGCGACAGCCTGATCGAAGCCTACCGCGACGTGCCGCAGCTCGCGAGCTACCTGCACCTGCCGGTGCAGAGCGGCTCCGACCGCATCCTGGCGCTGATGAAGCGCGGCCACACGGCACTCGAGTACAAGCAGAAGATTCGTCGCGTGCGCGAGGCGCGCCCCGGCATCAGCGTGTCGTCGGACTTCATCGTCGGCTTCCCCGGCGAGACGGAGCGCGACTTCGAGGCCACCATGGCCCTGATCGAGGAGGTGGGCTTCGACCAGAGTTTCAGCTTCATCTACAGTCGCCGCCCGGGCACGCCCGCGGCCTCGCTGCCGGACGACGTGCCGCACGAGGTGAAGCAGGCGCGGCTCGAGCGGCTGCAGGCGCGCATCGACGCGAACTCGCTCGCCATCAGCCGTGCGATGGTGGGCTCCGTGCAGCGCGTGCTGGTGGAGCGCCCGTCGAAGCGGGACCCGCGGCAGCTCGCGGGTCGCACCGGGAACAATCGCTGGGTGAACTTCGACGGGTCGCCGGCATTGCTCGGGCGCTTCGTCGACGTGCTGATCACCGAGGCGATGCCGAACTCGCTGCGCGGCCGCGTCGCGACTCCCGAACGGAGCATTGCTTGAACGCCCAGGTCGAATCGCGCGAATTGTCGCTCGAGGCCGCGGACAACGCCCGTCTCGGCGTGTTCGCAGGCCCCATGGAGCAGAACCTGCGCCACGTCGAGGAGCGTCTCGGCGTGGAGGTGCGCCGCCGCGGCCACAAGCTGCAGGTGCTCGGCCCGCCCGGCATCGTCGACAGCGCGCTGGCAGTGCTGACCCGCATGTTCGAGCTGTCGGCCACCGAGCCCATGTCACCCGAGCGCGTGCACCTGTGCGTGCAGGAACTCGGCTTCCCGGCGCCGGGCCAGCCTGCCGCGGGTGGCGACGAGGTCGTGGTGCGCACGCAGCGCGGCGGCATCCGCGGCCGCGGCGACAACCAGCGCCAGTACCTCGACAACATCCGCGCCAGCGACCTCACGTTCGGCATCGGCCCGGCCGGTACCGGCAAGACCTATCTCGCGGTGGCGAGCGCGGTGGAGGCGCTGCAGGCGGGCGACGTGCGGCGCATCGTGCTGGTGCGCCCCGCGGTGGAGGCGGGCGAACGGCTGGGCTTCCTGCCCGGCGACCTGGCGCAGAAGGTCGATCCCTACCTGCGCCCGATGTACGACGCGCTGTACGAGATGATGGGATTCGACCGCGTGGCGCGCAACGTCGAGCGGCAGGTGATCGAGGTGGCGCCGCTCGCGTTCATGCGCGGCCGGTCGCTCAACGACTCGTTCATCATCCTCGACGAGGCGCAGAACACCACGGTCGAGCAGATGAAGATGTTCCTGACGCGGCTCGGCTTCGGCTCCAAGGCGGTGGTGACCGGCGACATCACGCAGGTGGACCTGCCGCGGCAGCAGCGCTCCGGCCTGCGCCACGCGATCGAGGTGCTGCGCGGCGTCGACGGCGTCTCGTTCACGTTCTTCAACGCGCGCGACGTGGTGCGCCACCCGCTGGTGCAGCGCATCGTGCAGGCGTACGAGCGCGCCACGCCGCCAGACGAGGAGCGATGACTCCCGTCCCGGAGTTGCGCGTCACGGTGCAGTTCGCTGCGCGGCGTCCCTGGGTGCCGGCGGCCACGGCGCTGCGGCGCTGGGCCCTGGGCGCGCGCGCGGCGGCCACGCGCCCGGGACGGCGAGCGTTGCCGACCGGCGCGGACCTCTGCATCCGCATCGTCGGCAGCGCCGCGAGCCGGCGTCTGAATCGCGACTATCGCGGCAAGGACCAGCCCACCAACGTGCTGTCGTTCCCCGCCGGGGCGATCGAGAGTGCGCTCGGCGACGCGCTGGGCGACCTCGTCATCTGCGCGCCGGTGGTGGCTGCCGAGGCGCGTGCGCAGGGCAAGGCTGCCGCGGCGCACTGGGCGCACATGGTGGTGCACGGCGTGCTGCACCTGCACGGCTTCGATCACGAAAACGCGCGCGATGCCCGGATCATGGAAGGCCTCGAGGTGGCAATCCTGCGCGGATTCGGGTATCACGATCCTTACCGACTGGTCACTCCACAGCACCCATGAGCGAAGAACGTCCCGGGTCGTCCGCCGGCTGGCTGCGACGCCTCGTGGAATCCCTGACGGGCGAGCCCCGCGACCTCGAGCAACTCACCGACGTGCTGGAGGACGCGCGCGACCGCGGGCTGATCGACGCCGACGTGCTCGCCATGCTCGAGGGCGTGCTCGAGGTTTCCGGGATCCAGGTGCGCGACGTGATGGTGCCGCGCTCGCAGATGGTGGTGGTCAACCGCGACGACCTGCCGGAGCAGATCCTGCCGGTCGTGATCGAGTCGGGCCACTCGCGCTTCCCGGTGGTGGGCGAGGACCGTGACGAAGTCGTCGGCATCCTGCTCGCCAAGGACCTGCTGCGCTACTTCGCACTCGAGGAGCGCGCGCAGTTCGACATCCGGGAGTGCCTGCGCCCCGCGGTGTTCATCCCGGAGAGCAAGCGGCTCAACGTGCTGCTCAAGGAATTCCGCGTCAGCCACAACCACATGGCGATCGTCGTCGACGAGTACGGCGGCGTGTCGGGGCTGCTGACCATCGAGGACGTGCTCGAGCAGATCGTGGGCGAGATCGGCGACGAGTACGACGTGGACGAAGGCGACGGCATCCGCAAGGAAGGCGAGCGCACGTTCGCGGTGCCGGCGCTGACGCGCATCGACGAGTTCAACGCCACGTTCGGCACGCGCTTTTCCGACGACGAGTACGACACCATCGGCGGCCTGGTGCTGCACGAGCTCGGCCGCATGCCGCGCCGCGGCGAGGCAGTCGAGATCGGCGGCCTCGAGCTCAAGGTGGTGCGCGCCGACCGGCGCCGGATCGAGACGTTGCGCGTGACCACCGTCCGCGACGTCGACCTGCCCGCGCCCGGCCCCGGTTGAAGACGCGCGAGTTCCTGGGCCGGCACGGGCACTGGCTGGCACCGCCCGCCGGGGCGCTGCTCGCGGCGGCATTCGCGCCGGCCTCGCTCGCGCCGCTCGCGGTGCTGTGCCCCGCGATCCTGTTCCTGTTGTGGGATGGCGCCACGCCACGCGCAGCCGCCTGGCGCGGCTTCCTGTTCACTGGCGCGACGTTCATCGCGGGCACCTACTGGATCTACCACAGCGTGCACCTGATCGGCCAGGCGCCGGTGTGGGTCGCGCTGCTGCTGATGGTCGGCCTGGCGGCGATCATGGGCAGCTACACCGCGGCGCTCGGCTACGCAGTGGCGCGCTGGGGCGCGGCGCAAGGCGCGTGGCGCTGGCTGGTGCTGTTGCCGGCGGGCTGGGTGCTGGTGGAGTGGTTCCGCGGCTGGTTCCTGAGCGGCTTTCCCTGGCTCGCGCTCGGTTACAGCCAGCTCGCAACACCGTTGCGCGGCCTCGCACCGGTCGCTGGCGTGTACGGCATCAGCCTTGGCGTGGCGCTGCTGGCGGGCGTGCTGGTCACGCTCGTGCTCGGCAGGCGTGCGGACCGCATCGCGGCAGCCGTGATTGCCGTGGCCGTCGTTGGCACCAGCGCGGCGCTCGTGCCGGTCGAGTGGACCCGACCGCGCGGCACCGAGTTGACGGTGGCGCTGGTGCAGGGCGCGGTGCCGCAGTCGATGAAGTGGGCGCCGGGCCAGCGCGAGAAGACCCTCGCGCTGTATGCAGGGCTGACGGCCGCGCACTTCGGCAGCGACCTCATCGTCTGGCCGGAGGCCGCGTTGCCGGCGCTGGAGCGCGACCTGCGCGAGTTCCTCGACGACCTGCACGCCACCGCCCGCGAACGCGGCTCGGACGTGATCATGGGCCTGCTGCGCCGCGACCCGGCGACCGGCGAGTTCTACAACGCGATGGCCTCGTTCGCCGCCACCGAGCAGTGGTACTACAAGCGCCGGCTGGTGCCGTTCGGCGAGTTCTTCCCCGTGCCAGCCGCGGTGCGCAACTGGATGCGCCTGATGAACCTGCCGTACTCCGACTTCGCAGCGGGCGCCGCGGACCAGGCGCCGCTCGAGGCGGGCGGCGAGACGCTTGCGCCCACCATCTGCTACGAGGACGCCTATGCGTCGGAGCAGCTGGCGCTGGCGCGACGCGCCTCGCTGCTCGTGAACGTCACCAACGACGCGTGGTTCGGTGATTCCACGGCGCCGCACCAGCACCTCGACATCAGCCGCATGCGCTCGCTCGAGACCGGGCGGCCGATGCTGCGCGCCACCAATGACGGCGTCACCGCGCTGATCGCGCACGACGGCACGCTGCTCGGGACGTTGCCGCAGTTCGAGCCCGGCGTGCTCACCGGCACCGTGGCGCCGCGCGAGGGCTCGACGCCGTACATGCGCTTCGGCAACTGGCCGGTCCTGGTGCTGTCGCTGCTGGCAGTCGCGCTCGGCCTGGCGTGGCCGCGGCGGCGCGCGCCGGCGGGGGAGGCGCGATGAGCGGGCGCGGCGGCGCGCTGACGCCCGAGGGCGAGCGCTATCCGCCGGCGCCGCACAAGCTCGATTTCCTGCCGCTCGAGCCACCGGCGTTCGGCAGCGCGCAACCGATCGCCGACGGCGTGCGCTGGCTGCGCATCCCGTTGCCCATGGAACTCAACCACATCAACGTGTGGCTGATGGATGACGGCGACGGCTGGCTGCTGGTCGACACCGGCATGGCCCAGGACGTCTGTCGCCAGGCCTGGCTCGAGCTGGAGCAGCACGCGCTCGACGGACGGCCGCTGCGGCGCATCTTCGTCACCCACGACCACCCTGACCACATGGGACTCGCGCCGTGGCTTGCGGAGCGCCATGGTGCGACGGTCTGGATGTCGGAGCACGCCCATCGCTCGAGCGGCGAGTTCCTGCGCACCGAGCCCGCGGCGCTCGAGGCCCGGGTGCGCGCCTTCCTGCACCGGCATGGCGTCGAGGTGCGCGAAAGCGGACACGGCCGCGCGCCGACCATCGCACGTGGTTCGGCGGCTGGCCGGCGCTCGAGCGCGCCCCGGCCGATGGCGACGTGGTCGAGGCGGGCAGCGGACGCTGGCAGGTGATCGAGACCGGCGGCCACTGTCGCGGGCACCTGTGCCTGCACGACGCCGGGCGCAACCTGCTGGTGAGCGGTGACCAGGTGTTGCCGACCATCTCGCCGAACGTGAGCGTGCTGTCGTCCACGCCCGACGCCGACCCGCTGCGGGACTTCCTGGCCTCGCTCGAGCGGCTGCGCGCGTGCGCCCCGTCGACGCTGGTGCTGCCCTCCCACGGACGGCCGTTCCGCGGCCTGCATGCGCGTCTCGCCGACCTCGAGGCGCACCACCACCAGCAACTCGAGGCGCTGCGCACTCACTGCGCGGAGCCACGCACGGCCTTCGAGTTGCTGCCGTCCATGTTCCGCCTGGTGCCGCGCGGCTTCCACCGGCTGCTCGCGATCGGCGAGGCGGTGGCGCATCTCAACTACCTGTGCGCCGAGGGGATCCTGGTGCGCCTGGTGGACGCCAGCGGCGTCGCCCGGTTCGTCGTCTCCCGCCCCGGATCGGTCGCCGGCTGACGTCCGCCGGGCCCCGCTGCCGCGGCAGTGCCCGGCTCGGGTATCCTTGACGGTTCCACACAGGCCACCGGCACGCCCATGCAGGAAAGATACGAACCGGCCGCGATCGAGGCCGAGGCCCAGCGCGACTGGGAGGCTCGCGGCACGTTCCGGGTCACCGAGGACCCGTCCCGTCCGAAGTATTACTGCCTGTGCATGTTCCCGTACCCGAGCGGGCGCCTGCACATGGGCCACGTGCGCAACTACACCATCGGCGACGTGCTGGCGCGCTACATGCGCATGCAGGGCCACAACGTGCTGCAGCCGATGGGCTGGGACGCGTTCGGCCTGCCCGCCGAGAACGCCGCGATGGCGAACGGCGTGCCGCCGGGGAAATGGACCTACGACAACATCGCCTACATGAAGCGGCAGCTGAAGTCATTGGGCTTCGGCATCGACTGGAGTCGCGAGGTCGCCACCTGCACGCCGGAGTACTACCGCTGGAACCAGTGGCTGTTCCTGCGCATGCTCGAGAAGGGCATCGCCTACCGCAGGACCGGCGTCGTCAACTGGGATCCCGTGGACCAGACCGTGCTCGCGAACGAGCAGGTGATCGACGGCCGCGGCTGGCGCACCGGCGCGCTGGTCGAGAAGCGCGAGATCCCGATGTACTACCTGCGCATCACCGACTACGCGCAGGACCTGCTCGACGCGCTCGACCGGTTGCCCGGCTGGCCGGAGCGCGTCCGGCTCATGCAGGCCAACTGGATCGGCCGCTCCGAGGGCGTCGAGATCGAGTTCGAGGTCGAAGGCGGCGGCACGCTCGGCATCTACACGACGAGGCCCGATACTCTCTGCGGCGTGACCTACATGGCGGTCGCGGCCGAGCACCCGCTCGCGCAGCGCGCCGCCGAAGGCAATCCCGACCTGCAGGCCTTTCTCGCCGAGTGCCAGCGCACCGGTGTCACCGAGGCGGCGCTCGAGACCATGGAGAAGCGCGGCATGCCGCTCGGCATCCACGCCATCCATCCCATCACCGGCGAGCGGGTGCCGATCTGGGTCGCGAACTTCGTGCTCATGGGCTACGGCACCGGCGCCGTCATGTCCGTGCCCGCGCACGACCAGCGCGACTGGGAGTTCGCGCGCCGCTACGGGCTGCGCATCCACCCCGTGGTGCAGCCGCTCGACGGCAGCCTGCCCGACATCGAGGCGGGCGCGTTCACCGAGCACGGCCGCCTGATCAACTCGGGGCGCTTCGACGGCCTCGAGTTCGAGGAAGCCTTCGACGCCTATGCCAGGTTCTTCGAGGCGCAGGGCACCGGCAAGCGTCGCTTGAACTGGCGCCTGCGCGACTGGGGCATCTCCCGCCAGCGCTTCTGGGGCTGCCCGATCCCGCTGATCCACTGCGCGACCTGTGGCGTGCAGCCGGTGCCGGACGAGGAGCTGCCGGTGGTGCTGCCCGAGGACCTCGTGCCCGACGGCAGCGGCAACCCGCTCGCGAGGAGCGAAGCATTCCTGAAGTGCAGCTGCCCGAAGTGCGGCGGAGCGGCCCGTCGCGAGACGGACACCATGGACACCTTCGTCGACTCGTCCTGGTATTACTTCCGCTTCGCCAGCGCCGGCAACGACCGGGCGATGGTCGATGATCGCGCTGCGTACTGGCTGCCCGTGGACCAGTACATCGGCGGGATCGAGCACGCGATCCTGCACCTGCTCTATTCGCGCTTCTGGACGCGCGTGATGCGCGACCTCGGCCTCACGACGCTCGACGAGCCGTTCAGCAACCTGCTGACGCAGGGCATGGTCCTGAACGAGATCTTCTACCGCAAGCCGGCGTCCGGCCGCATCGTCTACTACAACCCCGCCGACGTGGACGTGCAGGTGGACGAGAAGGGCGCGCGTATCGGCGCGGTGCTGCGCGCCGACGGCGAGCCCGTCGAGAGCGGCGGCATCGGCACGATGTCGAAGTCCAAGGGCAACGGCGTCGACCCCGACCAGCTGGTCGCGCGTTACGGCGCGGACACCGCCCGCCTGTTCATGATGTTCGCGGCGCCGCCCGAGCAGACGCTCGAGTGGTCCGACGAGGGCGTGGAAGGCGCGTTCCGCTTCATGAAGCGCCTGTGGAAGGCCGTGCACCAGCACGTGGGTCTCGGCGCCGCACCGGCCCTCGACGTGGCCGCGCTCGACGACGCGCAGCGCGGGCTGCGCCGGCAGGCGCACGAGACGCTGGTGAAAGTGACGACCGACATCGGCCGCCGCCGCACCTTCAACACCGCGATCGCGGCGGTCATGGAGCTGATGAACGCAGTGGCGCGTTGCGACGACCGCTCGCCGCAGGGCCGCGCCGTCGTGCAGGAGGCGCTCGAGATCGCGGTGCTGGTGCTGTCGCCGGTCGTGCCCCACGCGTGCCACGCGCTGTGGCGCGAGCTCGGCCACGCCGGCGCAGTGGTCGACGAGCGCTGGCCGGAACCCGATGCGCGCGCGCTCGAACGCGCCGCGGTCGAGGTCGTGGTGCAGGTCAACGGCAAGCTGCGCGGACGCGTCACCGTGCCGGTCGGCGCCGACGAGGCCACCGTGCGCGAGGCGGCGCTGGCCGATGCGAACGTGCAGCGCTTCATGGAAGGCAGACCGGTGCGCAAGTTCGTCTACGTGCCCGGCAAGCTCGCCAACGTCGTGGTGTAGCGCAGATGCCGCGTTTCGCCACGCTCTGCCTGCTGCTGGCCGTCGCGGTACTGGCGGCCGGATGCGGCTTCCGGCTGCAGGGAGCCTCGCAACTGCCCGCCGGTCTCGACAGCGTGCACGTCGCTACCCGTGACCGCCTCACGTCCTTTGCCGTCGAGCTCGGGCGCGGCCTCGAGCGCATCGGCGCGAGCCAGGCCGCAGTCGCCGGCGAGGCCGATGCGGTGGTGCGCGTGACCCGGGACCGCAGCGGACGCCGGGTGCTGTCCGTGTCGGCGCGCAACACGCCGCAGGAATACGCGATCTTCTACGAGGTGGAGTTTGCGATCGACCGCGGCGGCGTGCAGGTGGTGCCGCCGCAGAGGCTCGAGCTGACGCGCAACATCAGCTTCGACGAGAGCGAGCTGCTCGCGAAGGACCGCGAGGAAGAGATCCTGCGCGAGGCGATGGCCCGCGACCTCGCGGACCTCGTGCTGCGCCGCCTCGAGTCGCTGCCGCCCGTCCCGCCGCCCGCGCAAAGCGGTCCGTCGCGCTGACCAGCTCGTGCGTGTTGCCGGGCTCGAGCGCCGAGTGGCCGGCGTCGGGCACCACGCGGAAGTCGGCCTCGGGCCAGGCGCGGTGCAGGTCCCAGGCGGTCATCATCGGGCAGACCACGTCGTAGCGGCCCTGCACGATCACCGCAGGTATGTGGCGGATGCGTCGCACGCCGCGCAGCAACTGGTCCTCGCGCGCGAGGAAACCCTTGTTGACGAAGTAG
Organism: uncultured Gammaproteobacteria bacterium; assembly: GCA_963731105.1. GTDB lineage: Bacteria > Pseudomonadota > Gammaproteobacteria > Steroidobacterales > Steroidobacteraceae > RPQJ01. Next base: position 408,343 of record CAVSUM010000011.1, read on the forward strand.
TGGCACTCGATGCGCGCCACGGCCACCGCGAAGTCCTCCTCGCCCCAATGGCTGACGTTGTCGTCATTGGTGTGCAGGAAGCTCGTCGCCGCTTCCCAGACCGACCAGGCGCGGGCGGCGCGCACGCGCGTGGCGCGGTTGGGCGAGGTGAGGCGCCGGTAGAAAGCCGCCACGAGGTCGCCCCGCTCGCGAGCAGGGATCGCGGCGATGTACTCCTCCCACCGATCCGGGAAGATGGCGCTCGCGCCCTGCTGGTAGAACCAGTCGATCTCGGCCTTGCGCAGCATGAAGATGCCGCGCAGCACCAGCTCGCTGACCCGCTGCGGGTGCGCCTGCGCGTAGGCGAGCGCCAGCGTCGAGCCCCACGAGCCACCGAACACCAGCCAGCGCTCCAGGCCCAGGTGCCGGCGCAGCGCCTCCATGTCGGCCACGAGGTGCCAGGTGGTGTTGTCCACGAGGCTCGCGTGCGGCCGGCTGCGACCGCAGCCGCGCTGGTCGAACACCACGATGCGATAACGCTTCGGGTCGAAGAAGCCACGCGCCGACGGGCTCGCGCCCGCGCCCGGGCCGCCGTGCACGAACACGGCCGGCTTGCCTCGGGGATTGCCGCATTCCTCCCAGTAGATCTCGTGCAGTGGCGAGACGCGCAGGTATCCGCTGCGGTACGGCTCAATGGCGGGGTAGAGGGTGCGGCGGTTGGTGGGCATGGGGGAGTAGAGGGGATAGGGGATAGGGGATAGGGGATAGTAAGAGGTTCGGCGGCAGTTTGGGAAAGCCGCGATCCTCTCCGCCCGTATCCGCTATCCGCTGTCCCCCGTCCTCTTCCGGCCCGGCGACCGAGGCGGCATAATCGGCCGCACATGCCGAACCACGCACAGGCACCCCGTCGGCCACGGGTCAGCGCCACAGGTCGCCAGGCGCAGTGAGGACCTCCCCGGACGCCCTGCCGCCAGGCCTCGCCCGTGGCCTGCGCAGCGTGTACCTCGTGACCGGCAGCGAACCCCTCCTGATCGCTGAGGCCTGCGACGCCATTCGCGCCGCGGCGCGCGCCCAGCAGTATGCCGACCGCGAGGTGCACTTCCTCGAGCGCGGCTTCGACTGGAACGCGCTGCTCGCGGACGCCGCCAACCTGTCGCTGTTCGCCACGCGCCGCCTGATCGAGCTGAGGATCGGCCCGACGCCCGATGCGGAGGCGCAGAAGTCGCTGGCGGGCCTCGCCGAGCGTCCTCCCGAGGACACCGTGCTGCTGGTGTCGGGCGAACTCGAGTACAAGACCCTGAAGACCGCCTGGGTGAAGGCCTTCGAGGAACACGGCGTGCTGGTCGTGACGCAGCCGGTGGAGCGTCCGGCGCTGCCGGCGTGGATCCGCGATCGACTCGGTCGCCGTGGCGTCAGGATCGAGCCGGCGGCCGCCGAGCTGCTCGCGGACCGGGTCGAGGGCAACCTGCTCGCCGCGCAACAGGAAGTGGAGCGCGTCGCGCTGCTGATGCCCGGGGCGACGCTCGACGCCGGGCAGGTTGCCGAGCTGGTCGCCGACAGCGCGCGCTACGACGTGTTCGAACTGTCGGCCGCCGCGTTCTCCGGCCAGCCGGAACGCGCGCTGCGCGTCCTCGCTGGCCTGCGTGGCGAGGGGCGCGAGCCGCCGCTGGTGCTGTGGGCGCTGCTCAACGACCTGCGCGGCTTGTCGCGCGTCGCGCAGCGCCTCGAGCGCGAGCGATCGCTCGACGCGATCTTCCGCTCCGAGCAGATCTGGTCGAACCGCCAGAAGCCGCTGCAGGCTGCGCTGCCGCGCTTGTCGCGAGGCGACATCGACGCGCTGCTGCTCGAAGCGGCGGCGGTCGATCGGATGGCGAAGGGCAGCCTGCGCGGCGATGCCTGGGTGGCGCTCGAATTGCTGGTCGCGAGGATCGCCGGCGTGCGGCTGGCCGCATGAAGCCGATCGGGATTTTCGGCGGCACGTTCGACCCGATCCACTTCGGTCACCTGCGCACTGCGTTCGAGTTGCGGCAGGCCCTCGACCTCGCCGAGATGCGTTTCATCCCGGCCGGCCGGCCGCCGCACCGCGGCACGCCGTCCTGCGACCCGCTGCATCGGCTGGCGATGGTGCGGGCGGCGACCGCCGACCAGCCGGGCTTCGCGGTCGACGATCGCGAAGTGCGCCGTGACGGACCGTCCTACATGGTGCTCACGCTGCGTGAGCTGCGCGCAGAGGCCCCGGCTCGCCCGTTGTGCCTGGTCGTCGGCATGGACGCGTTCCTCGGCCTGCCGCAATGGTACGAGTGGCGCGAAGTGCTCGAGCTGGCGCACGTCGTCGTGGCGCATCGCCCCGGCTGGTCCGCGCCGGCGGACGGCCCGCTCGGCGAACTGCTGGCCACGCGCGGCACGCAGCGGGTCGCCGACCTGCACGACCATCTGGCCGGTCGCATCCACGTGCGGCCGGTCACGCAACTGGAGATTTCCTCGACCGAGCTGCGCGACCTGATCGTCGCCGGCCGCGACCCGCGCTACCTGCTGCCCGACGCGGTGCGCGCCATCATCCGGGATACGGCCTGTTACCAATCCGACCCCACGAGGTGAGCATGACAGCAAAGCGACCGGCCACTCGACGTGCTGCGAACACTGCCCGAGCCAAGACCACGATCAAGACCGCGGCCAGATCCAAGGCCAAGACCAAGACCACGGTCAAGGCCAAGGCCGTAGCCAAGTCCAGGACTGCGGCCAAGGCCGGGACTGCGGCCAAGGCCAGCAACGTCCCGGCGACCCGCAAGCACGCGGCGCCGAAGGGCAGGCCAACGCTGCGCGACGTCGTGCTCGGTGCGCTCGCGGAGCTGAAGGCGGTCGATGTGCGCGCTCTGGACGTGCGCGGCATCACCGACATCACCGACATCATGGTGGTCGCCAGCGGCACGTCGGACCGGCACGTGAAGTCGATCGCCGACCGCGTGGTGCAGCGCTGCAAGGAGGCGGGCTACCGGCCGTACGGGCTCGAGGGCGAACGTGACGGCGAATGGGTATTGCTCGACCTGCAGGACGTCGTGCTGCACGTCATGCTGCCGCGCGTGCGCGAGTTCTATGCGCTCGAGAAGCTCTGGGAGGGCGGCGCCGCGGCCTGAGGTCGCGGACCCGCACGTCTCATGCTGATGCGGCTCGTGGCCGCCGGCACGCGCATGCCGGGCTGGGTCGACGCCGCCGTGGCGGACTACGCCGGCCGCCTGCGTGGTGACTACCGGCTCGAGGTCGTGGAGATCGAACTCGGCAAGCGCGGCGCGGGCGACGTGCAGCGCGCAATCGAGGCCGAGGGCGAGCGCATGCTGGCAGCGGCCGGGCCGCGCGCCGCGCTGGTGGCGCTGCAGGTCGGCGGCAAGGCCCTGTCCACCGAGCAGCTGGCGCGCTGGCTCGAGGAGCGGGCCCGCCTCGGCGAGCCGCTCGCCTTCTGCATCGGCGGTCCCGACGGCCTGGCGCCGCAGGTCGATCGCAAGGCCTGCCTGCGCTGGTCCTTGTCGGCCCTGACCCTGCCGCACGGCCTCGCGCGCGTGGTTGCGGCTGAGGCGCTGTACCGCGCCGTCACAGTGGTCAAGGGCCTGCCCTACCATCGCCCGTAGAATTGCGCGGTCGGCGATGGACAGCACGGCCCGGGCCGCGGTTGAATGCCGGATTGGGCACCCTGACTGGAGCCGACCATGCATCCGTATCCGCATCTCTATGCCGTCGAGGCGTCTGCCCAGCCCGAGGGCGACGTGCCGGTCACCGCCGCCGGGCTGCCGGCGCTCGCCACGGCACCGCCGGCCGAGTTCGACGGCCCCGGCGACCGCTGGTCCCCCGAGACGTTGCTGGTCGCGGCCGTGGCAGACTGCTACCTGTTGAGCTTCCGCGGCGTGGCGCGGGCCAACAAGTTCGCCTGGAGCTCGCTCAAGTGCTCCGTGGAGGGCAAGCTCGATCGCATCGATGGCAAGACCCGCTTCACGCACATCGTGGTGCGCGCCACCTTGCGGGCGCCCGCGGGGACCGACGAGGCCAAGGCCGTGCAACTGATGCAGCGCGCCGAGCACGTCTGCCTGATCAGCAACTCGCTGGTCGCCGCGCGCAGCGTCGAGACCGAGGTCATCCTCGAATGAGCGCTGCATGACGCAGCGCTCGATCCTGCTCGCTTCTGCGTCGCCCCGTCGCAGCGAGCTGTTGCGCCAGGTGGGCATCGACCACGAGATCCGCCCGGTGGACGTCGACGAGTCGGTGCGTCCCGGCGAAGCACCGTCGGCGTACGTGTTGCGGCTCGCCGAGGCGAAGGCCGCGGCACTGTGGCAACGGCTCGCTGCGGAGGAACGCCGCCCGGTACTGGCCGCCGACACCACGGTGGCGCTCGAGGGCGAGATCTTCGGCAAGCCGGCGGACCTCGCGGAGGCGCGCGTGATGCTTGGGCGGCTCTCCGGTCGCACCCATGAAGTGCATACGGCGGTCGCCGTGCTGCACGATGGTGGCGCCGCCGCGCGGGTCAGCAGCAGCAGCGTCAGCCTGCGGGAGCTCACCCCGGCCGAGATCGACTGGTACTGGCGCACCGGCGAGCCCGCCGACAAGGCGGGTGGCTACGCCGTGCAGGGCCGCGCGGCGGCCTTCATCCGCCACATCGCCGGCAGTTACTCGGGGATCATGGGACTGCCGCTGTACGAGACCTGGGAACTGCTCGCGCCGCTGCTCGGTCTGACGGTCGAGGAGCCAGGCACTTGAGCACCGAGATGGTCGTCAACGTCAGCCCGCGCGAGACGCGGGCCGCGCTGCTCGAGAACGGCATCCTGCAGGAACTGTTCGTCGAACGCGCGAGCCGTCGCGGACTCGCGGGCAACCTGTACAAGGGCCGCGTGTCGCGGGTGCTGCCGGGAATGCAGGCGGCATTCATCGACATCGGGCTCGAGCGAACCGCGTTCCTGCACGTTTCCGACATCGTGCAGCCGGCCGACGCCGAGGGCGCCGTCGATGCGTTGCGCACCGACAGCATCCGCGAGCTGGTGGGCGAGGGCGCCGACATCCTGGTGCAGGTGCTGAAGGACCCGCTCGGCACCAAGGGCGCGCGGCTCACCACCTTCATCACCATCCCGTCCCGTTACCTGGTGTACATGCCGTTCGGCCACGGCGTCGGCGTCTCGGCGCGGATCGAGAACGAGGCCGAGCGCCAGCGGCTGCGCGAGGCGCTGCAGTCGTTCGCGCCGCCGGGCAACGGTGGCGGTTACATCGTGCGCACCGCCGCCGAGGGTGCCACGGGCGACGCGCTGCGCGCCGACATGCTGTTCCTGCGCAAGCTGTGGGGCGTGCTCACCGAGCGCGCCCGCGGCGCCGCGCAGGGCACGCTGGTGCACGAGGACCAGCCGCTGCCGCTGCGACTGATGCGCGACCTGGTGGGCGAGGGCGTCGACCGCGTGCTGGTCGACAACGAGCGCACCTGCGAGCAGATGCGCGAATTCGCCGCCACGTTCATGCCGGGAATCGAGGCGCGCGTCGAGCGCTACACCGGCGGCCGGCCGATCTTCGACCTGCACGGCGTCGAGGAGGAGATCCAGCGCTCGCTGGAGCGCAAGGTGGCGCTCAAGTCGGGCGGCTACCTGATCATCGACCAGACCGAGGCACTCACCACCATCGACGTGAACACGGGCGCCTACGTCGGGCACCGCAACCTCGAGGAGACGATCTACCGCACCAACCTCGAGGCCGCCGTGGCGATCGCGCGCCAGCTGCGGCTCAGGAACCTGGGCGGCATCATCATCATCGACTTCATCGACATGGAGGAGGAGGAGCACCGCCGGCAGGTGCTGCAGGCGCTCGAGAAGGCACTCGCGAAGGACCACGCCAAGACCCACGTCTCGACCGTGTCGCAGCTCGGCCTGGTCGAGATGACGCGCAAGCGCACGCGCGAAAGCCTGGCGCACCAGCTGTGCATGCCGTGCCCGGCCTGCGAAGGCCGCGGTTTCCTCAAGACGCCCGAGACGGTCTGCTACGAGATCTTCCGCGAGATCCTGCGCCAGGCAGCGCAGTTCGACCTGCAGCAGCTGCTGGTGCTCGCGCACCAGGACGTGATCGAACGGCTGCTCGACGAGGAATCGGCGGCGCTCGGCGAGCTCGAGGTGCTGGTCGGCAAGCCGATCCGCCTGCAGACCGAGTCACTGTACGAGCCCGACCAGTACGACGTGGTGCTGATGTGAACGGCTCGCCCGGGCGCGGCTACTCCGCCCGGCTCTGGCGCCTCCTGGCCGGTACTCTCGCCGGCATCCTGATCCTCGCCGCGCTGCTGCTCGGTGCGCTGCGCCTGGCGATTGCACGCGTACCGGAGAACGCCGCGCGCATCCAGGCCTGGGTCGAGCAGCAGACGGACTACCGGCTCGAGTTCCAGGGCGTCGACGCCCGCCTGCGCTGGTGGGGGCCCGAGGTGGTGCTGCGCGACCTGCGCGTCCTCGACCGTGACGCCGGCCAGGCGCTGTTCGAAACGCGCGAGGGCGCCGTCTCGCTCGACTTGTGGAATTTCTTCCGCACCGGCGAGCTGGTCGCCGGGCGCGTGCGCGTGGTCGGGCCCTCGATCACGGTGGTGCGACTCGCGGACGGCCGCATCCGGCTGCTCGGGCAGCACGAGCGGCCCGCCGACCGGCCGCCATTCGATTTCGACCGGCTGCCCGGCGGACGGGTCGAGGTGGAGGACGCGACCATCGTGTACCGCGACCTCAAGACCGGACGCGGCCCGTGGCAGCTGCAGCAGGTGCGGCTGTCGCTGCGGCGCGCACACGACGACGTCGACGTCACCGGGGCGGCGCGCCTGCCGGCGGGCCTCGGCACCGGCATCGAGTTCGAGGGTCGCCTGCGCGGCTCCCTCGACCAGGCGGAGGCGATGCAGGGCCAGCTCGATCTGCGCTTCGAGCGATTGCGACTGGCAGGCCTGGCCGACGTGCTGCCCGGCAGCAGGATTCGCGCGTTGTCGGGTGAAGGACCGGTGACTGCCAGCGTTGCGTTCGATCGCGGTCGCCTGCAGAACCTGCGCCTCGACCTGCAGCTCGCGGACGTCGTGCTCGCGGTGCCGGCACGCGCCGTTGCCCCGATCCAGACCGTGGTGGTCGCAGCGCCCTCGCGCCCGCCGGGCGCATCGCCGCTCAGCATGCCGGCTGCGGAGACGTCCTTCGTCCAGCGACCCGCCGCAGAGTTGCCGCGCGAGGTCCGCTACGCCGCCATCGGCGGCCGCCTGCGCCTGCGCCAGGACGGGGACTGGTGGGTGTTCCGCGCCACCGACCTCGAGTTGCGCCGCGACGCGCAACGCACCGGGCAGGTCGCATCGCTCGGTGCCCGGTTGCGCGGCCACCCGCAGAGCGCGTTCGAACTGGGCATCTATGCCGCCGCGTTGTCGATCGGCGATGCGTGGCCGCTGCTGCTGGCGCTGGCGCCGCCGGCGCTCGATCCATGGGCTGGCCTCGATCCGTCGGGCGTCGTGCGCGAACTGCGGGCCGACGTAGTGCGCCAGCGCGCGGGTGCGGCGCCGGAGTTCGCCGTGTCGGTCGATGTCGCCGACCTCGCGGTGCGGCCGGTCGGGCGCTGGCCCGGCATTGCGGGGATCACCGCGCGGGTTTCCGGGACCGAGCAGCGCGGCCGGATCGCGCTGCGCGCCGCCGCGCCGTCGTTCGAGTGGCCGCGACTGTTCCGTGCGCCGATCGTCGCCACCCGCGCCACGGCCGACGTGGACTGGCATCGCGACGGCAGCGACTGGGTGCTGTCCTCGCAGAACGTGCAGCTCGTGCATCCGCAGGCGGTGGCCTCGGCGTCGGCGACGTTGCGCCTGCCGCTGCGTGGTCGTTCGCCGGTTCTCGACGCCGAGGTGGGCGTCGAGCGCCTCGACGTCGCGCTGGTCCGCGGCGTGTTGCCGGTCGGTCGCATGCAGCCGCGCTCACTCGCCTGGCTCGAGGCGGCGTTCCGCCAGGGCACCGCCAGCGACGGTGTGTTGATCTATCACGGCCCGGTGCGCAAATTCCCGTTCCGTGCCGGCGAGGGCGAGTTCAAGGCACGTGCCAATGTGCGGGACGTGACGCTGTCATTCCTCGACGGCTTCGCGCCGCTGACGGGTGCCATGGGCACGGTGGAATTCCACAATGCGTCGATTGCCGCGGCGGTCGACAGCCGGGGACATCGGCGGCCTGCGGCTGCGCCGCGTCGACTTCGCCCTCGACGACTACAAGGCGGCCACGCTCGACATCTACGGCGAGGGATCGGGCGACGTCGCCAGCGCACTGCGGGTGCTGCAGGACAGCCCGCTCGGCCCGCAGATCGGCGAGCAGTTCATGCAACTGTCGGGCCGCGGTCCCGCCGACTTCTCGCTGCGCCTGAAATTGCCGACGCAGGACCTGCAGGCCCGTGACTACCTGGTGCGCACGCGGTTGCGCTCGGTGACCGTCGGCTGGCCGGTGCTGCGCGTGCCGGCGACCGGCGTCACCGGGGAACTCGAGATCCACAACCGGGAGTTTCGCGCCAAGGCGTTGCGCGGCACGATCCTCGACGGCCCGTTCGAGGTCGCGCTGCAGCCGGGACCCGTGGGGCGAGGGGTCACCGCATCGGTGCTGTTCAACGGCAGCGGCCGAGCCGCCGGACCGCGCCTGCCGCCGTTCATCGGCCTGCCCGATTCGATCCGCATGGCGGGCACGGCGGACTGGCGGCTCGACGGCAAGGTCGAGCGGCGCGGCGATGGCGAGCAGTGGTCGACCCGCGTCGAGGTCGCGACGGACCTGCGCGGCCTGCAGGTCGATGCGCCGCGGCCGTTCGCGAAACCGGCGGCCGATCCGCGTGCCACGCGGGTCGTGCTCGAGGTGCCGAGCCGCGGCCGCACCGACGTACGCATCGAATCCGGGGCGGCGCGCGCAGCGCTGCAGTTCGTCGAGCGCGGGAACCGGCGCTGGGATCTCGAGCGCGGCGCGGCACGCTTCGACGCGCAGCCGGTGGCGATGCCCGCGCAACCGGGCCTGCACGTCGATGGCGACTGGCCCGAGTTCGATCTCGCCGAATGGCTGGCACTGCGCCCGGCGAAGCCCGGCGAGCAGCGACTGTCGGACTGGCTCGGCCCGGTGGACGTGCACCTCGACCGCGCGCGCGTGCTCGGCTTCGAGTTCCTCGACGTCACTGCGCGACTCGAGCCCGCCGCCGACGCGTTTCGCGTCGTGGCGAGCGGGCCGATGGCGGACGGTACCGTGGTGATCCCGGCCGATTTCACCGCCGGGCGCCCGCTCAGCCTGGACATGCGCCGGCTGGTGCTGCAGTCGGCGCCACCCGTGCCGGGCGCGGGACCTGCGTCGCCGACCGATCCTCGCGACCTGCCAGCCATCGCGGCCCGCGCCGAGGATTTCACCTGGCAGGGCCGGCATTTCGGCCGGCTGGTCGCCACGGTCGACCGCGTGCCGCAGGGCCTGCGCCTTGCCAGCCTGGCCACGGAAGCGAAGGACTTCACGCTCGGCGGCACCGGCACCTGGCTGGCGGAAGGCGCGGGTTCGCGCACGCGCCTTGCGCTCGAGTTCAAGAGCACCGACCTCGCGGCCGCGTCGCGTGCGCTCGACTATCGCGATGTCGTGGATGCCGAGCGGGCCCACGTGAGCGCGAACCTGACGTGGACCGGCGGCCCGGACGCGGACTCGATCGCGCGCATGGACGGCTCGCTGCGCCTCGAGCTCGATCGCGGCCAGCTGCGCGGCGTGAAGCCCGGTGCGGGCCGCATCCTCGGCCTGACCAGCGTCACCGCGCTGCCGCGACGCCTCGCGCTCGACTTCCGCGACGTGACCGACGAAGGCCTTGCCTTCGACACCGTGCGCGGCGACTTCGAGGTGCGGGCCGGCAACGCTTACACGCAGAACGTGCTGCTCAAGGGAGCGGCCGTCGACGTCGGTCTGGTCGGTCGCACCGGCCTCGCCGCGCAGGACTACGATCAGACCGTGGTCGTGAGCGGCAACCCGAGCGGCCCGATCACGGTCGCCGGCGCGCTCGCCGGTGGGCCCGGTCGGCGCGGCGGGTGCACTGCTGATCTCGCAGCTGTTCAAGGGCCAGCTGCAGGGGCTGGCGCGCGTCTATTATCGCGTGACCGGCTCGTGGGCCAATCCCACGGTGGAGCGCATTTCGGCCGCCGCCAGCAGCAACCTCGCTGCCGGCGAAGTGGCGCCAGAGGAGGGCAAGCAGTGACGCAGGTGGCGGCCATCCAGATGACGACGTCGGCCGACCTCGGCCGCAACCTCGTCGTCGCCGAAGCGTTGCTGCGGCGCGCGCGCGAGGGCGGCGCACGCATCGCGGCGCTGCCGGAGAATTTCGCGTTCATGGGGGCCGCGGAGGGCGACAAGCTCGCCGTGGCCGAGGACGAAGGCCGTGGGCCGATCCAGGACGCGCTGGCCGGCCTCGCGCGGCAGCTCGGGCTGTGGATCGTCGCCGGCACGCTGCCGTTGCGCGTCGCCGACGAGCCGCGCGTCGCGGCCGCCTGCCTGGTGTACGACGCGGACGGGCGACGAGTGGCGCGCTACGACAAGATCCACCTGTTCGACGTCGCCATCCCGGGCAAGGACGAGCGCTACCAGGAGTCGGCCTCGGTGCGCCCCGGGCAGGCGACCGTCTGCGTCGACACGCCGGCGGGCCGCCTCGGCCTCGCGGTCTGCTACGACCTGCGCTTTCCCGAGTTGTTCCGGCGCCTGCTCGACGACGGCGCCGAGTGGTTCTGCCTGCCGTCGGCGTTCACCGCGCCCACCGGCCGGGCGCACTGGGAGACGCTGCTGCGGGCGCGCGCGATCGAGAACCTGTGCCACGTGGTCGCGCCGGCGCAGTCCGGCTTCCACGAGAACGGGCGCGAGACCCATGGCGACTCGATGATCGTCGACTGCTGGGGCAGGGTGCTGGCGCGGTTGCCGCGTGGCAGCGGGGTCGTGGTCGCGGACATCGACCTCGTACGGCAGCGCGAGGTCAGGCAGAATTTCCCCTCCATCCAGCACCGGCGCCTGCCCACCTGAGTCCATGCAGATCCAGATCCCGCCCGCCCTGTTCACGCCTCAGGCCCCGGCGACGGCCGCGGACGCGGCGTCCGACCCGCTCGCCACGGCGCGCGCCGGCCTGCTGCTGCCCGCCGGACTCGACGAGGATCGCGTCGCGAACGTGCTCGGCGACGTCATGGGCCACGCGGTCGACTACTCCGACGCCTACTTCCAGCTGATCCGCGAGGAGTCGTGGGCGCTCGAGGACGGCATCGTCAAGGACGGTGCGCACAGCATCGACCACGGCGTCGGCGTGCGCGCGCTCGCCGGCGAGAAGGCAGGCTTCGCGTACTCGGACGAGATCGTGCTGCCGGCGCTGCTCGAGGCGGCGCATGCGGCGCGCGCGATCGCCCGTTCCGGCAGCACCGGCGGGCTGCAGGCCTGGCGCGCGCAGCGCGGCCGCTGCCTGTATCCGCCGCTCGACCCGCTCGAGTCGCTGGGCGACGACGCCAAGGTGCGGCTGCTCGGCGACATCGATCGCGAGGCGCGCGCGCTCGACCCGCGCATCACCCAGGTCATGGCGAGCCTGTCCGCGTCGCACGACACGATCCTGGTGCTCGCGAGCGACGGCACGCTCGCCGCGGACGTGCGGCCGCTGGTGCGGCTCAACGTGTCGGTGATCATCGAGCAGCAGGGACGGCGCGAGCAGGGCTATGCGGGTGGCGGCGGCCGCTTCGCGTACACCGAGTTCCTCGCGAGCGAACGCTGGCGCGACCTGGTGCGCGAGGCAGTGCGTACCGCGCAGGTCAACCTCGAGTCGGTGCCGGCGCCCGCCGGCACGATGACGGTGGTGCTCGGTGCCGGCTGGCCCGGCGTGCTGCTGCACGAGGCGGTGGGCCACGGGCTCGAGGGCGATTTCAACCGCAAGGGCACGTCGGCCTTCAGCGGCCGCCTCGGCCAGCGGGTCGCCGCCCCGGGCGTGACCATCGTCGACGACGGCACGCTCGCCTCGCGCCGCGGCTCGCTCAACGTCGACGACGAGGGCACGCCGACGCAGTGCACCACCCTGATCGAGGACGGGGTGCTGCGCTGCTACCTGCAGGACAAGCTGAACGCGCGGCTGATGGGCGTGGCGCCGACCGGCAACGGCCGGCGCGAGTCGTTCGCCCACCTCACGCTGCCGCGCATGACCAACACCTACATGCTCGGCGGCCCGCACGCGCCGGAGGAAATCATCGCCTCGGTGCCGAAGGGCCTCTACTGCCGCAACTTCGGCGGCGGGCAGGTGGACATCACCTCGGGCAAGTTCGTGTTCTCGGCGAGCGAGGCGTACCTGATCGAGAACGGTCGCCTCGGCGCGCCGGTGAAGGGTGCCACGCTGATCGGCAACGGCCCCGAGGTGATGACGCGCGTGTCGATGGTCGGCAACGACCTGCGCCTCGACGACGGCGTCGGCACCTGCGGCAAGGAAGGCCAGGACGTGCCAGTGGGCGTGGGCCAGCCGACGCTGCGCGTGGACGGCCTCACCGTCGGCGGCACCGCCTGAGAGCGTGCGGGGAACTGACATGTGGCTGCCACGACCGGTCTATGAAGCCGTCCCCTACGCCTGGATGGCGGCCGGCATGGCATCGCTGGGTGCGGCGTGGTTCGTGCCGCAGGGGCCGCGCGGCCTGCTGCTCGCGCTCGGCGCGCCGGGCCTGACGCTCGGCCTGGTGCTGTGGATGCGGCGGCGCGACTACCGCGCCAGCCAGCGCGATTACGACACCCGCGCGCTCGACGACTGAGGCGGTACCTCACTCCTCGGCGTCGACGCTCTCGTCCTCTTCCATCTCGTCGGGATCCATCACGACGGTCGCCGTGGCCTTCTGCTCGGCCTTGTAGAACGCCAGTTCGTGCAGGCCGATCTTGACCACATCGCCGTCGGCAAAGCGGTGGCGGCGCACCCGCTTGTCGCGCACGAAAATGCCGTTGGTGCTGTTGAGGTCCTCGATCCAGCTGCCATCGGTGGTGGTCGTTACCTGCGCATGGTGGCGGCTCACGTACTTGCTCTCGACCTGCAGGTCGTTGTCCGACGTGCGGCCGATCACGCAGCGGCCCGGCGCGAGATAGACCTCCGTCACCGTCGCACCCTTGAGCGTCAGCACCAGCCGGCCGACCGGCAGCTGCTCCTGCGGCGCGGTGTCGTCGAGGGTGGCATGCAGCTGGTTGTGTGTACGGGCGGCGTATTCGACCCATTGCAGCTCGGCAATCGCCGAGCGCACGTCGTCGACGCCGACCGTGACGCGGTCCTGCGCGAACGCGGCGAGCAGCGCCGTGTCGCACAGCGTATTGGTGAGGCGTGGAATGCCGCCGGTGTAGCGATACAGCAGCGGGAACGTGTCGGGTTCGAAGATTTCGCGGTCACCCGCGCCGGCGACGCGCAGCCGGTGGCGGATGTACTCGGTGGCGTCCGGCTCGCTGAGCGCGGTGAGGTGGAAGCGCAGGCGCACGCGCTGCTTGAGCTGCACGAGGTCCGCCGAGTCGAGCTTGTCGCTCAGCTCCGGCTGGCCGGCGAGGATGATGCGCAGCACCTTTTCCTTGGTGGTCTCCACGCCCGACAGCAGGCGCACTTCTTCGAGCACCTTGTTGCTGAGGTTCTGCGCCTCGTCGATGATCAGCAGCACCTTGCGGCCGTTCGCGTACTGCTCGATCAGGAACTGGTTGAGCGTCGCCAGCAGTTCCGCCTTGCGCATCTTGAACGGGCTGAAGCCGAACTGCGCCAGCAGCGTCTGCAGGAACTCGAGCGGCGAGATCTGCGTCTGGTTGAGCTGCGCCACCACCACGTCCTGCTCGATTTCCTTGAGGAAGGTCTCGATCAGGGTGGTCTTGCCCGAGCCGATCTCGCCGGTGATCACCACGAAGCCGTCGGTGAACCAGATCGTCGACTCCATGTACGCCTTGGCGCGGGAGTGGATCTGGCTCAGGTACAGGAATGCCGGGTCCGGGCTGAGGCGGAACGGCAGCTCGCTGAGCTGGAAGTGGTCGAGGTACATGGGCGGCTCCGGACCCTACTATACGAGAGGCACGGGCTGGGTGAGAAACGCGGTCCGTCACATTCCCGGCAGGCAGGGCGCCAGGGGGCTCAGCGCGGCACGCGCCGCAGCAGGCGGCGCAGCACCTCGTCGCGCCGGGCAGCCGTGGGCGCCACCAGCGTGCAATGGCCGAGCTTGCGGCCGGCCCGCGCTGCCTTGCCGTAGTCGTGATGGTGCGCGCCGGGCAGGGCCAGGATGCGGTCGCGGTCCGGCAGGGTGCCGATGTAGTTCACCATCGCCGCATGGCCGACCGGGCTGGTGTCGCCGAGCGGCAGGCCCAGGATGGCGCGCAGGTGATTCTCGAACTGCGAGGTGACCGCACCCTCGATGGTCCAGTGGCCGGAGTTGTGCACGCGCGGCGCCATCTCGTTGGCCACGAGGCGGCCGCCCGCGACGAAGAACTCGATGGTGAGCACGCCGGCATAGCCGAAATGGTCGATGACCCGCCGCAGGTAGCCCTCGGCCGCGCGCTGCAGCCTGGCGTTGCGGGTCGGGGCCACGGTCACGCGCAGGATCCCCTCGCGATGGGTATTGGTCGCGAGCGGGTAGGCGCGCACTTCGCCGCGCGTGCTGCGGGCGCCGATGATCGACACCTCGTGCTCGAACGCAACGAAGCCCTCGAGGATCAGCGGGACCCCGCCGAGCGCCTCCCAGGCCGGGTCCACGTCGGCGCGCTTCTTCAGCACGCGCTGGCCGCGGCCGTCGTAGCCGAGCCGGCGGGTCTTCAGCACGCAGGGCAGCCCGAGGGCCGCGACGGCCGCGTCGAGGTCGGCGCGCGAGTCCACCGCGCGATAGGGCGGGGTCGGAATGCCGAGGTGGCTGAACAATTCCTTCTCGAGGATCCGGTCCTGCGAGACCCGCAATGCGTCCACCGGCGGGAAACAGGGGCGCGTTGCCGCCATCTCCTGCAGCGCCGCCACGGGCACGTTCTCGAACTCGTAGGTGACGAGGTCCACCTGGCCCGCGAGTTCGCGCAACGCACGGATGTCGTCGAAGGCGCCGACCACGATCGGCGCCACCTGTGCGCCCGGGGCCTGCGGGCTCGAGTCGAGGAAGCGGAACTGCAGCGCGAACGGGAAACCCGACAGCGCCAGCATCTGCCCGAGCTGGCCGGCCCCGATGATGCCGATCTTCATGCCGGCGGGTGGCGCGGGTCGGGCTGCGCGAGCACCTTGTCGGTCTGCGCCGCGCGGAACGCCTCGAGCGCCGCACGGATCGCGGGCTGCGTGTTGCCGAGGATGGCGGCGGCGAGCAGCGCCGCATTGGTCGCGCCCGCAACGCCGATGGCGAGCGTGCCGACCGGGATGCCGGCCGGCATCTGCACGATCGACAGCAGCGAGTCGAGACCGTTGAGCGCCTTCGACTGCACCGGCACGCCGAGCACGGGCAACGAGGTCTTCGCCGCGGCCATGCCCGGCAAGTGGGCCGCGCCGCCGGCGCCGGCGATCAGCACCTGCAGGCCGCGCTCACGGGCCGAGGCGACGTACTCGAACAGCAGGTCCGGCGTGCGATGTGCCGAGACCACGCGGACTTCGTGCGGGATCCCGAGTTTCTCGAGCGTCTCGGCCGCGTGCCGGAGGGTCTCCCAGTCGGAGGTCGACCCCATGATGATGCCGACGAGTGCTTGCATCGGCGAATTGTAGCATCGGGCGCCGCGAGCCTACATTTCAGGGTCGTTCAGCAGCTCGCGCAGGCGCCGGAACAGCTGGCGTGCCGCGGCGGGCGGACGGGTGGCGTCGCGCTCGGCCCGCGCCTGGCGCGTGAGCGCGCGCAGCTGCTGCAGGTCAGCGGGGGCGACGCGCGTGCCGAGTTCCGTCCAGGCCGCTGGTTCGTCCGCGAGCAGCCGCTCGCGCCACAGCTCGAGGCCGTGCTCGCGCCTGGTGCGCTCGCGGTCGGCGTCGGCGCGGCGTCGCCAGCGCCACCCGGACCGGTTCCACGTCGATGCGTCGCAGCAGCTTGCCGATGTAGAGGCGCTGGCGCACCCGCGCCCCGTGGGCCGTGATGCGGCGACCCTCGATCACCGCGTCGCGCACGTCGTCGGGCAGTGCCAGCGCGTCGAGCTCGGCCGGCGGCAGCGCGACCAGCTCGTCACCGAGGTCCTGGAGGTCGCGGCTCTGGCGTTTGAGCTCGCTCTTGCTCGGTCCCTCGTCCTCGAACTCGTCGTCATCGCTTCGGCCCATGGGCAGCGATGCTAGCACGGGGCCGCGGGCAGCCCGTGCGGCGGCCCTGCCGCCGCGAGGTGCGCTGCTAGAATGCCCCGCTACCAGCCCCCGGATCCGTGAGCCGATGACCCTACCTGCCGCCACTGCCGTCGCCACCGACGGTGCCGACCTGCTCGCCCTCGTCGAACTCGCGCTCGGCGAGGCGAAGTCCCTCGGTGCCTCGCAGGCGGAGGCGGCGATCAGCATGGACGTGGGACTCTCGGTGTCAGTGCGGCTGCGCGAGGTCGAGACCATCGAATACCAGCGTGACCGGGGCATGGCCGTCACCGTGTATTTCGGCACGCGCAAGGGCTCGGCCAGCACCGCCGACCTGAGCGCCGGCGCGCTGCGCGAGACGGTGGCCAAGGCCTGCAGCATCGCGCGCTTCACCGCCGAGGACCCGTGTGCGGGGATCGCAGAGCCGGACACGCTGGCGCGCGAGATCCCGGACCTCGACCTTGCGCACCCGTGGGACGTCACGCCCGAGCGCGCCTGCGAGCTGGCGCTGGAGTGCGAGGCGGCGGCGCTCGCGGTCGATCCGCGCATCACCAATTCCGAGGGCGCGGGCGTCAGTACCCATCGCGGTGTGCGCGCTTTCGGCAACTCGCACGGTTTCCTCGCTGCCTACCCCGGCACCGTGCACAGCGTGAGCTGCGCGGTGGTCGGCGCCGACGGCGAGGAGATGGAGCGCGACTACTGGTACTCGACGACGCGCGACTGGCGCGAGCTCGAGGCGGCGGTGTCGGTCGGCCGCACGGCCGGCGAGCGCGCCGTCCGCCGCCTCGGTGCGCGGCAGCTCGGCACGATGAAGGTGCCGGTGCTCTATTCGCCCGACGTGGCGCGCGGCCTGGTGGGCCACTTCCTCGGCGCGATCCGTGGCGGCAGCCAGTACCGCCGCGCCTCGTTCCTGCTCGATGCGGCCGGCCAGCAGGTGTTCCCGGACTGGTTCGCGCTCTCGGAGCGGCCGCACCTGCCGCGCGCGCTCGCCAGCGCGCCGTTCGACCACGAGGGAGTGGCGACGCAGGACCGCGAACTCGTGGCCGGCGGCGTGCTGCTCGGTTACGTGCTCAGCACCTATTCCGCACGCAAGCTCGGGTTACGCACGACCGGCAATGCCGGCGGCAACCACAACCTGATCGTGCATGGTCGCGACCGTGACTTCGACGGCATGCTCGCGTTGATGGACCACGGCCTGCTCGTCACCGAGCTGATGGGGCAGGGCGTCAACGGCGTGACGGGCGACTACTCGCGCGGCGCGGTCGGCTTCTGGGTCGAGAACGGCCGCCTCGCCTACCCGGTGCACGAGGTCACGATCGCCGGCAACCTGCGCGACATGTACCGCGCCATCGTCGACGTGGGTGCGGACGTGGACGCACGCGGCGGCATCCGCACCGGGTCGATCCTCGTCGAGCAGATGACCGTCGCCGGCGCCTGACGCCGCAAGGCCTCAGCCGCGGCTGGTGATGAGGTCGCGCAGGGTGCGGCCGCCCAGGCTCGAGCGCAGCGCCTCGTCGGCCACTCGCGCCACCGCGTCGGCATCGGGCACGGGGCGTGGCGCCGGGCGGCGCGGGTCCGGCGTCTCGTGGCGGACGGCGTCGAGGATCGCATCGAGCGGGATGGCACCGAGATCACGCGCCGGCGCCACGGTGTCGTCCTCCACGTCGAGCACCAGGCCGTGCTGCTGCAGGGCGGAGACGATGTGGTCGAGCGAGGTGCCCGGCACGTCGAGGCGCTCCGCGAGGCCGTTGATCGTCCAGCGTGGGCCGCCGGCGACGAATCGCTCGCCGACCAGGTACATCACTGCCAGCGCCACGCGCTCGCGCAATGCGCCGGTGAGCGGCACCTCGGCGTGGCCGCAGCGCAGGTGCTCGGGGTGCTGCACGTAGAACGACAGCTGCGCCCCGAGCAGCAGGATCAGCCAGCTGACGTACACCCAGACCAGGAACAGCAGCACCACCGCGAAGCCGGCATAGATGGCCGCCGTCTTCGCGGAGTACACGACGATGCGGGTGAACACCGCGCCGACCGCGGCCCAGAGCACGCCGCCGAACACCGCACCGACCAGCGCCGGGCCGAAGCGCACGCGGATGTTCGGCATGTAGAGGTAGACGAACGCGAACAGCGCCACGACCATCACGTACGGCGTGACGTGCGCGTTACCGAGCGTGCCCGCGTCGCCGGTGGCGAGGCCCGACAGCCTGGTGAGCGCTGCGCTCGCCTCGACGCGCGCGAGCAGCACCATCGCGCCGACCGCGATGGCCGGCCCGATCAGCATCACCACCAGGTACTCGCTGACGCGCCGCGCCAGGCTGCGCGGTCGCTCGACGTGCCAGACGAAATTGAGCGACGCCTCGATCTTCTGGATCATCGAGATGACGGTGAACAGCAGGAACGCGAAGCCCACCGTGCCGAGCAGCGTGCCCTGCACGTTCTCGACGAAGCCCATGATGTTCTTGGTGAGCGTGTAGCCCTGCTCCCCGAGCGGCCGCAGGAACTCGAACAGCACCGGCTCGAGCTCGCGGTGGTAGCCGAACGACTTGAGCACGGCGAAGGCGACCGCGATCACCGGCACGATCGCGAACAGCGTCGAGTAGACGAGGCTCATGGCGCGCAGCCCGAGCTCGCCGCGGCCGAGGTCGCGCAGCAGCGCGTACAGGTAGCGCAGCGGCAGCGTCACCCAGCGCAGCGCCCGCCCGCCGATCTCCTCGGGGACATCGAACAGCCAGTGCTCGAACTGGCGCCGCAGCGTGCTGAACAGGGCGGGTGACTGTGACAAGCGGGTTCAAGCCTTGCACGCGGCGCCGCGACCGGCAAGTGCCGGGTGCGCGGCAGTGCGTTCCTTCGTGCGTGCGAGGCGGGTCGGAGCTGGGGCCTTCGTTCGCGGGGACGCCGTGAAGCCGTCCATGGCGGCTCGCGCGCCGCGTCCGTGCGGCGCGACGCCCCGCGAACGAAGGCCCCAACCCCGGCCCGCCTCGCTCTCGCGAATGCTTTGGCGATTAGCTCTCGCGCGCGACGGTCACGCGTCAGCACAAGCGCACAGCGATGGACTCCGCCGCAGTAGTCAGCCTTCCGGGGGTGGTTGTGCGGGGCGTTGCGCGACATGGACGTCGCGCACCGAGCCCCAGGGACGGTTCCCGGCGTCCCCGCACGGCCACCCCCGGAAGGCTGACTACTGCGGCGGAGCCAGGTCGCCCAACGCGAAGCTAAGCAGTTAACCGCCGCAGCGCCTCGCGATACTTCTCGGACGTCTTGGCAATCACGTCCGCCGGCAGCCGCGGACCGGGAGCGGTCTTGTTCCAGTCGAGCGTCTCGAGGTAATCGCGCACGAACTGCTTGTCGAACGACGGCGGGCTCGAGCCCGGCGCGTAGGTGTCCACGGGCCAGAAGCGCGACGAATCCGGCGTGAGCGCCTCGTCGATCAGCACCAGCGCGCCCGACTCGTCGACGCCGAATTCGAACTTGGTGTCGGCGATGATGATGCCGCGTGCCAGCGCATGTGCGGCCGCGTAGCGGTAGAGCGCAATCGCCGTGTCGCGCACCTGCGCGGCGAGCGGCGCGCCGATGGTCGCCGCGATCGCGTCGAACGCGACGTTCTCGTCGTGCTGGCCCTTCTCGGCCTTGGTGGCCGGCGTGAAGATCGGCTGCGGCAACTGGTCCGCCATGCGCAGCCCGCGCGGCAGGTCGATGCCGCAGACGCGCCCGGTCGCCTGGTAGTCCTTCCAGCCCGAGCCGATCAGGTAGCCGCGCACCACCGCCTCGACGGGCAGGGCCCTGAGCCGCTTCACGACCATCGCGCGATCGGCGACCAGCGCGCGGTCGTCCGCATCAGGCACGGCCCGCTCGAGCGGGTAGTCGGAGAGGTGGTTCGTCACGATGTGCCGCGTCTTGCCGAACCAGAAGCCGGAGATGCTGGTCAGCACCTGGCCCTTGCCCGGGATCGGGTCCGGCAGCACCACGTCGAACGCGCTCAGCCGGTCGGTGGTGACGATCAGCATGTGCCGGTCGTCCACCGCGTAGATGTCGCGCACCTTGCCCTGGTGAATGCGCTCGAGGCCCTTCAGGTGCGACTCGTGCATCGGCGGCGAGGGGGTGCTGGGTGCGGTCATGATCTTGGGTCCCGGGATTCGGCAGGGGCTGGCGGCCCGCTGTTAGAATGCGCGCCGCCGCGGGCTGGCAGTGTTGCAGGCGTATTCCCCGACGGTCAAGGAAACGATGGGCTGGTACGGCAAGCTGATCGGGGCGGTGCTCGGCGCCATCATCGGGCGCGGCCTGCTCGGGGCGATCGTCGGGTTCGTCATCGGCCACCAGTTCGACCGCAAGGCCGGCGGCACGTCGCGTGCGGCGCGGCCGGGTGCCGTGCCGTCGCGCGACCTGCAGTCGCTGTTCTTCCGCGCCACGTTCCAGGTGATGGGCCACGTCGCCAAGGCGGACGGGCGCGTCACCGAGCAGGAGATCGAGGCGGCCCGCGCCGCGATGCGCCGTTTCTCGCTGACCGACGCTGACGTGCAGCGGGCGATCGGCCTGTTCACCGAGGGCAAGTCGCGCGACTTCGCGCTCGAGGACACGCTCGAGGCGTTCCGGGACGCGTCGGCAGGCCGGGCGGATTTGCGCCGACTGTTCGTGCAGATCCAGCTCGAAGCCGCGCTCCAGGCGGGCGGCATCACCTCGCCGGCGCGTGCCGTGTTCGCGCGCATGTGCAGCACGCTCGGCATCTCCGCCATCGAATTTGCCGCCCTCGAGGCCATGCTGCGCATGCGCGGCGCGGCGGGCGCGACGGGTGCCGCGGCGCGTCCGGCCGCGGACCGCCTGGCGGACGCCTGCCAGGTGCTGGGCGTGCGCCCGGAGGCCAGCGACGCGGACGTGACGCTGGCCTACCGGCGGCTGATGAGCCAGAACCACCCGGACAAGCTGGTGGCCAACGGCCTGCCGCAATCGATGATCGAGGCCGCGCACGAGCGCACTCGGCAGATCCTCGAAGCGTACGAAGTCATCCGGAAACACCGGGGGATGAAGTAGCCCGCGACCCTGCTACAGTGGGCCATTCCCCCGCTGGAGCAGGGCCATGCAGTCCCCCTGGATCGCACCCTCGATACTCTCCGCCGACTTCGCGCGCCTCGGCGAGGAGGTGCGCACCGTGCTCGAGGCCGGCGCCGACGTCGTGCATTTCGACGTCATGGACAACCACTACGTCCCGAACCTGACCATCGGCCCGCTGGTGTGCGAGGCGCTGCGCAAGGCCGGCATCACGGCGCCGATCGACGTGCACCTGATGGTCAAGCCGGTGGACCGGATCGTGCCGGACTTCGCCAAGGCCGGCGCCACGTGGATCACTTTCCATCCTGAGGCGAGCGAGCACGTGGATCGCACCATCGGCCTGATCCGCGAGCACGGTTGCCGGCCCGGCCTGGTGCTGAACCCGGCCAGCCCGCTGAACTGGCTCGACCACGTGCTCGACAAGATCGACATGGTGCTGCTGATGTCGGTCAACCCGGGGTTCGGCGGCCAGTCGTTCATTCCCTCGGTGCTGCCCAAGATCACCCGGGTGCGCGAGATGATCGACCGCAGCGGCCGCGAGATCCGCCTCGAGGTGGATGGCGGCATCAAGGTGGACAACATCCAGGCGGTGGCGGCCGCAGGCGCGGACACGTTCGTGGCCGGGTCGGCGATCTTCGGGTCGAAGGACTACAAGGCGACGATCGCGGCCATGAGCGAGCAGATCAGGAAAGCGGAAAGGGGATAGGGGATAGGGGATAGCAAGAAGGCCGGCAATGCCGGCCCTTCTGTCTATCCGCTGTCCGCTATCCGCTTCCTGATCACTCGTCTTCGTCCTCATCGTCTTCATCGGCCGTGGTGGCCTTGCGCGCGCGCAGAGCGAGCGGCGACAGCGCGCTCGGCTGGGCGGACATCTGCGCGGCCTTGCCCTTGAGGCGCGGGCGCACGCCGTACACCACCATGGTTTTGCCGCGCGCCGTGAGCAGACCCTGCTCCTCGAGCACCTTCAGCACCCGGCCCGCCATTTCGCGCGAGCAGCCGACGAGGCGCGACAGCTCCTGGCGGCTCACCTTGATCTGCGTGCCCTCGGGGTGGGTCATCGCGTCCGGCTCGTTGCACAGGTCCATGATCGCGTGCGCGACGCGGCCAGTGACGTCGACGAACGCGAGGTCGCCGAGCTTGCGGTTGGTGCGGTCGAGACGGCTGGCGAGCTGGGTGGCAAGCTCGAACAGCAGCGTGGGGCTCTCGGCGGCGATCTGGCGGAAGCGCGGGTAGGTCATTTCCGCGAGCTCGCACTGCGTGCGGGTGCGCACCCAGGCACTGCGCGCGGGCTGCTCGTTGAACAGGCCCATCTCGCCGAAGAACTGGCCCTTGTTCAGGTAGGCCAGCACCATCTCGTTGCCTTCCTCGTCCTCGATCAGCACCTCGACCGAGCCCTTGATGACGTAGTAGAGGACGTCGGGCACGTCGCCCGCATGGATCAGCACCGTCTTCGACGGCACGGTGCGGATGCGGCAATAGCTCAGGAACCGGTTGATCGCCGGGATGTCGCTCAACGGTCGGCCACCTGTCTCCATGCTCCCTGTCCCTTGTGATTTATGTAAAAGCAGCGGCGATTTAATAGTAGAACCGCTGCCGCCGCAAGCACTTACACGCGATAGGCGGTGCTCGTCATCAGCTTCGCGGTGCGGCGCATCAGTTCGCGCACCGGCCGCGGCAGGTCGCGCCCGCCGGCGGCCTTCGCGTCGGAGCCGTGCTTCGCTTCGTCCGCCTGCATCTGCGCGACGATGCGGCGCGAGCGTTCATCGTCCTCCGGCAGGCCGTTATCGTGCAGGTGCGACTCGAGGTGCTCGATCACCTGGCGCTCGGTCTCGGCGACGAAGCCGAGGCTGGTGCGGTCGCCGGCCAGTCCCGTGAGCGCGCCGATCGCGAACGAGCCCGCGTACCACACCGGCGCGAGCAGGCTGGTACGGCTGTCGAGTTCGCGGACCCGCTGCTCGCACCAGGCGAGGTGGTCGGTCTCGTCGCGGGCGGCTTCGAGCAGCGACCGGCGGACCTGCTCGTTGCGGGCGGTCAGGGCCTGGCCGTGGTAGAGCGCCTGGGCCGCGATCTCCCCGGCGTGATTCACCCGCATCAGCCCGGCGGCGTGGCGGCGCGCGGCGGGGTCGGCGACGGTTTCGGGGCTGCTGCCGGCGGGGTTTGGCCGGGCGGCCACGTTGGCGGCCGCGACGGTCCGGAGGCCCCGGTCGAATTCCTGGATCAGGCGATCGAGCAGGCCGAGGCGGGTGGGTTGGGTGGGCATGACTCCATATATTGTATAGCTGGGTTCCGGAGGGGACGGTCTCTTGAGTGTCCCCGGGCGGGGACACTCAAGAGACCGTCCCCTCCACAGCCCGGGCAGGGGTTGGCAACCACCCCCCCGGTACAGTAAGATTCGCGGCTCTTTGCAGCACTGACAGGTTCCTGAGGAGCCTCCGATGACCACCTTTTTTGCACGCTCCGAGCAGGTGCGGCGCGACTGGTACGTGGTTGACGCGACGGGCAAGACGCTCGGCCGCCTCGCCACGCAGCTCGCCATGCGCCTGCGCGGCAAGCACAAGCCCGAGTACACCCCGCACGTGGACACCGGCGACCACATCATCGTGCTGAATGCCGAGAAGATCCGCGTCACGGGCGACAAGCTCAAGGACAAGGTCTACTACTGGCACACCGGCGCCATCGGCGGCATCAAGAGCAAGACGCTCGAGAAGATGCTGGCCGAGCACCCGGAGCGCGCCATCGAGTCGGCGGTGAAGGGCATGCTGCCCAAGAACCCGCTCGGCCGCGCCATGTTCAAGAAGCTGCACGTGTTCGAGGGTGGCAAGCACCCGCACACCGCGCAGCAGCCCAAGCCGCTCGACCTGTAAGGTTGCATTCGATGCCCGCCAACACGAATTACGGTACCGGCCGCCGCAAGTCCTCCACGGCCCGCGTGCACCTGCGCCCCGGCACCGGCAAGATCCGCATCAACGACCGGACGATCGAGGACTTCTTCGGTCGCGAGACGGCGCGCATGATCGTGCGCCAGCCGCTCGAGCTGGTGCAGATGAGCGACCGCTTCGACGTCGAAGTGAACGTCGCCGGCGGCGGCATCACCGGCCAGGCCGGCGCCATCCGCCACGGCCTCACCCGGGCGCTGATGGATTACGACGAGTCGCTGCGCAAGGCGCTGCGCGTCGCCGGTTTCGTCACGCGCGATGCGCGCGAGGTCGAGCGCAAGAAGGTCGGCTTCCGCAAGGCGCGTCGCGGCACGCAGTTCTCGAAGCGCTAACCCTGATTTTGGGGGATCGTCTAGCGGTAGGACTACGGACTCTGACTCCGTCAACCTAGGTTCGAATCCTAGTCCCCCAGCCACAAAACACGAGGCCCGCCAATCGGCGGGCCTCTTTCGTTTTGTGGCTCGGGGACTAGGACGCGAACCTAGGAGTCCTAGGTTCGAACACATCGCGGTCGCGATGTGTGACGTTGCGGATTCGCGAGCTGCGCGCGCAGGCGCGCATAGCGTGCGCATCCGCAACGGCCCCAACGGGGCGCGCAGTCGAGAGGGCGCGCAATCCTAGTCCCCCAGCCACGCACGCGCAGCGTGCAAAAGCGCGTCGCGCAGACGCGATCGCATCCTCAAATCGCTTCTTCGCTCAGCGGCAGCAAGCGCGAATCCTCCAGCGCAGCCGTACGGTGCCCAGTCCCCGCCAGATACTCCGCGTTGGACGCGAACGCGAGAAATGCGGCGACGTCCCGCTGGCGCACCAGCATCGCCGCATCCCAGCGCTCCGTCGGCGGGCCCGATCAGGAAATGGCCGCCACGACCGTAGAACAGCAGCGCGCCGCCCGACTTCTCGAGATGGGGCAGCGTGTGCGCCATGTACTTGCGGTAGGCCGACTCACCGCTGATCGGTGTTGCCGGCGCAAGCTCCGGGCTGGCGGAGTAGTCCGCGACCTCGCGGAACCGCAGCAGGTTGAGCATCACGACACTGCCGGGCGGTGGCCGCGAAAAGAACGCGCTGGCGGCTGCGCCGGAGGGTTCGAGGTAGGTCCGTCCATCGGTGCTCATGGGGTTCCTTCAGGCGGAGACGCGGCCCGTCGCTTGCGCCGCCTGCAGCGACACCAGTTTGCCGCCGTCGAGTCGTTGCCGCCCGACTTCGCGGAAGCCGAAGCGCGCATGGAATCGCTCCGACGCCGGGTTCGGTGGCTCCACATCGTACTCGCAGGTCACGAGGTCCACCGAGTGCGTCGCCGCAAACTCGAACACGTCGCGATACAGCAGGGCGCCGGCGCCGCGGCCACGGGCGGCGCTCGCGACCACCACGCGATCCACGTACAGGAACCGCTCGTAGCGACTAGCGCAAACCACCGGTAGTTCGGGCTGTCGTACGCGGCGCCCTCACGGAAGGCGAGCAGGAATGCCACGACTGGGCGTCGTCCTCGACCACGCGGCGCACGCCGCCACGCCCTCGAGCCGTGCGAGTCGCTCGCGCGGACAACGGGCTGAGCACCGCGACCGACTCCTCGTTGAGCGCGAGGATCGCATCGAAATCCGCCGCGATCGCGGGACGCAGCTTCACGCCGCGGGCCGCCGTTCCAGTGCGTCGGCCACCAGCTCGATCCAGTGCCGCACCGGCACCGGGCTCGCGCCGCGCAGGTGCTCGAGGCAGCCGATGTTCGCGGTCGCGATGGCCTGCGGTGAGCCGACGGTCAGTGCCGCGACCTTGCGCCGGCGCAGCTCGTCGGACAGGTCCGGCTGCAGGATCGAATAGGTCCCGGCGGAGCCACAGCACAGAGTTGCTTCGCGCGTCGGCTCGAGGCCGAAGCCGGCGGCCTGCAGCAGTGCCTCGACCCGCCCGCCGAGCTGCTGTCCGTGCTGCAGCGTGCAGGGCGCCTGCCACGCCACGCGCAAACCGGTGCCTGGCGCCAGCCCCGCGCGCGACAGGTCGGCCGGATCGATGATCTCCGCAAGGTCGCGCGTCGCCCCGCTCACACGCCGCGCTCGATCCGCGTACGCGGCATCCTCGGCGAGCAGCCGGCCGTAGTCCTTCACCATCAGGCCGCAGGCGCTCGCCGAACTGACGATGGCCTCCGCTCCGGCATCGAGAGCCGCGCAGCACGCGTCGACGTTGCGTCGTGCCTGCTCGAGCGCGCGCCCGGTGTGTCCGAGGTGATGACCGAGTGCGCCGCAGCACTGCTCGCCCGCGACGCGCTCGACGCCGATGCCGATGCGATCGAGCACTCGCGCTGCAGCGGCGTTGATCCCGGGGGCGAGCCCGGGCTGTACGCAGCCGTCGAGCAGCACGACGCGACGCGCGTGGCGCGACGCCGTGCCGGCGGCAGCCGGCGACGGTCGCGGCGGTATGCGCGCCTGCACCGTCGCGGGCAGCCAGCCCACGCATCGCCTGGCCGACCCGCAGCACCGTCGCGAACAGGCGCGGCCGTGACAGGAACTCGACGAACGATCGCCGCAGTGCGCGCTGCGGCAGCGTGCGCGGCACGCGTTCTTCGACCAGTTCCCGCCCGAGATCGATCAGCCGCCCGTACTCCACGCCGGACGGGCAGGCCCGCTCGCAGGCGCGGCAGGTCAGGCAGCGGTCGAGGTGCTCGCGCGTGGTCGCCGTCGCCGGCGCGCCCTCGACCAGTTGCTTGATGAGGTAGATGCGCCCGCGCGGGCTGTCGAGCTCGTTGCCCGTCACCCGGTAGGTGGGACACGCGGGCAGGCAGAACCCGCAGTGCACGCAGTTGCGCAGCAGCGCCTGCGCGGCGCGTCCGCGCGGCGTGTCCTCGAGTCCCGCGGCCGGTCGGGAAAACATGGCGCTACAGGTCCGCGTACATCCGGCCGGGGTTGAGGATGCCGGCGGGATCGAACTCGCGCTTGAGCGCGCGGTGCAGCTGCAGCAGCGGGCCGGGCAGTGGCGCGAAGACTTCGCTGTCGGTCGCGTCGCCGCGAAACCGTGTGGCGTGTCCGCCGGAGCGCGGCGGCGGCTGCGAAGGCGGTCGTGCCGGCGCTGCAGCGATACCAGCGCTGCTGGCCGTTCCACTCGATCAGGGGCGTGTCACCGAGGGCGAGCGGTGGTGCAAGGGGCGGCAGGTTGCAGCGCCAGAGCGATCCGGATCCGCCGAAGAACGGATGCGTCTGCTCGCGCAGGCTGGTCCAGAAGGCCGGTGCATCCGCCAGCACCTCGCCTCCCAGGCGCTGCGCGACGACGTCGAGCGTCGCCTCCGAACCCTCGAAGCGCAGGAACAGCTGGCCGTCGCACCAGGCACTGGCCGTCATCGGCAGGGCGCCGCGTGCCAGGTCGGCGAGCCGCGCCAGAGCGGACGACTCGTGCATCTCGAACGCCAGCGTGCGCTCGCCAGCCGGCTGCGGCAGCACCTTGAGCGACACGTCGAGCAGCACGCCGAGGATGCCGAGCGAGCCGGCCATCAGCCGCGCGACGTCGTAGCCGGCGACGTTCTTCATCACCTCGCCGCCGAAGCGCAGCACGCGGCCGTCGCCGGTCAGCACCCGGGCGCCGAGCACGAAGTCGCGCAACGGGCCCGCCCACATGCGTGCCGGGCCGGCCAGTCCCGCCGCGACCGTGCCGCCGAGCGTCGCCTGCGCGCCGAAATGCGGCGGCTCGAACGGCAGCCGCTGTCCGCTGCCCGCGAGCTGCGCCTCGACGGCGGCGAGCGGCGTGCCGCCGCGCGCGGTCAGTACCAGCTCGGCGGGGTCGTGGCGGAGGATGCCGGCGTGGCTGCGCATCGACAGCAGCTCGCCCGCCACGGGCCGGCCGTAGAAACGCTTGCTGTCGCCGCCCGCGATGCGCAGCGGCGTGCCGGCCGCCGTCGCCGCGCGTACCTGCGCAACCAGTTCCGGCGTGGCGTCGTGGTCCATCGCGATTCAGAAGCGGGGCAGGTGGGCGAACGGCAGCTTGCCGCCGTGCACGCGCATCGCACCGTAGTCCGCACAACGGGCGAGCGTCGGCACGGCCTTGCCTGGATTCAGCAGTCCGTCCGGATCGAAGGCGCGCTTCACGCCATGGAAGGCCTCGAGTTCGTCCGCGCCGAACTGGGTGCACATCGGGCCGAGCTTCTCGACGCCGACGCCGTGCTCGCCGGTGACCGTGCCGCCCACGGCGACGCACAACTCGAGGATCTCCGCGCCGAGCCGTTCCGCACGCTCGATGGCGCCCGGCTCGCCGGCGTCGAACAGGATCAGCGGATGCAGGTTGCCGTCGCCGGCATGGAACACGTTCGCCACGGCCAGGCCGGCAGCCTGCGACATCACGCCGATGCGCTCGAGCACGTCGGCCAGGTGCCGCCGTGGAATGGTGCCGTCCATGCAGAAGTAGTCGGGCGCGAGGCGACCGACCGCCGGGAATGCCGACTTGCGGCCCGACCACATGCGCAGCCGTTCGGCCTGATCGGCCGCGACCCGCAACGTGGTGGCGCCGCAGTCGCGCAGCAGCGCGGTGACCACCTGCAGGTCACGCTCCACGTCGTGCTGCAGCCCGTCGAGCTCGCAGAGCAGCAGCGCCGCGGCGTCGGTGGGGTAGCCGCAGCGCACGAACGCCTCGGCGGCGCGAATGGCCGGTGCGTCCATCATCTCGAGCCCGGCCGGCACGATGCCGGCGGCGATGATCTTCCCGACCGCGTCGGCGCAGCGGCGCAGGTCGGCGAACGACGCCATCAACAGTTCGACGCGCTCCGGCAGCGGCTTCAGGCGCACGGTCGCCTCGAGTACCACGCCCAGCATGCCCTCGGAGCCGGTCAGCAGCGCGAGCAGCGGCAGCCCCGGCGCTTCACCCGCGACGGAGCCGAGTGCCAGCACGTCGCCGTCGATGGTTGCGACGCGAACCTCGAGCAGGTTGTGAACCGTGAGCCCGTGCTTCAGGCAGTGCACGCCGCCGGAGTTCTCCGCGACGTTGCCGCCGATGGTGCAGGCGACCTGCGAGGACGGATCGGGCGCGTAGTAGAGGCCGTGCGGCGCCGCGGCCTGCGAGATCTCGAGGTTGGTGACGCCCGGCTCGACGCGCGCCAGCCGCCGCGCGGCGTCGACCTCGAGGATGCGGTTGAGGCGCGCCAGCACCAGCAGCACGCCACCCGCGACCGGCAGCGCGCCTCCGGACAATCCGGTGCCGGCACCGCGCGCGACGACCGGCGTGCCGTGGCGCCGGCAGGCGCGCAGCACCGCGACCACCTCGGCCTCGGTCTGCGGCAGGACCACGATGTCGGGTCGGAGCCGCTGCGTGTTGAGTGCGTCGCACTCGAACGGGGTGCAGGCCTCGGCCGACACCAGCACGGCGTCGGGTCGGAGCGCGGCGCGAAGTTCGCGGACGAGGGCCGGGTCAGGCGTCACGCGCCAACGTTACGACGCCCGAGGCCGTCCCGACCAGTAGTACATCCGCGGGGCGGCGGGCGAACAGCCCGACCGTCACGACGCCGGCGAGCTGGTTGATCTCGCCCTCGAGCGCGACGGGATCGTGGATGTCGAGGCCGCGCACGTCGAGGATGTGGTTGCCGTTGTCGGTCACGAGGCCCTCCCGCCAGACGGGCTCGCCGCCGAGGCGCGCGAGCTGGCCGGCGACGTAGCGCCGCGCCATCGGGATCACCTCGACGGGCAGCGGGAAGCGCCCGAGCCGCTCGACCAGCTTCTTCTCGTCGACGATGCAGACGAAGCGGCGCGCGGCGGCCGCCACGATTTTCTCGCGGGTGAGCGCGCCACCACCGCCCTTGATCAGGTGCAGGGCGCGGGTCGCCTCGTCGGCGCCGTCGACGTACAGGCCGAGGTCAGCGGTCTCGTTCAGGTCGAGCACCGGGATGCCGTGCGCGGCGAGCCGGCGCGTGCTGGCTTCGGAGCTCGACACCGCCGCGGCGACGCGCTGCCGGACCGCGGCCAGCGCATCGATGAAATAGTTGACGGTGGAGCCGGTGCCGACGCCGACCACGGCGCCGTCGGCGAGGTAGTCGAGGGCAGCCTCGGCCGCGCGCTGCTTCAACTGGTCCTGGTTCATGCGGACTTGCGACCCCCAGATACGACTGTGCCCGCTTGCGCGGGCACAGTCTTGAAGACTAAGCGTGAAGCTTACTTCTTCTTGGCGGCCTTCTTGGGCTTCGCCTTCGCCTTCGCCTTCTTCACAGCCTTTTTCTTAGCAGCCATTTGCATATCTCCATGTCGGGTTAGTCCGGGCGCAGTATTTACAGAAATCAAAACCACATTGCAAGAGGTACGTCACGAATTCTTCTTGCGTGCTTCTCGGTGATGTGCTCCGCCACGGTCGCAGTGAACACGCGCGACGATGCGCTCGCGCTGTGATTCACGGCATCTGCTCACGCGAGCGAGGTGATGAAGCGCCACTCGTCACGCGTCAACGGCGTCACCGACAATCGGTTGCCGCGACGCAGGATCAGCAGCTCCGCGAGCGCTCCGTGCGCATGTTTGCGCAAGGTTTCGAGCGTGATCGGCGGCTCGATCCGTCGCTCGAGTCGCACGTCGACGCTGTACCAGCGCGGGTTCGCCGGATCGCTCTGCGGGTCGAAGTACGCGTGCTTGCGGTCGAGCGCGGCCCGTTCGGGATAGCCCGCGCGCACCACGCGCACCACGCCGTAGATGCCCGGCACGTCGCAGCTCGAGTGGTAGAGGAAGCCCTGGTCGCCGATCCGCATCTCGTCGCGCAGCATGTTGCGTACCTGGTAGTTGCGCACCCCGTCCCAGGCGGTGGTGGCGTCTCTGGCGCGGGCGAGGTCGTCGACGCCGAACGTCGCGGGCTCGGTCTTGAACAGCCAGTACTTCACGGCGGTGTCCTCCGTTGCGAGTCACGCGCGGGCACGATCACGCCGTGCTCGGTGACCACGAGGTCGAGCGGCACGTCCCAGGGCGAGACGGGAATGGCCGGGAGTTCCTGGCAGGCGAACGCGACGCCGACCAGCCGGGGGCGACGCCAGTGGCGCGTCGTGTCGAGGCGACGCCGCAGCGCGCGGTCGTAGTAGCCGGCGCCCATGCCGAGCCGGTTGCCGCGCCGGTCGAAGCCCACCAGCGGCAGCACCACGACGTCGAGGGTGACCACGGCGCGGGCACCGGCCGCGCTGCCAGGCTCGACGATGCCGAACGCGTTGGTGCGGCGCGCGCCGTCCGCGGTCCACGGTGTGAACAACATGCGGCGCTTGCGGCGACTGGCGATTCGCGGCACGTACGCTCGCGCGCCGCGGCGCCACGCGAGCTCGAGGCAGGGCCTGACGTCGACCTCGCCCGGCATGGGGACGTAGAGCGCGACGTGGGCGCCGCGACGGAACAGGCCGAGTCGCTCGAGCGCGGCGCAGATGTCCGCCTCGGCACGGGCCCGGGTCGGGGCGTCGAGCGTGCGGCGCTCGGCCCGCAGGCGGTGGCGTGCGGCGCGGACGTCGGCAGTGGGTTGCGCCATGCGGTCAGCCCGCCGGGGAGGGAAAGGGGATGGCGCCACCCGCATGTGCCGTCACGAACCATTGCTCTCGACATGGAGCAATAGTCGGGGAAGGCCGCAGCACCTAAGGCTTCCCGCTCGAGGCGGACTTGCACAATGGTGCCGACAGACCAGCTCCCCAGGGTGTTGAACTTAAGGTCGAGAGGTAACCCGGACCGTGTCGAACACCGCAGGCGGCGCCAAATCGTCGGGAGCGCGGTCGAGCCCGCGCCCCCTAAAGTTCCAGTTGCTGGCCCTTCTCGAGGGCCGATTCCACTCGCTCCCGCAACCGCTGCAGCTTGGCGCCGAGCTCGGCGTCGACGCTCGAGCCGTTGCGGCGCAGCTTGATCAGCTCGTTGGCGAGGTTGAGCGCCGAGATGACCGCGATGCGGTCGACCCCGACCACCTTGCCCGAGTCGCGCACCTCGCGCATCTTCGCGTCGAGGTACTCGGCGGAGTCTAGCAGGTCGGAGCGTTCCTCCGGCGGGCAGGCCACCTGGTACTCGCGGTCCAGCAGCCGCACGCTCACGCGCGCCACGCGGTCTTCGCTCACGAGCCGTGCTCCATCGCCTTGAGGCGGCCGATCATCGCTTCGACCCGCGCCCGCACCTGCTCGTTCTTCTGCAGCAGGCTGGCGCGTTCCGTCATCAGCGTGTCCTGGCGCTGCCGCAGCGCTCGGTTCTCTTCCTTGAGCTGGCCGACGGTGGCGACGAGTTCGTCGATGCGGCGCTCGAGGCGCTTCAACTCGGCGTCGACCGCGGTGCGTGCGCTGGGTTCGGTCATGCGCGGAACTATAGAGCTCGCCCTGCGGGGAATCAATTGAAGCGGCGACGCGCCGACGCGCGATGCTACGATATGTGCGATGCATCCGACCGTGGCTTTCGCCGACGTCGAGCGGGCCCTCGACACCGGCACGTCCGCCGTGCACCCGGCCGAGGCGCACGGCTGCCTGTGCGGCGCGCTCTGCCTGCGTCCAGACTACTCGCTCGCCGACTGGCTCGACGAAATCCTGCCGGACGCCGACGCTGCGGCGGCTGCCGCCGACGGCCCGTTCGCACCGTTGTTCGCCGAGACGGCGGGCGTGCTCGCCCGGCCGGGCATGGAGTTCGAACCACTGCTGCCCGGCGACGAAGACGGACCTCGCCAGCCGCGTCGCCGCGCTCGCTGCGTGGTGCCAGGGCTTCCTGTACGGCTTCGGCAGTGCGGGCACGGCGTCGCAGGCAGCGCTGTCGGAGTCCGTCGGTGAAGTGCTCGCCGACCTCGCGCAGGTCAGCCACGCCGGTGCCGTGGGTTCCGAGTCGCCCGAGGTCGAGGAGGACGCCTACGTGGAACTGGTCGAGTTCGTGCGTGCCGGCGTGCAGATCGTCTACGAGGAACTCGCCGCCCTGCGGGCGAGCCAGCCCGCATCCCGCTCAGGACACTGAACCGACCATGGCCGTTCGCAAAGACGAGTTCGCCCGTCGCCGCCGCCAGCTGATGCGCATGATCGGCAAGGGCGGCATCGCCATCCTGCCCACCGCCACCGAGAAGCAGCGCAACGGCGACGTGCATTACCACTTCCGCCCGGACAGCGACTTCCACTACCTCACCGGGTTCGACGAGCCCGAGGCGATCGCGGTGCTGGTGCCCGGCCGCGCGCAGGCCGAGTACATCCTGTTCGTGCGCGACCGTGACCCGGCCCGCGAGGCCTGGGACGGCAAGCGCTCCGGGCCGGACGGCGCCACGGCCGAGCACGGCGCCGATGACGCGTTCCCGATCGGCGACATCGACGACATCCTGCCCGGGCTGATGGAGCAGTGCAGCCGCGTGTACTACACGATGGGCGTGCACCCGGAGTTCGACCAGCAGGTGATCGGCTGGGTCAACACACTGCGCGGCCAGGCCAAGCAGGGCGTGCACACGCCGCAGGAATTCGTGGCGCTCGACCACCTGCTGCACGACATGCGCCTGTACAAGAGCCGCGCCGAGCTCGCGGTGATGCGGCGTTCGGCGCAGATCGCGGTCGGTGCGCACGTGCGCGCCATGCGCACCACGCGGCCCGGCATGCACGAGTACGAGGTGATGGCCGAGCTGCTGCACGAGTTCCATCGCCACCAGGCCGACATCTCCTACCACCCGATCGTCGGCGGCGGCCCCAACGCCTGCACTTTGCATTACCACGCCAACGATGCCGAGCTGCGCGACGGCGACCTGCTGCTGATCGATGCCGGTTGCGAATACCGGTACTACGCGTCGGACATCACCCGCACCTTCCCGGTGAACGGCCGCTTCACGCCGGAGCAGCGCGCGGTCTACGAAGTGGTGCTCGAGGCCCAGGAGGCGGCGTTCGCCTGCATCCGTCCCGGCAACCACTGGAACGATCCGCACGACGCGGCGGTGCGTGCCATCACGCAGGGACTCGTGCGCATCGGCCTGCTCAAGGGCCGGCTGCCGGCACTGATCAAGGACGGGGCCTACAGGAAGTTCTACATGCATCGCACGGGCCACTGGCTCGGCATGGACGTGCACGACGTCGGCGACTACAAGGTCGGCGAGGAGTGGCGCGTGCTCGAGCCGGGCATGTGCATGACGGTGGAGCCCGGCATCTACATCCCTGCGGGCACGCCGGGCGTGCCGCGCCGCTGGTGGAACATCGGCGTGCGCATCGAGGACGACGTGGCAGTCACGGCCGATGGCTGCGAGATCCTGACTGACGGCCTGCCGCGCACGCCGGCCGAAATCGAGCGACTGATGGGCGCGTGAAGCGACCATGAGCGAGCACGGTGCCACGACCGCCTTCGACCTCGCCATCGCGGGCGGTGGCCTGGTGGGTGCGTCGCTGGCGCTGGCACTTGCGCCACTCGGGCTGCGCATTGCACTGGTCGAGGGCGTGGCGCCCGGCACTGGCGGACACCCGAGCTTCGACGAACGAACCACGGCACTCGCCAACGGCACGGTGCGGGTGTTCCGCAGCCTGGGCGTCTGGGGCCACATGGAGCGCGAGGCGACGCCGATCCGTCGCATCCACGTCTCGGAGCAGGGGCGCTTCGGCGTCGCGCGCATCGACGCGGCGGAGCAGGGGCTCGAGGCGCTGGGCTACGTGCTGCCGAACCGAGTGATCGGCGCCGGGCTGTGGGAAGGTTTGCGGACGTGCGCGGGCGTCGAGGTATTCGCACCGGCGCGGGTCACCGGCAGCGAGCCGGCCGGCGAGGTGCGCTCGCTGCGCTTCGAGCAGGGCGGCATCGAACGCGAGATCGGCGCGCGGCTGGTGGTCGCTGCGGACGGGGCTCGGTCTCTGGTCCGCGAGCAGGCTGGCATCGCGGCCGACCACTGGGCGTACGGGCAGACGGCGATCATCGCCACGATCACCACGCAACGCTTCCACGACCATGTCGCGTACGAGCGATTCACGCCGGACGGGCCGATCGCGGTGCTGCCGCTCGCCGGCGGGCGCTGTGGCATCGTCTGGGTGCGACCGCCCGAGGACGCCGCACGCCTGCTCGCGCTGCCGGACGCAGAGTTCCTCGCCGAGTTGCAGCGTGCCTTCGGCTTCCGCCTCGGCCGACTGCTCGAGGTCGGGGTGCGCCAGTCCTATGAACTGGGCCTGGCGCGCGCGGCCAGCCACGTCGGCGAGCGCCTCGCGGTGGTCGGCAATGCGGCACAGGCGCTGCACCCGATTGCGGGCCAGGGATTCAACCTCGGCCTGCGGGATGCCGTCACGCTCGCCGAGGTGATCGCGGATGCGCGCGCCGCGGGGGAACGTGATCCCGGGGCGCCGGCAACCCTGGCCGCGTACGGCGCATGGCGCAACGAGGACCAGCGACGCATCGTCGCGTTCACCGACGGGCTGGTGCGCCTGTTCGGCTCGCCGCTCGGCCTCGCGCGCGGCCTGCGCAGTGCCGGGTTGCTGGCGTTCGACGCGTTTCCGCCCGCGAAGAGCGCCATGGCTCGACTGAGTGTCGGCGCGGCCGGGCGCGTTCCGCGGCTTGCGCGCGGCGTGCCGCTGCTGCGGGAAGTCTGAGCATGGCCACGCGGCGCCTCGACTTCGACGTGATCGTCATCGGTGGCGGCATGGTCGGCGCGTGCCTCGCTGCGCTGCTCGTGCGCCAGGAGCATCTCGCCGGCTGGCGCATCGCCGTGGTCGAGCCGATGGTGCCGCGCGCGCCCGACGAGCAGCACCTGGATCTGCGGGTCTCGGCGCTGTCGCGAGCCTCCGAGCGCATCCTGCGCGAGGCCGGCGCGTGGCCGGCACTCGAGGCACATGTCGGCCCGTACTCCGACATGGTCGTGTGGGATGCGGCCGGCCGGCTCGACGGTCGCGATACGCTGCGCTTCTCCGCAGCCGAGGCCGGTGAGCCCAATCTCGGCTACATCGCCGAGAACCTGCGCGTGCAGTGGGCGCTGCACGAGTCGCCGCAGGTGCGGGACGTGACGCAGTTGCGCGCCGGGCTCGAGGCGCTGGAGTTCGACGAGGACGCCGCGCGCGTGACGCTGTCCGACGGTCGTCGCTACAGCTGCGCGCTCGTGGTCGGGGCCGACGGCGGAAATTCGCGTGCCCGGGAGCTGTGCGGCATCGGTCGCGCCGGCTGGTCCTATGGCCAGGTCGCGGTCGTGGCGCACCTGCGCACGGAGCGGCCGCATCGCGAGACGGCCTTCCAGCGCTTCCTGCCGGACGGGCCGCTGGCGTTGCTGCCGCTGCGCGACGGGCGGGTGTCGCTGGTGTGGACCACCACCCCGGCGGAGGCGGAATCGCTGCAAGCGCTCGAGGCCAGTGAGTTTTCCCGCCGTGTGGCAGCGGCGAGCGATCGCGTGCTCGGTGCCGTCGAGCTCGACAGCGGCCGGGCGGGCCTGCCGCTCGCGCTGTGGCATTCGCGCGAGTACGTGCGGCCACGGCTCGCGCTGGTCGGTGATGCCGCGCACACGATCCATCCACTGGCGGGGCAGGGCGTGAACCTCGGCTTCCTCGACTGCGCCACGCTCGCCGAGGTGCTCGGCGCCGCGGTGGCGGACGGCGGCGACCCGTTCGCGCTGCGCAACCTGCGCCGCTACGAGCGCTGGCGGCGCAGCGAGAACGCGCTGATGCTCGGCCTCACCGACACCATCAACCGCGTGTTCGCCCAGAAAAGCGTCGCCGTGGCCGGCGCGCGCCGCCTCGGAATGGCCCTCGTCGCCAACCAGCCGTTCGCCCGGCGGGCGCTGGTGCAGCGCGCACTCGGCCTCGCCGGCGACCTGCCGGCCCTCGTCACTCGGCCCGGATGACCCACATGAACGACCCGAACTGGCAACAGTCCCTGTTCACGCAGGCCGCACCGGAGCTCGGCAACCAGTATCGCGACGACCCGCTGCTGTCGGGCTGGCTGCGTCGCACACTGCCGCCTGAGGTGCTGCGGTCGCTGGAGCCCGAGTTCGACGAACTCGGCGCCATCACCGGCGGCGAGCTGTATCAGCTGCAACTCGCGGACCGGCTCAACGAACCGCGCCTGCTGCAGTGGGATGCGTGGGGCAACCGTACGGACACGATCGAGGTGTCGCCGCTGTGGCGGGAGGCGGAGCGCCTCACCGTGCGCCACGGCCTGGTCGCCACCGCGTATGAGGAAGCACTGGGCCGGTACGCCCGCATCGCGCAATTCGCCAAGGTCTACCTGTTCCACCCGTCGTCCGACGTCTATACCTGCCCGCTCGCGATGACCGACGGCGCGGCACGCACGCTGCTCGAATCGGGCAACGCGGCGCTGATCGAGCGCGCGCTGCCGCATCTGACCGCGCGCGATCCGGCCGCGTTCTGGACCAGCGGCCAATGGATGACGGAGACCACGGGCGGCTCGGACGTCGGCCGCTCACAGACGCGCGCCGTCCTGCAGGATGGCGCATGGCGGCTGTACGGCCGCAAGTGGTTCACGTCGGCGGTCAGCTCGCAGATGGCGCTGACGCTCGCGCGTCCCGAGGGCAACCCGCCCGGCGGCAAGGGCCTCGCCATGTTCTTCGTCGAGGTGCGTGACGCCGCGGGGCGCCTCAACGGCCTGCGCGTCGATCGCCTCAAGGACAAGCTCGGCACGCGCAAGGTGCCGACCGCGGAGCTGATGCTCGAGGGTACGCGTGCCGAGCTGGTCGGCGAGCCGATGCACGGCACGCGGGCGATCGAGCCGATGCTGGTCGTGACGCGCACCTGGAACAGCGTCTGTGCCATTGCGTTCATGCGCCGCGGCCTCGCGCTCGCCCGCTCGTACGCCGCGCGCCGCGAAGCGTTCGGCCAGCCGCTCGCGCGGCAGCCACTGCACGCCGACACCCTCGCCGCGCTCGAGGCCGAGACCTGGGGCGCGTTCCTGATGACCTTCCTGCTGGTCGAGCTGGTCGGACGCGCCGAGCGCGGCCAGATCGACGACCAGCAGCGCGCGCTGCTCAGGCTGGTGACGCCGCTCACCAAGCTGGTCACCGGCAAGCAGGCGGTGGCCGTGGTGAGCGAAGTGATCGAGAGCTTCGGCGGCGCGGGTTACGTCGAGGACACCGGCCTGCCGCAGCTGCTGCGCGATGCGCAGGTGCTGCCGATCTGGGAAGGCACGACCAACGTGCTGTCGCTCGACGCGCTGCTGCGCAGCGACCTGCACGCCGGGCTGGCCGCGCTGATGGGCCGCGCGTCGGCCTGCGTGCGCGGCCTCGGCGAGCCGCGCCTGCAGGCTGCCGGCAAGCAGGCGATCGGCGCCATCGAGCGGGCGGCACTCTGGCTCGAGTCCGGCCAGGACCGTGAAGTCATGCAGGCAGGCGCGCGCCGGCTCGCGCTCACGCTGGCCCGCGGGCTGCAGCTCGCGCTGCTGTGCGAGCACGCGCAGTGGCTGATCGACCACGGCGGCGACCGGCGCGGCTACGCCGCCGCGCTGCGCTTCTCGCGCCAGCCCGTCGACCTGATGCACGAGGTGGATACGGAGCTGGACGCCTTGCTGCTGTCGCCGCAAGGCTAGCGGATAGCGGATAGCGGATAGCGGATAGTAAGGCGGCAATTTCGTGCTGCCGTGGCACTGCGTCCGCATTGCCGCGCTGCTTCCGCAACCACTGCTATCCGCTATCCGCTATCCGCTATCCGCTTCCCCTCAGCAGTCCGGCTGCTCCGGCCACGCGCTGGCGTCCACGGTTTCCCGATAGGCGTGCCACGTGGCGTGGCCGATGAGCGGCAGCGTGATGCCGAGCGCGACCATGATCCAGGCGAGTTGCGCGCCGCGGTCGCGGCCCATGAACAGCAGCGCGAAGCCGGGCGCCACGGCCACCACGATGCAGGCGGCCCACACGGCCATCGCGAGGCGGTTGCGCAGCACCGCATTGATGCTGGTCACGACCGCGGTCACGCTGTCCGCCTTGCGGTCCATCAGCATCGGCAACGAGAAGGCGGCCGCGGCAAACACGACCAGCGCGAAGATCGAGCCGACGGCGCTGCCGATGCCGAAGAAGGCGAGGTAGTCGCGCCAGCCCGGCTGTTCGTTGATCGGGAAAAACACGTGGATCGCCGAGCCGGCGCGCGCCCAGACCAGGAACACGACCATCAGCATCAGCGCGAACACCATCAGGTTGCCGAACGCACGCTGCTCCTCGCGCATGCAGCGGCGCAACGACGGGACCTTGCCGCGCTCCAGCTGGCGACTGATGGCGTAGGTGCCCACGGCGAGGATCGGCGCGATCAGGATGAACCCCGAGACCAGCGACAGCAGCTCGAAGTAGCCGCCGAACTCGACCGCGACGAACGCGAGCGCGAGACTCAGCAGCACGACGATCGTGCCGTAGGTGAGGCTTTGGCGCGGCGCGGACCACATGTCGCGCCAGCCCTTGCGCAGCCAGCCGAACGGTGCAGTCGGTGCGACGCTGCGGCACGGCGCTACGAACGGCAGCGCCTCGTCGGGCGGGCTCGTGTCCCCGGTCATGGCAGTCTCCCCCTGCCGACCTTGGTGGTCGGTCGTCTAGTCGTGCATGCGGCTCACAAGGCGTCGACTTTCGCGGCGCAGATGAAATCGTTGTCCGACAGGCCGCCGACGGAGTGCGTGCTGAAGGTCACCCGGCAGTGACCGTAGCCCACCTCGAGGTCCGGGTGGTGGTCCTCGACGTGGGCGATCCAGGCGACGGCGTTCACGAAGGCCATGGTGCGGTGGTAGTCCGCGAAACGGAAGTCGCGGCTGAGCGTCCCGCCCGCCGGATCGACCTGCCACTCGGGCGACAGTTGCGCGTGCAGTTCGCCGACACGGGCCGGGGTGAGCGGCGGGGTGCCCGGGGGCAGGGCCACGCAGCGGCGGTCACGCAGCGCGCTCACGGCTGCGAACCTGCGCGGTAGGTGCGGGCCACGTACTGCTCGACGAGTTGCTGGAATTCCTCGGCGATCCGTTCGCCCTTGAGGGTCGGGCCCTTCTCGCCGTCGATGTACACGGGCGCCACCGGGCGCTCGCCGGTGCCCGGCAGGCTGATGCCGATGTTGGCGTGCTTGCTTTCGCCCGGGCCGTTCACCACGCAGCCCA
>CAVSUM010000012.1:0-61660 GCA_963731105.1 uncultured Gammaproteobacteria bacterium
GCCCAGCCGGACCAGCGAGCGCAGCAGGTTCGTCGCCGGACCCTGCGACAGGTCTTCCCCGGACATACGTCGGTCAGCGGCGCGCCAGCAGCACGCCGATCACGAGCCCCACGCCAGCGGCAACACCCACCGACTGCCACGGGTTGCGCTTCACGTACTGCTCGGTGGCGGCCACGGCTTCTTCGCCGTGGCGGACAGCCGAACGCTCGGCCTCGAGCAGCCGGCGCTTGGCGCTCTCCAGGGACTCACGGATCTTGATCCGTGCTTCGTTGACCTTCTCGCCGCCCGTATCGGCGGATGCCTTCATGAGGGCTTCGGCATCGCGCATCACGG
Source organism: uncultured Gammaproteobacteria bacterium (assembly GCA_963731105.1). Lineage (GTDB taxonomy): Bacteria > Pseudomonadota > Gammaproteobacteria > Steroidobacterales > Steroidobacteraceae > RPQJ01. Next base: position 334 of record CAVSUM010000012.1, read on the forward strand.
CGGCGAGGTCGGCCCTGAGGGCTGCAGTCGACACATGTTCTGTCATGACCGTTACTCCCGGCGGAGCGCGCCTCGGGCAGGCCCATAACCTCCGCCAGCCTCATCCTAAGCCCGAAGGCGGGGAGCCACAATCGTGGAAAGGTCGGGGTGTCGGCAGCGGCCGTGCGTGGCGCCGCCGAAAGAAAAAGGAGGGTGCCGGTCATGCAGATCACGGACACCCTCCCGAGCGACATCACATCTGAAATCATTCACCGATCGCGCGGCCTACTGCTCGTAGACGACGCCTTCACGTTCCAGCAACTTGATGAAGCGGCTCAGGTGGTTCTCGGAGCCATTCAGCAGGTGCACGTAGGTGATCTCGAGCGGCACGGCGTCGGTCTGCGCGATGGCCGCCTCGAGGTCCTCGATGTCCTCCTCCTCGATCGTGACGCCCACCTTGAGCGCTTCCACGTACGACACATTCGCCCTGGGTCACCAGGGTCGTCGTACATCGTCTGCAGCTGCAAGAACGGAGAAGTCGCCGATCCCGGCCAGGGCCGGATCGGGGATGCCATACAGCACCAGCTTCTTGCCGATCGCATCGAAGTGCTTCTGCTCCGAGGCGGCAATCCTGGCGAAGATCTTCGCGTTCCACTTTTCATTCATGGTGATGTAGACGTCGCGAGCGAGTTTCTCCTCCTCGCGCATCCACAGCAGCGTGCCGATCTCCGTAGTCCGACAACTCCGTCAGGGCCGTGGCGGCCGTGGGCGGCCGTGGCCGGACGGTTGGCGCCCGCCTGCGCCTTCTTGCCGGCGAATGCGGCACCGGGGCTCAGGGCGACACTGGCGATGACCAGTGCGGCAGCAAACAGCTTGATGGTTCTCATGTCTCTCTCCTTGCGGACGAATTAGCCGACTCCGACACCGGGGACGCCTCAGCGTCGGACCGGTCCATGCCGCCCCCAGTGACCGCGTGCCTCGCGGCGCGACTCCCGGGCTGCCTGCGACCGATCGGTGGTGTCGCGGGCCGGCCGTGCATCCGTTGGCGAAGCTCGCGACTCGGTCCGATCGCGCTCACGCGCGGCCTGCTCCCCGCCCTGCCCTCGGCGATGGCGCGCCTCGTAGCCGGCCCCGTAAGGCAGGTCCTCTTCCGCCGGCTGCGGGGCTGCGGCCTGATCGGTCCCGCTCGGCGGGTTGGCCTGCGCGGGCGGATCCTCGGCCAGCGCCGCGATCGGTGCCACCAGCACCAGGAGCAGCAGCAGCGTCGGCGTGTGGAGCAATCTCATCGTGATCCCCGTCGTGAGCAGTCGCGCTTTTCCTCGACTCAAATGCTGCGCTCGACACGCAACGGCCTGACGACAGGCACGTATCAGCGTGTATCGGGTTGCATCGGTTTGTATCGCGGGGCAGACCCGGCCGTGCGGCGGGACTAGACTGCCGCCCATGAGCCAGTCGGACCGAGTACTCGTGGTGGACGACGACCCCGAGCTGCGGCAATTGCTCGCCGACTACCTGACCGACTCGGGCTTTGCGGTCGACCTCGCCGGCGACGGCGAACAGATGCGCCGCGTGATGGCGCGCACCATGCCCGACGTCATCGTGATGGACCTGATGCTCCCCGGCACCGATGGCCTGGCGCTCACGCGCGAGGTGCGTGCGGCGTCGCGCGTGCCGATCCTCATGCTGTCAGCTCGCGGCGAGGAGATCGACCGGATCGTCGGGCTCGAGGTCGGCGCCGACGACTACCTGGCGAAGCCGTTCAGTCCGCGCGAGCTGCTGGCTCGGTTGCGTGCACTGCTGCGCAGGACGCACGAGCCCGCGGCGGCGCCTAAGCCGGACGGATTCAAGTTCGGTTCCTACCGCCTGGATCCGGTCGCGCGGCGCCTGCTGTGCAACGGTGCGGAGGTCGAACTGTCGAGCGCGGAGTTCGATCTGCTCAAGGTACTGGTCGAGCGGCCCGGGCGCGTGCTGAGCCGGGACGTGCTGCTCGACCTGCTGAAGGGCTACGAGCGCGACCCGTTCGACCGCACGGTGGACATCCGCGTCGCCCGGCTACGGCGCAAGATCGAGCCGGATCCCGCCAGCCCCGTCTTCATCCGCACCGTGCGCGGCGAGGGATACCTGTTCAATCCGCGCGGCGGCGAGGACTGACGCTGCCATGCTGCGACCGGCCAGCCTCGCCCAGCAGAATGCGCTGCGGCTGATCGTGGTGTTCGTCGCGTTCGAGATCATCGCGGCGTTCGCCGTCGTCTGGTTCCTGATGATGCCGCTGGCCTGGCGCTCCGCCGACGACTTCGCGGGACTGCTGACGCTCTCGGCCGAGACCTGGGGCGAGCTGCCGCCGATGACGCGCCCGGCGTTCGAGCGTCACCTCGCCGAGGTGCACGGCATCGAACTGCAGGTGGCGCCGCCGCCCGATGCGCGCGAACGCGAGGGACGTGACCTGTATGTCCGGCGCGTCGAAGAAACCCTGCGGGCGGAGTTCGGCGACGCGATTCGGATCGCCGGCGCCGAGCGGGCAGGAGAGCCCTGGCACTGGGTGGCGATCCCGGTCGGCGAACGAATTTTCTGGCTCGGCTTCCCGCACAGCCGCCTTGGGACCCAACCGCTGACGACCGTGCTGCTGACATTTGGTGCGGGCCTGATCCTGGCGGTGTTGGCCGCCTGGTGGCTGGCACAACGGATCGTCGCGCCGCTGGAGCGGCTGGACGAGGCGGCCGCGGTGCTCGGCCGCGGCGAGCGGCCCGGCCTGCTGCCGGAGACCGGGCCGCGCGAGCTGGCGGCGCTCGCCCGCCGCGTCAACGGGCTCGTTCGCGAGGTGCACGACCTGCTGGATGGCCGCACGACGCTGCTGGCCGGCCTCTCGCACGACCTGCGCACGCCGCTGGCGAGGATGCGCCTCGCGGTGGAGTTGCTGCAGCGGCGCCCGGACCCGGCGCTGGTCCAGCGCCTCGAGCGGGACATCGAGGAGATGAACCGGCTGGTGGGCGAAATGCTCGCGCTCGCGCGCGGCCTCGGGCGCGAGACCAACGTCGATATCGATGTGCCGCCGCTGCTGGACGAACTGGCACAGGCGGCGCGCGAGGCGGGACAGCGCGTCGAGGTGTCGGCCGAGCCGCTGCGTGTCTCCGCCGCGCCGATGGCACTGCGCCGGTTGCTCGGCAACCTGCTGTCCAACGCGCAGCGATACGGCGGCAGCCATGCCGTCGAACTGCAGGCGCAGCGCGCGGAATCGGTCGTCCGCATCGGCGTGCTGGACCGCGGCCCCGGCATCCCGGCCGACCAGCTCGAAGCCGTGTTTCGTCCGTTCCACCGGGTCGATGCGTCGCGCACGCCGGGAACCGGTGGCTCCGGGCTTGGCCTGGCGATCGTGCGCCAGCTTGCCCAGGCCAATGGCTGGACGGTCACGCTCGAGAATCGGGTCGGCGGCGGCTTGGCCGCCTGGGTGACGTTGCCTGACGTTGGACGAGCGTCTTAAGCAACGCTGAAGGTTCGGGTGTCAGCCTTGAGTCCGCGTGGGCGTTCTACCTCGTGGACGACCATACGGAGTATCGACCATGAGAAGCACCACATACCATCACTTCGCTCGCAGCGGTCATGCTCGTGCTTGCGTCGGGCGCGGTCGACGCGCAGGGCAAGCAAGGCGGCGGCCAGCAGGGCGGTGGCGGGCAGCAGGGTGGCGGCCAGCAGCAACAGCAGCAGCAACAGCAGCGCCAGGCCGAGCGCGCCATGAGCCAGGACCGTGTGATGGACCAGGATCGGCTGCAGACCCGCGAGCGCGATCGCACCCAGGACCGCGAACAGGCTGCGACCCAGGCGCAGGCGTCGAAGGGCGCGGGCGAGGGCATCTATGGCGGCAACATGATGACGGTGCAGGAGCGCAACCAGTACCGCGCGGAGTACGGTGCCCTCAAGACCGACGCGGAACGCAACGAGTTCAAGGCGCGACATCGCGAGCAGATGCAGTCGCGCGCGAAGGAGCGCGGCGTCGAGCCCGAGATCACGACCAACTGATCCCGGGCCGGCAGGACGAGGAGGCCCTGACTATGAACCGCTGGTACACGACTCGCCTGGCCGCCCTGCCCCTGGCAGCGTTCGCGATCGCATCGCTGCCGGGCATTGCCGCGGCGGAAGCGCCACGGTTCAGCCTGGGCGTGGGTGCCGAGTACACCACGGGTGACTACGGCGGCGACGAGTCCGTCGACGAGTTTTACGTGCCCGTGACCGCCACGCTCGACCTCGAGCGCGTGGCGTTCCGGCTGACGGTGCCATTCCTGAGCGTGCGCGCACCGGAATTCACCACGATCAGCGGTCCTGACGGACAGCCCATCGTCGGTGAGGGACCGATCGTCACTGAAAGCGGCCTGGGTGACATCCTCGCGTCGGCAACGGTGTTCGACGTGCTGGCGTCGTCGAATGGCGACCTCGCCATGGACCTCACGGGCAAGATCAAGTTCGGCACCGCCGACGAAGAGAAGGGCCTGGGCACCGGCGAGCAGGACTACTCACTGCAGGCGGACGTCTTTCGCTTCTTCGATAAAGCCACGCTGATGGGCACGGCGGGCTACGCGTTTCGCGGTGATCCCGAGAGCTACGAGCTCGACGACACGCTCTTTGCCTCGATAGGTGCGTCATTTGCAGTGTCCGATGCTGCCAGCATCGGCACGTTCTTCGATTTCCGCGAAGCGTCCGTCCCCGACAGCGATTCGCTGCAGGAATTGTCGGCCTGGGTGTCGACGCGCCTCGGCGCCAACGGGCGCGCGCAGTTCTACGTGCTCGCCGGTTTCGGCGACAGCTCGCCGGATTGGGGCGGCGGCCTGTCGTTCAGCACGCGCTTCTGATCCAGATCGCGGCGATTCGGCCGCAAACCTGACCCACACGGTCTCCTCCAGGGGGCGGCGAAAGCCGCACGTCCCTTTTAGCGTTTCTTAAGTTGGGCCGCGTAAAAAAACATCCATCGGAGCCGAATTCCTCTGGCGGGCACTTGGATCATGGGCCACCGGTCGGACCGCTCCGAATAGGAGAGGCTGATGACCCGGACCCGATCCACGACTGCAACCGCACTGACGTTGGTGGTGGCGCTCACCGGTGCGGCCTTCGCACAAGGCGGTCCCGGCGCGGGTGGCGGCAGTGGTTCCGGCAGCGGTGCCGGCATGCGCCCCGCAGACACCGGCGCGCAGTCTGGCGCGATGCAGCAGCGCGGCACGATGCAACAGGACATGGCGCGCGACCGGGACATGGACCAGTTGCACGACCAGCAGCGCTCGCGTGACCAGGATCGTGACCGGTTGCGGGATCAGGACAAGCTGCTCAAGCAGGCCCAGGACAGTCTCAAGGCCCAGGAGCAGCTGACGGCCCAGGAGCGCACTCGCGCGCAGGAGCACGAAAGGCTGCAGGTGCAGGAGCAGGCCCGTCTTAAGGAGCAGGCCGGCACACTGAGCCAGAAGCAGTATCAAGAACGCCGCGGAACGCTCGAGCAGACACAGGCACAGCTGCAGCAGCGCCAGCAGTTGCTGACGCAGGAACGTGAGCGACTGCAGCAGCACCAGAAGGTGCTCGACGGCCAGATGAACCAGGTCCGCGAGCGTGAACAACTGATGCAGCAGGAACAGGCGCGTCTGCAGGAGCAGCTCAGGCTGCTCGAGCAGGCGCGCGTAAAGGAGGGAGGGAAATAGCAGCAGTCGGCCAGGCCGCAAGCAACGCGACCCGGTCGTCATTGGTGTGGAGTGAAGAAAAATGGGGACGTCAAAAGCAACAATAAGAAGCAAGGACGCCGCTCGACGGCCGTGGACCCTGCGCGAGAACAGCTCAGGTAAAGCGACCGGTAACTCAAGGAGAGCGACATGACATCGAAGAATCTCAAGTCCGCAATCTGGTTGATATTGGCCGTCAGTGCGACGGCACTTGCCGCGGGTGCGCCTCCTGCCGGCAAGGGCGGTGGTGGCGGTGGCGGTGGCGGCGGCGGCGGCGGTAAGCCGACGACCGAAGCGACCAATAACCTGTCGGTGCCGGCGATCATGGCGGGCGGGATGGGCGCGTTTGCGGCCCTCTCATGCAGTACCCAAGCATTTACGTTGCTGACGCTGCCCGACAAACCCCCGGTGTTCTACCCGGAGAGTTGCGCCGCTTCCCAGGATGGCGGACAGGTCTGCGTGGCCGCCGGTTACTACTACAAGCAGCGCGACGCCAAGTGGCAGGCGCCATGTTTCCAGGCTACAGCTCCTGGCGTGCTCGTTGAGGGCGCATGGGGCGACAACCTCGCGGGCGACGCGATGCTGAAGGTCGGCAGCCCGATCCGGGTTGAGATCGTGCTTTGGGACGCCGCCGGCGTCGCAGCACTTCAGAAGGGCTACAACGTGATCAAGCTCGAACCATCCGAACTCGATCGCGAGTCTGACTATGGGCACCTGGCCGCAGGGACGGAGGGTGATTGGTCTGCTACGCCAGCGGACCTCGGTGCCATCGTGCATGACCCTTCGGCCACACTCACGATCGCGCGGCTGGACAATGGAGTCCCCGTGATGCCCGCTGTGTTTAGCGGACCCGCGGGCGGCGAGATCAACGCGACCGGCAAGATCGTGTACGGCTACAACCTGCGTGTGACGACGGCGGGAACCTACCGCATCACCTACAAGTTCCAGAACGTCGCATTCGACGGGTGTGACGTCGGCACATGCACTGACAACGAGGCCTATCTCGACATCGTTGTTGCCGGCGGTGGCGGTGGCGGTGGCAAGGGTGGCGGCGGCGGCAAGCCCGTCAAGTAACTGAGCCCCCAGCCGTCGGCTTTGAGCCGGCGGATCACCTCCCGGTCGGCCGGTCGCTCCGGCCGGCCGGGAGGGTTTCCGGCAGCAGCTCGTCTGGCGCGTTCGATCGACAAGTCTGGGGGCAAGACCGCCGGTGGTGCTGGCAGGACGGGCCGCTTCCACCGCGATGTGGTCGCGAAGGGCGGCACGGCGCCGGTGGAGCTGATCGCGAGCTCCTTCACGAAGAGTCCGAACTGTGCGCAGGCAACGTCGCCACCGCGCACGCGCCTGTTCCGTTCGGCCGCCCCTCCGAGTGCCGGCGGCAAGTACGCGGTGTTCGCCAGGTACGACTAGGTGACGCAGCTGCCCACAGCCGGCGCCGCGGTTTCGTCGCGCGAGGAATCCGCAGAGGTCACCGGCTGGGCCGGCGTCTATGTCGCGAGGTTCCTCGACGACGATCTCATCGCGTACTGAACGCGGCCGACGCTCGCCCTTGAACACTGCAGCGGCGCAAGCCGCTGCCGTCGCTTCGGTTACTCGCAGCGCTCTTTCAGTTGATCTTCAGGTCGGTGGCCTATGGTGGAACTCGTACGAATGGAGCTTGAGCCACGGCGCGTCCGCGCGCCAGGAGGGCCGCATGGAGTTCCGGGCCGATCGATTCTGGGTCATGACGATTTCCGCGCTGCTGTTGGCGCTCGGCGCTTGCGGCGGCAGTGACTCCAACCAAGACGATGGCACGCCGCTGCCGCCGCCGCCGCCGGCCACCACCGGCGTCCTCAGCACAGGAGTGATCACGGGGTTTGGCAGCGTGTACCTGAACGGCGAGCGCTACGCCACGACCGACGTCGCCGTCACCATGGATGACCAGGCGGCAGACATGTCGCAGCTGAGAGTCGGTCAGTACATCGAACTGAAGGGTCACCAGCACGGCGCAGGCGACCTGGACGCCGACGTGATCCGTTATCACAACGTGCTGGAGGGCCCGGTCAGCCGCATCGACGTCGGTGCGGGTTCATTCGTGGCCATGGGCCAGACCGTGCGGGTCACGCTCGACACCGTCTTCGGCGACGACATCACGCCGGCTTCGGTCGAAGGTCTTGCGGTGGGCGACGTCGTCGAGGTGAGCGGCGTGGTGCCGCAGGACGGCGTGATCGATGCAACCCGCATCGATCTCAAGCCCGACGGTGGTCCGTACGATGTCACCGGCTACGTTTCAGCGGTCTCGACCGCCGGGCACCGGTTCAACCTCAACGGACTGGTGGTCGATTACTCCACTGCGAACATGGAGGACTTCACGACTGGTGCCCCGAGCGTGGGTGACCTGGTCCTCGTGAAAGGCTTCACGTTCCTTGCCGACGGTGCTTTTCTCGCCATTCGCGTCGAACTGCGCTCGGCAGACCGTCTCACCGCAGGGCCGGGCGAAGTGGTCGAGGTCGAGGGTGTCGTTTCCAGCTTCGTGTCCGTGACCAACTTCAAGGTGGCCAGTTGGAAGGTGACCACCACGGCGACTACCGAATACGAGCACGGCACAGCGGCAGACCTGGCGAACGACGTCCATGTGTTCGTTAAAGGAGTCGCCGACACGACGGGTGTGCTGGTGGCGCACAAGATCGCGTTCCGCGAGGTAAGCGAGATTCGCGTCGTCGCGCAGGTGAGTGCGTTGGCGCCGTACGGAGAGTTCGTGCTGCTCGGCCTGGAGGTCGCGCCGACCGACACGACGGTGTACCGGGACATGTCGGTGCTCGCGCTGCGCGACTTTGGCTTCGACGACCTGGTCGTCGGAACCTGGCTCGACATCCGGGGCTACGAGGAGCCGGCGGGATCGGGCAGGGTGGTTGCCACTCACGTCGTGCGCATCGACCCGGCGGACGGTGTGCGGCTGCGCGGCCCGTTCCGCGATGCGGCGCCGCCGAGCTTCGACATCCTGTCGGTCCTGGTCACCACCTCGGATGGCCACCCGGTTCGTCCTGGAAGGAAACATCCGCATCACCGCGGCTGAGTTCTTCAGCCAGGCGCCGGGCCAGCTCGTCGAGGCCTGGGGCACCTGGAGCGCGCCGGTGCTGAGCGCACAGCGGGTCGAGATCAAGATCAGCGACGACTGATGCCGGTCCCGCAAGTCACCGGCCGGAGGAAGGCGAGTCAGGGCGGGGTGCCTCACGGTGCCCCGCCCGGCCTTTGACATATGTACGGCGAATCACCCGGATTGCCTTCGATACGGATGGAACCTGCGCCCACGCGGCGCGCAGAGTCCCGCCATGCGTGTCCTCGTCGTGGACGACTCCGAGCGTGTGCGCAAGACGCTGGCGACGGGCCTGAAGGCGCGCGGCATGGCGGTGGAGACGGCCGCGGACGGGGCCGAGGCCCTGTCGCTGCTCAACGGCTTGTCGTTCGACCTGATCGTGCTCGACCTGATGATGCCGCGGATGGACGGCACGCAGGTGCTGCAGGCACTGAAGTCGAAGACTGCCAAGCCCCGCATCCTGGTGCTGTCGGCGCGCGACCAGGTGCAGGATCGCGTGGACGCGCTCAATCTCGGTGCCGACGATTACCTCGTCAAGCCGTTTGCTTTCGAGGAACTGCTGGCGCGGTTGCTGGCCCTCGGGCGGCGCAGCGTCGCCGAGGCGTCACCCGAGATCACGTGCGGCCGCCTGGTGATTGACACCGCGACGCGACTCGCGCGCGTGGACGACACCGCGCTGTCCCTCACGCCGAAGGAGTACGCGCTGCTCGAACTGCTGGTCCATCGCAAGGGCCATGTCCTGAGCCGTACCCACATCTTCGAGCAGCTGTACGAAAGCGACAGCGACGTGTCCGACGCGGTCATCGAGGTGCTGATGAGCACGCTGCGGGCGAAGCTGTCACGCGTCGGCCTGCACGACCTGATCGAGACCCGTCGCGGCTTCGGCTATGTCGTGGCGTGACCGGTTGCCCCGGTCGCTGCGGGCCCGCCTGGCATTGGGCGTGTTGGCCGGCGCACTGCTGGTGCTGAGCGCCAGCTTCGTCATCCTGCACCTGGCCATCCGTAACGAGCTGTATCGCCACCTCGACGAGGACATGCACGGCCAGATGACGGCGATCGCGGAGTACGCCGCTGCCAATCCCGGGCGAGAACGGGTCAGCGAGTTCATGCCCCAGTTCAGGACCCGGGCGCACCAGGACTTTTTCCAGGTGTGGGATGGTACCGGCCGCACGCTGGCCCGCTCGGACTCCAGCGCTGGTCGCGACCTGCCCCTGCTCGGGGCCGCGGTCGGCGTGGCGACCCATTACGACCTGATCCTGCCGGACGGTCATCATGGTCGGGCGGTATCGCAGATCGTTCGAACTCGAGCGCAACGACCCGCGCCAGCGGCTGACGGTGGTGGTTGCCGCGGAAATCGAGAACCTCGAAAAGCTCGAGAGTCGCATCCACCGCCTGTTGCTCGCGATCGCCATCGCGACCGCCGCCGCGCTGCTGTTGATCGCCCACTATGCGGTGCTGCACGGGTTGCGGCCAGTCGCGTCGTTCGCCAGCTCCGTGGAAAGCGTGAACCCGGAGGATCCGGAGGCCCGACTCGAAACCGGACCGTTGCCCAGTGAGTTGCAGCCGGTCGCCGTGAGCTTCTCCCGCTTGCTGAATCGCCTGCTCGACGCGCTGGCGCGCGAAAAGCGTTACGCGCGCAACGTGGCACACGAGTTGCGCAATCCGCTCGCCGAGATCCGCTTGCTGGCCGACGTGGGCTCGACGAGTCAGGACCCGGACGCCTGCCAGGTGGCCCTCCGCGACATCGGCTCCGCGGCGGCCGAGATGGAGCGCATCGTCGATGCGCTGATGGCGCTCACGCGCTACGAGGCGGGGCTCGAATCGCCGCAGCCCGAGCCGATCAACCTGGCTGCCGAGTTGCGCCGCGAGGTGCAGAAGCAGGGCGTTGCCGCTGAACAGCGTGGCCTGATGATCGCGCTCGACCTGCCTGGCGAGGTCTGGGTTCACACGGACAGCGCGCTGGCTCATCGCCTGCTCGCCAATCTGCTCGGCAACGCCGTCTCGCACTCTCCTCGTGGATCCACCGTGCGTGTCGCGCTGGGCCGCAATGGCGACCTGAGCCTCGCCAACCCCGCGCCCCACCTCGCTGCCGCGGATGTGCCGCGCCTCGGGGAGCGGTTCTACCGCATCGATCACGGGGAGGTGGGCTCGCACGCGGGACTCGGCCTGGCCCTCGCGGACGCAATCGCCCGGGTCCTGGGGCTCACCCTGCGGTTGACGCTGCGAGAAGACGGTTGCCTGGTGGCCGAGGTGCACGGGTTTCAGGCCTTGGAGCCAGCGACCGGGCCGCAGGACGGCGCCGGACCGCCGTGACGGCCGGTCGCCGCCCGGCCATCGGGCGGTGTCGCTGCACTGCACAAAACCGCAATACCGCCGCCCGGCCCTTTGCGGGATATTCGGGCCCACCTGAATTCACCTCAAACTTTCTGGACCCGGTCTCATCCGGGGAGGATCCCGCATGGACACCAAGGCGAAAGACGTCTCGATGCAACTGGCCGAGGACGCCCGCCAGGCGGACTGGGAGGCCGTGAGCTTCACCGCCGAGGTGTTCAAGGGCAACTTCCGCTGGGACCTGCTGCACCCGTTCCCGGCGCAGTCCGCCGAGGACAAGCAGATCGGCGACGAGTACATCGAGAAGATCCGCCCGGTGATCGAGAACTCGATCGACCCGTGGCAGATCGACGAGGACGGCGAGTACCCGCGCGAGTCGCTCGAGGCGATGGCCGCGGTCGGGCTGTTCGGCATGAAGATCCCGAAGGAATACGGCGGCCTCGGGTTCTCGGTCACCAACTACGCGCGCGTGCTCGGCTTCATCGGCGGTTACTGCGGCTCCACGGTCGCGTTCCTGTCCGCGCACCAGAGCATCGGCGTGCCGCAGCCGCTCAAGGAGTTCGGCACCGAGGAGCAGAAGCGCAAGTACCTGCCGCGGCTCGCGAAGGGCGAGATCTCGGCGTTCGCGCTCACCGAGCCGGGCGTCGGCTCCGACCCGGCGCGCATGAGCACCACCGCCACGCTGACGCCCGACGGCAAGCACTACCTCCTCAACGGCGACAAGCTCTGGTGCACCAACGTCACCGACCCGAAGACGACGCTGATCGCGGTGCTGGCGCGTACCCCGGACAAGGTGCTGCCGAACGGCAAGTCGCTGCCGCAGATCTCCTGCTTCGTGGTCGAGACGGCGTGGCCCGGTGTCGAGCGGGTGCGCCGCTCGCGCTTCATGGGCCTGCGCGGCATCGCCAACGGCGTGGTTGCGTTCAAGGACGTCAAGGTGCCGGTCGACAACCTGATCGGCAAGCCGGGCGAGGGCCTCAAGATCGCGCTCGCGACGCTGAACGTCGGCCGTCTCGGCATCCCGGCCGCGGCCATCGGCGGCGGCATGGCGCTGGTGGAGGACGCCAAGTGGTGGACCTCGACGCGGCAGCAGTGGGGCCAGCCGGTCGGCAAGCACCAGGCCGTGGCGAAGATGAGTGCGAACTACATGGCGCAGCTGTTCGCCATGAAGGCGATGGTGTACGTGGCGTGCGCGTTCGCGGACCACAAGAACGCCGACATCCGCCTCGAGGCGGCGGCTGCCAAGTACTGGTGCTCGGAGACGCTGTGGAAGATGTACGACGATTACCTGCAGGTGCGCGGCGGTCGCGGCTACGAGAATGCCAAGTCGCTGTATGCCCGCGGTGAGCGGCCCGACGGCCGTGGAGATGGGCCTGCGCGACGCACGCATCAACCGCATCTTCGAGGGCTCGTCGCAGGTCATGCACCTGATCATGGCGCGCGAGGCGCTCGACACGCACTTCAAGCTGGTGATGCCGATCCTGCAGCCGAAGCCCGGCCAGAAGGTGTCGAAGCGCGAGGCGATGATGAAGGCTGCGGGCTTCTACGGCACGTGGCTGCCGAAGCTGTTCGTGCCGGACACGGGCGGGCACCTCGAGACGAAGCACCTGAGCGAGCGCAACCGCAAGCACCTCGCCTACGCGGCGAAGACCTCGAAGCTGCTGGCGCGGCGGCTGTTCGCGACCATGGCCAAGTACGGGCCGAAGCTCGAGAAGGAGCAGATCATCCTCGGCAACTTCGTCGACATCGGCGTCGACCTGTTCGTGATGGGCTCGGCGCTGTCGTATGCCGACTACCTCGTCGGGCAGAACCCGGCCGACCAGTCGCCGCAGGAACTCGTCGACCTGTACTGCCGCGAAACGCGCCGGCGCATCGAGGGCAACTTCCGCGCGGTGAAGGGCAACTTCAACCGCTCGTACACCAAGGTCTCCGACCTGCTGATGGACGGCAAGCTCGACTGGCTGGCCGAGGGGGCGATCAACCCGATCCCGCCGCAGTACCGCGACTGGGAGAAGAACGACTACGAGCACCCGGCCGCGACGGCCGGGGAGCGCAAGCCGGAGGCACCGAAGGAAGCCGCTTAGGTACAGGGACCGGTCGTGCCTACAACATCGTGAGCAGCGACCGGGCCTCGCCCTTCCAGAGTTCGTAGTGGTCGCGGGTGCTGCCGTGCTGCGCAACCACGTGGATATCGTTCGCGTTGGCCAGCAAGTCCAGCGTCTCCCGGTCCGTTGCGACGATCAACAGCTTTGCAGCAGGAGAGGGTGCGCGGACCGGTGGCTGGACGAGCCCCAGTTCGCGGGCACCAGCCTCGACCGGTGACAAAGGGATCGGCCGGCCGTCGGCGTTGAGCTCGAATCGCACGGGCGCAGCGCCGGTGCCGGACGGGGCGCGCTTGTCGATCGTGGACCAGACGTAGCAGTAGAGATACAGCCGGTGTGTTCCGCCGCGATTGACGTCGAGCGGCACCACCGTCAGGTAGTCGCGGGCATGGACCGCGAGTTCCGGTCGCTCGCGCGCGAACACGAGTGCGTCGCTGCCGACGGTCACCGTTGCGGCCGAGTGCTGGTCCAGGTACTGGAGCGGGCCCTCGGGCGCCTGCGACGCGCACGCCGCAAGCGCCACGAGGAGCATCGTGACCGCGAGCTCGCGCAACCCTGTGGTGGTGCGGCGGTCGTCAGAGGTCATAGCGATACCCGAGGCTGAAGTAGTAACGCGTCGTGTCCGCGCTGGCGTCCTCGAGCTTCCGTTGGGCGATCTCCGCGCCGGCCTCCAGTTCGAGCGAGAGGTGCTGGAGGCGCAACTCCGTCCTGAGGGCCGGGGAGAAGAGCAGCTGCGTCGAGCCGTCCATGTGGAACTGGCGCTGGTCGATGCGCAGTCGTGGCGTGACGAGCCACGCCTGACCCACGGGGAGCTGGGTATACAGGCCGAGCGAGATCGTGTCGGTCGACTCGCCCGTCTGGTACTGGAAGCCAAGCGAAGAGACATCCCCGCGGCCGAACAGGCCATAGCCGAGCGCCTGGGTCGAGAAGACCCGGTCGGTCCCCGTTGCCGGCGTTGCCTCGACTCCGCCCGACGCCGGGGTTGCGCTGATACTGAGGCTGGACAGGTCCATGGACCATTGCCAGTGTTCACCGAACGGCCGCGACAGCGACAGCGTGTAGGCGTCGGACTCCGCCGTGCGGTCGCGCGCCAGCTGCTCGATCTCGGCGTCGGAATAGAGCCCGAACAGCTGGTCGAACGACCGGACCTGCTGGCCGATCAGCGCATTGCGCGAGCTCAGTCCCGGGCTCCTGCGATGGTCAAAGTTGACGGCCAGGGTCCAGCGGGCCGGCAGCGCGGCCGTCGCGAGCAGCAGCGCGTCGTTCAGGTCACCGAAGTGGAGGTCGTAATCGACGAGGCCGACGAAGGTCATGCCCGGACGGAAGTAGCGCAGCTCGGAGCCGATGGCCTGCCGGTCCGTGACTCCGGAGTACGTCTGGTCGAGTGCATAGAAAGAGATGTCCCAGGCCTCGGCGAAGGTCCCGACGTCGGCGGACAGCGCATAGAAGGTGCGCTCGCCGGACGGTGCCGAGCGTGACGAATCGACCGGGTAGCCGAGATGGGTGTTCAGGCGGAGCTTTGGTGCAATCTGGTAGCCGGCATAGAGCCCGTCGAAGGTCCCGATCAGCCCGCCGAGGTTGCCGGACTGGCGCCCGCCGCGCACCGTCCAGTCGAGCATCCGGTCGGTCAGCTCCGCGAACAGCAGCGTCACGGTCGCTTCGCTGCCGGGGCCATCGGACATCAGGTCGAGCCCGTAGGCACCGCTGGCGCGCGTGGCGAAGTCGTAGCGCTCGCCGCTGCGGCGCGCCGCGAGCGCAACGTCGTTCAGGATGGCGTCCTGGGTCGTTCGGCTGGTCGACACAGTGCCGTTGTCGAAGCCGCTGCTGTCGCGCCGGTAGGTTTGCGACACGCCGCCGAACACGCGCCAGCGCGAGTCGTCCGCGCTCGCTGCACGGGCCTGCCGGCTCGCCGGGCTGGCCGCGAAGGTCAGCGCGCGCAAGCGCTTGTTGACGCGTTCCGCTGCCTCGCCCTGCGGGTACCGGCGCAGGTATTCCTCGTACTCGGCCTTGGCGTGTGCCAGTTGCCCGCTGCGCTCCCGCGCCAGCCCAAGCAGCTCCTGGGCCTGCGCGCGCTGGGGGAACTCCGGCTGCTCGGTGAGGCGGGTGAGCAGCTGGATCGCAGCCGGATAATCCTTGCGCCGCATCTGCTCCTCGGCGCGCTTCATCGTCTGGTCGATGTCCTGCTGCGTCAGCGTCGCGTTGCCGGGAGCCGAGGTCTTGGCGACGCCGGTGACCGCCCCGGGAACCCCGGTCGCGGTGGTCGCTGTGTCGTCGGATACCGCAAGCCAAGCTTTCGGATAGCGCGTGCGCGCCGCCGCGAGCACCCGCCGCGCATCCGCTTCCGAGACGAACGGGCCCGCACGCAACCGGTACCACTTCTGACCGTCGACAACCGTCTCGGAGACGTACGTGCGCACCCCCGTCGACTGCTGCGCGGCCGCGATCGCCGCGGCTTCGAAGGGTTGCCGGGCGACGTCGAGGTTGACGGCGTAAACGGAGCCGCCGCCGGCAACCTCTTCCACGGTGACCTTGGCGCGCTTGGTCTCGGGCCGGGAGACGAGCAGGCGCAGGCCCCTGCCGTTCGTCGGCGGTACCACGACGAAGTTCTCGCTCCTGGACCAGCGGATCGTCAGGTCCGCATCGCGGCCCAGGTTGCGGTCGACGCTGACCGAGCGGACTATGCCGCGGCTGTCGATGACCGGCGGTACCACCCAGCCTGCAGCGGGCGAACCGCATGCAGCACTGGGAGTGAGGCGCACCCGCACCATGTCGCCACTGGTGGCGGGGAAGTGGCTGATGTAGCGCACGTCGCAGCCGAACACCAGCGTGACGGTGGCGTAGCCCTCCTGTTCGGTGACGCCGACTTCATCGATGAGGCGCCCGGCGACCTGGGCATCCACGGTCGATCCCCATGCGAGGAGCAGCACCGCCTGCGCCTTGAGCTTCCAGTTGCGCATCAGTCGAATTTCGAATCGGTGATCCGGTGTTCGGGGCCGGAACGGCGCGTCAGGATCGTGGTGAGCGTCGAGTCCGAGTAGATGTGGCACGCGCCAGAGCAGTTCCTGAGCTCGCTCACGGTGTACTTCACGTCGCCGTACTTCTTGTGCGGGTCCGTCTTGAAGCGGGCCGCATGGCAGCCAGCGCAGTCCGGCTTGTAAGCCGGTGCCCGCCACGTGGCCGCGTCGGTGTTGGTCGTGTGGCACCTCGCGCAGGTCAGCGCGACGCGATGGTCGCCCGGGTAGCCGCCGCCGGCCTGGTGACGGAACGAGTTTGGCGACCAGGCCGTGGTCGAGTGGCAGCGGTTGCACTCGAAGTTGTTGACCGGGAACGTCATGTGCCCGGTGGATGGCCCGCTGGCGCTCGTGCCGTTGTGGCAGTTGCGGCAGCCACTGGTCACGCCCGTGTGGTCGAAGCCCGCCGGCAGCCACGCCAGGGTCGAGTGGCATGCGCCGCACTCCTGCGTCGTCGGGATGTGGCTGGCGGGCTTGCCAGGTGCCTTGACGCCGTTGTGGCAGGTCGAGCACGTTCCGCTGACGTGGTTGTGGTCGACGCGTGCCGCCGGCTTCCACGCTGTCGTGGTGTGGCACGCGTCGCAGGCGGTGTCGCTCGCGATGTGCGAGGCGCCCTTGCCCGTCGCGCTGGTGCCGTTGTGGCAGGAAGCGCAGCTGCCGATCACCTGCGTGTGATCCATGCGCACCGCCGGTTTCCAGCCGGCCGGCGAATGGCAGGATTCGCATTGATTGCTCGTCTGCAGGTGGGACGCGTTCTTGCCGACGGCGGTGGTGCCGTTGTGGCAGCTGTAGCAGTTGCCGGTGATGCCGGCGTGGCTGAAGCCGGTCGCGGGCTTCCAGGCGGTCGTGGCGTGGCAGTTGCTGCACTCCGCAGTGGTCGCGATGTGATTCACGGGCTTGCCGGGTGCGGTCGAGCCGTTGTGGCAGCTCGAGCACGTGCCGAGCACCTGGGCGTGGTCGACGCGCGTGGCCGGCTTCCAGCCCGAGGTGGCGTGGCAGGCCTCGCAGGAGGTGGTGGTGAAGATGTGTCCGGAATCCTTGCCCGCCGCCTTCACGCCGTCGTGACAGGTCGCACACCCGGCGGTGATGCCGGCATGGCTGAACGTCGCCGGGCTCCAGGCCAGCGTCGTGTGGCAGCTGCCGCACTCCGCGGAGGTCGGGATGTGATTGGTGCCCTTGCCCGGCGCTTTGGTGCCGTTGTGGCAGGAGCTGCAGGTGCCGCTGACGTGGCCGTGGTCGACACGCGAGGCGGGCTGCCAGGCGCTCGTGGCGTGGCAACTCTCGCAGCTGGTGTCGGTCGTGATGTGCGACACGCCCTTGCCCGTGGCATTGACGCCGTTGTGGCAGCTGTAACAGTTGGCGACGATGCCGGCGTGATCGAAGCCGGTCGCCGGCTTCCAGGCAGTCGTGCCGTGGCAGCTGCCGCAGTCGGCGCTGGTCGCGATGTGGTTCGTGGTCTTGCCAGGCGCGGTGGTGCCGTTGTGGCAGCTGGAGCACGTGCCGAGCACCTGCGCGTGATCCACGCGCGTCGCAGGTTTCCAGGCGGTGGTGGCATGGCACGCCTCGCAGGCGGCGGTGGTGTAGATGTGGGCGCCGTTCTTGCCGGCCGCCTTCACGCCGTCATGGCAGGTCGTGCAACCGGAGGTGATGCCGGTGTGACTGAAGGTCGCCGGCTTCCACGCCAGGGTCGTGTGGCAACTGCCGCACTCCGCCGTGGACGGGATGTGGTTCGGTCCCCGACCCGCAGCCAGGGTGCCGTCGTGGCAGCCGGAGCAAACGCCGACCACCTGCCCGTGATCGACGCGTGTCGCAGGCTTCCACCCCGACACCGCATGGCAGGATTCGCAGCTGTTGCTGGTAGCGAGGTGCGACGCGCTCTTGCCGGTGGCCTTCGCGCCGTCGTGACAGCTCACGCAGTTCGCAACGATGCCGGTGTGGTCCCACTTGGCGGGCTTCCAGGCC
The DNA here is from genome assembly GCA_963731105.1 of uncultured Gammaproteobacteria bacterium. GTDB lineage: Bacteria > Pseudomonadota > Gammaproteobacteria > Steroidobacterales > Steroidobacteraceae > RPQJ01. The sequence goes on from CAVSUM010000012.1 coordinate 18,485, forward strand.
GTCGGCGTGTGGCAGTCGTCGCAGTTATCGCCGCTCGCGATGTGATTCGCCGGCTTGCCGCTGGCGGTCGTCCCGTTGTGGCACGAGAAGCAGCTGCCGGTCACTTCCAGGTGGTCCACGCGTGTGGCCGGCTTCCATGCCTGCGTCGCGTGGCAGGCGGCGCAGTTGTTGCTCGACAGGACATGCACCGGATGCTTGCCGGTCGCGGTCGTGCCGTTGTGGCACGAGTAGCAGCTGCCCGTGACCTGGGCGTGGTCGACGCGAGCAACCGGGCGCCAGGTCACCGTCGTGTGGCAGGCCCCGCAGGCATCCGTGGACTGGATGTGCGTATTGCTCCTGCCGGTCTGCCGTACGCCGTCGTGGCAGCTGGCGCAGGTCGCCGTGATGCCGTCGTGGCTGAATCGGGCGGGCTTCCAGGCCGTGGTCGTGTGGCACGTGCCGCAGGTGTCTGTGGTTGGTATGTGCGCCGCGTGCTTGCCGGTGGCTCTGGTGCCGTCATGGCAGCTGGCGCAGGTCTCGGTGATGCCCGAGTGGTCGAAGTTCGCCGGCTTCCACGCCGTGGTGCCGTGGCAGGAGCCGCACTCCGCCGTGGTCGGAATGTGGCTCGACGGTCTTGCCCGTCGGCGGTCGTGCCGTTGTGGCAGCTGGAACACGTGCCGAGCACCTGCGCGTGATCCATGCGCGTGGCCGGTTTCCACGCCTGGGTGGCGTGGCACGCTGCACAGTCGGTACTGGTCTGCAGGTGTGCCGCGTGCTTGCCTTTGGCGGTCGTGCCGTTGTGGCAGGAGTAGCAGCTGCCCGTCACCAGCGCGTGATCGACGCGAGTGACCGGCCGCCAGCCGACGGTGGTGTGGCAGGCCTGGCAGCCGTCGCTCGAGCGGATGTGCGTGCTGCTCTTGCCGGTCTCGCGGATTCCGTCGTGGCAGCTGATGCAGGTGGCAGTGATGCCGTCGTGGCTGAATCGCGCTGGCTTCCAGGCCAGGTGGTGTGGCAGGTGTCGCAGGCGCCGTCGTCGGGATGTGATTGACGTGCTTGCCGGTGGCCGTGGAGCCGTCGTGGCAGGAGGCGCAGGTGCCGGTCACCTGGGTGTGGTCGACGGTCGAAGCCGGCTTCCACGCGGTGATGACGTGGCATGACTCGCACACCTCCGTGGTCCGCAGATGGGTCGGGTCGCGCCCCTTGGCGCGGGTGCCATCGTGGCAGCTCGCGCAGTTGTTCACGTACGGGGAGTGGTCGAATTTCGCCGGCTTCCAGGCGGTGGCGGTGTGGCAGTTGTCGCACTCGGCCCGGGTCACGATGTGGTTGGCGTGCTTGCCCTTGGCGATGACGCCGTCGTGGCACGACGAGCAGCTGCCCTGCACGTTGCCGTGGTCGACACGGGTCACCGGCTTCCAGGTCGTGGTCGAATGACAGGCGTCGCAGGACGTCGAGGCCTTGATGTGCCGCGTCGCCCACTCCGGTCGCGCGGGTGCCGTCGTGGCAGGTCGCGCAGCGCTCCGTCACGCCGGCGTGATCGAAGCGCACGGGTCGCCAGGCCGACGTCGCGTGGCAGGTCCCGCAGTTGTCCGGACTCGGAATATGCGTCGCGCTGCGCCCCGTTGCGTGCGTGCCATCGTGACAGGACGCGCAGGTGCCGACGACCTGGGCGTGATCGACGTGCGCAACCGGCGACCACGCGGCGCTGCTGTGGCACGTCTCGCAGGCACTGCTGGTCGCAGGGTGCGTCGGGCCCTTGCTCGTCGCCGTGCCGCCGGCAGCATGGCATGAGGCGCAGTTGCCGGTGATCGCGCCGTGGTCGAATTTCGACGGCACCCACGCGACCGAACCATGGCAGGCATTGCAGTCCATGTTGGTGGCAATGTGCCCGGCCGGCTTGCCGGGGACTTGTGAGTTGTCGTGGCAGCTCGCGCAGCCGCCCATCGTCTCGTCGTGGTCGAAGATCGTCGCCGGCGACCAGGCCGACGTCGTGTGGCATGCGATGCACTTCTCGCTGGTGCGGACGTGATCGGAACTCTTCGGCGTGGCACCGATGCGCGATCCCGGCGAATGGCAGGCGGCACATTCGCGCGGCGTGCCCTGGAACACGGCGTCGGCGTGGCAGGACTCGCAGGCCTGCAGGCGGTGCGCGCCGGTGAGCTCGTAACCGGTGGTGACGTGGTCGAAGCGGGCGCCTGCTCCCTGGCCGAGCGCGCCAGTGGCCAAGAGCGCGAGCAGCAGAAGAACAGCGAACCTACCGATCATTGGCATGTTCGGCTCCTAGTTCAGCCGCGCGCCACGGAATGACTCGGAGCCGTGGCAGCGCTGGCACTGCCGCCCGTACTGGCCGAGGTGCACGTCGTCGCGCGTGTGGCAGGACGCGCATTCGCCGCTCAGCTTGACCACGTCCGCGGGCTGCCGGTGGCAGCCGTCGCACGTTGCGCGGGCGTGTGCACCGGCCAGTGCAAACTCCGTCTTCGCGTGGTCGAATTCCCAAAGGCTCCAGCCGCTCGGCGAGTGGCAGCTCTCGCAGTCCTTGCCCAGTCCGCCGCGGTGACGGTCGTCGCGCTGGTGGCAATCATTGCAGTCCTGCGCCGCACCCTTGAAGGACGGTGACGCGTGGCAGGCGTGGCACGGCACGGCGACGTGCAGGCCGACCAGCGGAAACGGGGTCAGGTCATGGTCGAAGGCTATATTGCTGCGCCAGCGGTCCGGACCGTGGCAGCGGGCACAGTCGGTGCCGAGCTGGCCGGAGTGCACGTCGCGCGTGCGATGGCAGGAGATGCAATCCGTGCCGAGCTTCTGCTCTGCAACGACCGCCGTGTGGCACGCGTGACAGTCGAGCTTCGCGTGACCGCCGAGTAACTCGAAGCGGCCGTCACGCGTGTGATCGAACGTGGCCGGCTTCCACGCGGAAGCGCCGTGGCATTTCTCGCAGGCGGCGCCGAAGCGGGAGGCGTGCGCATCGTCGGCGCGGTGACAGCCGGCGCAGTCGCGCGGCAGCGGATCCTTAAGGCTGGCGGTCTTGTGGCAGCCCTGGCACTCGAGTCGCGCATGGGCGCCGGTCAGCGGAAATCCGGCCTCGCGTGCGTGGTCGAACTTGGCCGTCTTCCAGGCGACAGAGGTGTGGCAACTGGCGCAATCCGCACCGCGTGCACCGCGGTGCACGTCGTCCGGTGCGTGACAGGACGCGCACTGTGTCGGGATCCCGGCATAGCGGTTGCCGGCATGGCAAGCCCCGCAGGTAACTTCACGGTGCGCGTCGCGCAGGACGAAGTGCGTCTTGTCGTGGTCGAAGCGGGTGACCGCCCAGCGCGACGCTTCGTGGCATGAGGCGCAATTGGCGCCGAGCTTGCCGCCGTGCGGATCGTCCGCCCGGTGGCAGTCGTTGCAGGCGGACGGCGCCTCGCGGTACTTGCGGCCGGGCTTGTGGCAGCCCTCGCAGGCGGAGGACGCGTGGGCACCGGCCAGCGGAAAGTCGGTGCGTGAATGGTCGAACGACGGCCGGCTCAGCTTCACGATGTCGGCGTCGCGGCCGACGTGCTCCGAGTGACAGGCTTTGCACTGCGCGGTGTCGATGCGCTGCAGGCGTCCGTGGAAGCCGGCGTGCCGGCTGACGTCCGCGGCGACGTCCTTGTGGCAGTTCAGGCAGAGCGCCGTCTGGCGACTGCGGTCCGCGCGATCGTGGCATTGCGAGCAATCCTGCTCGAGCTTCGCGTGCGCGCTCGTCACCTTGCCCGGCATGACCAGCGTCTCGAGGCTGGCGGCGGCGGCCTGCGGTGGCGCCAGGATGGCGAGCATCAGCAGCACCGTGACGATGACTGGGCGCGCATGAGGCATTCGCATCCCGTCATCGGCTCAGTAGACGTGCACCGCGACGACGTGCACGACGCCGGCGATGAGCAGCATCATGAACAACGGCATGTGCAGCGCGTGCCAGAGCGAGAACAGCCGCTCGAAGGCGGCGAACTCGACCACCCGTCGCGTTGCGGACAGGCGATCGTCGATGTAGCGGGTGGCCGTCGCAACCAGGTCGTGCCTGCGCGCAGGTGCGGTGCTGCCGCTATCTGCGGCACGGAGCGACTTTCGCACGTGGCGGCGCAGGCGACGGCGCGCGGCGAGGACGCTGATGGTGCAGGCAAACGGCCGGGCGAGGAGCGGCAGCCGCTGGCAACGACCGACTATTGCCTACTCCTCGGACTCGATGCGGGCGACGAGGTCGGGGAGTATCTCGACGCTCGTCGTGACCCAGCGCAGCTTCTCGGCGTAGTCCTTGAGTTCGGCGAGATTCGCCTTGCGTCCGTGCAGGCCATGGTGGATCCGCGTGTAGAAATACCTGCCGAACAGCCCGCTGCCGGACACGACCAGCATGCATGCCAGCGCCACGTTGCTGTTGGCGGCACCGAGGCTGAAGTTGGAGTGGAACAGCACCAGCACCGGGCCGACGATGCCGAGCACCATGTGCGCCTGGAACCAGCGCTTGGTCGTGCCGAGGAACGCCAGGAGCCGCAGGCGCTTGCGTGCCGGGTAGACGAGCAGCAGCAGCATCGACGATCCGCCGATGATCCCGAGCGCATAGCCCACGCCCGCCTGCGGCGTGATGTAGAGCTCGGTGGGGAAGTGATAGCCCCAGTACAGGAGCAGGGCCGTCGCCAGGAACGACAGGTGTACCGGGCGGAGCCAGCCGCGCAGGTAACCGCCACGCCGGGCGGGCTGCGCATCGGCGCTGGGCGCGCGAGCGACCTCGAGGCGACGGCGACTCCCGCGCGCGACGGTCAGTGGCGCATCGGCGACGTCATCGATCGGCAGCTCCCTGGCTTGCGCGCGTGCGTGCATGGCAAGTGCTCAGCCGGACGCCAGGCGCGTGGCTTCGGCGATGTTCGCCTCGACGATGCGTGCGTCGGACGAGCCGGGCGGCACGACCACCAGCAGGCGCCGCCAGGTGGCGAGCGCTTCCTGGTACTGGTGCTGCTCGTGCGCGAGGCTTGCCTTGAGCCACAGCGCCTTTGGATGGCGCGGGTCGAGCTGCGAGCGCGCTGTCGATGGCCTTTTCCGGCGTGCCGGCGAGCCCGCCGGCCAGGGACGCCTGCGCGTCCGCGTAGTCGGCCCAGGTGTCGGCCGTCATCGCGCCAAGCCGGGCGACGGCGGCGTACGCGGCGCACGCTTCCTTGAACTCACGTTGACGACGGTGCTGTTCCGCGCGGGCAAGCAGCGTCGCGGATTCGCCGGACTCGATTCGCGAGGTCGACGCCGCCATGGTGGCCGAGCGCATGGCCGGCAGCAGCGCGACGCTGGCAGCGACGGCGTCGCCCAGCGTGCCAGCAGCGGACGTCTTGTGCTCGCGAGCCAGCTTCGCCTCGACGGTGCGACCCAGGAAATCGTACGACTGCGCCAGTAGTTCCCACTGCTCATCCGGGCCGCCCTGTGCTGCCAGGCGCGTCTTGAGCGCGAGCGTCGCGGCGTCCATCGATCCGGCCGTGGCGTCGCTCGTACCCATGGCAGGGGCAGGGGACATGCCCGGTGCCGTCGAGGTCGCCGCAAGTCCGCCCGCCGACTCCATGGCGGCAAGCTCGGCGCGGCTGAGGAAAAAGGCCGATGTGGCGATCATCCCGGCACACAGGCCCAGGATGAATCCGTTGCGCGCGCTCGAAGCGACGGCGATCCGCGACATCGTGTGATCTCCCCCGTCCATTCATGTTGACGACGACCGAAGGGTACGTTGCGGAAAGTCAGTAGACACCACAGCCGGGCCGCGAAGATGTCAAATCTGTGAACGGTGACCGGGTTGGTGAGCGGCAATTCTCATTTAGCGACGACACTCGGTGCTCGACGCCGAACGAGTCCGCTAGAGTCGTGGCCACCATGACTGCCGCCTTGTTCCTCGCCTACGGCACGCCGCTCGCCCTGATCTGGTGGTGGTATGTCGGCCGTCGCCAGCGCACGGAGCGGCTGCACGTGGCCGTGCGGGAGCGGAACGCTTCCGCCGGGCTTGCCGAGCCTGCATCCCTGCACCCGGTGATCGACGCTGTGCGTTGCATCGGCTGCGGTTCGTGCGTGAAGGCGTGCCCGGAGCAGCCGGAGCATCACGTGCTGGGCCTCATCGCCAACAAGGCGCAGCTGATCAGCCCGTCCGACTGCATCGGACACGGGGCCTGTCGGGCGGCATGCCCGGTCGACGCCATCACCCTGGTGTTCGGCTCGGCACGACGCGGTGTGGACATACCGCTCTTGAGCCCCGACTTCGAAACGTCGGTGCCCGGCATCTATATCGCCGGAGAACTCGGCGGCATGGGCCTGATCCGCAATGCGCTCGCGCAGGGACGGCAGGCGGTGGACGCGATCCACCGTCGCAGGCCGCGTTCGGGCGACCGCCTCGATCTCGTCATCGTCGGGGCGGGGCCCGCGGGCTTCGCTGCTTCGCTGGCCGCGATGTCGCATCGCATGAAATTCGCAACGATCGAGCAGGAGTCGCTCGGCGGCAGCGTCTTCCAGTATCCGCGCGCGAAGATGGTAATGACCGCGCCGGTGACCCTGCCGCTGGTCGGCAAGGTGCGGTTCGGCCACACCGCCAAGGAAGCGTTGCTCGACTTCTGGCGCGACGTGGAGCGCAGGACCGGGCTGCAGATCCGCTACCAGGAACGCGTCGAGGCGATCAGCCGCGACGGCAGCGGCTTCGTGGTGCGGACCAGTCGCAGCGAGTACCGCACGACCAGCGTGCTGCTCGCCATCGGTCGCCGCGGCACGCCACGCAAGCTCGGCGCGCCGGGCGAGGACCTGCCCAAGGTCGTCTATCGCCTCGTCGATCCCGAGCAGTACGCGGGCCTCGACGTGCTCGTGGTCGGCGGCGGCGACAGCGCCCTGGAGGCGGCGGCCAGCGTCGCCGAGAGCGGCGGGCGGAACGTCACCTTGTCCTATCGCGGCGATGCGTTCTCGCGCGCGAAGCCCAAGAATCGCGAGCGCATCGCCGCCGCCGAGCGATCCGGGCGACTGCGGGTGCTGTTCAGGTCCGAGGTGCGGCACATCGACGCGAGCCGGGTGATCCTCGCCTGCGATGGCCGGGAGGTGGAACTGTCCAACGATGCCGTCATCGTCAGCGCCGGCGGCGTCCTGCCGTCCGACTTCCTGCGATCAATCGGGGTCGACATGGAGACCAAGTATGGGACGGCCTGATCGGGCTGCCGCGCTCGCCACGCGTCTGGCCGCGCTGCTGGTGCTTGCTGCCCAGGTGGCGATAGCGACCACGCAGTCTCCCGACGCGCAGTCGCTCGAGCCGGCCAAGGCGGCTATCCGCACGAGAGACTACGGTGCCGCGGCGCGCGCACTGTCGGAGCAGGCCGCCCATGGCAATGCGGACGCGCAGTACCTGCTCGGTACGCTCGTGCTTGCCGATCTCGTGCCGGGTGCGGATCCGGCACAGGCCCGCCAGCTGTTCGAGGATGCTGCCGGCAGGGGCCAGGCGAAGGCTGCCTATGCAATGGCCGCGATGCTCGCGTCCGGCGACCCCGGGACCCTGCCGGCGCGAAGCGATGGCTCGAGCGGGCATGCCGCGCTTGGCGACCCCGTCGCGCGCGACCTGCTGCGTCGTGGCGCGCTTCCGCTCGAGGCCCGCCCACAGGACCTGCTGGTCGACGAGCCCTCGCGCCGCGCCGAGATGTGGCGTGCCGCGCGACGTTCCGACATTGCGACCCTCGAAGTACTCGCGACGCCGGAGCGGGTGAATGCAGCCGACGACTTCGGCCGCACGGCGCTGCACCATGCGGCGGACGCCGGCGCAGCGGACGCCGTCGCGTTGCTGCTGGCTCGAGGAGCGAACGTCGATGCCGCCGATCGCTACGGGATCTCACCGCTGATGCTGGCCTGCGGCGCCGAGTTGCCCGCCGCCTGCGCGCGCCTGCTGCAGGCCAAGGCAAGTGTTGCGGCCGCCGACAGCGCTGGCAACACGGCGCTCGCGTACGCGGTCCGGCGCGGTCGCCTGCAGCAGGCGAAGGACCTGCGGGCGGCCGGTGCCGCTCCAGTCAACGTGCATGTGGCCGCGAAGGTGGCGGAACCGCTGGATCGCCTGCCGCGTGCGTCGAACGATGCCTATCCCGGCTGGCCTGACCTCGCCGTCGCCGCGAGCCGCAAGGATCCTGCCAGGCTGCGCGAGTTGCTGGCACGGGGGGCGGATCCCAACGCGACGACTCCGCATGGCGACACCGCACTGCTCGTATCCGTCGCGTCGGATTCGCCGGCAGCGGCAGCGGCGCTGCTCGCGGCCGGCGCGGACGTGGCACGACCCGGCAGGAACGGCGAGACTCCGCTGGACATCGCCGTGCGACTCGACCGACCAGAGGTGCTCGAAGTGCTGCTGCGGCACGGGGTAAAACCAGGCCTGCCGGCGGCGCAACGGCAACCCGCGCTCGTCGTCGCCACCGCTGCGGGCAATGCTCGCATGGTCGAGGGCCTGCTGGCGGCGGGTGCCGATGTCATGGTCCGCGGACCCCAGGGCATGACGTCGCTGATGCTGGCATCGGCACACGACGAGGCCGGGATCGTCGGCCAGTTGCTCGCAGCCAAGGCTGCGTTGTCCGCCGTCGACTCGCACGGGCGGACGGCACTGTGGCACGCCGCCTGCAGCGATGCGACCACGGTCGTGCCCCTCCTGCTCAAGGCGGGCGCGACAGTCGATGCCACGGACGAGGAGGGCGTGACGCCGTTGTCCTGTGCCGCGGCGCGCGGATATTCGGCCGTTGTGGACCGGTTGCTGCGTGCGGGCGCCAGCGATGCGACGCGGACGCGTGCCGGCGATACGCCGCTGATGCTGGCGGCGGCAGGCGGTCATGCCGCCGCCGTGCGCCGGTTGCTGGCAGCCGGCACCGATGCCAACGCCCAGAATCGCCTCGGTGACACGGCCCTGATCCTTGCCAGTCAGTCGGGCAGCGTCGAAACAGTCCAGGCGCTGCTCGACGGCGGCGCGAGTCGCAAGCTGCGCAATCGTGACGGTGTGGCAGCGAGCGACGCGGCCCGCGCACGCAGCTTCGGGACCGTCGCCGCGTTACTCGACCGCTGAGGGCGGCAGCAGGCCCGCCTCACGGATCACGTCGATCACGCCCTGCGCCGTGTCCACGCGGCGCACGAACCGCGCTTCCTGCTCCTCGAGCGTGCCCTGGCGGATCATCGTTCCGCGCGCGAATGAGATCAGTGGGTCCCAGAAATCGGCGCCGACCGCAATCAGCGGAAAGCTCTCGAGTTTGCCGGTCTGCATCAGCGTCGCCACCTCGAACGCCTCGTCGAGCGTGCCGAAGCCGCCCGGCATGACCACGAACGCGGTCGAGTACTTCACCAGCATTACCTTGCGCACGAAGAAGTGGTCGAGCTGGATGAAGCGGTCGAGGTAGGCGTTCGGCTTCTGCTCCTTCGGCAGCGCGATGTTGCAGCCAATGCTCAGCCCGCCGGCCTCGCGTGCGCCGCGGTTGGCCGCTTCCATGACGCCCGAGCCGCCGCCGGTCATCACGGCAAAACCCGCCTGCGCCAGCGCGCCGCCGATCCCGCGCGCCAGCTGGTAGTAATGGTGTGACTCGTCGAAGCGCGCCGACCCGAACACAGTCACGCACGGCCGGTCGAACTCGAAGCTCTCGAAGCCGCGCAGGAACTCGAGGAAGAAGCGCACGGCGCTCTCGAGGTCCGCCTCGCGGGCGCGACGGCCGGACAGGAATGCCTTTTCCGCGCCTTCGACATGGGGCAGCAGCGACCCGCGCTCCGGCGGGATGGGGGTCTTCGGCGTGGTCATGGTGCGTCCTGGGCGGCTGTAACAACGAACTCTGCAGGTACAATGCCCCCGCGCCAGATCCAGATCAACGACGACTCACGGGGAGGCACCAACATGATCGGCTACGTGACACTCGGTACCAACGACCTCGACCGCGCTGCCCGCTTCTACGACGCGCTGCTCGCCGAAATCGGCGCCGGCCGCTACATGGCCAGCGACCGGTTCGTCGCGTGGGCCGTGGCGCCCGACAAGCCGTCGCTCGGCGTGATCAAGCCGTACGACGGCAAGGCTGCGACCGTCGGCAACGGCACGATGGTCGCCATGGTCGTCGACTCGCCGGCGAAGGTGGACGCGCTGTACAAGAAGGCCATCGAGCTCGGCGCCACCGACGAAGGCGCCCCCGGCCCCCGCGGCGGCAGCGGCTTCTACGCCGCCTACTTCCGCGATCTCGACGGCAACAAGCTCAACTTCTTCCATTTCGGTTGAACGAGCGCGACCTGAACCGCGGGCTTGAGCGCTGGCGGGACGCGGGCCTGCTGGACGGCACGACTGTCGCTCGCATCCTGGAGTGGGAGGCGCAGCAGGCGGTCGTAAGCCACCGCAGCCGCTTCAGTCGCTTCGCATTCGCCTTCGGCGGCCTGCTGCTCGGAGCGGGCATCCTGCTGTTCGTCGCCGCGAACTGGGATCAATTGTCGCCGGTCGGCCGATTCGTCCTGCTCGCTGCGACGATCGCCGGCCTGCACGCCAGCGCTGCGCTGGCGCGTTCGCGCCTGCCCGCGCTGTCCACCACGCTGCACGCTGTCGGTACGGCAGCGCTGGGCGGCGGCATCTTCCTCGCCGGGCAGCAGTTCAACCTGGCGGCGCACTGGCCCGAGGGCTTCCTGCTCTGGGGTCTCGGGGCGCTCGCGGGTGTGCTGTTGTTGCGCGATTGGCCGCAGGCGGTGTGGCTCGCGCTGCTCGGCCCCGCGTGGCTGGTGGCCGAGTGGGGCGCGAGCGATCTGGCCGGTGCCACGTCCTCCGCGCCGGCGCTGGTTTTCGTGTTCCTGTCCTGTATCGCCTACCTGGCGGGGCCGGGTCCCGGGAACGACGCACGCTGGCGGCACGCGCTGGCGGTGGTCGGTGCAGTCATGACCGTGCCCGTCGCGTTCATGTTGCCCGCCGTCCCCGCGATAGCAGCCCGGACGATCGGCGCCCCCGCCGGCGCACTGGCCGTACTGTGGGCGATCGCTCTTGGCCTACCGCTGCTGGTGGGGTTCTGGCTGCGTGGCCGCGGCGCGTGGCCAATGCTGGTCGCTGCCGTCATGCGCCGTTCTCGTGGTGCTGGTCGGCAGCGGCTCGCGCAACGACCTGCTGGTGGTGCACTTGCTTTATGCGGCGTTGGCGGTGGGACTCGTGTGGTGGGGCGTGCGCGAGCAGCACCGCCTGCGCGTCAATCTTGGCGTGCTGGCCTTTGCGCTCAATGTGCTGGTGTTCTACTACGGCAGCCTGTTCGACAGGTTCGGCCGTTCGCTCGGGCTGATCGGCCTCGGACTGCTGTTCGTGGTTGGCGGCTGGTGGCTCGAGCGTGTGCGGCGTCGGTTGGTGCGGCAGGTCGAGGAGGCGCGCCGATGACCGGCTTGCAGCGCGGACTGTTGCTGGCGGCGATCCAGGTGGCGCTGGTGGGAGCCGTTGCCGGCAAGCTCTACTACGACCGCGCCACGCTGCCGCGTGTGTGGGTCGAAAGCACGGGCGTGGATCCCGACCTGCCGATCCGCGGCCGTTACGTGGCGCTGAACCTGCTGTTCCCAGCGGCCGCAGAGTCCGCGCGCATGCCGGCGACCGACAACGCGCTGCCCGGGCGGCTGGAGGTGCGCGACGGCCAGGCGGTAGCTGTGCTGCGCCCCGACTGGAGCGGCCCGAAGCGCCGCGACGAACAGTTCTTCACCTCGCGGCCGACCCCCGGCGGGCTGCGCTGGATGGCGGTGCAGCCCGTGGCGTTGTTCCTGCCGGAGCACGCGGCCGACCCGACCCGCGGCAATCAGCCGGACGAACTGTGGGTCGAGGTGACGGTGCCGCCGCGCGGTGCGGCGCGCCCGATTCGCGTCGAGAGCAGGCGCTGATCCATACGCGGTTGGCGTAAGATCGCGCCACCTGGCGGTTCGAGGAGCAAGCGCGCATGCCGAGTATCGTCCCCGAGGGCGCCACGCGCGGCTGGATCATTCCCATCGGCGGTGCGGAGAACAAGGAAAACGACCGCCACATCCTCGAGCGCTTCGTGCGCTGCTCGGGCGGACGCGACGCCGACCTGGTCGTGATCCCGACGGCCAGCCGCCTGCACGAGACCGGCCCGCGCTACGAAAAGCTGTTTCGCGAGATCGGCGTCGCACGCGTCGACGTGATGGACTTCGACACGCGACGCGACTGCCAGGAGCCGGGGCGCCTGCAGCGGCTGGAGCAGGCCAGCGGCATCTTCTTCACCGGCGGCAACCAATTGCGCCTGACCACGCTGCTCGGCGGCACGCCGGTCGCCAAGCTGGTGCGCAACCGCAACGCCAACGGCGTGACCGTGGGGGGTACCAGCGCCGGCGCAGGCATCCTGAGCGAGCACATGATCGCGTTCGGCGATGAAGGCTCGTCGGTGATCTCCGGCACGTGCGCTCGCAGCAAGCGCACATGCCGAGTATCGTCCCCGAGGGCGCCACGCGCGGCTGGATCATTCCGATCGGCGGCGCGGAGAACAAGGAAAACGACCGCCACATCCTCGAGCGCTTCGTGCGCTGCTCCGGCGGCCGCGACGCCGACCTGGTCGTGATCCCGACCGCCAGCCGCCTGCACGAAACCGGCTCGCGCTACGAAAAGCTGTTCCGCGAGATCGGCGTCGCGCGCGTCGACGTGATGGACTTCGACACCCGTCGCGATTGCCAGGAAGCCGGCCGCCTGCGCCGCCTCGAGGAAGCGAGCGGCATCTTCTTCACCGGCGGCAACCAGTTGCGCCTGACCACGCTGCTCGGCGGCACGCCGGTCGCCAAGCTGGTGCGCAACCGCAACGCCAACGGCGTGACCGTGGGCGGCACCAGCGCCGGCGCCGGCATCCTGAGCGAGCACATGATCGCGTTCGGCGACGAAGGCTCGTCGGTGATCTCCGGCAGCGTGCGCCTCGCACCCGGGCTCGGCCTCACCAACCGCTTCATCATCGACCAGCACTTCCGCCAGCGCGACCGCCTCGGGCGGCTGCTCACCGCGCTCGCCTACAACCCGTTCGCGGTCGGCATCGGCCTCGACGAGGACACCGCCGCGTTCATCGGGCCGGACGAGACGGTGGAAGTGGAGGGCAGCGGCGGCGTCACCATCGTCGATGCGTCGGACGTGACCTTCTCGTCGATGGACAGCGTCACCGAGGGGCAGCCGGTGTGCATGCTCGGCCTGCGGCTGCATGTGCTGGTGGCGGGTGCCACGTTCAACCTGCACACGCGGGTCGCGTCGGCGGGGTCGCTGGCGCCCGCGAAGGAGTGACGCGCGCGGTTGCGTTGTTTGCGCTGACGCGGTGGGCGGCCGGGTTGCCGGTCGGTCGGGCGACTTGCCCGGGACGCCGTAAAGCCATCCCTGGCGGCTCGCGCGCGACGTCCGTGTCGCGCGACGCCCGGGCAAATCGCCCGACCGACCGGCAACCCGACCGCACATCGCTTCGCATTGGCTGACGCAGTTGCGGCGTTGCGCTGGCGCGCTCGCCACCAAACGCGTTGCGGGCAGTCGGCAAACTCCGCGAGTTGCGCTAGCGCGACGCCAGCTGCAACGCCGATCGAGCCGGCGTGCCGGAGGGGTCGGGGGCCTCCGGGCCGGGCGTCGCGCCGCACGGACGCGGCGCGCGAGCCGCCAGGGATGGCTTTACGGCGTCCCGGCCCGGAACACCCCGACCCCTCCAGCACGACAGCGAGCAACCGCGAAGCGAAGTCAGCACCAGCAAGCCCTACGCGACCGCCGCCGCGTATGCCATCATCGCCCGACGAACAACGAAGCAGGGTGGGAGAACCCCGCGGCGATGCGCATCCTGGACCGCTCCGTCTACGTCGGCCCGTCGCTCTACGCGCACTTTCCGGTCATCCGCCTCGAGCTCGACCTGGGGCCGCTCGAGGAGTGGCCGACAGCGCGGCTCGGCGAGGGCTTCATCGACGCGCTGGCGACGGCGCTGCCCGGCCTGGCCGAGCACGGCTGCTCCTACGGCGAGCCCGGCGGATTCTTCCGGCGCATGCGCGAGGACGAGGGCACCTGGCTCGGCCACGTGCTCGAGCACGTCGCGATCGAGCTGCAGAACATCGCCGGCGAGAACGTCACCTTCGGCAAGACGCGCGGTGCCGGTCCGCCCGGCGTGTACACGGTGGTGTACGAATACGCACAGCGCGACGAGGGCATCGCCGCCGGTGAGCTGGGCCTCAGGCTGATCTGCTCGTTGCTGCCCGAGTTGCTGCGACCGGCCGACACGGTGCCCGAGGGCTGGAGCTGGCCGGAGGCGCGCGACGAGTTCATCCGCTTCGCGCAGCGCCGTGCGCTCGGGCCGTCGACCGCGTCGCTGGTCAAGGCGGCCGAGGCGCGCAACATCCCGTGGCTGCGGCTCAACGACCAGTCGCTGGTGCAGCTGGGCCACGGCAAGTACCAGCAGCGCATCCAGGCGACGGTCACCGGCCGCACCTCGCACATCGCCGTGGAACTCGCGAGCGACAAGGAGGAGACCAACAAGATCCTGGCCTCGCTCGGCCTGCCGGTGCCGAAGCAGGAGCTGGTGCAGAGCGAGGCCCAGGCGGTGCGTGCCGCGCGGCGCATCGGCTACCCGGTGGTCACCAAGCCCTACAACGGCAACCACGGCCGCGGCATCTCGATCCGCCTCACGACCGACGCGGAGGTGATGCAGGGCTTCGCGGCCGCGCGGGAGCACGCGCGCTCGATCATCGTCGAGACCTACCTGCAGGGCGACGATCACCGCCTGCTGGTCGTGAACGGCGAGCTGGTCGCGGCGACCCGTCGCACGCCGGGCCACGTGGTGGGCGACGGCGAGCACTCCGTCACGGAGCTGGTCGAGATCGTCAACCATGATCCGCGCCGCGGTGTCGGCCACGAGAAGGTGCTGACCCGGCTCGAGATCGACGCGCAGGCGCTCAAGATGCTCGAGCGCGCGGGCCTCACGCCGGCGTCGGTGCCGGAGTCCGGCCAGGTCGTCTACCTGCGCTCGACCGCCAACCTCTCGACCGGTGGCACGGCCACCGACGTCACCGACGTGATCCACCCGGACAACCGCGAAATGGCCGAGCGCGCGGTGCGGGCCATCGGCCTCGACGTGGGCGGCGTGGACTTCCTGTCCACCGACATCACGCAGAGCTACCGCAAGATCGGCGGCGGCATCTGCGAGGTGAACGCGGCCCCCGGCTTCCGCATGCACGTCGCGCCGAGCGAAGGCACGTCGCGTGACGTCGCCGGGCCGGTGATCGACATGTTGTTCCCGCAGGGCGCGCCGTCGCGCGTGCCGATCGCGGCGGTGACCGGCACCAACGGCAAGACCACCACCTGCCGCATGCTCGCGCACATCACCAAGATGGCGGGCTGCACGCCGGGCCTGACCACCACGGACGGCGTGTACATCGACGGCCAGCGCACCGTGCAGGGCGACATGACCGGCCCGGTGTCGGCGCGCATGGTGCTCGCCGACCCGCAGATCGACCTCGCGGTGCTGGAAACGGCCCGCGGCGGCTTGCTGCGCGCCGGCATGGGCGTGTCCGAGGTGAACGTCGGCGCGGTGCTCAACGTGCAGTCCGACCATCTCGGTCTCAAGGGCATCGACACGCTCGAGCAACTCGCCGAGGTGAAGCGCATCGTGGTCGAGGTCGCCAGTGACTGCGCGGTGCTCAATGCCGACGACCCGCTGGTGCTGCGCATGTCGGGCTACACCGAAGCGAAGAACATCTGCTACGTGACGATGAACCCGCATCACGTGCTGGTGCGCGAGCACATCCGCGCCGGCGGCCGCGCCTGCGCGCTCGAGGCGGGCGTCAACGGCGAGATGATCACGCTCTACGAGCGCGGCCGGCACATCCCGCTGGTGTGGACGCACCTGATCCCGGCGACGCTCGAGGGCCGCGCGCTGCACAACGTGCAGAACGCGATGTTCGCCGCGGCGATCGCCTTCTCGCTCGACATCAAGCTCGACGCGATCCGCCAGGGCCTGCGCACCTTCGACTCGACGTTCTACCAGGCGCCGGGCCGCATGAACGTCTACGACGAGCACCCGTTCAAGGTGCTGTTCGACTATGGCCACAATGCGCACGCGGTGGCGGTCATGGCCGACCTTGCACAACGGCTCGACTGCACGGGACGGCGCATCGTGGTGCTCGCGGGTCCTGGCGACCGGCGCGACGAGGACCTGGTGGCGATTGCGCGGGCCGCGGCCGGACGGTTCGACTACTACTTCTGCCGCCGCGACGACAACCTGCGCGGCCGCGAGCCCGACGAGGTGCCACGCATCATGGCCGCGGCGCTGCGCGAGCACGGCGTGCCTGAGGCGGCGATTGCCATCATCCCCGACGAGCAGGAGGCGATCGACGCTGCGCTGCGCATGGGCCGGCCGGGCGACCTGCTGCTGGTCTTTTCGGATGCGCTGGTGCGCTCGTGGAAGCAGATCACCAAGTTCAAGGTTTCCGACACCTCTCCCGCCGCAGCGGGAGAGGTCGCCCGCAGGGCGGGTGAGGGTTCCGGAGATTCAGAGCCCTCACCCCAACCCTCTCCCGCCTTGGCGGGAGAGGGGGCCGAGGGGCAGCAGAGGGTGTCCGAAGGGCGGGTGAGGGTCCGGCCCTCAGCCTCGAGGGCCTGATCCGCGACGAGCGCGGTGTGCGCTTCGCGCCGGAGACCGAAGACTGACCATCCAGCTGTCATTGCCGTTCGAGGACTCGCGGCGCCTGACCGGAAGCAATCTGTTCTTTCCGGGCCCCGGTGCCGTGCTCGAGCTTGCCGGGATGGCACGCGATCCGGCGCTGTTCGACGACTGGCGCGCCCGTGTCGCCCGCGGTCGCGCGCGGCTCGGCTGGCCCCTGGATGCAGCGTGTGTGGTGCGCAGGCATGCTCGTGGTGCGTCGCTTGCGATCGCCGCGCCGTTCGACCAGCTGTTCACCGCCACCGAGCTGAACGAGTGGGCGCTGTGCAGCGCGCTGCACGCATCTGGATCCGCAGCACTGGTCCGGCCTGCGCGATGCGCTGCGCGCTGCCGCACTGGAGGCCGGCCCGAGTGCCGCGAGCGAACTGCCGGCCGAAATCGACGAGGCGGCCGCGATGTCGCGACTCGAGCAGCTTGCGGCCGGCGAGGCGCGCCCGGACCTGCGCGCGCTGGTGCAGACGGCAGCGGCGCACTCCGTGCCGTGGCTGCTCGACGACGACACACTCTCGCTCGGCGACGGCGTCGCCGGCCGCGATTTCCCGCTGGCGACCTTGCCGCAGGTTGGCGATGTCGCGTGGCGGGATCTCGCGCGCGGTACCCACGGCACTGGTGACCGGCTCGAACGGCAAGACCACGACGGTGCGCCTCATTGCGGCCTGTGCCCGCGCGCACGGCTGGCACACTGGCTACAGCTGCACCGACGGCGTATTTGCGGACGGCGAGGCGCTCGCGACCGGGGATTACTCGGGCCCGGCCGGTGCGCGTCGCGTGCTACGGGACCGGCGAGTCGAGGCGGCCGTGCTCGAGACGGCGCGCGGCGGAATCCTGCGGCGTGGTCTCGCGGTCATGCGCACCGATGTCGCCGTGGTCACCAACGTCAGCGCCGATCATTTCGGCGAATACGGCATCCACGACCTCGACGCGCTGGCAGACGTGAAACTCACCGTCGGCGCTGCGGTCGTGCCTGGCGGCTGGCTGGTGTTGAATGCGAGCGACCCGCTGCTGCGCAGCAAGGTTGCCGGGCTGCAGCAGCGATTCGGCCGCTGTCCGGAGATCGCCTGGTTCACGAGTCGATGGGGTCGAGTCGGTCGTGGCGGCGCACATTGCCGCGGGCGGTGCCGCTTGCACCCTGCGCGACGGCCGGTTGCTGCTGTGGCGCGCCGGCGTCGAACACGACCTCGGGCCGACGCAGGACATGCCGCTCACCGCAGGCGGACGGGCGCGCTACAACATCGCCAACCTCGCCGCCGCGGCGCTGGCTGCCGTCGGCCTCGGCATCGAGCCGGCGACGGTCGCTGCGGTGTTCGCCCGGTTCGGTTCGCAGGTCACGGACAATCCGGGCCGCCTGATGCGCTTCGAGCACCGTGGCGTGCACGTGCTCGTCGACTATGCGCACAACCCGGAGGGCCTCCGCGGCCTGCTGCAGATTGCGGATGGGCTGCGCGGCGCTGGTGGACGACTCGGCCTCGTGCTCGGTCACGCGGGTAACCGCGAGGACCGGGATATCGAGCGGCTCGCCGCCACGGCGGCCGGGTTTCGCCCGTCACTGGTGGTGCTCAAGGAACTCGAGGGCTTCCGCCGCGGACGCGAGCCCGGCGAGGTGCCGCGCATCCTGCGCACGGCATTGCTGCACGCCGGCATGACGGATGCGGCGCTGCCGCAGCGCGCGACGGAACTCGAAGCCGTCGAGACGGCGCTCGACTGGGCAGGTCCCGGCGACGTGGTCGTGCTGCCCGTGCACGGATTGGCCGCCCGCGCCGCAGTCGTGGAAATGCTGCAGAGGGGTCGCCCCTAGTTCATCGTCAGCTGCTGTGCTACAACGATGCCAAGGCGACCGCAGCGTCGCCGATATCAACGACTCAATCAGGGGAATTCGCATGAGCGATCGCAATGCGCGACTACGCGCAGACTTCCGTCACATCCGCAAGGGTCCAGCTCTGTCGCTGGTCGCCGCGCTGGCGATCCTTGCCGGCTGCTCCGACGACAACAACCGTAGCAACCAGCCGCCCGAGCAGCCGCAGCCGGTGGACCTGGTCAACGCGCCGGTCACCGGCCCAGTGGCCACGATTCGCCGCACCACCGGTGGCGTGCCGCACATCAAGGCCGACAACCTCGAGTCGGTGGCGTTCGGCGCGGGTTACGTGCAGGCGCAGGACAACGTCTGCCTGATTGCGGACGCTATCGTGAAAGCGCGCAGCGAGCGCGCCCGCTACTTCGGGCCTGGTCCCGGCAACATCCACGTCATCAACGACTTCAGCTACAAGGCGCAGAAGATCCGCAGTGGCGCGGCGGCCGAGCTGGCCACGCTCAGTGCCGAAGGCAAGGCGATGCTGCGCGGCTTCACCGCCGGCTACAACAAGTACGTGCGCGAGACGCCGGCCGCGAACCGGCCGGCCGAGTGCCGCAGCGCGCCGTGGGTCTTCGAAATCACGGTCGAGGATCTGCTCGCGCATTACCGCTTGGTCGCGGCCATCGCGAGCGGCGAGTTGTTCGCCACCGGCGCGCTGTTCATCGCGGTGCCGCCGGGCGTGGACCCCAACCCGTCGCCGGCTGCCGCAGTCGCCGCCAACCGTCCCGGCGTGCCGGCACTCGACGGTACTGCCCGGTTCGCGCGCGTGAACGCCGAGCAACAACAGTTCGCGGACCTCGGCCTTGCGAGCAACGCGTGGGGTATCGGCGGCGACCTGAGCGAGAACGGCAAGGGCGCGCTGCTGGCCAACCCCCACTTCCCCTACACCGGTACGCGTCGCTTCTACGAGATGCAGGTGACCGTGCCAGGCTACATCGATTTCCATGGCGCAGGACTGACTGCGTCGCCGATCCCGCAGATCGGCTTCAACAAGAATCTCGGCTGGTCGCACACGGTAAGCTCCAGCCGCCGCTTCACGCTCTACGAACTGAAGCTCAAGACCGGTGACAACCTCACCTACATCAAGGACGGCGTCGAGAAGCCGATCACCTCGGAGGTGCTGACCATCCAGGTCAACACCGGCAGCCCGACGCTGCTCACGCTGCAGCGGCGCTTCTACTTTTCCGAGTACGGCCCGATGCTCGCGGCCGATGCGGTCACGGGCGGCGGCCTGCCGGCCTGGGGTGTGGCGGGCACGGCCTATACCTATCGCGACGCCAATGCCGACACGCGCGGCTTCCTCGATCACTGGCTGAAGATGGCGCGTGCGCAGACGCTCGAGCAGTTCAAGGACGTGTTCCGCAACTGCGGCACCACGCTGTGGGTCAACTCGACCTACGCCGACGACCAGGGCAACGCTTTCTACATGGACACCTCGACGGTGCCGAACCTGTCCGCGACGGCGATCGGCGTCCTCAAGGCGAAGTACCAGGGAAGCGCCGCGTTTCGTTCACTGTTCGATGCCGGCCTGACGCTGCTCGAAGGTTCGACTTCGCGAGACGATTGGGTCACGGGCACTTGCCGCGGTGCGGTGCCGTATGACGGTCGGCCGCAGGTCACGCGACGTGACTTCGTGCAGAACTCGAACGACAGCTTCTGGGCGACCAACCCGGCGTCGCCGATCGAAGGCATCTCGCCGCTGTTCGGTGCCGAGCGCACGGCGCAGGGTCCGCGCACGCGCATCGGCCTGTACATGCTGCAGAACCCCACCAGGCGCGGTTATGCAGCCGAGGCACCGGCCGGCCAGGACGGCAAGTTTGGCGCCGCCGACCTGGCGAAGGTGCTGCACAACAACCGCACCTGGTATGCGGAGGAGTTCCTGCCGGAGTTGCGCGCGCGCTGCGACCTGATCGGCACGCAACTGGTGAACATCCCGGGTGGCGGAACGCGCACGGTCGACCAGGCCTGCACAGTGCTGAAGAGCTGGAACGGTACCTACGACCTGGCCAGCGTCGGTGCGCACGTCTATCGCGTCTTCATCACCGACTACCGTACCAAGTTCGCCACCAACCTGACCAAGCCGTTCAATCCTGCTGACCCCGTGGGTACGCCGTCCACGCCGGCGCCGGCGGATCCGAACAACCTCGCTAACGACCCTCTGTTGCAGTCGCTCGCCTCGGGCCTGCAGCGGCTCGACCAGGCGCGCATCCCGTACACGGCTTCGCTGGGCAGCGTGCAGTACGTGCAGCCGTCGGGCGGAGTGCCGCCGGGCGGCACTCCGGTCGCGCTCGGACAATCGTTCCCGTGGCATGGCGGCGACGGCACGCTCGACGGCGCTTTCAACGCAGTCCGGTACGTCAATACGGCGGTGCAGGAAGATACGCGGCTGCCGCGCATCAATCCGGCGACTATCGCCAGCACCGCGGGCCTGTCGGCCACGCCAGGTGAGGGTTGGCTGATCGCCTATGGCACCAGCTGGCACTTCGGCCTGGAGTTCACGGCGAGCGGTCCGCGCGCGCTGGGCCTGTTGAGCTACGGGCAATCGTCCAATGCAGCGTCGCCGTACTTCAACGACCAGATGCGGCGCTACTCGGACAAGAATATGCGCTCGATCCCGTTCAGCGACAGCGAGATCAACTCGCAGTTGCTGCCGGGCGGCACGAGCACGGTGAGCTTGTTCTGAGGCTGGGCTGACCTGCGACACTGGCGGGCGCCGGGTTCACGTTCGAGCCCGGCGCCCGTTTTCGTTCAGGGTTGGCGCCAGACGCCCTCGCGGCGCGGGTCCGCGCCGCCTTCGAGCCTGCCGCCCTCGCGCAGCACCACGCCGTGCAGCCCCGATTCCTCGCCGCGGCCGGGCTTCACTTCGACGCCACGCTCGGCGAGTCCCGCCAGCACCTCGGGCGGGAATTTCGCCGCTTCGCCGCCGAAATCCTTGCCCCGTGCGATCAGGTTCGGCAGCTCGATCGCCTGCTGCAGCGGCAGGCGCCACGCCAGCAGTCCCACCAGCACCTTCGCGTTGTAGGCGAGGATTGCGGAGCCGCCCGGCGAGCCGAGCGCCGCGAGCACCCGCCCATTGCGATCGAGCACGATCACCGGCGACATGGATGAGCGCGGCCGTTTGCCGGGCGCCACTGCGTTGGCGACCGGACGCCCGTCCTCGACGGCGCGTGACGAGAAATCGGTGAGCTGGTTGTTGAGGAAGAACCCGCCCACGGCGCGTCCCGAGCCGAACAGTGACTCGACCGACGTGGTCATCGACACCACGTCGCCGGCGGCGTCGACCACCACGAAGTGGCTGGTGCCCGCCACTTCCGCCGAGGCGTCTGCACCGAAGCGTGACGCGGCTGCGAGTCGCAGCGGTTCGCCTGCGACTGGCGGCGCACCGGCGCGCTCGCCGATCAGCCGCGCGCGGCTCGCAACGTAGCGGGGGTCGAGCAGTGCTTCGACCGGCACCGCGACGAACTCCGGATCGGCGATGTAGCGGTCGCGATCCGCGTACATGAGGCGGCTCGCTTCGGCGAACAGGAACCATGCCTGCGGGTCGGCCGGGCCGCGCTTCGCGATGTCGGTCTGCTCGAGGATCGCGAGCATCTGCAGCAGCGCCACGCCACTCGATGGCGGCGGTGGCACGCACACCACGTACACGCGGTAGGGACGGCACAACGGGTCGGACAAGCGTGGGCGGTAGGCCGCGAAGTCCGCAGGCGCGAGCGTGCCCGGCCGCGGCTCCGCGTGGGTCCGCGCAATGATCTCGTCCGCGATCGGTGGCTCGAGCAGCGCGCGTGGCCCGCGCTCGGCGAGCTGGCGCAGGGTTGCGGCATAGGCAGGATTGCGCAGCGTATCGCCGACCTGCACACGGCTGCCGTCGGGCTTGCCGAACAGTGCCTGTGCGTCGGGCAGCGTCGCCTGCCGGAAGTCGCTGCCGGCGAAGCGCGCCAGCCGCTTCGGCACCACGAAACCCTCATCGGCAATGCTGCTCGACGCCACCGAACAGCGACGACCAGGGCAGCTGTCCGTGCTGGCGCTGCGCGACACCGAGCATCGCCATCGCTCCCGGCACGCCCGTGGCACGGCCACTGGTGACAGAGTCGGCGTACGGCAGCGGCTGGCCCTGCTCGTCGAGGAACATGTCGGGCGTCGCGCCCGCCGGCGCGGTCTCACGACCGTCGTATGCGGTGATGCGCCTGGTCTGTGCGTCGTAATGCAGCAGGAACGCGCCGCCGCCGAGGCCCGAGCTCTGCGGCTCGACGAGACCGAGCGCAGCCTGCACCGCAACCGCGGCGTCGATGGCGCTGCCGCCCGCACGCAGGATTTCGAGGCCGGCTTCCACGGCAATCGGGTTGGCGGCCGCGACGCCGGCACCACGGTTCGCCGTGCCGGCCGAGGCGACAGCGGAGGCTGGCGCCTGGTCGCTCTGTTGCGTGGAAGGCTGGCACGCCGCGAGCGCAAGCAGGCAGGCGAGCAGGACGGGCGTCCGCAAGGTCATGGTCATTCTCGGCACCGGGGAGTCAGCTCGGGCGAGAGCTTACCGCAACCGTGCGCCGTCCCCATGCCAGGTGCGTTGCCAGAGCCACGCCAGCGCGCCGACGGGCGGGCGTTGCGTCGGTACCTGGCGTGCAGGCACTGCATTGACGCCTGCGGTGCCGTGCTCCGCAACGACGAAGGCGAATACGAACCACGGCGTCTGGCCCATGCGCAGGTCGGTCATGACCACCGGTACAGCGCCGGGGCCAGGCGAAGCTGCGGCGGCCGACGCCGTATCGACGAAGCCGAGCAGCTGGCCCAGCGAACTGGCTGAGCCATCGCGCGACCTGCAGGCCTGCCGGGGCTTCGTTCACGCTGTAGAAGCCCTTCGAGAACCAGGCGAGGCGCTGCACGGTCCAGTCCTGGCGCAGCGGCTCCAGCAGCCGTGCCGCGCTGGCGTGGTGTTCCAGCCGCACGATCGGGCGGTCGTCGAGCAGCGAGTAGTAGCCCTCGTGATAGCCGCCGTCATCCATGACGACGACGCGCCACAGCAACGTATTGAACGGCGCGGGAGTGACCAGCACCCGTGAGTCCACCAGCGGCGTTGCGGCCAGTGTCCGGTTCACTACACCCTCGACGTGCGACTGCGCCGCGACGGACCAGCCGAGGTAAGCCGCACCGAGCGCAAGGCCCGCCGCGTTCCAGTGCTGCGCCCGATCGGGGTTGCGGTTGCGCAGGGCCAGCGCAAGGGCGGCGCCGACCGCGATCGGCACCGTGAACAGCGGATCGATGATGAAGACGCTGCCGACGCCCACGGGGTAGTCCGAGAACGGCAACAACAGCTGGGTGCCGTACACGGTAAACGCATCGAGCAGCGGATGCGTCACGAGCGCCAGCCAGGCCAGCAGCCACCAGTCGCGGAAGGTCGCCCCCGCGTTACGCTGCAGTCGGAAGATGATCCAGGCAATGAAAGGGGAGGCGATGCTGAGCCAGAACAGCGCATGGCTGTGGGCGCGATGGAACGTGAAATCCCGGACCGGATCGCCGTAGGGCAACAGCACGTCGAGGTCGGGCAGGGTGCCGCAGACCGCACCCCACAGGGCGGCCCGGGGCCCGACTTTGCGGCCGAGGACGGCGGTGCCGACGGCGGCGCCGAGCACGATGTGCGTCAGGGAGTCCATGCAGCTAATCCATTCGTGCCTGGCCGCGGGTCAGGTTCAGGCGCGGGGGCCGGCGGGGCCGCGAACTATAGGGATTTCCCGGGGAGATTGCAGGAAATCCTGCGCCGGCCCGCCACGACGCGCGGTGGGCGGAGGTATATCCTCTCACCATGAGCAATCCGCCCGCCCGCAAGCGCAGCGCCGTTCCCGCCTCACGCGTCGGCCGGCTGATGCGGTTCGGGATGCTGAGCGGCGAACTGGCCCTGTCGACCGCGCTCGGCGCGGCGAAGCAGTTCACCAGCGGCAAGCGCACCGACATCGCCGCGGCTGTGCTGACGCCCGGCAACGCCGACCGCCTCGCGCGGCGCCTGGCGACCCTGCGCGGCCCGGCGATGAAAGTCGGGCAGATGCTCTCGCTGCACGCCGACGAACTGATTCCCGACGAATTCCGCAACGCCCTCGCCATGCTGCGTTCGCAGGGCTACGCGATGACCGACACGCAGCTGCGCCGCATCCTCGGCCGCGAGTACGGCAAGGGCTGGCAGCAGAAATTCGACCACTTCGACTTCGAGCCGATCGCGGCCGCGTCGATCGGCCAGCTGCACCGCGCCCGCAAGCACGGCGGCCGGGAACTGGCGCTCAAGATCCAGTACCCGGGGGTGGCGCGCAGCGTCGACAGCGACGTCGAGAACCTGGCGAGCCTGCTGCGTCGCCTCGATTTCCTGCCGGTGAAGTTCGACGTCGATGCACTGGCGACGGAGGCGAAGCGCCAGCTCAAGCTCGAGACCGACTACGAGGCCGAGGCGCGCCACCTCGAGCGCTACCGCAAGTTCGTCGCGGAGATGCCGGAAGTGGTCGTGCCGCGCGTGGACCGCAGTCTCACGACCCGCCACATCCTGGCCATGGACTGGATCGACGGCGAGCCGCTCGAGGGCATCGCGAGCGAAGTGGTGCCGCAGCCGCGGCGCAACGCCGTGGCCCGCACGCTGCACGACCTGATGTTCCGCGAGCTGTTCGAGTTCCGCTTCGTGCAGACCGATCCCAACCTGGCCAACTATCTCTACCTGCCGGACACGCAGCAGGTGGCGCTGCTGGACCTGGGCTCGGTCGGCGAATATCCGGCGGCGCTGGTCGACGGTTACCGCCGCATCTGCCGCGGCGTGCTGCACGATGACGAGGCGATGATCCGCGAGGGCGCCTTCCACATCGGCTATGCGCACCCGGACGACCCGGACCCGATGATCCGCAATGCGACCGAGATCCTGCGCCTGGTGTGCGAGCCCTTTGCCCACCGCGGGATTTACGACTTCGCCGAGTCGCGCCTCATCGCCCGCGCGCGCGACCGCGGCATCCAGGCGGCGTTCGGGCACGGCCTGCGCTCGCCGCCGCCCGAGACGATGTTCCTGCACCGCAAGCTGATCGGCACGTTCCTGATCTGCGCCCGGCTGCACGCCCGCGTCAACGTGCACGCGCTGATCGAGCGGCACCTCTGAGCGCCACCACGGCGAGCCCGATCACGGCGCCCAACGCGGCGAGCGCCATGTCCTTCTGCGCATCCCACACATCGCCCTGCGTGCCGAGGTAGGCCACGCCGAGGTCGCCGCCGAATTGGAGTGCGGCCAGCCACTCGATGAGCTCGTAGATCACCGAGTGCGACATGATGAACAGCACCGGCATCAGCCAGCGCCACAGCCCGCGCGGCGACATGCGTGCCGTGATCAGCTCGAAGGCCGCCGGCATCAGCAACATGCCGTACGCGAAGTGCACGAACCGGTCGTAGTGGTTGCGGCCGGCGGGGTCGCCATCGCCGAGGCCGAGGACGGCCAGCCAATCGCGCCACGGCACCTCGCTGTAGGTGTAGTGCGCACCGATCTCGTGCAGCACGAAGAACGCGAACAGGCAGGTGTAGGCGAAGTTGGAGAAGCGCAGGCGGCGATTGGTGAGGACGAGCAGCGGCAGCGCGGCGAACACCAGCAGGTTCTCGAGCAGCCAGTCCTGGCGGAATGACGGTGCGATGGCGAGCGAGGTGAAGATCGCGAGGAACGCGACCAGCAGCGCCAGCGGGTAGCGGTCCCTGGGTTCCACGGCGCAAAGCCTACAGGGTTCGGTGCCGGGCCACGATCCTGGGATGGTGCCGCCGCCGCGGGGGGCAGAGTGGCCGTTGACGCGGCCGATTGATTTCTCCCGCCGCGAACGTCCAACGATCAATGTGCGCCAACCGAAGGACCTGTCCGCCCTGGCTCCTGGTGCTGCTGCTGGTGGTCCCGTCCGGCCGGTCGGTCGCGGCGGCGTGCGACGCCGGTGGGGCCGTGGCGCCGCCGGACGTGCCTTCTCCGCAGCAACTCGAGCAAAGTGGAGCCCGGATCGGCCACATCGAGGTCGAGGTCGAGGACATCTTCGACACGAGCAAGCCGGGGGAAAGCGCCGCCCCGTACCGGTGGGCCAACGACCTGCACCTCGCAACGCGGGAGGACGCGATCCGCTCGCAGCTGCTGTTCCACGAAGCCGAGGCTTACTCCCGCCAGAAGGTCGAGGAGACGGAGCGGCTGCTGCGCGGCCGGCGCTACCTGTTCGACGCCTGGGTGGAGCCCACCTGTTACGACCCCGGCGAGCGGACCGTCGACATGCAGGTGCGGGTGCGCGACGTGTGGAGCCTGAACCCCGGCATCCATTTCAGCCGCAAGGGCGGGGAGAACACCGGCGGCTTCGTGCTGCAGGATCAGGATTTCCTCGGTCGCGGCGAACTCGTGTCCCTGTCCTGGGGGCGCAGCGTCGATCGTGACTCGTTGTTGTTCACGTACGACGACCCACAGCTGCTCGGCAGCTGGTGGCGGGGCCGCGTCTCCTATGCGGACAACAGCGACGGACGTTACGGCGAGCTCGCGATCGGCCGCCCGTTCTATTCGCTCGATTCGCACTGGTCGGCCGGCACGCAGGCGGCCGGCGGCGACCGCGTCGATACGCGCTACCAGCTGGGCAAGGAGCTCGACAGCTTCACCGAGCACGTCAGCCGGTTCGAGGTGTACGGTGGCCGATCGGACGGCCTGCGCGACGGCTGGACGCGGCGCACGATCGGCGGCGTGCGCTACGAGAGCAGCGAGTTCGGCACCGTGGACGCAGTCGACCTGGCCGCACCCCTGCCGCAGGACCGCACGCTGGTCTATCCGTGGCTCGGCCTCGAGTGGATCGAGAACGACTTTGCCACCTCGCGCAACCAGGACCAGCTCGCACGCACGGAGGACCTCAAGTTTGGTCGGTCGGTGCGCGCGGAACTCGGACTCGCGTCGCCAACGTGGGGCGCCGACCGCACGGCGGCAATCGTCGCATTGAACGCCGACGGCGGTCGCCGTCTCGGCGACGACGCAGTCGTTGTTCCTGTCGAGCAGCCTCACCGGGCGCATCGAGGACGGCGGCCTGACCGACGGGTTGCTGCAGGGCGAGGCGCGCTATTACCAGAGGCAGCGGCCGCAGGCCCTGTTCTACGCGAGCGCGGTCGGCGCCGTCGCCGAGCATCCGGACCTCGACCACCAGCTGATGCTGGGCGGCGACAACGGCCTGCGCGGATACCCGCTGCGCTACCAGTCGGGCACGGCCAGCGCGCTGTTCACCGTAGAGGAGCGATTCTTCACCGGCTGGTTCCCGTTCCACCTGTTCAACGTTGGTGCGGCGGCATTCGCGGATGCCGGGCGCACCTGGGGCCGCGACGTGGCCGGCGAGCCGCCGCTCGGCTGGCTCGGGGACGTCGGCGTCGGGCTGCGCATCGGCAACACGCGCACCGGTCTCGGCAACGTGCTGCACATCGACGTGGCCGTGCCGGTCGTGAGCCAGCCGGGGCTCGATTCCTTCCAGCTGCTGGTGGAGACCCGGCGCAGCTTCTAGCGCGGCTACAGCGGCTCGAAGCGCGCCTGGAAGAACCGCAGGTACTTCGGCTCGTAGACCATCTTGAGGCCACGCGCTTCGGCGCGGGCGTCGTAGACGGCCTTGACCGACTCCGCCACCACGTCCATGTGCGCCTGCGTATAGACGCGCCGCGGAATCGTGAGCCGCGTCAGTTCGAGCTTCGGGTAGTGGTGGCCGCCCGTCTGCGGGTCGCGCCCGGCGCTGACCACGCCGCGCTCCATCGAGCGGATGCCCGAGTCGAGGTACAACTGTGCAGCGAGGGTCTGCGCCGGGAACTGGTCCTGCGTGAGCTGCGGATAGAAGGCCCGCGCATCGAGGAAGATCGCGTGGCCGCCCACCGGCTGCACCATCGGGATCCGCCAGTCGTCGAGCAGCTCGGCGAGGTAGCGCACCTGGCCGATGCGCGAGCGCACGTGCTCGTCCTGCATCGACTCCTCGATGCCGATCGCCATCGCCTCCATGTCGCGCCCGGCGAGGCCGCCGTAGGTGTGCAGGCCTTCGTAGACGACGACCAGGTTGCGCAGTTCCTCGAACAGCGTCCAGTCGCGCACCGCGAGCCAGCCGCCGATGTTCACCAGGCTGTCCTTCTTGGCGCTCATCCAGGCGCCGTCGGTGTAGCTGCAGAACTCGTGCGCGATCGAGGCGATCGGACGGTCCGCGTAGCCCGGCTCGCGCTCCTGGATGAAGTACGCGTTCTCGACCAGCCGCGTTGCATCGAGGAACAGCCGCAGGCCGTGACGGTCGCACAGCGCCCGCAGCGCCTTCACGTTCGCCATGCTGACCGGCTGGCCGCCCGCCATGTTCACCGTCGTCGCCAGGCTGACGTAGGCGACGTTGGCCGCGCCCTGCGCGGCGATCAGCCGCTCGAGCTTGCCGAGGTCGACGTCGCCCTTGAACGGCGAGCGGTCCGCGGGATCGTGCGCGGCGTCGACGATCACGTCGACGAAGATGCCACCCGCCAGTTCCTGGTGCAGGCGCGTGGTGGTGAAGTACATGTTGCCGGGAACGTACTGCCCCTTGCGGATCGCGGCCTGGCTGATCAGGTGCTCGGCGCCGCGTCCCTGGTGGGTCGGCACGATGTACTCGTAGCCGTAGTACGCCTGGATCGCAGCCTCGAGGCGGTAGAAATTGCGGCTGCCCGCATACGCCTCGTCGCCGAGCATCATGCCCGCCCACTGGCGGTCGCTCATCGCGCTGGTGCCGCTGTCGGTGAGCAGGTCGATGTACACGTCGTCGGACCTGAGCAGGAACGTGTTGTAGCCCGCTTCGGCCAGCGCGAGGTCGCGGTCTGCGCGCCGCGTCATGCGCAGCGGCTCGACCATCTTGATCTTCCACGGTTCCGCCCAGGACCGGCGGCCGGATTGCTGGCCCATGGTGCGGTGCACGGTGTCGCTCATGATCGTCTCTCTACTCCCTCCCCCGCATGCGGGGGAGGGCCGGGGTGGGGGGGTTGGATGCCGGCAGCCTAGGTTCCGGCACCTGCCGTGCCCAGTCGTATTTGCTGCATTGCCAGCCGTACCGCATTGCTGCAATGCGGCACGGCGGCCGCGCCGGACTGCGCTATAAATGCGCCATGAGCTACCAGTCCCTGACCTACGCCGTCGCCGGCCGAGTTGCCACCATCACGCTCGATCGGCCGCAGCGGCTGAACGCCATCAGCCTCGAGATGCCGGGCGAGATCGCCGACGCCGTGGACCGCGCAAACCGTGACGATGCGGTGCACGTGATCGTGCTGACTGGCGCGGGCGAGGGATTCTGCAGCGGCTACGACCTGAAGGAGTTCGCCGAGGCGGCGGGCGCACAGCCTGGCTCGCAGCTCGGTGGCGACGACGGCGACTCGCGACCGTGGGACCCGATGGCCGACTACTTCGGCATGTACGAGTTCACGCAACAGTTCATGGCGTTGTGGCGCAGCTACAAGCCGACCATCGCTCGCGTGCAGGGCCCGGCGGTGGCGGGTGGCAGCGACATCGCGCTGTGCTGCGACCTGGTGATCATGGCGGAGGAGGCGGTGATCGGTTACCCGCCGGCGCGGGTCTGGGGCTGCCCGACCACCGCAATGTGGGTCTACCGGCTCGGCGCCGAGCGCGCCAAGCGCATGCTGCTCACCGGCGACCTCGTGGACGGCCGCGAGGCGGCGCGCCTCGGCCTGGTGCTCGAAGCGGTGCCGCGCGCGCAACTCGATGCGCGGGTGGCGGAGATGGCGGCGCGCATCGCCGCCGTGCCGAAGAACCAGCTGATGATGCAGAAACTGATGGTGAACCAGGCGTACGACGCGATGGGCCTCGCCAACACGCAGCGCTTCGCGACGCTGTTCGACGGCATCACGCGCCACAGTCCGGAAGGCGTCTGGTTCAAGCGTCGCGCCGAGCAGGCGGGCTTCAAGCAGGCGGTGCGCGAGCGCGACGGCGGCGAGCCGATCGCGCCGGGCGCGAGCCGTCCGCTGGCGCCCTGGCCGCGCCGCGGGGAGTGACGCGGCACCGCAGGAGCCGATGAAAGTGGGGAGATATGCACCAGACGGGTCGATCCGAGCAACCACGCTACGCGTCGCTCGACGCGGAGACGCTGTGCGGCGCTTTCCAGGTCACCGCCGCCGAGCGGCCGCAGCAGGTCGCGCACCGGGCGTTCGGCGGTGGACTCGAGTTCACCTACGCCGAGTTCGCAGCACGGGTTCGGGCGCTGGCCGAGGGCCTGCACTCGCTCGGCGTGCGGCGCGGCGACACCGTCGCGCAGATGCTCACCAACCGCCCGGAGTTCAACCTGGTCGACGTCGCCGCGCTGCATCTGGGAGCGACGCCGTACTCGGTCTACAACACGCTGAGTCCGGAGCAGATCAACCAGCTGTTCCTGAATTCCGGCAACCGGGTGGTCGTGACCGAGCAGCAGTTCCTGCCGCGAGTGCTCGAGGCGCGCACCGCGGACATCGAGCACGTGGTGCTGGTGGACGCCGCCGGCGCACGGTTGCCTGACGCTCGACGATCTCGCGCGCTCACACGTGCGCGGCTTCGACTTCGACGCGGCGTGGCGTGCCGTGACGCCGGACGACGTGGCGACGCTGATCTATACCTCCGGCACCACCGGCCCGCCCAAGGCCACCCAGCTCACGCACGGCGGCATCATGTTCGAAGCCCGCGCCCTGGCGGCCGCATTGGCGATCGGCCCGGGCGGTCGCCTGATCTCGTACCTGCCGTCCGCGCACGTCGGCGACCGGGGCATGAGCCATTACTGCTGCTCGCTGTGCTACGGCACGACGCTGGTCTCGCTCGCCGACCTGAAGCAGCTGCCGGCGGCGCTGGCCGAAGTGCGGCCGACCCTGTTCGGCGGCGTGCCGCGGGTGTGGGAGAAGCTCAAGGCCGGACTCGAGGCCGCCGGCCTGCGTGAGCCGGCGAAATTGCCCGACGCGGGCAAGGCCCTGGTGCGAGCGCGGCTCGGCCTCGACCAGTCGACGCTCCAGGTCACCAGCGCGGCGCCGGCGTCGCGCGAGGTGCTGCAGTACTTCCTCGACCTCGGCCTGCCCCTCAACGAGGCCTGGGGCATGTCGGAGCTGTCGTGCTTCGCGACCATGAACCCGCCGCACGACATCCGCGTGGGCACGGTCGGCAAGGCATTGCCTGGCGTGGAGCTGAAGCTGCTCGACGACGGCGAGCTGCTGGTGCGCGCGCCGCTGGTGATGAAGGGCTATCGCAACGACCCGGAGCGGACCGCCGAGGCACTCGATGCGGACGGCTGGCTGCACAGCGGCGACGTTGCGGAGATCGATGGCGACGGCTACGTGCGCATCGTCGACCGCAAGAAGGAGCTGATCATCAACTCCGCCGGCAAGAACATGTCGCCTGCGAACATCGAGCTGACGCTGCGCGCGGCGAGTCCGCTGATCGCACACGCGGTGTGTGTCGGCGACCGGCGGCCGTACAACGTCGCGCTGCTGGTGCTGGACCGTGAGTTGCTGGCGAAGTCGGCGGGCGGGCAGGCGCCGTCGCCCGAGGCGCTGCGCGGCGCGTTGGCGGCGGCCGTCGAGGCCGCGAACGCCAGGCTGTCGCGGGTCGAGCAGATCAAGCGCTTTGCGGTCGTGGAGGCGGACTGGGCGCCCGGTGGCGACGAGCTCACTCCCACGTTAAAGCTCAAGCGCAAGCCGATTCATGCCAAGTACGCGGCCGAGATCGAGCGCCTGTATTCCTAGCGAGTCACTTTCACAAATCCGCAACATTGCGCCGTCAGGCTAGACTGTTGCTCATGAACAGGAGCGATCCGGTGAGCAAGGACGGCAAGGCGCGGCGCCAGGCACTGCTGCGCGAGGCGTGGCTGGACCGCGACGTCAGCTGGCTCGAGTTCAACCGCCGTGTGCTGAGCGAGGCGCTCGACGAGCGCACGCCGCTGCTCGAGCGCCTGAAGTTCCTCGCCATCTTCACCTCCAACCTCGACGAGTTCTACATGAAGCGCGTCGGGGCGATGCGCACCCGTGCCTACGCCGGCCGCAGCCCGGCGGCCGTGGAGCGGTTCCACGCGCACATGGAACGGCTGCGCGCCACGCTGTTTCCGATGCTGCAGCAGCAGGCCGCCTGTTTCGAGCGATTGCGGCCGGAGCTCGCGGCGCGCGGCGTGCGGCTCGCCACCTGGGACGAGCTGTCCGATGCCCAGCGCGGCGAGGCGTCGGACTATTTCGACCAGCACGTGTCGCCGGCGCTCACGCCGTTGAGCCTCGACCCGTCGCACCCGTTCCCGTTCATGTCGAACCTGTCGACGTCGTGGGGCTTCGTGCTGCGCGACCCGGCGTTGCCCGAGCCGGTCAACGTGCGTGTCAAGGTGCCGACCAACCTGCCGCAATGGGTCGCGCTCAAGACCGGCGTGGCGGACGGCGAGCGCTGCTTCGTCGGCCTGCAGGACCTGCTGCGGCAGAACGCGCACAAGCTGTTTCCCGGCGTCACGATCGAGCACGCGACGCTGTTCCGGGTGGCACGCAACGCCGACATCGCCATCGAGGAAGACACCGACAACAGCATCCGCGAGCTGGTCGAGGAGCAGTTGCGACAGCGGCGCTTCCAGCCGGTGGTGCGCCTCGAGTTCGGCGAGGCGCCGCGGCCGGAGATCCGCGGCGGCCTGATGGACCGTTTCGAGCTTCGCGACAGCGACGTGTTCGAGCTGCCCGGGCCGCTCGACTACACCTCGCTGTTCGGCATCGCCTCGCTGCCGGTGCCCGAGCTGCGCGATCCGCCGTGGTCGCCGATGGTGCCGATGGGCCTGGAGGAAGAAGCCGACCTGTTCGCGGTGATCCGGGCCGGCGACGTGCTGGTGCATCACCCGTACGAAAGCTTCGACGCGACGGTCGAGCGCTTCATCCGCGACGCCGCCGAAGATCCCGCCGTCACCACCATCAAGATGACGGTGTACCGGCTCGGTGACGACACGCCGTTCGTGCGCTCGCTGATCCGCGCGGCGGAGAACGCCAAGCAGGTCGCCTGCCTCGTCGAGCTGAAGGCGCGCTTCGACGAGGAACGCAACCTGCACTGGGCCAACGAGCTGCAGAAGGCGGGCGACCACGTCATCTACGGCATGCGCGGCCTCAAGACGCATACCAAGCTCGCGCTCGTGGTGCGGCGGGAAGGCGACGGCCTGCGGACCTACGCCCACATCGGCACCGGCAACTACCACGTCAAGACGGCGCGCCTGTACACCGACTACGGGCTGTTCACCTGTGACCCGGTGATCACCCGCGACGTGGTCAACCTGTTCCATCACCTCACGGGCTATTCCACGGAGCCGCAGTTCGAGCGCCTGCTGGTGGCGCCGCTCAACATGCGCGAGCGGTTCATCGCGCTCATCCAGCGCGAGATCGAGCATCATCAGGCTGGCCGCCCGGCGCGCATCGTCGCCAAGCTGAACCAGGTCGAGGACCTGCCGGTGTGCGAGGCCCTCTGCGAGGCCTCGCAGGCCGGTGTGCCGATCGACCTGGTGATCCGCGGCTTCTGCTGCCTGCGGCCCGGGATCCCGGGCTGGACGGAGAACCTGCGCGTGCGCTCGATCATCGGCCGCTTCCTGGAGCACGGCCGCCTGTTCCACTTCGCGAACGGCGAGGCGAACCCGCTCGACGGCGAGTTCTACATCGGCTCGGCCGACTGGATGGACCGCAACCTGTCGCGCCGCGTCGAGGCGGTGACGCCGGTCAGGGCGCGGCACCTGCGCGAGCGCCTGTGGGAGGACCTCGTCGTGCAGCTCGAGGACCGGCGCAATGCCTGGCAGATGCAGCCCGACGGCAGCTACGTGCAGCTGCAGGCCGACGAGGGTGCCTCCGAGGTCGCGCGCGAAGGCACCCATGTGACGCACATGAAGCGCACCCGCGCGCGGTTGCGGCGCTAGGGCTGCAGGTTATTCAGCGTAAACGCCCACACGTCGGCGATCTCGGCGATCACCCGATCGGTCGGACGGTAGCCATGGCTGCCGGCCACCTCGATGCGGATCAAGGTCGGTCTCGGGCAACCCTGTGCTTGCTGCAGCGCCGCCGCGAACTTGAATGAGTGGCTCGGCACCACCCGGTCGTCGCGGTCCGCGGTGGTGATCAGCGTCGCCGGATAGCAGGTGCCGGCCTTCAGGTTGTGCAGCGGCGAATAGGCGAGCAGGTAATCCACCGCCTTGGGATCATCCGCCGAGCCGTAGTCGGTGGCCCAGAACGGTCCCGCCGAGAACTGGTGGTAGCGCAGCATGTCCAGCACGCCAACGGCGGGCAGCGCGACCGCGAACAGGTCCGGCCGCTGGATCATCGAGGCCGCTACCAGCAGCCCGCCATTCGAGCCGCCACGAATGGCGAGTCGTGACGGCGTCGTGTACTTCTCGCGCACCAGGTACTCGGCGGCGGCGATGAAGTCGTCGAACACGTTCTGCTTGCGCTCCTTCGTGCCGGCCTTGTGCCATTCGGAGCCGTATTCGCCGCCGCCACGCAGGTTCGCGACGGCGTAGACGCCGCCCAGCTCCAGCCAGCCGGCCACGGCCGGCGAGAAGTTCGGCACGACGGAAATATTGAAGCCGCCGTAGCCGTACAGCATGGCCGGGTGGCTGCCGTCGAGCTTCGCACCCTTGCGCAGCGTGACGAAGATCGGCACGCGCGTGCCGTCCTTCGAGGTGTAGAACGACGGGCGCGTCTCGTACTGCGACGCATCGAACGGCGACTGCGGCGCGTTGAAAGGTTCCAGCGCCCTGCGATCGAGGTCGTAACGGAAGATCGTGGCCGGCCGCAGGAACGACACGAAGTTAAGGTACAGCTCCCGGCTGTCGTTCTTGCCACGAAGACCCGGCACGCCGGTGGCGGGACCGGTGACCGAGCCCGGCTCCGGCAACGAGATTTCGCCTTGCGGCTTGCCGTCCAGCCCGAACAGGCGAACCCGACTCTGGACGTCGGCGAGGTACACGATGACCAGCTGATCGCGCGCCAGCACGACGCCTTCATCGAGCATCGCGTCCTTGCCCTCGGCCACCACGGTCCGCCACTTGCTGCGGTCGGCGTCGCCGATCTTCGCCGCGACGATCCGGCCCCTGGGCGCGCCGTGGGTCGTGTACAGGAACAGCTCGTCGCCGATCACGCCGAGCGGGTTGTGGATGGCGTCTTCCTCGGCGGCCACCGCCTGTGGCCGCACGTCGAGGTCGGGTTGCGCCGACGACTTCAAATCCGCGATCCACAGGCGATTGCCCATCGAGCCGCTGCGGCTCGAGAGGTACAGCCAACGGCCGTCGTCGCTCACCTCCGCACCGACGAACTCCTTCGGATGGTCGGGACGCTCGAACACCAGGCGGTCCGGGGTCTTGCCGTCGATGGGGTGGTACCACACCTGGTGGTGCTCGAGCGCGTCGGCAAAGTCGGCGCTCGACTCGGTGCCCTTGAAGCGGGCGTACAGCAGGCCCTTGCCGTCGCGGGTCCACTGGATCTGGCCGAACTTCGTGTTACGCACGATGCCCGGCAGGTCCTGGCCGGTGGCCAGGTCGCGGACACGCAGGTCCTGCACGTCCGAGCCACCGGGCGCGAGGGTGTAGGCGAGCAGACGGCCGTCGGGCGACGGCTTCCACTGCGCCATCTGCACCGAGCCGTCGGGCGACAGCAGGTTCGGGTCGATGACCAGCATCGGCGTCGACTTCAGGTCCGCCTGGCGGTACAGCGGCGCCTGCTTCTGCAGTCCGCTGTTCTGCACGAACCACAGCTCGCCCGCCTCACGCAGCGGCAGGCCGGTGCGCCGGTAGTCCCACAGCTGCGTGAGTCGCTTGCGGATCGCCTCGCGCTGCGGCAGCGCATCAAGGTACGCAAAGGTGACCTTGTTCTGCGCCGCCACCCAGGCCGCCGTGTCCGGCGACTCGAGGTCCTCGAGCCAGCGGAACGGGATCGGCGATCTTGCGACCGTGGTAGTCGTCGATCACGTCGACGCTGCGGGTTGCGGGATAGGCAAGGGTGGCCTGTTTCGGCACGGGGGGCGCCTCGGCAAGCGCCGGTGCGGCGCAGATCGTGAGCAACAGCAGCGGCAGTCCGCCGCGATGACAATGCTTCATGCGAGTGTTCTCCTGCCCCCCCTCCCGCGCTCGCGGGAGAGGGCCGGGGTGACGGTCTTTCAGGCCAACTGATAAAGAAAATCCACGTGACTCCGCACCGCCTCGCGATAGCCCGTCACCTTCGGGTTCTTCGAGTCGATGAGGTAGTACTCGTCCGGTGCGTGCGCCCGCGCGCCGTGGCCGAGGCCGAAGTGGCCAGCCGGCAGGTTGAGTGGCGCGCCAGTGAACAGGTAACCGGGCCACGAGCCCGCGAGCCGTGGCCAAAGCACCGGCTCGATGCCACCCGCGCGATATGCCGCCAGCTGGGACTGGATCAGGCGCGAGTCGACCGGCGTGCTGGTCGGGTCGTAGCCACCGCTCACCTTCACCTCGAGGTCGCCGAAGCCGCGCTTCTCGAGGTGTGCCTTCACCTTGGCGATGGTGTCGTCAAAAGTCATGTCGGGCACCAGCCGCAGGTCGAGCTTGGCCGTCGCCTTCGACGGCAGCACGGTCATGCCGCCCGGGCCCGTGTAGCCGCCCACCAGTCCTTCGATGTTCACGGTGGGCCGCGCCACCAGGTTCTCGAGTGCCTGGCGGAAATCGGCGTCCTGCGCGAAGCGCTGGATCGAATACGACTTCCGGAAGGTCGCCTCGTCGAGGCGCTTCGCTGCCGCATCCAGCAGCTTGCGGTCCGCCGCCGAGAGTGGCCGCACGCGGTCGGTGAGCCCGTCGATGGCGGGCAGGCCGTCCTGGTCGACCAGCGAGTTCAGCGCCTGCACCAGGTGGAACGATGGGCTGTCGAGCATGGCCCGCAGGCTCGAGTGCACGTCCTTGCCGGGGCCGCGGCCCCAGCGCTCGCCGCTCGCGACCAGTTCGAGCTCGATCACGCCCTTGGCGCCGAGGTTGACGGTCACGTTGCCGTCGAGCCCGTGCGAGGCGAACGGCATGCACACGCCGTCGGTCTTCGCGAGCCGCGCCATGACCTCGGGCGCGCGCACCACCTGCGCGAAGTGCGGTGAGCCGATTTCTTCCTCGCCCTCTGCCACGAACACCAGGTTCACCGGCAGCTTGCGGCCGGCCGCCTTGAAGGCGTGCAGCGCCATGAGGAAGGCCGTTTGCGGTCCCTTCTGGTTGGTGGCGCCGCGACCCATGACGACATTGCCGATGCCCGGCAGGTCGACGCGGCGCGCCTCCCACGGTGGCGATGACCACTCTTCCGGATTCGCCTGCTTCACGTCGTACATGAAGTACACGCCGAGCGTGCGTTTCGCGCCGGCATCGAGCGTGGCGAACACGCCGGGCACGCCGTCGGTCGGCATGCGGTCGACGCGCTGGAAGCCCGCGTCGCCCAGCAGCCGCATCATGTAGGCACAGCCTTCCTCGATGTTGCGGCCCTCGGCGGCGATGGTCGGGTTGCGGACCCAGTCCTGCAGGCGCTGCACGCCCTCGTCGTGCAGGCGGTCGGCCGCCTGGTACACGGGCTGCCGGTCAGGGTTGGCGGCCAGGCCCGAGCGTGCGGCCAGCACGAGGCCGAGCGCAGTGGACCCGAGGACGAAGTCGCGGCGGTTGAATGAATTCATGTCGGAATAATAGGGGACATTCTCCTGTTTTTCTGGAAAAAAACAGGAGAATGTCCCCTATTATTCCGACATGCTCAGCCTCCACCACACCCACCTGTTCGCCTCGGACATCGACGCCAGCATCGCGTTCTGGCGGGAGCATTTCGGCGCGACCGTGGTGCTGGATACGGGGTTCGCCGGGGCCCGCAACGTGTTCCTGCGCCTGGGTGAGGGGCGGCTGCACCTGTACGCGCAGCCACCGAAGCAGGCGGGCGCCGGCACGGTGCACCACCTCGGCTTCGAGACCGACGAACTCGATGCGCTGGTGGCCCGGCTCAAGGCCGCCGGGCTCTCGGTGACCGAGGTGCGGCGTCACGCCGAAGGCGACTACGCCATGGCACAGGCGCCGGACGGGTTACTGCTGGAGCTGTTCCAGCCGCACGCGGCCGCCCTCGGCCCGGAGCTGGCGCGGAGTGGCTACTTCGCGACGGTCAGGGTTTCGGCCACCACCGGTGACACTTCGGCAAGCGGTGTGCGCAAGCGATTCCGGCAGTTGATCTTCGGTGACCAGGTGCAGGTGCACGTGGTCATCGCCGGCGACGGCGGCGGCGAACCTTGCAGGCAGTCCAAGGGGCAGGGCCGTGCCGCGCCTGCCCACCACCACCAGCCGGAAGCGGTTGTATCCGCCGCGATCGCGAATCGCCTGCCCGGCGACTGCGAGCTGCTCGATCCAGCGTGTCGCCGCCTCCTGCGGCGGCCGCACGCACTGGATGAGCAGCCTCTCCCCGACCAGCAATTGCACGACGGGCTGAGCCGCGGTCGTCGCTGGCAGCTGGCGAAGTTCGATCGAGTCAAACACGCCCTCGGGGCACCTGCATCCCAGCGTGCCCCGCACGAATTGCTCGATTTCGTCCCGCTTCACGGCCCCTTGCGTCGTTCACCCGGTGTCGCGCTCATCGCCGCGGCACTGCTGTCCGCTGAAGTATCCAGCACCTTCAGGAACGAGTCGAGGTGGCGCTCGGATCCGGCGAGCAGGTTGGTGTACACGCTGACGATGTCGTCATAGTCCAGGCTCAACTCGATCGCATCGACGATGTCGGTCATGTCCTTGCGTTCGATCAGGACGCCGACGCCGAGCCCCTCGGTGAGGCCAGCCGAGCCGACGACGATCAGCGTGTCATACAGTTCCTGCAGCTCGGGGTCGGCGAACTCGCCGACGGCCGCGTCCGCTACTGCGTCCTCGATGCCGTAGCTCGCCAGCAGCTGCGCCACCGCATCGGTGTGGCGCTGCTCGGATTCCGCGATGCGCGCGAAGATCTTCGCTCCCGGCTGGTTGCCACCGTACAGGCCGTCGAGGTACAGGTACACGTCACGGGCCAGCTTTTCCTCCTGGCGCATGAAAACGAGCATGTCCTGAACGTCCTGGTCCTGCTCCGGGATCGAGTCCGCGAGCCCCGGTGCCACGACGCCGATCGCACCGAGAATGGCCACAGTTGTCAGCAGACGCTTCATGGTGCACCTCCGTTGCAGAGCACCTTACTGGTCCAGCCTATTCCCCGCAGCTTAAGGCTGCCTGTAAGTGGCGGCTGTTGCTGGCTTTGGGGGCCGCGCGTAAGGTCGCACGAGCAGGAGGGAGACGAACATGACACCCAACCCCGTCCGCTGGTTCGAGATCTACGTGCAGGACATGGACCGGGCGAAGGCGTTCTACGAGGCGGTGCTCGGCACGCGCCTCGAGCGCCTCGGCGGCGACCTGGAGATGTGGGCATTCCCGCAGGCGATCGGTGCCAGCGGCACCTCGGGTGCGCTGGTCAAGGCGCCGGGCGTGCCATCCGGCGGCAACAGCACGCTGGTCTACTTTGCGTGCGAGGACGTGGCGACTGAGGCGGGGCGCGTCGCCGGTGCAGGCGGCAAGCTCGCGCGCGCGAAAATGTCGATCGGGCAGTACGGGTTCATCGCGCTCGCGCACGACACCGAGGGCAACCTGTTCGGCATGCACTCGCTGCGCTGACGCGTCGCGGCTAGCCCTTCGGCTTGCAGGTGACTTCCACGGTCACGTGCGACCAGCGACGCTTGGCCTGGAATGCGTCCTGCTCGGTCTTGCCGGGATCCACGTACAGGTAGCCGCGACTGAGTGGCTGCGGTGACGCGTCGTAGCGCACATCGCAGCGCACCTTCGCCGTGCCGCTGTTGGTCACCTTGACGACCAGTACGCCGTCGTTGGGCACTGTCTCGACCTTCAGCGGCAGCCCGTTCAGGGTCTCTTTCAGCTCGACCGTGTAGGTCACTTGAGCGAACGCGGCGAGCGGCAGGATGGCGGCCGCCGCTGCGACGAGCGGTTTGCCGTTGGTCATGCGAAGCGCAGGCATGTGTGGTCTCCCGGCGGCGCGTCGCCGCACGGCGGTCAGTTTCAGTCCGTCGCGCCCTCGATGGCAACCAGCCGGTCGCCGTCGAATACCAGCACGGTGGTCGAGCTGTACCTGGCATACGTCCAGCGCGACTTCTGGGTCTTGCCGACAACCTGGTTGCCGCTGCGCACGTCCTCGGTCGTGACGGACTGCGAGGTCGGCTCGCCACATTTCGCGCGCACCTCGGCCTGCGACAGGCCCGGTTGGATCAGCTGGCTGCCGCAGCGAAAGTTGTCGCCGGCAGACGCAGCGCCTGCTGCACCGCAAAGCACCGCGAATGCGATTGTCACTGCCACACGGGTCGTCATGACGCACTCTCCTGGAACCCTGGGGCCGGAGTTCCGCCCCGGATCTCCATCATAGACCACCACAACCCGCGCCAGTGCGCGCGTGGTCGGTGCGGGCGTTTCATCGGCTTGCTGCCTGGAAGCCAAGCTGCGCCAGGGCGTCGGCCAGGCGCGAACGCATGGCGGGTGGCTTGATCGGGAACGCACCGAAGAAGTCGTCGCGCCCCAGGGCAGGATTGCGCTCGCGGGCGTTGGCGGCCCAGTAGTTCTGCGCGCTCGCTCCCGCCGGCCAGCAAGTGCGCGGCGCTCGCAATCATCGCAATGAGCACGTGCGCTCCCGGCGAGCGCGCGGCCCGCTCCGCCCACTCGGCAGCCTCGGCATCCTCGCCGGCCGCGACGTGCGTGAAAGCCCGCGTGCCGAGCATCGCGTAGTAGAGCGGATCGATCGGGCTCAGGCGCATCGCCAGATCGACGTGTGCACGTCCCTCGAGTTCGCGACCGGCCAGCGCCTCGGTCCAGCCGCGGGCATAAATGCCCTGTGCGTAGTTCGGGCTGATCGACGTCGAGCGCTCGAGCCAGCCGAGGCTGCGGTCGAGGTCACCCTCCAGCCAGAACGTTCGCCCCATCGTGAAGTTCACGAACGGGTCGAGCGGATCGAGCTCGAGGCCGCGCTCGGCGCTGCGGCGGGCGAGCGCCACCTCGCCGGCGATGTCGTCGGTGTGGCGCAGGAACGCCGTCTGGAAGTGCACGAACGACAGCCCGGCGTGAGCCCGGGCGAAGCCCGGGTCGCGCGCCACGGCCTGCCGGAACAGCGCCGCGGCGGCCGCGTTGTCGCCGCGGTTGAAGCGGTACATGTGCTGCAGGCCGAGGTGGTAGGCCGACCATGCGTCCAGGTTCTCGGTCACCACCAGCCGTGCGAGTTGTGCCTCGTGCAGTGGGATCTGCACCTCGAGCGCCGACAGCACCCGCTCGCGGATCTCCACGCGTATCCGGTGCACGTCGTCGATCGAGACGTCGAATCGATCGGCCCAGAGCACGCATGTATCGCGGGTATCCGCCAGCTCGACGGTGACGGCGAGTCGGGTGCCGGAGACTTCCACGGTGCCGGTCAGGCAGTACCGTACACCGAGCAGTCCGCCGATCTCGCCGATGTCGGCATGCAACTCGCGCAGACGGAACGACGAGCCGCGAGCCGTGACGAACAGCCAGCGCAGGCGTGACAACTCGGCGATCAACTCGTGGGGCAGGGCGTCGGCAATCGCCGTGTACGGCCCGGCGTCGCCGATCAGCCGAAACGGCAGCACGGCGATCGACGGGCGCGAGGAGGGTTCCCTGGGCGGTGACGCTACTGCGGCAGGCGCATTGCTCGCGCGGCCGGCACTGCTGGCGGCGCTGACGTCGGCGACGAATCGCAGCCCCCGCCGATGCACGGTCCTGATGTATCGCTGCTCGCGGCCGGAGTCCCCCAGCGCCTGTCGCGCAGACTTCACGCGACTGGCGACCGCTGCATCGGACACGACGCGGCCATCCCAGATCTTCTCGATGATCTCGTCCCGGGACACGAGTCGCTCGCGGTTCTCCACGAGCAGCGCCAGCAGCGCGAATACCTGCGGTTCCACCGGGCACGGCTGGCCGGCCTCGCGCAGTTCCACCCGCGCCAGGTCCAGCTCGAAGTCGCCGAAGCGATAGATCATCGGCCGAGCATACGCAAAACCTCCATGGAATCTCCATGTCGTCTGCAAGCTTCGACCGCTCGCGCGTGCCAGCCTGTGCTCGACGGCGGCGGAACGGGTCCATCGCCGGCAACACGTGAGGAGACCGACGTGAAACAGGACAAGACCCAGCTGCCGACGCGGCTCGAGGCGGGCGGCGTGTGCATCCAGGCTCTGGACTGGTCGGAGCTGAACGTCGCGCGCATCCGCTTCCCGAAAGGCGCGGACGCGACGCCGCTGCTGGTCGGACTGCCGCAGGACCTGTGCCAGTGCCCGCACTGGGGGTTGGTGCTGCGCGGCTCGATCCACGTGCGCTACGCGGACGGCAACGAGGAGGTCGTCCGCGCGGGCGAGGTGTACTACTGGCCGCCTGGTCACACCGTGTGGGTGGACGAGGACTACGAGGCGGTCGAGTTCAGCCCGAGCGGGCCAATGGGACAGGTGATCGATCACCTGAAATCGAAACTAACAGCCTGAAGGAGACATGACATGCCACTCGTGACCATCGACCTGATCGAAGACGTCTTCACCGCCGAGCAGAAGCGGCAACTCATCGCCAAAGTGACCGAGGCGATGATCGAGGTGGAAGGCGAGGCCATGCGCCCCGTGACGTGGGTGCGCATCCAGGAGTTCCACGGCGGCGACTGGGCCATCGGCGGCAAGGCGCTGCGGGCCTCGGACGTGCACGCGCTGGGGAAAGCGAAAGTCGCGTA
>CAVSUM010000013.1:0-7232 GCA_963731105.1 uncultured Gammaproteobacteria bacterium
GCTCGGGCCAGTCGCTGCGCGAACTGCCGCTGCGCGTGGCGCAGGGCTACGTGATGCTGGAGGAGGGCGTGCCGCTCGAGGAGCCGGCAGGCCTGGGAGGCTGACCTCGACTCAGTAGCGGTCGCCGTCGTCCTTGAAGTCCGACAGCTCCATCTCCGAGTAACCGCTCACCTCGCCGCGATCGAGCGACTGCAGCGGGTCGCCCCACTGCTCGCGGCCCGTCGGCTCGGCTTCGTATTCGTTCTCGGTGTCCTCGGGCTCGACGTCGACCGAGCCGGTCCAGTCTTCGGGCGGCTCGGTGGCCTCGACCTGGTCCTCGAGCCAGTCGTCGAACTCGACCTCCGCGATCGTGCCGTCGAAGTACTGGATCTCGATGGTGCGGTCGTCGCGGTCGATGGCCACCACCTCGAACGACTCGCCGCCGGTACGCCGGTACCAGTTGCCGATGACAGGTGCGGGGTTCGCCATGGTCGCCATCCTCTTCGTCCGTGCCGCGCTGGTATCCTCTGGGTGCCTGATACTTCTTTTAGTCCTGCACGACCGCGAGTTCAAGTCTCGGAATGCCCGCACTGCCAATGTTCGACGAACTGGTCAAATTCTTCGTGGTCCTGCTGGTCGTGGTCGAGCCGCTGTCGCTGCTGCCGATCCTCGCGGGACTCACCCAAGGCGCGGACGACGCCTACCGCCGCCGGATGTCGTGGAAGGCCGTCGGCCTCTCCGCCGCGGTCTGCCTGGTGTTCGCTGCCGTGGGCAGCGCGCTCCTCGAGTTGCTCGGCATCACCGTGCACGCGTTCAAGGTCGGCGGCGGCATCCTGCTGTTCCTGCTCGCG
The DNA here is from genome assembly GCA_963731105.1 of uncultured Gammaproteobacteria bacterium. Lineage (GTDB taxonomy): Bacteria > Pseudomonadota > Gammaproteobacteria > Steroidobacterales > Steroidobacteraceae > RPQJ01. Next base: position 831 of record CAVSUM010000013.1, read on the forward strand.
ATCGAAATGGTGTTCGCGCGGCCGTCGGGCGTGCGCTCGATCACGCCCGGCGAGGACGCCGAGGCGCATCATCGCGGCGACATTTCGGTGTTTCCGCTGGCGTTTCCGCTGATCGCCGGGCCCGGCGCGCTCGCCGTGATCCTGCTCGCGTTCGTCGGCGTGCCGCACGCGTCGCTGCAGTTCGCCGCGCAGATCGGGGTGATCCTGCTGGTGCTGGCGATCACGCTGGCGCTGATGCTGATGACCGGGCCGGTGATGCGCGTGGTCGGCGTCACCGGTGGCGCGGTGCTCGGCCGGTTGCTCGGCGTGCTGCTGGCAGCGCTCGCCGTGCAGTTCGTGATGGACGGAATCCGCGGCGCTATGTCCGGCTGAACGCCAGGTCCCACACGCCGTGGCCGAGCCGCTGGCCGCGGCGCTCGAAGCGCGTCACCGGGCGGCTGTCGGGCCGTGGCGCGTAATCGCCGGTCGCAGCATTGTTGCGCAGGGCCTCACAACCCGCGGCCACTTCGAGCATGTGCTCGGCATACGGTTGCCAGTCGGTCGCCATGCGCAGCACGCCGCCCGGGCGCAGGCGGCTCGCCACGAGTGCGACGAACGCCGGCTGCACGATGCGCCGCTTGTGGTGGCGTTTCTTCGGCCACGGATCGGGGAAGTACAGCAGCACCTCGTCGAGCGCGCCGGGCACGATGGATTGCTGCAGCACTTCGACCGCGTCGCGACAGATCGCGCGGACGTTGGTGAGGCCGAGTTCCTCGGCCCGCAGCATCAGGTGGCCCACGCCGGGACGATGCACCTCCACGCCCAGGTAGTCGCGGTCCGGGTGTGCCTGCGCCAGGGTCACCAGCGATTCGCCGTTGCCGAAGCCGATCTCGAGCGTCCGCGGCGCCTCGCGGCCGAACAGCGCGGCGAGCTCGAGCGGCTCGCTGCCGGTCTCGATGCCGAAGCGCGGCCACAGTTCGCGCCACGCGCGCTCCTGCGCCGTGGTCATGCGGCCGGCGCGCACCACGAAGCTGCGGATCGCGCGGTGCGGGTGCGGCGCGGCGCCCGCAGCGGGCTCGTTGGTGTCGTCCGGAAGGTCTGGCATCGCGCGGGTGCCCGGGCTACAGTCGCAGGGTTGGGGGGGCTGCCGAACAGCAATGATAAGGCGCGGCAGTGCGCCAGGGAGCAAATGATGGCCAATTCCGCAATCCTGTCGCGACTGGGCTCGGACGCGCAGGCACTGTGCAAGCGCACCTGGTGGGTGTTCCTGGTCGGCGGCATCGCGTCGGTGATCTTCGGCGTGCTCGCCTTCATCAGCCCGGGCATCGCGCTGCTGGTGCTGGCGACGTTCTTCGCCGCCGCGGTGCTGGTGGACGGTGCCTTCAACATCGCTGGCGCGATCCAGAACCGCGACAAGGACGGCTGGTGGGTCATGCTGCTGCTCGGCATCTTCGAGCTCGTGGTCGCCGGTTATGCGCTGGCCAACCCGCCGGTGAAGATGATGGCGTTCATCCTGCTGGTGGCGTTCGAGGCCATCATGCTCGGCGTGTTCACGGTCATGCTCGGCTACAAGGTGCGCCAGGCCACCCGCCGCGAGTGGCTGCTGTACGCCACGGGTGCGATGTCGATCCTGTTCGGCATCATGGTGATCGCGAACCCGGCGGTCGGCGGCCTGTCGATCATCCTCGTGATCGCGGGCTGGGCGATCGTGGTCGGCACCTTGAAGATCTTCTTCGCCTTCAAGGTGAAGAACCTGCCCGAGCGGGTCGGCGAGCGCTTCGGCAGCCTGCGCTGAGGTCCGGTCCGGCCCGGCTCAATTCGCCGGGCTGCAGGGTCGACCGACACCTCGAGCGAGCGACCGTCGCGCCGCACGGTGAGCCGCACGGTGTCACCCACCTTGTAGTCGTCGAGGCGGCCGAGCAGTTCACCCACACCGGCCACCGGCTTGCCGTCGACGGCGACGATCACGTCGCCCGGCACGAAGCTGCCGTCCGCGGCGATGCGTGCGCTCACCAGTCCCGCCCGCGCGGCTGCCGAGTCCGGCGGCACCTGCAGCACGTACACTCCTTCGATCCCCAGCATCTCGATCAGCCGGCGATTGGCGCCTTCGTCGAACGCGACATCGAGCACGGGGCGGATGTAGCGGCCGTCGCGGATCAGCTGCGGCACTACGCGATTCACGGTGTCCACCGGCACCGCGAAGCCGACGCCCGCCGACGAGCCCGACGTGCTGAAGATCGCGGTGGTGATGCCGACCAGGCGCCCCGCGGAATCGAGCAGCGGGCCGCCGGAGTTGCCCGGGTTGATCGCTGCGTCGGTCTGGATCAGGTGATCGATGGTCGGGCCGCTGTCGCTCGGCAGCGAACGGTCGAGCGCGGAGACGATGCCGGTGGTCAGCGTCCAGTCGAGGCCGAACGGGTTGCCGATCGCAAACACCTTCTGGCCGACCTTCAGGTCGGCGCTGGTGCCGACCGGCACCGGCGGCGGACGCTGGAAGCCGACACCGATGCGCAGCACCGCGATGTCGTGCGCAGGGCTCACGCCCACCAGCCCAGCTTTGTAGTCGCGCCCGTCCGCCAGCCGCACCGTCGCTTCGCTGGCGCCCTGGATCACGTGGAAGTTGGTCACCACGTGGCCCGCGTCATCCCAGATGAAGCCGCTGCCCGTGCCGCGCGGCACCGAGAAGACGTTGCGCGTCCAGAAATCCCGCACCTGCTGGCGCGTGGTGATGAACACCACCGAGGCACGCGAGCGCTCGAACAGTTCGATGGTCGACTTCTCGTCCGCGGCGAGGTCGCCGCGCGCCAGCACGGCACGCGGCGTCGCATCCTCGCCCGAGCCTCGCCACAGCGCGCCAACGTCCGGCCAGCTGCGCCACAGCGCCACGCCGGCGAACACGACGACGCCGAGGATCAGCAGGCGCAGCAGGAAGTTGTCGCGCATCGGCGGGCCGTCAGCCGGCGGTGATCAGCCAGGCCTCGAGCCGCTGCCGGTAGGCTTCCGGCAGGCGCGCGGGGCCGTGCGCGTCGGCGTACACCAGCACGGCCTCAGAGACACTGGTGCAGGCGCCGTCCTGGAACATCGCCATGCCGTAGCGATAGGACGTGCGGCCGATGCGCATCACGCCGACGCCGACGTCGAGCGAGCCCGGATAGGTGCCCTCGCGCAGGTAGTCGATCGACTGGTGCGCGATCAGGATGCGCTCGTGGCCCGCGGCGGGGATGCTCTTGCCGCCCATCACCATCATGGTGGCCGAGACACGCGCCTCCTCGTAGTACTGCGCCACGGCCACGTTGTTGATGTGCAGCAGCGGGTCGACGTCCGCGTAGCGGGCGAGGATGCGCACCTTGAGCGGGTAGCGCTCCGGATCGAGGCGATAGGGTTCGATGTGAACCATGAGTCACCGTGCGGGCTGTGTCGCCATGATACGTCGGCCCTCAGAGATCGAAGCGGCCATTCGCCTCGGGCTGGTAGGACAGTTCGAGCAGCCGGAACTCACGCTCGGCGTGCCCCGGCACCAGCACCCGCAGCAGGTCGCCTGCGCGGGCGCCGAGCAGCGCACGACCCACCGGCGACATGACCGACACCTGGGAGCGTGCCGGATCGGCGTCCTTCGGATAGACCAGCGTGAGGGTGGTGCGCTCGCCCGACGGGCAGGCCTCGAGCACCACGGTGGAGTTCATGGTCACGACGTTCGGGTCGATGCTGGACGACGGCACGATGGCCGCGGCGTCGAGCAACGATTCGAGCTCGGTGGCGCCCTGCGGTTCGTGAGGGGTGCCCTTGAGCAGTTCCATCAGTGCGCGCTCGAGGCGGACGGCGTCGAGCTCGGTGAGGCGGATTTCGTGGGTGCGGATCATGGGGAGTCCTCGATGGGGTCGGCCTGCCTGTCGAGGGTCGAGGCCGGAAATAGCTTGAGGCCGGGCCGGCTGGCCACGGATGTCAGGTCGGGAGGCGGGGGCCCGGGGTCCGATGCGGACGCCCCCGGGCAGGGAGCGAGCTACATCGGGCGCCGGGCGACCGTGAGCCGGGCGGTAATACCCGGGGCACGCAAAAGGAGGTGACGGCCAGTGCTCATGGCTGTCTTTATGGACTATTCAGCCAATAAAATCAACAGGTTGTAAAACAGGCGGGCACGCATGCGGCGACCCGGGCATACTGCGCGCCAGTTTGCCGCCGCGCAGTCCGGTCTGCGCCCGAGGTTCTTCGAAAAATAGGGGACATTCTCCTGTTTCGGAGGAACTAAATAGGAGAATGTCCCCTATTTTTCCTCCTGCAGACTGATCGTCGTCTGCATTGTGCGTCTTCGATCCCATCCCGAAAGCTAACGCTTCGACCGGTCCCCGTTTGCGCGGGGGAAGCGCACTGGTACTCATTGCTATGTCATTTGATCAACTCGGCCTGTCGGCCGACCTCCTCCGCGCCGTCCAGGAACTGGGCTACGTCACCCCGACGCCCATCCAGGAGCGCGCCATTCCCGCCGTGCACGACGGCCGCGACCTGCTGGCCGCCGCCCAGACCGGCACCGGCAAGACGGCGGCGTTTGCACTGCCGCTGCTGCAGCGCCTCGCCGAAGATCAGCCGAACCCGCGCGGCTCGCGCGCACCGCGCCTGCTGGTGCTGGTGCCGACCCGCGAACTCGCCGCCCAGGTGGGCCAGTCGTTCCAGGACTTCGGCCGCCACCTGAACCAGCGCACCATCCTGGTCTTCGGCGGCGTCAGCCCGCGACCGCAGCTCGACGCGCTGCGCCAGGGCGTGGACATCATCGTCGCCACGCCGGGCCGCCTGCTCGACCACATCAACGAGCGCGCGGTCGACCTCACCAAGGTGCGCCACCTGGTGCTCGACGAGGCGGACCGCATGCTCGACATGGGCTTCATCCGCGACATCCGTCGCGTGCTGGCCGCGTTGCCGCCCAACCGGCAGAACCTGCTGTTCTCGGCGACGTTCTCCGAGGAGATCCGCACGCTGGCGAACGGCCTGCTGCGCAATCCACTCACCATTGAAGTCGCACCGCGCAACGCCCCGGCCGAACTGGTCGAGCACCGCGTGCACCTGGTGGAGCAGGGCGACAAGCGCGCCGTGCTGAGCCACCTGCTGCGCGGCGACGCCACGCCGCAGACGCTGGTCTTCACGCGCACCAAGCACGGCGCCAACCGCCTCGCCGACCAGCTCGAGAAGGACGGCATCCAGTGCGCGGCGATCCACGGCAACAAGTCGCAGAACGCGCGCACCAAGGCGCTCGCGGACTTCAAGGACTACAAGGTGCAGGTGCTGGTCGCGACCGACATCGCGGCGCGCGGCCTCGACATCACCGAGCTGCCGCAGGTCGTGAACTACGAACTGCCGCACGTGCCCGAGGACTACGTGCACCGCATCGGCCGCACCGGCCGCGCCGGCGCCACCGGCCAGGCGCTGTCGCTGGTGTCGAGCGACGAGAAGGACCGGCTGCGCGCCATCGAGCGCGTGCTCGGCCGCAAGATCAACGTGCTGCCGCTCGACCGCTCGGGAATCCGCGCGCCGGTGGAGCGTCCGGCAGCCGTGCAGGCGGCTACGAACGCGCCTCGTGCGGCGCGCCCGCAGCAGGCGCAGCAGCGCGGCCACGGCCAGGCGCAGGGCGGCCACGGCCGCCGCGGTGGTCGCGGGCGGGGACGCTAGTCCGGCGGCGATCCCGGCCGTAGCCCGGCTCAGGGCTTCCAGTCGGGATCGTCGAAGTACTTCGGGTAGGCGCGCAGCGCGCCGTGCACCAGCGCGGCGCCGTCGTGCCGCGTGCGTTGCGGATCCGTGCCACGCATCAGGCTGATGCCCTGCATCAGGTCCGCGACCACGTAGTGCAGGTTCGCGTCTGCCGCGGGCGGCAGCTTGCAGTTCGCGACGATCGAGTTCACCTGGCGCTCGATGCTCGCGGCCAGCGCGTCGTATTGCGCGTCCGTCGCCGTGCCGGCATGGATCGCCGGATGATCGGCTTCGAAGGCCGCGTGGATCGCCGCCATGCCGCTGCGCAGCGACGCGTCCGTCGCCCACTTCTGTTCGCCATCGAGCTTCAGGTTGTCGACAGCGACGGACGACGTGTCGTGCTGGTGGTCGCCTTCATGCTGGTGCTGCGCCAGCGCCGGGGCGGGCGCTGCGAGCACTGCCAGCATTGCGATCAAGGACAGGCGGACGGCGTGCGGCGACAGACGGAATGTCATGGTGGCTCCTTAAAGGCCCTGCAGGAAGGTGACCAGTTGATCCCAGGCAGCCTGCGGATCGCTGCCCGCCCTGGCGGCCAGCCACAGCAGCGAGCCTACGTAAGCGGTGGCGACCAGCGTTACGAGGTGACCGAGCAGGATCACGGCACCGTCGCGCTCGGCCATGCCGAGGCAGAGCAGGATGACACCGATCGCGGGCAGTGTGTTGGCGAACGGCACCAGCGGCAGCGGC
>CAVSUM010000014.1:0-61996 GCA_963731105.1 uncultured Gammaproteobacteria bacterium
GCTCGTCGATCCTGGCGGACAACCCGCTCGGCGACCCGCACCTGCGCAAACTCGCCGTCTGGCTGCCCCCGGCCTACGACCGGCGCGGCGGCGGCCCGGGCGCGCGCTTCCCCGTGCTCTACGATTTCGTCGGGTACACCGGCGCCGGCATCGCGCACCTGAACTGGAAGCCGTTCAGCGACAACGTGGCCGAGCGTGCCGCGCGCCTGATGCACGACGACCGGATGGGTCCCGCGATCATCGTGTTCCCGGACTGCTTCACCAGCCTCGGCGGCAACCAGTACGTCAACTCGTCGGCGCTCGGCAACTACGCCGACTACCTCGTCGACGAGATCGTGCCGTTCGTCGACCGCGAGTTCCGCACGCTGGCGTCGCGCGAGCACCGTGGCTGCTTCGGCAAATCCTCCGGCGGCTACGGCGCGATGCTGCACGGCATGAAGTACGCGCAGCACTGGGGCGCGATCGCGAACCATAGCGGGGATGCGTACTTCGACTTCATCTACCGCGCGGACTGGCCGAACACACTCAATGAACTCGCCCGCTACCGGCGGCCGGCGCGCAAGGCGGGGCCCGTGCCGGCGCCGCGCGGCAGCGCGGCCGAACGCGGCCTGCAGCAGGGCCTCGACGACGGGCGCGCACGACGTTTCCTCGAGTCCGCTGTGGAAGAAGCCGAAGCTCAGCAGCGCGGAGGTCCACGCGCTGATGAACCTGTGCATGGCGGCCACCTACGATCCCGACCCGCGTGCGCCACTCGGCTTCCGGCTGCCGTTCCACCTCGACACCGGCGAGATCCTCGAGCGGCGCTGGCAGCAATGGCTGGAGCACGACCCGGTGCGCCTGGTCGGCCGCTACGCGCGCAACCTGCGCCGGCTGCGGGGCCTGTACATCGACTGCGGCTGGCGCGACCAGTACCACATTCACTACGGCACGCGACAGTTGTCGCGCCGCCTGGCCGCCGCAGGCATCGCGCACCGCTACGAGGAATTCGACGACGACCATTCCGACGTCGACTACCGCATGGACGTGAGCCTGCCGTACCTGTATCGCGCGCTGCGCCCATGAGCGGGCCCCGCCTCGGCCTGGCCCTCGGCAGCGGCTCGGCCCGTGGCTGGGCGCACATCGGCGTGCTGCAGGCGCTGGCGCGGCATGGGCTCGAACCGGACGTGATCACCGGCGCGTCGGTCGGCGCGCTGGTGGGTGCCGCCCGCGCGGCCGGGCGGCTCGCCGACCTCGAGCAATGGGTCTGCAAGCTGACGCAGCGCGATGTCTGGCGCCTCGTGGACACCACCTTTCGTGGCGGCGGGGTCATGACCGGCAGCCGCCTGATGGAAGCGATCGCGGCGCAGATCGGCGACGCACCGATCGAGTCGTTGCCGGTGACGTTCGGCGCGGTCGCGACCGACCTCTACACCGGCGAGGAAGTCTGGCTGCGCGACGGGCCGTACATGACGGCGGTACGCGCCTCGAGCGGGGTGCCGGGGCTGTTCGCGCCGACCTGGCACCAGGACCGCTGGCTGATCGACGGCGGCGTGGTCAATCCGGTGCCGGTGTCGCTGTGCCGGGCGCTCGGCGCGGACATCGTGATCGCCGTCGACATGAGCCGCTCGGTCACCAAGGTGGCCAAGCGTGCCAGCGACCAGGACGTGCCGCAGATCGAGCCCGACGGCAGCCGTCACGGCCGAGGGCTCCGCAATGCTGAAGAAGTGGTCCGGCCTGGTGGATGGCCTCGTCGAGTCGTTCCGCAGCAAGCGCCCGGAACCCGGCCTGCTCGAGGTGATGAGCGGCGCCGTCGGCCATCATGCAGGATCGCATCACGCGCAGCCGGTTCGCGCTCGATCCGGCCGACCTCGTGCTGCGCCCCGACCTCGGCGGACTTCCAGCTGATGGATTTCCACCGCGCGCGCGAGGCGATCGACATCGGCGCGGCACAGGTGGAGCAGTCAGCCGTGCAGCTCGCGCAACTCGCCACCGACCTGCGGCTGCGCCGGCCCGGATGACGGATCGCGCGACGCCGTCCACCGACCCTCCGGCACTGCCCGGCGAAGAGGTCGAGGTCTTCCGCTCCTTCTGGCGCAGCGCCTGCGAGGAGCGCGCCTTCGTGCTGCACGCGGTCGGCATCCCGTCGCAGGTGGCGTGGCTCGGCCGCGCCTGGGCGTTGCTGGTGCCGACGCAGAGCCGGCCCGCTGCGCTGGTGCAGCTCGCGCAGTACGCACGCGAGAATCCGCCGCGCCGGCGCCCGGCCCCACCGGAACCGCTGCACGGTGGCGCTTGGTTGGGATCGGCCGCGTATGCCGCCGTGATCCTCGGCGTGGCCTGGCTCGCCGGCGGACTCGCGCTCGACGCCGACTGGCTCGAGGCCGGCGCGCTGGCCGTGGGTCCTGCGCGTGGCGGCGAGTTCTGGCGCGCCGTGACGGCGCTCACGCTGCATCTCGACGTGGGCCACCTGCTCGCCAACCTCGGCTTCGGCGTCGTGTTCGGGCTGCTGGCCGGGCAGCTGTTCGGCCCGGGCGTGGCGTGGGCGACGGTGCTGTGCGCCGCGTCGGCCGCCAACCTGCTCAATGCGTTCGTGCTGCCGGCGTCGCACTGGTCGGTCGGTGCCTCGACGGCGGTGTTCGCGACGCTCGGCCTGCTCGCTGCCTACTCCTGGCGCCGCCGCGACCAGGAAGACCGCTGGGCGTATCGCTGGGCGCCGCTGGTCGCGGGCGTGATCCTGCTCGGGTTCACGGGCGCGGGCGGCGAGCGCACCGACGTGATGGCGCACCTCACCGGGTTCGCCATGGGCGCGCTGGCGGGCGTCGCGCATGCCAGGTGGCGCGTGCCTCGCGGTCGGCTTGCGCAGGGCGTTGCTGGGTTGTCGACGCTGCTCGTGTTGGTGTGCGCGTGGGTGCTGGCGCTTTTGCGCTGACGCGGTTTGCCGCGCGTCGTGGCGGAGACCTCGGATGTCTTTCCCGCGGGACGCCGGGAACCGTCCATGGGGCTCGCACGCGACGTCCGTGTCGCGTGACGCCCGCGGGAAAGACATCCGAGGTCTCCGCCGCGACGCGCTGATTCGGCGTGCGCTGCTAACGCCAATGCTACTGGTTGCCGCGACACCTCACTCGTGACGCGCCACCACTGCAGCGGGATCTGCGAGCCGGGTGTGCAGGACGCGGGCGTCGCGCCGCACGGACGCGGCGCGCGAGCCTCCAGGGACGGATTCACGGCGTCCCGCGTCCTGCACACCCGGCTCGCAGATCCCGCGGTCCGCTGGCATCCGCCCGCGAGCGTCACATGCCGTCGGCAACCATCTCGAGCACGACCTTGCCCCGCGCGCGCCGCGTCTCGAGATAACGCAGCGCCTCAGCCACCTGGGCGAACGGATAACTGCGATCGACCACCGTCGTCACCTTGCCCGCCGCCACCAGCTCGTTCAGCACGCGAGCAGGTCCGCCTCGTTCATCTGCGACAGCAGCACCACGACTCGCTGGCTCGTGAACCGGGACACCACCGGCGCCTTGATGAAACCGAGGACCGGTCCGAGCCACGGGTCGTCCTTGGGCCCGCCGATCAGCACGTGCACGCCTGAAGGCACCAGCGCCCGGCGCACGTCGCGCATCGAGCGATTGCCGACGGCATCGATGACCACGTCGTAGCGCTGCCCGGCACGCGTGAAATCCTGCTCGGTGTAGTCGATGACGTGATCCGCGCCGAGCGAGCGGACCAGCTCGACGTTGCGGGTGCTGCACACCCCGGTGACTTCTGCACCGAGGGCCTTCGCGATCTGCACCGCGAACGTCCCGACGCCACCCGAAGCACCGTTCACCAGCACCTTCTGGCCGGGCTTGACCTGCGCCTTGTCGCGCAACGCCTGCAATGCCGTGACCGCCGCCACCGGCACGCCCGCGGCCTGCGCAAATGTCAGGTTGGCCGGCTTCGGCACCAGCGCCTTGCCCTGCTTCACCTTGACGTATTCCGCGAAGGCGCCCCACCGCGACCCGTACACCGCGTCGCCCGGCCGGAACGCCGTGACGTTGCGACCCACGGCCGCCACGGTGCCGGCGAAGTCCACGCCCAGTCGGTCCGACGTCGGGCGGCCCAGTCCGGACTCGAAGCGCATGACGTACGGCGTGCCCGTCATGTAGTGCCAGTCCAGCGGATTGAGCGCAGCCGCTTGTACGCGCACCAGGATCTCGTCGTCGCCCGGGACCGGCCGCTCGACGCCGCGAGTTCGAGCCGGTCGGCCGGGCCGTAGCAGCGGTGCAGGACGGCCGTCATGGACGGCGCCGCAGCTCGCGACCGACTCGAACGGACCACAGGCCTCGGTGCGACTCATGACGAATGCCAGCACGGCGATGCCGGCAAGGGCGAGCAACGGCGATTCCGCCGATCAGTTTCTTCGCCAGTGACATCGGCTGATCCCGTCGCCCGCGCTCAGACCGCAACCCGTACTTCGCCGTCGCGCACCGAGACCTTGTAGGTCTTCAGCGCCTGCTCGCCCCGCACCACGTTCAGGACCTGGATGCCCGGCGGGAAATTCGCCCAGTCGATGACCTCGCCGGTGCGGATGTCGAAGCGGGCGCGATGGAACGGGCACTGCACACGGCAGCCGTCGACGATCTTGCCGCGTGCCAGCGGCGCAAACATGTGCGTGCAGCTCGCCTGCGTGGCGTAGAAGCCGTCCTTCAGGTGATAGACGACGACCTTCTCGCCGTCGACCGTGAAGGCTTTCATGCCGCCCTTCTTGATTTCGTCCGTGCGGCAGACGACGTGCTGCTTCATGTGGCATTCCCCGGGAGCGCCGGCCCCGGCCCGAGTGTAGCCGGGACCGGCACCGGGGCGCGACCCGGCGTGGACGACGGGTGACGGGCGCGTCATTGCAGGTATCCTTCGCCGTCCAATCGACGCACGGGTGCACCGATGGCATTGCAACAGCTCACGGCTGAACAGGTCCGCACCTGGAGCCGCGAGCAGAAGGACCGCTGGTGGCTCGAGAACGTGTTCCGCGGCGACATGCCGCAGCTCACGCTGCGCTCGGCCGTCACGGGCTTCCTGCTCGGCGGGGTGCTCAGCGTCACCAACCTCTACGTCGCCGCCAAGACCGGCTGGACCCTCGGCGTCGGTCTCACCTCGGTGATCCTCGCCTTCGCGCTGTATCGCGTGCTGTCGCGGCTCGGCGCCCGCGACATGACCATCCTCGAGAACAACTGCGTGCAGTCGGTGGCGACCGCCGCCGGCTACATGACCATGCCGCTCACCTCGGGGCTTGCGGCCTACATGTGGGCGACCAACAACGTGCTGCCGATGTGGCAGATCATCTGCTTCACGATCGTGCTGTCGATCCTCGGCGTGCTGGTGGCGTTCCCGATGAAGCGCCGCTTCATCAACGACGAGCAGCACCCGTTTCCCGAGGGTCGCGCCTGCGGCGTGGTGCTCGATGCGCTGTACGAGCGCGCCGAGGCCGCGACCGGCATGTTCAAGGCCCGGGCGCTGACGCTCGCGGCCGCGCTCGCCGGTGGCGTGAGCTTCATCTCCGGCGAGAGCTACATGAAGCTGCTGCAGCAGAAGTGGCTCGGCCTGCAGTCCTCGTGGCACCTGCCGCACAACCTCGACGCCTGGTACTACGCGCTGGTGGACAAGGGCCTCGCGCCGCTGCCGAAGCTGGCCGGCGTCGACATTCGCCAGCTGGCGCTGTCGCCGACCTTCGACTTCGCGATGTTCGGCGCCGGCGGCCTGATGGGCATCCGCACGGCCGTCAGCCTGCTGCTCGGCGCGGTGCTCAATTTCGTGATCGTGGTGCCGGTGATGATCTCGCTCGGCGAGATCCAGCCGCGCGCCGGTTCGATCGCCGAGGGCACGGCGCTGTTCGGCCGCGCGCACATCCTCAACACGTGGGCGCTGTGGTGGGGCATCACCATGATGGTGGTGGCCGCCATGGTCGCGCTGTTCGCCCGTCCCGAGGTGTTCGTCGAGGCCTTCCGCAGCCTGCGCAAGCGCGGGCCCAGTGCCAGTGGCAGCGACGTGCTGCGGGACATCGAGCTGCCGCTGCCGGTGTCCTGGATCGGCATTCCGATCGTCGGCGCCTGCGGCGTCTGGATGGCGCACGACTGGTTCGGGGTGGACTGGCTGCTCGGCGTGGCCTCGATCCCGCTCATCATGCTGCTCGCACTCATTGCGGCCAGCAGCACGGCACTCACGGGCATCACGCCGTCGAGTTCGCTGTCGAAGATCCCGCAGTTCGTGTTCGGCGCCCTCGACCCGCGCACGCCGGCCCCCAACCTGATGACCGCGGTGATGAGCGCCGAGGTCGCCAGCAACGCCTCGAACCTGCTGATGGACATCAAGCCGGGCTACATGCTCGGCGCCAAGCCGCGCCAGCAGGCGATCGGCCACGTGATCGGCATCGTCGCCGGGGCGCTCGCGGCCACGCCGCTGTTCTTCATCCTGTTCGGCCTGACGAATTTCGACCCGGCGTCCGGTCGTTCGGTGATGGACACGATGGTCACCGACAAGTTCTCGTTCCCGGGCGCGTTGCAGTGGAAGGGCGTGTCGGACCTCGTGACGGCGGTGTTCGGCGGCGGCAGCAGCCAGCTGCTCACCCCCTCGATCGTCTGGTCCATGGCCATCGCCGCCTTCGCCGCGCTGGTGATGGAAGTGCTGCGCATCCGCACGCAGAACCGCTTTCCGCTGTCACCGCTCGCCATCGGCCTCGGCGTGGTCGTGCCACCCGATTCGTCGCTGATGATGTTCGCGGGCGCGGCGTTCTTCTGGCTGATGGGTCGGCGCTACGGCAACCGGCCCCAGTCCGCCGGTCACCGGCTGTGGGTGGACTCGCTCGAGCCGATCTGCGCCGGCCTGATCGCGGGTGCCGCGCTGATCGGCATCGGCGACATCCTGGTCAAGGTGTTCGTGCTCGGCTGACGCGGTCGGCGACCCGGGCGCGGAACGCTTCGTACTCGTCCACCACGCGGTCGGGCACCTCCAGTTGCGGGTAGTGACCAACGTCGTCGAGCACCACCACGTCGGGGTCCGGCACCAGCTCGCGATAGCGCTCGGCGAGGTGCCGGCCGGACACCGGGATCCACGGCGCCGCAGATCAGTGCGCGCGGCACCGTTCGACTCGACCAGCGCACCCACCCAGCGCGGACGATTGCGCCGGCGCTGCGCCATGTAGTTGATGAGTCGCGCGAGCGCTGCGCGCCCGCCATCGTGCTCGATCAGCACCCACAGGTCCTGCAGTTCCTCGCGTGACGGCGGCTCGCGGCCGGCGATCGACAGCATGGTCTGCTCGAACTTGCCGTAAGCCCATGGCGCGCGCGAGCAGTGGCCCGAGCAACGGGTTGGCGAGCAGCTTCTGGATCGGACGGGCGCGGTGCGTCTCGGGAAACAGGCCGCCGTTCAGGAACGCCATGCTGGCAATCCTGAGCTGGCCCTCGCGCTCGCGGGCCAGCAGTTCCTGGGCGACGGTGTCGCCGTAGTCGTGGGCGAGCACGTGCGCATTGCCGACGCCGCGGTCGTCGAGCAGCGCCATGCACAGGTCGGCCTGCAGCTCGATCGGGTAGTCGGTGTCGCGCGGCTTCTCCGACCGTCCGAAGCCGAGCAGGTCGAGCGCGTACAGCGAATGTCGCGCCGCCAGCCGTGGCCAGACGCGGACCCAGTCGTAGCTCGCGGTGGGATAGCCGTGGATCAGCAGCAGCGGCGGCCGGCCGGGCGTAATGGCGGTGCGGACGAACACGCGCCGACCGGCGAGCTGCCGCATCTGCGCCGGCCCTGATCCAATCCTGCAGGCGTTGCGAACCTTCCACTGCCCCTCTCCCACATTCCCGATGCATCGAGCGTGCCCAGTATGCTGACTTCCTTCCCGTCCGGCAGCCAGGCGTTCGTGCAGGGCGCGAGCCGTGGCATCGGCCTCGAGTTCGTGCGCCAGTTGCTGGCGGAGCCGACGTTCGCGCAGGTCTTCGCCAGTTGCCGGGCGCCGCAGGAGTGCCGGCGAGCTGGCGGCTCTTGCCGCTGTCGAGCCGCGCCTGCAGATCATTGCGCTCGACGTCACGGACGAGGACAGCATCGCGAGCGCCGCGGCGCGGGTCGCCGCCGGGACGGATCGCCTGCACCTGGTGCTCAACTGCGCCGGCGTGCTGCACGGTGGCCCTGCGGCACTCGCCCCGGAGAAACGCCTCGCGGACGTCCGGCCCGAGGCACTGGCCGCCAGCTTTGCGGTGAATGCGCTCGGCCCGCTGCTGGTGGCCAAGCACTTCGAGCGCCTGCTGGCGCACCGTGATCGGGCGGTGTTCGCCAGCATTTCGGCACGCGTCGGCAGCATCGGCGACAATCGCCTCGGCGGCTGGTACGCCTACCGGGGAGCGAAGGCGGCGCAGAACATGTTCACCAGGACGCTCGCCGTCGAGTGGGCGCGGTCGCGACGCAACGTCGTGTGCGTCGCGCTGCACCCGGGCACCACCGACACCGACCTGTCGCGACCGTTCCAGGCCAGCGTGCCGCCGGAGAAATTGTTCGCACCCGCGCGGACGGTGCGCCAGCTGCTCGGCGTGATCGACGGCCTCGCGACGACCGACAGCGGACGCTTCCTGGCGTGGGACGGCAGCGAGGTCCCGTGGTGACGGACGACGCTGCGGCGACCGCCAGGGAGGTGCTGCCGCTGCTGTACCAGGACGACGTGCTGGTGGTGATCGACAAGCCGTCCGGCCTGCTGGTGCACCGCTCGCCGATCGACCGGCACGAGACGCGCTTCGCCGTGCAGCTGTTGCGCGACCAGCTCGGCCGGCGCGTGTATCCCGTGCACCGGCTCGACAAGGGCACCTCGGGGGCGCTCGTCTTCGCGCTCGACCGCGAGACGGCCACCGCGCTGGCCACGCAGTTCGCCGGGCAGCGCGTGCAGAAGACCTATGTCGCCGTCGTGCGCGGCTGGCCGGCGCCGTCCGGCGTGATCGATCACCCGCTCGAGGCCGTGCAGGACGCGTATGCCGCAGTGGGCGAGCACGGGGCCAAGCCGAGCCGCACGTCGTTCCGGACCATCGCCACCGTGGAGTTGCCGGTGCGGGTCGACCGCTACCCCACGTCGCGCTATGCACTCGTGGAACTCGAGCCCGACACCGGTCGCCGCCACCAGTTGCGGCGCCACCTCGCCCACGTGTCGCACCCGATCGTCGGCGACTCGACCTACGGCAAGGGCCGGCACAACCGCCTGTTCGCCGAGCGCTTCGGCGTGCGACGCCTGCTGCTCGCGTGCGTGCGGCTCGAGTTCGTCCACCCGCAGACCGGCGCGCCCGTGGTCGTCAACGCCGATCCGGGCCCGGAATTTGCGGCACTGGCGCGGCAGCTCGACTGGCAACCCGTCGCAGCCGCCGCGCCGGCCGACCTCAGCCCATCTTCGCCTTGACCTTCGCGGTGAGCGCGTTGATCTCGGCGTGCCGCCCCTTGTCGGCGGACTCGCGGCCCGGGCGCGGCGCCGCCGCTGGCGGCCTTGTCGAGGTACTTGAGCGCCTCGCCGTACTTGCCTTGCTCGAACAGGAACTCGCCGTAGAAATAGTTCGGGTCGATGCCGTTCGGGTTCAGCGCGAGCGCCTGCTTGAGCAGCTTGCCGGCCTTGTCGTGATCGCCGAAGCCCAGCGGGAAGCCGGGCACCTTGTAGTACAGCGTGCCGAGGCTGGTGTAGGCCGAGCCGTCGAGCGCCTTCGGGTTGATCTTGAGCGCCGCCTCGAGGTTGCCGCGCGCTTCCTTGGCCAGGCTGAGCGCGCCGAGGCCGCCCTTCGCGCCGGCGTAGCTGCTCTCGACGATGCCTTCCCAGATCAGCGCCTCGGCGCGAGCGGGGTTCTGCTGCGTGAACTTCTCCGCACGCTTCTCCAGCGCCTCGAAGGCCTGCGCGCGCGCGTCGCCCGCCGGGGTCTCGTAGTTCACCTTCGCCCAGGCCTGCTGGATCGACAGCAGCTCGGCATTGAAGGCCGCGTCGTCCGCGAACGCGGGACCGGCCAGGGCCACGGCGAACAGTGCCGCCACCAGGATGCGGGAAGTCTTCATGTGCAGGATCCTCTCAGGGTTTGGGAGCGGCCGATTCGCCGGCATAGCGGCGGATCACCGGTAGTTGCTTGCGCAGCGCGCCGTCGACGACGCGCGGCAGGATGCCGTTGACGCGCGCGAACAGTTTCTCGGGCCAGCCGAGCACCGCCTCGACCGTGCCGCCGACCAGCATGTCGCAGACGGCTTTGGCGACCAGCTCCGGCGGATCCATCGCCACGCCCAGCTCCGCGTTCATGCGCTCGACCGCCGAGGTGTTGATGCCGGTGCGCGTCGCGCGCGGCGCGACATAGCGCACGCTGACATTGGTGTCGGCCAGCTCGCGGCGCAGCGCCTCGGTGAAGCCGCGCACGCCGAACTTGGTGGCGGAGTACACGGCGTAGCCCGGGTAACCGATCGCACCGAACACCGAGCCGGTGTTGAGGATGCAGGCCTCCGGCTGGCGCAGCAGGTGGGGCAGCAGCTCGCGGCACAGGTGCATCGGCGCCAGCAGGTTGATGGCCACCGCGAGGTCCAGCTGGCCCGCGGGCTGGTCGGCGAACATGGCGAAGTGGTTCACGCCGGCGTTGTTGACCAGGACGTTGATGCCGCCGCGCCACGCCGCGGCCTCGGTGGCGAGGCGTCCGCGGTCGACGGGGCTGGTGAGGTCCGCGGCAAGCGTGCCGACGCGTTCGCCGTAGCGCGACAGGCGCTCGGCCGCGCGGCGCAGCGCCGTCTCGTCGCGATCCACGAGCAGCACCGAGGCGCCACGGGCCAGCAGTTCGTCGGCGATGGCGCCACCGATGCCGCCGCCGCCTCCGGTCACCAGCGCACGCATGCTGGCCGGGTTCATGCCGACTTCCTCTGCAACGCCGTCGCGGCCGGCTCCAGGCCGCGGAACACGTTGCCGTACAGCCAGTAGATGCCGCGCGCGCAGCGGATCACCGCGCGGCGATCCTCTTCATCGGCGAGGCGCTCGAGGATCGCGCCGAGGTCGTTGATGTGCTGCTTGTCGAGCTCGCCGTGGCTGCGCAGGTAGGTGAACGCCGTGACGGGCAGACCCAGCGTCGCCTGGATGCGGTCGGCGGCATTGAGCGCCAGCGCGACGCTGGTGCCCTCGAGCACGTGCACCATGCCGAAGAACCCGATCGGGTTGCGCCGCATCACCGTGTCGTACGCATACGCGACCATCGCCTCGGTGGCCACCGACGGCTCCGACGCCGCGGCCGCGGCACGATCGCCGCCGGCGCGGGCGATGTCGTTCAGGATCCACTCGTCGTGGCCGGTCTCCTCCTCGAGGTAGTGGAGGATGGACTCCTGCAGCCAGGCGTGGCGATCCGGCAGCCGGCTGCCGACGGCCATCAGCAGCGGCACGGTGTGGCGCACGTGGTGATAGGCCTGGGTGAGGAACGCGACGTACAGTTCGCGCGTCACGTCACCGGCCAGCGCGCGCTGGATCACCGGCGCGGCGAGCAGGAAATCACGGTCGGGAGCGGTCGCGCGAGCGAGTTGCTCGTGGAAGGTCATCGGTCACCTCGGTTCAGGAGTGGGTCGCCCGGTCGTAGAGCGGCGCAAGCAATGCGCCGTGGCGGGCGAGGATCTCGGCGCGGCGCAGCCGTCCGTTGGACGTGAGCAGGCCGTTCTGGAACGTGAAGGGCTCGGGGGCGCGCGCCCAGCGCCGCACCTGCGCATAGTCGGGCAGCCGCTGGTTCGCCGCGGCGATCGCGGCCTCGACGTCGGCATCGGTGACCGTCGCGTCGGACGGGACGACCAGCGCGACGGCGTAAGGACTGCGCCTCGCCGTGCACCATCACGCTGCGGATACCGGGCTGCTGCACGATTTCGCGCTCCACCCATTCCGGCGCCACGTTGCGGCCGAGGCTGGTGATGTAGATGTTGCGCAGCCGGCCGCGCACGTAGACGTAGCCGTCGGCGTCGATCTCGCCGAGGTCGCCGGTCGCCCACTCCTCGCCGGCGCGGCGCGGCGGCTGGCCGAGGTAGCCGTGCATCGTCACGCCCGACACCATGATCTGGCCGTCGTCGGCGACGCGCACGCGGGCATGCGGCAGCGGCTTGCCGACGCTGCCGCGGCGGCGTGCCTGCGGGGTGTTGAGGCACACGACCGACGCGCACTCGCTGAGCCCGTAGCCTTCGAACACCGGCAGCCCGGCCGCCTCGGCGCGCTCGAGCAGGCCCACCGACACCGGCGCACCGCCCACCGCGACGAAGCGCAGCGACGTCGGCACCGTCCAGCCGCGCTCGGCGGCGACGACCAGCACGCGCAGCAGTTCGGGCACCAGCACCAGGCTCTGCGGCGCCGAGCTGGAGATGCAGGCCAGCATGCGCGCGACGTCCGGCCCGGCGTAGCTCATGCCGGTCACGTCCGCCGGCGGCAGCAGGCAGGTGGCACCTTCGAGCAGCGGCGCGTGGATGCCGGCGATGTTCTCGAGCAGCGTCGCGAGCGGCAGCAGGCACAGGTGGCGCTCGATCCCGAGCGAGCGGGTTGCCTCGGCCAGCGACCGCGCCACCGCCTCGATCTGGGCCGCGCCGAGACACACGCCCTTCGGCTGCCCGGTGCTGCCGGAGGTGTAGGTGATCTTCGCGGTGCCCAGGGGCAGCGGCACACGGGCCGCCGGGTCGAGCCGGCGCCGGTACATTGCGAGCCCCGAGCGGCCGGAGACTCCGCCCGCCTGCCAGCCGGCCAGCAGTTCGCGCAGGCGCCGCGGGTCGTCGCCGATCACGCAGTCGATGCCGGCATCGTCCAGGGCGTGCGTGAGCTGGGCATCGGTGAAGAAGCCCGGCAGCGGCACGCACGGCAGCCCGCGCGCATGCAGCGCGAGGTCGGCAATCGCCCAGCCGGCACCGTTGTCGGCGAGCAGCGCGAAGCGCTCGCCGTGCGCTGCGAGCCAGTCGCCCTCTTCCTCGACCCTCGACGCCAGTTCGTCGTAGCCGATCATCTGCCGCCCGTCGTCGAGGGCAGGCCGACCGGAGGCGAGTGGCAGGCGGGAAGCCTGCGCGCTAGCGATCATGGGCGGTGCTGCGGAACCCCGGCACCCAGCGGCTCGCCGGCAGGTAGCCGGCCAGCACGCGCGGATCGTTGTCGTAGTAGCGACCCCACTGGTCGCCGCTGCCCGCCACGCGCGAGCCGTCGGCGCGGGCCAGTTCCACGAGCGGTGCGCCAAAGCTCTCGAGAATGCCGCGGACCGCGCTGGTAGCCGTGAACACGATCCACTGGTAGTCGCGCGACAGCAGGTAAGCCGGCAGCGATGCCACCATGCGCATGGCGGCGCGGCAGTTGCGGCCGGCGAGATTGCCGACCTCGACCACTTGCCCGCGCTGGACCGGCCGGCCGGCGGCCGCGGCAATCGCCACTTCCACCGGTTGCTGCAGGTACTGCTCCAGATACAGCGTGGTCCGAGCGGCACCGCGCACGCCGATCACGCCGCGCAGGTCGCCGGAGCCGTCGCGGAACGACAGCAGTGTCGGCATGAAGGTCGCCACCGACGCGTCGTGCTTGCGCCAGAACGCCTCGCGCACAAAAGCTTCGAGGTCCGGACGTTCCGGGCTATCGACCAACGCCTCCGCCGAGGCGCAACGAGCGCCCGCGGGCGCTCGCGCTCAGGTCACACTCGACGGGCTTGGGTGTGCATGCTTCAGTCACTGAGTCGCTCCTGGTCTGCCCGGCCCGCACCACGGGGTCGAGCGCGTTTGCAGGGGGTTAGACGTGGCCCCGCAGCGAAATCAATCGCCGCCTCCGTGGCGCGCTGTTTATATCAATTAAAACAATTAGTTACACTCTCCTGACCAGCGCCTGCGGCGAACGCGATTGATTTGCCGGCCGCGGGCCGTCTAACTGGCAACGAACCCAAGAGCGCCGCCGTGACCGACGACTCACAACTAGTGCAGCAGATGCTGGCGGGCGACGAACGCGCCTTCACGACGTTCTTCGAGACCTATTTCCCGCGCGTCTACCGCTTTGCCCTGCCGCGCCTCGGGCGCGACACGGACGTGGCGAAGGACGTCGTGCAGGCAACGTTGATCAAGGCGATGCGCAAGCTCGGCGACTTCCGCGGCGAGGCGGCCTTGTTCACGTGGCTGTGCCAGATCTGCCGCCGCGAGATCGCCGACCACGTGCGCACGCAGCGCCGGCACTCCGAGAAAGTGGTGCTGATCGAGGACAGCGACGAGGTGCGGGCGGCCCTCGAGTCGATCGAGGCGCCGGCGAGCGACGACCCGCTGCGTCGCGCCGACAGCGCCGAGCTGAAGCGCCTGGTGCATGCCGTGCTCGACCGGCTGCCCAGCCGCTACGGCGAGGCGCTGGAGTGGAAGTACGTCGAGGGGCGGTCCGTCGAGGAAATCGGCGACCGGTTGGGGATCGGCCACACGGCGGCCCAGTCGCTGCTGGCGCGGGCACGCGTGGCGTTCCGGGAAGGGCTCGAAGCGGTGTTCGGCGCCTCCGCGGCCGACGTGCTCGCCGGCCTGGAAGCCTGAGGGGAATCAATACATGACTGAAGCATCACCTGACGAGCGCGACTTGCGGCACTGCTCCGTGCTGTCGGCGCACGGCCGACCGCCTCGGCCAGCGCCATGGCCGAAGTGCGCGCCGCCGTCGCGACCGAGTGGCGCGCCACCGTTGCCGCGCGGCAGCGCCAGCAGAAGGTGCGCAGGTTCACGGGCTGGGCGGCCGCGGCCAGCGTGGCGGTCGCCGCGTTCGGCGTCTGGCTGGCGCGCCCGCTGCTGCAGTCCGAACCACAGGTCGTCGCATCGCTCGCGCGGGTCGTCGGCACGGTGGAACAGAACCGCGGCGACGGCCGCTGGACGCCGGTCGCCAGTGCCGGGACGATCGAGTCGGGCACCCGGCTGCGCACCGCTGGTGACGGGCGCGCGGCGTTGCGGCTCGCCAGTGGCATCGAGCTGCGGCTCGACGCGCGCACGCTGGTGGCACTCAACGACGGCTCGCACGCGACCCTGGCGAAGGGCGCGGTCTACGTCGATGCCGGCGA
The DNA here is from genome assembly GCA_963731105.1 of uncultured Gammaproteobacteria bacterium. GTDB lineage: Bacteria > Pseudomonadota > Gammaproteobacteria > Steroidobacterales > Steroidobacteraceae > RPQJ01. The sequence continues at coordinate 14,991 of CAVSUM010000014.1, forward strand.
GCCGTCCGGCACGCCGGGCCCCGAGTTCGACCTCGCAACGCCGGCCGGCACCGTCTCCCACCTCGGCACGCAGTACACAGCACGGATCGCCGACCACGGCGTGCTCGTCGGCGTGCGCGAGGGCCGGGTCCGGCTGTCCACGGACCAGGGCGACGTGATCGGCAGCGCCGGCGAGGAACTGACCGTCACGGGAGGCACGGTGAGCCGTGTGCCGCTGGCGTCGACAGCTGCCGCCTGGAACTGGGTCGGCAGCGTCACGCCGCCGTTCGACATCGAGGGCCGCACGGTGGAGTCGTTCCTCGTGTGGGCGGCTCGCGAGACCGGGCGCACGGTGGTGTTCGCATCGCCGGACGCGGCGCGGCAGGCCCGCAGCGTGACCCTGCGCGGCACCGTCGCGGGATTGACGCCGGACGAGGCCGTGCAGGCGGTGCTGTCGACCACCTCGCTGCAGCCGCAGATCCAGGCCGAGCACATCCGCGTGGAGTCGACCGCACGCTGAGCCGGCCGGCGCGCGAGCAACCGCGATAGGCGGCCTGCAGCCGCTCGGCTACCATGCGGCGGCACGTGCCGTCCGATCGCTCCACCCTGCCCTGTGCACCCCGCCTGCTGGTGCGCGTCGCGCTCTGCGCGGCCGCGCTGCTCGGTGCGGCTGCCAGCCTCGCGGCCGGCCCGCCCTATCGCGGGCGAGCGGTGGACGAGGTGCTGCGTGACCTCGGCACCCAGGGCCTGCGGCTGATCTACAGCAGCGAGCTGGTCCCCGGTTCGCTGCGCGTGCAGCGCGAGCCGGCCGGCACCACGCCGGTCGCGGTTCTGGAGCAGGTGCTCGCCGAGCACGGCCTGCGTGCCAATCCCGTCGGCGACAACACCTTCGCGATCGTCCGCGAAGCGGAGGCTGTGGCGGACAGCCTGCCGAGCCGGCGCCCAAGGCAGCGACCATACCGCTGGAGGAAATCGTGATCGCGGCGAGCCGCTACTCGCTGGCGTCCGACGTTCCCGACGTGCACACGTTCCTGACCCAGGCGCAGATCGAAGGCCTGCCGCGCCTCGCCGACGACTCGCTGAAGGCCGTCCAGCGCCTGCCCGGTGCCGCGAGCAATGGCCTCTCGGGCCTCGCCAACATGCGCGGCGGCGAGTCGAACGAGACGCTGATCGTGTTCGACGGCCTGCCGCTCTACGATCCGTTCCACCTGCGGCTGCTGCTCAGCCCGACCAGCGTGCTCGACCCGCGGGTGCTGCGCGGACTGGACGTGCATGCCGGCGGATTCACCGCGGAATTCGGCGACCGCATGAGCACGGTGATCGAAGCGCATTCGCTGCAACCCGAGGCCGACGCCTACTACGAGCTGGGACTGAGCCTGTTCCATGCCAACGCGCTGGCCTCGCAGCGCTTCGGCGCAGGCCGGGGGCAGTGGCTGGCCGCCGTCCGCCGCAGCAACCTCGACGAGATCGCGGACCTCGTCGACTCCGAGATCGGCGAGCCGAGCTACACGGACGGCTTCGCGCGGCTCGACTACGCGTTCTCGGACGCGACGCGCGGCAGCCTGCACGTGCTGCTGTCCAGCGACCACGTGGAAGCGCAGAACACCGCCGAGACGGAGTTCGCCGAGGCCAGCTACCGCAATGCGTACTGGTGGGCCACGCTCGAGCACGACTTCTCGCCCGCAACCAGCGCCCGCGCGATCGTCTCCTACACCGACGTGGCGTCCGACCGCTCCGGTGAGGCCGATGACCCGGGCAGGACCGCCGGCAGCAGTCGACGACGAGCGGCACTACGACGTGTTCGGCGTGAAGCTCGACGCGAGCCACCGCAGCGATCGCTGGCTGCACCGGTTCGGGCTGGAAGTCCGCACGCTCTCGGCCGACTACGACTACACCAGCTGGTCGCGCCTCGAACCAGGGTTCCCCGCGCCGCAGAGCCCGGGCAGCGAGGTCGTCCGCGCCTTGTCGCCGCAGCCGTCGGGCAGCCACTTCGCGGCCTACCTGACCAGCCGCGTGCTGCTCTCCCAGCGGCTCGCCGCCGAGTTCGGCCTGCGCTGGGATGAACAGACCTACGGCGCGGACGCCGACGACCAGTGGGGACCGCGCCTCAACCTCGCCTGGCAGCTCGACGACGCCACGCGCCTGCGCGCGAGCTGGGGTCGCTTCCAGCAGTTCCAGGGCATCAACGAGCTGCAGGTCGAGGACGGCGTGGATCGATTCTTCCCGGCCCAGCGCGCCGACCACGCCATCCTCGGCTTGGAGCGCGACCTGCCGGCGGATCTGACGCTGCGCGTCGAAGCCTATCGCAAGGACTACGCGCAGCTCAGGCCGCGCTACGAGAACCTGTTCGACCCGTTGTCGCTGGTGCCCGAGCTGCGCTGGGACCGCGTCGCCATCGCACCCGACTCCGCCCGTGCCGAAGGCATCGAGTGGCTGCTCACGCACCGTGGCACCGGCCCATGGCACGGCTGGCTGAACTACACATGGTCGCGCGTGAATGACCGCGAGGATGGCGTCGACACGCGCCGCAGCTGGGACCAGACGCACTCCGTGGGTAGCGGCGTCGCGTGGGCGTCGGGTCCGTGGCAAGCGACCCTGGCCGCAGCCTGGCACACCGGATGGCCGACCACTCCGGTCGAAGTGGTGGACCCGACCTCCCCGGACGCGACTCTTGCACTCGGCCGCCGCAACTCAATTCGCTACGACGACTACGCATCGCTCGATGCGCGCGTGAGCCGCGACTTCACGCTGTCACGCGGCGAGCTGACGGCGTTCGTCGAAGTCACCAACCTCACTAACCGCCGCAATCCGTGCTGCGTCGACTACACCTACGAGTACCAGGACGCGGGCCTGGTGCTCGAGCGCGACTACCGGCACTGGCTGCCGCTGGTGCCTTCGCTCGGCGTGCTCTGGAAGTTCTGACCAGCTCGCTGATCGCGCGTCGCATGGCTCGCGCGCAGGGTCGGTACGGCTGCGGCGTCGGGTTACAGCGGCAGGTCACTCGTAGCCAGGGACGCCGGAGCCCGTCCCTGAGGCTCGGCGCGCGACGTCCGTGTCGCGCGACGCCCTGGCCACGAGTGACCTGCCGCTGTAACCCGACGCGGACAATGCGGTTGACGCTGTTAGAGCGGCCGGATGCCAGTGTCGCCGAGTCCGCAACAGGGTTCGACAACAACTCGCAGTCAGCCGTGCCGCCATGCGTCGAGGCCGGCCGCCTCGGCAGGCTCGTGGCGGGGGATCTGCGGCTGGCAGGGCGTCGCGCGACACGGACGTCGCGCGCGAGCCCCATGGATGGTTCCCAGCGTCCCTGCCAGCCGCAGATCCCCGGCCACGAGCCGGTCCACGGAGATCCAGGTCCGAAGCGACTAGCCGACGCCGTGCTTGCGGAACCACGCCAGGCACTGGCGCCAGCCTTCGCGCGCATCGGCCTCGCGGAAGCTCGGCCGGTAGTCGGCGTGGAAGCCGTGCGGCGCGTCCTTGAACACGACGATCTCGGACGGCTGCTTCGCGGCCGAGAGCGCGGCGCGCATCTTCTCCACGTCCTCGAGCGGGATGCCCTGGTCCTTCTCGCCGTACAGCCCGAGCACCGGCGCCTTCAGCTCGGCGGCGAGGTCGAGCGGGTACTTCGGCTGCAGGTCCGTCGGCTGGCCGGCGAGCCGGCCGTACCACGCCACGCCCGCCTTGAGCTGCGGGTTGTGCGCGGCGTACAGCCAGGTGATGCGTCCGCCCCAGCAGAAGCCGGTGACGCCGACGCGTGCCGCGTCGCCCTCGCCAGACTTCGCCGCCCAGGCCGCTGCCGCGTCGAGGTCGGACAGCACCTGCGCGTCCGGCACCTTCGACACCACCTGCGCGAAGATCTCCTTGTAGTCGGTCATCTGCGACACGTCGCCCTGCCGCGCGTACAGCTCCGGCGCGATCGCGCAGTAGCCTTCCCTCGCGAAGCGGCGGCAGACGTCCTTGATGTGCTCGTGCACGCCGAAGATCTCCTGCACCACCAGCACCACCGGGAAGGCCTGGCCCTTGGCCGGACGGGCGCGGTAGGCGGGGATCTCGCCGTCCGTCACCGGGATCTTCACTTCGCCGGCCACCAGCCCCTCGGCACTGGTGCTGATGACCGTGTCGGCACTCACGGGCAGCGTTGCCGCCGCAAAGCCCACGGCCAGCGTCGTCATCATCATCTGGCGGCGGGTCAGCGATCCCTTGCCGAGCAGTGAGTCGAGATCGGGTCCGGACCATTGATCGTGCATCGTCTCCTCCTGTGGATGTGTGGTGCGCCGCTCAGGGCGGCTCGACGCCCGGCTGGAACGGCTCAATCTCCCGCGCCACCGCCTCGGCCACCTCGGGCGCCACGGTGTATTTCGTGAACTCCACCGGCATCCGTTTCGCCTTGCCCGTCTGCAGGTCGATGCAGACGTAGTGGATCAGCGCGCGCACCAGCGTCTGGCCGTCGCTGGCGCGGCGGATCTGGAAGCGGCGTGCGATGCGCAGCCGCCCGTCGTTCAGCACCGGCCACGTGCCGACCTGGATGCGGTCGCCCTCGTAGGCGGCGCCGATGTAGTGCACCTGCGTGCGCCATACGGCCATGCCACGGTTCAGGTCGCGGCACATCTCGGGCGGAATGCTGCGCTCGGTCGAATGCGCCCAGGCGCAGTCGTCCATCCACGCGATGTAGATGACGTTGTTGACGTGCCCGTAGCCGTCGATCTCGGTGTGGTGCGCCACCCGCTCGTGGACGAACGGCGACGGCAGGTCCCAGCTCACGGCCGCGTGTCCTGCAGCATCCGGTCGAGCAGCGCGTCCTTGTCGGACCACACACCGCCGAGCCACTGCTGGAACCGCGCGCGGAACGCCGGGTCGCTGCTGTAGTCGCCCGCCGACAGCCACGCTTCGATCGGTCGCCGGCCGACGTTCACCTGCACCGTGCCGACGCGGCCGCAGCACATGTCCCACAGCGTGGGACGGCCGGTGGTGTAGGCGAGCGTGACGTCGAGCATGGAGTGCAGCATGCCGCCCATCGCCGACAGCACGAATGACACGCCGCCGGCGCGGGGCGGCAGCAGGTGCCGGTACGGCGACTGGAACGCGGCGTGCTTGGCCGGCGTGAAGCGCGTGCCTTCGACGAAGTTCATCACCGAGGTCGGGATCAGCCGGAACTTCTCGCAGGCCCGGCGCGTGACCGCGAGGTCCTTGCCGCGGTCCTCCGGATGCTTCGCGAGGTGGGCCGCCGTGTAGCGGCGCATGAACGGGAAGTCGAGCGCCCACCACGCCAGCCCGAGGAACGGCACCCAGATGAGTTGCTGCTTGAGGAAGAACTTGAGGAACGGGATACGCCGGTTGAACACGGCCTGCAGCACCAGGATGTCGACCCACGACTGGTGGTTCGACACCACGAGGTACCACTCGCGGGTCGAGAGGCCCTCGAGCCCGCGCACGTCGAGCGGCAGCAGGCCCAGCGCGCGGAAGATCGCGTTGTTGGTGCCGATCCAGCCCTCGGCGAGCGCGGTCACGCCACGGCTCAGCAGGCGGCGCCAGGCCGGGATCGGCACTACGAACTTGGCCAGCGCGACGGCGAACAGCACCGTACACCAGACGACGACGTTCAGCGTCATCAGCGAGATCGCGACCGCACCCTTGATCGTCGAGCCGTTGCGCTGCTGCACCGGGTACCATTCCTGTGGTCGGGGGCTGCGATTATGCCCCGCCCGCGTGACCGAATCCCACCCTGCGGAGTGCCGAATGTCCGTCGAACTGAGTCTCCACGAAGCGCGCGTCATCGGCTGCCTGATCGAGAAGCAGGTGACCACGCCCGACCAGTACCCGCTGTCGCTCAACGCACTGGTGAACGCCTGCAACCAGAAGAGCAACCGCCACCCGGTGCTCGAGCTCGGCGAGCGCGAGGTGCAGGCGGTCGTCGACGTCCTGATGCGCCGGCAGCTGGTGCTCGAGAAGTCGGGCTTCGGCAGCCGGGTGTCGAAGTACCAGCACCTGTTCTGCAACACGCAGTTCGGCTCGCTCAGGTTCTCGCCGCACGGCACGGCGATCGTCTGCGAGCTGCTGCTGCGCGGACCGCAGACGCCGGGCGAGCTGCGCACGCACGCTGCGCGGCTCGCGCCGCTCAAGGACGTGAGCGAGGTGGAGCTGGAGCTCGAGGAACTGATGACGCGGCCCGACGGCCCCTTCGTGGCCCGGCTGCCACGCGAGCCGGGGCGACGCGAGTCGCGCTACATGCAGCTGTTCAGCGGCGAGGCGCCGCCGGCGGTCGAGGAACCACCGGAATCGGCTTACCCCGCCGCGACGGGGGCGCCGTCGGTGCAGCAGCGACTCACGGCGCTCGAGACCGAGGTGGCGGAACTGCGCCGGGAGCTCGAGTCACTAAAGCAAAAGCCCGACGGCTTGCTCCCGTGACATGCTAGCCAGCAACCTGGAGAACGTCCTTGCCTGAAATCATACCGCGGTGGGAGTGGCGCTGGTTCGGACCCCGCTTCGGGCCGGCCGAGTCGCGCCTCGCGGCCCTGACACCGGGCGCCGTGCAGCAGAGTAACGAAACCTACCTGCTCTCGGGAGCCGGCGACAATGTGAAGGTGCGTGACGCGCTGATGGACATCAAGGTCCTGCGCGAGGTGAACCCGGACGGCCTCGAGCAGTGGACGCCGGTGATGAAGGCAGGCTTTCCGCTGCCCGCGGCCGAAGTGGCCAAGGTGTTCGCAGCGCTACGCCTCGATCCGCCGCCGCTGCAGCGGGCGAGCTACGACCTCGCGCAGTTCATCGACGAACTCGCCGTGCCGAGCGGCCGCATCCGTGCGATCAGCGTGCAGAAGCGGCGAGTCCGCTACAAAGTCGGCGGGTGCATGGCCGAGCTGTCGGAGGTCGTTGCGGACGGCAAGCCGACGCGAACGATCGCCGTCGAATCCGAGGACGCGGCCGCGGTCATCGCTGCCGTCCGCAGCCTGGGACTCGGCGGCTACCAGAACACCAGTTACCCGCGCGGGCTCGCCGCCCTGGTCGATGGAACTCCGTCCTGTTACGCCGTGATCGACGTCGGCACCAACTCGATCAAGTTCCACGTCGCCAGGCAGGCAGCCGACGGCCACTGGCAAACCGTCGCCGATCGCGCCGAGATCACGCGTCTCGGCGAGGGGCTCGACGACACTGGCCGTATCGGCGACGCCGCACTGCAGCGCGCGGTCGCGGCCATCGCGGGCATGGCGGCGGAGGCGCGACAGCACGGTGCGCTGGCCATCGTGGCCGTCGGTACCGCCGGCCTGCGCATTGCCGGGAACCGGGACGAGGTGGTCGCCGCGATCGCAGCGCAGACCGGCGTGCACGTCGAAGTGGTCTCTGGCGAAGAGGAAGCGCGGCTCGCCTACCTGGCCGCCAAGTCGGGCCTCGGACTGCCGGGCGGCTCGCTGGTCGTGTTCGACACGGGTGGCGGCAGCAGCCAGTTCACGTTCGGGCGCGACGACGCGATCGAGGAGCGCTTCAGCGTCGACGTCGGCGCCGTGCGTTACACGGAACGGTTCGGGCTGGACAAGGCCGTGTCGCTCGGCGTGCTGCGCGAGGCCCTCGCCGCGATCGCTGCCGACCTGTCACGGCTCGACGGTCGCCCGGTCCCCGACGCTCTGGCCGCCATGGGCGGCGCCACGACCAACATCGCCGCGGTGAAGCACGGGCTCGCGACGTTACGATGCGGAGGTCGTGCAGGGCACGGTGCTCGAACGGACGGAGATCGACCGGCAGCTCGAGCTCTACCGCACCATGGATGCCGACGCGCGCCGTGGGATCGTCGGCCTGCAGCCGAAGCGGGCTGAAGTCATCCTGGCGGGTGCGTGCATCCTCCGGACCGTCATGGAGAAGCTCGGCAAGTCAACGCTCACCGTCAGCGACCGCGGCCTGCGCCACGGCGTGCTGGCGGAGCGCTTCGGAACCTGAAAGGAGCGACGCAATGGCCGCGAAAAAGACTGCACGGCAGGACTCAGGCCCCGGAACTCTCGCAACAGCAGATCAATGAGATCCTGACGATCCTCAAGGACGTCGGCAGCGTGGAGCTGAAGCTGGTCGCGCCGATGCACACCCACCGCGCCACCATCGCGAAGCTCGGCCTCGACCCGATCGAGGCCGAAATTACGGCAGGTCTATTTCTTCGACACGCCCAACCTCGACCTGAACAAGGCCGGCGTGGTCGTGCGCGCCAGGCGCATCGCCGGCGGCGCGGGCGACACGGTCGTCAAGCTGCGGCCCGTCGACCCGGCCGCGATCGACAAGGAACTGCGTCGCTCCGAGAGCTTCAAGACGGAGGTGGACGTCGTTCCGGGCGGGTTCGTCTGCTCGGGTTCGTTCAAGGGACGCTGCACGGCCCAGGAGGTACGCGACGCGGTCGGCGGCAAGATGCCGCTCGACACGCTGTTCTCGAAGGAGCAGCGCGCGTTCTACAAGGCGCATGCCCCCAGTGGCGTCGCGCTGCGCGACCTTGCGACCTTCGGTCCGACGTTCGTGCTCAAGGCGCGGCTGTGGGTCAAGCAGCTGAAGCGCCGGCTGGTCGTCGAGATGTGGCTGTTCCCGGACGGCTCGCGCAACCTGGAGATCTCGACGAAGTCCGAGCCGGCCGAGGCCTTCCAGGTCGCCGCGGAGCTCAAGGCGTACCTCAGGCAGATCGGGATCGACCTGACCGGCAACCAGCAGACCAAGACCCGGGCCGCGATGGAGTTCTTCAAGCCCGAGGTTCGGCAGCAGGCCCCGAAGCGCAAGGCGCCGCGCCGCGCCCGGGCTGGCGGTCAGTAGCCCTTCGCCACGTCCACCACCGACAGCAGCTTGTCGCCCGCCACGTAGCGACGCAGGTTCTCCGCGGCGATCGCGAAGCGCACGCCGTCGTCGACGTCGGAGTTCGCCGACACGTGCGGCGTCAGGATCACGTTCTGCATCTGCCACAACGGGCTGTCGGCGGGCAGCGGCTCGGGGTCGGTGACGTCGAGCCCGGCGCCACCGAGACGGCCGCTCTTCAGCGCGGCGACCAGCTCGGTCTGCACCACGCTCCGGCCGCGGCCCACGTTGACGAAGAACGCACCCGGCTTCACCGCGGCGAAGAACTTTGCGTCGAACATGGCCGTCGTGGCGGGCGTCAGCGGAACGGTATTGACCACGAAGTCGGCTTCGGCGGCGAGCTTCACCAGTTCGTCCGGCAGGCCCACGTAGCTCACGAACGGCGGGCCCTCGCGGCCGCTCGCCCGCGTCGCGATCACGCGCATGCCGAGCGCGTGCGCCCGCTTCGCCACCTCGACGCCGATGCCGCCGAGGCCGACCACCAGCACGGTCTTGCCTTCGAGCGTCACCATGCGCACGGACTCGGGCACCTCCCGCGACCAGCGGCCAGCGGCACGCTCGGGAATGAAGAACTGCAGTCCGCGCGCGTAGGCCAGCATCATCGCCATCACGTGCTCGGCCATCACCGGCCCGGCGACGCGCTGCATGTTGGTCAGCAGCACGCCGCGCTCGCGCAGCGCCGGAATCGCCACGCAGCGCTCCACGCCGGCGGAATAGGCCTGGATCCAGCGGATGCCCGGACCGGCCGCCAGCAGTTCGGGCGAGCACATGCCGAGCACCGCATCAGCATCCTTGGCGAGTGCGACGGCCTCGGTCGCGTCCTTCGCGAGCAGCAGCTCGACTCCGGGCGCGGCGGCCTGCAACTCGGCAACCCGCGCCGGTTGCGCGTTCAACACCAGCACCTTGCGTGGCTTGCGCCAGCCCGGCAGCTCGCGCACCGGCGTGGCGCCCTCCTCGAGGCCGAGACGCTGGACCAGCGCGTCGACGGCGGGCTGGCCCGCCACCCCATCCGCTGCCGCCGGGATCGTGAAACAGGCAGTCAGCACCGCGGTGCAGCACGCGACGAGCGGGGCGCGGAGTCTGGTGGTCATGTCGGTTCCCTCGGCAGCCGGTGGTCGGCCTGCGGACCGTAATCGATTGGCCGCGGCAGAGCCAGACCACGCCGCACCCGTCGGCCCCGGCTGCCGCTATGATTCGCGGCATGACGGAGGCCATCGGCAGTGCGGCGCTGCTCGACGTGGAGCTCGCGGGGTTCATCCAGGGCGGGGTGTCCGTCGTGGTCGCGTCACGCAACGCGGACATGGTCGCCGACGTGGTGCGCGGCTGCGGCTGTCGCGTGGCGCGGAATCGTCGCCAGGTCACCGTGCTGGTCGAGGCCGTCCGCGGCAGCACCCTGCTCGACGACATCGCCGCCAACGGCATGATCGCCGTCGTCTTCAGCCAGCCGAGCTCCCATCGCACGATCCAGCTGAAGGGTACCGACGCGCAGGTCGTCGCGGTCACGGCGGCAGACCGCGCCGTGGCGACGCGCCACCACGAGCAATGGTGCGCGGACCTGGCGTCGATCGGCTACAGCCGGGAGTTCGCCGACGCGCTGCACGGCCGGCCCGCGCAGCTCGCGGCCATCCGCTTCACGCCGACCGCGGCGTTCCAGCAGACGCCCGGCCCCGGGGCCGGGCAACGGCTCGCCCGCTGACCATGCCACTCTCGCTGCAGACGCTGCGTCCGTGCTTCGAAGGCGCCGTGCCGGCGGTGATCGCCACCTGCGCGAACGACGGCACGCCCAACGTCTCCTACATCTCCGAAGTGCACTACGTCGACGAGCAGCACGTCGCGCTGTCGTTCCAGTTCTTCAGCAAGACGCGGCAGAACGTGCTCGCGAACCCGCGCGCGACGGTGGTGGTGGCGCACCCGGAGACCGGCGTGCAGTACCGCCTCGCGGTCCGTTACCTGCGCACCGAGGAGTCCGGACCGCTGTTCGAGTGCATGAAGGCGAAGCTGGCCGGCATCGCCTCGCACTCCGGCATGACCGGAGTGTTCCGCCTGCGCGGTGCCGACGTGTATCGCGTCGAGTCCGCGAGCGAGGTGGCCGGCACCCGGTCGCAACTCCCGGCCTCGGTGCCCATCGGGGTCGGCGACGTGCGTGCCGTGATGGCGCGGCTCGCCGCCAGCTGCGACCTCGCCGGCCTGCTCGACGCGCTGCTCGACGAGCTGCGCGATCGCTTCGGCATCCAGCACGCCGTGGTCCTGATGCGCGACCCGGCGCGCGACACGCTCTACTCGGTGGCCAGCCGTGGCTATCCGCAGTCCGGCATCGGCGCGGAGGTCCGGCCGGGCGAGGGACTGATCGGCGCGGCCGCGCTCGCCGGCATCCCGGTCCGCATCTCGCATGCCACCTCCGAGTTCGGCTACGGACGCGCGATGCGCGAGGACGCCACGCGGCACGGCTTGACCGCGGGCATCGACCACGAAATCCCGTTCCCCGGGCTGCCCGAATCGCAGAGCCAGATCGCGGTGCCGATGCTGGCCGGCAGCCGCCTGCTCGGCGTGCTGTTCGCGGAAAGCGCCCAGACCGCACGCTTCGGCTACGACGAGGAGGACGCATTCGCCACGCTGGCGAGCCACGTCGGGGCCGTCGCGGCGCTGCTCGAGGAAGGCGCTGAGCAGCAGGACGACGGGGTGCACCCGGCAGGTCTGGCGGCCACCCCGAGCGGCACACCGCTGCGCGTGCGCCGCTTTGCGGAGAACGACAGCGTGTTCGTCGGCGAGGACTACCTGATCAAGGGCGTGGCCGGTGCGATCCTGTGGCGATTGCTGCAGGCGCACGTCGAGGAAGGCCGCACCGAGCACACCAACCGCGAGCTGCGACTCGACCCGGCGATCCGCCTGCCGGAACTGAGCGAGAACCTCGAGGCCCGGCTGATCCTGCTGCAGCGCCGCCTCGAGGAGCGCTGCCAGTGGCTGCGCATCGAGAAGACGGGCCGCGGACGCTTCCGGTTCCACGTCCTGCGGCCCGTCGTGCTGGTCGAAATCCCGCGCTGACGCGCGCTCAGCGAGCGACGGCGTGCTGCTGATCCACCTGCGGCACGAACACGAAATACGGCGTGTCGACCTTGCCGCCGGGAGCGACGTACGCGTGCGCCGCCTTGCCCGGTGCACCGAGGCTGCGAATGAAGGCGTACATCGCCTTCAGGTCCGCGTCCGTCATGGCGCGCAGGTTGAACCACGGCATCGGCGGCAAGCGTTCCTTGCGCGCGTGCTCGACCCATTGCGCCTCGCTCAGGCGGCTCGTGACCAGCCGCAGGTTGGCCGGGTAGGTCGTGCCCCAGGGCCCCTGGTAGCCGACCGCCACGCCGGTGAGCCACTGGCTCTCGGGGACCGCGCCGCCCTGCTCCGGATAGCCCGGCGTGTGGCAATCGTTGCAGCCGCCGATGGTGACCAGGTAGCGGCCCCGCGCGATCTCGGCGCCCGCCGCCTTGTCGCCCGCAACCGCGTCCGGCAACGCGCCCACCGCGACGACTGCGGCCACTGCAATGCCGATCAAAGTGTGCTTCTTCATGATGACTGACCCCCGCATGTGTTGACGTGGGGGCAGTGTGCGCAGCCGGCGGGCGCGCGGTTGCTAAATGCTCGCTAGCGAAATCTTAAGGATTTGCTAAATGCACTCACTCCATCCCGGCGCGCGCCATCCTGCGCCGCAGGAACGCGATCTGGGTCTGCAGCGGCAGGTTCTTCGGGCACACGTCGTGGCAGCCGAGCAGCGTCATGCAGCCGAATACGCCGTCGTCCGTGCCCACCAGCTCGTAGAAGTCGGCGTCGGTGCGGTTGTCACGCGGGTCGAGCGCGAAGCGCGCGATCTTGTTCAGGCCCACCGCGCCGACGAAGTCCTCGCGCATGCGCGCCGTGCCGCAGGCCGCCACGCAGCAGCCGCACTCGATGCAGCGGTCGAGTTCGTAGATTTTATCGGCGAGCTCCGGGTCCATCGGCGCCTCGATGCGGCGCAGGTCCGGGTCCTGCTCCACCGAGTGCACCCAGGTCTCGAGGCGCTCGCTCATGCCGCGCATCCACTTGCCGGTGTTCACCGACAGGTCGGCGATCAGCTCGAACGCCGGCAGCGGCGCGAGCGTGATGTCCACCGGCAGGTCCTTGGTGAGCGTGCGACAGGCAAGGCCGGGGCGACCGTTGATCACCATGCCGCAGCTGCCGCAGATGCCGGCGCGGCATACGAAATCGAACGCGAGCGACGCATCGAGCTGCTCGCGGATCTCGTTCAGCGCGATGAACAGCGTCATGCCCGCGGCTTCCTCGAGCTCGAACACCTCGGTGTGCGGCAGGCTCTGCGGGTCGCGCGGGTCGTGGCGCAGCACGTGGAAGCGCAGCTTGCGCAGCGGGGCGGCCGGTGCGGCAGGGGCGGTGGCGGGAACCTTGGCCGTGTCGCTCATGGCATCCTCTCGTCGATCCGCTCGTTGCGGCCACGGAAGCGGGCCGGCAGCAGGTGCTCGTAGGGCATGATCTCGGCCTGCACCGCGTGGCGGTCGGCACCGTGCAACCGCTCGCGCAGCCGCTGCAGCTCGTCGGCGCGGCGCGGCGTGTCGGGGTGGTCCACGTAGTCCTTGTTGCCGTAGCCGCGCCAGCCGGGCGGCAGCTCCATCGACAGCACGTCGAGCGGCTCGTACTTGAGGCACGGCAGGGTGTCGCCCGGGTCCTTCCAGGTGGCGAGCGTGCGCTTCAGCCAGTGGGCGTCGTCGCGCTGCGGGAAATCCTCGCGGAAGTGCGCGCCGCGGCTCTCGGTGCGGGTGAGCGCGCCGGTGGCGATGCACAGCGCGACCTTGAGCATCTTCTGCGTGCGGTAGGCCGTGACCAGCTCGGGGTTGGGGCCGTCCGAGTGGTGGCGCAGGCCGATGCTGCGGCTGCGCACCAGCAGCCCCTGCAACCGGTGCACCGCCTCCTCGAGGTCGGCGCCCCTGCGGAAAATACCGACCCCGTCGGTCATCGCCTGCTGCATCTCGATCTTCAGCGCGTCGGCCCGCTCGGTGCCGCCGCCCTGCAGCAGGGCGTCGAGCTTCGCGCGCTCGGCCGCGACCGCCTCGCGGATCAGCGCAGTCGGGATGTCGAGGTCGCCCTTGGGGCTCTCGATGAAGTCGGCGATGAACTCGCCGACGATCATGCCGGCCACCACGGTCTCGGCCACCGAGTTGCCGCCGAGGCGGTTGAAGCCATGCATGTCCCAGCAGGCCGCTTCACCCGCCGCGAACAGGCCACGCAGCGTCGGGCTCTCGCCGGTGTGCTTGGTGCGCACGCCGCCCATCGTGTAGTGCTGCGCGGGCCGGACCGCGATCCAGTCCTTCGCCGGGTCGACGCCGAGGAAGTACTGGCAGATCTCCTTCACCTCGCGCAGGTTGTGCTCGATGTGCTTGCGGCCGAGCAGCGTGATGTCGAGCCACAGGTGCTCGCCGAAGCGCGACTTGGCAGCGTGGCCCTTGCGGATGTGCTCCTCCATGCGGCGCGACACCACGTCGCGCGAGGCCAGCTCCTTCTTCTCGGGCTCGTAGTCCGGCATGAAGCGGTGGCCGTTCGCGTCGCGCAGCAGGCCGCCGTCGCCGCGGCAGCCCTCGGTGACGAGGATGCCCGCCGGGAAGATGCCGGTCGGATGGAACTGCACGGCCTCCATGTTGCCGAGCGCCGCCACACCGGTCTCGAGCGCCAGCGCCGCGCCGATGCCCTCGCAGATCACGGCGTTGGTGGTGACGCGGTAGACGCGCCCCGCCCCGCCAGTGGCGATTGCGGTGGCTTTCGCCACGTAGGCGGTGAGCTCGCCGGTGATCAGGTCGCGCACCACCGCGCCGTAGCAGCGCGATCCGTCGTGGATCAGCGCAAGGGCCTCCTTGCGCTCGTGCACGGGCACGCCGGCGGCGATGGCCTGGTCGCCGACCGCGAACAGCATCGCGTGCCCCGTGCCGTCCGAGACGTAGCAGGTGCGCCACTTCTTGGTGCCGCCGAAATCGCGCTGCGCCACGAGGCCGTGGGCCTCGGCGCGCTCGGTGATGGTGACCTTCTGGCTGTTGATGATGACTTCGCGGTCGCCCTGGCGCACGCGGCTCCACGGCACGCCCCAGGCGGCGAGCTCGCGCACGGCCTTGGGCGCCGTGTTGACGAACATGCGCACCACCTGCTGGTCGGCGCCCCAGTCGCTGCCCTTGACCGTGTCCTCGAAGTGCACGTCCTCGTTGTCGCCCTGGCCCTTGATGACGTTGCCGAGGCTCGCCTGCATGCCGCCCTGCGCCGCCGCGGAGTGCGAGCGCTTCGGCGGCACCAGCGACAGCACGATCGCGTCGTGGCCGCGGCGGCGCGCGCCGATCGCGATGCGCAGCCCGGCGAGGCCGCCGCCGATCACCAGCACGTCGGTGTAGATGACTTTCACGGCGCGCCCTCCTGCAGGAAGGTGGGCACGTAGTGTTGCCCGTAGTTCGGTGCGTGCTCGATGCCGATCTTGATGTAGGCCGCCAGCGTCGCGAGCCCGAGCAGCAGGAAAAAGGCCGTCAGCGCCCACTTGAAGGTGCGCAGCTTGCGGCGGGTGGCGAGCGGGTCAGGCCCGGCGAACCAGCCCCACTTCAGGGCCAGCCGGTACAGGCCGATGCCGCCGTGGAACTCGACGGCGAACAGCATCACCAGGTACAGCGGCCACATCAGGTCGGTCCACACGCGGTCGGCGGACTCGAACGGCCCGATGCGGTCCGGGTGCGTCAGCATGATGTACAGGTGCACCGAGGCCATGAAGAACAGCGCGAAGCCGGTCACCACCTGCCAGTACCAGAGCGTGGTGTCCTCGTGCTTCATGCCGGCCATGTGCTCGCGATAGGTGCGGTACTGGCGGTAGCTGGCGGGGAACTTGCGCAGCGCCAGCGCCGCGTGGGCGATGAACAGCGTGAAGATCACCGCGACCAGGATCGACACCAGCCACGGCAGCGGCTTGCCGAACACGTAGTAGCCCTCGAAGAAGCGGGCCACGACCCACATGGCGTCCTTGCCGAGCAGGATGCTCGACACGAACAACATGTGCACCCACATGAACAGCCCGAGCGCGAGGCCCGTGCCGCTCTGCAGCAAATCCAGTCGCGCAGGCCAGCGCGGCGCCTCGAGTCTGGTGCTCACTTCGGGCTCCACTGTTTGTCGCGAACGATGGGGTGGATTTCGAGTGAACGAATCGCCGGCGGACATAAGTGTTTTCCGTAGAAGGAATGAGCGCGCGTGCTGCCTATAGTCGCGCCCACGGCTATCGGCATTTGCTAATGAACCCGTACGGCGCATTCCTCATTTATCTGGTCGCGATCCTCGGGTTCGTGGCCCTCACGCTGTGGCTCAACAAGGTCGTGGGCCCGAAGCCCGTGCCGACCACGCTGAAGCTCGAGCCGTTCGAGTGCGGCGCCACGCCGATCGAGCAGGTCAACGTCAAGGCGGTGCCGGTCAAGTACTACGCGATCGCGGTGGTGTTCATCCTGTTCGACCTCGAGACCGTGTTCCTCTTCCTCTGGGCGCTCGGCGCCCAGCCGCTCACCGGCGCCCTGCTCGTGGCGCTCGGCGTGTTCCTCGTCCTGCTGGTGGTGATCATGCTGTACATATGGCGCACCGGCCTGCTCGAGGAGGTGACCCGGTGACCATGCAACCGGCGCAGTCCGCGCCTTCGGGCGCGTTCGAGTACCTGACCACCAAGAAAGACGAGTTCGTCGGCTGGGCCCGCAAGTTCTCGCTGTTCCCCTATCCGTTCGTAACTGCTTGTTGCGCAATGGAATTCATGTCGGTGAGCTCGACGCTCTACGACACCGACCGGTTCGGCGCGGCCCTGCCCCGCTTCACCCCCCGCCAGTCCGACCTGCTGATGGTGGTGGGCACCGTGTCGCACAAGCAGGCGCCGATCCTGCGCAAGGTCTACGAGCAGATGTGCGAGCCCAAGTGGGTGGTCGCCTTCGGCGTCTGCGCGACCAGCGGCGGCTTCTACCAGAACTACGCCGCCCTGCCGGGCATCGACAAGATCATCCCCGTCGACCTGTACATCCCGGGCTGCCCGCCGCGGCCCGAGATGATCATCGACGGCATCATGAAGCTGCAGGACCGCATCGCCGGCGAGCGGCACCCGATCATCAACGACCGGTTCTGACGTGAGCACTTTCCTCGAACAGGTTGGCACCGAACTCGCCGGGATGACCGGGGAGGCCGCCATCGCCCACGGCGTGCTGGTGCTGCCGATCGAGCCCGGGCAGCTGCTCGGCGTGGTCGGCGCGCTCAAGGACCGGTTCGGCTTCGACCTGTTCCTCGACGTCACGGCGGTCGACTGGCCGGAGCGCGAGCCCCGTTTCGACGTGGTCTGGCACTTCTACTCGACCCGCGACTTCGTGCGCGTCCGGGTCAAGACCCGCGTGTCGCTGGCCGACCCGACCGTCGACACGCTCATCAACCTGTACGGCTCGGCGCGCTACATGGAGCGCGAGTGCCACGAGATGTACGGCATCCGCTTCCGCGGCAACGACGACCTGCGGCCGCTGCTGCTGTACGAGGGCTTCGAGGGCCACCCGCTGCGCAAGGACTACCCGAAGCAGAAGGAACAGCCGCTGGTGCCGTATCGGGCCCAACAGGAAGCGAAGCCGTGAGCCTGCCGCCGCTCGAAACCCTGCCGAACCCGATCCGGCCGGCCTTCACCGAAGGCAGCCGCGAGGGCTCGGTGATCGTCAACATCGGCCCGTCGCACCCGGCGACGCACGGCACGATCCAGATCGTCGCGGAGCTGTCGGGCGAGCACGTGATCCGCACCGACGTGCACTGCGGCTACCTGCACCGCGGCTTCGAGAAAGAGTGCGAGTCGCACACCTGGCACAACCTGATCCCCTACGTCGACCGGCTCAACTACTGCTCGGCGCTGATCAACGACTTTGCCTACTGCGAGGCCGTCGAGAAGCTGCTGGACATCGAAATTACCCCGCGCGCCAGGTACTTGCGCACGCTGCTGGCCGAGTACTCGCGGATCGCCGACCACCTGACCTGCATCGCCGCGGCGCTGATGGAACTCGGCGCGATGACCGCGTTCCTGTACCTGGTCACGATCCGCGACTACATCTACGAGCACCTCGCCGACCTCACCGGCGCCCGCGTCACCTACAGCTACGGACGCATCGGCGGCCTCGCGCACGACCTGCCGCCGGGCTGGTTGAAGCGCCTCGAGGAGATCCTCGACGAGATGGACACCTTCACCGGCCGCGTGCACGGGCTGGTGGACCGCAACCGCATCTTCATCGACCGCATGCGCGACGTCGGCGTGATCTCGACGGCCGAGGCGGTCAACTGGGGCTTCACCGGCCCGATCCTGCGCTCGACCGGCGCGCCGCGCGACCTGCGCAAGGACACGCCCTACCTCGCCTACGCCGAGCTCGACTTCGAGGTGCCGGTGGGCATCAAGGGCGACAACTACGACCGCTACTACGTGCGCATGCGCGAGATCGACGAGTCGGCGCACATGATCCGCCAGCTGGTGGACCTGCTGCCCGAGGGCCCGCTGTGCGTGGCCGACCGGCGCTGCACTTTCCCTGAAAAATCATTGGTTTACACCGAGATCGAGTCGCTGATCAACCACTTCAAGCTGGTGATGGAAGGCCCGCAGGTGCCGCCGGGCGAGGTCTACTCGGCGCACGAAGGGGCCAACGGCGAGCTCGGCTTCTACATCGTCAGCGTCGGCGGCGGCGTGCCGTGGAAGGTGCACTGCCGGTCCCCGAGCTTCGTGCACATGGGTGGCGTGCACCGGATGCTCGACGGCTACCAGCTGGCCGACATCGTGCCCACGTTCGGCTCGGTCAACATGATCGGCGGGGAGTGCGATCGGTGAAGCACCTGATCCCCGAGTTCGAGAAGCTGCGCGCGCGCTTCCCCGCGGGCTTCGAGTCGTCGCTGGTGCTGCCCTGCGTGCGGCGCATCCAGGAGGACCGTGGCTACGTCGCGGATGAGGACATCGAGCAGCTCGCCGTCTACCTCGGCGTGCCGCAGATCCAGATCGAGGAAGTGCTGTCGTTCTACACGATGTTCCGGCGCAAGCCGATCGGCCGCTGGCACCTGCAGTTCTGCCGCAACATCAGCTGCTCGATGAACGGCGCCGAGCGCATCCTCGAGCACGTCGAGCAACGGCTCGGCATCCGCCCCGGCGAGACCACCCCGGACGGCCGCTACACGCTGTCGGTGGTCGAATGCCTCGGCTCCTGCGGCACCGCGCCGATGATGATGGTGAACGAGGGCTACCACGAGAACCTGACCCACGCCCGGGTCGACGAGCTGCTGGAGGGGCTGAAATAGCCATGCCCGGCCGCCAGCTGATCATGAGCTTCCCGGTCACCGCGACCTCGCACTCGCTCGCGGAGTACCGCGCGCGCGGTGGCTACGCGGCACTCGAGAAGACGCTCGGCACGCTGCAGCCCGCGGACGTGGTCAAGGAAATCACTGCCTCGGGCCTGCAGGGCCGCGGCGGTGCGGCCTTCTCGGTCGGCCGCAAGTGGCAGGTCGTCACCTACGACGACGGCCAGCCGCATTACCTGATCGCCAACGCCGACGAGGGCGAGCCCGGCACGTTCAAGGACCGCTGGATCCTCGAGAACAACCCGCACGTGCTGCTCGAGTCGATGCTGATCGCGAGCTACGCGCTCAACGTGCGCAACTGCTTCGTCTACATCCGCGGCGAGTTCGACCTGCCCTACCGCAGGCTCGCCGGCGCGGTCGAGGAAGCCTACGCCGCGGGCTATTTCGGCGAACGCATCCTCGGCAGCGGCTTCTCCTGCGACATCGTCGTCTACCGCGGCGCCGGCGCGTACGTGGCCGGCGAGGCCTCCGGGCTGATTTCCTCGCTGGAAGGCAAGAAGAGCTACCCGCGCAACCGCCCGCCGCGGCTGACCGTGAAGGGGCTCTACCAGCGGCCGACCGTGGTCAACAACGTCGAGTCGCTGTCGAACATCGCCTGGATCATCGCCCACGGCGCCGCGGCCTATAAGGAAGTCGGCACGCCGAAGAGCCCGGGCACGCGGCTGTTCTCGGTGTCGGGACACGTCAACAAGCCCGGCGTGTACGAGGTCGAGCTCGGCTACCCGTGGATGAAGTTCCTCGACGAGGACTGCGGCGGCATCCAGGGCGGGCGCGCCATCAAGTGCGTCGTGCCCGGCGGCGTGTCCTCCAAGGTGCTGACCGGCGAGGACATCAAGGAACTCACGCTGTCGCACGAGGCGCTGTGGGACGCCGGCTCGACGCTCGGCTCGGGCGGCATGATCGTGATCGCCGAGGGCACCTGCATGGTGCGCCTGCTGCAGGTCCTGATGCGCTTCTACCACCACGAGTCCTGCGGCCAGTGCACGCCCTGCCGCCACGGCACGGGCTGGCTGCACCGGATCATGGACCGCATCGTCGCGGGCGGGGGCCGCCCGGAGGACATCGAGCGCCTGTACTACATCTCGAAGTTCAACGACGGCACCACCATCTGCGGCCTCGGCGACGCCGCGGGCTATGCCTGCAGCGGCATCCTCGACAAGTTCCGCGACGAGTTCGAGTACTACATCGAGCACAAGCGCTCGCGTTACGACGGGAACCTGGAATGCCTGAGATCTTCATAAACGGGCAGGCGATCCAGGCGCGCGAGGACCAGACGGTCCTGCAGGTGGCGCTCGAGAACGGCGTGTACGTGCCGACCTTCTGCTGGCACCCGCAGCTGTCGGTGGTCGGCAACTGCCGCATGTGCCTGGTGGAGGTCGAGGGCCGCGGGCTCGACATCGCCTGCAACATGCCGGTCAGCGCGGGCATGAAGGTGTTCACCGAGTCCGACGACGTCAAGGCGCACCGCAAGGCGATCCTGCAGTTCATCACGCTCAACCACCCGGTGGACTGCGGCATCTGCGACAAGGCCGGCGAGTGCACGCTGCAGGACTACCACTACACGTACAACGGCGAGGCCTCGCTGTCGCTCGACGCCAAGGTGCGCTCGACCAAGTACTACAACCTGTCGAACCGCATCCTGCTCGACAACGAGCGCTGCATCCTGTGCCTGCGCTGCACGCGCTTCACCCACGAGGTGTCGAAGTCGATGGCGCTCGGCGTCGAGCGGCGCGGCGACGTGTCGAACATCCGCCCGGTCGAGGGCCGGCCGCTGGCCGAGGACCCGTATTCAGACAACATCGTCGACATCTGCCCGGTCGGCGCGCTGCAGTCGCGGCAGTTCCTGTACAAGTCACGCGTCTGGTACCTGAAGCCGACGCCCTCGGTGTGCCCGGGCTGCGAGCGCGGCTGCACCATCCAGGTCTGGCACCGCAAGCCGGAGTGGTTCCTGAAGTCGCTGGACCCGAAGCAGAACACTGCCATCGAGCGCATCACGCCGCTCGAGAACCCGGCCGTGAACGGGCCGTGGATCTGCAACAAGGGCCGCGACCTCGCCCGCATCTTCGAGCGCACCCGGGCCGACCAGCCGATGCTCAAGGGCCGGCCGGTGGCGGTGGCCGAGGCGGTCGACAACGCCCGCCGGCTGATCGGCGCTGCGCGCCACCCGGTCGCGCTGGTGTCGAGCTGGGGCTCGAACGAGGAACTGGAAGTCTTCAAGCGCCACCTCGGCGAGGTGTTCAGCGCGCACGTGAAGCGCGACTGGCTGCCCGAGGAAGGCGAGCGCGTCGAGGACGACCTGCTGATCCGCCCCGACAAGAACCCGAACACGGCCAAGGCCCGCGAGCTGTTCGACGACACCGATCCGGCCTATCACGACGGCACCGACCTCGTGCTGGTGTGGGGCGAGGGTTACGACTTCGCGCGCATCCCGAAGCAGGCGAAAGTCATCTTCCTGAACTCGTACCTGGCGCCCGAGAACGGGCACGCGGACGTGTTCCTGCCGCTGAGCATCCAGACCGAGCGCGCCGGCCACTACACCAACTTCCAGGGCGTGGTGAGCCGCTTCGAGCCGTGCTTCCCGAAAGGCGAGGCGGTGCTCGACGCCGAGGGCCTGTTCAAGTCGCTGGCGAGACCTGCGCGGGGTCACCCATGAGCCCCGGCCTCGCCATCACCCTGGTCTACGTCGGCTACGCGCTCGCGGTGCTGCTCACCTTCGGCGCGATCCTCACCTGGGTGGAGCGCAAGCAGGCCGCGCTGATGTCGGACCGCATCGGCGCCAACCGCGCCTACCTGCGCATCCCGTTCACCAACGTGAAGCTGATCTGGCTCGGCCTGTTCCACGGCATGGCCGACGGCCTGAAGCTGCTGCTCAAGGAAGACTTCAAGCCGATCACCTACGACAAGCTCGGCTACGCGCTCGGGCCGTGGCTCGCGTTCACGCCGGTGGTGCTGGTGTTCGCGGTGATCCCGTTCGGCGGCGTGCTCGATCCGGGCCGGCTGTTCCCGTCGCTGGCGGACTGGTTCGGCGGGCGCACCTACCCGATGCAGATCGCGCCGCTCGACGCCGGGCTGCTGGTGGTGTTCGCGTTCGGCGGAGTCGCGATCATCGGCGCGATGCTCGCCGGCTGGTCGTCGTCGAACAAGTTCTCGATGCTGGGCGCGCTGCGCGCCGGCTCGCAGATGATCTCCTACGAGCTGGTGATGGGCCTCACCGTGCTCGGGCTGATCCTGATCTACGGCACCGTGGACCTGAACTCCATCGTGCAGCAGCAGTCGGGCACGGTGCTGGGGTTCCTGCCCGCCTGGGGCATCGTCTACCAGCCGTTCGCGGCAATCCTGTTCCTCACCGCCGGCATCGCCGAGAACAAGCGCATCCCGTTCGACCTGCCCGAGGCCGAGTCGGAGCTGATCTCGGGCTACTTCACCGAATACAGCGCGATGAAGCAGGGCATGTTCATGCTCAGCGAGTTCATCGAGATCGCGATCATCGCGGCGCTGTTCACCACGCTGTTCCTCGGCGGCTACAACCTGCCGTGGCTCACCGACGCGGGCTTCGTGTTCCCGGGCGGCGGCACGCTGCCGCTCGCCCACGGCTGGGTGGTGGTCATCCAGCTGCTCACCTTCCTCGGCAAGGTGTTCCTGCTCTGCAGCTTCCAGATCCTGATCCGCTGGACGCTGCCGCGCTTCCGCTGGGACCAGCTGCTCAGCTTCGCGTGGCGCTTCCTGCTGCCGCTCTCCATCGCCAACCTCGCCGTGACCGCGCTCGCGGTCTGGGCCCTGCAGTGAGGCCGTCGCGATGAGCAGCCGCAAGCCCTACGTCCGCAAGCGCTACTGGAACGAGCCCGAGATGGGCTGGTACGAGCGCGCGTACTTCTTCGAGGTGTGGCGCGGCATCCGCATCACCGGTGGCGTGTTCCTCGCCAACCTGTGGAAGTTCATGACCGGCCGCAAGGGCGCGCTGACCGCCTACTACCCGGAGGAGACCCGCGCCGACTACGCCGCGCACAACCGCGGCAAGCACATCCTCACCCAGCGGCCTGACGGCAAGCCGCAATGCGTGGCCTGCAACATGTGCGCCACGGTCTGCCCGGCACAGGTGATCGAGATCGACGCCGCCTTCGACCCGGACGACCCGGCGCACCCGAAGTACCCGTCGCGCTTCGAGATCGACTACTCGCGCTGCGTGTTCTGCGGGCTGTGCGTCGAAGCCTGCCCCGAGGATGCGATCCGCATGGTCAAGGAAACCCCCGACCTGCCGGGCTTCGACCGCG
The DNA here is from genome assembly GCA_963731105.1 of uncultured Gammaproteobacteria bacterium. Lineage (GTDB taxonomy): Bacteria > Pseudomonadota > Gammaproteobacteria > Steroidobacterales > Steroidobacteraceae > RPQJ01. The sequence continues at coordinate 38,450 of CAVSUM010000014.1, forward strand.
GCCGCATGTGGCTCCGCCAGGAGGAACTCCTCAACTGGCAGCCGAGCCAGGACGTCGCCAAACCCTACCCGGTCGCCGGCGCGGGCCGCACGGTGGGGGCGCCATGAGCCTCGAGACGCTGCTGCTGTACTTCTTCGCCGCCACGGCGCTCGCCGGCGGGGTGCTGATGCTGATCGCGCGCCACCCGATGCGCGTCGCGCTGGCCCTGATCGGCTCCATGCTGTCGCTCGGCGCCATCTACGCGATCCTCGGCGTGCACGTCATCGCCGTGTTCCAGGTGCTGATCTACGTCGGCGCGGTGATGGTCTTCATGGTGTACGTCATCATGCTGCTCGACGTGCGCGACGCCTCGTTCCTCGACCGCTACGGCCGCGCCATCGTGCCGTCGGTCGCGGCGGCAGCGCTGCTTGCCGTGGCGCTCGGCGTGGCCGTGAGCCGCGGCCGCATGATCACAGCCGCAGATCTCGGGGGCCTGCACCCGGGCCGCAGCCCGGCCGAGTTCGGCGTGCAGCCGTTCTCCGTCGAGTTCCTCGAGCGTTACTGGCTGCACTTCGAGCTCACCTCCGTGCTGCTGCTGGCGGCAGTGGTGGCGGCGATCGCGGTCATCAAGGCCGGCCGGAGGCACGATGGATAGGACGCAGCTGCTGCTGACGCTGTCGATCGCGCTGTTCTGCCTCGGGCTGGTGGGCGTGATGATCCGCCGCAACGCGCTCGTGATGCTGATGTGCATGGAGCTGATGCTGAACGGCGTCGTGCTGAGCCTCGTCACCTTCGCCCAGCACAGCGGCACGCTGTCCGGCGCGGTGCTGGTGTTCCTGGTGTTCGTGGTCGCCGCGGCGGAGATCGGCATTGCGATCCCGATCGTGCTGCTGCTCGCCCGGCAGCGGCACACGCTCGACGTCGGCGCCTACTCGGGACTGAAGGGATGAGGATGGACCTGCTCACGCTCATCGTCCTGCTGCCACTGGCCGGGTTCTTCCTGAACGGCCTGCTCGGGCCCCGCCTCGGCAAGGGCTTCGTCAACGTGGTCGGCTGCGGGCTGCCGATCCTCGCGTTCTTCGCCACGCTGCGCGCGTTCACCCAGTTGCAGGCCGGTGAGGCTGGCGCCGCGCTGGCCGAGACCGCCTACACCTGGGCGGTCGTCGGCGACTTCAGCTTCGAGATCGCGTTCTGGTTCGACCGGCTGAGCGCGCTGATGACGCTGATCGTCACCGGCGTCGGCTCGCTGATCCACATCTATTCCACCGGCTACATGAAGGACGACCCGAGCTACGCGCGCTATTTCGCGTACCTCAACCTGTTCCTGTTCTTCATGCTGCTGCTGGTGCTCGGCCGCTCGCTGCTGGTGTGCTTCGTCGGCTGGGAGGGCGTCGGCCTCGCCTCCTACCTGCTGATCGGCTTCTGGTTCGAGGACCCGGCCAAGGCCGCGGCCGGCAAGAAGGCCTTCATCACCAACCGCATCGGCGACGCCGGCTTCCTGCTCGGCATGTTCCTCGTCTACCACGCGCTCGGCACGCTCGACTTCGACGCGATCAACGCCGCCTTCAACGGGCCGGTGGCCCCGGCGGTGTCGGCGAGCCTGGTGGGACTGCTGCTGTTCGTCGGCGCGACCGGCAAGTCGGCGCAGATCCCGCTGCACGTGTGGTTGCCGGACGCGATGGCCGGCCCGACCCCGGTCTCGGCGCTGATCCATGCGGCGACCATGGTGACCGCGGGCATCTACCTGGTCGCGCGCCTCAACGGCCTGTACCTGCACGCGCCCGAGGCCTCGCACGTGATCGCGGTGGTCGGCCTCGCCACGGCATTCTTCGCCGCGACCATCGCCGTGGTGCAGACCGACATCAAGAAAGTGCTCGCCTACTCGACCGTGTCGCAGCTCGGCCTGATGTTCCTGGCGCTCGGCGTCGGCGCGTACGGCGTGGCGGTGTTCCACGTCTACACCCACGCGTTCTTCAAGGCCTGCCTGTTCCTCGGCGCCGGCAGCGTGATCCACGCGATGTCGGGCGAGCAGGACATCCGCAAGATGGGCGGGCTGGCGAAGAAGATCCCGATCACCTTCGTCACGTTCGCGGTGGCCACGGCGGCCATTGCCGGCATCCCGCCGCTCGCCGGGTTCTTCTCCAAGGACGAGATCCTCTGGTTCGCGTTCGCCAGCGAGTACGGCGGCTCGCCGGTGCTGTGGGCGCTGGCCTCGTTCTCGGCGCTGCTCACCTCGTTCTACATGTTCCGGCTGCTGTGGCTCACGTTCCTCACGCCGTCGCGCATGGACCACGAGACCGAGCATCACGTGCACGAGTCGCCGATCTCGATGACCGGCGTGCTGGTGGTGCTCGCGATCCTGTCGGCCGTCGGCGGCTTCTTCCACGTCTACCACTTCCTCGAACCCGTCATGCCCATGCCCGCCGAGAACGAGGCGCTCGAGCACCTGAAGCTGCCGCTGATCGGCGTCGCCATCGCGGTCGCGTTCGCGGGGCTGGCCGGGGCCTTCCTGGTCTACCGCCGCGGCCTGGCGACGGCCGAGCGCCTGCAGCAGCGCTTCGCCGGCCTGCACCGCCTGCTGTCGGGCAAGTACTACGTCGACGAGCTGTACGAGGCGGTGCTCGGCAAGCCGCTGCACTGGGTCTCGGAGCACGTGTTCCTGAACGTCGGCGACCGCGCCCTGATCGACGGCTCGCTGCACGGGCTCACCGGCCTCGCCCAGCGCACCGCCGGGCGGCTGAGCCGGGTCGAGACCGGCAACCTGCAGTTCTACCTGCTGCTCGCGGTGGTCGGAGTGGCGCTCTCGCTCGCGTGGATGTGGGGCAATGGCTGAGTCCACCGTGCTGAACCTGGTCCTGTGGCTGCCGGTGCTCGGCATGCTGGCGCTGGCACTCGCGCCGCGGCTCTCCGACCGGGCCGTGCGCGGCTTCACCTTCGGCGTGATGCTGCTGCAGCTGGTGCTGACGGCCTGGCTGTACGCCCGGTTCGACGGTACGGTGCCGGGCCTGCAGTTCGAGACCAAAGTGCCGTGGATCGGCGACTGGGGCGTGCACTACCACATCGGCCTCGACGGCCTGAACGTGCTGCTGGTGGCGCTCACCGCGTTCCTCGGCCCGCTGGTGGTGGCCGGCGCGTTCAGCGCGATCACGCAGAGCGTGAAGCTGTTCCACGCGATGGTGTTCTTCATCCAGTTCGCGATGCTGGGCACGTTCCTGGCGCAGGACCTGTTCCTGTTCTACGTGTTCTGGGAAGCGATGCTGATCCCGATGTTCCTGATCATCGGCATCTGGGGCGGCGAGCGGCGCATCTACGCCACGGTCAAGTTCGTCCTCTACACCGCGTTCGGCAGCATCCTGATGCTGGCGGCGGTGATCTACCTGGTCTGGTCGCAGCAGCAGGCCACCGGCGCGCTGTCGTTCGCGTTCGCGGACCTCGGCGGGCACCCGCTGTCGCTCGAGGCGCAGTCGTGGCTGCTCGGCGCGTTCGCGCTGTCGTTCGCCATCAAGGTGCCGATGGTGCCGCTGCACACCTGGTTGCCCGACGCGCACGTCGAGGCGCCCACCGCGGGCTCCGTGATCCTGGCGGGCGTGCTGCTGAAGATGGGCACCTACGGCTTCATGAAGCTCGGCTTCCCGCTGTTCCCGGACGCGACCCGCGCCTTCACGCCGACGCTGCTGGTGCTGTCGGTGGTGAGCATCGTGTACGGCGCCTGCCTGGCGCTGGTGCAGTCCGACATCAAGAAAGTGATCGCCTACTCGTCGATCAGCCACCTCGGCTACGTGATGCTGGGCCTGGTCAGCCTCGACCTGATCGGCATCCAGGGCGCGATCGTGCAGATGGTCAGCCACGGCCTGGTCGCGGGCGGGCTGTTCACCATGGTCGGCATGATCTACGAACGCTGCCACTCGCGCGCGATCGCGGACTACGGCGGCCTCGCCAAGCTGCTGCCGGTGTACTCGGTGTTCTTCGCGATCCTGACGCTCGCCTCGATCGGCCTGCCCACCACCAGTGGCTTCACCGGCGAGTTCATGGCGCTGCTCGGCGCGTTCAACGCCTTCTGGCCGCAGCACGTCGCCGGCAACTCGCTGCCGCTGGCGATGGCCATCGTCGCCGTGAGCGGCGTGGTGCTCGGCGCGCTGTACATGCTGTGGCTCGCGCAGCGGCTGCTGTTCGGCCCGGTCAAGGCGCCGCACCAGCCGTTCACCGACCTGGTGGCGCGTGAGCGGGCGATCCTGCTCGCGTTCGTGATCGCCATCTTCGCGCTCGGGTTGTTCCCGCGCGAGCCGCTCGCCAAGACCGAGTTGGCGGCGCGCGATTACCAGCAACGCGTCATGAGTACCCGCCTGCCGGTGGAGGTCGCGCCGTGAACTGGTCGCTGATCCTCACCTCGATGCTGCCGGAGCACCTGCTGCTCGCCGGCATGCTCGCCATCCTCGGCCTCGAGATCAAGAGCGGCCGGTCGCGCGACGGCTTCGGCTTCGCGGTGCTGTTCGTGGCAGCCGCTGCAGTCGCGGCACTGTGGCTGTACGCCACGGGCTTCACCGGCGCGCCGTTCCTGCACCACTTCTCGGTCGACCCGACCAGCACGCTGCCGAAGGCCGTGCTGCTCGCGCTCGCCGTGCCGGTGCTGCTGATCTCGCGCGACGACTTCGCCGAGACGCCCTATTACACACTGCTGCTTGCCTCGCTGTACGGGGCCTGCCTGGTGATCTCGTCGGACAGCTTCCTGACGCTGTTCCTCGGCATCGAGATCATGTCGCTGCCGGTGTACGCGCTGGTGCTGCTCGGGCTGCTGCGCGAGCAGAGCACCGAGGCCGCGCTCAAGTACCTGGTGATGGGCGGCGTGGCCACGGCAACGCTGCTGATGGGCATCGCGTTCATCTACGGCTGGAGCGGCTCGCTGGTGCTGGCGTCGTTCGCCGGGGCGCTCGGCTCGACCGACCCGCTGGCGCTGGCCGGCGTCGCGCTGATCACCGCGGCGCTGTTCCTCAAGGCGGCCGTGGTGCCGTTCCACGCCTGGGCGCCGGATGCCTACGAGGGTGCGAGCGCGCCGGTCACGGCCTACATGGCCACCATCATCAAGGCAGGCGTGTTGCTTGCCGCCTTGCGCGTCTACGGCACGGTGCCGGTCGTGGCGCCGGTGGTGGGCCTGATCGCGGTGCTGCCGCTGGTGTCGATGGCGTGGGGCAACCTCGCCGCAATGCGGCAGGTGAGCTTCCGCCGCATGATCGCCTACTCGTCGATCGCGCACGCCGGCTACCTGTTCTACGCCCTTCTGGGCGACGGACGCGGCCGCTGGGAGGCGATCGTGTTCTACCTGGTGGTCTATGGCCTGGCCAACGTGCTGGCGTTTGCGGCCCTGCCACGCGGCGCGGACGACGAGCGGCACGACCGGCTCGACGCGCTCAAGGGCCTGTACCGCCGGCGGCCGTTCGCCGCGATCATGATCGCGTTCGCGATGCTGTCGCTGGCCGGCCTGCCGCCGCTGCCCGGCTTCGCCGCCAAGTTCCTGGTGTTCAAGAACGTGCTGGCCGCCGGCTACACCTGGTACGCGGTCGCGGGCCTGGTGGCGAGCTACCTCGGCCTGTACTTCTACCTGCGCGTGATCCAGTACATGTTCATGGCCGAGCCGCAGCCCGAGGCTGCGCGCGGCGCGCCGCGCCGCATGGCAGTGCTCGCCAGCGTGCTGTGCCTGGTGCCGGCCGTGCTGATCATGCTGTTCCCGGGCTGGCTGATCGACCGGCTCTAAAAAATAGGGGACATTCTCCGATTTATTGCGGGCCGCAATAAATCGGAGAATGTCCCCTATTTTGAACGGTCGCCACGGCCTCCGGCTGCGCGAGCCGGTTCGCGACGATCCGCAGCACCCAGGGGTTGAAACCGAGCCCGCAGTGGCTGCCCGGCACGCGGATGTTCTCGTGCATCTCCGGGTCGCCGTCGAACGTCGCCTGGTGCGCCGGCACCACGCCATCGGTCGCCGAATAGAGGCAACTCATCGGCACCGGGGGCCGCGCGCGCAGCTGCCGCACCCGCGGCTGCATCGCATGCGCGGCCGACCCGAGCGGATGCGCCACGAGACGGTAAAGCGCGTGCACGGCCGGCGGCGACTGGCTGCCCTCCTCGCCGACCGTCACCGGGCTGCCGAGCGTGATGATGCAGCGCACGCACTCGGGCGCGTGGTGCGCCGCGTACAGCGCGAACGCCCCGCCGAGGCTCCAGCCCACGATGCTGACCTTGCGCCGGTACTTGTGGTGCAGGAAGCGGACTTTCTGCTCCAGCGCCGCGACGTGCTTGCGCTGCAGGCCGACGTTGCGGCCAAAGCCCCACATGTCCACCGTGTAGCCGCGGTTGCGCAGGAACGCCTGCATCGCCAGCAGCGGCACCTCGCTGCTCAGGAAGCCCGGCACCAGCAGCACCGGGTGCCCGTCGCCGCGCGGCGTCCGCAACAGGAACGGCAGCGCGGGACCGAGCAACGCGAGCTCGAACGGCGCGCGCAGCTCGAGCACGGTGTGCAGCACGTGGGGCGGGCCGGCAGGGGCAGCGGTGCGCGTCATGGGGCAGGCAGCAGTCGCGGCAGGAACCATAGCACACGCAATGCATGACCCCGCCGACCCCGAAGGCTACGATGCCGGGGCGGCACCGTCGCAGCGGGCACGACACGGTGGGACGACACGAATGAAGATTCTGAGCGGGATCGACGGTGCGTTCCTGCACCTGGAAACGCCGGCCATGCCGATGCACGTCGGCTCGCTGAGCCTGCTCGAGCCGCCGCCGGGCCACCGTGGCAGCTTCATGCGCAACGTGCGCCGCATCTACGAGCAGCGCCTGCCGCTGGCGCCGGTGCTGAGCCGCAAGCTGCACGAGTTCCCGCTCGGCATGGCCAACCCGGTCTGGGTGCAGGTGCCGCAAGTCGATCTCGACTACCACCTGCGCCACGTGGTGCTGCCCGCGCCGGGCACGCACGAGCAGTTCGAGGCCTGCGTCGGCCAGCTGCACTCCGTGCCGCTCGACCGCGCGTACCCGTTGTGGACCGTGTCCGTCATCGAGGGCCGGCAGGACGGGCGAATCGGCTTCTACACGAACATCCACCACGCGGTCGTGGACGGCCAAGCCGGCGTCGAACTGATGCGCACGCTGTTCGACCTCACCCGCCGCCCGCGCCGCAGGGCTCCCGTCGCAAGGACGCGCAAGCCTGCCGAGCACCCGTGGGCCGGCCAGGTGATTGCGGACGGCCTGCGCCACGACCTCGAACAGTACTGGAAGCTCGCGCGGAACCTGCCGGCCATGGCGAAGGCGCTGGCTCGCTCACGCGACGCCGACGTTCCTGGCACGGCGCGGCGCCGTCCCGGATTCGGACCGCAGACGCCGTTCAACGTCGCGATCGACGCCGAGCGCGGCTTCGCCACGGCCTCGATCCCGCTCGCGGCCGCGCGGGAGGTCGCCGCGGCGCATGAGGCGAGCGTCAACGACGTCGTGCTGGCGGTCTGCGCAGGGGCGCTCCGCCGCTACCTCGGCCACCACGGCGGCGTGCCGAAGCAGCCGCTGGTGGCTGCCATGCCGGTGTCGCTGCACGGGCCCGGCAAGGTGGAACTCACCACGCAGGCGACGATCGCACGGATCGACCTCGCGACCGACATCGCCGATCCCGTACGGCGCCTGCGGGCCATCCGCGACGCGACCCAGACGGCGAAAGCGAATGTGTCGCGTACCAGGTCGCTGGTGCCGATGGACTTCCCGACCATCGGCATGCCGTGGCTGCTGCACGGCCTCACGGCCGTGTACGGGCGCCCGTCGGTCGCGAATCGCGTGCCGCGGGTCGTCAATCTCGTGGTGTCGAACGTCCCGGGTCCGCAACGACCCATGTACCTGGCAGGTGCGCGCGTCATGCACCACTGGCCGCTGTCGATCGTCGGCCACGGGCTCGGTCTGAACGTCACGGTGGAGAGCTACGCCGGCGCACTCGAGTTCGGCGTGATGACCGCGCTCGCGGCGGTGCCGCGTCCCCGCACCTTCGCCAAGGGCCTGCTGGCGGCGTTCGATCAGCTGCAGGCGCGGACCCGCACGAGGTGACGGACCCCGGCCCGCGCCATTACGAGCACGGATCGCCCATCGTACGGGCACTGTTCTTCGTCGCCGGAATCATGGCACTCGGCTTCGGCATCGCGGGGATCTTCCTGCCCGTGCTGCCCACGACTCCGCTGGTGCTGCTCGCTGCGGCCTGCTTCGCCCGCAGCTACCGGCCGTTCCACGAGTGGCTGCTGGCAAACCGGCTGTTCGGGCCGATGATCCACGAGTGGCACGAGCACCGGAGCATTCGCTACCGGACGAAGATCACGGCCATCGTGATGATGGGCGTCACGCTCGGCGCATCGATCGTGTTCTTCGTCGACCCACCGTGGCTCAAGGCGGCGCTCGCCGCCTTCGGCGTCGGGCTCGCGGCCTGGATGTACCGCCTGCCGTCCAGAAAATAGGAGAATGTCCCCTATTTTCAGGCGCCGGCCTTCCGCGCGATCGGCGAGTACATGTCGAGCACCTGCATGCGCGCGGCCTGCAGGCGCTCCGACACCACGCCCACCAGCCGGTGCATGATCTTGTAGCCGAAGCTGTTGTCGGCGCGGCACTTCTCGAGCAGCACATAGCCGTCGAACTTGATCGTCTCGACCGGCTCGAGCGCCCGCGCCTGGTAGAACTTGCCACGCCCCGACAGCACCGACGACCAGCCGAGCTCGTCGCCGGCCTCGAGCGTGTGCACGCGCAGCGCCTTGCCCTGCGCCATCATCTCGAGCGCCACCCGTCCCTTGATCAGCAGGAAGAATTCGTGACGCTCGTCGCCCTCGGCGAAGATCAGCGCGTCCTTGGGATACTGCACGCGGGTACCCAGCGCGGCGAGCGTCGCGCAATGCTCGGGCGTGAGCCCCAGGCTGAACGGATGCTGCTGCACTGCGGCAAGGATTGAATCGGTCATGGCGCCCCCTGCATCTGCGATCGCTGTGGTGCCGGGACCGCTTGCGGCCCGGTGCGGCCGATTCTACGCTCGCCAGCGATGAACGCGCACGACCTGCAAGCCTACCTGCACGAACGCATACCTCTGTCGCGTGCGATGGAGGTGGCGGTCCGGGCGGCCGGCAGCGACGGTGTGGTGCTGTACGCGCCGCTGGCGCCCAACATCAACCACCGCGACACGGTGTTCGGCGGCAGTGCCTCGGCAGTCGCGATCCTGGCGGCGTGGTCCGCGCTTTACGTGCGGATGCGGGCGGAACAGCGGGCCGGGCGCATCGTCATCCGCCGCAACAAGATGTCCTACGAGCGGCCGATCACCGGCGACTTCACGGCGACGTCCGCGCCGCCCGACGCCGCTGCCTGGGCCAAGGCAGTCGCGACGCTGGGCAAGGGCCGCCCGGCCCGCGTGCACGTGACGGCGACGCTCGAGTGCGCAGGTCAACGGGTCGGCGTGCTGGAGGGAGAATTCGTCGTGCTGCCGGTCGCGTGACCCCGTCGTTTCACAGCCCGCCGCCCCACCGGTACTGCCACGCAATCCCGAGCAGGTCGAAGCTGTTGCCGGTCCGCGCCGACACCCCGCTGCTGCCGTAGAGCTTGATCGAGTTGCGGACGTCGATCGGGAACGCCAGCGTGGCCCCGACCCGCCAGTTCTGCTGCAGGTCGTTGTTGAGCGTGTCGTCCAGCGTCGTGCGACCGCCCGCGAAATAGGTCCCGTCGAGCGAGCCCCAGACGCCAGACCGGAAGCTGTAGATCACGTGCGCCTGCAACGAATAGAGCGGATCCTGCGACCGGGTCTGGTGCTGGTAGAAATCTTCGTTGTCCGTGTACAGGGTGACTGCAGCCGTGCCCTCCAGGGTCCACCGGCCCAGCGCCTGCGACACGCCCAGCTCCGGCTTGAACGACCAGCGATTCGTGCCGAGGTTCACCAGCCTGCTCGCGTCGTACTGCCCCGTCGGGGCGGACACCTGCAGGCTCGCCCCGATGATCAGGTCCTGCTTGAAGCCTGCGAATTCCTTCAGCGACAGCGCGGGGGCGCCGAAGAAGTTCACCGAGAGACGGAATTTCGGATCCCCGAGACCGGAAATGTCGCGGTCCAGCGGCTCCCCGTTGAAATCGGCGGAACCGGACAGCGCAGTGAGCGGGGCGATGACGTCGAACTTGGCCGATTGGCCCCAGAGGTCGAGCACCCGCGCATAGCCCACGACGGCGCTGGACGTCGTCAATTCCGGGTTCGTCAGCGGCAGGGCGCTGTCGAACGACACACCACCCCGGGTGTATGCATACCCCGCGACCAGGAAGTTCACGCCGATCGGGGCGTTGGAGTAGGCGCGCGGTTCGATGTCCTGCGCACCGGCTGGCGATGCAATTCCCGTGAGCGCCCAGCAGACCAGCAACGCGACACCGAGTGCTCTCGCCCGCAGCAAACGCGTCGGGACCGCACAGGCGCAGCGCATTATTGGAAGTGCCATTGGTGCGGACCCGCTACACGATGCCGGCGCCCGCCAGCCCCGCGATCTCGTCCTCGGAATAGCCCGCCGACTCGAGCAGCGCTTTCGTTTCGCTGCCGACGCCCGCCGGTGGTGATCGAACCTCGGCAGGCGTCGCACTGAAGCGCGGCGCCGGCGCCGGCTGCGTCACGCCGTCGACCTCGACGTAGACCTGCCGCGCCACGTTGTGCGGATGCTGCTGCGCCTCGGCGAAGTTGAGCACCGGCGCGAAGCAGACGTCGGTTCCCTCGAGCAGCGAGCACCATTCGGCACGCGACTTCGTGCGGAACAGCTCGGCGAACTTCGCCTTGTGTCGCGGCCAGTTCGCTACGTCGAACTGCACTGCCTCGAATCCCTGTCCCGCGAGCCCGCACTTCTCGAGCAGCAGCCGGTAGAACTGCGGTTCGAGCGCGCCCACCGAGATCCACTCGCCGTCGGCGCACTCGTAGCAGTCGTACCAGTGCGCGCCGCCATCGAGCGCGTTCGACTGGCGACGATCTGCCCACAGCCGCTGGCTGCGCAGGCCCTGCACCAGCGTGCTCATCAGCGCGCAACTGTCGGTGATGGCGGTGTCGATCACCTGGCCCTGCCCGCTCGCACGCGCGTGCAGGATGCCGCTCACCAGCCCGAGCGCCAGGAACATCGCGCCGCCGCCGATGTCGCCCACCACGGTGGGCGGAATCGACGGCGCCGAGTCACGATGGCCGCCGTGGTAGAGGATGCCGCTCAACGCGACGTAGTTGAGATCGTGGCCCGCGGCCTGCGCCAGCGGGCCGTGCTGGCCCCAGCCGGTGAGGCGGCCGAACACCAGGCGCGGATTGCGGGCGAGGCACACGTCGGGACCGAGGCCGAGGCGCTCCATCACGCCGGGGCGGAAGCCTTCGATCAGCCCGTCGCACTGCTCGACGAGTCGCAGCACCACCTCGATCGCACCCGGCTGCTTGAGGTCGACCGCGATCGAGCGCTTGCCGCGGCGCGTGAGGTCGTGCTTCGGCTGGGCATTGAACGGCAGCGCTCCGCCCTTGCGGTCCACGAGCACGACGTCGGCACCGAGGTCGGCGAGCAGCATGCCGCAGAACGGCCCGGGGCCGATGCCGGCGAGCTCGAGGATGCGGATTCCGGAGAGTGGACCCATGGGGTAGTGACTGGTGATCAGTGATTGGTGACTGACAAGAGAGGGGGTAATGATCAGGGGGTAGGGGGTGGTGGCCGGAGAACGGCCGGCGCGCCGGCCTCTGCACTACCCCCTACCCCCTGATCATTACCCCCTGTTCCTCAAAGCGATCTCGCCACGATCTCCCGCATGATCTCGTCCGCGCCGCCGTAGATGCGCTGCACGCGCGAATCGGTGTAGAGCTGCGAGATCGGGTATTCGCGCATGTAGCCGTAGCCGCCGAACAGCTGCAGGCACTCGTCCATCACCCGGCACTGGGCGTTGGTGATCCACAGCTTCGCCATGGACGCGGTGACCGTGTCGAGCTTGCCATCCTTGAGCTTCAGGATGCAGTCGTCGATGAACACCCGCGCCACCTGCACCTGCGTCTTCACGTCCGCGAGCTTGAAGCGCGTGTTCTGCATGTCGAGCAGCGCCTGGCCGAACGCCTTGCGCTGGCGTGTGTAGTCCACCGTCAGCGCCAGTGCGTACTCCATCGCCGCCACGCCGCCGAGCGACAGCAACGCACGCTCGTAGGGCAGGTCGCGCATCAGCTGCACGAAGCCCTGGCCCTCGACCGGCCGAGCAGGCCGCTGGCCGGGACGCGGCAGTTGTCGAAGAACATCTCCGCGGTGTCCCAGCCGTTCTGGCCGATCTTGTCGAGCACGCGGCCGACCCGGTAGCCGGGCAGGCCCTGCGTCTCGACCATGATGATCGAAATGCCCTTCGAGCCCTTGGTCGGGTCGGTCTTCACCACGACGCCGACCAGCCCGGCGTGCAGGCCGTTCGAGATGAACGTCTTGGTGCCGTTGATGACGTAGTGGTCGCCCTCGCGCACCGCGCGGGCCTTGACGCCCTGCAGGTCCGAGCCCGCGCCCGGCTCGGTCATGGCGATCGCGCCGACCAGCTCGCCGCGCGCCATGCGTGGCAGCCAGTCGTGCTTCTGCTGCTCGGAGCCGTAGTTGAGCACGTAGTGCGCGACGATGCTGTGCACCGAGTGGCCGAAGCTGGTGATACCGCGGCGGCCCACCTCCTCGACCACCACCGCCTCGTGGCGCGCGTCGCCGCCGACGCCGCCGTACTCGGCCGGGATGTCGGTGCACAGCAGGCCCACCTCGCCCGCCTTGTTCCACAGCTCGCGGTCCACGTGGTGCTGCTCGCGCCAGCGGGCGTCGTGCGGCACGATCTCGTTCTCGACGAAGCGGCGCGCCGCGTCGCGGAACATCTCGAGTTCGTCGTCCATCCAGGGGGAACGGTATTCGATCACGGCAGGGCTCTCGCGGTTGGCGCAGGAATCTGGCCGCCCATCACAACCGCAAAGCGGCGTCCTTGTCCATACGCAGCTAGCGCGAGGGGCCGGCCGATGGGCTACCATCCGATGCCGGAATCACCAGAGGCCCGCCGCCCATGCCCCATGCCCTGAAATCCGCTCGCAAGGCAGCGGTCGTCGCCGCAGCATTGCTGGCCTCGGCCACCGGCGTCGCGAGCGCGGCGGACCGCTTCTGGCCCCCGATCGTGGACCCGGCCACCGGTCAACTCACGCCGGGCCGCTGGGTCTGGGCCGATCTCGTCACGGCGGACGTCGCCGTCGCGGCGGACTTCTACGGCAAGGTCTTCGGCTGGACTTTCGAAACCTACGGCGGCGACGACGATCGCGAAACGTACACGCTGGCGCTGGCGGACGGGCTGCCGATCGGCGGCCTGGTGTTCGATGAACGCGCCATGAAGGGCAAGGTGCCGTCGGCCCGCTGGATCGGGCTCATCTCCGTGCCGGACGTGCGCGCAGCGGCCGACGCCGTCACCACGGGGGGCGGCAAGGTGGTGGTCGCGCCCACGCTGCTGGGCGAGCGCGGCGAGACCGCCGTGTTCCAGGACCCGGAAGGCACGCTGTTCGGCGTCGTGCACTCGAAGAACGGCGACCCGGCCGACTACCTCGGCGACCTGAACGAATGGGTCTGGATCGATCTCTGGACCGCGAACGTGGACCAGGCCACGAAGTTCTACAGCGGCCTGGCGGGCTATACGGTGGTGCCCCTCGACAAGCCAGGCCTGCGCAGCGGCGCGCACCTCGTCTCCGGCAACTTCGTGCGGGCAGGCGTGATGGAGAAGAAAGATGCGCGCCTTTCGTCCGTCTGGCTGCCCTACCTTCGCGTCGCAGATGCGCAGGCTGCCACCGACAAGGCCCGCGCGGCGGGAGGCACGGTCGTCCGCGAGCCAGTGAACCTCGGGCAGGTGATCGTCGCCATCATTGCCGATCCGACCGGGGCACCCGTCGGCGTGGCGCAATTGCTCGCAACGGAGGCACAACCATGAGCGCGCGTATCCTCAGCAAGGCAGCCGGGGCATCGCTCGCGTGTGCAGCGCTCGGCGTGCTGCTCGCGCTGTCCGGCTGCAGCGGCGGCGGCTCCAGCAGCGGCGGCGTGTCGACCAGCGTCGCCGTCGGCTATGGCTATGGCGGCTACTACGGCCCCTATTACGGCGGCGGCTATTACGCGCCGTATCCGCCGGTGGTAGTGGTTCCGCCGGGCGAGCGCCCGGATGGCGGCCGGCCGGATGGCGGCAACCGCCCAACCACGCTGCCCGGTGATGTCGGTGGCCCGTCCACGCGGCCGTCTGCGCAATCGTCCATGGCGCCGACCCGACCGAGCACCAGCACTCGACCCACCAGCCGCCCGTCGCCGCGACCGGCGCCGCGGCCGATGCCCAGCGGCGGCAGGCGACGCTAGAAGAGGATCCCGAACAGCTTCTTGAGCAACTCCTCGAGCGGCATCAGGGTCAGCACCAGCGGCACGATCGGCGCGACCGTCGCCACGCCGAGCTGGAACAGCGCCTGTTTCGTGACCGGCACGACCCGCATGTCCTGCACGACCGAGAAGCTAGTGCCGAGGTCGGCCAGCGACTGGATGTCGCCGCTGCCGAGCATCGGTTCATCACCACCGCCGCCGCGCACCCACTTCGCATCGAAGTCACGGACGTAGCCCTGCGCCAGCGTGCCGTATTCGCGCAGGCCGGTGCGCCGGGCCCGGGCCAGCTGCGGCGCGAAGACCGTGAGCGGCCCCACTACCAGGATCAGCATGAAGACCACCAGCAGCAGGATCTCGAGCCGGAACTGCGTCAGGCTGGCTCCGGCGTGGAAGATCAGGTTGGCGAGGTTCCCGGCGAGCAGTGCGCCATGCGCCATCAGCAGCGGGATGAACGCGTGCGAGGTCGCGGCGAGGAAACCCAGGCCGCCGACCCGATCGGGATGCGTCGGGACCAGCTGCAGTTCGATCCGCGACACCTGCCAGAGCAGCCGCGTCCAGATGAAGATACGGAAGTACCAGCGGCACAGCAGGAACTGGAACAACGGCAGGCTGACGTAGCCGTACCACATGCCGGCCAGCGTGAGGCTGGAACCGCCGGCAGCCGGCGTCGCGTACCACGTGGCCGCATCGAGCGCCATGTAGTGACGCCAGATGATCGTGACCCCGACCACATAGACGATGGCGATCAGCAGCACCTCGGCGGTCACCGAGTTGCGCAGCCGGTACGCCGATGCCACGGCGGCGTCGAGCCGCCCGGTGGCGGCTTCCGGAATCAGGCGTCGCTCGCGGAAGGTAATGGCCAGTGCGCGCATGCGCTGGTGCACCACCAGCTCGGCAGCGACCAGCAACGGCATCGCCACCAGGAACTTGACGTGCACGTCGACGTCCATGAGGAACGGAACGGCCACGCCCCCGCCCACCAGCCGCCCGCCCAGCGCGGCGAGCAGAAACAGTGGCAGCCATGCGCACAGCGAGATTACGACGATGCGCCGCCGCTGCAGCAGCAGCGCGTCATCGGTCAGGTGCGCACGGCGCAACAGCTGGTAGAGCGGGCCGCCGAGGACCAGCGAGAAATCTGGCGCATTGCGATCGGCGTTCATCGGCAGTCTCCTGCACGGGCGTCAGCACGCGGCGGACCCGTCGCAGCGCCGCCGATGCCCTGCGAGTCCGGGATGCGGGCCAGTGCCAGGTCCTCCGGCAACTTGAAGTATTCGGGCAGCGTCCGGTCCAGCAGGTCGAGCTGTTCCAGCAACGCCGCCCGGCGCGTGGCAGGCAACGTGCGGATCAGGTTCTCGAGCATGGCTCGAAGCCGCCGCGGAATCTGCACGCTGCCGGCGCCGCAGGCGCGGATCTCGGTGCACGCGATGGCCACGAAATCCTCCCAGTTCGGCGTGCGCAGGATAACGCGCACCCGGCCGGCCGCATCGCGAATCCCGTCGTCATGCAGGTGTCGACGACCGACCACCCGCAGCAGGCGCTGGATCTGGTCGATCGCGAGGACCGCCGTCGTCGGATCGTTGATGGCCGGCGACAGCGCCTTCAACGCGATGTCCACCAGGATCCGGAACGCGAAGGTCGGGTCCTGCTCCATGGTGCGCTCCGTACCGAACGCCACGGAGGCGCGCAACAGTGCGTCGTCGATCCGGGCCGCGCCGCCATACAGGTTGAACAGGGGCTCGTCTGCGGCCACGAAGTCACCGACCTGGGGCAAGAGTTCGATCACTCCGTCCAGCCGCCGTGCCTCCTGGACGAGTGCCTCGATCCCGACGGCGAGCAGGATCTGGGACTTCCCGGCTTTCGTCACGACGCATGCCGGCAGCCCGAACTCGAGGGCCACTTTCGCCGACCCACTTGCCTCCCGCTCGGACGCAGCCACGGAGTACACGGAGCGAATGACGTCCAGTCCATGGTCGCACACCAGTGCGACCAGGCGCACGGGTCGCAACAACCGTGCGGTGTAGTCGATCAGGAACAGGAACGTGGTCACGCACGTGATGCCGAGCAGCACTGCGACCAGGGTCACCAGTTGCGGCACGACGTCCACCGTCCGGTTGAGCGCACTCACCGCGAACAGCAGGGTGAACATGTTCAGGCCGACGACGTACTTGATCACGCGATCGCGCAGCAGGGTGGTCGCGATGATGCGCGGCGTGAGCTGGCCGCTCGCAATCTGGATGGCGACCAGGATTGAACCGAACGTGAAGACGATGAACGAGAGCGTGAGCGTGATGAGCGTCTGGAACAGGGTCCGTGCGCCGTCGAGACCGAGTCCCGTCAGGTCCCGCGTGACGAAACCGTCGAGCAGGTGCAGGACCCGGATGAGAATGAGCGCGAGCAGTACCGAAGCAATTGGCGCCACCCAGAGCGCCGAGCGCAGGTAGCTCGCGGTCCGGTAGACCCTGTTCCAACCGAGCCGGTCACCGAGACGACCGGAGGCGGCGGCCAGGGCGGAGCTGGCACGACCTTTGCGGGTATCGGCGCTCATGGCCGTTGCTGCGGCGACCGGCGGCACCACGGGGGCGAGGATGCCCCCGCGGCCGCCGACTGCACGATCAATACTCGTAGAACATCTTCTGGATCGCGACCGGGTCCTTCGTCTTCGTCAGCGCGAGCTGCAGCAGCACCCGCGACTTGGCGGGATTCAGCTCACCGGACGCCACGAAGCCTTTCTCGTCATCGTTGACCTCGTTGTTGCGCAGCGTGATGCCGGACGGCAGCCGGGTGCTGCGAACGACGACGACGCCGGCCTTCGCGGCCTTGGTGAGTACGTCGAGCGCCGGTGTGGTCATGTTGCCGTCGCCCACGCCTGCGATCACGAGGCCCTTCGCCCCATTCTTGATCGCCGCGTCGATCAGGTCCGCACTCATGCTGGCGTGCGCGTAGATCACGTCCACGCGCGGCAGCTTGTCGAGCCCGTCGATCGAGAATCCCGTGGCCGGACCGACCTTGCGGTCCATGGGCTCGAACCACTGGATCTTGCCGGTGTTCACCACCCCGGCCGGGCCGCGGTTGATGCTGACGAACGTCTGCACGCTGGTCGTATTGGTCTTCACGACGTTACGGGCATAGTGGATCTCGTCGTTCAGCACGACCAGGGTGCCCTTGCCCTTGGCGCCGGGATTGGTCACGACGGCCACGCCGTTATAGATGTTGCCCGGGCCGTCAGCGCTGATGGCTGTGGCCGGGCGCATCGAGCCCACCATCACCACTGGCTTGGTGCTGCTGGTGACGAGCGTGAGGAAATAGCTCGTCTCCTCGAGCGTGTCCGTGCCGTGGGTGATCAGGACGCCGTCGGTGCCGGGCTCCGCCAGTGCGGCGTTGACCCGCTTGGCGAGCTTCAACCAGACCTCGTCGTTCATGTCCTGGCTGCCGATGTTCGCGACCTGCTCGCCGGTGATCACCGCGAGCTTGTCGAGGTTCGGCACCGCGCTCAGCAGCGAGTTCACGTCGTAGGCGCCGGACTTGTAGCCGTAGTCCGTTGCGCTCGCCTGGGCCCCCGCGATCGTGCCGCCCGTTGCAAGCACCCGAACCTTCGGCAGGTCCGCCGCCTGCAGTGCCGTAGCCATGCCACTCGCGGCGACCAGCGCCGTGAAGCAAAGGATCATTGATCTGCGTTTCATGTCGGTATCTCCGTGTATGGTCAGCCGGCCAGCGGCCGGCCGCATTCCTTTGTGTCTCAACTACTTCTTGGCGCGGGGCTTGGCCGCGGGCTTCGCGCCTGGGCGCCTTGCCTGCTGCCGCTTTGCCCTTCGATGCTTCGTACGCCTGCCGGTAGCCACGCGCCACCGCGCGCACCGCGCGGCCGATGTCGTCATAGACGTGGTCGTTCAGGTTCGCGAACGACACGCGCACCGACCAGTTCGGCGCCTCGAACCCGCTGCCGTTCAGCAGCACGATGCCGTGGTCCTCGGCCAGCCGGAAGACGAAGTCCAGCGGGTGGACGTTCTCCTTCATCCAGGTGACGACGTCCTCCCCGACGTACTTCCGCGCCCAGAACTCGAGGTCGATCAGGCCGTAGTAATAGTCGTACAGCTCGTTCGGCGGGAGATCGATGCCGAGCCCCTCGAGCGTCGCCTCGACGCGCTTCTTCACGATGCCGATGCAGGCCTTCTGGTAGTTCTTCTTCGCGTCCATCAGCTCGTAGAGCGAGAACAGCGTCATCATCACCTGCTGCGGCAGCGACAGGCCCGCGGTGTGGTTCAGCGCCACGTCGCGGCTGTCGGCGACGATGCGGTCGATGAAGCGCAGCTTGCGCGGCTCGAGCGTGATCGCGCTGTAGCGCTTGTCGAGCTTCTTGAGGATCGGCTCCGGGTGCTGCGCGATCAGCTTGTCGAACAGATTGTCCTCGTGCACCGCGATCACGCCGAGACGCCAGCCGGTGCAACCGAAGTACTTGCTGTAGGAATAGACGCCGATCGTGTTGTGAGGGAAGGCGCCGAGCAGCGAGCGGAACCCGGGCACGAACGTGCCGTAGACGTCGTCCGTGAGCAGGATCAGCTCGGGCCGCTTCTTGAGGATCGCGCCGATCTTCGCGATGGTCTTGTCGCTCAGGGCCACTGCGCTCGGATTGCCGGGGTTCACGAGGAAGAACGCTTTGACCGCCGGGTCGAGCAGCTTTTTCAACTCCTCGTCGTCGAACTGCCAGCGGCTCTCCTGCTTCGCCTGGACGTTCACGATCTTGAGGTCGTAGTCCTCGAGGTGCGGCATCTCGAGGTAAGGCGTGAAGATCGGCGTGCCGAGGGCGATGGTGTCGCCCGCGTTCAGCAGCCGGTTGGTCTTCATCGACTTGAAGATGTAGCACATGGCCGCTGTGCCACCCTCGACGGCGTAGAGCTTGAACTGGCCCTTGGGCCGCGGCAGGCCGCACATCGCCCACTGCAGGTACTCGTGCACGATCCGTTCGTTGTGCACCAGCATCCGGTCCGGCACCGGGTAGTTGTCGCCGATGATCGAGTCGACCAGCTCGTGCACGAACTTGTCCGCGTCGAAGTCGAACTTCTGCACCGCCCACGGCACGAGTGCAGCGAGGAACCCGGCGCCGGGCATGTCCGCGTGCTTGCCGAGCCAGGCAGTCAGGCGCGAGGCGATGCCGCGCGCCTGAGGCATCCCGCCCACGCCCGGCGGCAAGTCGAGCACACGCTTGCTCTCGGTAATGGCGAATTGGCCGAGCAGGAAGAACCCCTCGCGCGGCTCGGTGGCGATCCAGTTGGGATTGCCGCGACCGGCGTTCAGGTAGCTGACCGCCGACGAGGTCGCGGTCTTGCTCGCCGCCTTGGCGAGGAAATCCTTGATCTCGAACGGGCTCAGGCCCTCGTACTCACGCAGTTTCAGGACGTCCATCATCTACTCCTTGGCGGCCGCGGCCGTCGTTGATCAGGATCCGCCGGCCAGCATCAGCACGATCACCATGCCGAAGATGGTCAGCAGCGTATTGCCGATCGCGTACGGCATGCCGTAGCCGAGGGCGGGAACCTTGCTCTTCGCCGCCTCCTGGATCATCCCGAGCGCCGCCGTCGTCGTGCGCACTCCGGCGCAGACGCCGAACAGGATGGCGGGATGGAACTTGAAAACGTAATGGCCGAGCAAGATGGCGATGACGAGCGGGATCGTCGTCGCGACCATCCCCCAGAGGAAAAGGCTGAGGCCGACCTGCTGCAGGCCGGACACGAAGCCGGGCCCCGCGCTGATGCCGACGATGGCAATGAAGACGTTGAGCCCCAGCGTGTTCATGAGCCAGAGCGCCGGGCCCGGAATGTTGCCGAAGGTCGGATGGATGGTACGCAGATACCCCAGGATCAGCCCGGCGAGCAGGGCACCGCCCGACGTCGACAGGCTGATGGGCAAGCCGCCCGCGACGTAGGTGAGCGCGCCGATCAATCCGCCGATCACGATGCCGGCGGACACGACCGCGAGGTCCGTAGACTCGACCGGACGGTCGGCATGGCCGAGCAGCGCGACGGCCTGGTCGACGTGTCGAGTGCTGCCGGCGATCGTCAGGATGTCGCCGCGCAGGATCTCGGTCTCGGGCAGGATCGGGATCTCGACCATGTTGCGCGTGATCTTGCGCAGGTAGATGCCACGGGTCTCCGGAAGGTCGGCGACCTCGCGCAACGTCAGTCCGTTCACGGCCTTGCTGCGCACGAAGACGTCCAGCAGGGTCACCGGCATGTCGAGCAGGCCCTTGTCGTCCACTTCCGGGACGACCGCTTCGACCTTCTCGACGAGGGCCGCGCGCGGGCCGGAGATCGCCACGACGTCGCCGGGCTCGAGCACGCTGCTGCCATCGGCCTCGATGACGCGATCACCCCGGCGAATGCGCTCGACGAAGATGCGCAGCCCCGGGAAAAGCTCGCGCACGGGGCGCCCCGTGAGGCCGTTCGACGCGTCGATGCGGTACGCACGAACCTCGATGTTGCGATAGGCCGAGAGCACGCCCGGGTCGAGACCCGCCGCGCCGCCACCCATCTGCTTCTCATACTCGGCACAGGCGGCTGGCAGGTCCACGCCGATCAGCCTGGGCCCGATCTGCGCGAGCACGATGGCGGAACCAATGGTGCCGAAGATGTAGGTGACGGCATAGCCGATCGGGATTGCGCCCAGGTAGGCCTGTGCCTGCTCGGCCGACAAGCCGAGCCGGCTGATCTGGTCCGACGCGACACCGATCGAGGCGGAGATCGTTTGCGATCCCGCGTACAGGCCGACCGCGTAACCCATGTCGAGCCCGGCCACTTTCGCGCACACGAACGGCACCAGCAGGCACAGCGCCAGCACGAGTACCGAGAACAGGATCTGCTTGGGCCCTTCCTTGCTCAGGCCACGGAAGAACTGCGGCCCCACGCCGTAACCGACGGCGAACAGGAACAGCAGGAAGAACGTCGACTTGATGGGACCGGGCACCGCGATGCCGAGCTGCCCGATGGCGACCGCCGCGAGCAGTGTCGCCGTGACGTTGCCGAGGCTGAAGCCGGCCAGCTTTTTCGGCCCGATCCAGAAACCCACCGCCAGCGCCAGGAAGATCGCCAGCTCGGGGTACGAGCGCAGCGTCTCGACAATCCATGCCCAGATTCCCATTCGTCACCTCGGGACGCCGTCGCCCTTCGTTCAAGCCAATAACGCCACTATCACGGTGCCCCAGATCGCCAGCAGTACATTGCCCACTGCGTACGCCACGCCGTAACCCATCGACGGCACGGAGCTGCGCGCCGCTTCCTGCACCGCCGCCAACGCCGGCGTGGCCGTGCAGCCGCCGGCGCAGACGCCGAGCAGCACGCCGGGGTGCATCTTGAACAGCCATTTGCCGACCATTACGCCGATGAGCAGCGAGGCGGTGATCGTGATCGCCCCGGCGGCGACGAGACTCAGCCCGCTCGCCTTCAGCCCCTGGACGAAATCAGGGCCCGCGTTCAGGCCGACGACTGCGACGAAGCCGGTGAGCCCGATCGATTCGAAGATCCACAGCGTCGGCCCCGGCACGCGACCGAACAGGCCAGGCCTCACGGAGCGCAGCCAGCCGGCGACCAGGCCGCCGAGCAACACGCCGACGGGCAGGCTCAGGCCGATCTCGACGCCACCGATGTTCAGCGCCGGCAGACCGATGAGCGCCCCGGCGACGATGCCCGTCGCCACGACCATCATGTCGGTCACGTCCGTGGCGCGATCTGCCACGCCGAAGGCCTCGGCCACCCGCGCCGCGCTCGCGGCGGACCCGACGACGGTCAATACGTCGCCACGGTGCACCCGGGTGTCGGGCAGCATGCCGAGGTCCGTCCCGGCACGCGTGATCCGTCGCAGGAAGATGCCGCGTGAAACCTCGTCCTGCGCGAGATCGGCGAGCGACCGACCTTCGATCTGCTTGTTCGTCACCACGACGTCCACGACATCGCTCGGCACCTCGAGGAGTTCGCGGTCGTCCACTTCGCGCAGCCCACTGCCGGGCGCCTCCAGCACCTCGACCAGCATCGTGCGCCGGCCGCTCACCGCCAGGACGTCACCGGCCTGGAATGCCTGCACGTCGCGGGCGGCAACGATTTCCCCGCGGTTGCGCACCTGCTCGACGAAGATCCGCGCGCCAGGCACGGAGGACTCCAGCTCGGCGATGCTGCTCCCGACGAAACGGGATCCCGGATCCACGGCGTAGGCACGGAACTCGAATTCGCGCCGCGCGGAGGCCTGCGCGGCCGCGCCGCCCTGCATCTGCTCCTCGAGCTTGCGGCATTCCTCGGCGAGGTCTACGCGCATGAGTTTCGGCGCAAGCTGTGACAGTACCCACGCGGCGACCGTGACACCGACGAGATAGGTGACCGCAAAGGCGACCGGGATGTTGTTGCTGAGCGCCGTCCGCTCGGCCTCGCTGAGGTCGAGCCGCGCGATCGCGTCCATGGCCGTGCCGATCGTCGCCGACTCTGTCAGCGCGCCTGCAACGAGGCCGGCTGCCGTGCCTGCGTCATAACCAAACAGGCCGGCCACGAGCCACGCAACGACCAGTCCCGTCGTGGCGACGATCGCCGCCAGCGCGGCATGGGCCAGTCCGTCGCTCTTCAGGCCGCGGAAGAACTGCGGGCCCGTGCGGAAGCCGATCGCAAACAGGAACAGCAGGAAGAAGCACTGCTTGACTTCGTTCGGCAGCGTGACGCCGAGCTGGCCCACCAGCACGCCCGCGAGCAGCGTGCCCGTCACGGCGCCGAGCTTGAAGCTGCCGAGCGAGACCTTGCCGAACAGGTACCCAAGCCCGAGCACCAGGAAGAACGCGATCTCCGGGTGCGCCTGCAGGACTCCCTGGAACCAGTGCATGACTCACTCCTTGGCTTGCGCGACCGGCGTCGTGGCCGGCGCCGCGTCGAATCCCCCTCCCAGGGCCAGGTACAGGTTCACACGCTGCACGAGCTGTTCCGTCCGCACGCGCAGCAGCGCGGAGCTCGCGCCCAGTGTCGCAATCTGCTGCTGTGACACCGCGCGCAGGTCGCCGGAGCCGACCTTGTGGCGCTGTTTCGCGAACCCGAGTGCCTTCTCGTTCTCGGCCACTGTGCGGCCGAGGATGTCCTCGCGCCTGGCAGCGGCAGACTCCGCCGCAAGAGCATCCTCGACTTCGGCGAATGCCCGCGCGCCGACCTGGCCGTATTCGGCA
>CAVSUM010000015.1:0-7089 GCA_963731105.1 uncultured Gammaproteobacteria bacterium
GACCTGACGGTCACCGTCAACCGCGCGGACTTGAACCGCGTGATGATGGGCGTGGCGACCTTCGATCAGCTGGCGGACGAGGGCAAGGCGCGCTTCGAAGGTGATCGCACGATCATCCACAAGCTGCGCGACCTGATGGTAGCCTTCACGCCCGACTTCGAGATCCTTCCGGGCACGGCGCCCACCGAGCGCCAGGTGCCGCCCGGCCGGTCGTTCGCGCTGCCGGCCAGCGGCCTGATCCAGACCGACTGATCTGATGGAGATGCAATCGATGAATAGCTTGCCCGCGTCCCGGGGACGGCGTCTGTCACTCGCTCTCGTCGCAGGCGTGCTGCTGGCCAGCGGCGCGCCTGCTTTGGCCCAGTCGTCCGCGGGCGACTGGCGCCAGACCGTATTCCTCTATGGCATGGTGCCCATGATCGAAGGCGACGCGCAGATCGGCGACCTGCAGGTCGATGTCGATACGAACATCTCGGACTTCTTCGACAACCTCAAGTTCGGCGCCATGGCGGGCTACCGGATCGAAGACGGCCAGTGGTCGTTCACGGGCGACCTGACCTACATGAACCTCGGTCAGAGCAAGAGTACGCAGCAGGGCCGGGCGAGCGCAGGTCTCGACGTCGACCAGTTCACGTTCATGGCGACCGCCGGCTACCGCGTCATGCCGCACCTCGAGGCGCTGCTCTCGCTCGCCTATTTCGACGTGTCGGCGGACCTGCGGCTGCGGGTCCTGCAGCAGGTCCGCACTGCGAGCCGCGATGCCAACTGGGTCGACCCGTTGCTCGGGTTGAACTACGAGATTCCGATCAGCGGCAAGTGGCGCTACACGTTGCGCGGCGACATCGGCGGCTTCGGGTTCGGCTCCGATCTCACCTGGCACGCGCTCACCAAGGTCACCTACCAGCAGTCGGACCGCTTCAGCTGGTACGTCGGCTACCGGGCGATCGCCTATGACTACGAGGACGGCAAG
Organism: uncultured Gammaproteobacteria bacterium; assembly: GCA_963731105.1. GTDB lineage: Bacteria > Pseudomonadota > Gammaproteobacteria > Steroidobacterales > Steroidobacteraceae > RPQJ01. The sequence continues at coordinate 971 of CAVSUM010000015.1, forward strand.
GGCCTCAGCTACCAGAACTACGACCTCGTGCAGCACGGGCCCGGCGCCGGCATCGCGTTCTCGTTCTGACCAGCGATGATGGTGAGTAACCTAACTCGAAGGGCGTCGCGCGCCGGCGCCCTCCTGCTCTGCATGGTGATGCCGGCCCTGCCGGCGCTCGCGGTCGAAACAGGTGGTGCGGACGAGGCCAGCCTCGCCATGCAGCTGTCGAACCCGGTGGCGGCATTGATCAGCGTGCCGCTGCAGCTCAATTACGACCAGGACATCGGCCCGGCCGACGACGGGGATCGCTGGCTGCTCAACGTGCAGCCTGTCATCCCGTTCGACCTGAACGATGACTGGAACCTGATCTCGCGCACCATCCTGCCGCTGGTGCGGCAGTCCGACATCTTCCCGGGCGCTGGCACCCAGACCGGCACCGGGGACATCGTGCAGAGCCTGTTCTTCTCGCCCAAGGCGCCGACCGCGTCGGGCTGGATCTGGGGCGCCGGCCCGGTGCTTCTGCTGCCCACGGGTTCGAACGACCTGCTGACCACCGACAAGTGGGGCGCCGGCCCGACGGCGGTGGTGCTCAAGCAGTCGAACGGCTGGACGCGCGGCATGCTCGCCAACCACATCTGGTCGTTCGCGGGTGACGACGATCGCGCCGACGTGAACGCAACGTTCCTGCAGCCGTTCCTGACCTACACGACGCCCACGCAGTGGACGTTCGGCCTCAATACCGAGTCGACCTATGACTGGGAAAACGAGCAGTGGTCGGTGCCGATGAACGCCAGCGCCTCGAAATTGATGCGGTTCGGCACCCAGTTGGTAAGCTTGGGCGGCGGCGTGCGGTACTGGGTCGACAGCCCGGCCAGCGGGGCCGAGGGCTTCGGGCTCCGCATGACCGTCACGCTCTTGTTTCCGCGGTAATCAACTCAAGCGACTGGCGGTACCCATATGCATTCCACCCGGCTTCGGCTGTGCCTGCTCGCGACGCTGACGGTCGGAGCGGTACCGGCGGCGATGGCCATCGAACCCATCCCGTCCACCCCCGGCTGGCGCGGCTTCGTCGTCGTGGGCGGGGGCTACACTGACCTCAAGAGCAACACCGTCGCGGGCAACAACCTGATCGACATCGGGCAGCCGGTCATCGACTCGGTGACGCAGCGCCCGCGCAGCGACGACACGTTCCACCCCGTGATCACGGGCGAGATCAACTACACGTTCGGCGGCGGCTGGCAGGCCTTCTTCGGCACCTCGCTCGAGGACGCCGTGACGCTCGATGGCGTGACGCAGCTCGGGGCGCGCAAGGACCTGGGCTCCGCCGGCATCGTGCAAGGTGGTTTCCTGTTCAGCGGCATCCCGACACAGGTCTGGGAGGATCCGTATGCCGAGGGCGTGCGGCGCGAGGAAACCGATCGCGACTCCGCCGGCGTGCGCCTGGAGTGGGATCGCATCCTCGGTTCGGCATTCGATGTCACGTTTTCCTACCGGGACATTTCGATCGACACCGAGCGCAGCGGCGAGGGCGTGACGAGCGTGGCCTGCGACGCGGCCTGCCGGGACCTGCTGGTGCGCGACGGCGACCAGTACAGCTTCGACGTGTCGTACCTGTACCGGCTGGGCGAGGGCCGGCGTCACCTGCTGCGTCCCATGGTCCGTTACACGATCGACGACCGCGACGGCGAGGCGATGAGCAGCGACAGCTACCGGTTGCAGCTGAGCTACGTGTTCCTGGGCGAGGGCTACACCGTGGCGAGCAACCTGGCCTACGCCAGCAGCAGTTTCGACGCCCGCAACCCGATCTTCGACGCCCGCACCGACGCGGACGGCGTCGTCGTGGACACGACGCTGTTCTATCGGTTACCGATCGAGAGTGGTCGCTGGCAGGCGGTCGGCAGCGTGCTGTGGGGCGAGGGCAATTCGGACGTCCAGTTCCACGACAACGAGATCTTCATGATCAGCGCGGGAGTGATGTACCGCTTCGGCGCGCGCTGACGCACGCAGTACAGTTTGCTCAGCCGGCGCAAACAGCCGGCAACAGGGGGAAGCATGAAACTCGAGGCTCGAAGGGACAGGGGCATTCTTGCGCTGGCCGTGGTCGGTGCATTGCTGGTCGTTGCCCATGCAAGCCGCGCGCAGACATCCGACGTGCCGGTGCGCGGCGTCGTGGAGGACACCGAGGAAGTACACATTCCCGTGCCCGCCGGCCAGCCGTCGGCCCAGGCGCAAGCCTATTCGCCGTATGCCGGCCGCAAGTACGCGACCCGCGTCCTGTGGGGCGACACCCACCTGCACAGCGCCAACTCGGGAGACGCGTTCACGACCGGCAATCGCTTCACGCCGGAACAGACTTACCGTATTGCCCGCGGCGAGGAGGTGATCTCTGCGACCGGCCTGCCCGCGCGCCTGTCGCGGCCGCTCGATTTCGTCGTCCTGAGCGACCACGCCGAGGGGCTCGGACTCATCACCGAGGTCTACAACGGCAACCCGGCGCTGATGGGCGACAGCACCATCCAGCGCTGGAGCCGCATGATCAAGGCGGGTGGCGCGGAGGCCTCCAGTGCGGTCACCGAACTGATCGGCGCGCAGGCGACCAACACGCTGCCGTCGGTGCTGACCGACCCGAAGGTCGCGGGTCCCCTCATGATGTCGGTGTGGCAGCGCGCGGCCGCCATGGCCGACCAGTACAACGAACCGGGGAAGTTCACCACGCTCATCGGCTTCGAGTGGACGCCGACGCCGGGCGGCGACAACCTGCACCGCAACGTGCTGCTGCGCGACGGTCAGGCTCGCGCGAGCCAGGTGTTCCCGTTCTCGTCCTGGAACAGTGAAGACCCGGAGAAGCTCTGGGCCTGGATGGAGGCTTACGAGCAGCGCACCGGCGGCCGTGCGCTCGCGATTCCGCACAACGGCAACCTGTCGAACGGCCGCATGTACGCTGCGCAGGCCTTCGACGGCACCGCGATCACGAAGGAGTACGCAGAGCGCCGGCAGCGCTTTGAGCCGATCCAGGAGATCGTGCAGATGAAGGGTGCCTCGGAGAGCCATCCGAAGCTCTCCCCAAGCGACGAGTTCCTGGAGTACGGCATCGCGGGCTGGGAACTCGGCAACCTGACGCTCCACGGCAAGCTCACCCCTGAAATGATGCCGACCAGCTTCGTGCGCGCCGGGTTCATGCGCGGCCTCGAGCACGAGGCGAAGCTGGGCGTGAATCCGTTCAAGTCCGGCATCGTCGGCAGTTCCGACGCGCACAATGCGCTGCCCTTCGTCGAGGAAGACAACTTCTTCGGCAAGTTCCCGGGGCAGGAGCCCCGTGCAGACCGCTGGAAGGATCGGTCGAGCACCGGCGAGGGTGAAGGTGGCGCTGCGCGCTACACGTGGCAATACCTCGCCGCCGGCTACGCAGCCGTGTGGGCCACCGAGAACACGCGCGAAGCGGTCTTCGACGCGATGAAGCGGCGCGAGACCTACGGCACCTCCGGCACGCGCATGACAGTGCGCTTCTTCGGCGGTTACGGCTTCACACCCGATGACGCGCAGTCGCGTTACCTGGCGGAGGTGGGCTACTCCAAGGGCGTGCCGATGGGCGGGGACTTGAAGCCCGCCACGGGCGGCAAGATGCCGACCTTCCTCGTCGCCGCGCTCAAGGACCCGCAGGGTGCGAACCTCGATCGCATCCAGGTCATCAAGGGCTGGCTCGATGCTTCCGGCACGGCGCAGGAGAAGGTGTACGACGTGGTGTGGGCGGGCGACCGCAAGCCCGGCCAGGACGGCAAGCTGCCGCTAGTGGGTGACACGGTCGATGTAGCTCGTGCCACCTACACCAATACGATCGGTGCCGCGGAGCTCACGGCAGTTTGGAAAGACCCCGACTTCAAGCCGGGCCAGCGCGCGTTCTATTACGCCCGCGTGATCGAGATTCCGACGCCTCGCTGGACGGCCTACGACCAGGCGCGTTTCGGCGTGAAGATGAGCGAGGACGTCCCGATGAAGCAGCAGGAACGCGCGTGGACGTCGCCGATCTGGTATTCGCCGTGAAGCGGGTCGGCCAGCCCAAGTGATCCGACGACTGCTGCGCGAACCCCTGCTGCACTTCCTGCTGGCAGGCACCGCGCTGTTCCTGCTGTACGAGGCGTCGAACCGTGGCGGGTCGGACGCGCCGCGCGAGATCGTGATTTCCGAGACCCGCATCGAGGCGCTGGCGGAGAACTTCGCCGCGGTCTGGATGCGACCGCCGTCGGCTGCCGAGTTGAAGGGCCTGATCGACGACTACGTCGCGGAGGAGGTCTTTTACCGCGAGGCGGTCGCGATGGGTCTCGACCGGGACGATACGGTGATCCGCCGCCGACTGCGCCAGAAGATGGAGTTCATCTCGGACAATGTCGCGGATTCGGGCGAGCCGACCGACGCACAGCTGCAAGGCTACCTCGTGCAGAACGCTGGGAAATTCGCACGGCCGGCCGAGCTCACCTTTCGGCAGGTGTACCTGAACGCCGAGCGCCGCGGCGACACGGTGCGCGCGGACGCCGAGAAGCTGCTCGCCGAGTTGCAGGCGGGCCGCGGTCCGGCTGATCCGACCGAGGCCGGAGACACGACATTGCTGCCTGCGACGATGGAGGCCGCCTCGCCGCAGGCGATCGTCAATGCCTTCGGTCAGGAGTTTGCCCGGCAAGTCGACGAGGCGCCGCTTGGGCAGTGGTCCGGTCCGATTGAATCCGCCTTCGGGCTGCACCTCGTCCGGGTGGACGAACGCGCCGCCGCCAAGGCGCCGACGCTGGGCGAGATCCGCCCGATCGTGCTGCGTGAATGGCAGTCCGAGCAGCGGCGCAGGCAGAACCAGTCGTTCCTTGCGGCGCTCCGCGACAAGTACGAGGTCCGCGTCGAGGGGCCGGCGGCCGAGCTGTATGCCGCGCCCGCTGATGGCAACGCGGCCCAATGAGCGCATCGCTGTCGCCGGGAACGACCGTGCGTCGCCTGTGGCTGTCGCTCACCGTCGCGGTCTGCTGGGCCGCGGGGGTCGAGGCTCACGAGGTGCGTCCGGCCTATCTGGAGATTCGCGAGACTTTACCCGGCACGTTCGACGTCACCTGGAAGGTGCCGGCGCGCGGCGAGTACCGCTTGAGCCTTCACGCCCGCCTTCCGGTCGAGTGCAGTGGCGTGCCGCTGCACGGCACCTTTGTCGGTGGTGCGTTCGTCGAACAGTGGCAGGCGAGCTGCCCGAGTGGCCTCGTCGGTCGCACGATCGCCATCGATGGCCTGAGCGCCACGCGCACCGACGTGCTCGCGCGTCTCGAGCGCGTCGACGGCACGACGCAGACCGTGCGACTCACTCCCGAGCAGACGTCGTTCGTCGTGACGGCGGCGCCCACCCCGCTCGAAGTCTCGCGAACCTATTTCGTGCTCGGCGTCGAGCACATCCTGCTCGGCATCGACCATCTGTTGTTCGTGCTGGGCCTGCTGTTCCTCGTGGGCAACTGGAAGCAGCTTGTTGGCACCGTCACCGCCTTCACCGTAGCGCACAGCATCACGCTGGCCGGGGCCACGCTCGGCTGGGTCTACGCACCGCAGGCGCCGATCGAGGCGTCGATCGCGCTGTCGGTGATGTTCGTGGCGGCCGAAATCCTGCGCCGCGCCCGGGGCCGCCGCGATCTTGCGGCGCGTGCGCCCTGGCTGGTCGCGTTCGTGTTCGGCCTGCTGCACGGCTTCGGCTTCTCGGGCGCCCTGCGCGAGGTGGGCCTGCCGGAGCAGGACATTCCGCTCGCCCTGCTGTTCTTCAACGTCGGCGTGGAGGTCGGGCAGCTGGCGTTCATCGCCGTCGTGGTGCTGGTGCTCTCGGTCGTAACGCGGCTGCTGCGCAGGCCCGGCCACGCCGAGCGAGGTCCCTGGCACTCGGAAGCGATGATCCGCGTCCCGGTGGCGTACGCCATCGGTTCGATCGCCGCGTTCTGGACCGTGCAGCGCGTGGTCGGCTTCTGGGCGTGACTGACGACGCACTCCATACCCGCCAACCCGGGTTGCCGCGTCGATCTACTGCGCTGCGTGCGGTCGCACGATCCCGGGGTTGCGGTCGGGACCGGCATCATGAAGGCCGAGCAGCGCGAGCCGCCCGGCCCGCGAAGTAGACCGGGTGCGCC
>CAVSUM010000016.1:0-496121 GCA_963731105.1 uncultured Gammaproteobacteria bacterium
TCGGCCGCACCAGGTCGCGGTTGACGAGCGTCTGGAACGCGCCGGCGCCGTAGACCCCGGGGAGCGTGTTGCCCTTGAAGACGAGCGACTTCTCGCGGGCGCCGGCGGCCACGAGCAGCATTTCAGGACGCACGATGTAGTAGCGGGCGTCCCTCAGGATGCCGACCCGGCGGTCCGAGAACACCGCGAGCGCCGTGCTGTTCAGCCAGACGCGGACGTTTTCGAACAGGTGGACGTCGCGCTCGAGGCGCGTGGCGATGTCGATGCCCCGCGTGCCCGCATAGCAGGCGTCGATCGACCCAAAGAACTTGTGCGTCTGGAGCACCAGCTTGCCGCCGAGGCGGTGCTTGTCGTCGACCACGAGCGTCCGGACGCCCGCCCGGCCCAGCTCAATCGCCGCCGTCAGTCCGGCAGGCCCGCCGCCGATGATCAGGCACTCGCAGTCGACCGTCGGAATGTCGCGCAGGTCCCCGGCGCCCTGGACGTCCGAGAGTTCCGGCTTGCCCTCGAGCGGGGCTACGCGCATGCCCGGCCTGACGGGGAACATGCACGACTTCACCGCGAGGCCGTCCGCCACCACCGAGCACTGGGCGCACTGGCCGTTGGCGCAGAAGATTCCCTGGGCCGCGCCATCCTTGTGGTGGTGGCCGAAGATGCGTACGCCGTTGGCGAACAGCGCCGACGCGATGGTCTCGCCGGCGAGGCCTGAGCAGGGCGTGCCATTCCAGAAAAACTCGACAGTCTCGCGGGCTGGCACCGGCAGGACCGGGTGCTGGTGGATGCGGTACTCGACCACAGGCGTCACTCCTCGCGACGGGCGTACAAGGTCCCGGCGAAAGACGAGGTTCGGATGCGGTTCCGTACGGCCCGGGAAAACAGGGGGAAGGCAGCCAGTGGGAACCGACACGGAGGGGGGCGGCTCTGTGCGGATATTACCAAAGATGGGATTCGGGATTCGGGATTCGGGACTCGGGGTGCGGGATTCGCCTTCAGACACGCCGCGAACGCGACTCGTTGCCGGTCGCCGTCCCGGCGCGAGCCTTCGGGGCATCCACACCCAACGGCTCAGGCTCCCTCCTCATCTTCTCTGGCCAACTCCCGAGCGATGAACGGCGCTGAGTCCTGCAGCGCACTTCTGACGACCGCGACGACGTCTGCATCTTGCCCTACGGTCACGACGATTCCTGTTCTGCATGTCTTCGAGTAGATGTCGGCCGGCGTCGTCAGCGTCAAGAAGTACCAGAGTGCGGTCTCGAGGTCATCTAGCGCGAGTGCCATGACGTCATGACATCCACATTAGAGGGGAGCGTGAGGGAGGCGTCGACTATCTCCTCATCGAAGATGTCGTGTAGTCTCTCGCATCCACCTCCCCAAGTGCAGACGTAGACGCAGCCTGATTCAAGGAGTGTTCTTGCGAAGACGCCAATCGTCGCCGCAGGAATGCCGACTGAATGCCAGACCACGAGCGCCGCGAAGTGGGGACCCGACGGAGATTGAAACCTCTCGACGTCTGTTGGGTCTAGAACGTTGAGGTGGTAGAGATCACGTTCTGGAGTCGCGCTTCGGCCGAGTCGCTCGAGTTGCATCGCCGCATCGCCTCCGCAGCCGCCGTAGTCCAGCCGCGGGCCGATCTTGCTCCTCCGGCCCGGCGGCTGCTCAAGCGCTTGTTATCCGCCGGTGTGTTGACGGGGAGTGATTAACTGGATGGCATGGCGGACATGTCCATCCACATCGCGCCCCAAACGTGGCCGTCAGGATCAGCGAAGTCGCGACCATACATGAACCCATGGTCCTGAACGGGATTTATGTCGGCGGTTCCACCGTGTTCGGAGGCCGATGTGTTCATGGCATCGACGTCTTCGCGTGAATCGCACGAGACCGTGAGCGCGACCTCGCTCGATGTGTTCGGCGGAATTGGGCGGGTCGTAAATGTGCGCCACTTTGCGTATGTCAAAAGCATTACATTGATTGACTCGCTCCACACCATGAACGCTGCGGTATCGTCGGTGAACTGCGGATTGTTGACGAAGCCTAAGGCGGTGTAGAAAGCCTTCGACGCTTTCAGATCGACTACGGGCAGGCTGACGGTAAGCGTTCGGGACATTGATGGTCTCCTGTTGGTTGGATCTGAGGTGGATAGCGCTCGCGTTCACCCGCGCCGGCTCATGATCGCGCCGGCCGGCGTCGGGTGCAACGCGTTGTTAGGCTGCGCGTCAGTAGCCCCATGCTGCGGAGTGTCTCCACAAGCGGCCCTCCACCGTGGTCGACCGCATCGGGAAGCTGCCCACGACTTCTCGGGCGAGTACCTTGGCCTCCGCCATCCGCCCCTCGCCGGCGTAGAAGCCGGCCAATTGAACCCGCGCCAGGGCGCCCACCTGGACGCCGTCGCCGTACCAGGCATCGCTGTGCGCCTCGATGGCCGTCTTCAAGTACGCCTCACGATCTGTGCCGGAAGAAAGCTGCGCGAGGTACAGGACGGCGCTTCCAGCCCGGTTGGATTTCGGAAACTCCTTGACGACGCGCTGCAGAATCGCTTTGGCTTGAGGCGCACGCAGGTTCCTATTCGCGGACTGGTACAGTTCTTCGAGTTGTCTGAGGTCTTCCGTGGAGTAGACGGCAAGGTCTTGGTGCATCCGCTGCTGCGCTCTGGAGCGGAGCCTGTCGAGCGTTGGTGCCGATTCCTGGAGGTGAGCGGCACCGAGTAGCACCAGCAACGCAAGTAACGGTGTCATTCGGCGCTCCCGATGATGCTGTGTCGCCGATTGACGGCTCGCACCAGCCGCGGCGGCCGCCCTCGTACCATCTACTTCCGGTCACCGCCGAACGGCCGCCGTCCGGTGCAACCGCGTGTCAGGCAGTCTGGCCGTCTTCTCCCGACGTTTCCTTCAGCAGGCCGGCCATTGCATCGAGACGGGCCTCCAACCGGCCGATTCGCCACTGGTAGAAGACGAGTAGCCCGATGCCCGGCAGAAGCGTTGGCCACTCCCATCTTCCGCCACTGGCGATCGTCACCAGCGAGATGGCACCGAGCACACCAACCCAGTCTCCAAGGTGTACGGCCCTGGGCGTGAGTTGGCGGACCTTGTCCTGAAGTTGAAGCTGCCGTTTGAGGCGCAGGAACTTGGTCTGCGCGTCGATCACTTCTGGCGTGGGGATGGTGGAGTCCGGCATGGCTGTTACCTGGGGATTCAGTCCTTTCGAGCCTGTACCTGGCTAACGTTCCGCCTGAGCCGCGCGCGGCATGAGGTCGCCAGCGCGTCGGCTCCAGGCGGATGTTATGCCGTGCGTTTCGCCGGAAGTTGCTTCTTTGCCACCTTCAGAAGCATCCGGAGGGCTTCGTTCACCGACGACGCGTCCGGGAATGCCTTGGCGACGTCGTCTTCGAGAAGGACGACGTTGGTGCCCGCCTTGTACGCCGCGTGGTGCTTTCCGCGTACCCCTTGGGGAGAAGTCGTACTCCGGGCGGAGGTCATCTGTCTTTCGTCGTCTTGCCTGCGTCATATGCCCTGCGTTCCTTGGGCGCGGCCGTTCGCGCGTGGATGATCCGAATCTGTACTCCCTCGCTCAGTGTACGCAACCAGAAGCAACCGACTCTCTGCGGACATCCCCACACTCAGAAATCGCTGCTCCTGTTCCGAATGGTCGGGATCCGGAATCGTCAGTTCGAACGGATCCCCAAACACGGTCGTCGCTTCCGGAAAGGACACACCGTGCTTGTTGAGATTCGACGCCGCTTTGATCGCATCCCATTCGAATCTCATGTCAGGTTACGTCCAATTCCTTCGTCGGCATACCTTCCTTTATCTGAATTGAACCACAACACGGCGGCCACGCCGCGAAGGCGGTCGGCAATTCCGTGTGCCTTCATTTGATGACGCGCACTATACGTCTCGCCGGAAACCGCCGCAAGTGACTGTGCGATTGAAAGATCTGGCGGGCCGAAGTGCCGCTCCCCGGGGATTGAGGCTGGCGGGCTAACTCAGTTCCTGCCGGTTATTGGCTCCGGCGCCAATCGCCGGCTCAGGCGCCGCGGTCTGTGGCGCTTCGCGGGCGCGCGACGCGTCGATTACTTCCCGGCACCGGCGAGAAAATCCACCGCCAGGCTCGCGAGCGCACGCACGCCGGTGATGAGCGCCGCCTCATCCGGGCTGAAGCGTGGCGAGTGGTTCGCGGCCCAGGCGGACGGGTCGGCGCCCTTCGGCGCCACCCCGAGGAAGAAGTAGAGGGCATCGGCTGCAGACTGTGCGCCGAGGCGGCACGCGACGAACCGAAATGGCGCGCCGAACGTCGGGCACGGCTCGAGCGATTGATCAATGGTTCGCAATACGTGCACGCAGGCGACCCGGCGCTGACCAACTCACTGCGCTGGATCGCGCTCACCACGGACCAGTTGCTGACCCGCCAGCGCGGCCACGGCATCTATGCCGGCCTGCCGTGGTTCCCGGAGTACTGGGGTCGCGACAGCTTCATCGCACTGCCCGGTGCGACGCTGGCCACCGGTCGGTTCGAAGCGGCGCGCGCCATCCTCTCGTCGTTCGCTGCCTTCCAGGATCGTGATCCGGCATCGCCGTTCTTCGGCCGACTGCCCAACATCGTCAAGCCCGGCAGCCTCGACTTTCACACCACCGACGGCACGCCGCGATTCGTGCTCGCACTGCGGGACTATCTGCGCTACAGCGGCGACAGCAGCCTGCTGCGCGAACTGTATCCTGTCGTGGTGGCAAGCATCGACGGCTCGCTGGCACGGTTTGTCGACGGGCACGGACTGCTGGTGCATGCGGACAACGAGACCTGGATGGATGCGCGGCGCGCCGCGGACCTGGCCGCGTATGCACCGCGCGGCACGCGCGCCAACGACATCCAGGCGCTGTGGTACGGGCAACTGCTTGCCGGTGTCGACTTTGCGGAGCTGCTCGGCGATCACGCGGCGGCAGAACGCTGGCGCCGTGCCGCCGTGCGCGTGCAGCACGGCTTCGCGCAGTTGTTCATCGCGCCGGGCTACTGCGCAGCGGCCAGTGTCGATTGCGGATCACGTCACCGCGCAGGGCGTCGCCGACCATACTTTGCGGCCCAATGTGCTGTTCGCGCTGGACATGGTGCCCGCCACCGACGCGGCCAGGATCACCGCCCACGCCTGGCGAACTCTGGTGTTCCCGTGGGGCGTAACGACGCTGGATCCAGCGGATCGCGGTTTCCATCCCTTCCACCTCGCGCCGGGCTGCTGGCACAAGGATGCCGCGTACCACAATGGCGCGGTCTGGCCCTGGCTCGACGGCATCGCGATCGATCGCATGGTCGAGTTCGGGCAGGTCGAGCCGGCGTGGCAGTTGTTCCACACACGCAGTCGCCTGGCGCTGGAACGCGGCGTGGTCGGTGGCCTGCCGGAGAACCTCGACGCTTATCCACATCCGGGCGAATCGCAGCCGCGCCTGACCGGCACCTACCTGCAGGCGTGGTCGAACACAGAGCACCTGCGAGCCTGGTACCAGGATTTCCTCGGCGTCCGGCCGGCGCTCGACGAGGCGCGCATCACGCTCGCACCGCGCCTGCCGACGGTTGCCGGTGACGTCGACTTCGAGGCCAGGGTTGGCAGCGGCTCGCTGCGCGGCGTGTACCAACTGCTCGCGACAGGCCGCAGGTACCACTGGCTGTTGCACGGGCTCGATGCGACGGTCACGGTCGACCTGCCGGGGCTGGAGCGGCAATCGTTCGCGATGCGCTCCGGCGATCAGCTGGTCGTCGACGAGTCCGACGACGCCACCCGTGCCACGCTGCATTCGGTCGACGGCAAGCTGCGGCAATCGCTGCTCTTCCAGTCGTCGGTCGAGCGCAGGTCCCAGCAGGATGCCTGGGACAGGATCTTCGCCGGGATCGGCTTCGCGACGCCGCGCTCCTTCGACCAGCTGGCGATTCGCTGCACCGAGCCCGCGACCCGGTAACACACTCGCCCGGGGCCGGGCTTCAGTCGTCAGCGAGCGCGCGCCACGCATCCCACCCGATGTCGCGGCCGGGGAACGCTACCGCGCGCAACGGCCAGTCCTGTGCGATCCAGTCCTTCACCACCGAGTACAGACGCTGCTCCAGGCCGGTGGCGAGCTCGCTCTGCCGCGCCCACAGGTATACCTCCGCGTCGAAGCCGCGCTTGCGCGTCGGATAGAGGTATACGCAGCCAATGACGCGGGACTCATCCGGCGTCACGACCGTGTAGGCAAAGGAGCTGCGGCGCTGGAATTCTTTCTGGTGCCAACCGAGGTCGATCAGGTTCTGTTCGAGCGTGAGGCCGTCAGGCCACGTGCCATCCGGCCAGATGGTGCGCAAGTGCGTGGTGCTACTGCTGACGGCATCGTAGTCCTGCACGACGTCGCGGACGGTCAACGTGCGCAGGCGGAACTCCGCGGTGTCCAGCCGCTCTGGCACCGCGAAGTCCCTGGGCACGAACGGCATGCTGGACCGCGACATGCTGGGTCGCCGCACCCGACTCAGTGGTCGACGATGATCACCGGGTCAGCAGCCGTCTTGCCTGCCACCCCGATCGTGTACTTGTAGATCAGCATGCCGGCACCTTTGACCGGCTTTTTCAGCGTGCCTGTGAACGTGGTGACGGCGCCGGTCGGCTTGTCTTCGCTCGAACGGCCAGACCGGGTCAGGCGTCCCGCCATTGTCCGGGAAGTCCGTGCAGGTAATCGTGAACGCGCTGACACCCTGCCCGCAGGAAAACTTGACCTTGCGACCGCCTTTGCCACGCACGTTGCCGCCGCTGTTACCGAAAATCACCACCTGGTCTCCGGCGAGACCGACGACGAAATCGTACGGCGCCAGGGTGGATCCGCCGGGGTCGATGGGCATCTGAGTCCCTCCTGCTCGTGAATTCTTGTTGGGTTCCGCGCGCTCAAACCTACGCCCCGCCGGCATCCCGCGGCAAGCCGCGCTGCAAAATCCCGGCTGCAGGCAGTACGAACTGGCGTGCGCCGCGACGCAGGCGATTCGTGGCGGCGCGCAGCGTGGCCGGTGCCAGCGGCGGGTCGAGCTGCGTCATGGTGAGCTGGTAGATGCTCTCCTTGGCGGCCGCAAGCGCCGTCGACGCCACCACGCTGCGCCCTGCCACCAGAAACGTGTCCAGGTCGCCGAATGCAACCAGCATCGGCTTGGGCGCGGCGCGGAAGCGGCGCAACGGCCGGCCACTGAGCCACCGCGACACGTTGTCGGCTGCGCACTCTCCCATGTCGAGCGCGTGGTACGCCTGCTTCGACAACGGACTCGGCAAGGCGGCTGCATCCCCGATCACGAACACGTTCGCGTGCCGCCGGCTCTGCAGCGCGGCGGTCACGTCCGCCCATTGCCCCGCCCGGGCAGCCAGTCCGGACGCGCGCAGCAATGGTGCCGGCGCCGAGCCGCCGGTCCAGATCGTCAGGTCCGAGCGCAGCAGTTCGCCGGAATCGAGGCGCACGCGGCGTGGTGTCACGGCAGTGACTCGCGTGTGCGTCAGCAGGCGAACGTCGAAAGCTGCACAGTGCGCACGCACCCGCGCATCGAGTGTTGCCGGCATGTCGGGCAGCAGACGCGGGCCCGCCTCGACCAATGTGATGTCGAGCGAACGGCGCCGGCGCTCGCCACGCAGGATCTCGCCGAGGCCCTCGATGCCCTCCAGGCCGCCGCCTACGATCACGACCTGGGGGCGGTGGGCACGGTCGCCGCGCCGTCGCAGCCTGGCGATTTCCCGGCCGATTCCGGCGCAATCATCGACGCCCTTGAAGGCCAGTGCGTGTTGCTCCGCGCCGCGCACGCCGAACGTGTCGTGCACGCCGCCGACAGCCACGATGCACGCGTCGAACTCGATGCTCCTGCCGCCGGCCAGCAATGCGTTGCCCCGCCGCGCGTCGATGCGCACCACCTCGGCCGTCACGAAGTGGTGGCCGGCGCGCCTCACCAGCCGCGCGCGCGGCAGGCGCAGGTCGGCAGCACGCTTCACGCCGGACAGCAGCTCGTGGATGTTGGGCAGCCACTCGAACCACGGGGAGCGGTCGATGACCGTCACGTCGTACCTGCGGTCGAGGTGCTGCGCCGCCGCGATCCCGGCGAAATTGGCGCCCACGATCAAGATGCGGGGTTTGACGCGTGGCTTCATCAATCTGGCTGCCCGTTCCGGAAAGGCGCAGGGTGCCTGATCCGCCCGGCGGTGTCGCTTGACGTCCTTGCCATGGGCATGTACCTTGTTGTCGCAAGGTACTATCGCTCAAAAACATCATGGTCGTGGAAACAAAGCTCGCCCCCATCCGCAAGGGACTGCTCGAGTACCTGGTGCTGAAGATCGTGGGTGCCCGCAGCGCGTACGTCCCCGACATCCTGCGCCGCCTCGCGGGCACAGAGTTCGCCACCCAGGAAGGCACGCTGTATCCGCTGCTGTCGAAGCTCCGTCGCGAGGACCTCGTCCTTTACGACTGGCAGGAGTCGGACATGGGCCCGCCGCGCAAGTACTATCGCCTCACCGACGCCGGCAAGGCGCAGCTTGCGGCGCTCGACGACTACTGGAACCTGATCAACCGCACCGTCGCCGACATCGGACACTGACCATGGAACGCATCTCCGTCACTGCCCGCCTCAACCGCAGCACGCTCCAGTTCGAGGACGCGGCCTTCCAGCGCCTGCAGGCCTATCTTGCCGAGGCGCGCGGCACGCTCGCCGGCAATCCGGACCAGGACGAGATCGTCGCCGACCTCGAGCAGGCCGTGGCCGACCAGTGCACGCGACGCCTGCCGCCGGGCCAGTTGGTGGTGTCCTGGCCGTACTGCAGCCGGCGCTCGACGAGATCGGGTCGGTGCAGGTGCCGGGTCCCGCACCCGCCGCGTCCGGCAGCGCGTATGCGCAGCCAGGTCGCGAAACGTCGCGGCCGCTGCAGCAGGTCAGCGAAGGTGCCTTGATCGGCGGCGTGTGCACGGGCCTCGCCCGGTACATGGGCGTCAACGTCTGGCTGGTGCGCATTGCCGCAGTGCTGCTGTTGTTCGCGACCAGCGGCGGCCTCGTCCCGATCTATCTCGTGCTCATGCTGCTGCTGCCCTACGCGCCGCGCTCCGGCGGCAACGCGCAGGTGCGCTGGTTGCCCGGCAAGTTTCGCGATTGGAATGAGTTCCTGCGCTCGAAGCTGAGCACGACGGCGAGCTGAGGGCGGTCAGTCGCGCACGAGATCGAGCAGGTGCAACGACACGGACACGACGTGCAGCACCAGCAGGACGATGAAGCCACGCGCCGCGTACAGGTGATATTCGCGCCACGCCAGGGCGTCGTTCGAGCCTTGCGTCGCGAGCCACGCGGCGCCCGTGATGCCGGTGATGGCCAGCGCGACCAACAACAACCCTTCGATCAGCCCGAACAGGCCGCCACTCTCCGCTGCCGGGAGGCGCCCGCGCAGCAGGCCGGCCAGGTCGCTGGCCACGCTGCCGAGACGTTCAGCGGTCACCGGGAAGTACAAGCGCCACTTGCCCTCGCGCGTGCAGGTCCACCCGTAGGTCAGGCACAGCAGCAACGCCGCGCAGCCGAGGCCGACGTGCGCATAATCGAGCCAGCCCGCCCCCGCCGGGATCCGCCGCAGCATGGCAATCCACGGGCTCGTCGCGACCAGCCACAGCGCGAGCATCGCAACCACTGCGTGCTGCCGGTTGCCCAGGCGCTCGAGCCGCTCGCTCATCTTCGGTTCAGGCCGGGCGGCTCGCGGCGAGCGCGGCCACGCTCCCGGCGAAGCGCTGCACATCGTCCCAGTTGGTGAAGACCACCTTGGTGTGCAGGTCCGTAGGCCCCTTGTTGATGGTCATGATCAGGCGGATCACGTAGCGGTTGAACAGCCCGTAGCGCTGGTAGTCGAGCTCGCCGCCGAACACTCCGACCAGGCGCGGCTGCCATGGCGAGCGGTCAAGAAACGCCTTCACGTACGGGTTGGTCGTGGCGCTGTTGCGGGTCGGCTTGCGCGCGATCAGGCTCACGGAGAAGAACGCGCCCGGTTTCGACTGCAGCATCGCCGCGTGCCGTTGCACGAACTCGAGCACTGCCGGGCTGTGCTTGCCGTGGCGGATGGCCGCGCCGATGACGATCGCGTCGTAGGCGCCAAAATCCGGGCTGCCCTCCCCCAGCGGCGCGATGTCCGCTGCGTCGCCTTGCCGAGCGAGCTCGGTACGGATGTGCTCGCAGATACGCTGCGTGTGCCCGTATACCCCGTTGTACAGCAGCAATACCCTGGCCACTGGTCCGTGCCTCGTGTGAAACCCCGGGGATTTTACGCCATGCGGTCGACGAGGTGCCGGGCGAAGCGCCCGGCTGCACCGGCGCTGTGGTCCAGGAACAGCGACGGCTCGGTCAGCTCGAGCTCCAGCACCACGGGAGCGCCGGTCGAGTCGCGGATCAGGTCGATGCGCGCATAGACCGGGGGAGCGAATGGGATCGCGGCGTAGGCCGCCGCGGCGATGGCGAGTTCCGCAGCTTCGGCCTCGCGTGGACGGATGTCCTCGGGCGCGAACAAGCCTTCGACCTGGCCAGCGCCGGCGCGCAGCAGCGGTCCCTTGCGGGCCGCGTGGCTGTATTCGCCGCCGAAGTACAGCACCGCCGTCTCGCCGTGCTCGTCCACGCGATCGAGGTATGGCTGCAACAGCACGCTGCGATCCGCATCCAGCAGCCTTTCCAGGTGCTCCAGTGCGCGGCCGGCATCATCGCGGCCGTAGCGCGCGGCGTCGCGCGAGCCGGCGCCGATGGCCGGCTTGACCACGAACTCGCTGAACTCGCCCTCAACGCCGACGCTGCACGCCGTGCCGTCGCCGGCGAGGAACGCGTCGAGTTCGCGCGGCGCCCACTGCCCGGGCTCGATGAAGCGCGTCGGCACTACGGATACGCCGGCCCGATGCAGGTGCACGAGATAATGCTTGTCGGTGTTCCAGCGCACGACCGGCGGCGGGTTCAGCAGCCGCGTGTGCGCAGCGCACCGCTCGCACCAGGCCAGGAACTCCTCGATGCGCTCGACGTAGTCCCAGGTCGAGCGCAGCACCGCGGCATCAAAACGGCTCCAGTCCACCGCCGGGTCGTCCCAGCATGGCGTCGCGACGTCGGCACCCGCCTCACGCAGCGCGTGGGCGAGCGGCGGCATGTCGGGGTCGAGCGGCAGCGCCTCGCGCGCGGTGACCAACGCAATCCGTAGTTTCACGGCAGTTCTCCGACAAGACTTCGGCAGATCATCAGGCTCATTGAATTTCTTCGGTGGCGGCGTATATTCCGGGCCTAGCTTCATGATTTTCTGCAAGATTTCATCTGCAGCTAATCTGGATTTTACATAAACAATTTGCGCTAAGCCTCTGTCCAGGAACAATTATTTCGGTCGAGGCGCTGGGGTGGACGATGACGGATCACTGGGAACGTCTTCGGGATGCGGTGGTAGTACTGGCGGGCGGCGGACCGGTGAAGCAGCGGCTCACGGAAGCCTACCAGGGGCACCTGAGGCAGCTTGACCCCGATGACCTGCCCCGCGAGCTGCGCCCCCCCTTCGAGGCCCTGCTCGCAGCGCTGCAGAACGCGCCACGCACCGGTAGTCTCGATGCGGTTTCGGCAAGCGTGCGCAAGATGTCCGAGGCCGAGGCCGCGGCTCACTCGCAGGCCGTGGTGCGCATGTTCGCGGACCTGCAGGAACCGACGCCGGGCGCGCGCGCCGGACGGCTGCGTGCAGTGCCGAGCGACGACGAGATCCCGGCGTTCCTCAATCGAGCTTGAATTCGATCACGTCGAAGCGCGTCGTCTCTTCATGACGCGCCTGGCGCTTGATCGCGTCGACCAGCTGTCGCTGGTCCCACGGCACCACCTCGTCGCCGATCTCGAGCACCGCCGGCGCGATGGTCTCGTGGCTGCCGAACGGCTCGAGCACCACCACGGGCTTGTCGAACGCCTTGGCGCAGTGCAGCTGGAATTCGACCCAATCCAGGTGCTTCCGGTACAGCTGCGCCGGCACCAGCACGACCTCCGCATCGGTGATCTGGCGACGCAGGTCGTCACGCACGGCTTCCTTGTCGCCCGCCGGGCGCTGCTCGGGAGTGCTGGTGTTGCGATAAAAGAAGTTTGCCGCGCTCTCGAGGTACTCGAACACGCGGTGGTAGTCGTCGTCCTCATGGTAGACATGACAGACGAACAGGCGGATCGGGTTCTTCTGCGTTACGCTGCTCACGGATCCTCCGTCTGCAGGCTGCCCCCGGGCGATTTGCCCGCCTAGTGTAGCGCAGGCTCCGCCGTACCGGAGGCCGCCCGGACCCGTAAAATCGCGACGCCATGCGCCTTCTGCTCTACAACATCCGCTACGCCACGGGCACCGGAGCGGCCTTCCACCTGCCCGTTCCCGGGGCCGGCTACCTGCGCAGCAATCCGCGGGTCCTCGAAGGCATCACCCGCTTCATCAAGGCCGAGGACCCGGACATCGTCGGTCTCGTCGAGATCGACACCGGCTCGATCCGCACCAGCGGCGTCAACCAGGCCGAGGTGATCGCGAAGTCGTTGGGCCATTACTCGACCTACCAGTGCAAGTACGGCACCAACTCGCTCAACTCGCTGGTGCCGATCGTCAACAAGCAGGCCAATGCCTTCCTCGCCGCCCCGCGTGTGCGCGGCGAGCGCTTCCACTACTTCGACACCGGCATCAAGCGGCTGATCATCGAGCTCGAGCTCGACAACCTGTGCGTGTTCCTGGTGCACCTGTCGCTCAAGTTCCGCCACCGCCACGCGCAGCTGCGCCACCTGTTCGAGCTGGTGAAGCGCTCGCCGAAGCCGGTGATCGTGGCGGGCGACTTCAACACGTTCTGGGGCGAGCACGAGATGGCGCTGTTCATGGAGGCGGCGGGACTCAAGAGCGCCAACCTCGAGCAACTGCCCTCCTACCCGTCGCGCCGGCCGCGCATGGAGCTCGATTTCATCCTGCACACCAAGGGCATCGAGATCGAGGGTTTCGCAGTGCGCGACGTGACCTTCTCCGATCACCGGCCGCTGGTGTGCGACTTCCACGTCACCGGCACCGCGCGCTCGCCGCGCGTGCGCCGCGCTGTGCTAACATCGTCCGGATCTGACCAAGAGCCAGGCGGGCCGCAGCCCGGCACCGGCCGACGGAAGAAATGAGCGACGCCTCGACGCTGGAACTCTCGCTGCTGCGTTCCTTCTCGCCGCTCGACGGCCTGAAGAACGAGAACGTGCGCGCGCTCGCACGCAAGACCACGCTGCGCGACCTCGCGCAAGGCCGTGTGCTGTTCAAGGAAGGCGACGCCGACAAGCGCACCTACTACCTGGTATCCGGCGCAGTCGACCTGCTCACCGACGGCCACGTGGTCGGCACCATCCGCGCCGGCACCAGCGACGCGCGCCACCCGCTGGCGCCCGTGCTGCCGCGCCGTTGCACGGCGCGCGTGGCCACCGACCGCATCGAATACATCTCGATCGACAGCGACCTGCTCGACGTGCTGCTCACCTGGGACCAGACCGGCACCTACGAGGTCGGTGAGCTGCAGGCCGGTGGCGTCGCGGGCGACGACTGGATGACGCTGCTGCTGCAGAGCCGGGCGTTCCACAAGATCCCGCCAGCCAACCTGCAGGCGGTGTTCATGCGCATGCAGCGGATGAGCTACGCCGCGGGCGACAACGTGATACGCCAGGGCGACGAGGGCGACTATTTCTACGCGATCGTCTCGGGACGCTGCCTGGTGACGCGCGAGACCCCGCTCAACCGCGAGGGCATCAAGCTCGCGGAGCTCGGCATGGGCGACACGTTCGGCGAGGAATCGCTGATCTCGGGCGCCAAGCGCAATGCCACCGTCACCATGGCCACCGACGGCGTGCTGATGCGCCTCGGCAAGGACGATTTCAACACGCTGCTGAACGAGCCCATGCTGCACTGGGTGGGCTATGACGAGGCCATGGCGATCGTGGCCGGCGGCGGCCGCTGGCTCGACGTGCGGCTGCCGAGCGAGTTCGAGCACTGCCACTTCGAGGCGGCGATCAACGTGCCGCTGTACTTCGTGCGGCTGAAGCTCAAGACCCTCGAGCAGGGCGTCCCTTACGTGGTGTGCTGCGACAACGGCCGGCGCAGTTCCGCCGCCGCCTACGTCTTGAGCGAGCGCGGCTTCGACACCTGCGTGCTGCGCGGCGGCATCGCCGAGACGGAGCTCGCCGAGGCGCTCAACTCCTCAGGCACCGGCGGCGGCTGACAGGGATCGGGCTTGGGTCCCGGCCGGGACCCGCGCCTCACATCGTATGCGTGGGCTTGTCGCCGCCGAGCGCGCCGGCGAGGTACGACTCGATCTTGCGCTGGGTGTTGCCGCGGTCCTGCTCGCTGAACTGCACGCCGATGCCCGCGGTGCGCTTGCCCTGCGCACCCTTCGGCGTCATCCAGATCACGCGGCCGGCGACCGGCAGCTTCTCGTCCTCGCCCATCAGGTTGAGCAGCATGAACACCTCGTCGCCGAGGCGGTAATTGCTGCTGGTCGGGATGAACAGGCCGCCGTTCTTCACGAACGGCATGTAGGCGAGGTACAGCGCGCTCTTGTCCTTGATGGTGAGCGTCAGCAGTCCAGGCTTGTTCGGTTGCCGTGTCACGGGACCCATCAGGCGACTCCTCTGTGCCGGAGCGAGGCGAGCCACTCGACCAGCAGCGACTCGACGACCAGTTGCGGCGCCGCCGAGCCCTCGAGGAGCCGGCGGCTCTCGCGCAGCCGGTCCAGCATCCGGAACGCGGCGCTTATGTTCACTTCGGCGGCGCTCCTTTGCAACAACGCCCCCCCCGGAACCGTGAGCCGCGTCGCACCCGGCACCGTGCGGGCCCGCACTGCCTCGCCCAGCCAGGACTCGAGCCAGTCGAGCCGTGTCGGCAGGCCCTCGCCCATCATCCCGGCGGCGACCCGGGTGACCTCGATGCGTCCGCCGAGCAGATCCTCGAGCAGGCTGGTCATCTGCGCCTCGAGGTCGCTGAAATGCGGCGCCAGCGCCAGCGCCTTGAGCGGCGCGCCGCCGGCAAGATCGAGCAGGCCGGCTGGCGGGGCGGCGCCCAGTTCCTGGCCGAGCCACGCGCTCGCGATGGCGGCCGGCGGACGCGGCACCTCGATGCGCTGGCAGCGGCTGCGCAGCGTCGCCAGCAGCCCGGACGGCCGCGAGGTGACCAGCACCAGCAACGTGCGCGGCGCGGGCTCCTCGAGCGTCTTGAGCAGCGCGTTCTGCGCGTTGGTGGTCATCAGATGCGCCGGCGTGATGATCGCGACCCGGTAGCCGCCGCGCATGCTGGTCATGGCGAGTTGTTCGCAGACCTCGCGCACCGCATCCACGCCGATGGACTTCTTGTCCTCCGGGCGGCGCAGCCAGTGCAGGTCGGAATGCGAGGCGGCGCGGCTCAGCGCGCATTCCGGGCAGGCGCCGCAGGGCGTGACGCCCGGGCCGCGACCGGTGCAGAACATGCCCGCCGCCAGCACCGCGGCAAAGTGCTCCTTGCCGACGCCGTCCGGTCCATGCAGCAGCAAACCGTGCGGCAGGCGTCCGCCCGCCAGCGCGGTCTCGAGGCGCGTACGCGCACCGTCGTGCCACGGCAACCACTCGAGCGGCAGGCTGGTGATCGGGGTGGCGTCGTCCGCTGCGTCTGCCATCACTCGGTTCCTGTCAGCAGGCGCTCGACGGCCGCACGCACGTCGGCCGACACGTCGTCGACCGGCCGCGCGGCATCGATGACCCGGAATCGCCGTGGCTCCTGCCGCGCGCGTGCCAGGTACGTGTCGCGGACGCGCTCGAAGAACGCCCGCTGCTCGGATTCGAAACGATCGGGGCCGTCGTCGCCATTGCGCAGCGCGGCCCGCGCGAGGCCGGCGTCCACGGGCAGGTCGAGCAGCAGCGTCAGGTCCGGCCACAGGTCCGGGTGGGCGATGCCGGCCAATGCGTCGATCTGCGCCACAGGCAGGCCGCGGCCGCCGCCCTGGTAGGCGTAGGTCGCGTCGGTGAATCGATCGCACAGCACCCAGGCGCCGCGCGCCATGGCCGGGCGCACCAGGTTGTCGACGTGCGTGACCCGCGCCGCGAACATCAGCAACAGCTCGCAGGCCTGCGGCATGGGCTCGGCGTCGCGCTCGAGCAGCATGGCGCGCAGGCGCTCCGCGCGCGGCGTGCCGCCCGGCTCGCGCGTGACGACCACTTCGATCCCACGGTTGCGCAACCATGCGGCAGCACGGGTGATCTGCGTGCTCTTGCCCGCGCCCTCCCCGCCTTCGAACGTGACGAATCGTCCGCGCATGTCACCTGCCCGACTGCTGCTGCCGATAGCGTACGAGGTAGCGCCGCACCGCGGCCTCGTGCGCGGCCAGCGTACGCGTGAACTCGTGGCTGCCGTCCGGCAGGCCGGTGGCCACGAAGTACAGGTCGCCGCGCTCGTCGGGGTTCACGGCGGCGCGCAGCGCCTCGGCGCCGGGCAGCGCGATCGGCGTCGGCGGCAACCCGGCGCGCGTGTACGTATTGTACGGTCCATCGCGCTCGAGGTCGGCACGCCGCAGGTTGCCGTCGAACCGGGCCCCGAGGCCGTAGATCACCGTCGGGTCGGTCTGCAGTCGCATGCCCTTGCGCAGTCGCGTGGTGAACACGCCCGCGATGCGCGGCCGTTCACTGGCCAGCGCCGTTTCCTTCTCGATGAGCGAGGCCAGCACCAGCGCCTCGTCCGGGCTGTCGAACGGCAGGTCCGCGGCCCGCGCCGCCCACGCCGTCGCCAGCTCGTCGCGCATGCGTGCGTGGGCCTGCCTCAGGATCTCGAGGTCGGTGGTGCCCTTGCCGAACAGGTAGGTGTCCGGGAAAAAGCGACCCTCGGGGTGCTGACCCGGCTCGCCGAGCGCGGCCATGACCGCGGCATCGTCCTGGCCTTCGAGCGTGTGCTCGAGGTGCGGCTCCTGCTCGATGGCGCGCCGGGCTTCGCGGAAGGTCCAGCCCTCGACCAGGGTCACCGAATGCTGCACCACCTTGCCCGACTCGAGCAGCACGAGCAGGGTGCGCGGCGTCGTGCCGGGCTCGATCGCATACTCGCCGGCCTTGATGCGGGCGTCGGCGCCGGTCGCCCGCGCATAGGCCTGCAGCCAGCGCGGATGGGTGAGCACGCCGCGCGCTGCAAGTTCGCGCGCAGTGGCGACGAGGGGTTGCCCGCGCGGGATCTCGATCGACGCGGCGGCCCCCTCGACGGCGAGCGGTGCGTCGAGCCAGCGTTGCACCTGGCCGTACGCCACGAGCAGCGCCAGCGCGGCGACGACGAGCAGCGCAAGCGCGGCGCGGCGCAGGGTCACGCGTCGGTCCGGCTGGTCCGTTCGAGCAGGACGCGCGTGAGCTCGCCGGGCGCGGCGTAACGGCGCACGCCGAGCACCTCGCCCACGGGACGCACGCCTGTGATGGCGTTGGTGAGGAACAGTTCGTCGGCCGCGGCGAGCTCGGCGGCAAACACGTCGGTGATCTCCACGTCGATCGCCAGCTCGCGCGCGGCGTCAAGTACCACACCGCGCATCACGCCCGCGACGCCGCAGTCGCGGATCGCCGGCGTGACGAGCTTGCCGTCCCGCACCAGGAATACGTTGGCGGCCGTCGCGCAGACGATGCGCCCGTCAAGCGCGGACATCAGTCCTTCGGCGATGCCCGGGTCGTCCCATTCGGCGCAGGCGAGCACCTGCTCGAGCCGGTTCAGGTGCTTGAGCCCGGCGAGCCGGGGATTGAGGCCGAGTGGCGTGTCGCACAGGCGCACGACGATGCCGTCCTCAGGGTCGTTGCGCGGCTTGGGCGCCGAGGACACGACAATCCTCGTCACCGACGGTTCCGCCGGCGGGCGGTAGCTGCGCGGACCGGGTCCGCGCGTCACGATCAGCTTCACCGAGCCGGCACCGAGGCCGACCAGCGCTCGCTCGCACTCGTTCGCGATCAGGTTCGGGTCGGGCACCGGCAAGCCGAGCCGGCGGCCTCCGTCCGCGAGCCGCTCCATGTGGCGCGCGAAGTTGCGCACGCGGCCGTTGGTCGCGGCCATCGTCTCGAACAATCCGTCACCGTACTGCAGTCCGCGGTCGTCCACCGAGATGGCCGAGGACTCGACGCCGTTCACCAGTCGCCTTCCAATCATGCAGTGCTCCCAAGCGCGCGCAGCAGGCCGCGGGCCTTGGCGCGAGTTTCCTCCAATTCGGACTCCGGGCGCGAGTCCGCGACGATGCCGGCCCCGGTGCGGAACTCCACCGTCCCGTCGCGCACCGCCAGCGTGCGGATCAGGATGTTCAGGTCGAGCGAGCCGTCGCGGCCGAGATAGCCCATCGAGCCCGTGTACGCGTCGCGCGGCGTGCCCTCGAGCGCGCCGAGCAGTTCCATGCAGCGCACCTTCGGGCACCCGGTGATCGTGCCGCCCGGGAACACGGCGGCGATCGCCTCGCCGGGCGTCACCTCCGGGCGCAGCTCGCCGCGCACGTTCGACACGATGTGATGCACCGTGGCATAGCTCTCGATGGTCATGAACTCGTCCACCTGCACCGTGCCGCCCCGGCAGATGCGGCCGAGGTCGTTGCGCTCGAGGTCCACGAGCATGACGTGCTCGGCCTGCTCCTTCTCATTGAGCCGCAGCTCGACGCGCAGTTCTGCGTCGCGTGCCGCGGATTCGCCGCGCGGACGCGTGCCAGCGATGGGTCGCGTGCTCGCCACCTGGCCGCGGATGCGCAGCAGGCGCTCCGGCGACGAACTCAACAGCGCGAAGCCGGGCAGCACCGCGCTGCCGGCGAACGGCGCCGGGTTCGCGACCCGCAGTCGTCGGTACAGGTCGGCCGCAGTGGCGCCGCCAGCGAGCCGGGCCCGCCAGCCGCGCGACAGGTTGGCCTGGTACACGTCGCCGCGCCCGATGGCCTCGAGCACGTCGGCCACGCCGTGCCGGAAGCGTTCGGCTGGTTCTTCCTCCACCGGCCCGGCAATGCCGCCGACGCCCGGCGACTGCCGTTGCCACCGGCTGCGCTGCGGCAACGCTGTCGGCAGCGAACTGCCGCTGCAACTGCTGCTCGAACCCGGCCTCGGCGTGCAGCGCTACGCTGCCCGTCTCGCGATCGCGCACGATCGCGCCGCGCATGCGCCACGCAATCGCGCGCGGCAGGCACGACGGCGGCAGGCGCAGTGTCGGCTCGATCTCGCCGGCAAGTTCGTAGCCCAGGTACAGGAACCAGCCGCCGACGAAGGGCGCGCCCGGCTCGCCGGTGGCAGCGGTGCGCTCGGCGTGCCAGCACGCGTCCAGCGCATCGAGGAACCGCGCGTGGCCTGCGGCCGCTGCCGGGCCGTCGATGCGTCCATCGGCGTGCTGCAGCAGCATCGGTCCCGGCAGCGCGAGCAACAGGTCGTAGCGGCCGAGGTCGGGCTCGCCGCCGACGCTTTCGAGCAGCACGGGGTAACGGTCCGGCTCGAGCTCGTGGAGCCGCAGCAACACGTCCGTGTCGCTGGCGTCGCGCCGCGGCGTCACTGCAGCGCGCGGAACACGAGGCTGCCGTTGGTGCCGCCGAAGCCGAACGAATTGGACAGCGCGATCCCGAGCGGTGTGCGACGTGCACTGTTCGGCACGTAGTCGAGGTCGCAGGCGGGATCGGGGTTCTCGAGATTGATGGTCGGCGGCAGCACGCCGTCGCGAATGGCCAGGATGCAGAAGATCGCCTCCACCACGCCGGCGGCGCCGAGCAGGTGGCCGGTCATCGACTTGGTCGAGCTGACCGCGAGACGGTGGGCGTGCTCGCCGAACGCACGCTTGATCGCCACGGTCTCGGCGCGGTCGCCGAGTTCGGTCGAGGTGGCGTGGGCGTTGATGTACTGCACTTGCGATGGATCGATGCCGGCGTCGCGCACCGCATTGACCATCGCCAGGCGCGCGCCCTCCCCGTCCTCCGGCGGCGCCGTGATGTGGTACGCGTCGCCGCTCATGCCGAAGCCGGCGAACTCCGCGTAGATCCTGGCGCCGCGTGCCCGCGCGTGCTCGTACTCCTCGAGCACGATGACGCCGCCACCCTCGGCCATCACGAAGCCATCGCGGTCACGGTCCCACGGACGGCTGGCGCGCGCCGGTTCGTCGTTGCGCAGCGACAGGCGCGCGCCTGGCCGAAGCTGCCGAGGCCGAGCGGCGTGAACGCCGACTCCGCACCGCCGGCCAGCATCACGTCGGCGTCGCCATACTGGATGGTGCGCGCCGCGATGCCGATCGAGTGCGTCGAGGTGGTGCAGGCCGTGACCAGCGCGAGGTTGGGTCCGCGGAGACCGAAATGAATCGAGAGCTGGCCGGACGTCGCGTTGATGATGCTGCCGGGAATGAAGAACGGCGAGATCTTGCGCGGCGACTTCGACTCGAGCCACTTGGCCGTCGTCTCCTCGATGGTGCTCAGGCCGCCGATGCCGGCGCCCATCGCCACCCCGATCCGCGGCGAGTTCTCCTCGGTGACGGCCAGCCCGGCATCCTGGAACGCCTGCACGCCCGCCGCGAAGCCGAACGGCACGAACGGGTCGAACTTGCGCACGTCCTTCGGCGACATGTAGTCCTCGGCATTGAAGCCGACGACCTCGCCGCCGATGTGCACCGGGAAGTTGGTGGTATCGAGCCTGGTGAGGGTGGCGATGCCGCTGCGGCCGTTGCAGATGCCGTCCCATGCGGCAGACGATCGTGCTGCCCAGCGGCGATACGATGCCAAGTCCGGTGACGACGACTCTGCGCTTCGTCAAGCTGCGTCCCCCAGGCTTTATACAGTTCGCTGCGACTGCCGTCCGTGGCAGTGCAGGGGCCAGCCGGTCAGGCCTGGCTGCGACGCTCGTTGATGTAGTCGATCGCCTGCTGGACCGTGGTGATCTTCTCGGCGTCCTCGTCCGGGATCTCCGTCTCGAACTCCTCTTCCAGCGCCATGACCAGCTCGACCGTGTCGAGCGAATCGGCGCCGAGGTCGTCGACGAAGGACGAATCGTTGGTCACTTCTTCTTCCTTGACCCCCAGCTGCTCGGCAACGATCGCCTTCACGCGCTGTTCGATACTGCTCATTGTCTTTGGAGTCCTCTGTGGAAAACGGGCCTGCCGACCCACCCCCAAGGGGGTCCGGCATGGGGCGCGTATTCTAAGTTAAGGGGCGGGACCGGTCCAATGAACCCGAAACCCGTTCTAAATCATGTACATGCCACCATTGACATGCAGCGTCTCGCCGGTGATGTAGCCGGCCTGCGGCGACGCCAGGAAGGCCACGGCGTGGGCGATGTCCTCCGCTGAGCCGAGCCGGCCGAGCGGCACCTGGCCGAGCAACGCCGTGCGGGCCGCCTCACCCAGCGCGTCGGTCATGTCGGTGACGACGAAGCCCGGGGCCACCACGTTGACGGTAATGCCTCGCGAACCGACCTCGCGGGCGAGGCTCTTGCTGAAGCCGATCATGCCGGCCTTGGCCGCCGCGTAGTTCGCCTGGCCGGCGTTGCCCATGACGCCCACCACCGAGGCGATGTTGACGATGCGGCCGCGGCGCGCCTTCATCATGCCGCGCAGCACCGCCTTGCAGGTGCGGTAGACGGCCGACAGGTCGGTCTCGATCACCACCTGCCAGTCCTCGGCACTCATGCGCACCAGCAAGCCCGTCGCGGGTCACGCCGGCGTTGTTCACGAGGATCGAGGGCGTGCCGTCCTGTGCCTCCACGTCCTTGAGGCAGGCGTCGACCGCCGCCGCGTCCGCCACGTCCAGCACCACGCCGCGCCCCTGCACGCCCGCGGCCGCGAACGCGTCGCTCGATGGCCTGCGCGCCAGCGGCACTGGTCGCGGTGCCGACCACGCGTGCGCCGCGACGCCCCAGCTCGAGCGCAATGGCACGGCCGATGCCGCGCGAGGCACCGGTCACGAAAGCCAGATCATTGCCCAGTTCGGTCATGCGCTACTCCCGGCACGCGGCCAGCGCCGCCTGCAGTCCGTCCGGATCCTCGATCGCCAGCATCGTGAGGTCGGGTCGCCGCTCGATGCGCTTGTTGAGCGAGGTCAGCACCTTGCCCGGGCCGCACTCGACGATGGTGGTCACTCCGTTCGCCAGCATGGCACGCACGGTCTCCGCCCAGCGCACCGGCTTGTACAGTTGCTCCTCGAGCGCGCGACGGATGCCGTCCGGGCTCGAGTGCGTCTGTACGTCCACGGTGTAGACGGCCGGCACGTCCGGCATGCGCACCGCGACGCCCGCGAGCCGCTGCGCCAGCTGCTGCGCGGCCCCGAGCATCAGGCGGCTGTGCGAGGGCACGCTGACCGGCAGCGCTATCGCGCGCTTGGCGCCGCGCGCCTTGGCGGATTCGATGGCGCGCGTCACCGCTGCCGCGTTGCCGGCGATGACCACCTGGCCCGGCGCATTGAAGTTGACCGCCTCGACCACTTCGCCGTGCTCGGCGTCGCGGCAGGCCGCGATCACGTCGGCATCGTCGAGGCCGAGCACCGCCGCCATCGCGCCCTGCCCGATCGGCACGGCCTGCTGCATGACCTGGCCACGGAAACGCACCAGGTCCACGGCCGTCGCGAAGTCGAGCGCGCCGGAGCACACGAGCGCCGTGTACTCGCCGAGGCTGTGCCCGGCCATCGCCACCGGCCGCGCGCCGCCGTGCGCCTGCCAGGCGCGCCAGGTGGCGACACCGGCCGCCAGCATCGCTGGCTGGGTGCGCTCGGTCGTGGCGAGGTCAGCCTCCGGGCCCTGCTGGCACAGCCGCCACAGGTCGTAGCCGAGCACGGCAGAAGCCTCGGCAAAGGTCTGCTGCACGACCGGTTCGGCGGCGGCGAGCGTCGCCAGCATGCCGACCGACTGCGAGCCCTGGCCGGGGAACACGAATGCCAGTGACATGTCCAACTCTCGTGTGACGCCGGCCGCAGCCGGCCGCGCGATTATAGCGATGCCGGCCGTGGCGACCGGCACCCGAACCACAGGGCGGCCAACGCGCCGCCGACTGCCCCGTAGGTGTGCGCCTCGTGGATGACCGGCAGCGACAACGATTCGGCCGTGAACGGCAGCGGCCCGGCCCAGTGTTCCCAGCCGAGCTTGGCGACGAACAGCGCGGTCACGAACCACGCGAACGGATCGCGGGCGCCGCGCAGCCAGGCCACGAGGCCCGCCGCCATCAGGCCGTGCAGCACGCCGGAGAAACCCACATACCACTCCAGCTGCGGCTCGAGCAGCAGGAAGCCCGCGCCGATCGCGGCGATCGAGGCGACGGCCATCACGAGCCATTGCCGCGGCGCGTAGTCGTGCGCGAACAGCACAGACACGATGCCGACGCCGAGCAGGTTCCAGCCGAGGTGTGCCGCATCGGCATGCACCAGGTGTGCCGTCACCAGTCGCCAGGCTTCGCCGGCGAGCACCGCGGCCCGCTCGTAGCGCAATACGTGGATTGCACCGGGCCCGGCGAGGAACACACCGAGCAGCACCACGACCAGTGCCGCCGGGGCGGCAAGGTCTCCGGCACGCGCGCGCAGCAGTCGTTCCAATCCCATCACAGCGCGGGGCCCGGACTTCGATTTGCTATGATTCCGGCACTGTACAGCCTGGACCAGACACACGCGATGAACTTCTCCGAGCACCTTGCGCGCGGCACGGGTCGCGAACGCGGCTTCACCCTCATCGAGATCATGGTCGTCGTGGTGATCCTCGGCATCCTGGCCGCCCTGGTGGCGCCCAACGTGATCCGCCGCATCGACGACGCGCGCGTCACCAAGGCGAAGCAGGACATCCGCGCCTACGAGACGGCGCTCAACCTGTACCGCATGGACAACTTCCGCTACCCGACCACCGAGCAGGGCCTGCAATCGCTGGTGACGCGGCCGAACGACCCCAACATCCGCAACTGGAAGGAAGGCGGTTACGTCGACGGCCTGAAGAAGGACCCGTGGGGCAGCGACTACCTGTACATCGCCCCGGGCACGCGCGGCGAGTACGACCTCTACACGCTCGGCGCGGACGGCCAGCCGGGCGGCGAAGGCCCCGATGCCGACATCGGCAACTGGAACATCGAGTAGCCCCCGGCGCGGCCGGACCGCGGCCGTCCGTGCCTCGGGCTTCACGCTGCTCGAGGTGCTGGTCGTCGTCGTCATCATCGGCATCATCGCCAGCATGGCGATGGTCTCCACGCGGGTACTCGGCGGCGACCACGAGATGGACCAGGAGACGAAGCGGTTCGTGGCGGTGCTCTCCCAGGCCCGCGAGGACGCGATGCTCGAGGGCCGTGACGTCGGCCTGCGCGTCGACGCCCGCGGCTACGATTTCCTGCGCTACGACGGTCGCCGCGAGCAGTGGCAGCTCGAGACCGAGGACGCGATGCTGCGCGCCCGCAGCCTGCCCGAGGGTCTCGAGGCCGGGCTGTGGCTCGAGTCGCGGCAGGTCAAGCTGGCCGCGCGGGTCGCGCCGACCGAGCGCACGCCGCCGCAGCCGCAGGTGGTGCTGATGGCCTCGGGGGACATGGTGCCGTTCGAGCTGCGCCTCGAGCGCGCCGGCACGCGCGAGTTGCGCGCGGTGGTCGGCAGCATCGAAGGCAAGTTCGAAGTCCTCAAGAACGATGCCGTCGCCAGGCGCTGATCGTCGGATGCGCACCGGCGCCCGGGGCTTCACGCTCATCGAGGTGCTGGCCGCACTGGTCATCGTCGCGCTCGGCATGCTCGGCGTGATCCAGGCCGTGACCCAGACCGTGCGCAACGGCACTTACCTGCGCGAGAAGACGCTGGCCCACTGGATCGCGATGAACGTGATCACCGAGCGGCGCCTGATGACTGCACCGCCGCCGGTCGGCGAAAGCTCCGAGGACATCGAGTTCGCGAACCAGCGCTGGCGCTGGACGCTGAAGGTCACGCAGACGCAGGTGGCCAGCCTGCGCCGCATGGATGTCTCGGTACGGCCAGCCGAGAAGCCCGAGGGCACCGCACTCACCACGGTGAGCGGCTTCTACGGCACGGCGATCGGCGCCGCCGGCGGCAGCGCGCTGCCGTGGGCAAACGGCCAGGTGGGCGGCACCTCCGGCGAGGGCGACGGCACCGAGGGCGACGGCACGGGTAACGAAGACGGACGCCGAGAGTCCCGGCAAGGTCCGCGACGACTCGAAGCGTGGGGGGCAAGACCGCGGCACCAACCCGCGCAACCAGCGCGAGCCGCCCCCGGGCGTGGATCCCGAGGAATACGAATGACCCGCCGCCGCACCGGGCAGCGCGGCTTCACGCTGATGGAGCTGCTGGTGGCGATCGCGATCTTCGCCATCATGGGCGCGATGGCCCTGTCGGGGTACACCGAGCTGCAGCGCCAGAGCGAGTACGCCGAGCAGCGCCTGGAGCGCATGCGCGAGGTGCAGCGCGCGGTGCAGACCATCGCCCAGGACCTCGGGCAACTCGAACCGCGACCGATCCGCGAGCCACTCGGCGAAACCCGGCTGCCGGCGCTGCTCGCCGGCGACTCGCTGGAGCACGGCATCGAATTCACCCGCGCGGGCTGGAGCAACACGGCCGGGCTGCCGCGGCCGACACTGCAGCGCGTGGGCTACCGGCTCGACCAGGACGGGCTGTGGCGCGACTTCTGGCCGGTGCTCGACCGAACGCTGGCGCAGCAACCGCGCGAGCAGAAGCTGCTCGGCGCGGTGCGCAGCGTGCGCTACCGCTTCATGGACGAGAACCGCGAGTGGGTCGAGCGCTGGCCCGCCGCGGGCGGCGCGCCGGATGCGGACGGCCGCACGCTGCCCGCCGCCGTGGAGGTGATCCTCGAGCTCGAGGACTGGGGCGAGATCCGCCGCGTGATCGAGGTGGCGGGATGACGCTGCGCACGTCCCGACGGCAGCGTGGCGTGGCGCTGATCACCGCGGTGCTCATGGTCGCGCTCGCCACCATGCTCGCGGTGGACGTCGGCTTCCGTGGCTTCCTCGACCAGCGCCGCGCCGGCACGCTGTTCGCGCTCGACCAGGGCTTTCGAGGTGGCGCTCGGCGCCGAGGCCTGGGCCGCCGACTTCCTGAAGAAGGACCTGCAGGACTCGCAGACCGATCATCTCGGCGAAGTGTGGGCCCGCCCGCTGCCGCCGCTGCCGATCGACGGCGGCACGGTCGAGGGGCGGCTCGAGGACATGCAGGGCCGCTTCAACCTCAACAACCTGGTCAACACGGATGGCACCACGAACGAGGAGGCGGTGAAGCAGCTCGAGCGCATCCTCGCCATGCTGGAGATCGAGCCGGCGTGGGCCGTCGCCATCGCCGACTGGATCGACCAGGACACCCAGCCCGGCTTTCCCGACGGCGCCGAGGACAGCGTCTATACCGGCCTCGACCCGCCGCATCTGACCGCCAACATGCCGGTGACCCGGGTGAGCGAGTTGCTGGTGCTGCCGCAGTTCGGCGCGGAACGCTTCCTGAAGCTGAAGCCGTTCGTGACCGCGCTGCCCGTCGGCACGCGGGTCAACGTCTGCACCGCGTCGGGCATCGTGCTCGATTCGTTCAGCGAGGACAGTCGCGAGTTCAGCCTCAACCCTGACGACCTCGCCAATCGCCGTCGGGACGGCTGCTTCCCGACGCTGGACGACCTGCGCGGCACGCTCGGCGATGCGACCTACACCAAGGTCAGGAACTCGGTCGCAGAATCGAGCAACTACTTCCGCGCCACCGTGTGGGTCACTATTGGCACCACCGAGTTCACCCTGTACAGTCTGCTCGCTCGCGGCGGCACCGGGACGGTGCGCCCTGCCCTGCGCAGCTTCGGCAGCGACTAGTTCTTCGAGGTCCGATGTCTGAGACGCTGGTGATTCGGCTCCGTGCCGCCGAGGAGGCGCCGGCGTCCTGGCTCATCGTGGATGCCAACGGCGCCCGCTCTGGCCCGGTGCACAGCGGTCCCGTGGCGGATGCGCTCGGCCTGGCGCAGGAGCGTCGCGTGGTGCTGCTGCTGCCGGGCAGCGAGGTCACGCTGGCCGAGCCCGAACTGCCCATGCGTGGCGGTGCGCGTTTCGCGCAGGCCGTGCCGTTCGCGCTCGAGGAGCAGCTGGCCTCCGACGTCGAGCTGCTGCACTTCGCCGTGGGCACTCGCGCGGTGGGGGCTGCGGGCACCCCGGTCGCCGTAGTCTCGCGCGCGACGCTCGAGCGCTGGCTCGCCCAGGTCGACGCGGCGGGCATCGAGCTCACCGCCGCCTATGCCGATTCACTGGCGGTGCCCGCCGCGGGCGCTGGCCTCACGCTGCTGCTCGACGACGGCGCGCTGTACGTGCGCCGCGCGGACAGTCTGCCGTACGTGCTGGACGCCGAGCCGCTCGACGGCGCGCTCGAGCTCGTGCTCGGCGCCGGCGTCGTCGATGCCGAGACCGGCGAGCACGTCACCTTCTACAGCGGCACCGCCGAATACGAGCGCCAGCGCGAAACCATCGAAGGATTGCGTTCGCGCACCGCGACCCTGCAGGTCAAGTTGCTGCCCGACGGGCCGCTGCCGCTGCTCGCGGCGCAAGCCGTGACCGGCGCGGGCGTCAACCTGCTGCAGGGCAAGTATGCCCCGCGCTCCTCGCTCGGCAACCGACTGCGGCAATGGCGGCTGCCGGCGGCGCTCGCCGCTGCGCTGGCGCTGTTGTTCATCGGCAGCCAGGCTGCCACCTGGTGGCAGCAGAGCCGCAAGGAACGCGCGCTCGATGCGGAGATTGCCCAGGTCTTCGCACAAGCCCTGCCCGGCCAGCCGGTGGTCGACGTGCGGGCGCAGTTGCAGGGCGCGCTCGGTTCCGCAGGCGGCGCCGGCAGCGGCCTGCTAGCAGCGATGTCCGCCCTCGCGCAGGCGACGGCGCAGGCGCCGGCGGCGCGCATCGAAGCCGTCAGCTTCCGCGGCAATGCGCTCGAGCTGCGCCTCACCGCACCCACCATCGAGTCGCTCGACGGCATCAAGCAGGGCATGAGCCGGGACGGCATCCAGGCCGAGATCCAGTCCGCCACGCCCCGCGGCCAGATCGTCGAAGGCCGCCTGCAAGTGAGGCTCGGTCCGGCATGAACGAACTGCGTCGCTGGCTCGGTGGCCTCGCTCCGCGCGAGCGCAACCTCGTCTACCTGGCGGCCTCGCTGCTGCTCGTGGCCCTGGTCTACCTCGTCGTGGTGCTGCCTGTGACGAGTGCGGCGACGCGGCGCGCGGCACGCATCGAGCAGAAGACCGCCGACCTGGCGTGGATGCGCGAGGTGACCCCGCAGGTGATGGCTGCGGCCGCGGCCGGCGGCGGCGCGGCCAGCGGCGAGTCGCTGGTGGTGCTCGTCGACCGCACGGGCCGGGAAGCCGGCCTCGGCAATGCGATTCGCGACCAGAGCCCGAGTGGCGAAAATGGCCTGCGGCTGCGGCTCGAGGCAGCCTCGTTCGACGTGCTCGTGACCTGGCTCGCGAGCCTGCAGCAGCAACATGGCGTGAGGGTCGACGCGGCGACGATCGACGCGGCCGGGGCACCCGGGCTCGTCAACGCCAGCCTCACGCTGATCCATGGCAACTCGCCGAGCCCGTGAACGCGCGGCGCGCACCGCGCCGGCTGAAACCAAGCGCCCCTGGTGGTTGATCGCGGTCGGCCTCACGGCCGCCCTGGGCATTGCCATCGCCACGCTGCCCGCCCGGTTCCTCGCCGGCCAGCTGCCCCGCGCCGGCCTCGGCGCCGTGGAATTGACCGGGTCGGTGTGGAGCGGACATGCACGCGGACTCGCCTGGCGCGCTGCCCCGCTGGGCGATCTGCGCTGGACCCTCGCACCGTCCCAGTTGCTGCGTGGCCGCCTCGCGGCCAACCTGCACTTGTCGCGCCCGGACGGTGATCTCGCCACCCGCGCCAGCGTCTCCCTCGACGGTACGCTGCGCCTCACCGACGCGCGCGTAAACCTGCCAGTCGAAGCGCTCTCCGAGCTGCCGCTCGGCGTGCCCCGCCACTGGCGTGGCCGGCTCAGCGGCCAGTTCGCAGAAGTCACGGTACGCAACGGCTGGCCCAGCGCGGTGCGCGGCACGCTGCAGATGGACGGACTGATCGCCCCGCCGCCGCGCAATATGTCGATCGGCAGCTACCACATCGAGATGCCGGATCCGCAGAGTGCCGATACACCCGCGGGCCAGCTGAGCGCGCGCGTCGCCGACAAGGAAGGCCCGTTTTCGTTCGAGGGACGCTTTACGCTGGGAGCGGACCGGGAGTTCCTGCTCGAGGGCCTGCTCGCGCCACGCGGCGCCACGCCGCCGGCCCTGCAGCGCTCGCTGGAGTTGCTCGGCCCACCCGACGCGAACGGTCGCCGCCCGGTGAGTGTCAGCGGGACGCTCTGAGCGTCACGCGGCCGGCCACTCGCGCCAGGCCGCCAGCAGCGGAAAGTACAGTCCGAGTCGCACCGGCGCGGGCGCCAGCTTGCGCAGCAACTGCGCGTAGCGCTCGAGTTGCGGCCGGTAGCGTTGCTGCTCGCGATCGAGGAACTCCTCGAGGCCGGCGCCCTCGTGGCTGCTGGTCTTGTAGTCGACGATCCAGCGCACGCCGGCCGCGTCGACGAACGTGCGGTCGATCACCACGCGCACGATGTCCGCGCCCACGCGTCCGGTGAGCGCCAACTCGGTCGCGGACTCGCGGTGCCCGCCGTCGAGCAGCCAGCGGCCACGCTCGTGCTGCAGCGTCCGCGACACGGCACTCGCCACGCGCTCCACGGCCGCCGTGCGTCGATCCTGCGGCACGCCGAGTTCCGCCAGTTCGTCCTGCCAGCGTCGCCTGAGCGCCCGGTCCGCCGGGTCCGGCAGCACGGCGTCCCGGCCGATGCGCTGCAGCTCACGGTGCACGACGGTGCCGACGTGCCGCGCGGTCTCGGTGGCCCAGTCGAATTCCACCGTCGGCGTCGTGGCTGCGGGCGCCACCAGCTGTGATTCGATGCGAGGCGCCGTCGGCGGTGGCGCGGGCGTCCAGCCGTCGGGCACGCGGCGGAGCGGCGGAGCACGCGACCGCTCGGGTGCCTCCTCGCCTGCTACGTCGCCCAGCGTCGCGAGCCGGGCCGCGAAGTCCGGTCCGACTGCCGGCCACAGCAGCCCGAGCGCCGACTGCGATGGCGGCCGCCGCAGTTCGGGCCCCTCGTCGTGGTCGAGCACCGATGCACTGCCGAACAGGTGCAGCCAGCGCTCCGCGCGGGTCGCCGCCACGTACAGCAGGCGGCGCCGCTCCTGCAGCAGCTTTTCGCGCTCGAGTCCTTCGAGCCATGCATACAGCGGATTCGCATCCGCCCCGGTGCGGGCGACGGGCGCCACCACCAGCTCGTCGTGCCCCGCATGCGGCAACTTGAGCCAGTGCAGCAGCCGTGGCCGGTCACGGCCAGGCAGGCGCTCCAGCGCCGGCACGATCACCGTGTCGTACTGCAACCCCTTGGCCTTGTGCACGGTCAGCAACTCGACCCGCACGTCGGGACTGGCGCGCGACGGCGCATACAGCATCTCGAGCGCGCGACCGAGGCGCTCGAGGTCCACTGGCCCCGGCTGCCGGGCCTCGAGATCGGCAAGCGTGTCGAAGTAGGCCTCCGCCTCATCGAGGCCGCGCTCCGACGCCACGGTGGCCGGGCCGCCGAGCGCATTCCAGGCGCGCTCGACCGTGTCGCGCAGGCCGAGGCGGCGCAGCTCGGCGAGCGCCGTCTCCAGGATGCGCCAGGTCCGCGCCAGTCGGGCCTGCGACTCCGCGTCGAGTCGCGCCTGCCGGGCCGGGTCGCGCAGCAGTTCGGCCAGCGTGGCCTCGCGATCGTCGCCCACCAGCGCGTGCAGTGACTCGAGGGTCAGCCCGCACCACGGCGCACGCAGTACCGCCAGCCATGCCGGCCGGTCCGCGAGATGGGCGAGCGCACGCGTCAGCGCCAGCAGGTCGAGCACCACCGGCCGCTCGTCGAGCGGATCGATGTCCGTGGCGCGGAATGCGATCCCCTGCCGCGCCAGCTCGGCCACGACGTGCAGCAGGTGGCTACGACCCTGCACGAGGATGCCGATGCGCGCCTGCGCGTCCGCGGCCAGCCGCTCGGCCACGATCGCCGCAATCTGCGTGGCTTCGTACAAGCGGCTGCGGCGCAGCAGCGCATGCACCAGCACTCCGCCGTCGCTGCCGGCGTCAGGCCGCGCCACGCTGGGCGCGTAGCTCACCGCACCGCGCAGCACGTCGTCCACGGCGGGCAGTACCTGCGCGAAGCTGGCGTTCACCCACTGCACCACGGGCACGGTGGACCGGAAGTTCACGGCGAGCGTCAGCGGCTCCAGCGGCAGGTCGCCGAGGCCCCGCGCGCGGATGTCGAGGAACAGGCCGACCTCCGCATTGCGGAAGCGGTAGATCGACTGCATCGGGTCGCCGACCAGGAACAGCGTGCGACCGTCGTCGCGCTGCCAGCCCGCGGTCAACGCCTCGAGCAGTTTCACCTGTGCCTCGGAGGTGTCCTGGAACTCGTCCACCAGCACGTGGCGCAGCTCGGCGTCGAGCGCGAGTGCCGTATCGGTGGGCGCCTCGGGACTGCCCAGCGATTGCCGCGCGGCGGCGGCGAAGCGCGGATAGTCGGCCGCGCCCTGGGCGGCGAACTCGACCTCGAGTTCGGCGACGGCCAGGCGCAGCACGCGGAACTGCGCGAGCAGCACGCGCCACTCGTCGGCGTCGTACCCGGGCGGCGGCAGGCTGCGCACGGCATGCAGCAGTTCGCGCGCCGCGTCGCATTCGCCAAGTTCCGCGGCGGCCAGTCCCGCGCGGCGCTTGATTTCCTGGTCCGCGGGCTTTCGGCGGGCAGCCGAGGCGCGCGTCGAAACGCGCGCGCGGCTTGCCCTCCTCCGTGAGCAACAGCTGTGCGAGGCCCTGCCACAACGGCGCGCTGTCGAGCGTGTCGTCGGGGAGTGTGCGTGCCTCATGCCACGCGCAGTATCGGCGAGTCGTGACCCGCGGCCACGAGATTGCCGGCAGCCTCCATGGCGACCGCGGCGGCCGCGCTCAGCACACGCGGCGGCATGGCGCGATGCAGCGCTTGCAGATGGCCACGCACCAGTGCGCCGCGCGCCGCCTCGAGGCTCCGGCGCAGTTCCGTCGCTTCGTTCGCAACGTCGCCTACCGCCGGCAATACCGGCAGCCAGGCTTCACGCCGCGTCAGCATTTCGATCACCAGGCTGACGAAGCGCTCGACGCGGTTGTCGACGTGACCGAGCAGCGTCGCGACCGCGGCGGCATCCGCGGGGGTTCCCTGCGGCAGCTGCTCGAGCAGGCGCTCGGCCGCGCGGCGGTACAGGTCGCGCGCATCCTCCTCGACCCCGAGGCCCGCACCCATGCCCGACAGCAGCGGCAATCGTCTTGCCAGGCCGAGGTTGAGTGCGTCGATGGTCTGGATGCGCAGCCGCCCCGGCCGCGCCAGCAACTGCCAGTCGCGTGCTGCGTCGGCCTCGAGCGCCGCGCGCGCGAGTTCCAGCGTGCGTGGATGCAGCGGTCGCTGCGGATCGGGCGCCCGCACCGCGCGCAGCGCGCCGACGATGCGATCGCGCATCTCCGCCGCCGCCTTGCGCGTGAAGGTGATCGCCAGGATCGCCTCCGGTTCGTCGACCGTGGCGAGCAGCGCGAGGAAGCGCCGTGTCAGCAGTTCCGTCTTACCCGCGCCCGCCGGCGCCTGCACGATGAAGCTCTGGTCCACGGTGAGCGCCCGTTCGCGAGCCCACGCGTCGGCGGCGCGCAGGTCAGTCATCGCCCGGCTCCTCGTCGGCATCGCTGGCGTCCGTCTCGCCGATGCGGCACAGCGCGCCGAGGTGGCAGTAGCTGCAGGCCTGCGACGGGTTCGGTGCGAGGCGCGCATCGCCGGCCGCGAATTCCGCCGCCAGCGCCTCGAGTCGGCGTTGCCATTCCGCGAGCAGCGCCTCCCACGTTGCAAAGCCGCGCGGACCACCCTTCGCACCGGGCACCTTCAGGCCCGGGAACAACTCCGCCGCCCGCGCGATGCCGGCGTAGCCCGTGTCGCCGCTGCGCACGCGGGCAAACGCCACGGCACCGACGCGTTCGACGCCCAATGCCTGCACGTAGGCGGGCAGCTGCGGTAATCGTGGCCGCTCGTCGAGCCAGGCCCGCACTTCGGCGTTGGCGCCGGTCTTGTAGTCGATCACGGCCAGTGAGCCATCGGCGAGCCGGTCGACGCGGTCGGGGCGCATCTCGAGCGTCAGCGCACCGAGGC
Organism: uncultured Gammaproteobacteria bacterium; assembly: GCA_963731105.1. Classification (GTDB taxonomy): domain Bacteria; phylum Pseudomonadota; class Gammaproteobacteria; order Steroidobacterales; family Steroidobacteraceae; genus RPQJ01. The sequence goes on from CAVSUM010000016.1 coordinate 33,147, forward strand.
GCGCGGTGCAAGGCTGCTCCAGCGCCACGACGGCAAACGGCGGTCGCGCCCGGTCGGCCGCGACCATCTCCAGCACCCGGGCCTCGAGCCATGCCGCCTCGAGATCGAGCAGGTGGCGCAGCACGTCGTCGGCCGAACGGCGCGCCTCTGCGAGTGCCGCCGCGACGGAACGGTGTATCACTTCGCGGAGCGCCACGTCATCGAGCGCCTGCAGGTGCGTGGAGTCGCCGAGTTCCTGCCACAGCGTCGCGAGTGCCGCGTGCACCAGGTCGCCACGCTCGGCCGCGTCGACCCCGACGGTCGGATCCTCCAGCGCGCGAGCACCGAGCCGCAGCTCGGCCTGTGCGCGGAACGGACAGCCCGATTGCAGTTCGAGCAGGCGTGCGCCGCCCCGGCGCGCTTCGTCGCCGGTAACGGGTGGCAACCGCCCGTCGACCTGGGACTCGATGGCCGGCCGCACCGCGTACTGCGCGGCCGCAACCCGCGGTTCCGGCCAGCGCGGGACGGCGGCTCCGGCCGCGATGCCGGCCAGCAGCGGGCTCCTCAGCAGCGGCGCGTCGTCCTCCACCTGCGCCACGCTTAGTACGACCTCTTCGGCGCTGGCCATAAGGCGTGCGAGAACGTGCCGCGCTTCCTGGTCAGCGAGTTCTGCCGAAGCCCGCGGCAAGCCGTGGCGCAGCTGCAGAGACCGGGGCAGCAACGGGTCTGGCGCGGCGGGCGGCGGCCAGCGCGCGGCGTCGAGACCGCAGACCCATAGCGCATCGAAGCGCATGCCAGCACAGGTCTCCGGGTCGATCACCAGCAACGGTGCCTTGAGCTGGCGGGCCTCGAACAGCACGCGCCCCGCCATCTCGCGCAGCAGGCCGACGGCTTCAGTGCGGGTCACCCGCCCGGTGAACTCGTCGCAGGCGCCAAGTTCCGAGACCAGCCCGTGCCATCGCTCAACCGCCTGATACTCGTCGCTGTCGGCGTCCGGCAGCGTCCAGCCAAGGCTTGCCAGCAGATTAAAAACTATTTTAGAACAATTACTTGGAAGCTCTTTTTCACGCCAGTTCAACATTAAGGCGCGGGCTGCCGCCAGCGCCGCGGCCAGCAGCGGGCAGCCACGCTCTGCTGCCAGGCGCTCGAACGCCGCGAGGCCGAGGCCCGGCCCCTCGTAGCGCCGCAGCCGGGCATCCAGCCTGGCGCGGGCGTCGGCCTCGAGCGAGGCGCCGGCCACGAACGGGGTGCGCAGGACCCGGCTATAGGCCGGCAGGTCCGGCCGCCCGACCATCAGGTCGAGCAGTTCCAGGGCGGCCGCGACCACCGGCTGCTCGGCCAGCGGGCGCGCGGCCGCCAGCTCGAACGATTGCGACTCGGGTGCCGGCCCGCCGCTGATGCCGGCTGCAGGCACCAGCACCCGCTCAACCAGGCGGCGCACCTGTTCGCGCCGCCGCGCCAGCTCGGGTACGACGATTGCGACCCGCCGCTCGCCGCGCCCGTGCAGGCGAGCCGCGGCCCACCGTGCCGCAGCCTCCACCTCCGCTGCCGGATCGAGGCAGGACACGGCCGTGGTCGCGCCCGGCACGACCGACGCCGGCACGTGGCGCACCTCGACGCCGTCGCGACTCCAGCGCTGCAGCAACGCCTGCTGCAGGGGCGTGAGCCGATCGAAGCCAACGATCTCCAGGCCGGGCGCGGCAGCGGTGGCATGGACGAGCGACTGGGCACGCGCGACGTCGACCCAGTGCCGCTCGTGCAACAGGCGATCGTACTCGTGGCACCAGCGCGCGAATGCCGCGGACTCGGGCGAATCGTCCTGCGCCAGCGCGCCGAGCGGCACGCAGTAGTCGTGCACGCGGCGCCACGACTGGCAGGCGGCGCGCGCCACGCCGGCCGACGACACCAGCTCGGCGAGCTGCTCGTCGTCGCGCACGATGCGCTCCCACAGCAGCTGCGCCGCGGTGGCGGGCAGCCAGCGACCCGCCAGGCGCCCGGCCTGGCGATCGAGCGCGAACATGCGCTCGATCAGTTCGTCCCAGGTGACGATGTCGGGAGTGGGCCAGGCTTCGAGGCCAATCGCGAGGCAGGCCTCGTCGTGACGCGCGCGCAGGTGATGCGCGAGGCGGCGCGTCGGCGTGACGCGGGTCAGGCTCGCCAGCGGCCCGGCACTGTCAGCTGCGGACGCCAGCGTCCACCACCCGCAGCGCCGGGTTCGCACGCGTCGCCGGCTGGTCGCCGGCCGCGTAGCTGGCGAGCAGTTCCTCGATGCGCCCGAACACGTCCGTGATCACCTGCGGCTCGGGCAGGTTGGTGATGCGGAAGTGGTTGCGGTACGGCACGTTGAAGCTCGAGCCCGGTGCCACCAGCACGTGCTTGTGCTCGAGCAGGTCGAGCGCGAACTGCTGGTCGTCGAATTCCTCGGGCAGGTCTTCGGTCTGCACGCCGACGAACGCGTAGCACGCTCCCATCGGCGGCGTGACGTGCAGGAAGCCGCTGCGCCGCACTGCTTCGAGGATCGCCCGGCGCGACTCGTAGAGACGGCCGCCCGGCCCGGTCAGCTCGTGGATGCTCTGGAAGCCGCCGAGCGCCGTCTGCACCGCCCATTGCCCCGGCACGTTGCTGCACAGGCGCAGCGACGACAGCAGCTCGAGCGCCGAGAGGTACTCGCGCGAGTGCTCGACATCGCCGGAGAACACCGCCCAGCCGACGCGATAGCCGCAGGCGCGATACACCTTCGACAGCCCGCTCAGCGTGCCGCACAGCGTGTGGTTCACCAACGTGGCCATCGGCGTGAACTCGGCGCCTTCGTAGGTCATCTGGTCGTAGATCTCGTCGGCCAGCACCAGCAGGTGGTACTTCTCGGCGATGCGCGCGATGGCCTCGAGCACCGGGCGTGGATAGACCGCGCCGGTGGGATTGTTCGGATTGATCACCACGATGGCGCGGGTGCGCTTGGTGACCAGCGACTCGATCTCGTCGGGATCGGGAACGAAGCCGCGCTCCGGCCGGCAGGCATAGTGCACGGCCCGGCCCCGGTTGAGGTTCACGGCCGCCGTCCACAACGGGTAGTCCGGGCTCGGTACCAGCACCTCTTCGTCCGCCGCGAGCAGCGCGCGCAGCGTGAGGTCGATCAGCTCGCTCACGCCGTTGCCGATGAACACGTCGTCGGCCGTGACGCCGCGCACGCCGCGTTCCTGCTGCTGCATCACCACGGCCTCGCGCGCCGGGAAGATGCCCTTCTGGTGGCAATAGCCCTCGGCCGAGCGCAGGTTCTCGATCATCGCCAGCCGCATGGTCTCGGGCGTGCGGAAGCCGAAGGCACCCGGGTTGCCGATGTTGAGCATGGTGATGTCGTAGCCCATGCGCTCCATTTCCTGGGCGCGACGGGCGAGCCGGCCGCGGATCTCGTAGCGGACGTTGGCAAGGCTCGGGCTGGAGCGGATGGTACGGGTCGGCATGGCGGGGCTCGTTGGCTTCAAGCCTGCAAATTATGGCCCGATTGCCCTGCCCTGCACAGGACGCGGTTCACGCGATGATGCCGCGCGCGGCGAGGTCGGCCAGCGTGGCGTCATCGAGGCCGAGCCGCGCCTGGAGTTCCGTCGCGGTGTCCGCGCCCAGCGGCGGCGGTGCCCGCTCGTAGCGGATCGCCGTGCGCGAGAAGCGCACTGGATTGCGCACCCCGGGCGCACTGCCGGCGGTCGGATGCGGCAGGTCGAGGCGCAGTTCGCGGTGCACGACCTGCGGTTCCGCGAACACCTGCGCGAGGTCGTTGATCGGTCCGCACGGCACCTGCGCTGCGTCGAGCGCGGCGAGCCACTCGCGCGTGCCTCGTGCCCGCAGCCACCCGGCCACCTGCGGCACCAGTTGCGCACGGTGCGCGACACGCTCGCGGTTGGTGGCGAAGCGCGGGTCGCTCGCCAGCTTCCGGCGCGCCAGCCGCTGCGCAGAAGCGCGCGAACTGCGCGTCGTTGCCGACGGCGAGCATCAGGTGGCCGTCGGCCGTGGCAAACGCCTGGTACGGCACGATGTTCGGGTGCGCGGTGCCCTGCCGGCGCGGCGCCTGCCCGGACACGAGGTAGTTGAGGTTCTGGTTGGCGAGCCACGCCACCTGCGTGTCGAGCAGCGACAGGTCGATGTACTGCCCCTGGCCCGAGCGGTCGCGCTCGTAGAGGGCCGCAAGGATGGCCGACACGGCGTACATGCCGCACATCAGGTCCGCGACCGCCACGCCCACCTTCTGCGGCCCGGCACCCGGTTCGCCGTCGGGCACGCCGGTCAGGCTCATCAGCCCGCCCATGCCCTGGATCATGGCGTCGTAGCCGGGCTTGGCCGCATCGGGGCCGTCCTGGCCGAACGCCGAGATCGACAGGTACACCAGCCACGGGTTGACCTGCGACAACTCCGCATAGCCGAGCCCATGGCGCGCCAGGCCGCCGACCTTGAAGTTCTCGACCAGGACGTCCGCCTGCAGCGCGAGCTGGCGCAGCAGTTCCTGGCCCTCGGGGCGGCTGAAGTCGATGGCGAGCGAGCGCTTGCCGCGGTTGGCGGACAGGTAGTACGCGGACTCGGCGGTATCGCGGCCAGCGGCGTCCTTCAGGTACGGCGGGCCCCACTTGCGCGTGTCATCGCCGCCCTGCGGGTGCTCGATCTTGAGCACCTCGGCGCCGTAGTCCGCGAGTAGCTGCGTGGCCCAGGGACCCGCCAGGATGCGGCTCAGGTCGAGCACGACGATACCCTGCAGCGGACCCGTCATCGGCGCGCACCGGCCCTCGTGGGCAGCGTCACAGGCCCAGGAACACGATGCCGAGCCCGCAGGCGGTCAAGGCTGCGCCCGCGAGCGCGTGCGAGTATCGCTCGGCCGTGTCGAGTGGCAGGCGCTCGAGGCCGCGCAGCGCGAAGTACACCACCGTGACCATGGTCCCGATGGTAGCCGCGCCGAACGCGAGGACCACCGCCACCGTGCCCCACAGGCTGTGCTGGGACGCCGGATACATCAGCACCGGGATCAGCGGCTCGCAGGGACCGAGCACGAAGATCACGAACAGCGCCCAGGGGGTGATGCTGCGCACCTTGGCCGGGGTGACGTGCGGGTGCGCGTGGCCGAGGACGTGACCGCGCGCCTGTGGTGGCGCCAGCGGTTGCAGGTGCGGATGCAGGTGCAGGCCCTCGTGGCCGTGGCTGTGCTCGTGGCTCGAGCCGTCGCCGTGGAAGTGGGGGTGGGTATGCGGGCGCGCACGCCAGGCCTTCTTCAGGCCCCACGCGAGGTAGGCGACGCCGAAGCCGGTGAGCAGCCACGCGGCCGCGTCGCCGCGCAGGCCTTCCAGCCACTCGAGGCGCGTCAACGACACGCCGATGGCGATGCCCACGAAGCCGATGACCACCGACCCGAGCACGTGGCCCGCCCCGCACAGGCTGGTGATCCACAGCGTGCGGCGCCTGGACCAGCGCCGTGCCGCGCTCATCGCCACGAACGGCAGGTAGTGGTCGGGCCCGAGCAGCGTGTGGATGCAGCCAATCGAGGCCGCGGTGACGAGCAGCAGTCCGAGGTCGACGTCCATCCAGCCACCCCCGCAGGGTATGCAGAATTGGCGGAAAGGTAATCACGGTGGGCCCGCCGGGGCCATACCGGTAAAGACCTACCCGGCTAGCGGCGGGCCGGCGCGGGGTCGGGGCGCGGCACCGCATCGAGCAGGGCGCGGTGTAGGGGTGCGCCGGGGCCGCGAAGACCTGGCCGCGCGGGCCGCGCTCGACCACGTGCCCGAGATACAGCACCACCACCTCGTCGCACAGGTGACGGACCACGGCCAGGTTGTGGCTGATGAACAGCAGCGCCAGCCCGTGGCGCCGGCGTAGTTCGCCGAGCAGGTTGACGATCTGGGCCTGCACCGACACGTCGAGCGCGCTCACCGCCTCGTCACACACCAGCAACTTCGGACGAGCGACGATGGCGCGTGCGATCGCGGCGCGCTGGCACTGCCCGCCGCTCAGTTCGTGCGGATAGCGCGAGGCGAGCGCGGCATCGAGGCCGACTTCCTCCAGGGTGGCGGTGACCCGCCGCCACGCCGCGTCGCGCGCGGCCGGGCCACCCAGCGCATCGAGAGCCTCGGCGACGCTCTCGCCGATGGTCATGCGCGGGTCGAGGCTGCCGACCGGGTCCTGGAACACCACCTGCACTTCACGCCGCATCTGCCGCAGGCCCGCGGCATCCGCGCGGGTCACCGGGCGTCCACGCCAGGTGATCGTTCCCGGACTGCGGCGTGACGAGGCCGAGGATGGCGCGCGCCAGCGTCGACTTGCCGCAGCCCGACTCGCCGACGATGCCGACGGCTTGGCCGGCGGCGACGTCGAGGTCCACGCCATTGACCGCGACGAGCCAGCTGCGCGGGCCGAGCAGCCCGGCGCCGCGCAGCGGGAAGCGCACGGTCAGGCCACGCACTTCGAGCAAGCGCTCGCTCACTGCGGCACTCCGATGTCGACGAGCGGTGCGTGACAGGCGATGCTGCGCTCGCCGCTGCTGCGCAGCGTCGGTTGCGTGAGTCCGACACAGCTCGCGCGCGAGCGGACAACGCGGCGCGAACGCACAGCCCGGCAGCTCCTCGCCCGGGCGCGGCGGCTGACCGTCGATGTCCGCGAGCCGCTCGGTGAGCGGCGTGTCGAGGCGCGGCACGGAGGCGAGCAGCGCCGCGGTGTAGGGATGCGCGGCAGCAGCAAACAGTTCGCGCACCGGCGCCGACTCGACGATGCGACCGGCGTACATCACCGCCACGCGATCGGCGATGCCCGCGACCACGCCGAGGTCGTGAGTGATCAGCACCAGCGCCAGGCCCGCGTCGCGCGCCTCGCGCAGCACCTCGATCACCTGGGCCTGCACCGTGACGTCGAGTGCCGTGGTGGGCTCATCCGCCACCAGCAGGTCGGGCCGGGTCATCAGGGCCATGGCGATCGCGGCACGCTGGCGCTGGCCGCCGGACAGCTCGTGCGGATACTGGCGCAGTCGCGCTTCCGGCTCCGGCATGCGCACGGCCCGCAGCACCTCGAGGCTGCGTGCCCGTGCCGCCGTCCGCGTCGAGCAGGCCCCGGTCGAGCACGAGTTCCTCGAGCTGCCGGCCAATGGCCAGGTGTGGCGTGAGGGCGTTCATCGGGTCCTGGAACACCAGGCCCAAGCGCGTGCCGCGAGCGGCGCGCAACGGTCCCGGATCCGGACCCAGCAGGTCGGCACCGTCGAAGCGCACGGCACCGCGTGCCGTGCCGCGCGCCGCCAGCAGCCCGAAGCTGCCGAGGAACAACTGGCTCTTGCCCGAGCCCGACTCACCGACGATCGCAAGGCACTCGCCGCGCCGCACCTCGAGCGACACGTCGCGGACCGCACGCACGGTGCCGCGCGGCGTGGCGAACTCCACGGCGAGGTCGCGGATCTCCAGCAGCGCGCCGGCGGCCACGTCAGCCCTGCCTCGGGTCGAGGGCGTCGCGCAGGCCGTCGCCGAGGAAATTGAGCGCCAGCAGCAGCAGCGCCAGCACTGCGGACGGCGCCAGCAGCTGCCACGGCGCGGTCTCCATCTCGAGCGCTCCCTCGGCCACCAGCCGCCCGAGGCTGGTGAGCGGCTCCTGCACGCCGAGGCCGAGGAAGCTCAGGAAGCTTTCGAACAGGATCACCTGCGGCACGGTGAGCGTCGCGTACACGATCACCGTGCCGAGCACGTTCGGCACGATGTGGCGCGCGATGATGCGATGCGCCGGCAGGCCGAGGGTCACGGCCGCGGCCACGAATTCGCGCTGCCGCAACGCCAGCGCCTGGCCGCGCACGATGCGCGCCATGGTGAGCCAGCCGACCGCGCCGATGGCGAGGAAAATCAGCCACAGGCTGCGACCGAACACCACGGTCAGGATGATCACGAAGAACATGTACGGCAGCGCATACAGCACGTCGACGACGCGCATCATCCAGCCGTCGATGCGCCCGCCGAGGTAGCCGGCGGTGGCGCCCCAGGCAACGCCGATCACGACGCTGACCGCGGTGGCGAGCAGCGCGACGAGCAGCGATACCCGCGTGCCTGACCACACGCGCACGAACAGGTCGCGGCCGTTGCCGTCCGTGCCGAACCAGTGGCGGTTCGCCAACGATGGCGGCGACGCGAGCGGGTTCAATGTCCAGTCGACCTGGTCGACGGCATAGGGACTCACGAGCGGGCCGAGCAGCGCCGCCAGCACCAGCAGCACGATCACGCCGGCTGCGGCGAGTGCCGCGCGGTTGCCACGCAACCGGCGCCCGGCGTCGGCCCACAGGCCGCCGTCAGTCATGGCGGATGCGGGGATCGAGCCAGCCATACGCCAGGTCCACAGCCAGGTTGAGCAGCAGGATCAATGCCGCGTAGAAGACCACCATGCCCATGACGAGCGTGTAGTCGCGATTGATCGCGCCTTGCACGAAATATCGCCCCACGCCGGGCAGGCCGAACACCTGCTCGACCACCAGCGAGCCGGTGAGCAACGCGGCCGCCGCAGGCCCGAGGAAGCTCACCACCGGCAGCAGCGTCGGCTTCAGCGCGTGGCGACGCAGGATCACGCCCGGCGCGAGCCCCTTGGCACGAGCCGTGCGGATGAACGGCGACTGCAGCACTTCGAGCAGGCTGCCGCGGGTCAGTCGCGCGAGATAGGCCACCAGCGGCAACGCCAGCGTGATCACCGGCAGCACCATGTGGCGCACGCTGCCGGGTTCCCAACCGGCGACCGGCAGCCAGCCGAGCTGCAGACCGAACAGCAGTGCCAGCACGGGCGCCACGACGAAGTTCGGGATCGCGATACCGGTCAGCGCCACCGACATCGCGGCGTGATCGGCCCAGCCGTTCTGCCGCAGGCCCGCCGCGAGGCCGAGCGGAATGCCAAGCAGCAAGGCAAGCGCCAGCGCTGCCGCACCGATGCTGAGGGTGACCGGCAGGCCGCGGCCGATCAACTCCGCGACCGTGAAATCCTTCATCCGATACGACGGACCGAGGTCGCCGCGCACGAGGCCGCCGAGGTACCGCGCGAACTGCACCGGCACCGGCTGGTCCAGGCCGTAGGCGGCCTGCAGGTTGGCCTCGATCTCGGGCGGCAGCGTGCGCTCATCGTCGAACGGGCCGCCCGGAGCGACCCGCATGATGAAGAATGCTGCAGCCACGATCAGCAGGAATGTCGGGACGACGCCGAACAGCCTGCGCAGTGCGTAGCCGAGCATGTGCCACGGCGGCGCTAGTGCGCCGCCGCCCCCCGTCCGAGCCGGCGCCGGAACTCGTCCTCGTCGACGATCGTCACGCCGAGTTCCTGCGCCTTGCGCAGCTTCGAGCCCGCCTCGGTCCCGGCCACGAGCAGCGTGGTCTTGCGCGACACCGAGTCCGTGACGGTGGCGCCGGCAGCGCGCGCGGCATCCCGCGCTTCGTCACGCGTCATCGAGGCGAGCGTGCCGGTGATCACCACCGTCTCGCCGACCAGCGGTCCCTCGCCCGCCGCGCGCACGGGCTCGACCTCCGGCCAGGTGACGCCCCTGCGGCGCAGCTCGTCGATCACCTTGCGGTTGCGCGACTCGTCGAAGAAATCCCGCACGTGCGCTGCGACGATCGGTCCGACGTCGCGCACCTGCTGGATGTCCTCGAGCGACGCCGACTCGAGCGCCTCGAGTCGCCCGAAGTGCGAGGCGAGCGCCAGTGCCGTCGCCTCACCTACGTCGCGGATGCCGAGCGCGAACAGGAAGCGCGGCAGCGTCGTCCGCTTGCTGTGTTCGAGTGCCGCGACGAGGTTCGCCGCCGATTTCGGGCCCATGCGCTCGAGATCGGCGAGTTCCGCCGCAGTCAGCGAGTACAGGTCCGCCGGAGTCTCGATCCGCCCCGCCGCCACCAGCTGCTCGATCAACTTGTCGCCGAGGCCCTCCACGTCCATGGCGCGGCGCGACGCGAAATGACGGAGCGCCTCGCGCCGTTGCGCGCTGCAGACCAGACCGCCCGAGCAGCGGGCGACCGCCTCGTCTGCCGCGCGCGTGACGTGCGAGTCACACACCGGGCAACGCTCCGGCAGCGCGACGACGCGAGCGTCCCGGGGCCGCAGGTCGGTGATGACGCGCACGACTTCAGGGATCACGTCGCCCGCCCGCCGCACCACCACCGTATCGCCGATGCGTACGTCCTTGCGGGCGAGCTCATCCATGTTGTGCAGCGTGACGTTGCTGACCGTGACGCCACCGACGAACACCGGCTCGAGCCGCGCCACCGGCGTCAGCGCGCCGGTGCGACCGACCTGGAACTCCACGTCGCGCACCACGGTGGTCTCTTCCTGCGCCGGGAACTTGTGCGCCACGGCCCAGCGCGGCGCACGGGCGACGAACCCCAGGTCGCGCTGCCAGTCGAGCCGGTCGACCTTGTAGACCACGCCGTCGATGTCGTAGCCGAGCGCATCGCGCCGCTGCGCCATGCGCGCGTAGTAGCCGAGCGCGCCGTCGATGCCGGCCACCAGGTCGATCTCGGGATTGGTGCGCAGGCCGAAGCCGCGCAGCGCCGCCAGCACCTCGCTGTGGCGCCTCGGCGGAGTCCAGCCCTGGGTCGCGCCCAGGCCGTAGCAGAACAGGTCGAGGGCGCGACTGGCGGTGACCCGCGGATCGAGCTGTCGCAGGCTGCCCGCCGCCGCGTTGCGCGGATTGGCGAAGGTCTTCTCTTCCTGCTCCGCTGCGCGCCGGTTCAGCTGCTCGAACGAGCGGCGGGTCATGTACACCTCGCCGCGTACCTCGAGCAGCGGCGGCAGCCCGGCGCCGCGCAGCGCGAGCGGGACGCTGCGGATGGCGCGTACGTTGGCGGTCACGTCCTCGCCGCGCGTGCCGTCGCCACGGGTTGCGGCCTGCACCAGCCGGCCCGCTTCGTAGCGCAGGCTGATCGCGAGGCCGTCGATCTTGGGTTCGGCGGAATACTCGACGGATTCGACGTCGAGGCGTTCGCGCACGCGCCGGTCGAAGTCGCGCACGTCCTCTTCGCTGAAGGCGTTGTCGAGCGACAGCATCGGCATCGCATGCACGACCTCGCCGAAGGCGGCCGACGGCGCGCCGCCGACGCGCTGCGTCGGTGAGTCGGGCGTGACCAGTGCAGGATGCGCGACCTCCAGCGTGCGCAGCTCGGCGAGCAGCGCATCGTAGCGGGCGTCGGAAATCTCCGGGTCGTCGAGGACGTAGTAGCGGTAGTCGTGGCGCCGCACCTGTTCGCGCAACTCGGCGATGCGACCGGCGGCGTCGCGCGTGCTCATCGGGCGCGCCCGTCAGTCACCCGCCGCCCCGCGCGCCCGCTCGTAGGCGGCTATCTCGTCGCGCAGCTGCCCGATGCGCCCGACTGTGAGCGGCGCGCCGCGCTCGTCCTGCAGGTGACCATTGAGATGGGCCGCGAGCGAGCGCGCGGTGACGATCAGCTCGTCGAACGCCTGCGGTCCCGGCTGCGGCCCCGGCATCACCGTGAACAGGGCGACGCCGCGGAACTCGGCGCCGGCCATGCGCTCCGGTTCGAACGTGCCAGGCTCCTTGAGGCTGGCCAAGCTCACCACCGGGCGGCCGCTGGCATCGAGGCGATGGAAGATCTGGTAGCGACCGAACGCGAAGCCATCGGCCGCCAGCGCCTCGGCGAGCTGCACGCCGTCGAACTGCGTGCCAGGCGCCGCCACCACGCGGATCGCGACAATCTTCTGCGCGGGCGCCTTGCGCGGCTCCGGCCGCTCGATCCGCAGCGTAGGCTCGCAAGCGGGCTCCGGAGCTGCGATGCGCTGTGTGGGCTCGTATGCCGGGTCCGGCACGGCGATGCGCTGGGTGGGCTCGTACACCAGCTCGGCGGGCGGCGCGATTTCCGGCACCAGGCGCGGTTCGTGGCGCGGGCTGCCGGTCGACGGCTCGTAGTCCGCCCCGAAGCGCGTTTCCAGCCGCGGCTCGCGACGCCCGAGACCCGGCGAACGCAGTACCGCGGGCTCCTCGAAGTCCTCCGCGACGATAGCGGGCGCTTCCGCGAACTGATCCTCGAGGTCCATCCCCGGTTCCACGCGCCCCGGCTCGGGCACCACCGCAACGGTGCGCGCCGGCTCGACCCGCGCCACGCGCTCGTGCTCCGGCGCCGCCGAGCGGCGCCGCGCCCGCACGCCCCACAGATAGATGCCGGCGATCAGCAGGAGCACCGGCCACCAGCAGGATCCAGCGCAGCTCGCTCATGGCGCCTCGTCAGACCGCCGCGAGGCGCATGGCCTCGTCCACGTCCACCGCCACCAGCCGCGACACGCCGGGCTCGTTCATGGTCACGCCCAGCAGCTGGTTGGCAAGCTCCATGGTGGACTTGTTGTGCGTCACGAACACGAACTGCACGCGGCTCGACATGTCGCGCACGATCTCGCAGAAGCGGCCGACGTTGTTCTCGTCGAGCGGCGCGTCCACCTCGTCGAGCAGGCAGAACGGCGCGGGGTTCAGTTCGAAGATCGAGAACACCAGCGCCACTGCGGTGAGGGCCTTCTCGCCGCCGGAGAGCATGCTGATCGAGCTGTTCCGCTTGCCCGGCGGCCGCGCCATGATCGCCACGCCGGACTCGAGCACGTCCTCGCCGACCAGCTCCAGGTAGGCCGTGCCGCCGCCGAACAGCCGCGGGAATTTGTCCTGCAGGCCGGTGTTGACGCGATCGAAGGTGTCCTGGAAGCGGCTGCGCGTCTCCCGGTCGATCTTGCGGATGGCGTCCTCCAGCGTCGAGAGCGCGTCGGTGAGGTCGGTGAACTGGCGATCGAGGTATTCCTTGCGCTCGGACTGCTCACGGAACTCGTCGATCGCGGCCAGGTTCACCTGCCCCAGGCGCTCGATCTTCTCGGCGATCTCGGCGAGGCGCTGCTCCCAGGCCGTCACGTCGGCCTCGGGCACCAGCGCCGCGACGACCTCGGCCAGTTCGAGTCGCGTGGCCGCGAACTGCTCGAGCAGCGTCTCGCGGCGCAGCCGCAGCTCCTGCACCGAGAACTTGACGTTCTCGAGCAGGTCACGGGCGTCCTGCACCGCGGACTCGGCACCGACGCGTCGCTCGTCGAGGTCGCGCAGGCTGGCGTCCACTGCCTCGAGCGCGCGGCGAGCCTCGCCGAGCTCGGCCTCGACCGCGACGCGCAGCTGCAGCGCCGATTCCAGCGACTCCTTGTGCTGGCCTTCCGAGGTCTCGCTGGCAGCAAGCTGACCGTCGAGGTCGGCGCGGCGCGATTCGTACTGCGTGATCTGCCCATCGAGCCGCGTCAGGCCCGCGAGCAGCGACGCGTGGCCGGTGCGCCGCGACTCGACGCGGATGGCGACCTCGCGCGCGGCATTGCGGTCCTGCTCGGCGCGCTGGCGCGCCGCGAGCAGCGCGTCGCGCAGCCGGTCGCGCTCCTCTTCGAGCACCCGGCGCTGCTCCTCGAGTTCGGCCATGCGCGCCACGGCTTCCTCGAGCCTGGCCCGCGCCGAGCGGTTGCCGGCGTTGGCGCTGTCGAGGGCGCTGCCGAGTTCGTTCAGCTCGAGCGTAAGCTGCTGCATGCGAGCGCCGCGCTGCTCCGCCTTGGCGCGCAGCGAGTCGAGCTGCGCGCGCAGGTTCATGTGCGCGGCGCCGCTGCGCGACAACTGCCCCTGTTCGTCGGCCAGCCGGTCCTCCGTTTCGCGCACGCGGCCGCGGACGGCTTCGAGTTCCTCGTCCGTGGCGCGGCTGCGCCCCTGCAGCGACTCGAGCTCGGCGCGTTCGCGCCGCAGCGACTGCTCGCGCTCGAGCACGCCCTCGTGTGCATCGCGGTCGCGACTCACCCGCAGCCAGTCCGCGCCGAGCCAGAGGCCGTCGCGGGTGATGACCGACTGGCCGGCGCGCAGGCGCGGCCGCACCGCGAGCGCCTCGGCGAGCGTGTCGGTGGCGACGATCCCCTCGAACAGCGCATCGAGTCCTGCCGGCCCCCTGACGCGCGCGCGCAGGCTGCCGGCGTCATGGCCGCTGCCTGCCGGCCCCTGCGCGCCGGCGAAGAACGTCACCGTGCCCGCCGTCAGGCTTTCCAGCACGCCCGCTATGTCGTCGATCGAATCGACGCACACTGCCTCGAGGTACGTGCCGAGCACCGTCTCGACGGCACGATCCCAGCCGGCATCCACCGTGAGCTGGCGCGCGAGCCGCGGATTGCCACCGAGTCCACGGGACTCGAGCCAGTCGACCACCTTGCCCTGGCCCTGGCCGAGCGCTGCCCGCTGCAGCGCCTCGAGGGACACGATGCGGCCCTCGGCGTCCTGCACCTGCGCGCCGCGCCGTGCGCGACGCCTCGGCCAGCTCGCGTTCCCGGCTGCGCTCGCCCTGCAACGTCGCGACCAGGCCGGCCATGCGCTCGCGCAGCGCATCGATGCCCGAGCGTGCCTCCGCTTCGTTGCGCTCGACCTCGGCCAGCGTGGTGGCGACATCGGCCGCCGACAGCGCCGTGTGCTCGCCGCCGGCCCGCTCACGCTGCGCGACGAGTCGCCGCAGCTGGTTGTCCATTTCCTCGAGGCGGGCGCGCTCCGCTTCCGCGGCCGACGATGCCGTGCGCAGCGACTGGTTGAACTGTTCCCAGCGCTCCTGCCAGGCCTGCATGGCGGCTTCGGCCGCGGCAAGCGCCGTCGCCGCCGCATCCTCCGCGGCCCGCGCGGACTCGAGGCCCGGCTCGAGCTCGGCCAGCGCCGCCGCCAGCTCCTCGGCTTGCGCGGCGTCGCGCACCCGGTGCGCGGCGGCCTCCTGCAGCCCCTGCGCGATCTGTTCGAGTTCCTGTCGCTGCCGGCCGCGGATCTCGCGGGCATGCTCGATCGCCTGCTCCGCGCGCGAGATCTCGGCGCCGACCTGGTAGTAGCGACCCTGCACCTCGGACAACACCGCGCCGCGCGCGTCGTGGTCCTGCCGGGCGTGCTCGATCTGCGCCTCGAGCGACCGCTGTTCAGCCAGCGCCGCCTGCAGCGCGAGGTCGCGCTCGTTGAGGATCGCCTGGCGCGCGCCGGATTCGCTCTCCACCTCTCGCAAGCGCAGCGCGAGCAGCTCGGCGTGCACTTGCCGTTCGTCCTGCTTCAGCGCCTGGTAGCGCCTCGCGGTGGCCGCCTGCCGCTGCAGGTGGCGCAGCTGCTTTTCCACCTCGTCGCGCAGGTCGGAGAGCCGCGCGAGGTTCTCGCGGGTATGCGCGATGCGCGTCTCGGTCTCCTTGCGCCGCTCCTTGTAGCGCGAGATGCCGGCCGCCTCCTCGAGGAATGCGCGCATCTCGTCGGCCTTGGCCTCGATGACGCGCGAAATCATGTTCTGCTCGATGATCGCGTAGCTGCGCGAGCCGAGGCCGGTGCCCAGGAACAGCTGCGTGATGTCCTTGCGGCGGCAGCGCACGCCGTTCAGGAAATAGGACGACTGGCCGTCGCGCGACACGACGCGCTTCAGCGACACCTCGGCGTAGGCGGCGTACTCGCCGCCGAGCTTGCCGTCGGAGTTGTCGAACACCAGCTCGACCGAGGCCTGGCCCACCGGCTTGCGCGAGCCCGAGCCGTTGAAGATCACGTCGGCCATCGAGTCGCCGCGCAGGTGCTTGGCGGAGATCTCGCCCATGACCCAGCGCACGGCGTCGATGATGTTCGACTTGCCGCAGCCGTTGGGACCCACCACGCCGACCAGGCTGCTCGGGAAGCTGATCGTGGTCGGGTCCACGAAGGACTTGAAACCGGCCAGCTTGATCTTGGTCAGGCGCATCGTTCACCAGGCACGGGAGCGGTGGGAGAAGCGCGGAGTTTAAAAGAAAGTGACGCCCCTCACAGCACCGCGCGCGACCCCGGCGCAGGCTGGTCGCGCGCCTGCCCGGCCGCCCCGCCGGAATGGGTAGACCGCGGGCGCTCGGTCTGTATAATCCCGCGTCCTTCGATGTGTCCCCGGAGTCTGCAATGCCCGTGAAGAAACCGTCTGCCAAGGCGTCCAAGGCCAAGAAGACAGTTTCTGTGAAGGCCGCCGCCAAGCCGGCGGCCCAGCCTGCCGCGAAGACCGCCGTCAAGGTCGTCCGTCAAGCCCGCTGCCAAGGCTGCCACGAAGGCGCCTGCCAAGGCCGTGGCGAAGGGCCACGCCGCGCCTGCTGCCCGGCCGGCGCACAAGCCGGCCGCCGCCAGGCCGGCTCCCGCGATCGCGAAGCGCCCCGCCGCCCCGGCGCCCAAGTCCAAGGATTTGGCCGCCGACGCTTACGACGCTGGCGCCAGCCTGCTCGCCGGGCCGCGCAACGTACAGCCGTACGTCTCGCGCAAGGGCGAGGAGTACATGAGCAAGGAGCAGCTCGAGCATTTCCGCCACATCCTGTCGCTGTGGAAGCAGGACCTGATGCAGGAAGTCGACCGCACCATGCTGCACATGAAGGACGAGGCGGCCAACTTCCCCGACCCGAACGACCGCGCCACGCAGGAATCCGAGTTCAGTCTCGAGCTGCGTACCCGCGACCGTGAGCGCAAGCTGATCCGCAAGATCGACGAGGCGCTGAAGCGCATCGAGGACGGCTCCTACGGCTTCTGCCTCGAGACCGGCGAGCCGATCGGCGTGAAGCGCCTCGAGGCGCGTCCCGTGGCGACACTGAGCGTCGAGGCGCAGGAACGGCGTGAGCGACGCGAAAAGCAGTTCGGCGACCGCGACGACTGGTACCGCTGATCACGGCCGCACCTACCGCGGTCGTTTTGCGCCCTCCCCGAGCGGGCCGCTCCATTTCGGTTCCCTGGTCGCGGCCGTCGGCAGTTTTCTCGACGCCCGCACCCACGGTGGCACCTGGCTGGTCCGCATCGAGGACCTGGACCCGCCGCGCGAACGACCCGGTGCCGCCGAGGACATCCTGCGCACGCTCGAGCACTTCGGCCTGCACTGGGACGGGCCCGTGCTGCGACCAGAGCACCCGCGCCGACGCCTATGAATCCGCCCTCGCCCGACTGGCGCAATGCGGCGCGCTGCGCACCTGCTTTTGTACCCGCGCCCAGCTCACGGCACTGCCGGAAAACCAGCAACGAGCGTCGGGCGACGAGCTGTTCCACCCGCCCGAGTGCCTGGCCCGGACCGGGACGGGTCCGCCGCAACCCGCGCTGCGCCTGCGGGCCCCCGATTGCGACGTTGAGTTCGTGGACCGAGTCCAGGGATTGCAGCGGAGCAACGTGGCACGCACGGTGGGCGACTTCGTGCTGAAGCGTCGCGACGGGCCATACGCCTACCAGCTGGCAGTGGTCGTCGACGACGCCGAGCAGGGCATTACCGACGTGGTGCGCGGCGCCGACCTGCTCGGCAGCACCGCGCGCCAGATCGTGCTGCAGGACGCACTTCGGCTTCCACGACCGGCATACATGCATTTACCCATTGCAGTAGGTATGACGGGGCTTAAGCTCTCGAAGTCCGAAGACGCGCCGGCCCTGTCGCGCTCGTCGCCGGCGGCGCAGCTCGTCGCCGCGCTGGGCTTCCTGCGCCAGGCTCCGCCGGCCGGCCTCGGGCGCGCGTCGCTCGACGAGGTGTGGCGGTGGGCCATCAGCCATTGGCGCCCACAGTGCTGCGCCGGAGTGACGACGGACACAGTGACGCACGCGTGGGGCGTGCCGGCACCAAGAGGGAACGCCGAATGACCGCCAAGCCCAAGTCGACCCGCAAATCCCGCAGCTCGGCCGCGGCGGACACTCCGAAAGGCGCTGCCCAGCGCGTGATCCGCAAGTACCCGAATCGGCGCCTGTACGACACCGTCGAGAGCCGCTACGTGACGCTGGCGGACATCCGCCGGCTGGTCGTCGAGCGTGTCGACTTCGTGGTGCTGGATCGCAAGACCCAGCAGGACATCACGCGCAGCATCCTGCTGCAGGTGATCGCCGAGCAGGAAGGCGCCGGCGAATCACTGATGAGCCGCGACTTCCTCGCGCAGGTGATCCGCAGCTATGGCAGCGGCCTGCACGACTTCGTGGGCCGCTACCTCGACGAGAGCATCCAGCTGTTCGCCAAGGAACAGCGCGAGCTGCGCGACCGCTTCAAGAACGTGGTCGGCATCGACCCGCTCGAGACCGTCACCAGCGTGGCGCAGAAGAACTACCAGCGCTGGAAGTCGCTGCAGGAAGAGGTATTCAGCCGGTTGCCCGGCCCGTGGGGACGGGACAAAGAGAAGGAATAGGAAAGCGGGTAATGACCAGGGGGTAGGGGGTAGTCCGACACTATCCCCTACCCCCTGGTCATTACCCCCTGGCGTCGGCGGCGTCAGGCGTCGACGTCGCGCATCGACAGGCGCACGCGGCCCTGGCGGTCGACCTCGAGCACCTTGACGCGCACCACGTCGCCTTCCTTGAGCTTGTCGCTGACGCGCTCGACGCGCTCATCGCTGATCTGCGAGATGTGCACCAGGCCGTCCTTGCCGGGCAGGATCTGCACGAACGCGCCGAAGTCCATCAGGCGCACGACCTTGCCCTCGTAGATCGCACCGACTTCGACGTCGGAGACGATCAGCTCGACGCGGCGCAGCGCCTCGCGGCCTGCGGCACCGTTGACCGAGGCGATCTTGACCGTGCCGTCGTTGTCGATGTCGATGGTCGTGCCGGTCTCCTCGGTGATGGCGCGGATCACCGCGCCGCCCTTGCCGATGACCTCGCGGATCTTCTCCGGGTCGATCTTGATCGTGATGATCGTCGGCGCCCACTCCGACATCTGCGGGCGAGCCGCCGCGATCACCTTGTTCATCTCGCCGAGGATGTGCAGGCGCGCCTTGTGCGCGCGGTCGAGGGCGACCTGCATGATTTCGCGGGTGATGCCCTCGATCTTGATGTCCATCTGCAGCGCGGTGACGCCGTCCGCCGTGCCGGCGACCTTGAAGTCCATGTCGCCGAGGTGGTCCTCGTCGCCCAGGATGTCGGTCAGCACCTCGAACTTGCCTTCCTCGAGCACCAGGCCCATCGCGATGCCCGCGACCGGCGCCTTGATCGGCACGCCGGCGTCCATCAGCGCGAGGCTGGTGCCGCACACCGACGCCATGGAGCTCGAGCCGTTCGACTCGAGGATCTCGGACACCACGCGGATCACGTACGGGAAGGTGGCCATGTCCGGCATCACGGCGAGGACGCCGCGGCGCGCGAGGTTGCCGTGGCCGATCTCGCGGCGCTTCGGCGAGCCCATCATGCCCGTCTCGCCGACGCAGAACGGCGGGAAGTTGTAGTGCAGCATGAACGGCTCTTTGCGTTCGCCGATCAGGGCATCGATCAGCTGCGCGTCGCGGCCGGTGCCGAGCGTGGTGGTGACCAGCGCCTGCGTCTCGCCACGGGTGAACAGCGCCGAACCGTGCGTGCGCGGCAGCACGCCGGTCTGCACGGTGATCTGGCGCACCGTGTTCATGTCGCGGCCGTCGATGCGCGGCTCGCCCGCGAGGATGCGACGGCGCACGAGGTTGTACTCGAGCATGCCGAGCTGGTCGTTCACCTTGCGGGCCTCGAACTTCGGCGACTCGCCGCCGGCCAGCGCCTCGATGGTGGCCTTCTTGATTTCGCCGACGCGCGCATAGCGCGTCTGCTTGTCGGTGATCTTGTACGCCTCGCCCAGTGCGGCTTCAGCGTGCGCAGCCACGGCGGTCACCAGTTCCGCGGGCACGGCGGCCGGCGTCCAGTCCCAGGCCGGCTTGCCGGCGTCCGCAGCGAGTTCCTTGATCGCCTTGATGGCGACCTGCATCTGCTCGTGGCCGAACACCACGGCGCCGAGCATCACCGCCTCGGAGAGCATCTGCGCCTGCGACTCGACCATCAGCACCGCGTCGGCCGTGCCGGCCACGACGAGGTCGAGCTGCGAGGTCTGCAGGTCCTTGACGGTCGGGTTCAGCAGGTACTGGCCGTCACGGTAGCCCACCTTGGCAGCGCCAATCGGGCCGCGGAACGGGATGCCGGAAATGGCCAGCGCCGCCGACGCGCCCAGCAGCGCCGGAATGTCGGAGTCGATGTCGGGGTCGAGCGACACGACGGTCGCGACCACCTGGACTTCGTTGAAGAAGCCCTCGGGGAACAGCGGCCGGATCGGG
Source organism: uncultured Gammaproteobacteria bacterium (assembly GCA_963731105.1). Classification (GTDB taxonomy): domain Bacteria; phylum Pseudomonadota; class Gammaproteobacteria; order Steroidobacterales; family Steroidobacteraceae; genus RPQJ01. The sequence continues at coordinate 53,145 of CAVSUM010000016.1, forward strand.
CGGTCGATGAGGCGCGAGGTCAGCGTCTCTTTCTCGGTGGGACGCCCTTCGCGCTTGAAGAAGCCGCCGGGGATGCGGCCGGCCGCGTACGTCTTCTCGACGTAGTTGACCGTCAGCGGGAAGAAGTCCTTGTTGGCGTCGGCGGCCTTGCGGGCCACGGCCGTGACGAGCACCGAGGTGTCGCCCATGGAGACGAGCACCGCGCCGCCCGCCTGCCGGGCCATGCGGCCGGTCTCGAGCGTGACGATGTGCGGGCCGTACTGAAAGGTTTTCTTGTGGACGGTCACGGTAGTGTCCAGTGCTGCTGAAGCTTGGTGGGGAGCAGAAACGAATCCGGCCCGCAAGGCGGGCCGGAGGAAGTGGTCAGCGGCGCAAGCCGAGCTTGCTTACGACGTCCTGATAGCGCGCCAGGTCGGTGCCCTTCAGGAAGTCGAGCAGCTTGCGGCGCTGCGTGACGAGCTTGAGCAGCCCGCGGCGCGACGAGTGGTCGCTCTTGTGCACGTTGAAGTGCTCGCTCAGGTCGTTGATGCGCGCGGAGAGCAGCGCGATCTGGACTTCGGGCGAACCCGTGTCGTTGGTGCCGCGGCTGTGGCCGCTGACGATCTCCGCCTTGCGCTCGGTGGACAGTGCCATCGTAAGGAATCCTCGACCTGCTTAACCTTGGTGTGAGCCGCGCATTCTAAACTGCAAGGCGATGATTTCTCAAGCCGTTTCGGCTGGGGGGCCGGAGGCACCGGATACGAACAGCCGCGCGACGCGCAGGCCGCCGCCGGGCGCGGCTTCGACCAGGCCCAGGAACAGGCCCGACACGTCGTAGGCGCGTCCCTGCATAGCCTCGCCCGGGATCGCGAGCGGCAGCACTCGCCCCTGCCGCAGGTGCAGGCTCGACTGCAGGTCGAGGTCGATGCGCGGCAGCGCCGGAAACGCGGCATCGACCGGCAGCAGCCAGTCCGGACGCTGGTCATCGGCGGGACCCTCGGCGGCCCAGGCCTCGATGGCCTCGAGCGACACCATCGCGCCGGGCGCGAACGGCTCGACCCACAGGCGGCGCAACGCACCGAGGTGCCCCTCGGTGGCGAGCCCGGCCGCGATCTCCTCGCCGAGCACGCGCACGTAGGTGCCCTTGGAACAGTCCACCTCGAACTCGATGCAGCCGTCCTGCCAGGACAGCACCGCCAGGCGCTGGATGGTGATGCGGCGTGGCTCGCGCTCGACCTCCTCGCCGCGTCGCGCCAGTTCGTACAGCGGCCGACCGTCGCGCTTCAGGGCCGAATACATCGGCGGCACCTGGTCACGGCTGCCAGTGAGGCCGGCCAGCACGGCGCCGAGCCGGGCGAGGTCGGGTGCCGGGATCGGTGCGGAGCGCACCGGCTGGCCGTCCGCATCGCCGGTGTCGGTGGCGGTGCCGAGCACGAGCCGGGCCCGATACGCCTTGGCCGAGCCCAGCAGCTGCCCGCAGGCCTTGGTCGCCTGGCCGAAACACAGCGGCAGCATGCCGGTGGCCATCGGATCGAGGGTGCCGGCATGGCCGGCCTTGGCGGCGCGCAGCAGGCGCCGTACCCGCTGCAGCGCGGGTGTCGAGCCCAGCCCCATCGGCTTGTCGAGCAGCACGATGCCGTCCAGGTCCCGCCAGCGCGGACGGTTGCCCGCGCCCGAAGCGGTCGTGGCCGCGGTCACTTGGCTTCGTCGTCGCCTGGCGCGTCTTCCGGCACAGCGTCGCCGTGGCGCGCGGCATCCTCGCGCACGGCGAGCGTGATCAGGTCATCGAGGCGGTGGCCGCGCTCGAGCTCGACGTCGGGCTGGAAATGGATGTGCGGCGCGATGCGCAGCCGCAGCGCGCGCCCGAGCGGCCCGCGCAGGTAGCTCGCGGCCTCGTCGAGGATCTCCTGCTGCAGCGGATCGTGCGAGTCGCCGGTGAGCAGCTCGAAGTGCACCCAGGCGTGCGACAGGTCGTGCGACATCTTCACGTGCGTGATGGTCACCGGCTTGAGGCGCGGGTCGCGCACCTCGCGTCGCAGCAGCTCGGCGAGCGTCCGCTGCACCTGCTCGGCGACGCGATGCGCCCTGGGGATCTCACGCGGCATCGTGGCCTCAGGCGCTGCGCGCCACCTCGACCCGGGCGAAGCACTCGATCTGGTCGCCGATGCGGATGTCGTTGTACTTCACGACGCCGATGCCGCACTCGGTACCGGCGCGCACCTCGCTCACGTCGTCCTTGAAGCGGCGCAGCGAGTCGAGTTCGCCCTGGTGGATGACCACGTGGTCGCGCAGCACGCGCACCGGGTTGCCGCGCTTGATGACGCCCTCGATCACCAGGCAGCCGGCGACCGTGCCGAACTTGCTGGAGCGGAACACCTCGCGCACCTCGGCGAGGCCGACGATCTGCTCCTTGATCTCCGGCTTGAGCATGCCGGACACGGCCAGCTTGATGTCGTCGATCGCCTCGTAAATGATGCTGTAGTAGTTGATCTCGACGCCGTTGTCCTTGAGCGCCGTACGGGCCGCCGCATCGGCGCGCACGTTGAAGCCGATGATGCGGGCCCGGGAGGCCGCGGCCAGCGTCACGTCCGACTCGGTGATGCCGCCGACGCCGCTCGCGATGACCTTGACGCCCACCTCGTCGGTGCCGAGCTTGGAGAGCGCGTCGCGCAGCGCCTCGGCGCTGCCCTGCACGTCCGCCTTGACGATCAGCTGGATGCTCTGGCCGGCCGCCTCCGCCATCGCCGTGAACACGTCCTCGGACTTCTTCGCCGCACTGGCGAGACGGACGTCGCGGTACTTGCCCTGGCGATAGAGCGCGACTTCGCGCGCCTTGCGCTCGCTCTCCACCGCCATCAGGTCGTCGCCCGCGTTCGGGGCGTTCGACAGGCCCAGCACCGCGACCGGCAGCGACGGTCCCGCCGCCTGCACCTGCTTGCCCGCCGCGTCGAACATGGCGCGCACGCGGCCGAACTCCTGGCCGGCGATGATCGGGTCGCCCGCGCGCAGCGTGCCGCGCTTCACGAGCACCGTGGCGACGGCGCCGCGGCCCTTCTCGATGCTGGACTCGAGCACCACGCCCACGGCCGGGCCGTCCTGCGGCGCCTTGAGGTCGAGCACCTCGGCCTGCAGCAGGATGGACTCGAGCAGCTTGTCGATGCCCTCGCCAGTGTGGGCCGAGACGTTGACGAACATCGTGTCGCCGCCGAGTTCCTCCGGCACGACCTCCTGCTTCAGCAACTCGTTGCGCACCCGGTCGGGCTCGGCGCCGTACTTGTCGATCTTGTTGACCGCGACGACCAGCGCCACCTTGGCCGCGCGCGCGTGCTGGACCGCCTCGATCGTCTGCGGCATGACGCCGTCGTCGGCAGCGACCACCAGCACGACGATGTCGGTGACGTGCGCGCCACGGGCACGCATCGCGGTGAACGCCGCGTGGCCCGGAGTGTCGATGAACGTGATCAGGCCCTTCGGCGTCTCCACCTGGTAGGCGCCGATGTGCTGGGTGATGCCGCCCGCCTCGCCCGCCGCGACCTTGGTGCGGCGGATGTAGTCGAGCAGCGAGGTCTTGCCGTGGTCGACGTGGCCCATGATGGTCACGACCGGCGGCCGCGGCAGCGCCTCGAGCTCGCCGCCCTGCGCCTTGATCTGGTCCTCGAGCACGTCTTCCCTGTGGCGCACGGCCGTGTGGCCGAATTCCTCGACCACCAGCTGCGCGGTGTCCTGGTCGATGGGCTGGTTGATGGTGGCCATCACGCCCATCTTCATCATCGTCTTGATGACCTCGTTGGCCTTGACCGCCATGCGGTTCGCCAGCTCGCCGACCGTGATCGTCTCGGGGAGCTGCACGTCGCGCTTGACGGGGGCCGTCGGCTGCGCGAACACGCCGCCGCGCGACTCGACGCTCACCGACACGTGGCGCCGGCTGCGGCTCTGCATCTGCTTCTTCTTGAAGCGGGCGCTGGCGTCCGAAGTGACGTGCAGTTCCTGGCGACCGTACTTGGTGGGGGCGCCCTTGCGCTCCACGGCGGGCTCGGGCGCGCGGACCGCGCGGCGGCGCGACCGGCGCTTGGCCGGCTCCGCCACGCGGCGCTCGCCGTCGGCCCGTTCACGCTCGGTGCGCTCGCGTTCGCGCTGCTCGGTCTGGCGGGCTTCCTCGGCCTCGGCACGCGACCGTGCCTCGGCGTCGACGCGGCTACGCTCCTCGGCCTCGATCCGCTCGCGCTCGCGACGCTCGGCGTCGCGCTGCTCGTTTTCGCGGCGCTCCGCGTCGAGACGCTGCGCCTCCTCGGCCTGGCGCACGCGGTCGATCTCTTCCTGCCGCTGGCGCTGCTCTTCCTCGAGCACCGTGCGGTTCAGGTAGGTCTTCTTGGCGCGCACCTCGACGTTGACCGTGCGGGCGCGACCCTGCACGGAGGCGACCTTGATCTGCTCCTGCGCCTTGCGCTTCAGGGTGATCTTGCGCGGCGCGGCGGCGTCCTCGACGCGACCGTGCGCGCGGCGCAGGTGCGTGAGCAACTCCATCTTGGCCTCGTCGCTGATGATGTCGTCGGCGCCCTGCACCTTGATGCCGGCCTCGTCGAGCTGCAGGAGCAGCCGGTCCACGGGGACCTTGAGCACCTCGGCAAACTGGCTGACTGTGACTTCCGCCATGGGGACCTCCGGTCAGGCCTGCTCGGCCTGCTCGAACCAGTGCTTGCGCGCAGCGAGGATCAGCTCGCCGGCGCGCTGCGGGTCGAGGTTGGGGATCTCGGCGAGGTCGTCGACGGCCTGCTCGGCGAGCTCCTCGCGGGTGTGGATGCCGTGGCGCGCAAGCTCGGCGGCGAGCTCGGCGTCCATGCCCTCGACGTCGAGCAGGTCGTCGCTCGGCGCGGCTCCCTCGATCGTCTCTTCGCTCGCGATGGCCTGCGTGAGCAGCACGTCGCGGGCGCGGTTGCGCAGCTCCTGCACGATGCCTTCGTCGAACTCCTCGATGCCGACCAGCTCCGACTGCGGCACGTAGGCGATCTCCTCGATGCTCGAGAAGCCCTCGCCCACCAGGATCGCGGCCACGTCCTCGTCGACGTCGAGCTGCTTCATGAACAGCTCGCGCAGCGTGCGCTGCTCCACCTCGCTCTTCTCCTCCGCGGCCTGCTCGCTCATGATGTTGAGGCGCCAGCCGGTGAGCTCGCTCGCGAGGCGGATGTTCTGGCCGCCGCGGCCGATCGCCTGCGACAGCTTTTCCTCAGCCACGGCGATGTCCATGCTGTGCGCTTCCTCGTCGACGACGATCGAGCTCACCTCGGCCGGGGCCATGGCGTTGATGACGAACTGCGCCGGGTTGTCGTCGAACGGGATGATGTCGACGCGCTCGCCGGCGATCTCGTTCGACACCGCCTGCACGCGCGAACCGCGCATGCCGACGCAGGCGCCGACCGGATCGATGCGCGGGTCGTTGGAGCGCACCGCGATCTTGGCGCGGGCGCCCGAATCGCGCGCGGCGCCCAGGATGTTGATCAGGCCCTGGCCCACCTCGGGCACCTCGAGCTTGAACAACTCGATCAGGAACTCGGGAGCGGTGCGGCTCAGGAACAGCTGCGGGCCGCGCGGCTCGGAGCGCACGTCCTTGAGGAAGGCCTTGATGCGGTCCTGGGTGCGCACCGGCTCGCGCGGGATCATCGATTCGCGCGGGATGAAGCCCTCGGCATTGCCGCCGAGGTCGACGAAGATGCCGTTGCGGTCCACGCGCTTGACGATGCCCGAGACCAGCGTGCCGATGCGGCTCTTGTACTGCTCCACGACCTGGGCGCGCTCGGCCTCGCGCACCTTCTGCACGATGACCTGCTTGGCGGTCTGCGCGGCGATGCGGCCGAAGGCGACCGACTCGAGCGGCGTCTCGACGTACCCGCCGATCTCGGCGTCGGGCTCCATGTCGAGCGCGTCCTCGAAGCGCAGCTCCTTGTCGGGGAACTCGAGCTCGGTGGAGTCGTCGGCAAACACCTTCCAGCGGCGGAACGTGTCGTAGTCCCCCGTCTTGCGGTTGATCGCGACGCGCACGTCGATTTCCTCGCCGTACTTCTTGCGCGTGGCGGACGCGAGCGCGGCTTCGAGCGCCTCGAAGATGATTTCCTTGTCGACGCCCTTCTCGTTGGAGACCGCGTCCACGACCATCAGGATTTCTTTGTTCATCTCGCGTCCTCCCGCTGCGCGGGGATCAAGCTTCCGGCGCCAGGTGCGCCTTGCGTATGCCAGCCACCGGCAGCGCCCAGCGCCTGCCGTCCATGTCCACCATCACCGTGCCCGCGCCGGCCGCGACCAGCGCGCCCTTGAACTTGCGCCGCCCGTCGAGCGGCTGCGCCAGCTCGACGAACACCGTCGCGCCGACGTAGCGCGCGAACTGCGCCTCGGTCCGCAGCGGCCGTTCGAGCCCGGGCGAGGACACCTCGAGCGTGTACTGCCCCGGCACCGGGTCCTCGGCGTCGAGCACCTCGCTCACCGCGCGGCTCACCCGCTCGCAGTCGTCGAGCGAGATGCCGGCCGGCGCATCGATATACAGGCGCAGGAAGCCGTTGCCGCGCCCTGGCGCGTACTCCAGCTCCCACAACTCGTACCCGAGTCCCTCGACCAGCGGCGCGAGCAGCGCCACCAAGGCGTCCCTGAGCATCGAAAGCGTCCCTCCCGCTGCCAGAAACAAAAAATGGGCCGGCGGCCCATTCGTTCCTTCGCGTCGGACGGGCCCTTCGGCTGCCGTCCCCGCAAATGAAAAATCCCCACTCGGGGGATTTCTCTGGCGAATCTCCCGCCGCAGCGGCGAACCCCCGAACCTTCGGGCCCGCCTGCTCGGCCGGGACACCGTCGGATCAACGACTTAGCGCGGACCCGGGGTTTCCCGAGGCGCGGATTCTATAGCAAGGGTTGCGCGCCTGCTAGTCCGCGGCGCGCGCCGGCCTTCAGGTCCGGTCGAGCACCCGCACGATCGCGTCGGCGACGCGGTCGACGTTGCTGTCGCTGACGCCGGCGAGGTTGATGCGCCCGTCCGGCGGCGTATAGACGTGCTCCTCGCCGGCGAGCGCCGCCACCGCCGCCGGCGCGAGACCGAGCAGCGAGAACATGCCGCGCTGCTGGGTGAGCCAGCCGAAATCGCGATCGGGACGGCGGGCCGCGAGGCAACCGGCCAGCAGCGCACGCAGCGACTTGATGCGCGCGACCATGGCGGCGAGTTCGGCGCGCCACCGCTGCCGCAGGTCGTCGTCGCCGAGCACACGCGCGGCGACGGCGGCCCCATGGTCGGGAGGCATCGAGTACATGCGCCGGCCGATGCGCGCCTGGTGGGTGGCGATCACCCGTGCCGTGGCAGCGTCCGGCGCGATCACGGCCAGGGCGCCCGCCCGCTCCCGGTACAGGCCGAAGTTCTTCGAGCACGAGATCGCCAGCAGCAGCGTCGGCAGGCGGTCGGCGAGCAGCCGCAGCCCGGCCGCATCAGCGTCGAGGTCGTCGCCGAAGCCCTGGTAGGCGAGGTCCACGAATGGCACCAGGCTGCGCTGCTCGAGCACGTCGGCGACCGCGTTCCATTGCGCCGGGTCGAGATCCACGCCGGTCGGGTTGTGGCAGCAGGCGTGCAACAGCACCACCTCGCCTGCCGGCAGTCGACCGAGGTGCTCGAGCATCTGCTCGAACGCGACCGCGCGGCGAGGTGCGTCGTAATACGGATAACGCGCCAGCGCGAGGCCGGAATTGCCGAGCAACGGTTCGTGGTTGGCCCAGGTCGGATCGCTGACGTGCACCACGGTCGTGGGGGCCGCGACATGCAGCAGCTCGGCACCCATGCGCAACGCACCGCAACCGCCCACCGTCTGGATGGTGGCCGTGCGCTCAAGCAGCGCAGCGCACTGCGGGCCCAGGGCCAACGCGACGATGCGCTCGTTGAACTCGGCGTTGCCCGCCGGCCCCACGTACGTCTTGCTGGTCTGTTCAGCGAGCACACGACGCTCTGCTTCGCGCACGGCGGCCGGCACCGGCGTCAGTCCGGCGTCGTCGCGATACACGCCGACACCGAGGTCGACTTTCGACGGCTCCGGGTCACGGCGAAACGCCGCCGTCACCCCGAGGATCGGGTCGGGCGGTAGCGCCTCCAGCCTGCCGAACATGTCGCCTCTCATCCTGCCCCCGTTGCCTGCTCAGCGCGCCGGCACGACCTGCTGGTCGATCGCCCCGAAGATGCTCCGGCCATCGCGGTCGAACATCTCGATGCGCACCCGGTCCCCGAAGCGCAGGAACGGCGTGATCGCGCGGCCTTGCTCGACCTGCTCGAGCATGCGGCGCTCGGCGAGGCACGATGAACCGCGTGAGCGATCATAGTTCGAAACGGTGCCGGAACCCACGATCGCACCCGCGCCGAGGCGGCGCGTCCGGGTGACGTGCTCGATCAGGCGCGGAAAGTCGAAAGTCATGTCGACGCCCGCCTCGGGCCGGCCGAACAGCTCGCCGTTGACGTGCGACACCAGCGGCAGCGCGACCTTGCCGCCGTCCCACGCGTCGCCGAGTTCGTCCGGCGTCACCGCCACCGGCGAGAACGACGTGGCCGGCTTCGACTGGTAGAAGCCGAAGCCCTTGGCCAGCTCGGCGGGAATGAGGTTGCGCAGCGACCAGTCGTTCACCAGCATCACCAGCCGGATGTGGCGGCGCGCCTCGGCCGAGCCGGTGCCCATCGGCACGTCGTCGGTGACCACCGCGACCTCGGCCTCGAGGTCGATGCCGAATTCCTCGCTCGCCACCGGCACGTCGGCGGTCGGCGGCAGGAAGTCGTCGGACCCGCCCTGGTAGACCAGCGGGTCGGTCCAGAAGCTCGGCGGCATCTCGACGCCACGGGCCTTGCGCACCAGCTCGACGTGGTTGACGTACGCGGAGCCGTCCACCCAGTGATGGGCGCGCGGCAGCGGCGCCAGCACCTGCGTCGCCTGGAACGGAAAGCTGCCCGGGGCGCGACCATCCTCGAGATCCTGCGCGGCCTGCTCGAGCCGCGGCGCCAGCCGCGACCAGTCGTCGAGCGCGGCCTGCAGGGTCGGCGCGATGTGCGGTACCGGCAGCGCGCGCGCGAGGTCGCGGCTCACGACGAGCAACTGGCCGTCGCGGGTGCCGTTCCTGAGCGAGGCGAACTTCACGGCCGGCCCTTCCAGCTGTCGACGTAGCCCGTCCATTCGACGGCCGCCGCGCCGCTGCCGGCCTCGAGCGCGTCGCGGGTGTCGATCATCACTGCGTATTCGTCGGTCGCCGGCTTGGGCTGCGTGAACATGCGCGTCAGTGCCTTCGGATGCGGCCCGTGCGTGAAGCCGCCCGGATGGAAGGTCAGCATGCCGGGATGGATGTTGTCGCGGCTGAAGAAATCGCCCGCGTGATAGAACAGCACCTCGTCGTAGTCGTCGTTGTTGTGGAAGAACGGCACCTTGAGCGCGCCCGGGTCGGTCTCGAACGGCCGCGGCGCGAAGGTGCAGACCACGAAACGGTTGGCGACGAAGGTCGTGTGCGCCGACGGCGGCAGGTGGTAGCGATGGCTCATCAGCGGCCGCAGGTCGCGCACGTTGATGCGCACCACCGACAGCTCGCCGTGCCAGCCGATCGCGTCGAGCGGGTTGAACGGATAGGTGATCAGCGACAGCGCGTTGCGCCGCTTCACCTCCACCTGCCACGGGCCGTCGTCGGCCTGCTGCGCGAGGAATGCGGCGTCGATCCGTGGCGTGTCGAGCAGCGCCGGATCGAAGATCGCGTGGTTACCGACCAGGCCCTTGTCCGGCAGCGCGTAACTGGAATTGGTCGCCTCGACCAGCAGCACGTCGAGCGGTGCCGCGGTCGCGATGCGCCACAGGGTGCCGCGCGGCAGCACCACGTAGTCGCCCGCTTCGATGGCCAGGCGGCCGAAGTCACAGTAGAGCTCGCCCTGCCCCGCGTGGATGAACAGCAGCTCGTCACCGTCCGCGTTGCGGGCGAGGCGCGGCATGTTGCCCGCCAGGCGCCAGTAGCGGATGCGGCAGTGCGCATTGACCAGCACCTCGTGCGCCGCCCACGGGCCTTCGGCGCCCGCCGGCAACTTCGCGAGGTCGAACGCGCGCGGCTGCAGCGGCCCGGTGAAGTCGGTCCAGCCGGTCGGCGGGTGACGGTGATGGAAGAAGGCCGCCGGGCCGAAGAACCCTTCCTTGCTCATCTCGCGCTCGTAGGTGCCCTCCGGCAGGTCGCAATGCGCCTGCCGCGACGCCGTACCCTCGACCCGCGACACCGGAATGTATCTCTTCACCACCGTCCCCTCTTCCCTATCCGCTATCCGCTATCCGCTATCCGCTTCCTAGATCACGCCCCGCCGTTCCTGGTCGAGCTCGATCGACTCGAACAGCGCGCGGAAATTGCCTTCGCCGAAGCCCTCGTTGCCCTTGCGCTGGATGATCTCGAAGAAGATCGGGCCGATCACGTTCTTCGTGAAGATCTGCAGCAGGATGCCGTCCGCGGCGCTGCCGTCGATCAGGATCCGGCGGCGGGCCAGCTCGTCGAGCGACTCGCGGTGCCCGGTGACGCGGGCATTGACGCCCTCGTAGTAGGTGTCGGGCGTGTCCTGGAACTCGATGCCGTTGCGACGCAGCTGGTCGACCGTGGCGTAGATGTCTTCGGTCGAGAGCGCGATGTGCTGGATGCCCTCGCCCTTGTACTCGCGCAGGTATTCCTCGATCTGCGACTTGTCGTCCTGCGACTCGTTGATCGGGATGCGGATCTTGCCGCAGGGGCTGGTCATGGCGCGGCTGAGCAGCCCGGTCTTGCGGCCCTCGATGTCGAAGTAGCGGATCTCGCGGAAATTGAACAGGCGCTCGTAGAAGCCGGACCAATGGTCCATGTGGCCGCGCTGCACGTTGTGCGTCAGGTGGTCGATGACGGCGAGGCCCGCCGCAACGCCAGGCACCGGCTGCGCCACCGGCACGAAGTCGACGTCGTAGATGGTGCGATCGCCGTAGCGATCGACCAGGTAGATGATGCTGCCGCCGATGCCCTCGATCGCCGGGATGTTGAGTTCCATGGGACCGACCGGCGACTGCACCGGCGTGGCACCGAGCTCGACCGCGCGCTTGAATGCCGCCGCAGCATCCCGGACGCGGAATCCCATCGCGCAGGCCGACGGACCGTGCTGCTGGGCGAAGCGCTGGCCGAAGCCGCCCGGCTCGGCGTTGATGATGAAGTTGACGTCGCCCTGCCGGTGCAGCGTGACGTTCTTGCTGCGGTGGCGAGCCGTGACCGGGAAACCCATGCGCTCGAACAGCGAGCGCAGCAGCTCCGGGTCCGGCGCGGTGTACTCGACGAACTCGAAGCCGTCGGTGCCCATCGGGTTGTCGAAGAGATCGGCCATGGTCGTCCCCCGGCGAAATGGTTTCAGGTGAAACTGTAGCGGCGCGATGGTACTGCAGCTGCAGTGCAGCATGCCAATCGGGGGTGGGTCGCGGGCGCCGGAGCCGTCAGCGGCCGGCGATCAGCGCAAGGAAGCGCGGTTCGCTGCGCAGCACGTCGAGATCCGGGTCGTGCGCCAGCCAGCGGAAGTTCTCGTAGCCGCCGGCGACTGCCCGCTCGAGTGCGGCCAGTGCCTGCTCGATCTCCCGCAGCGTGGCATACAGGCACGCGCAGTTGTAGAGCATCATCGGATCGCCCGGACTCAGTTCCACCGCCATCGCACCCTCGCGGATGGCTTCGTCCTTGCGGCCCAGCTTGGCGAGCGACGACGCGTAGAAGATCCGCGCCCGGGCGTCGTCCGGGTTCTGCAGCAGGTAGTTCGGCAGCAGCTCGAGCAGGCGGTTCTCCGCCGCGTCGGCCTCGGCCCGTTGCTTCAGGTTCTCGTAGGTCTGCGCGAGGTCGGCGTAGGCGGCATAGAAGCCCGGCTTGATGTCGATCACGCGCTGGAACTGCGCCAGCGCCTGCTCGTATTCGCCGCTCGAGAAATGGATGCGCCCGAGCGTCCAGTAGGCGATGAAGTCGTCCGGGTCGAGCTCGATGGCCTTGCGGCTCGACGCGGCGGCCTCGTCGAACTTGCCCCAGATGAAGTACGACAGGCCCATGGCCGCGTAGGCCTCCGGCAGGTTGCTGTCGTACATCAGCGCCTTGAAGCTCAGCTCCTGGGCCTTGGTGCGGTACTTCTCCTCGCGCGAGAACCACTGGTACATCTGGCCGTAGGCGCTCGAGCAGCCGGCGTACGCGGCCGCGTAGCGCGGGTCGAGCTCGATGGCCTTCTCGAACAGCTGGATCGCGTACTCGACGCTGCGCTTGGTGAGCCGATACAGGTAGTCCTGGCCGCGCAGGTACAGGTCGTAGGCCTGCGCGTTGACGGTCTGGCGCTTGGTCAGCGACACCTGCTCGGAGAACGTGAGCTTGAGCTTCAGCGCCTCGACGATCTGCTGCGCGACCTGCTCCTGGATGTCGAAGATGTCGTCGAGCTTGCCCTTGTAGGTGTTGCCCCACAGCTGCCGGTTGGTCGCGACGTCGACCAGCTGCACGGTGATGCGCACCGAGTCCTGGAAGCGACGCACGCTGCCGCCGACGATGTAGCGCGCGCCGAGCTCGTTGCCGACGGCGCGGATGTCCTGCTTGCGCCCCTTGTACTGCATCGAGGCCCAGCGCGAGACGAGCTCGATGTCGTTCACCAGCGACAGGCGCGCGATCAGCTCGTCGGTGAGCCCGTCGCTGAAATAGTCGGCCTCGGGATCCGGGCTGAGGTTGTCGAACGGCAGTACCGCGAGCGCGTTCGATCCGGCCGTCGCCTCGGCGCCACCGCACCAGGCGATTGCGCCGCACCGGTCTCCGCGGCCGCTGCCGGCGGTTGCGGCGGTGCGACCTGCACGCCGAGCTTCTGCAGCGACCGGACGATCGACTCGAGGTTCTGGCCCGGGTCGCCCTGGAAGTACTCGATCTGCTGGATGCCGGCGAGCGGGTACTTGAGGCTCGGCGGGATCACGGTCGGCTCGAGCAGCACCGGCAGGATGTGGCCCTTGCGCTCGCTGGCGAGCACGACTTCCTTGGCGACGTTGTGCGACCGCACGGCCGACTCCGACACCATCAGCAGCAGCACCTTGGCACTGTCGAGGGCGTTGACGATGGCCTCGCCCCACAGGGCCGCGCCGTCGATCCCGCCCTGGTCGATCCAGATGCTGACCCCGGCGTTGCGCAGCTGCGACGCGAGGTCGAGGACGCGGTCCTTGTCCTCGCGGGAGTAGCTGATGAAAACGTCCGCGGTCTGTGTCATCGGCGTCGATCGGGCTGGTCCGGGCCGTCAAGGCTAGCCGATCACGACCACGCATGGTACTGGCGGGTGCCGGGGACGGGGGCGCAGGGTATATTCGAGGCGCGACGACCGCCGCTCGATGACCTCAAGAAAAGCAGGGGGAACCAAGTGAACCGACCGATCCCGGATCAACCGGCGCGAGGTGCTGGGCGCCACGCTGGCATTGCCCCTGGGCGCGCTCGCGGCGCCCAGCCAGGCGGCGGCCGCGACCTGCGGTGCGACGCCGCGGCAGACCAGCGGCCCGTTTTTCCCGGTGTTCGACCAGCTGGACAAGGACGTCGACCTGACGCGCCTGACAGGCCACGACGGGGCCGCGGACGGCGTGGTCATCCGTGTGCAAGGCCGGGTGCTGGACGAGGCGTGCCAGCCGGTCGCGGGGGCGCTGGTGGATCTCTGGCAGGCCGACGCGAACGGTCGCTACTCGCATCCGGCCGACCCCAATCCAGCGCCGCGCGATCCCAATTTCCAGGGCTGGGGCCAGGCCGTCACGGATGCGACCGGTGCCTATTCGTTCCGCACCATCAAGCCGGCCGCCTACCCGCTGGCATTCCTCGACGGCCAGCCCGACGCAAGCAAGGGCTACCGCACGCCGCACATCCACTTTCGCGTCTCGAAGCGCGGGTTTCGCGAACTCTCCACGCAGATGTACTTCGCCGGCGAAAAACTCAACGAGTCCGACCTCGTGCTCAAGCGCGTGCCGGAGGCCGAACGGCCCCGCGTGGTGATTGCGGGCGTGAAGTCGGGAGCGCAGGACCCGCCGCTGTTCAAGTTCGACCTGGTGATCACGCGCGGCTGAACGCGGGAATTGGTGGGCCGTGATGGGATCGAACCATCGACCAACTGGTTAAAAGCCAGCTGCTCTACCGCTGAGCTAACGGCCCGCCCGGGGAAGGCCGCGCATGATAGCGGATCGCGCGCCCGCGATCACCGATAGCGGGTCGGGTCGGGCATGCCGGCGGCGGCAAAGCCTTCGCGCCGCAGCCGGCAGGAATCGCAGCGCCCGCAGGCTCGGCCTTCCGCGTCCGCCTGGTAACAGGAGACGGTCAGCGCGTAATCCACGCCCAGCGCCTGCCCGCGGCGGATGATCTCGGCCTTGCTGAGGGCGATCAGCGGCGCACGGATGCTGAGCGGCACGGCGTCCTCGACACCGGCACGCGTCGCGAGGTTGGCCATGCGTTCAAAGGCCGCCACGAATTCCGGGCGGCAGTCCGGGTAGCCGGAGTAATCCACGGCATTGACGCCGATGAAGATGTCGTGCGCGCCGAGCACCTCGCTCCAGGCGAGCGCCAGCGACAGGAACACCGTGTTCCGCGCCGGCACGTAGGTCACCGGGATGCCGGTGGTGGGCGCCTCCGGCACGGCGATGCCGGGATCGGTCAGCGCCGATCCGCCGAACATGGCGAGGTCGATGCGCATGACGCGGTGCTCGATCGCGCCGAGCGCGGACGCCACCCGGGCGGCGGCGGCCAGTTCCGCTTCGTGCCGCTGCCCGTAGGCAAAGCTCAGCGCGTGGCAGGCGTAGCCTTCGGCGCGAGCAATCGCGAGGCAGGTGGCCGAATCGAGGCCGCCCGATACCAGCACCACGGCCGGTCGGCGCGAAGTCACCGCGGCATCGACGGGAGTTGATGGCGTCATCGGCCCGGCTCGTTGCCCCAGAGGACCTTGTGCAGCTGCAGCTGGAAGCGCACCTCGAGCCGATCCTCGAGGATCCACTCGGCCAGCGTGCGTGGCTCCACCTGCCCCCAGCTCGGCGACATCAGCACCTGGCACGGCAGCGGGGAGCGTGCGTGCAACAGGTCACGCGCCCACTCGTAATCGGTGCGCGAGCACACCACGACCTTCAACTGATCGTGAGCGTTGAGCAGCTCGAGGTTGGCCAGGCGGTTGCGGCCCTCTTCGCCGGAGCCCGGCGTCTTCAGGTCCACCACGCGGCTCACGCGCGGATCGACCGGTGCGACGTCCATCGCGCCACTGGTCTCGAGCGACACCGCGAACCCGGCGTCGCACAGCGCGGCCAGCAGCTCGAGGCAGGATTTCTGCGCCAGCGGCTCGCCGCCGGTGACGCACACGTGGCGCACGCGGCTGTCGCGGGCCACCTGCAGCAACTCGCCGACGGTGCGCCACTCGCCGCCGTAGAACGCGTACTGCGTGTCGCAGTACACGCAGCGCAGCGGGCAGCCGGTGAGGCGGATGAACAGCGTCGGCCAGCCGACCGCGTCCGCTTCGCCCTGGATCGATACGAACGTCTCGGTGAGCTTGAGGCGGCTCACCGCTTCTCGACGTCCATCCTCGTCAGCCGCTCGGTCGCAAGGCGCGCGGCCTCGGTGCCCGGGTAGCCGCTCACGACCTTTTCGAGCGTGGCCCGCGCGTTCTTGAAGGCTTTCAGCTCGTACTGGCAGTAGCCGACCTTGAGCTGCGCGTCCCCAGCCCGCTTCGAGTCCGGGTACTTCTGCAGCACGCTCAGGTAGGACACCAGCGCCGCCTGGTATTCCTTCTGCACGAAGTTCGCCTCGCCGAGCCAGTAGGCGGCGCTGTCGGCGCGCGGGCCGTCGGGGTACTTGGTGAGGTACAGCTGGAAGCCCCGCACCGCCTCCGGGTAGCGCCCGGCCTTGAGGGCCGCGAACGCATCGCCGTACAGGCCGCTCTCGTCCGCCGCGCGGATCGACTCCTCGGTCGGTGCCGTGCCGTCGGCCGCGGCCGGCGTCGTGGGCGCCGCGCCGTTCTCGATCAGCAGCAGGCGCCGGTCCAGGTCGGCATACAGTTCCCGCTGCTGCTGTTGCAGCTGCGTGAGTTCGTGCCGGGCTTCCTCGATCTGGCCGCGCAAGGTCCGCAGCTCGGCCCGCGCCGATTCAATCTGCTGCTGCATGGTCACGAGGCTCTGGTTGGCGCGCTCCACGGTCGCGAGCCGCGAATCCATTTCGTTCGCGCGCGCTTCCAGCTCCTTGTTGCTGGCGGTTGCGTGGGCCAGCGCCGCCGACAGCAGCAGGACGGATGCGAGCAGGGTCGATGCCAGGCGCATGGAACTCACCCTCGCCTACTGCGTGTGGACCATCTCGACGCGCCGGTTCTGCGCGAAGGCGGCCTCGTCCGATCCTTCCACGGCCGGGCGTTCCTCGCCGTAGCTCACCGTGGTGATCTGCGCCTCGGCCACGCCCTGCACCATCAGCGCGCGGCGCACCGTCTGCGCGCGGCGCTCGCCGAGGCCGATGTTGTACTCGCGCGAGCCGCGCTCGTCGGTGTGACCCTCGAGGCGCACGCGCGCGGTCGGGAACTTCACGAGGTAGGCCGCGTGCGCCGCCACGACCTGGACGTACTGCGGGCTGATTTCGCTGCTGTCGAAGTCGAAGTACACGACGCTCTTGCTCTTCAGGTCGGCAAGCGCCTGCTGCTGCGGCGTGAGGCTCGAGGCCGTGGTCGAGGTGCCAGCGCCGGCAGCCGCCTCGCCGTCCAGCCCGGCGCTGGTGGCCGCGCTGGTATCGACCGGCGGCGCCGCGGTCTCGTCGGGCTTGATGGGCTTCTGGCACGCCGCCAGTCCGAGGACCAGGACCGCCACGGCCAGAACCTGCATTCGCTTCATCATTGCATCACTCCTGAAAAGGGCCCAGGCGCACCCACGCGCTCCCGGCAAAAAACTGCGCGCCTTGTACCATAACCGGACCCGCGGATCACCCGCGGGGCCCGAACGGCTGCCACGCCGGCTCGCGCACGTCGCCCTGGTCGGAGCTGAGGCGCTGCTGGAACAGTCCGTCCGCCGAGGCGATCGCCAGCGAGCCGCGACTGCCCTCGCGCGTGGCGTAGATCACCAGCGCGCCGTTCGGCGCGAAGCTCGGCGACTCGTCCTGGCGGGCATTGGTGATCACCCGCAGGTTGCGCGACTGCAGGTTCAGCACGCCGATGCGGTAGCCACCGCGATCGAGCGTGACCAGCAGCAGTTCCTGGCCGTCCGGCGACAGGCGCGGCCGCGCGTTGTAGCTGTTGGTGAAGGTGATGCGCTCGGCCTGCCGGGCCTCGCCGAGCGCCACGCGATAGACCTGCGCGCTGCCGGCGCGGTCCGACGTGAAATAGAGGCTCTGGCCGTCGCGGGACCATTCGGGCTCGGTGTCGATCGCCTCGTCGGAGGTGACCCGGGTCAGCGCCTGTGTGGCGAGCTCGAGCGTGTAGATGTCGAGGTTGCCTTCGCGCGAGAGGGTGACCGCCAGCTTGCGGCCGTCCGGCGACCAGGCCGGCGCGCCGTTGATGCCGGCACGGGCCGATACTCGCCGGCGCTCACCCGAGGCGAGCCGCTGCACGTAGATCGCCGACACCTTGCTCTCGAATGACACGTACGCGAGGTCCTGGCCATCCGGCGACCACGCGGGCGACATGATCGGCTCGCGCGACTCGAGGATGGTGCGCGGGTTGTAGCCGTCGGCGTCCGCGACGATCAGGCGGTAGCGCTGCGCCGGCGGCTTGCCGTCGACCGCTACGTAAGCGATACGTGTAGCGAACGCACCCGGGATGCCGGTGAGCCGCTCGAAGATCAGGTCGGCGATGCGGTGCGCGGTGGCACGCTGTCCGCCCGCGCCGAGCGGCAGCCGCTGGTTGAGCAGCGAGGCGCCGGTGCGCACGTTGTGCAGCTCGAAGCTCACGGCGTCGGCCTCGACGCGCCCGACCACGATGAAGTCGGCACGCAGCAGCCGCCAGTCCTCGAAGCGGATCTCGCTGCCGGCGGTGGGGCGCGCCACCATGTCGCGCCGCTCGAGCGGCGCGAAACGACCGCTCATGCGCAGGTCGTTGGCGATCACCGCCGCCACGTCGGTCGCGGCTCCCTCGGCCTGGCCGCCGAACGGCACCACCGCGATCGGGACCGCGTCGCGCACGCCCTGGGTGATGTCGAGGCGCAGCTGCGCCTGGCTCGGCAGGGCGACGAGCAGCAGTGCAGCCGCCGCCAGCCAGGCCGCAAGACTGGGTCCGGAACGCTCGAACAACTGGCAGCATCATCTACTCCGTCGGCTTGAACACGATCTCGAGGCGGCGCTCGAAGGCGCGCGGGTCGCGCGGCGCCGGCAGCGGCGAAGCACGATACACCGCCGTGGTGATCGACTCGCGCACGGCCTGGTCACCGTTGCAGGCGCCGAGCTTCACGTCCACCACGGTCCCGCCTGGCGCCTGCGTCACGTACAGCGTGCACTGCAGGCCGGCGCGGGCCGAGGGCGGTCGCATCCAGTTGCGCTCGATGGTCTGCACCAGCAGGGCGCGGTATTCGTCGACCACGCCGGAGCGGGCCACCGCGGCACCCTCCTCTTCCTCGGCCAGCGCGCGCTGCAGGGCCGCCTCGCGCTCGGACTTGAGCTTGGTATCACGCTCGGCCTGCGCCTGCTCGTCGGCCTTGCGCTTCGCCTCTGTCGCCTCAGCCTGCTTGCGTTCCGAGTCCTCGGCCGCCTTGCGCTTCAACTCGGCCTCGTTCGCGCGCTTGCGCTCGGCCGCCTCGGCCTGGCGCTGCTGCGCGGCCGCCTGTTCCTTCGCCTGCTGGGCCTCGCGCTCGGCCACGGCACGCTCCTCGACCTGCTTGCGCTCCCGTGCGGTCTCGGCTGCGCGTTCCGCCGCAGCGACGTCCTCGATCTTCCGCTCCTGCGGCGGTTCCGCGACCGGCTTGGGCGGCGGCGGCAACTCGGCAGCCTCTTGGGCAACCGCCGGCGCAGGCGTCGTCGGCGCGGGTGTCGCGCGCGGATCCGGCAGACGCCTGGTCGCCACCGGACCGTCCACGAAATAGCCCTCGATGGCCAGCTCGACGGGCGGTTGCGCCGTCGACCAGCGCAGCGCGGCCAGCGCCAGCACGCCCACCAGCGCCAGGTGCAGCGCCGCGGAGCCCGCCAGCGGCCGCAGGTGCTCGTGGAAAAAGCCCTGCATCGCTCAGCGCTTCCCGCTCTGGCGCGGTTCCGGCGCCGGGGATTCGGTGGCAAATCCCACCTTCTGCGCCCCGGCTTGCTGCAGCAGCGACATGCCTTCCACGACCCGCCCGTATGCGACTGTCCTGTCTGCCTTGACCAGCACGGGACGCTCAGGTTCCCGGCGCAGCACCGCAGCGGCCAGTTCCAGCACCTCCGCCGGCTGCAGTGCGACCTTCGGATCGCCGATGTTGAGGTACATGTCGCCGTCGACGTCGACACTCAGCACCAGCGGGTCCTTGTCCGACGGCAGCGGCTCGGCCGCGGCTTTCGGCAGGTCTACCTGGATGCCTGCGCTCAGCATCGGCGCCGTGACCATGAAGATGATCAACAACACCAGCATCACGTCGATGTACGGCACGACGTTGATCTCGCCCATCAGCCGCCGCCCGCGATTGCGCCTCATCGGTTCCATGGCCTAGCCCGGCTGCCCCGCGTGCCGCTGCAGGATGGTGGAGAACTCCTCCATGAACGCGTCGTAGCGCAGCTCGAGGCGGCCCACCTGGTCGGCGAAGCGGTTGAACGCCACCACCGCCGGGATGGCCGCGAACAGGCCCATCGCCGTGGCAATCAGCGCCTCGGCGATGCCCGGTGCGACCATCGCGAGCGTCGCCTGCTGCACGTTCCCGAGCCCCTGGAACGCGCTCATGATGCCCCACACCGTGCCGAACAGGCCGACATACGGGCTGGTCGAGCCGATGGTCGCGAGCGTCGACAGGTTCTGCTCCAGCCGGTCGGTCTCGCGCAACTGCGCCACGCGCATCGCGCGCCGCGAGCCCTCGAGCAACGGTGCGCCGCCAATGCCCACCTGCTTGCGCAGCCGAGAGAACTCGCGGAAGCCCGCGACGAACACGCCGGCCATGCCGGTCGGCGCGCCCGCCTCCAGCGACTTGTACAGCGCCGCGAGGTCGCCGCCCGACCAGAACTGCTCCTCGAAGCGGTCCGCCGCCAGGCGCTCGGCTTCGACCAGCTTGCGCTTGCGCAAGATGATCGCCCAGGAGACGACCGACGCGCCCACCAGCAGCGCCATCACGAACTGCACGATCAGGCTGGCCTGCAGGATCAGGTCGAGTGCGGAATGGTCACCGATCATGAAGCGTCCTCAGGCGTCGAACAGGCCCAGGTTGCCGGCGCGCTCGATCGCGGGCGGCGCCAGGCCGAAATGCAGGTAGGCGTTGCGCGTGGCGACGCGGCCGCGCGCGGTGCGCATGATGAAGCCCTGCTGGATCAGGAACGGCTCGATCACGTCCTCGATGGTGCCGCGCTCCTCGCCGAGTGCCGCGGCGAGCGAGTCCACGCCGACCGGGCCACCGTCGAACTTCTCGATGATGGTCAGCATCAGGCGCCGGTCCATCGGGTCGAAGCCCTGCGGGTCCACGTCGAGCAGGTCGAGCGCGGCCTGCGCCACGGACTCGGTGACGTGGCCCTGGGCCTTCACCTCGGCGAAATCGCGCACGCGACGCAGCAGGCGATTGGCGATGCGTGGCGTGCCGCGCGAACGCTCGGCGATGCGCGCGGCCCCCGCCGCGTCGACCGGCACGCCGAGGATGCGCGCCGAGCGCTCGACGATGCGCTGCAGGTCGTCGTGGCCATAGAACTCGAGCCGCTGCACGATGCCGAAGCGGTCGCGCAGCGGCGAGGTCAGCAGGCCGGCGCGCGTGGTGGCGCCGACCAGCGTGAACGGCGGCAGGTCGATCTTGATCGAGCGCGCGCCCGGGCCCTCGCCGATCATGATGTCGAGCTGGAAGTCCTCCAGCGCCGGGTAGAGGATTTCCTCGACCACCGGGCTCAGCCGATGGATCTCGTCGACGAACAGCACCTCGTTCGCCTGCAGGTTGGTGAGCAGCGCCGCCAGGTCGCCCGGGCGCTCGAGCACCGGGCCGGAGGTCTGCTTGAAGCCGGCCCCCAGCTCGTTCGCAATGACATGAGCGAGCGTGGTCTTGCCGAGGCCCGGCGGGCCGAAGATCAGCACGTGGTCCAGCGCGTCGCGGCGCTGGCGGGCCGCGGTGATGAAGATCTCCAGCTGCGCCTTGACGGCCGGCTGGCCGACGTAGTCGGCGAGCGTCTTCGGCCGCACCGCGCGGTCGTAGGTTTCGTCCTCGCGCTGGCTGCCAGTGGCAATGACGCGGTCCTGCTCGATCATGGCGCGTTCCGTC
Source organism: uncultured Gammaproteobacteria bacterium (assembly GCA_963731105.1). Taxonomy (GTDB): domain Bacteria; phylum Pseudomonadota; class Gammaproteobacteria; order Steroidobacterales; family Steroidobacteraceae; genus RPQJ01. The sequence goes on from CAVSUM010000016.1 coordinate 74,489, forward strand.
CCGTCACGATGCCGCGGCACGCAGCGCGTGGCGGATGAGTTCCTCGGTCGAGGTCACCGCCGGATCGACTTTCTGCAGCAGCCGCGTGACCTCCGGCGGCTTGTAGCCCAGCGCGACCAGTGCCGCGAACGCCTCGGCCTGCGCACCGGCGGGCCCCGTGGCCGGCGGGCCGCCCGGAACGAAATCCGGCCCGGCCAGCGCCTTGAGGCGGTCGCGCATCTCGATCACCAGCCGCTCAGCCGTCTTGCGGCCGATGCCCGGCACGCGCACCAGCGAGGCAACGTCCTGTGCCTCGATACAGCGGTGGAACTGGTCCACCGTGACGCCGGACAGGATGGCCAGCGCGATCCGCGGCCCGACGCCCGAGACCTTGATCAGCTCACGGAACAGGCTGCGTTCGCGCTCGGTGCCGAAGCCGAACAGCACGTGCGCGTCCTCGCGCACCACCAGGTGGGTGTGCAACTGCACCTCGGCGCCCAGCGCCGGCAGGCCGTAGAACGTGGACATCGGCGCCTCGAGTTCGTAACCGACGCCGCCGACGTCGATCACCAGCTGCGGCGGGTGCTTGGCCGCCAGGCGGCCGCGCAGGAAGCCGATCACGCCCGCGTCCCCGCGCTGCCCACCGCCAGGCGCATCTCGCGCGAATACGCGTGGCACAGGGCGATGCCGATCGCGTCGGCCGCGTCGGCGCCGAGTTCGCCCTGCAGCTTGAGCAGCGTCCGCACCATCAATTGCACCTGCTCCTTCGGCGCTCCGCCCTGCCCCACGACTGCGAGCTTGACTTCGCGCGGCGCGTATTCGAACACCTCCGGATCGCCGGAGAACACGGCACACAGCGCCGCGCCGCGCGCCTGGCCGAGCTTGAGCGCGCTGTCGGCGTTGCGATGCATGAACACGCGCTCGATGGCGACCTCGCCCGGCACGTATTCACGCATCAACTCGAGCACACCCTCGTAGATCTGTCGCAGCCGCGGGGGGAATTCCGCCCCGCTGGTACGGATGGCGCCGCTCACGACGTAGCGTGCGTCGCCCGCCACCCAGTCGATGACGCCGAAGCCGGTCGCCTGCGAGCCGGGGTCGAGGCCAAGGATGCGGACCGAGCCGCCACGCGTCGTCGTCGGCCGCGGCATGAGCGCCCAGCGCCGGCCACTGCGATTCAGCCTGGGCAAGCTCGCACCCCACGGGATCCGGAATTACGTCGCGCTATCATACCCGACGCCGTGAAACACGCCGAGTTCGACATCGACCGACAGTCGCCGCCGGTGCAGGCCGCCGCGGCCTTGCTGCGCGTCGCTGCGCCGGCGGAGGACGTGGAGCGCAGCCTCGAGCTCGCCGGCGTGCTGGCGCAGCTGCAAGCCGACGACCCGTTGCTGCTCGCGGGGCTGCTCGTGCCCTGCCTCGCTGCGGTCGAGCAGGACGCCGAACGGACAGCCGCCGTGTTCGGTGACGGGGCCGTGCGACTGGCGCGCGAACTGCAGCGCATTGCGGACAGTGGCATCCCGGCGGGCTGGAACCCAGGTGAGTCGCTGAAGCCCGCCCAGGCCGAAGGCCTGCGCAAGCTGCTGCTGTCGCTCGCCTCCGACGTGCGGCTGGTGCTGCTGCGCCTGGCCGAGCAGCTGGTGAAGCTGCGGCACCTGAAGGACGCCCCGCTCGAGGAGCAGCAGCGCGCGGCGCTCGAGACCCGCGAGATCTACGCGCCGCTCGCCAATCGCCTCGGGATCTGGCACGTGAAGTGGGAACTCGAGGACCTCGCCTTCCGCTTCAGCCAGCCCGACGACTACAAGCGCATCGCCGGCTGGCTGCGCACCAAGCGCGGCGAGCGCGAGCGCTACATCGAGGACGTGCGCCGCGACCTGGCGCGTGAACTCGACAAGGCGGGCGTCCACGGCGAGATCACCGGCCGGCCGAAGCACATCTACAGCATCTGGCGCAAGATGCAGCGCAAGGGCCTCGCGTTCGAGCAGGTGATGGACGTGCTCGCGGTGCGCATCCAGGTCGAGAGCATCGCCGACTGCTACGCGGCGCTCGGCCTGGTGCACAGCCTGTGGCCCTACATCCCCGGCGAGTTCGACGACTACATCGCCACGCCCAAGGAGAACAACTATCGCTCGCTGCACACCGCGGTGGTCGGGCCCGCGCGCCTGCCGCTCGAGGTGCAGATCCGCACCCGCGAGATGCACGAGCACGCCGAGCTCGGCGTCGCGGCCCACTGGCAGTACAAGGAAGGACGCAAGGCCGAGGCGAGCTTCCAGCAGAAGATCAACTGGCTGCGCCAGCTGCTCGAGCCCGCGGCCCGCACCGGCGCCGAGCCCGACCTGCTCGACGGCCTGCAGGCCGAGCTGTTCGAGGACCGCGTCTACGCGCTGAGCCCGCGTGGCGAGGTCGTGGACCTGCCGCAGAGGCGCCACGCCGCTCGACTTCGCCTATCACGTGCACACCAACCTCGGGCATCGCTGCCGGGGCGCGCGGGTCAACGGCCGCATGGTGTCGCTCGACCACCGGCTCGCGAACGGCGACAGCGTCGAGATCATCACCGGCAAGCAGCCGAACCCGAGCCGCGACTGGCTGGTGCCGTCGCTCGGGTTCCTGGCGTCGCAGCGCAATCGCGCCAAGGTGCGCAGCTGGTTCCGCAAGCTCGACGAAGGGCAGAACCGCGAGCAGGGCCGCGAGATGCTCGAGCGCGAACTCGACCGCCTGGGCGTGCGCGCCCCGCCGCTGCCGGAGATCCTGGCCGAACTGGGCCTGCCGAACCTGGACGCGCTGTACATCGGCCTCGGCGAAGGCGAACTGACGCTGGCGCAGGTGGCCGGCGCCGTGCATCGACGCCTGCGCGAGCACGAGCCGCCGAAGCCGAAGACCCTGAAGCCCGCGGCGACGGGCCAGCCGAGCGGCATGACGGTCGACGGCGTCGGCGACCTGCTCAGCACCATCGCGAGGTGCTGCCGGCCGGTGCCGCCCGAACCCATCGCCGGCTACATCACGCTCGGGCGCGGCGTGAGCATCCATCGCGCGGACTGCGCCAACCTGCTGCGCATGCGCGACGCGCAGCCGCAGCGCGTGCTGGCCGTGGACTGGGGCCGAGGCTCGCCGGAGCGCACCTTCCCGGCGGCGATCGTGATTCACGCTTTCGACCGCAAGGGGCTCGCGCGCGACGTGTCCGGCGTGCTGGCGGACGAGCACATCAGCATCGCCGGCATGACCTTGACCACCAACCCGGCGGAAAACACCGCGAAGGTCGACCTCACGGTGACCGTGCACGGCCTGGACGAACTGAGCCGGCTGCTGACCCGCTTCGCGGGCCTGCCGAACGTGATCAGCGCCCGACGGCGCAACTGAGGGAGCCGTGACGATGCCGAAGTGGTTGAGGATCGCGCTGCTGCTCGCCATTGCGGTTGCAGTGCTGCAATGGATGGAGTCTCGACCGCGGCAGGTCGAGCCGCGCGCGAACGGCGGCGTGGCGGCCGAAGCTCCGTCGACTGATGACGCGGCTCGCGCCAATCGCTATCCCGGATTCCTGCCGCCCGAGGCCGTCGCCACCCTCGAGCAGATCGAGCGTGGCGGCCCGTTCCCGTACGAGCGCGACGGCAGCGTGTTCCAGAATCGCGAGCGCCACCTGCCGGACCAGCCGCGCGGCTACTATCGCGAGTACACGGTGGCGACGCCGGGGGCGCGGGACCGCGGGGCACGGCGCATCGTGACCGGCGGCCAGCCGCCCGAGGTGTACTACTACACCGACGACCACTACCGCTCGTTCCGGCGCGTGGAGATTGAGCGATGAGTGAATCCAGCGAGCGCGACGAATCGCTGCCGCCGCCGGCAGTGCAGTCGGTCGAGATGACGCCGGCGGCGGCCACCGCCGTCGCGGCCCTGGCCGCCTCTCTGGGTCTCGAGGCGATACGCATCGACTTCGCAGGCTGCCAGGACAAGGCCGGCTTCCTCGAGCGAATCGCCGCAGCACTCGGATTCCCGGCCTGGTTCGGGGACAACTGGGACGCGTTCTACGACTGCCTCGCCGACCTGTCGTGGCGCCCGGGCCAGGGATGGGTGCTGATCCTCGAGAACGTGCACGACCTGCGCCTTGCCGCGCCGGATGTGCTCGACACCGCACTGGCGATCATGGGTGACGCCGCGCTCGCCTGGGACGAGCGCGGCCTGCCGCTGCGGGTGCTGGTCGCCGCCTGAGCGGCGACTCGATCAGCGGTTCGGGATGTCGATCGCGCGCTTGTCGGCGTGCAGCGCCGCCTCGTGCAGCGCTTCGCTCAGCGTCGGGTGGGCGTGGATGGTGCGCTGCAGGTCCTCGGCGCTCGCCGAGTACTCGAGCGCCAGCACCGCCTCCGCGATCAGCTCGCCGGCCATGGGCCCGATGATGTGCACGCCGAGGATCTCGTCGTCGTCCTGCGCGGCGATCAGCTTGGCGAACCCCGCCGGCGCCTCCATGGCGCGCGCGCGGCCGCTGGCCATGAACGGGAAGCTGCCGACCTTGTAGGCACGGCCGGTCTTTTTCACTTCTTCTTCGGTGAGGCCCACCCACGCAATCTCGGGCGCGGTGTAGATCACCGACGGTATGGCCTTGTAGTTGACCTCGGACACCTTGCCGGCGATCAGGTCGCCGACCATCACGCCCTCTTCCTTGCCCTTGTGCGCGAGCATCGGGCCCCGCACCACGTCGCCGACGGCCCATACGTTCGGCGCGCCGGTGCGGCACTCGTGGTCGACCTTGACGAAGCCGCGCTCATCGAGCTCCACGCCGGTGCCCTCGCCCAGCAACCCGCTGGTGAACGGGCGGCGGCCGATCGCGACCACGACCTTGTCCACCGTGACTGTCTGCGCACCGGCGGCATCGGCGTACTCGAGCGTCACGCCGTCCTTGCCGGCCTTGGCGCCACTCACCTTGGCGCCGAGGCGGATATCGAGACCCTGCTTCTTGAAGTGCTTGAGCGCTTCCTTCGCGACCTGCTGGTCCGCCATCCACAGGAACTGCTCCATGGCCTCGAGCACCACCACCTCCGCACCGAGCCGGCGCCAGACGCTGCCGAGCTCGAGGCCGATCACGCCGGCGCCGATCACGCCGAGGCGCTTCGGCACGGTGTCGAACTCGAGCGCGCCCCAGGAGTCGACGACCTGCTTGCCGTCGAACGGCACGGACTTCAATTCCATCGGCACCGAGCCGCTCGCGAGCACCACGTGCTTCGCGGCCAGCTGCTGCGTCTTGCCGTCGAGTGCGGTGTACTCGACGCGGTTGCCGGACAGCAGCTTGCCGTGGCCCTGCAGCCCGGTGACGCCCGCCGACTTGAACAGCCCGGTGATGCCCATCGTCGACGCCTTGACGATCTTCGCCTTGCGCTTCTGCATGGTGGCGACGTCGAACTCGAGGCCGCCGACCTTGATGCCGTGCGCACCGAACTCGGCCTGCGCGCGGTGGTACAGCTCCGACGACTCCAGCAGCGCCTTGGACGGGATGCACCCGGCGTTGAGGCAGGTGCCGCCGAAGGCGTGGCTGCCGTCGTAGTTCTTCCACTCGTCGATGCAGGCCACCTTGAGCCCGTTCTGCGCCGCGCGGATCGCGCAGGGGTAGCCGGCCGGGCCGGCGCCGATGACGATGACGTCGAAGGAGGTGGAGTCAGACATGGGAGCTCCAAGAGAAGAAAGGGGGTAATGATCAGGGGGTAGGGGGTAGTGCGAGAAGCAGGAACGGCTGGCGCAGCCAGCCTCCTCTACTACCCCCTACCCCCTGATCATTACCCCCTTGTTTTTCAGATCTGCAAGAGCAGCCGCGCCGGATCCTCCAGCGCGTCCTTGACCGCGACCAGGAACTGCACGGCATCGCGGCCGTCGATGATGCGGTGATCGTAGGACAGCGCCAGGTACATCATCGGGCGCACCACGACCTGGCCGTCGACCACCACCGGGCGTTCCTGGATCTTGTGCATGCCGAGGATCGCGCTCTGCGGCATGTTGAGGATCGGCGTCGACAGCAACGAGCCGAACACGCCGCCGTTGGTGATCGTGAACGTGCCGCCGGTCAGTTCCTCGATGGTCAGCGTGCCTTCGCGGGCCTTGGTCGCGTAGGCCACCACCGCCTTTTCGATCTCGCCGAAGGCGAGCGCATCGGCGTCGCGCAGCACCGGCACGATCAGGCCGCGGTCGGTCGAGACGGCGACACCGATGTCGTAGTACTCGTGGTAGACGATGTCGTTGCCGTCCACCGACGCATTGACCAGCGGGAACTTCTTCAGCGCCTCGATGCACGCCTTGACGAAGAACGACATGAAGCCAAGGCGTGCGCCGTGCTGCTTCTCGAAGCGCTCCTTGTAGCGCGCGCGCAGCTCGTTGACGGCCTTCAGGTCCACTTCGTTGAACGTGGTGAGCATGGCCGCCGTGGACTGCGCCTGCACCAGGCGCTCGGCGATGCGCGCGCGCAGGCGCGTCATCGGCACGCGACGCTCGCCGCGTCCCACGGCGGCCGCTGGCACCCGCTACTGGGGCAGCAGCATCAGCACCAGCTGACGCGCTCGCCCACTTTGGACGTCACGTGCGCGAGCACGTCGCCCTTGGTGATGCGACCGTCGCGACCGCTGCCCGGGATCGTGCCGGCGTCGAGCTTGTGCTCCTCGACCAGGCGCCGCACCGACGGCGCGAGTTTCTCGCTGCCGCCACCCTTGGCGGGCGCGGCCTCCTCCTTCACCGCGGGCCCTGCAGCGGCAGCTGCCTTCGCCTGCGGAGCTTTCGCGGCCGGGGCCGCTGCGGCCGAGCCTTCCTCGAGCAGCGCCAGCACCTGGCCGCTCGTGACGGTGGCGCCGTTCTGCACCCTGAGTTCCTTGATCACGCCCGCCGCCGGCGCCGGCACTTCGAGCACCACCTTGTCGGTCTCGAGGTCGACCAGGTTCTCGTCGCGGCTCACGGCGTCGCCCGGCTGCTTGTGCCAGGCGACCAGCGTGGCGTCGGCGACCGACTCGGGCAGCTGGGGAACGCGTACTTCGATGGTCATGAACTCTTCCTGCTGGCTGTGGCGCGCAGACGCGACGTCGAGCGGTTGGATTCTTCCTTCACGTTGGCCTTGATCGCCGCGGCGACCAGCCCGGTCTGCTGCCGAGTGTGCAGCTGCAGGATGCCCGCGGCCGGCGCGGCGGCCGGCGCGCGGCCGGAATACAGCAGCTCCTGCTTGTGGCTCAGCGGCTCCTGCAGGCGGTGGCGGATCTGGTACCAGGCGCCCTGGTTCTGCGGCTCTTCCTGGCACCACACGACCTCGGTGGCGTTCGGATAGTGGCGCAGCGCCGCGGCGTAGTCCTCGCTCGGGAACGGGTACAGCTGCTCGATGCGCACGATCGCGACATCGCGCAGTTCCTCGGCCCGGCGCGCCTCGAGCAGGTCGAAATAGACCTTGCCCGAGCAGAACACGACGCGGCGCACCTTGGCTGCCGGCAGGTCGTCGATCTCGCCGATCACCTCGTTGAAGAAGCCGTGCGTCAGGTCGTCGAGCGACGAGACCGACAGCTTGTGCCGCAGCAGGCTCTTCGGGGTCATCACCACCAGCGGCTTGCGGAAGTCGCGCAGCATCTGCCGGCGCAGCATGTGGAACATCTGCGCCGGCGTCGACGGCACGCACACCGACATGTTGTTCTCGGCGCTGAGCTGCAGGAAGCGCTCGAGGCGCGCCGAGGAGTGCTCCGGGCCCTGCCCCTCGAAGCCGTGCGGCAGGAACAGCGTGAGCCCGCAGTAGCGGCCCCACTTCGCCTCGCCCGAGCTGATGAACTGGTCGATGATCACCTGCGCGCCGTTGACGAAGTCGCCGAACTGGCCTTCCCAGATCACCAGGCAGTTCGGATCGGTGGTCGAGTAGCCGTACTCGAAGCCGAGCACCGCCTCCTCGGAGAGCAGCGAGTCGGTGACGCGGAAGCGCGGCTGGCCGGGCTTGAGGTTCTTGAGCGGGATGTAGGCGGCGCCGGTCTTCTGGTCGTGCCCGACCGCGTGGCGATGGAAGAACGTGCCGCGGCCGCTGTCCTGGCCGGTCAGACGCACCTCGTAGCCCTCGTCGAGCAGCGTCGCGTAGGCGAGCGTCTCGGCGAAGCCCCAGTCGAGCATCAGTTCGCCCGCCGCCATCCTGCGCCGGTCGTCGACGATCTTCTGCACCTGCCGGTGCAGCGTGAAGCCTTCCGGGTACGTCGTCGCCTTGAGCCCGAGCTCGCGCAGCACGCCGGCTTCACGCCGGTGCGCACCTGGTCGTTCCAGTCGACGTCGTGGTAGCGCGTCCAGTCCACGGTGTGGACGTTGCCGATCAGGCCGAGCACCTGCGGGTGCCTGCGGCTTGCCGTCGTCGAGGCCGCGGCGGTAGTCGTCTCGCCCATCGCGTCGGCATCGTCGGGCGCGATCACGCCCTCCTGCACCAGCTGCTCGGCGTACATCTGCCGCGTGGTCGGCCTTGCCGCGGATCGGTCGCGTACATCACCGGCTGCGTCGCGGCCGGCTCGTCGGCCTCGTTGTGGCCGAGGCGGCGGTAGCAGACCAGGTCGATGACCACGTCCTTGTGGAACTTCTGCCGGTACTCGAGCGCGAGCCGCGTGGCGAACACCACGGCCTCGGGGTCGTCGCCGTTCACGTGCAGGATCGGCGCCTCGATCATCTTCGCGACGTCGCTGCAGTAGAGCGTCGAGCGCGTGTCGCGCGGATCGTGCGTGGTGAATCCGACCTGGTTGTTGATGATCACGTGCAGCGTGCCGCCGGTGTAGAAGGCGCGCGCCTGCGACATCTGCAGCGTCTCCTGGATCACGCCCTGCCCGGCGAAGGCCGAGTCGCCGTGGATCAGCACGGCCATCACCTTGTCGCCCGTGGCGTCGCCGCGGCGCTCCTGGCGCGCGCGCACCGAGCCCTCGACCACCGGGTTGACGACCTCGAGGTGCGAGGGATTGAACGCGAGCGCCACGTGCACGTTGCCGCCCGGCGTGCCAGGTCGCAGGAGAAGCCCTTGTGGTACTTGACGTCGCCCGAGCCCTTCAGCTTCTTCAGGTCGTAATTGCCCTCGAACTCCGAGAACAGCTCGGCGGGCGACTTGCCGAGCACATTGACCAGCACGTTGAGGCGGCCGCGATGCGCCATGCCGATGACGATGTCCTCGACGTCCGTGCACCCGCCGCCGGTCTGGATCAGGTCCTCGAGCAGCGGGATCAGGCTGTCGCCGCCCTCGAGCGAGAAGCGCTTCTGGGCCGGGTAGCGCGTGGCGAGGTAGCGCTCGAGGCCCTCGGCCATGGTCAGGTTGTAGAGGATGTCCTTGCGCTCGTCGGCGGAGAAGTGGTGCTGCACGCGGCCGACCTGGAAGCGGTCCTGCAGCCACAGGCGCTCGGTCTCGTCCGACACGTGCGCGAACTCGGCACCGATCGTGCCGCAGTAGATGTGCTTCAGCTGGTCGATGATCTCGCGCAGCCTGAGGCGCGGCTTGATCGCGCCGTTGCGGCTGCCGGTGAGGAACTCGGTGTCGAGGTCCGCCTCGGTCAGGCCGAGGTAGTCGAGGCCCATCACCTTGGGCACTGGCCGCTGCATCAGGCCGAGCGGATCGATGCGGGCGATCAGGTGGCCGCGGTTGGCGTAGATCTGGATCATGCGCGACACGGCACCCTGCTTGGCCGCGCTGCCCATGTCCGGCAATGCCGTGGACCCTGCGCCACCGCCGGAGCGACGCACCTTCGCGCGCTGCGCGAGTTGCTCCACCAACGGACCGTGGGGTACTTCGCCCGGTGCGCCACCCAGACCTGCGAAATACGCACGCCACTGCGGCTCGACCGAGGCGGGATCGGTGAGGAACTGCTCGTACAGCGCCTCGACGTAAGGCGCGTTGCCTGCCGCCAGCGGAGTCGAGGACCGGAACGCTTCGAAATCGCTCATCGCGCCTGCATTCTTCGTAGGGCCGCGTAGTTTAGCGAAAAGCGCCGGGGGTGACAGGCGCCTGCCGCGGCCCCGGGGCATCGCCTGTTGCGCCGCAACGGCGGGGCGCTGTGACTTTCGTTGACGCGGCTCCGGCCGGAGCGTACGTTCCGCCGATCCCGGACGCCCCTGCATTGGCAGGTCGACCGGGGGATACCAAGAACGATCGAGGGCATATCGCCCACGACATCACACAGGGATAAAGACCATGCGCAAGACCACGATGCTGGCCGCTCTGGCCATGTTCGGCGTTGCCGGGACCACGCAAGCGGCCGAGATGTTCAAGGACTACGTGCCGAGCAAGGCGATCTGGAACGTGACGATGGTGAAGGTCAATCCGAACCGGATCGACGACTACCTCGGCGGCCTGCGGCAGTCCTGGGTCCCGGGCTGCGACATCAACAAGAAGCTGGGCGTCATCGAGGACTGCTCCATCTTCGTCAGCGAGACCAGCGCCGGCGGTCCGTTCAACGTGATGCTGGTGCAGAAGTTCCCGAGTTCGGCAGCGGCGGAACCCAACGCCGAGACCTACACCAAGATGATGGCCGAGGTGCGCAAGAACCTCGAGAAGGCCAAGGAAGACGAAATCGTGAAGGGCTACGAGGAGTTCCGCACCTTCTGGGGTGAGATGAACTTCCGCCGCGTCGAGTGGAAGTGACCCACCGCTGACCGGTACGTCGCGGGGCGGCAGCGTTGCCGCCCCGCGTCCTCCTTGCTGCGAGGATCGCCGAATGGGCGCTGATCCTGCAGCGCGACCGTCGGCTTGATGCCCATCGCTGATGTTGCGACAGGCCCGAAGACCGGCGTCGAGGGCATGCCCGACATGCTGGTCAAGGAGGCGGCCCGCGCGGCGGCGACGAGATCGAGCCGGTGCGCAAGGGGCGCCAACTACGGCTGGCCGGTCGTGTCGTACGGCTTCCAGTGCGACGGCGGGCCGTTCCGCATGGGCATCCCGATGCAGGAAGGCATGGAGGCGCCGGTCAAGGTCTACGTGCCCTCGATCGCGCCGAGCGACCTCGTGATCTACCGCGGCCAGGCATCATTCCCTGCCCGGCAGGGGGGCTTCCTGCTCGGTGCGATGGCTGGCACGCACCTCAACCGCGGAGGGCGAGCAGGACGGTCAATGCGCTAAACGAGAACGCCCCGCAGAGCGGGGCGTCCTTGTTCGCCTTGCCTCACTGTCCTTACGCGGACAGCTGGCCGGGCTGCTGGCTGCGACGAGTGTGTCGCTTAGGCGGCCTTGCGCCGACGGCTGGCACCGAGGCCAAGGAGGCCGAGGCCCAGCAGCGCCAGGGAGCCCGGCTCCGGCGTCTGCGATGATTTCGCGGCCAATCTTCGTCTTTCACGGCGTCATCGAAGTCCGCGAAGCTGGCAGCCGCGATCAGTGAAGCCGTCCGCGGTCTGGATGTTGTTCTGGTACCAGGCCAGCAGGCCCGCTTCGCTGCCGAGGATCGGCAGACCGTTGATCGTAATGCCCGCAGCCACGGCAGCGTTACGGGCGGCCGACGTGCTGGCGCCATCGTTCTGCGAGCCGTCGCCCGACACGTCGATCACGAGGCGGGTACCCTCAAAGCCGTTGTTGGTGAACAGCGGGACGGCGAAGTTGATCGCACTGCCCGGGGCCGTTAGGCCGCTGAACGCTCGGCTTGTCCCGGCAATCGCGGTCGCAAACGCACCGGCGCTGGCCGCGTCCGTGATCGGCGTCCAGCCCACCAGCAGCTGACCTGCTCGTGCCGGCACTCGACCACTCGATGTAGGTCACCGCGATGCCGCCCAGTGCAGCGATGCGATGTTCGCCTGAATGGTCGGCGTCGTTGAACGCATTGACGTAGCCCTGCTTCTGCAAGTCGTACTCGGTAGCGTCCACGCTACCCGAGACGTCGACCAGCAGAATCAACTCCAGCGCCACCGGCACGGCATGCGCATTGATCGGAGCCAGCGATGCCAGCCCGATGGCCGCTGCGGAAACAAAACCCAGGAATTTCTTGTTCATGATGCCCTCACCCTACAATTTGCTGTTACTGACCGACCGGGGCCTGATTTCGACCTCCGCGTACCGATCGACAAGCAGGAACCGTGCCAGAACAGCGACCCGCGGATGCTAATTGGCTGATTTACATCAATTATCGCAACGGGCACGTGTGTCGCGGCGGACGCCGCAATGTCGGGATGTAAGGAATTTCGACGCGAGATTCCCGCGCGGGGATTGCCGAATTTGACGTAATGCGGCGCACGACCTGAACCTGCCCGGTCCGACCTGGCCCCACGATCGACCTCGGCGGCATCACGGGCCTGCATCAGCATGACCACCGCTCGCGGCCGATCGTTCGCCTATGGGTCTTGGATTGGCGCCCCGGGCCGGAGTTGAACCGACGACCTACCGCTTAGGAGGCGGTTGCTCTATCCACTGAGCTACCGGGGCGCGCGAAGCGAGAGTTTAGACGATCTCCGCCTCAGGCCGTGCGCAGCCCTGGGTCAGGCGCCGAGCAGCCGGCGAGCCAGCACGGACTGCATGTCGCGGCGACCATCCACGATCAGGTAGATGACGACCTGCTTGCCCATGACGCGGTAGATCACCCGGTAGGGCTTGAAGGCAGTCTGGCGGTAATCCCTGATGCCCAGCGCGACCAACTCCCTCGGGTAGCTGCCTCGCTCAGGGAACTGCGCCAGACCTTGCACGACCCCCATCAGCTCGTCGAGCACATGGTCAGCGTTCGCCGGGCTGTCGAACTCGGCGATGTAGTCATGGATCGATTCGAGATCCTGTTCCGCACCTCGCGTGAGCAGGATCTCGTATCGGGCCGCTCTGCTGGACATCAGACAGTCGCACGCTTGGCTCTCAGGCGCGCCACCACATCAGCCATCGGCCTGACTCGACCGGCTTCCACGTCCTGCTGGCCGAGCGCCAGGAGCTTGAGCAAGGCCAGCGTTTCCTGCGTTTCCTCGTAGGAAGCGAGGTCCTGAAGCACGGCCTTGGCCTCACCGTTCTGCGTGATGACCAAGGGCTCGCGCTGCTCGGCCAGATGCGCCAGAACCTCCGCGGCGTTGGCCTTCAAATAGCTGATGGGCTTGATTTGAGATGAGTAGCGCATGAACTGGCTCGCGAAACCGAACAAGACCAAATATAGTCTTTATACGGTCTCATCACAACGACCGATGGATCGGCCGGTTACGGCCTTCGCCCATGGGCAATGTGCAGCCGACGCTGGCGTTTCTGGAAGGAACAAAGCCAGGCGAGAGCCCTGGCTTCTGGATCGGTGGTGGAGCGGAAGGGGATCGAACCCTCGACCTTCGCATTGCGAACGCGACGCTCTCCCAGCTGAGCTACCGCCCCACGTGAGGGCGCGCATTGTAGCATCGGCCCCCGGCCTCGCAACTCGCGATTGCGGGCGCCTCGGCCGCAGTATGATCCGGCAATGTCGATCACCGTCCGACCCGCCGTAGCGGCCGACGCTGAGTTCCTCGCGCGCGGCAACGCAGCCATGGCGCTCGAGACCGAGCACAAGCAACTCGATCCCGCTGTGGTCGGCGCCGGCGTGCGCGCCGCGCTCGCCGATCCGGCCAAGGGCCTGTATTTCATCGCGGAGCGCGACGGCGCGCGCGTCGGCCAGCTGATGTTCACGCGCGAATGGAGCGACTGGCGCAACGGCGACTTCTGGTGGATCCAGAGCGTCTACGTGCTGCCCGAGGCACGCCGCAGCGGCGTGTTCCGCGCGCTCTTCCGCCACGTCGAGCAACTCGCAGCGCAGGATCCCGGCGTCTGCGGCATCCGCCTGTACGTCGAGCGCGAAAACGTCCGCGCGCAGGCCACCTACCGGCACTGCGGCCTCGACGACGCAGGGTACGTCGTGATGGAAGTCGATTACACGCGTGCCGCCCCGGCGGCCGGAGGACACACCAATGCTGGCTAAGGGCGCAAAGGCACCGGAGTTCGAACTGGCCGACCAGGACGGCCGCAAGCACACGCTGAAGGCGCTGCTCGCCGGCGGGCCGCTGATCCTCTATTTCTACCCCGCCGACTTCACCCCGGGCTGCACCAAGGAAGCGTGCAGCTTCCGCGACCTGCACCAGGAACTGATGAAGGCCAAGCTGCGGGTGGTCGGCGTGAGTCCGCAGGATGTCGCGTCGCACCGTCGGTTCGCGGACGAGCACTCGCTCAACTTCCCGCTGCTGGCCGACCCCGACAAGGTCGCGGTGAAGGCGTACGACGTGGATGGTCCGCTCGGCTTCGGCGTGCGCCGCGGCACCTATCTGATCGGCCGCGACGGGCGCATCGAGGACGCCGTGCTCGCCGACCTGCGCATTGGCGCGCACGAGGCGTTCGTCCGCAACGCCATCAAGTCAGGGGCCACGAAATAGTTACCAGACAATAAGTTATAGACTATTGTTCGTGTAACTTATCGTCGCCCGCGACGAGCATTGTCCGCGGCCCCCTTGTCGTCGGCAGGCGGCTCACCGTAGCGCAGGCGCAAGACCCGGGCCTGCCCCGGGCTCGGCAGCAACACCACGAACACCGAGCTGAAGTCGTCGGCATCGAGCGTCACGTGGCTACCCGCCAGCTGCGTCACCGTTGCGGGCAGCGTGTTCGCGTACCCCACCACCACCACCGTCTCGCCCCGATGATCGCGGCGAATGCGGCTGCCGAGTCCGGCCCAGTCGCTGCCCGCGAGCAGGTTGACCGGCAGCTTGAACTGGTTCGCCACCGAGGCGGCGGTCTGCTGGGACCGTCGCGTGTCGGCGGCGTACAGGTCGTCGACGGTCCGCCCCTCCAGGACCTCGGAGAGGAATGCGCCAAGCTGCGCGACGCGGCGCTCGCCCGCCGGGCTCAGGTCCGGATCGCCGCCGGCCGTGGCGGATGGCTCCGCGTGCCGCACCAGCACCACCATCGTGGTACGTGCCCAGGTGCTGAGCCATACGATGCCGGCGCCGGCCACGACCACGGCCAGCAGCGGCACCAGCAACGGCGCGAGCGCGGGACGTCGCAAGCGGGAGGCGCGGATCCGTCATGCGCGGATCATAGCCTCGCGTCGGTCCGCAGGCGCAACCGCTCGAACTGTGGCGTGGCCGATTCCGCGAACTGGTCCGCCGTAGCAGTGCGTGTGACGAACAGCGCAGCAAGCCCTTGGTGCCGCGCGAGTGCCATGCCCTCCTCCGGGCCGAGCACCATCAACGCAGTGGCCCAGGCATCTGCGGCCGCCACCGAGGCGTGAACCACGGTCACCGCGGCCAGCGCGTGCTCCACCGGCCTGCCCGTGCGCGGGTCGATGGTATGCGAGACCCGCCGTCCGCCGATCTCGCGGTAGTCGCGGTAGTCGCCCGACGTCGACACGCCCTGCGCATCGAGCTCGATCACGCCCAGCGGCCGGCGCTGGCCGGGCACGGGCCGCTCGATCGCGACGCGCCAGGGGCGACCGGCAGGGCTGCGGCCGCGCGCCCGCACCTCGCCGCCGAGCTCGACGAGGTAATCGGACACGCCCAACGCATCGAGGCGCCCGGCGATGCGATCGACCGCCCAGCCGGGCGCGATGCCGTCGAGATCGAGCGTGAGTTCGGGCACGACCTTGCGCAGCGCCGGCGGCTGTTCGCGCAGTTGCAGCCGGTCCTGGCCGACCTTCGCGCGCAGCGCATCAAGCACCGACTGCGATGGCGCCGACGCATCCTCGACCGCACCCGGCGCCGAATCCCCAGGCCCGCACCAGCGGTCCCACGGTGATGTCGAATGCGCCACCCGACGCACGGCTCACGGCCGCTGATTCGCGCAGGACCTCGAGCAGCTGCGGCGAGATCGGCTGCCAGTCCGTGGAGCGGGAGTCGTTGATGCGCACCAGTTCGCCCGACTCGTTCCAGCCCGACAGGTGCTGGTCGGCTTCGCGCAGCACGTCGGCCACCGCGGCTTCGACGTCGGCTTGCGCAACAGCCTGCGGCAACCGTGGCACGGCCACCGTGTAGGTCGTACCCATGGCCGGGCCCTGCAATTCGAGTGGCGCGCGCCCGCAGGACGCGAGGGCGGTCAGTAGCAGTCCGGCGAGAGCAAGCCGCCAGTGCATGGCCTGATGTTTGCCGGCCAGGTTGCCCATTGGTCGATCTTAGCAGCGCTACCGTGTCGCACCCGGCGCAGCACGTGGTGCAGAGCGACCCCAACCGCTGGGTGCGCCACCCGTCGTACGGCGCAGCGTTGAATTGGCGGAAAGGGTGGGATTCACTCGGCACATCCCTGTGCCTCGCCCCGCTGGGGCGCCCTCGATGGCTGCGCAATCGAGGGCGTGCAAATCGGCCTCCCTGCCGATTTGTCGAACCCACGCGTCACGTGGGTTCTCATGCCCACCCTCAGGCCCGAAAACGACAACGCCCCTTGCGGGGCGCTGCAGTTTTCGTGGCGGAGAGGGTGGGATTCGAACCCACGTACACCCGTTGAGATGTAACTGGAATTCCAGTCCAGCGCCTTCGACCGCTCGGCCACCTCTCCGCTGGAGGGGCCGGGAGCCTACACGTTTGGCCGCCCCCGGGAAAGTCCGCGCTGTGCTACGGCAGTGCGATCCCCACCGACCGCATCGCCGCCTCGACCGTGGCGTGCAGCGGCTGCGACAACGGGGTGAGCGGCAGGCGGATGCCCGGGCCGACCAGGCCGAGGCGCTGCACCGCCCACTTGACCGGGATCGGGTTCGCTTCGACGAACATCGCCTGGTGCAGCGGCATCAGGCGCTCGTTCAGCGCGCGTGCCTCGTCGTGCCGGCCCGCAAGCGCGGCAGCACACATCTCGTGCATGGCGCGCGCAGCGACGTTGGCGGTCACCGAAATCACGCCGCGCGCGCCGATGCGCATCAGCTGCGCAGCCGTCGGGTCGTCTCCGCTCAGCAGCACGAAGTCCGCGCGCGACCGCTGCAGGATTTCCTCGCCGCGCGCCACGTCGCCAGTGGCCTCCTTGATGCCGGCGATGCGCGGATGGTGCGACAGCCGCACGACCGTCTCGGCCTGCATGTCGCACGCCGTGCGGCCCGGCACATTGTAGAGGATGAGCGGAATCGCCACCGAGTCCGCAATCGCCATGAAATGGCGATACAAGCCTTCCTGGGTGGGCTTGTTGTAGTACGGCGTGACGACCAGCAGCGCGTCGGCCCCGGCGGCCTCGGCGGCGCGCGACAGAGCGACGCTCTTCGCGGTGCCGTTCGTGCCGCTGCCGGCGATGACCGGCATCCGCCCGGCGACCTGCGCCTTGGCCCGCCGCACCAGTTCCTCCAGCTCGCCGCGATCGAGCACGGGCGACTCGCCGGTGGTGCCGCCGACCACCACGCCGTCGGTGCCTTCGCGGAGATGGAAATCGAGCAGGGCCTGCCACGCGACGAAATCAATCGCCCCGTCGTCGCGCATGGGCGTGACGAGCGCCGGGATGCTGCCCTGGAACATGGTGTCCCCTCGACCGTGGATGACGAAATGCTAGCACGGCGCACGCAAAGCGCGTGCACGACGGCGCTCCGCCCCGCTACACTGGCCGCGTGGAAACACCCATGAAGCAGCTTCTTGCCATCTCCGCCATCGGTAGCGACCGCACCGGCCTGGTCTACGACCTGACCCGCGTGGTCATGGACTGCGGCGGCAACATCCTCGAAAGCCGCATGACGGCGCTCGGCAACGAGTTCGCCGTGCTGATGCTGGTCGGCGGCAACTGGCACACGCTGGCCAAGCTCGAGGGCGAGCTTGCCAAGCTGGCCGAGTCGGCCGGCCTCGCCATCACCAGCCGCCGTACCGAGCCGCGCGGGATCCGCGCCGACATGGTGTCCTACACCGTCGACGTCGTCTGCCTCGACCAGCCGGGCGTGCTGCACGCGCTGTCGGGATTCTTCTCGGCCCGCGGCATCGACATTGGCGACGTCAACACCCGCAGCTACGCCGCCGCGCACACCGGCGCGCCGATGTTCTCGGTGTACATGGTGGTGCACGTGCCGACGCGGATCCATATCGCCGCGCTGCGCGAAGAATTCCTCGACCTGTGCGACCACCTCAACCTCGACGCGATCCTCGAGCCTCTCAAGTCGTGAGGGAGCATGGCTGACAAGACCGTGGCGCCCGGCCGCAAGGTGCCGGATTTCACGCTGCCTGCCACCGGCGGCAAGCCGTTCAAGCTGTCGGCGGCCAGGGGCCGCAAGCTGGTCGTGTACTTCTACCCGAAGGACAACACCTCGGGCTGCACCCAGGAAGGCATCGACTTTCGCGACCTGCATGCCCAGTTCCGCAAGGCCGGTGCCGACATCCTCGGCATCTCGCCCGACTCGCTCGCCTCGCACGAGAAGTTCAAGGCGAAATACGAGTTCCCGTTCGAGCTCGCCGCCGACGTGGACAAGACCGCCTGCGCGCAGTTCGACGTGTACAAGGAAAAGAGCATGTACGGCCGCAAGTACCTGGGCGTCGAGCGCAGCACGTTCCTCATCGACGAGCAGGGCGTCCTGCGCCAGGAGTGGCGCAAGGTGAAGGTCAAGGACCACGCCGCGGCCGTGCTCGCCGCGGTGCGCGGCGCCTGATCCCGCCCCACTCTCGTTCCGTCGCCTTCCCTCCCCGCCCGG
Source organism: uncultured Gammaproteobacteria bacterium (assembly GCA_963731105.1). Classification (GTDB taxonomy): domain Bacteria; phylum Pseudomonadota; class Gammaproteobacteria; order Steroidobacterales; family Steroidobacteraceae; genus RPQJ01. The sequence continues at coordinate 92,962 of CAVSUM010000016.1, forward strand.
AGCCGCCGTTGCCGCCGAAGAAGCCGCCCGCCCAGCGCCGCATTTTCGTCCTCGACACCAACGTGCTGATGCACGACCCGACCGCGATCTTCCGGTTCGAGGAACACGACATTTTCGTCCCGATGACGGTGCTCGAGGAACTCGACGCCGGCAAGAAGGGCATGTCCGAGGCGGCGCGCAACGTGCGCCAGGTGAGCCGTTTCCTCGACGAGCTGATGGCGAACGCGACCAAGCAGCAGATCGACCTCGGGCTCGAGCTGCCGACGGCCAAGGCGCTGACCGGCGGCAAGAAGCCGCCGCGCGGCCGGCTGTTCTTCCAGACCCGGCTGCTCGCCAGCGGCCTGCCGGACACGCTGCCCGGCCACGGCGCAGACAACGCGATCCTGGCCAACACCGCGGCGTTGCAGCGCGAGCACCCCAAGGCGCGCGTCACGCTGGTGTCGAAGGACATCAACCTGCGCATCAAGGCCGCGATCATCGGCGTGCATGCCGAGGACTACTACAGCGACCGCACCATCGAGGACGCCGACCTCCTCTACACCGGCATCCAGGCGCTGCCGGCCAACTTCTGGGACAAGGCGAGCCGCAGCCTCGAGTCGTGGCACGAAGGCGGCCGCTCGTTCTACCGGGTGCGCGGCAAGGCCGTGGCCAACTGGGCCCCGAACCAGTTCGTCTACCAGGCCGGCGAGCACGGCATCGAGGCCATCGTCCGCCGCATCGAGGGCGACGCGGCGGTGCTCGAGGTGGTGCGCGACTACCGCCGCGAGCGCCACGGGGTGTGGGGCGTCGCGGCGCGCAATCGCGAGCAGAACTTCGCGCTCAACCTGCTGCTCGACCCCGAGATCGACCTGGTCACGATCCTCGGCCCGGCCGGCACCGGCAAGACGCTGCTCACGCTGGCCGCCGGCCTGGCGCAGACGCTCGAGTCGAACCGCTTCAACGAGATCATCATGACTCGCGTCACCATCCCCCTCGGCGAGGACATCGGCTTCCTCCCCGGCACCGAGGAGGAGAAGATGGAGCCGTGGATGGGCGCGCTGATGGACAACCTCGAAGTGCTGACGCAAAGCCAGGAGGGCGGCAGCTGGGGCCGCGCCGCCACCAACGACCTGCTGCGCAACCGCATCAAGATCCGCTCGCTCAACTTCATGCGCGGCCGCACTTTCCTCAACCGCTACCTGATCCTCGACGAAGCGCAGAACCTGACGCCCAAGCAGATGAAGGCGCTGGTGACCCGGGCCGGCCCGGGCACCAAGCTCGTGTGCCTGGGCAACATCGCGCAGATCGACACGCCGTACCTGTCGGAGACCACCTCGGGCCTCACCTACGTGGTGAACCGCTTCCACGGCTGGCCGCATTACGGGCACATCACGCTGACCCGCGGCGAGCGCTCGCGACTGGCGGATTACGCGTCGGAGAAACTCTGACGGGACGCGTGGCGACCGCGGAACCTGCCGTGCCCCGCCGGTGTCCAACCTCACGATGCGCCTCCCCACAACTTCGAACCTGTACAGCGGCCTGGCCGCGTTCGGGCTGGTCGCCTGGCAGATGCTGCCAGGCGCGGCACTGGCGCAGACGGTGCAGGACCAGCTGCCCGACATGGGCACCGCGGCGGCCTCAACGCTCAGCCTCGAGGACGAGTACCGCATCGGCCGCATGGTGATGCGCGGCCTGCGCGACTCGGGCCGCGTGATCGAGGACCCGGAAATCGGCGAATACCTGCAGTCGCTCGGCCTGCGGCTGTCGAGCCTCGCCCAGGACGGCAACCGCGACTTTTCGTTCTTCATCGTGCGCGACCCGGCGATCAACGCGTTTGCGCTGCCCGGCGGGTTCGTGGGCATCCACTCCGGCTTGTTGATGGAGACCAACCGCGAGAGCGAGCTGGCGGCGGTGCTCGCCCACGAGGTCGCTCACGTCACGCAGCGCCACATCGCCCGCGGGCTCGAGAACCAGTCGCGCATCAACATGGTCTCGACGGCGGCCACGCTCGCCGCGATCCTGATCGGAGCGATGGCGGGCGGCGGGTCGGACGTCACCATGGGCGCCGTCTCGGCTGCCCAGGGCCTCGCGGCGCAGGCGCAGATCAGCTACACGCGCGAGAACGAGTACGAGGCGGACCGCGTCGGCATGGGCATCCTCGCGGCCGCGAATTTCGACCCGAACTCGATGGCCAGCTTCTTCGAGACCATGGGCCGGCGCACCCAGCTCGCACCGGATGTCGTGCCCGAGCTGCTGCGCACGCACCCGGTCACCAGCGCGCGTATCGCCGAGGCGCGCGGACGTGCCGCGCAGTACCCGGTCAGCGTCGCCGTGGCGGATGGGCTCTCGTATTCGCTGACCAAGGAACGGGTCCGCGTCCTCACCACGCCGTCCGGCGAGGACCCGCGGCAGTACTACGCCTCGCTCTCGTCGAACGAGCCGGACGTCACGTTGGCGCAGTCCTATGGCAAGGCGCTGGCCCAACTGGTCGCGGGCGATACGGCCGCAGCCGTCGCCGCGTTCACGCGGCTGCGCGACGACCACCCCGAGGTGCTGCCATTCCACACCGCGCTCGGCCAGGCCCAGCTGGCCGCCGGCCGCAACAGCGACGCGCTCGTCACGCTGGAGCAGGCACACGTGCTCGCGCCGCGCAACGTGCCGGTGACGGTGCGTTACGGCGAGGCCTTGCTGCAGGCCGGCCGGCCGAAGCGGGCGCACGAGGTGCTGCTCGACCTGTTCAACAACGTGCCGCCGTCTCAGGAGCAGATCCGCCTCACGGCCATCGCCGCCAATGCGGCGGGCGACGTCGCCGACGCCTACTCCTACATGGCCGAGTACCACCTGATGGGCGGCGACCTGCCGCTCGCGATCAACCAGCTGGAGCTGGCGCTGTCGGTGCCGGGCCTCTCCGAGGTGCAGCGTGCCAAGTTCGTCGCCCGGCTGAAGGAGATTCGCGAGTGGCTGCCGAAGGAACGCGCGAAGATGCAGCGTGCCGAACCCGCTCCGCGGCCGCCGGGAGGCTGAAGCCGGGCCGGCACTGTAGAATCGCGCCCCCGCCGCGCGGTTCCGCGGCCTGGAGAGCCTGATGCATGCCCTGCCCGCGGCCGCGCCGCGCCTCGCCACCTGCTGTGCGGTCCTGCTGCTCGCCGGCTGCGCCACCACCGGCCAGCCAACCCCCGGCGATCCGTGGGAATCCGCCAACCGCTCGGTCTTCGCCTTCAACGACGGCGTGGACCGCGCGGCGCTGAAGCCGACCGCCCGGGGCTACGTGAAGGTGACGCCGCGGTGGATGCGCACCATGGTCGGCAATTTCTTCACCAACCTCGAATACCCGATCACCATCGTCAACCAGGTGTTGCAGGGCAAGCTCAAGGAAGCCGGGACAGGACACGCTGCGCTTCACGCTCAACACCACGCTCGGGCTGGGCGGGTTCTTCGACCCGGCCAGCGACGCCAACCTGCCGCACCATGACGAGGACCTCGGCCAGACCCTCGGCGTGTGGGGCGTGCCGCCGGGCCCGTTCGTGATGCTGCCGTTGCTCGGCCCCTCGCACGTGCGCGACCTGCCGTCCCAGGTGGTGGACCGCCTGCTGACGCCGTTCTACTGGTACAACGCGGGTAACGAGCGCTGGTTCTCACTGGCCTTGAGCCTGGTGGACAAGCGCGCGCAACTGCTGCCGCTCGACTCGACCCTGCAACGCGTCTACGACCCGTACGCGTTCATCCGCGACGCCTTCACCCAGCGCCGCCTGTTCCAGGTATACGACGGCGACATCCCCGAGGACCGGCTGCCGCGGGACGAGATGGATGACGAGGCAGATTTCCCCGAGGACGAGGCCGCCGTCCGGCCGCCGGCGGATGAGCCTCCGCCGCCCGCTCAGGCAGGCTGAATGAGCAGCAATTCCTCGAGGCCCGACGTGCGTGCGAGCGCCAGGATCTGCGGCGGCACGGATTCGTAGCTGAGCCGGGCGTTGCGCTCGCGGGCAACCGACAGCCACTCGACCAGCACTGCGAGCCCCGCACTGTCGCCGGCGGTCACGCCGTGCAGGTCCACGACCACGGGCTGCCCGGCGGCGATGAGCTTCAGGCCCGCCGAGAGCGCGTCCGCCGCGGTGTGGAACTCGAGCTCGCCGCTCGCCGCGAGCCGCCCCGGGCCCACGCTGGCGAGGCTGAAACCGCTCACTTGCCGGCGGCCTTGCCCGGCGCCATGCGCGCGACCTGCTGCGCTTCAAGCCGCTCAATCAGGTGCTCCAGGCCCTTGTCGGTGATCTCCGCGCCGAAGTCGGTCTGGAAGTTCTTGACGTACGAGATGCCCTCGATGGTCACGTCCCAGGCCTTCCAGCCCGCGGGCGTGGCGCGCAGCGTGTAGTTGACCGGCACCTCGGTGCCGTCGCTGCGCTTCACCAGCGAGCGCACCGTCGCCGTGGTCGCCGCCGGGTCGCCGCGAAACGGCACGAACTTGAGCCGGTCCGCCGTGAAATCGAGGATCGCGTCGCCGTAGTCGCCCATCAGCGCGTTGACGAACGCCTCGATGAAGCGCTTGCGCTGGTCGGGTGTCGCGGTGGTCCAGTGCTTGCCGAGCACGCGGCGTGCCGCGAAGTCGGTGTCGAAATGGGGCAGCAGGAACTTGTCGACCAGTAACCGCAGCTGTGCCGGGTCCTTCCGGTAGGTGGCGCGGTTGGCGTCGAGTTCCCTGAGCAGGTCCTGCGACACCTGCTCCATCATGGCCTGCGGCGACGGTCCCGGCACCGCGGCCGGCGCGTCCGCGGCCTGGGCCGGCAGCACGCCGGCAAGCAGCAGCAGCACGGAAAAAGCGAAGGCACGGCTCATGGCTCGATTCACTCCTGGGCGGCGGGCGCGGCGTCGGCCTTGTCCTTGCCCGCCTGGCTGAACAGGTACTTGCTGATGAGGTTCTCGAGCACGATCGCGTCCTGCACGAACTCGACGCGATCGCCGTCGTGGTATGCGTCCTCGGCGTTGCCGGGCGTGATGCCGACGTACTGGCCGCCGAGCAGCCCCGCGGTGTAGATGCTCGCGTCGCTGTCGTTCGGGATCCTGTCGAAGCGCGCGTCGATGCGCAGCGTGACGTCCGCCTTGAACGCCTGCATGTCGTAGTCGATCGACTCGACACGGCCGATCGTGACCCCGGCCATCGACACGGGCGCGCCGGCCTTCAGGCCGCCGATGTTCTCGAATTGCGCCGTGAGCCGGTAGGACTCATCGCCCCACTTGAACTCGCGGTTGGTGATCTGCGTCACCAGGAACAGGATGGCCGTCATGCCGAGCAGCACGAACAGGCCGGTGGATACGTCTATGGCGCGGGACTGCCGCATGGTCGCCTCTCGTCAGAGCATCAGGGCCGTGAGGATGTAGTCGAGCACCAGCGTCACCACGGCGGAGATGACGACGGTGCGGGTGGTGGCGCGGGCCACCCCCTCGGCCGTGGGGTCGGCAGTGTAGCCTTCGAACACGGCGATCAGGCTGCACGACATGCCGAACACCAGGCCCTTGATCAGACCCTCGTGGACGTCGCCGGGTTCGACGGCGCCGCGCATCTGCGACCAGAACTGCCCCTGGTCGATGCCGAAGAACTGCACGCCCACCAGTTGCACGCCGAACAGCGCCACGACGATGAAGATCGCGGTGAGCAGCGGCATGGCGATCAGTCCGCCGAGGAAGCGCGGCACGACGACGCGGCGCATCGGGTCCACGGCCATGACTTCCATCGCGGAGAGCTGGTCGGTGGCGCGCATCAGGCCGAGCTCCGAGGCGAGCGCGGTGCCGGCGCGCCCGGCGAACAGCAGCGCCGTGACCACCGGACCGAGTTCCTTGAGCAGCGACAGTGCCGCACCCACACCGAGCGCGTCCTCCGATCCGATGCGATGCAGCAGGTCGTAACCCTGCAGGCCGATGACCATGCCGATGAACAGGCCGCAGGTCATGATGATCACGAGCGACTGCGCGCCGGAGTGATAGACCTGCTCGACCACCAGCCGCGGGCGCAGCAACGCCGCTGGAGTCTGCCGCAGCACCTGCAGCGAGAACCACGCCAGGGCACCGAGGCGCTCGAGGAAGCGCCGCGTATTGCCGAACATCTCGGCCAGCAGGCTGGTCATGCGGCCTCCGACCGGTCGAGCAGCTGCGCCACGTAGTCGGGCGCGGGATAGTGGAACGGCACCGGGCCGTCGGCCAGGCCATCCATGAACTGGTGCACCACCGGCGACGGATGTTCGCGCAACTCGGCGGGCGTGCCGCTCGCCACTACCTGCCCTCCGGAGAGGATGTAGCTCGAGTCGGCGATCTGCGAGATCTCGCGCACGTCGTGCGTGACCACCACGCTCGAGATGCCGAGCGCGTCGTTGAGCGAACGGATCAGCCGCATCACCACGCCCATCGAGATCGGGTCGAGGCCGGCGAACGGCTCGTCGTACAGCAGCAGCTGCGGGTCCATGACGATCGCGCGGGCGAGCGCCACGCGCCGCCCCATGCCGCCCGACAGCTGCTGGGGCTTGAGCCGCGCGGCGCCGCGCAGGCCCACGGCCTGCAGCTTGATGAGCACGATGCTGCGCAGCAGCCGCTCCGGCAGCCGTGCGTGCTCGCGCAGCGGAAACGCGACGTTCTCGAACACGTCGAGGTCGGTGAGCAGCGCGCCGTTCTGGAACAGCATGCCGATGCGCCGGCGCATGGCATACAGCTCGCGCCGGCTGAGGCCGGCGACGTCACGGCCTTCGACGACCACGCGGCCCGCGTCGGCCCGCAACTGGCCCGTGATCAACCTGAGCAGCGTGGTCTTGCCGGTGCCGCTCGGGCCCATGATCGCCGTCACCTCGCCACGGCGGATGGCGATGTCGAGGCCGCGAAAGATCGGCTTGTCGTCGATCGCGAAATCGACGCCATGCAGGGCGGCAACGTTGTCGGCGTCCGCGGCCGGCGCGATGGCGCCCGCGGTCTGTAAGGTCTTGTTCACTGGCTGCTGTGCGGGCCTGCGCAGGCCGCCTCGGGAAATTCCAAAGGGCGCGGCGCGGGCCGGGTTCTGCGGTTGGACAGAGGAAAGTCTAGCAGGTTCAACGGGCTGGGCCTGCCCCGGCCACCGCGCGCGCCACCGCTTGGCGCGCCCGGCAGTATAGGACTAAAATTGTCCCAATTCGAGGGCACGGCCATGTTGCGTATCAGCAAGCTCACCGATTACGGCACGATGGTGCTCGCCTGCCTCGCCGCCCGGCCCGAGGAACGGCTCACCGCGACCACCGTGGCCGAGCGGACCCGGCTCGGCCTGCCGACGGTCAGCAAGCTGCTCAAGAACCTGCAGCGGGCCGGGCTGGTGACTTCGTCACGCGGTGCGCATGGCGGCTACCAGCTGGCGCGCCCGGCCGCGCGGATCAGTGCCGCCGAGATCATCGACGCAATCGAGGGCCCAGTGGCGATCACGGAGTGCAGTGGCGATCACAGCGCCTGCGACCTCGAGATGGTGTGCAGCACCGGCACCGCGTGGCAGCGCGTCAATGACGCCATTCGCCGCTCACTCGACGCGCTGTCGCTCGCGCAATTGAGCGGCCAGGAAGCCGTCGCCGTGTGGCGCCCCGAACTGGCGGCCGTACTTCGGCCGGTCCCGGTCGAACGCCCTGGCCGGATCTGAGGAGACCCGCATGTCCACCTCGCAGCAGGACCTCGACGCGCTCGTCGCCCAGAAGTACCGCCACGGCTTCGTCACGGACATCGAGTCCGACACCGTGCCGCCGGGCCTCGACGAGGACGTGATCCGGCTCATCTCGCGCAAGAAGGGCGAGCCGCAGTTCATGCTCGACTGGCGTCTCAAGGCTTTTCGCCACTGGCTCACGATGCAGGAGCCGGACTGGGCGCACCTCGAGATCGCGCCGATCGACTACCAGTCGATCTCGTACTATTCCTCGCCGAAGCAGAAGGACGGGCCGAAGAGCCTCGACGAGGTGGACCCGAAGCTGCTCGCCACCTACGAGAAGCTCGGCGTGCCGCTGCACGAGCGCGCGCGGCTCGCCGGCGTCGCGGTCGACGCGGTGTTCGACAGCGTGTCGGTGGCCACCACGTTCAAGGACAAGCTCGCCAGGGCCGGCGTGATTTTCTGCCCGTTCTCCGACGCCGTGCGCGACCACCCGGCGCTCATCGAGCAGTATCTCGGCAGCGTGGTGCCGGTCGGCGACAACTACTTCGCGGCGCTGAACTCGGCGGTGTTCACCGACGGCTCGTTCGTCTACGTGCCGAAGGGCGTGCGCTGCCCGATGGAGCTGTCGACCTATTTCCGCATCAACGCGGCCAACACCGGCCAGTTCGAGCGCACGCTGATCATCGCCGACGAGGGCAGCCACGTGAGCTACCTCGAGGGCTGCACCGCGCCGATGCGCGACGAGAACCAGCTGCACGCGGCGGTGGTCGAGCTGGTCGCGCTCACGGACGCGCAGATCAAGTACTCGACGGTGCAGAACTGGTACCCGGGCGACGAGAACGGCGTCGGCGGCATCTACAATTTCGTCACCAAGCGCGGCGACTGCCGCGGCCCGCGCTCGCGCATCAGCTGGACGCAGGTCGAGACCGGCTCGGCGATCACCTGGAAATACCCGAGCTGCCTGCTCACCGGCGACGACTCGGTGGGCGAGTTCTACTCGGTGGCACTCGCCAACCACTACCAGCAGGCCGACACCGGCACCAAGATGATCCACATCGGGCGCAACACGCGCTCGACGATCGTCTCCAAGGGCATCTCGGCCGGCCACGGCCAGAACACCTACCGCGGGCTGGTGAAGATCCTGCCGTCCGCCGAGGGTGCCCGCAACTACACGCAGTGCGACTCGCTGCTGATGGGCGACCGCTGCGGCGCGCACACCTTTCCCTACATGGAAATCCGCAACCCGCGCGCGGTGGTCGAGCACGAGGCCACCACCTCGAAGATCGCCGACGACCAGCTCTTCTACTGCCGCAGCCGCGGCATCTCCGAGGAAGACGCGGTGAACATGATCGTGAACGGCTTCTGCAAGGCGGTGTTCAAGGAGCTGCCGATGGAGTTCGCGGTCGAGGCACAGAACCTGCTGTCGGTGAGCCTCGAAGGCGCCGTCGGCTGAACCAGCACCGGGACCCACGACCATGCTCAGCATCCGCAACCTGCATGCCCGGATCGGCGACCGCAAGATCCTCAAGGGCCTGGACCTCGAGATCCGCGCCGGCGAAGTGCACGCCATCATGGGCCCGAACGGCTCGGGCAAGAGCACGCTCGCGAGCGTGCTGGCCGGGCGCGCCGGCGTTGATGTGACCGAAGGCCGCGTCGAATACCTCGGCCAGGACCTGCTGGCGATGGAGCCGGAGGATCGCGCCCGCGCCGGCGTGTTCCTCGCCTTCCAGTACCCGGTGGAGATCCCGGGCGTGAACAACGCCTACCTGCTCAAGGCGGCATTGAACGCCGTGCGCAAGCAGCGCGGCCTGCCGGAACTCGACGCCTTCGAGTTCCTGGCGCTGGTGCGCGACAAGATGAAGCTGATGCAGATGGACGAGAGCTTCCTCAACCGCGGCGTCAACGAGGGATTCTCCGGTGGCGAGAAGAAGCGCAACGAGATCCTGCAGATGGCGATGCTCGAGCCGAAGCTCGCGGTGCTCGACGAGACCGATTCGGGACTCGACATCGACGCGCTGCGCGTCGTCGCGAACGGCGTGAACAGCCTGCGCGGCCCGGAGCGCTCGATCGTGCTGGTCACCCATTACCAGCGCCTGCTCGACTACATCGAGCCCGATTTCGTGCACGTGCTGTCCGGCGGCCGGATCCTCAAGACCGGCGACAAGTCGCTGGCGCTCGAGCTCGAGAAGCGCGGCTACGACTGGGTGCAGCAGGAGGCGCGGGTCGCATGAGCGCAGCCCCGACCGAACTGCTGGGCCATTACCGCGCCGCCTTCGAGGCCATGCGGGCTGGCCACGAGGCGAGCGCCGCGCAGCGGGCAGCGGCCTTCGACCGCTTCGCGACGCTGGGCTTCCCGGCCGCCCGTGACGAGGGCTGGAAATACACCAGCCTGCGCCGGCTCGAGTCGCGACGCTTTCCGGTCGGTGCGGGCGCAAGTGACGTTACCCTGCCCGCTTCGCTCGCGGCACACCGGCTGGTGATCGTGGACGGGCAGTTGCGGTCCGACCTGGCATCGCCGGGCGCACTGCCTGCCGGTGTGCGCGTCCGCAGCCTCGGGCAGGCCCATGCCGACGGCGAGTCCCTCGCCGCACTGCTGCGCGTGACCCAGGGCGGCGGTACCGAACGGTTCGCCGCGCTGAATGCCGCGCTGTGCCCGGACGTGGTGCTGCTCGACATCGCCGCACACGCCGTTGCCGAACCGCTCGAAGTGCTGGTCGCCACCTCGGCCGGCGAACCCGGCATGAGCCATCCGCGGCTGGTGATCCGTGCCGCCACCGGCAGCACGTCGCGGATCATCGTGCGGCACCTGGGCGACGATGCCGAACGACTCGTGAATGCCGTGGTCGACGTCGAGGTCGGGCCGGATGCGGTCGTGCACCTCTACCGGATGCTCGACAGTGGCGAGCGGACCTTCCACATCGAGCGGCTCGAAGCGACCGTCGCGCAGCGTGGGCTGTTCGTCGCGCACGACGCCCAGCTCGGCGCCGGGCTCGCCCGCCTCGACCTGCACGCCCGTCTGGCCGCGCCGCAGGCGGCCGCCGAGCTGACCGGACTGTTCCTCGCCGACGGCACGCGGCACCTCGATACCCACGTCCACGTCGACCACCTCGCAGTCGCCACCCGCAGCCTGCAGGACTACCGCGGCATCGCCGCCGGTCGCGGCCGTGCCGTGTTCAACGGCAAGGCAGTCGTGCACGTGGATGCGCAGCAGTCGCAGGCACGCCAGACGAGCCGCAACCTGCTGCTCACGGCGGGCGCCGAGATCGATACCAAGCCGGAGCTCGAGATCTACGCCGACGACGTGCAGTGCAGCCACGGCGCCACCACCGGCCAGCTCGATCCGGCGGCGCTCTTCTACCTGCGCTCCCGCGGCCTGACCGAGATCGAGGCGCGCAACGCACTCACCCGCGCCTTTACCGGCGCCGTGGTGTCGCGCATGGACCATGCGCCGTTCGCCCAGATGGTGCGCGACGCGCTCGACGCACGCCTCGCCGCGCTGCTGGAGACCCGGTCGTGAACGCTGCCCGCGCACCGCTGGCGAGTGCGGCCACGTCGCCGATCGACGTCGAGGCCGTGCGCCGCGACTTCCCGATCCTCGCGCGCCAGGTGAACGGCAAGCCGCTCTGCTACCTCGACAACGCGGCTTCGAGCCAGCGGCCGCGCAGCGTGATCGATGCCATCTCGCGCTACTACGAGACCTCGCACGCCAACGTGCACCGCGGCGTGCACCGCCTGAGCCAGGAGGCCACCGACCAGTTCGAGGGCGCGCGCGAGTCGCTGCGTCGCTTCGTCAACGCCCGCTCGAGCCGCGAAATCGTGTTCGTGCGCGGCACCACGGAAGCCGTCAACCTCGTTGCCCAGAGCTACGCGCGGCCGCGGCTGCAGGCGGGCGACGAGATCGTGATTTCGTGGCTCGAGCACCACGCCAACATCGTGCCCTGGCAGATGGTCTGCGAGCAGACCGGTGCCAGGCTGCGCGTGATTCCGATCACGCGCTCCGGCGAAGTGGACTTCGACGCGTTCCTCGGCCTGCTCAACGAGCGCACCCGACTGCTCGCGCTGGCCCACGTCTCGAACGCCCTCGGCACCGTGGTGCCGGTCGAGCGCTTCATCCGCGAGGCTCGCGGCCGCGGCATCCCGGTGCTGCTCGACGGGGCGCAGGCCGTGCCGCACATGGCGGTCGACGTGCAGGCGCTCGACTGCGACTTCTACTGCTTTTCGGGCCACAAGATGTGCGGCCCGACCGGCATCGGCGTGCTGTACGGCCGCGAGGCGCTGCTCGAGGCGATGCCGCCGTGGCAGGGCGGCGGCGACATGATCCTGGCCGTGAGCTTCGAGCGCACCGTGTACAACGCGCTGCCGTGGAAGTTCGAGGCCGGCACGCCGCACATCGCCGGCGCCATCGGCCTGGCGGCCGCCGTGGACTACCTCGAGCGACTCGGCCTCGGGCACATCGCCGCCGCCGAACAGGCGCTGCTCGATTACGCGACCGACCGGCTGGGCGAGATCCCGGGCCTCGAGGTGATCGGCACGGCGCCGCACAAGGCCGCGGTGGTCTCCTTCACGGTCGCCGGCGTGCACCCGCACGACCTCGGCACGATCCTCGACTCGGAAGGCGTGGCGATCCGCACCGGGCACCACTGCGCGATGCCGGTGATGGACTTCTTCGGCGTGCCCGCGACCGCGCGCGCGTCGTTCGCGTTCTACAACACGCGCGCCGAGGTCGACCGCCTGGTGGCCGCGCTCGAAGTCGCCCGGGAGATGCTCGGCTGATGGACCTCAAGGACCTCTACCGCGACGTGATCGTGGACCACAACCGCAATCCGCGGAACTTCCGGCCGATGCCCGACGCCGATCGCCACGCGGAGGGCTTCAACCCGCTGTGCGGCGACCGCCTCACGCTGTACGTCAAGCTCGACGGCGAGCGCATCAGCGACGTGTCGTTCCAGGGCAGCGGCTGCGCGATCTCGGTCGCATCGGCCTCGCTGCTCACCGAGAGCGTGCGGGGCCGCACCGTGCCCGAGGCGGAGCAGCTGTTCTCGAGCATGCACCAGCTGCTCACCCGTGACGACGCGGCGGTCGACCCCGCTGCGCTCGGCAAGCTCGCGGCGCTCTCGGGCGTGCGCGAGTTCCCGGCCCGCGTGAAGTGCGCGAGCCTCTGCTGGCACACCCTCGACGCCGCGCTGCACCGCGACGCCGAGCCCATTTCCACCGAGTGACGACCGACCCGGAGCGACCGTGTACCGATCCGACAACGAGCCCGTCACCATGACCCGCGACGTCGACGCGATCATCGTGCCCGCCGGCCTGAACGTGAAGCTGCGCGAGGGCCAGCAGGGTTTCATCACCCAGGCGCTCGGCGGCAGCTTCACCGTCTACGTCGAGGGCAACCTGTTCCGCATCGCCGGCAAGGACGCCGATGCCCTCGGCAAGGAGGCGGCGGACATTCCGCACCTGCCGCCGAACGCCAGCGACGACGACGTGCGCGAGCTTGCCTGGCAGCAGATGAGGACCTGCTACGACCCCGAGATCCCGATCAACATCATCGACCTCGGGCTGGTGTATTCGTGCGACGTGCACACCGAGGACGACGGCGACCGCGTCGTCGCCGTGACGATGACCCTGACCGCACCGGGCTGCGGCATGGGCGACGTGCTGGTCGCCGACGTGCGCGAAAAGGTCGAGGTGATCCCCACCGTGAAGCGCGCCGACGTCGAGCTGGTGTTCGACCCGCCGTGGAACCAGTCGATGATGTCCGAGGCGGCACGCCTGCAGACGGGGATGATGTGAGCTGGGTGCGCGTTGCGCCCGCGGCGTCGATCGCGCCCGGGGACTACGCCACGGCTGAGCTCGCGCACGGTTTCGTCGCGGTGTTCAACATCGACGGCGAGTTCTTCGCCATCGACGACGTCTGCACGCACGACGGCGGCGGCCTCGCCGGCGGCGCGATCGAGGACCACCAGGTGATCTGCCCGCGTCACGGCGCGCGCTTCTGCCTGCGCACCGGCGCAGCACTCTCACCGCCGGCCTACGAGGCCGTGCGCAGCTACGCTACCCGGGTCCTCGACGGCATGGTGGAGGTCGAGGACTCGCCATGAAGCGGCTGACGCTGGTGCGGCACGCCAAGTCCGACTGGTCGTTGCCGGGGCAGGACGACTGGGACCGGCCACTCAACAAGCGCGGCCAGCGCGACGCGCCGGACATGGCGCGGCGGCTGCGCTCGCGGCGCCTGAAGCCCGACCTGATCCTGTCGAGTCCCGCGGTGCGGGCATTGACGACTGCGAGCGTCATGGCGCGCGAACTGAAGGTCGCCGCGACGCACGTGCTGCAGGACGAACGCCTCTACCTCGCCTCGCCCGCCGACCTGCTCGCGGTAATCCGCGAGCACGGCGGCACGGCGCGGCACGTCATGGTGTTCGGCCACAATCCCGGCATGACCGAGTGCGCCAACCGCCTCTCGGCCGGCGACCACATCGACAACCTGCCGACCTGCGGGGTGTTCACCGCGCAGTTCGACCTCGCCGACTGGTCGGCGCTCGACTGGGGTGGCGGGCAGGACGCCGAGTTCGACTACCCGAAGAACCACCCGTAGCCGCGTTTCTACTTGCTCTTGACCGGCGTGGTGGACGTCGCGACGACCTGCCACTGGCCGCTCTTTCGCGACCACACGTGCAGGCTGTAATGGGCCTCCGCACCCGTGGTCCGGTGCGTCATGACGGCCGTGTCCTTGTCCAGGAAGCTGACCGTGTAGTCCATCGACTCGTACTTGGTGCCGGCCGGCACGGGTTCAGTCGCTGCCAGCTCGCCCTTCTTGTCGGTGACGCCCTGGTCGCTCACGGACACCAGGTTATCAGCGAGCAACTTCGCCACGGCCTCGCGGTCGCCCTTGACGCCCGCGGCGCCCCAGGCCTTGTCGCGCGCAATGAGATCGGCCTTGTCGTCCGCGTAAGCGGTCACGCCGAACCCGGCCAGCAGCACGCCGACCAAAGCTACCAATGAAATCTTTCGCATGTGATCCTCCCCGAATGCTGCCCGGACCCGGACGATGCGGCACAGCACTCGCTGCTGCCGGCGTCTTGAGCAGGTGTTATTGGTTGTCGAAGGCCGTATTCACCTTAGGCCTTTCAGTTGCAACAAGTCAAAGCGCCAGCAATGGGTTGGCGTGCAGCGATGCCACCGTCCCCGCGGCATCCTGCTGTTGCGCTGCAACTTGACTGCACCGCCACCCCGGCGTACCTGCTGGAACTGCTGCCGATGCAAGTCGGCCGCGGCTGTGTTGCACCATCCGCAGGCGCAGGAGGGACATGGCGATGACTCAACAACGACAACTGACCGAGCACAAGACGTTCGCCCACCCCGACGAGACTCGAACCTTCCCGCATGGCCGGGCCGAGATCCTGAACATCGGCCATGGCACGGTCGGCCGGCTGGTCTTCGAACCCGGCTGGCGCTGGTCGAACGACGTGAAGCCGATCGTTCACACCGACAGTTGCCACGCGCCGCATTTCCAGTACCACGTGAGTGGCCGGCTCGCGATCCGCATGGACGACGGTACCGAGATGGTCGCCGGGCCTGGCGACGTCACGTCGCTGCCGAGCGGCCACGATGCCTGGGTCGTGGGCAATGAACCGGTCGTCGTGATCGACTGGTTTGGCGCCAGCAATTACGCGATCGACGCCTGATTCAGTCCTTCAACCCCGACCGAACACGGGAATCGAGGCGCCCGTAACCGCGCGCGCCGCGTCGGAGGCGAGGAATACGATCACGTCGGCGATCGCCTCGGGCGCGACCCAGCGGGCGACATCCGCATCCGGCATGTCGGCGCGGTTGCGCGGCGTATCGATGGTCCCGGGCAGCACGGCGTTGACGCGCACACCGCGGTCCTTCACTTCCTCGGCGAGGCTCTCGGTCAGGCGCTGCACGCCAGCCTTCGACGCCGTATACGCGCCCATGCCGGCCGCGGCCCGCGCCGCGGCGGCACCGGCGCCGATGTTGACGATGCAGCCCGCGCCGCGCTCAAGCAGTGCGGGCAACGCGGCCTTGCAGCACACCACCGCCGTGCGCAGGTTCATGGCGAACATCTGGTCCCAGGTGTCGGGGTCACCGTCCTCGACCTTCTCCCAGCGGAAGCCACCCGCAACGTTGACCAGCACGTCGATGCCGCCGAAACGCATGGCGGTTGCCGCGATCGCGCGGCGCGTCGCCTCGACGTCGCTCAGGTCCACGCCTCCCAGCAGCAGGTGCGACTCGTCGAGCCGCTCGCGCAATGCCGCCGGTGGCTGCACCGCAACGTCGAGCAGCGCGAGCCGCGCGCCCCGCGCTGCAAACGCTACGGCAACCGCCTGACCGAGGGCGCCGAACGCGCCGGTGATGACGACCACGGGGGTGGAAGAATTCATCAGTAGCTCTCCGTAGCAAGAAAGCGGATAGCGGATAGTGAAGAGACCGGAGTCGCAGCGCGACGACTCCCTTCCGGCACTATCCGCTATCCGCTATCCGCTTCCTCAGCATTCCGGCACATTCACCGCCAGCCCGCCCTGGCTGGTTTCCTTGTAGATCACCGACATGTCCTTGCCGGTCTGGCGCATGGTCGAGATCACCTGGTCGAGCGACACCTTGTGGGTACCGTCGCCGCGCATCGCGAGCCGCGCCGCGTTGATCGCCTTCACCGCGCCCATCGCGTTGCGCTCGATGCAGGGGATCTGCACCAGCCCGGCGATCGGGTCGCAGGTCAGGCCGAGGTTGTGCTCCATGCCGATCTCCGCCGCGTTCTCGATCTGCTCATTGGTGCCGTTCAACGCCGCGACCAGGCCCGCGGCCGCCATCGAGCAGGCCACGCCGACCTCGCCCTGGCAGCCCATCTCGGCGCCCGAGATCGACGCGTTGCGCTTGTAGAGCATGCCGATCGCGCCGGCGACCAGCAGGAACCGCACGATGCCGTCGTCGCTCGCGCCAGGCTCGAAGCGGCGGTAGTAGGCGATCACCGCCGGCACGATGCCGGCCGCACCATTGGTGGGGGCAGTCACCACGCGCCCGCCCGCGGCATTCTCCTCGTTCACGGCGAGCGCGAAGGCGTTGACCCAGTCCATCACGTCGAGCGGCCGATGCTCGGCCGATTCGACCAGCATCCGGTGCATGCGCGCCGCGCGACGGCGCACCTTGAGCACGCCGGGCAACAAGCCACTGCCGTGCAAGCCGCGCTCGATGCAGCCGTTCATCACCACCCAGATGCCCAGCAGCGCGGCAGTCGTCGCCTCGTCGGTACGCAAGGCGCGCTCGTTCGCGAGCACCAGTTCGTGCAGCTCGAGGCCCTGCTCCCGCGCGGCCGCAAGCAACTCGTTCCCCGAACTGTACGGGTGCGGCAGGTCGGCGCCGGACGCTGCCGGCGTCACCCGTCCGTACTCCTCGCCTCGCACCACGAAGCCGCCGCCGATGGAATAGAACTCGTCGCGATGCAGGACCGCGCCCCCGGCGTCGAGCGCCGTGAAGCGCATGCCGTTGGTGTGGCGCGGCAGCGTCTGGTCACGATGCAGCAGCAGGTCGAGCGGCTCGTCGAACTCGATTTCGTGGGTGCCGCGCAGTTGCAGCCGCCCGGTGCTGCGGATGCGCGCCAGCGACGGCTCGATGGCCTCCGGCTCGATGCGGTCCGGACGGTGGCCCTCGAGTCCCAGCAGCACGGCCCGGTCGGTGCAGTGGCCGAGACCGGTCAACGCCAGCGAGCCGTACAACTGCGCCCCGACGCGCGCCGTGCGCTCGAGCAGCCCGCGCTGCTGCGAGGTCGTCGACGAACGTGCACGCGGCGTTCATCGGCCCCATCGTGTGCGAGCTCGACGGGCCGAGGCCGACCTTGAAGATATCGAGGACGGAAAGCGACATGCGGAAGCGGATAGCGGATAGCGGATAGCGGATAGCGGATAGTACAGCGTGGGCGCATGAACCGTGCAGCCACACCGCAGGACCTGACGCGAAGAACAACTGTCGCACCCGACGCCGCAATCCCCTCCTACTATCCGCTATCCGCTATCCGCTATCCGCTTCCCCTACTTCATCTCGTAGATCAGGCCGACCGTCGCGAGCGTGTCGGTCTTCTCCGTGCCGGGCACCTCGTTGGTGTTGTGCCGCACCTGGTAGCCGAGGCGCAGCGCCAGCGTGCCGTTGATCGCCACCTCGAGCCCGAGATCGTTCTGCAGGTAGGTGTTGTCGGAGCCGGTCTCGACCAGGAACCGCTCGACGATCTTGGTGGTCTCGGTGAGCTGGTGGTCGAGGCCAAGGTCGCCACGGAAGATCAGGCCGTCCTCGGACTCGCCCGATTCCAGCAGCTTGGCGAAGCGATAGCCGGGGCCGCCCTGCACCCAGAACTTGGTCTGCTCGGTGTCGACGATCCGGTAGCCGAGACCGCCCGCGAGCGAGGCCTGGTAGTCGTAGGCGCTGAAGCGATCGTCCTCGTAGCGGCCCGCGCCGAAGCCGTAGGCGCGCTCGGTGAACGAGTAATTCGACTGGCCGCGCAATTCCCAGCGCTGCGCCGTGGCCACGTTGCCGTCGTTGCCGTAGTTGCCCGCGAAGCCGAGCATGTGCTTCCAGTCGCCGCTGGCGTAATTGAGCGCGAGCGCGGCGTTGACGGCCTCGTTCTCGCTGTTGCCGCTCGCGAACGAGCCGCCGAGTTCGCCCTTGCCCGTCCAGTCGGCGAGCGCGGCGCTGCTGAAGCCCGACGTCGCCACTGCGAGCAGGCCAAGGACCATGTTGCGGTTCATCTCATCGGACTCCTGTGTTCGCTGCCACCAGGCAAGCGGCGGGCGATTATAGCCGAGGCCCGGGCAAGCGCTCTTGCGGCCGGTCGCCCCACACGCCCACAATTTCCGGACCGCAACCGAGGAGACGATATGGCGGACGCTGCCTGGAAGATCGTGGCCACCGAACAGAATTTCGCCGAGGTCGTCGTCGGCGCCTCCGCCCAGCAGCCCGTCCTGGTGGACTTCTGGGCGCCCTGGTGCGGGCCGTGCCGCACGCTGATGCCGATGCTCGATCGCATCGCCGACGACTACGCCGGCCGCTTCACGCTCGCCAAGGTGAACACCGACGAGGCGCAGACCATCGCCGGGCAGTTCGGCATTCGCAGCATCCCGACCGTGATGCTGTTCCACCACGGGCAGGTGGTCGAGCAGTTCGTCGGCGTGCAACCGGAGGCCGCCATCCGGGCGCTGCTCGACAAGCACCTCGGTGCCGCGGCCGAGCCCGATGCGACCCACGCGGGGCTCGAGCAGGCCGCCACCGCGCTGGAACGGCGCGACGCCGTGGCCGCCGCCGAGGCCATCCGCGAGCTCGAGGCGGTTGCCGCCGACCACCCGGCCCTCGGGCTCCTTCGAGCGCAACTGGCCTTCGTCGAGGCCGCGAACGCCGAGCCCGACGTCCCGGGCCTGCGGGTCCGCCTCGAACGCGACCCGGCGGACGCCGCAGCGCGGCACGCCCTGGCCGCGCACCACGCGCTGGCTGGCGACTTCGCCACCGCCTGCGCGGAGTGGCTCGAGCTGATGCGCCGCGACCGCCGCTACGGCGACGACCTTGCCCGCCGCAGCCTGCTAATGGCCTTCGCCGCGCTCGGCGAGGGCCACGAGCTGACGCTCGCCACCCGGCGGCGCATGGCCACCCTGCTGCACTGAGGCCCGGCGTCGGCGCATCCCGGCGCATCCATGGTCTTGCGGTCTTGCCCACTCCCGCGGCGCGAAGTATAAGTCGCGCGAAACGGGGCATTGGGGAGCCACCTGGGTTTTTCGATGAGCGAGAAGCCTGATTCGGATGCGTTCGAGGATGAGGACGGCGAGGAAGTCACCGGCGACGAGGAATCGCTCGACGTCGATCGCCTGATGCAGGACCTCGACAAGCGCAAACGCGGCGCGGCGCGCGGCGCCGAACCCGCGTGGCGCAAGCTCGAGCGCCTGCGCGAGCAGAAGCGCACCTCCGAGCTGCTGCTCGACTTCGACGATTACGACATCGGCGACGGAGGCGCGCCCCGCCGCCGGCGCTGAGGCCGGCCCTAGTGGAAATCGCGCGACGGCGCCACCAGCGCGCCCAGCCACCCCGACAGGTCGGCGATCCGCCGCACGATCACGTGCAGCACCTCGCCCTCCAGCTGCAGTTCGCCCGCCACGCCCATCAGCCGCGAACCCACCAGCGCGCGGCGCTGGCGCTCAGCCACGTCGCGCCACACGATCAGGTTGATGCTGCCGGTCTCGTCCTCGAGCGTCACGAACGTCACGCCCTGCGCGCTGCCCGGTCGCTGCCGGGTGATCACCAGCCCCGCGGTGCGCACGGTCGCGCCGTTCGGCAACTCGCGCAGCCGTGCGGCCGTGACGATGCCACGCGCCTCGAGGCGCGGCCGCAACACCGCGAGCGGGTGGCGGCGCAGCGTGAGCCCGGTGTGCGCGTAGTCGGCGACGATGTCCTCGCCCTCGCGCGGTGCCCGCAGCAGCGGGATGCCCTCGGCGACGCGCGGCTCGGGGATCAGCGCGAGCGGCGCCTCGACGCCCGCGACGTTCCACGCCGCCCGGTGGCGGTGACCGGCAAGGCGCTCGAGTGCGCCCGCTGCGGCGAGGCAACCGAGCTCGCGCCGGTCGAGCTGCGCGTGGGCCGCGAGCGACGGCACGTCGTCGAACCCCGGGGTAACGCGCGCCGCCTCGAGTCGTCGCGCCGCCGCTTCCGGGAAGCCCTTCGCCAGCCGCAGCCCGAGCCGCAACGCGAGCTCGCCGTCGGCGCCGCGTTCGAGGGTGCAGTCCCAATCGCTCGCAAGCGCGTCGACTGGCCGCACCTCGACACCGTGGCGGCGCGCATCCTGCACCAGTTGTGACGGCGCGTAGAACCCCATCGGCTGGCTGTTGATCAGCGCCGCGACGAACGCCGCCGGCTCGTGGCACTTGAGCCACGCCGAGACGTACACCAGCAGCGCGAAGCTCGCCGCGTGCGACTCCGGGAAGCCGTACTCGCCGAAGCCGAGGATCTGCCGGAAGATCTGCAGCGCGAACTCCTCGGTATAGCCGCGCTCGCGCATGCCGCGCACCAGCCGCTCCTCGAAGTGGCCGAGGCCCCCCTTGCGCTTCCAGGCGGCCATCGCGCGCCGCAGCGCGTCCGCCTCGCCCGGCGCTGAAGCCGGCGGCAACGATCGCGAGCTGCATCACCTGCTCCTGGAAAATCGGCACGCCGAGCGTGCGCTGCAGCACGCCCTCGACCTCGGCGCTCGGGTAGCTCACCGGCTCCGCTCCAGCGCGGCGACGCAGGTAGGGATGCACCATGCCGCCCTGGATGGGCCCCGGGCGGATGATCGCCACCTCGATCACGAGGTCGTAGTAGCTGCGCGGCCTGAGGCGCGGCAGCATCGCCATCTGCGCGCGCGACTCGATCTGGAACACGCCCACCGTGTCGGCGTGGCCGATCATGTCGTACACGGCCGGGTCCTCGGCCGGCACGGTCGCGAGCGTCCAGCGCCGGCCGCGGTGGCGCTCGACGAGGTCGAACGCGCGACGGATCGCGGCGAGCATGCCGAGGCCGAGCACGTCCACCTTCAGGAGCCCGAGTGCGTCGAGATCGTCCTTGTCCCACTGGATGACGGTGCGCTCGGGCATGGCCGCGTTCTCGACCGGCACCAGCTCCTCGAGCAGGTCGCGGGCGATGACGAATCCTCCCACGTGCTGCGACAGGTGCCGCGGGAAGCCGAGCAGCGCGCGGGCGAGCGCCAGCACGCGGGCGAGCACCGGGCTCGCGGGATCGAGGCCCACGTCGCGCACGCGGTCCTCGCTGATCTGCGAGCCGTCCCACCACTGCATCGAGCGGGCGAGCGCCGCGACCTGCAGCGGGTCGAGCCCCATCGCCCGTGCCACGTCCCGCAGCGCGCTGCGCGGCCGGTAGCAGATCACGGTGGCGGTGAGTGCGGCGCGCTGGCGGCCGTACTTCGCGTACAGGTACTGGATCACCTCTTCGCGCCGCTCGTGCTCGAAGTCGACGTCGATGTCCGGTGGCTCGTTGCGTTCCTTCGAGATGAAGCGCTCGAACAGCAGTGACATGCGCGCCGGGTCCACCTCGGTGATGCCGAGGCAGTAGCAGACGGCGGAATTGGCCGCCGAGCCGCGACCCTGGCAGAGGATGCCGCGCGAGCGCGCGAACTGCACGATGTCGTGCACGGTGAGGAAATAGGCCTCGTAGCCGAGCTCGGCGATGAGCGCGAGCTCGTGCTCGATGAGCGCACGCGCCGCGGCGGGCGTGCCCTGCGGCCAGCGCTGCGCCTCGCCCTCCTCCGTCAGCCGCCGCAGCCAGCTCGCCGGCGTCTCGCCGGCGGGGACGATCTCGCGCGGGTATTCGTAGCGCAGCTCGTCGAGCGAGAACGTGCAACGCGCGGCGATTTCGCAGGTTGCGGTGAGCAGTTCGGGGGGATACAGCTCCTCGAGGCGCGTGCGCGGCCGCAGGTGGCGCTCGCCGTTCGGGAACAGCGCGTAGCCCGCCTGCTCCACCGGCACGCTGAGGCGCGTGGCGGTGAGCACGTCCTGCAGCGCACGGCGGCTGCGCACGTGCATGTGCACGTCGCCCGCGGCCACGAGCGGCAGGCCGAGCTCGCGCCCGAGCTGCTGCAGCGTCGCCAGCCGCCGTCGATCCTGGCCGGTGGTGAGCAGCTCTACCGCGATCCAGAGACGGCCGGGGAAGATGGTGGCGAGCCAGGCGGCTTCGGCAGGATCGGGTTGGGCGGCGGGGAGCCAGAGGGCCAGCAGGCCGGGAAAGGGGGTAATGATCAGGGGGTAGGGGGTAGTAGAAGAGGCCGACTGCGTCGGCCGCTCCTGCTCTTCACTACCCCCTACCCCCTGATCATTACCCCCTCTCCGCTCGGCAAAGTCCTCCCGCTGCAGCCGATACTGCCCCTTCGGCGCAGCGCGCCGCGCACGCGTGATCAGCCGGCAGAGCTGGCCGTAGCCGCGGCGATCGGTCGCGAGCAGCACGCAGCGCAGGCCGTCGTCGAGGCGGAACTCGCTGCCGACGAGGAGCTTCAGGCCGCATTCGCGGGCCGCGCGATGCGCGCGCACCACGCCTGCCACCGAGCATTCGTCGGTGATGGCGAGCGCCGTGTAGCCGAGTTCGGCCGCGCGCGCGACGAGTTCCTCCGGGTGCGACGCACCACGCAGGAAACTGAAGTTGCTCAGGCAATGCAGCTCGGCGTAGTCCATGCGCGGCATCCACGGCGCGTCGGCTCAGCCGAACACGCCGTGCAGGAACCAGCCACCATCGGCACGGCGTTCGCGGAAAATCCACAGCCGCGTACCGGTCGGCGTGCGGGCCACGTAGTAGTCGCGCCGCACGTCGTGGCCGTCCCACCAGCCCGACTCGATGCGTTCCGGTCCTTCCTCGATGTCGAGCACACCCTCGTAACGCGGCTGCTCGCCGCCCTCGAGCGGCTGCGGCGCGGCGAGCAGCCACACCGGCCGGGAAGGGGGATAGAAAAAATGGGGACATTCTCCTGTTTTCCGCTCCGCCCCCCTGGTGAGGGCGGACAGGGAAAACAGGAGAATGTCCCCACTTTTTCTGTCCCCATTTCTCTCCGGGCGGTGCTCGGGGACGAGGCAGAGGCCTTGCACGGCTGCGTCGCCGAGACGGGCACGCAGGCGCTCGACCAGCTGCGGCACCGCCGCTGCACGGCGGCGGTCGAGCGCGAAGAGCTCGCCCGCCTGTGCCCGCGCCTCCACCAGCGGGCCGCTGCGCAGCCGCAGGGCGCGTACCGGCTGCGACAGCACGACACGCGCCAGCCGCTCGCCGAGCAGGCTCGTGATGCGCGCTGCGGTCGCCACCGGCTCGGCAAAGCGCAGGCGCAGGCGCGTGGCCTCCGCGTCGCGATGCAGCAGTCGCAGCTCGAGCGACTCGATGCCCGCGCCGCGTCCCTGCAGGAACGCGCACAGCTCGTCGAGCAGCGGCTCGCAGGCGCGCTGCAGCCGGGCGGTATCGGCGAGTTCCGGCTCGAGGTCGCGGCGCGCGGCGAAGCGCTCCGGCGCGACGAAGGCGGCACGCGGATCGCGCGCACGGCCGAGTGCACGATCGAGCTCGACGCGCATGTGCGGCTCGAAGCGCCGCGCGAAACCATCGCGCGGCAGGCGCAGGCACTCGCCCACCGTGCGCACGCCCATGGTGCCGAGCGACTGCAGCGTGCGCTCCGGCCAGCGGGTGACCGCGAGCGGCAACGGCGCAACCCGCGCGGCCAGTGCATCCGGTCGGCGCAGCAGCAGCTCCTGTCCAGCGCGTGCAAACCACAACGAGGCGAGCGGCGTGGGCGTGAGCGCGAGGCGCGAGGCGAGCCCGCGCGCCTGCAGGCGTGCACGCAGCAACTCGCACAGCCGCCGCGCGCCACCGAACAGCGCCAGGCTGCCACGCACCTCGAGCACTACGCCGTCGGGGGGCTCGAGGTTCACGCGCGGCGTGAAATCGAGCGCTACCGTGGCCACGGCCTCGAGCAGCGCCCGTTCGCGCCGCGGCTCCCGCGACCGCACCTCGAGACCGGGCTGCAACACCAGGGCCGAGTTGAGCGCCATGCCTGGCACGACGCCGGCGCCAGCCGCGCGCGCATCGCAGTCGCAGACCACCTTTGCGCCGCGCTCGAGGTCCACGACCACCACGGGTGCGTCGACGCGCGCTGGCAGCGACTCGAGCACGTAGTGCGGCAGGTGCAGCGCGAGCCAGAGCTCGCGCGCCGCGGGCGCCACGGGCAGCGGATCGCCCGCGCCACCACGACGGCCACGACCGAGCGCAGGCCGCAACCGTGGCCGGTCGCGCGTGGCGGGTGCCGGCGGAGTCGACGCCGGCGACGGAGGGAATCCGGGTGCAACCCGAGGCTGGCCGGGCCGCGCCATGGTCAGTGCGCGTGCGCGGGAAACGCGGCGGCGCCGATCCAGCCGAGCTGCACGGTCGCGGCACGCCCGCCGCGGCTCTTCAGGATGCGCGCCTCGAGGCCCTGGCGCGTGCCTTCGAGCGCGATACGCAGCACCGCGGGCGACGGCAACTGCGCCTCGTGCCGGCCCCGGAACAGCACGGTGAAGCAGCGCGACTGTTCCGCGGCCAGCTGCAGCCGGCGCAGGCTTTGCCGCTCGCGGCAGGCTGCCCAGCCGAGCACCGCGCTGCAGGCGCCCGAGCGCAACGCCTGCTCCATTGCCCACTCGGCCGGCGGCGCGCGCACCACGAGGATGCGGTTCACGTCGATGCCCGCGGCGGCGAGCGCGGGTGCGTACGGCGGGTGCGGCGGTGAAATCCAGGCGAGCCAGCCGCCCTCCTGCCCTGCGGCGCACAGCTGCGCGAGCGCCGGCAACAGCAGGCTCAGCTCGCCGATGCCGGTGCGGTCCGCGAGGATCTCGATCAACCCCTGCGACGGCCAGCCACCGCCGGGCAGGCAGCGGTCGAGTGCCGCATAACCCGTCGGCATCCCCGGGCGCGCATTTGCCTCGCCCTGCTCACGGGCGCGCCAGAGGGCCGGGTGACGCAGCAGATCGTGGAGAGACATGACGGAAGAAGAAAGGGGGTAATGATCAGGGGGTAGGGGGTAGTGGCAGAAAGGCGCGGCTAGTGATCAAGTGACTCGTGAAGGATCAGCAGGCAAGGAGATGGGCGACGACGTCGGCCTCTTAACTACCCCCTACCCCCTGATCATTACCCCCTCTCCTCACGCCCTTTCCGTCTGCTGCCGCACCACTCCCACCACCACGCCCTCGATGATCAGCGACTCGTGCTGCAGGTCGACGCGCAGCGGCTCGAAGTCCTGGTTCTCGGGCAGCAGCCACACCACCTTGCCTTCCTGCCGGTAGCGCTTCACGGTCACTTCGTTCTCGAGGCGCGCCACGACGATCTGCCGGTTGCGCACCTCGGGCGTGCGGTGCACCGCGACCAGGTCGCCGTCGAGGATGCCCACGTTGCGCATGCTCATGCCGCGCACCTTGAGCAGGTAGTGCGGGCGCGGCTGGAACAGGCTCGGATCGATCTGGTAGTGCGCCTCGATGTTCTCCTCGGCGAGGATCGGCCGACCGGCGGCGACCCGGCCGATCAGCGGCAGGCCCATCTGCTCGCGCAGCGAGTCGCGCAACTGGATGCCACGCGAGGCACCGGGGCGCAGGTCGAGCACGCCCTTGCGCTGCAGGGCGCGCAGGTGTTCCTCGGCGGCGTTGGCCGACTTGAAGCCGAGCGCCGCGGCGATCTCGGCGCGCGTGGGCGGCATGCCGTGCTCGGCCAGCGCATCCTGGATGAAGCGCAGCACCTGGCGCTGGCGTGGAGTGAGATTGTCCATGGCGACCCCTGTATGTTCGTACAGCATATGTTTTTATATACAGGTCGCCGGCCACTTGCAAGCCATGACGCATGCGGCCGGCGCGACCACGCCGGCACACGTCGGACACCCCGCAAGGGCTTGATACAAGCCGATTTGTTACTATCCCGACCGCGGATCGTTTAGGATTCCCGGAGTTCGACTGTCCATCGACAACGGATCTTTACGATCCGCACCGCCGCAGTCGACCGAACCGTCCACCTGCTAAACACCCCGAGGGAAATCCCACATGAAGAACGCGATCGTCAAGACCCTGGCCGTCTCCGCCGCTGCCCTGCTGGCCACCGGCTGCGTCAGCACCTCCACGTTCAACGAGCACGTCGCCTCGACCGATGCCGCCATCAAGGCTGCCGCTCAGGACGCCGCTGCTGCCAAGGCTGCTGCCGCCGACGCCGCGTCGAAGGCCTCGACCGCCTCGAGCGCCGCCAGCGCCGCCCAGAGCTCGGCCAACCAGGCCCTGCAGGCCGCCCAGGCCTCCCAGGCCTGCTGCGACGCGACGAACGAGAAGATCGATCGCGCGTTCAAGAAGTCGATGGGCAAGTAATCGCGCGAGCGAAGCTCAACGATCGATGGAAGACGCCGCGGTGACCCCGCGGCGTTTTTCTTTGGGCGCCGAGACCGGCGCCGGCACGCCGCTCTGCGTGGCGAACGCGTGCTCCACGCCGTCCCAGTCCACGTCCACCGGTCGCGGCTCGGCCGCCGTCGCCACGCGCTCCTTCAGCAGCTGCAGCTCGTCCGGGCCCGGATCGGCGCCGCCCTCGAGCAGCGGGTGCCGCTCGATGTAGAGCGTGCCGCGCAGCCAGCCGAGCTTGCTGGGCTGGTCGACGAGATTCACCTTCGTGTTCACCGGCACGAAGCCGTACAGCTCGGCGATGTCCTCCGGGAACAGGCGGATGCAACCGTGCGTCACCTGCATGCCCACGCCCGCCGGGCGATTGGTGCCGTGGATCAGGTACGCACCACCCGGCAGCGCGAGCCGCATCGCGTGCTCGCCGAGCGGGTTGTCGGGCCCCGGCGGCACCACCTTCGGCAGCGGGTCGCCCTTCGCCTCGTGCTCGGCGAGCACCGTCGCCGGCGGGTACCAGTTCGGCTTCTCCTGCTTCGAGACGATGCGCGTCACGCCGAGCGGCGTCTTCCAGTCCATCTTGCCGGTGCTGATCGGATAGGTGCGCACCACGGGCCGCTCGCCCTTCTTCACCGGCGGGTAGTAGTACAGGCGGTGCTCGGGCAGGTTGACGACGATGCCCTCGCGCGGCGCGTCCGGCAGCACGAAGCGCGTCGGGATCAGGATCTCGGTGCCGTCGCCCGGCAGCCACGGGTCGACACCCGGGTTGGCCGCGATGATCTCCTCGTAGCCGACGCCGTAGCGCCGGCCGACGTCGAGCAGGGTGTCCTCCTGCGTCGCGAAGGCGGTGGTCACCGAGCCGATGACGTTGTCCCCGTTCTCGGGAATCAGGTACTCGGCGCCGCCGGCGTGCGCGGCGGGTGCGCCACCGAGCGCCGCGCAGGCGGCGATTCCCAGCACCGGACGGACCAGCTCTCGAAGCATCTGCTGCAACCTCTTCAACATTCGCGGCATTCTAACCAACGAGCGTGACCCCGGTCGGACTGCGTTGACCGACCTGCGGTTCCGCACTAGCCTTGCGCGCGCGGGGGAACAACATGCCGTTCAAGCTGACCATCGAACTTTCCGAGCGTGACCTGCGCCACTTCCGGCGCGAGCTGCGCCGCGCCCACGAGGCCGTCAGCATCGCCGACGACGAGGAGATCCTGGCCGCCGCGGCCGACCTCGTGGCGACACTGCGCGCGTCGGAGCTGCCGGACTTCATCGGCGAGCGGCTCGAGAAGTTGGAGATCGCTGTACGAGATGCTCAACGACGCCGACTGGCCGCTCGGCGAAGGACGAACGCAGCCAGGTGCTCGCCGCGCTCGCCTACGTCTGCGATCCCGAGGACATCATCCCCGACGAGATCCCGGGCATCGGCCTGCTCGACGACGCGGTGATGATCGAACTCGTGTTGCGCGAGCTGCGCCACACGATCGAGGCGTACGAGGACTTCTGTGCCTACCGCAAGGTGTCGCCGAAGCGACTGCCCGGGGCGGAACGCGACCCGGCCACTGGCGCAGCATGCTCGAGCAGCGACGCGACCAACTCATGAAGCGGATGCGAAGCGTCGGCAGGCAGCCGGGAAGCGCTGACCCGCGCCATCAGGTCAACGATCTGCCCTGGCACGCCGTTGCGCGCCTCCGTGACGGCGACGCGCACGGCACTCGCGAAGGCCGTGCGGTCCGCGCCGCCATGGCTCTTGATGACGACCCCTGCGAGCCCGACCATGCTCGCGCCGTTGTAGGCGCTCGGGTCGAGCCGCGCCTTGAGGCCTCGCAGCGCCGGTCGCGCCGCGAGTGCGCCGATCTTGCGCAGCGGGCTCGCCGTGAACTCCTCGCGCATCACGCTGCCGATGAAGCGCGCCAGCCCTTCCATCGTCTTGAGCGCGATGTTGCCGGTGAAGCCGTCGGCGACCACCACGTCCACGTCGCCGGAGAAGATCTGGTTGCCCTCGACGAAACCCACGTAGTTGATCGGCGCCGTCGCCGAGGATGCGGTGCGCGGCCTTGATCTCGTCGGTGCCCTTGATGTCCTCCTCGCCGACGTTGAGCAGGCCGACGCGCGGCCGGTCGACACCGTGCAGGTCGGAGGCGATCACCGAGCCCATCACCGCGAACTGCACGAGTTGTTCGGCCGAGCAGTCGGGATTGGCGCCGAGGTCGAGCATCACGGTGTGGCCGTGCGCGGCCGGCACGGCGGAGACGATTGCCGGGCGATCGATGCCGGGCACCATGCCGAGCACGTAGCGCGCGGTCGCGAGCAGCGCGCCGGTGTTGCCGGCGGACACGCACGCAGCCGCCTCGCCTTTCTTGACGAGGTTGATCGCGACGCGCATCGAGGAGTCTTTCTTGCGACGCACGGCGTCCTGCGGACGCTCGTCCATCGTCACCACCTCGCTCGCCTCGACCACGGTGCAGCGCGCGGGATCGGCCGCCGCGACCAGCGGGCGCACGACTTCGCCGCGGCCGACGATGATCAGCCGCAGGTCGGGGGATTGGGCGAGGACGTCGAGGGCGGCGGGAACCGCCACCCCGGCACCGTGGTCGCCGCTCATGGCGTCCACGGCAATGGTGAGCCCGGCGGTCATGCGCGGGCGCGGCCGGACGTTATTCCTGGCCTTCCTCGGCCACCGGCTTCTCGATCACCTTCTTGCCGCGGTAGAAACCGTCAGGCGTGATGCGATGACGCAGGTGCGTTTCGCCGCTGGTGCGGTCGACCGACAATGCCGGGCTCGCCAGCTTGTCGTGCGATCGGCGCATGCCGCGCGTCGAAGGGGTCCTGCGGCTCTTTTGAACTGCCATGATGTCGTCTCCTGTCGCGGGTCAGTGACTGCCCTTGTCGAGCAGCTCCCGCAGGTTCGCAAAAGGTTTCTGCGTCTCGTCCGCCGCGGCTTCGTCCTCGCCCACGGCGAGCGCGGCAACCGCCGCACCGCATTCCGCGGCCGTCTCGTGCATCGGCACCAGCGGCAGGCCGAGCAGCACCTGTTCCTCGATCAACTCGGTGACCGACAGCCGCTCGGCATCGCCGAGCAGCGGCTCGTAGCCACCGGGCACCTCGTCCGTGTCGCGCGCCACCACCACGAGCAGCGCCGACTCATCCAGCGCGCAAGCGCACGGCTTGAGGCAACGCTGGCAGGCGAGGTATGTCACGCCCTCGACCTGCACCGCGACCGTGACGCGGCCGTCGAACTTGCCGAACTCCAGCTGCGCACGCACCTGCGTGCCCTCGAATGCTCCGGCCTCGCCGACCCGCGGCAACTGCGCCAGGTTCAGGCGACGCTCGAGCCTTGCCGCGCGTCCGGCAAGCTCGACCGCATTGACTAGATCGGCCGGGGCGGGCGACATGGGGCGCGTATAATAGGGACCGCCCTCCCCGGTGTCAAAATGAATTCGCGCTTAAATCCTTGTTTTTCAAGGATCAGCGCCGGTCCCGGAGCACGCCTTGAGCGCCCTCGACGCCCCCCGCCTGATTCTGGCCTCGACGTCGACCTACCGACGCGAGTTGCTGGCTCGCCTGCGCGTACCGTTCGAGTGCCAGGCGCCGGGGTGCGACGAGGCGCGTCTGCCGGACGAGCCAGCCGCAGCACTCGCCGCGCGACTCGCGCGCCTGAAGGCCGACACGGTCGCGGCACGGCACCCGGGCAGCCTCGTGATCGGCTCGGACCAGGTGGCGGTGCGCGGCGACGACATCCTCGGCAAGCCGGGCACCGTGGAGCGCTGCACCGAGCAACTGCTGCAATCGTCCGGCCGCGAGGTCGCGTTCCTCACCGCGGTCCACGTGGTGGACGGTCGCCACGGTCGTGCCGAGGCACACCTGGACCGTACCTTGGTGCAGTTCCGCACCCTCGACATCGACGAGGTCGCGCGCTACGTCGTCGCCGACCAGCCGCTCGATTGCGCCGGAGGCTTCAAGGCGGAATCGCTCGGCATCGGCCTGTTCGAGCGCATCGACTCCGCGGACCCGACCGCGCTGACCGGCCTGCCGCTGATCTGGCTCAGCGGCGCCTTGCGCCGCGCCGGGATCCCGGTGCCTTGAGCAGCGCTTCGAGCACCGCGTGCAGCTCCGCGCTGAGCGGGGCGCTGACGACCAGCGGCTCCTGGGTGCCTGGCCGGTTCACGCCGATCGACGACGCGTGCAGGAACATGCGGTTCAGGCCGTAGGCCTTGAGGACCTCGTTGCAGTCCCGGTCACCGTACTTGTCGTCCCCCGCCACCGGGTGGCCAGCGTAGGCCGCGTGGACGCGGATCTGGTGGGTCTTGCCGGTGCCGATCTCCACCTCCAGCAGCGACGCCACGTTGCCGAAGAACTGCACCGGGCGGAACGTGCTCACCGCCATCTGCCCGTGGGTGCGCACCGCCACGTGCCGCTCGCCGCCACGGCGTTCGCCGGTCGCCAGCGGCAACTCGATGCGCTTCTGGCCGAGATTCCACTTGCCGCAGACGAGCGCCAGGTAGCGCTTCTCGGTCTGCCCTTCCCGGAGCTGCGCGTGCAGGTCCCGAAGCGCGGCACGGCGCTTGGCCACGATCAGGCAGCCGCTGGTCTCGCGGTCGAGGCGATGGACCAGGTCGAGTTCCTTCGCGTCCGGCCGCACCGCCCGCAGCACCTCGATCACGCCGTGGGCCATGCCGCTGCCACCGTGCACTGCCACGCCCGCCGGCTTGTTGAGCACCAGCAGGTCCGGGTCCTCGTAGACGATCGCGTCGGTGACGAGCTTGGCGAGCGACGGGCTGGGCGGCCGGGCCGTCACGCCTTCGGCGCTGGTGTCCGGACGGCGCACCGGCGGCAGGCGGATCCGGTCGCCCGCCTCGACCCGCTGGTCCGGCTTGGCGCGCTTGCTGTTGACCCGTACCTCGCCCTTGCGCAGCAGCCGATACACGTGGGTCCGCGGCACCCCCTTCAGCGTGCGGACCAGGAAATTGTCCAGTCGTTGTCCAGCATCGCCCTCGCCAGCCTCGACGTACTGCACGCCGCCGCCCCCGGCCGCGGATGAATTCGCGGAGTCCGCTGCCTTTTTCTCGTAAGCCATTGATTTGCCGGAAGTCGCTTGCTAGAGTCCCATCTTAGTTGGTTCTGACTCGTCAGACCATCGCACTGCCGTGGACACGTGCAGGTGCCGCAGCCCGGGCGGGCAGCGGGCTTGTGCACCACCGGCGGGCAAGATGCCAACAAGCCCCAGGATTCGGTCCGGCGCCCGCACCGTTGCGGTGCGAGCGCCACATAAACAGCTGCATGACACCACGCGCTGCCAGACCTCTCCCGACAGCCACGGCACCCCCCGTCCGGCCGTTCACGGTCCCTTACGCACACCTTGCGAGGACCGATGAAAAGAATGCTCGTCAACGCAACTCAGGAAGAAGAGTTGCGGGTCGCACTGGTTGATGGCCAGCGGATATACGACCTAGACATCGAGATCCCGTCCCGGGAAACCAAGAAAGCCAACGTCTACAAGGGACGCATCACGCGCGTCGAGCCGAGCCTCGAGGCGTGCTTCGTCGACTACGGCGCCGAGCGCCACGGCTTCCTGCCGCTCAAGGAAGTCTCCAAGGACTTCTTCAAGCCGCGGGCCGAAGGCGCCGAGGGCCGCCCCGGCATCCGCGACCTGATCGAGGAAGGCCAGGAGGTCATCGTCCAGGTCGAGAAGGAGGAGCGCGGCAACAAGGGTGCGGCGCTCACCACGTTCGTCAGCCTCGCCGGCCGCTTCCTGGTGCTGATGCCGAACAACCCGCGCGCCGGGGGCGTGTCGCGCCGCATCGAGGGCGACGACCGCGACCAGCTGCGCGAAGCCATGGACAACCTGCAGATCCCTGACGGCATGGGCGCCATCGTGCGCACCGCCGGCGTCGGCCGCTCGGCCGAGGAGCTGCAGTGGGACGTCAACAACCTGGTCGACGTCTGGAACGCCATCCAGAACGCCACCGAGGGCCGCCCCGCCCCGTTCCTGATCTACCAGGAGAGCAAGGCGATCCTGCGGGCCCTGCGTGATTATCTCTCCGACGACATCGGCGAGATCCTGGTCGACAAGCAGGAGATCTTCGATGAAGCGCGCGAGTACATGCAGCGCTTCATGCCGGGCACGACCCGCAAGCTCAAGCTCTACGACGACCACGTGCCGCTGTTCACGCGCTACCAGATCGAGAGCCAGATCGAGTCGGCGTATTCGCACAAGGTGAACCTGCCCTCGGGCGGCTCGATCGTCATCGACCACACCGAGGCGCTGGTGTCGATCGACATCAACTCGGCGCGCAGCACCCGCGGCACCGACATCGAGACCACCGCGCTCAACACCAACCTCGAGGCGGCGGACGAGATCGCCCGCCAGATGCGCCTCAGGGACGTCGGCGGCCTGATCGTCATCGACTTCATCGACATGGAGTCGACCAAGAACCAGCGCGCCGTCGAGGATCGCCTGCGCGACGCCGTGAAGCAGGATCGCGCCCGCATCCAGCTCGGGCGCATCTCGCGCTTCGGCCTGCTCGAGCTGTCGCGGCAGCGACTGCGCCCGTCGATCAGCGAGTCGACCAACATCAACTGCCCGCGCTGCAACGGCATGGGCGTGATCCGCAGCGTCGAGTCGCTGGCGCTCGCCATCCTGCGCCTGATCGGCGAGGAGGCGCGCAAGGACCGCACCGCCAAGGTGATCGCGCAGCTGCCGGTGGACGTCGCCACCTACCTGATGAACGAGAAGCGCGAGTGGCTGCAGAGCATCGAGTCACGCGGCGGCATCGGCGTGATCCTGGTGCCCAATCGCTACATCGAAACACCGGCCTACGAGATCCGGCGCGTGCGTGACGACGAGCTCGGCCTGCCCGAGTACTCCGTGATCAGCCACCAGATGGCCGTGCAGCCGCAGGTGGACATGGAGGCGGTCGCCGCCGAGGAAAAGGCGCCGCCGCCACCGCCCGTGCCGGCGGTGACCACGGTCGTGCCCAGCACCCCCGCCCCGCCGGCGGCCCCGGAACCCGTCGCGGTGGCTCCCGTTGCAGTTGCGCCGGTCATCGTGCCGCAGTACGGGCCGCGCGATGGCGCCTTCGTGCGCCTGTGGCACTGGCTGTTCGGCGACAAGCGTGCGCCTGAACCGGTGGCAGCGACCGCAGCGCCGGAACCCGCGCGCAGCGATCGTGAACGCGGTCGTGGCGATCGCGACCGTGAGCGCGGCCGGGACCGTGATCGTGGACGTGATCGCGAGCGTGGTGGCCGCGACCGCGACCAGCGCCAGGCGCGCGACGAGCAGCGTCGCGACGGGCGTCGCGACGAGCGCGGCGGACGTGACGACAAGGGTCGTGGCGAGGGTCGCGGCGAACGCCGTGATGAGCCGCGTGCCGAGCGCAAGGACGGCGAACGTCGTCCGGAGCAGCAACAGCAGCAGCCGCCGCCGCAACAACAGCAACAGCCGCGCCGTGACGAGCGCGGTGACCGTGGCGAGCGCGGCCGGCGTGACGGCCAGCAGCAGGGCCAGGGTGGCCAGCGCGATGGCCGACGCGACGGGCAGCCGCGCCGCGACCAGCAGTCACGACAGGACCAGGGCCGCGTGACCAGCAGCCGCGCGCCGATCAGCAGGCCGCGGGCGCGCCGCCGCAGGGCCTGCCGTCGGCCGCGGTGATTCCGCTGCCGTCGGTCGTGCAGGAAGCGT
This sequence comes from uncultured Gammaproteobacteria bacterium, assembly GCA_963731105.1. GTDB lineage: Bacteria > Pseudomonadota > Gammaproteobacteria > Steroidobacterales > Steroidobacteraceae > RPQJ01. Next base: position 127,148 of record CAVSUM010000016.1, read on the forward strand.
CCGCCGACGCAGCGGCCAATAGCGCCGATGCCGGCGGCGGCCCGGGCCCGGCCCCGCGCTCGGATCGCCCCGATCGGCCCGAGGGTGAGCGCGGCGGTCGCCGTTCGCGCCGCGGCGGTCGTCGTCGTCGTCGTGAACCGGGCGAAGCAGGCCCCGGCCAGGAAACCTCTGCCGGAGGTGAAGGCCCGGAGATGGGCGGTGAAGGTGGCGCGCCCGAGCCGCAGTCGTTCGATTTCGAACGGCCCGCGCCGGCACCGCAGCCGCCGCGTTCGTTCGAAGTGATGCCCTCGCCGCCGCGTGACGTCGTGCCGGTGCAGCAGTCGCGCCCGGCCGAGTTCACGCCACCGCCCGCGCCGGCTGCCGCCCCCACGCCTCCACCGGCTCCTGCCCCCGTGCACGAGCCGCGCCAGGAGTGGACGCCGGGACCGCCGAGCGACGCGACGCGCGAAGGCCCGCGCAGCGAACCCTGACGCGATGCCGCGGCGCCGTCCTCAGCGACGGCGTCGCGGTTGCGCCTGGCCCAATATTTCGTCGAGCAGGCCGGCCGCGGCCTCCTCGGCCAGGTCCAGCACGCGTTCGAATCCCGGCGGCCCGCCGTAGTACGGATCGGGCACGTCCTCGATATCCGTGTCGCCCGCGAACTCCATGAACAGGCGGACGCGGCCGTGATACTCCTCGGGTGCGCGCTCCAGCAGCGTCGCCCGATTCAAGCGATCCATCGCCACGATCAGGTCGAAGCGCGCGAAATCGTCGTCGCTGACCTGCCGTGCCCGCAGGTTGCCGAGGTCGATGCCGCGGCGCGCAGCTGCCGCGATGGCACGCTCGTCCGGCGGCTCACCGACGTGATAGTCGTGTGTGCCGGCCGAGTCGATCTCCAGTCCGAGCTGCGGCGCGCGTTGCTGCACCACGCGCCGAAATACGCCCTCTGCCGTTGGCGAACGGCAGATATTGCCCATGCACACGAACAGCACGCGCATCTATTGCTTCACCGGCGCACGTCCCGCTGCTTCGTCCGCGCACACCTGTTTCAGGGTGGGCCAGCGCAGTGCACACTGTGCCGCGAGCCGGTCGGCATCACCCTGTCGTCCCGCCAGTCGATAGGCGTGGATCAACGGTACCGTGAGGCTGGGCGCCTCCTGCAGGCGACGGTAACCGCCCTCCATCACGTCCACCGCGCGCTCGCGCTGGCCGGTCGCCAGCAACAGCGCACTGGCCGCACTGTAGATCGCACCTGCTGGCTCCGGTCCGGCCAGCGCAGCCTCGTAGTCCGCGAGCGCCTGCGCCGGCTCTCCCGCGGCGGTCTGCACGGCCGCATTCACATAGCGCGGATAGGCGTGTGCGCCGGTCGGTCCGCTCAGGCCCGCCTTGGCGAGGGTGCGCGCCGAAGCCACGTTGCCGGACGAGAGCGCCGACCGGGCCTCGATCGAGGCGATGTAGTTCTCGAGCATGTCGACGGTGCCGTCCGCTTCCTTCGCGGCGTCCCACGGCTCGATCCGCGGCGAGGGACGTTCGACGGCACCGTACTCCTGCGCGGTGTACGCGCGTATGTCGCCGATGCGCTCCCCGGTCTTGGGATGCGATCGCGATCCCTCGTCGAGTTGCTTCGCGACAGCGTCGCGCGAGCGGGCCAGTACCGCGCCGGCGAGCGCGCCGATGAGCTCGCCGGTCGCTCCCTGCTGCGCCGTTGCCTTTGCCACCTGCTTGTTGCCCTTTCTCGACGACGTCGTAGCCGAGCAACTGCTGGTCGAGCGACACGGCCTGCGGGTCCGCCGCACGCTCGGCCTCGAACTTCTGCTGCTTCTCGAGCAGCGACGCCATGCCCTCGGGCGAGTAGCCCGCGCGCACCAGCAGGTCGGTGCCGAGACGATCGGCGTTGCGCTCCTGGCCGCGCGTCCACGACGGCGACAGCACGGCCGCGTTCAGCAGCAGCGCACGCGATTGCTCGTCGGCGCGCACGCGCTCCGCGTCGGCAGTCGAACCCTTGCCCTGAGCCTCCGCCACCACGCGTTGCGCGTCCACCGCCAGCGCACTCAACTGGATGGCTCGCTGCTGGAGTTTCTGCACCACGTCGCTGTTGGCGTGGCCGAGGATGACGTGCGCTGCCTCGTGCGCCAGCAGCGCAGCCACCTCGTCCTCGCTGTCGAGGCGCAACAGGATGCCGAGCGACACGTAGACGTTGGCGTCCGCCGTGCTCTCTGCCGACCACTCGTTGCTCGCGCGCACGTAAACGCGTGCGGGCACCCCGCTCACCGGCGACTGTTCGAGCAGCCGACCGAGGATGCCATTCAGGTAGGCGTCGAGCGGCGTCGCCGGCACCAGGCCGAGCCCTTCGGCCCGCGCGTGGTCGAGGTCCGTGGCCTGGCCGATCGCCATCGAGCCGAAAGCGAAGGCCTTCTGCCCGACGCGCTCGATCTCCTTGCCCTCGGCCGGCTTGCTCGCGCCGAACGCGGGCAGGCAGGCGCACAGGGCGAGCGCCGCGACCCAGGGCAGTGCCGGGCCGGGCTTCATTTCACGCAACCTTCCTCGCCGATGCCGCGCGAGGCAGCGTGGCCGGTGGCGCCCGCGAGCTGCTCGCACTTCGGCTTGTCAGCCAGCTTCAGGTCGGTCCGCGCCTGGCTGGCTTCGACGAAGTAGTCCTTGCCGTCGAGCGTGACCTTGAGCCAACCCTGCCCCGCGCGCACCGCCTGCAGCGGCATGTCGGCCGCCGGCTTGCTGGCGACCACCTTGCCGTCCGGCTGGTCCAGCAGCTCGACCGGATCGACCTTCCACTTCTTGACCTGCACGGTGGCGGGCGCGTCGTCCGCATGGGCCGTCGCCGCCAGGACTGCGACCAGGAGTCCGACCTTCCAGTGCCTGCTCTTCATGACACCCCCCCGTTGGCCCGATCGAGCCAATGATAGCCACGAATCTCAACTGGTTTCGAATTCGTCCGCCGCCTCGACGAGTTTGCCGGTCACGTCGAGCACTTCCGTCCAGGTGATGGCGAACAGGAAATTGATGCCCAGCAGCCATTCCGACACGCCGACGTGGCAGGCGAACCACGCCGTCGCGCCGCACAGCAGCACCAGCAGCCCGATCTGGCTGCCGAACACGATCAGCACGATACGCACGACCCGTGAGCGTACGCGCTGCATCAGCCTCGTCCACGCGCGCGCGAGCCGCTGGCTGCTGCGGCGCAAAACCAGCACCGCGCCGATGATGGCCAGCATCAGGAAATCCGGCAGCGACACCCCCAGCAGCGGCACCAGACGCTCCTTGTGCCGCACGGCGTCGGGCCCGAGCGTGATCAGGTTGTCGAGCGCCGCGGCGTGCAGGAACACCGCGGGCAGGTCGTTGTGCAGCGGCGTGTTCATTGCGTCCGCGGCGCCGTGGTAGAACGCGCCGTAGAACACCACGCTGCCGGAGACCAGCGACTCGATCGCAGTGTCCGCCTCCTCGGTCGGCTCGAGCAGCAGGCCCGCGGGAATGGTCGGGGCGGACGGGCAGTTCTCGCGGAAGTCCGTGCCGCGGTCCTGCACGATCCATTGCGGGAATGGCGGCGTGCGACGGCAGTCGAGCCAGCTTTCGTTCCAGCTCTGCTCGGGCAGTTCCGACCAGAACACGCGGACCGGGCCCGTGCCACAACCGGCGTCGCCCGGGCAGCCGCCGCACACCTCCTTGAAGACCGTCGGCACCGCAGTGGGCTGTGATTGCGGCGGGCTGGTGGCAAGGGCATAGAAGCGCGTGACGCGGTCGAGCGGGTCGATCGTTTTCGGCACCTGCACCGGCGTCAGGCGCGACCCGACCTCGGGTCGCAACGGCCGGTCGACGCCGAAGCTGGCGCCGTAGACCGGAATCCCGGCCGCGCGGTAGCGATCCAGTTCGGCCGCGAGTGCCTCGATGGTCGGGTCGTCGCGCACGTCCTCGAACACGATGTCGATGACGACGGCCCTGGGCTGGTTGGCCCGGATCGCCTTCAGGACCCGCGCGTGGAAGCCATAGCGCGGCGGCCACGGCTCGTCAAACGCTGCGAGGTCGGGGTCACGCAGCAGCACGACGGCGATCGCCGCCTTGCCGTCCTTGACGCAGGGACCGTCCGGCGCGCCCGGGTAGCAGCCCGCCATGGCCACGGCCAGCAGGTCCTGCGAGTACATCTTGGTCAGGCGCGTGAGGCCGAACGGATCCATGCGCAGCAGCAGGATCCCGCCGAGCAGGAACAACAGGTAGAACGCCAGCGGTCCGCGCACGACCCGCCAGCGCCCGAGCCAGCGCGTGCCACTGGCACTCACGTGGCGACCTCGCGGGATTGCCTGCTCGCATTCATGGCCCGGCCACAGTAATTGCTGTCGATGGCACCCGTCTACCGTGCCCGTCTGGCGCGACCACCTGCCAGCGGCGCCCCAAGCCAGTATCATGCCGGGCGCATGACCTCACGCCGACGTCGCATCGTCCTGGTCTCGATCGTTGCCCTGGTCGCGGTGCTGGCGGCACTCGTCGCCTTCGTCTGGTGGGGCCCCATTGCGGTCTCGAACAAGCGCGTGCTGCTCGACTTCATGCTCGGGCGCGGCATCGAGCCGCCGAGCACGGCGACCGTCACCGAGCACCTGCGGACCGCGCCGGGATTCAACGTGCAGGTCTATTCCGCCGAGGTGCCGCTCGCCCGCGTCATGCTGTTCACCCCTGCCGGCGACCTGGTCGTGAGCCGCACGCGCGCCGGCGAGGTCGTGCTGCTCGAGCGCGACCGCAATGGCGACGGAATGGCGGACGGCCAACGTGTATTGTTCAAGGACCTCGACGGTCCGCACGGCCTCGCGCTGCACGACGGCTGGCTGTACGTTGCCGAGCGCTCCGCCGTCGGTCGCGTTCGTTTCGACCAGGCGTCGGGCCAGCTCGCGGGCAACTACGAGTACATCCTCACGGGCCTGACCAAGGACGGCCAGCACACGACCAGGACCATCGGCTTTGGCCCCGACGGCTGGCTCTACCTCGCGCAGGGCTCGACCTGCAACGTGTGCCTCGAGCAGGACCCGCGCCGCGCGACGATCATGCGCTTGCGGCCCGACGGCACTGGCGCCGAGATCTACGCCACCGGCCTGCGCAACAGCGTCGGTTTCGACTGGGCGCCCTGGGACCGCGGGCTGTACGCGACCGACCACGGTCGCGACCTGCTGGGCGACGACTTCCCGCCCTGCGAACTCAACCGCATCGAGCAGGGCCGATTCTATGGCTGGCCGTTCGTGAACGGCTTCGGCGTGGCGGATCCTGATTTCGGCGGTCAATACACGGGCGATGCACCGCCAACCGATCCGGTGCACGGCTTCCGGGCGCACAATGCACCGCTGGGCATCCATTTCCTGCGCGCGGCCAAGGTACCGGCCGGCTACGAGCGCACGGCGCTGGTCGCGCTGCACGGCTCCTGGAACCGCACCGTGCCCGACGGCTACAAGGTCGTCGCACTGCACTGGCGCGACGACGGCACGATCGACGAAGCCGATTTCCTCACCGGCTTCCTCAATCCCGACGGCATCATCGGCCGCCCGGCCTTCGTCACCGAAGGACCGGACGGCGCGATCTACGTGTCGGACGACTACGCCGGCGTGATCTACCGCGTCAGCGCGATTACCGCGCCCTGAGTCACACTGGCTTGCGGCAGCTGCTCACTTCACGACGCCGCAGACCATGCGCGCCCCGCCACCGCCCAGCGGCGCAGGATGATCCGCGTGATTGTCGCCGCCGGCGTGCACCATGAGCGAACGGTCGACGATATCAGAGGCCTTCAGCCGCGGCCCCAGGACCGGCTGCGTGGCAGTGCCGTCCGCAGCGACGTACAGTGGCGGCAGGTCGCCGAGGTGACCGTCGCCCCAGGGCTCGGCGTGCTTGTTCGTACCGGCCGGATCGAGGTGCGGGCCGGCCGCGAGCGCTGCCAGCATCTTGCCGTCCTTTGCCATCGGCTCGCAGCTCGGGTTCTGGTGCACGTGGAACCCGTGCAACCCGGGTGGCAGCCCGTGCAACGCCGGCGTGAACACGAGGCCGTATTTCGACTCGGATACCGTGATCGTGCCGGCCTCGGCGCCGATGCCCTTCTCGTCGACGAGGTGCATGGTGACGACCGTATCGGCGGCCGCCACCGAAGACGCCGTCGCTAGGATCAGTGCTGCAATCCTGTTCATCATGTGTCGGCTCCGGTCGGTGCGGGTGACGCTGGCGCGTCGGGAGGGCCACGACGCCTTGGCCCGATCTTGCCTCGGGTGGTCGCGCCCAGCAAGCGCGGGCCGCGGCGGGCCACCGCCTGCGCCACATCCGGTCGCCGGTAGCTGACCGCCCCGGCCGAATGTAAGACTATGCGCTTCCCGGCACGCACGCTCGCCGCACCCATGTCGAACCAACGGCTCGTCTATTCCACCGGCGCCGGGACGACTCTGTCCGGAGTGCGCGCGCCCCGTCGCCGACTGCCGCTGCAAGCGCAGCAAACCCGCCCAGCCGTCGGCGGTGCTGCCGAAGGGCGACGGCGTGGTGCGCGTCAGCCGCGAGACCAAGGGTCGCAAGGGCAAGGGCGTGACGGTGATCAGCCGGCGTGCCGCTCGCGGGAGACGCCCTGGACGAGCTGGCCACGCGCCTCAAGAAGCGCTGCGGCTCCGGCGGCACGGTGCACGAGGGGGTGATCGAGATCCAGGGCGATCATCGCGACGCGCTGGTGGCCGAGCTCGGCAAGCTCGGCTACAGCGTCAAGCGTGCGGGCGGCTGACGCACCCGCATGCGCCTCAACAAGTACCTCGCCGAGACCGGCGCGTGCTCGCGCCGCCAGGCCGACCAGTGGATCGACGCCGGCCGCGTCACTGTGAACGGCACGCGCGCGGTGCTCGGCACGCAGGTGGACGACGGCGACGACGTGCAGGTCGACGGGCAACCGCTGCGCGCGAAGCCGAAGCGCGTCTACCTCGCACTCAACAAGCCGGTCGGCGTCGAGTGCACCACCGATCGCGACGTGCCCGGCAACATCGTCGACTTCGTCGGCTACCCGGAGCGCGTCTTCCCGATCGGCCGCCTCGACAAGGATTCCGAGGGCCTGATCCTGCTCACCAACGACGGCGACATCGTCAACAACGTGCTGCGCGCCGAGAACGAGCACGAGAAGGAATACATCGTCGCCGTGGACCGTCCGCTCACGCCGGCCTTCCTGGCCGGCATGGCCGCCGGCGTGCCGATCCTCGACACGGTGACCAATCCCTGCAGGGTGACGCAGGTGGGCCGGAACACGTTCCGCATCGTGCTCACGCAGGGACTCAACCGGCAGATCCGCCGCATGTGCGAGCACTTCGACTACACGGTGCGGCGGCTGCAGCGCGTGCGCATCATGCACGTGCAGCTCGGCACCCTGCCGCTCGGCAAGTGGCGGGAACTCACCGCGACCGAGCTACGCGGCCTGGTACCTGCGCAGCGCCGCACGCTCAGTCTGCGGAAGTAGCCTCGGCGTCGCGCTGGCTGCGCTTGTGGGCGAGGTCGAGGTAGAGGTTGTAGCCAGCGACGCCGGCGGGGAACAGGTTGGAGAGAATGCCGACCGAGTCGTTCTTGCCGAAGATGAAGTACGACAGCAGCAGCAGGCTGCCCGAGATGCTCATCAGCCAGAATACGGTCGGCACCACCGGCGGCGGTAGCTTGCGCGAGTAGTACATCTGCACGAACCAGCGGCCGGCGAACAGCGCCACGCCGAGGTAGCCGATCAGCTTCCACGGCGTGATGGTCAGGCCCCACGCGTTGTGAATCACTTGGTCCATCGTTGCCTCGCTTGCTCCAGGTCGGCGGGCGTGTCCACGCCCGGCGCCGGCGGCTCGACGCACACTGCCACCGCGATGCGGATGCCGGCCTGCAGCGCCCGCAGCTGCTCCAGCTTCTCGCGCTGCTCGAGCGACGACGGCGCCAGGCGCGTGATGCGCTGCAGCTCGCCGACCCGGTAGGCATAGAGCCCCACGTGACGCAGCGCGCCGTCGAACTCGGTCTGGCTCCGCAGGCCGGCCGCAGCCCCGTCGCGCGACCACGGGATCGGTGCGCGGCTGAAATAGAGCGCAGCGCCATCGTCGGCCCGGACGACCTTGACCACGTTCGGGTCGAGGAAATCCTCGAGGCTCGCGACCGGCGTGGCGAGCGTCGCGATGCCCGCGGCCGCATCGCGCACCAGCAGGCCCGCGGCCTGCTCGATCAGCGCCGCCGGCATGAACGGTTCATCTCCCTGCAGGTTGACCACCAGCGTGTCATCGCTCCAGCCACGCGCGGCGGCCACGGCCGCCACGCGATCGGTGCCCGACGGCAGCGCCGGATCGGTCAGCACGGCGATCGGCTGTCCGGGGCGGCGCGGATCGTGCACCGCCGCGGCGATGCGCGCGTCGTCGGTCGCTACCAGCACCTCGTCGGCACTGCTCGCGCACGCGCGCTCCACGACCCGCTGGATCATCGGCTGGCCGGCGATGTCGAGCAGTGGCTTGCCCGGCAGCCGGATCGAGGCGTAACGCGCCGGGATGACGACGTGGAAGCCCACGTCTACTCCGCGAGCAGCGGATCGTCGCCGGAGAGCTTGCGGGCCTCTTCCTCGAGCATCACGGGAATGCCGTCGCGCACCGGATACGCGAGACGCTCCGCGCGGCAAACGAGTTGCTGCACGTCGGGATGCCAGGTGAGCGGCCCCTTGCACAGCGGGCAGGCGAGAATGTCGAGCAGCTTGCTATCCAAGTGTTACTCCCGCGCCGGTCAGACCGGTGCGCTCGAGGACCAATGCGACCAGCGCCGCAGCAACGTCCCGCTCGAGGTGCGCCCCGAGCTCGACGAACCACCAGTCTGCGCCGGCGAATCCCCGGCATTTTACGGCATCCTTCTCGGTCATCAGGACCGTCGCATCCGCCGGGAACGGGGGGGCTGCGGGGTCGAGGGCGGCATGGTCGGCGAGCGGATGCGCCACGACCTGCACCCCCGCCGCGCGCAGGCCGTCGAAAAACGCCTCCGGGTGGCCGATACCGGCCACGGCATGCACGACTCGCCCCTGGAACGAGTCCAGCGTCCGGCGCTCGCCGGTGCGCAGGTTGACTGCGTCACCGAGACTCAGCCGCATCGTGGCGCGCAGCGGGCCAAGCGTGACGACGGCGGGCCCCAGCGAGCCGCTGCGCTGCGTGACGACCAGCGCGTGCACCGCTCGAGCCGGCTCGCCGGTTCGCGCAGGGGCCCGGCCGGCAACAGGTGGCCGTTGCCGAGGCCGCGCGCCGCATCCACCACCGCAATCTCGCAGTCCCGCGCGAGCCGCAGGTGCTGCAGCCCGTCGTCGCAGACGACGACCTCGGCCCCCTCCGCCGCGGCACGGCTCGCCGCCGCCACGCGATCGGTGCCGACGACGACCACGTGCGGCTGCCGCAGCGCGTGCAGCACTGCTTCGTCGCCCACCTCGGCCGGGTCGCTGTCGGCGGTCACCACCCGAGGCTGGCGCGAGGCTCGGCCACCGTAGCCACGCAACACCACGCCGACCTTGTGCCCGCGCAACGACAGTTGCCGTGCCAGCCACGCCGCCACCGGCGTCTTGCCGGTACCGCCGACCGAGATGTTGCCCACCACCACCACCGGCACACCCACGTGCCGGGGACGCACCAGCCCACGGCGGTACAGGAAATGGCGCAACGCGACCGCGCCACGGAACAGCCATTCCAGCGGCCAGAGCGGCAGGCTCTTCCAGCTCGGTCCGTACCACAGCCGCTGCAGCGCGGCGTCGAGGCTCATTCGTTGAACTGCAGCCGGTGCAGCACCGCGTACTGGCCCTCGCGAGCCAGCAGTTCCGCGTGAGTGCCCATCTCCACCACGCGGCCGCTGTCCATGACCAGGATGCGGTCCGCGCTCTCGACCGTGGACAACCGGTGCGCGATCACCAGCGTGGTGCGATTCTTCATCAGCGCCTCGAGCTGCTCCTGGATCTGGCGCTCGAGCTCGGTGTCGAGCGCGGACGTGGCCTCGTCGAGGATCAGGATCGGCGTGTTGCGCAGCAACGCGCGCGCGATGGCGATCCGCTGGCGCTGGCCGCCCGACAGCAGCACGCCGCGGTCGCCGACGACGGTTTCGAGGCCGTCCGGCATCTGGTCGGCGAACTCCAGCACCCGCGCGGCGCGCGCCGCCGCCACGATCTGCTCGTCGGCCGCCACGTGCCCGAAGGCGATGTTGGCGCGGATCGTGTCGTTGAACAGCACCACGTCCTGGCTGACGAGGCTCATCTGCGCGCGCAGCCGCTCGAGCGGGTACTCGCGCACGTCCTGGCCGTCGAGCATCACCGCGCCGCCGGTGACGTCGTAGAAGCGCGGCAGCAGGTTGACGATGGTCGACTTGCCGCTGCCGGAGCGGCCGACGATCGCGATCGTCTCGCCCGCGCGCGCCTGGAAGCTCACGCCGTGCAGCACCTCGTCCGCCACGCCCGGGTACGTGAAGCTCACGTCGCGGTACTCGACTTCGCCGCGGGCGCGGTCGATCGACAGCTGGCCGCCCTCGGGCTCGCGCGGCGTGTCGATGATCTCGAAGATGCTCTGCGCCGCCGCGATGCCCTGCTGCAGCGGACCGGCCACGTTCACGAGGCGGCGCAGCGGCGCGGTCACCAGGATCAGCGCGGCGATGAACGACGTGAATTCGCCCACCGACATGCGGTCGTTCACCGCGTCGACCGTGGCCATGTACAGCACGGTCGCCAGCCCGAGCGCCGTCAGCGTCTGCACGATCGGGTTGCTGAGCGACTTGGTGAGCATCAGCTTCATGTGCGAGCGCCGGTTGTGCTCGTTCACCTGCTCGAAGGTTTCCGCCTGGTAGTCCTGCGCATTGAACACGCGCACCACCCGTGGCGCCTCGATCGCCTCCTTGGCCACGCGCGTCACGTCGCCCATCGAGTTCTGGATGCGGCGGCTGTAGCGGCGGAACAGCAGGTTGATGCGGCGGATCAGGAACGCGATGACCGGGGCCACGATCAGGCTGATCAACGTCAGCTTGGGGTTGAGGTACATCAGGTAGCTGATCAGGCCGATGATCGACAGCGTGTCGCGGATGAACACCGTGATCGAGTCGGTGGTCGCGTTCGCCACCTGCTCGGTGTTGTAGGTCAACCGCGACAGCAGCATGCCCGAGGCCTGCCGGTCGAAGAACGACACCGGCAGGCGCAGGTAGCTGTCGAAGATCTGCGCCCGCAGCGTCTTGACGATCTTGCGGCCGACGAAGCCCGGGCAATACGTCTGCAGGTAGTCGCCGACGCCGCGCAGGATGAACAGGCCCACCAGCACCGACGGCACCAGCCAGACCATGCGCGGGTCCTTGGCGACGAAGGTGCCGTCGAGGAAGAACTTGACGAACGCAGCCCAGCCCGCGTCGGTCGCGGCGAAGATCGCCATGCCGAGCACGCCGAACATGAACACCTTGAGGTGCGGCCGCAGGTAGCTGAGCAGCCGGCGATAGGTGACCATCGCGCCCGGCTGCAGCGTGAGCTGCGGCTGCTTAAGGCCGGTCTTGGCCATCGTTGACCGTGGCGATGTTGAGCTGCCGGTAGCCGGCGTGCGCCGCCACGTCCATGGCGGTCACCACGCTCTGGTGCGTGGCGCGCGCGTCGGCGCGGATGGTCACCGGGATCGCGCGGTTGTTGGCCGCCTCCTTGCCGATCGCCGCGGCCAGCGTGTCCGGGCTGTTGTTGATCAGCGGACGACCGTTGACGCGGTAGCCGCCCTCCGCCGTCACCTCGATCTCGACCGCGTCGCGGCTCACCGCCTCCGGCTCGACGCCGGCCTCCGGCAGGCGCAGCTGCAGCCGTCCCTCGTCGATGAAGCGCGTCGACAGCATGAAGAAGATCAGCAGCAGCAGCACGACGTCGATCAGCGACGTCATGTTCAGCTCGGGTTCCTCGGTGCGACGCTTCTGGAAATTCACGCCGCGGCGTCCTGCGCAACGGCGCCGGGGCGAGTGCCGCTGGTACGGTCGATGGCCTGCACCAGCTTGATGGATTCCTTCTCCATCTGGATCACCAGCGCATCGACGCGCCCGCGCAGGTAGCGGTAGGCGAACAGTGCCGGGATCGCCACCAGCAGGCCGGCCGCGGTGGTAATCAGCGCCTCGGCGATGCCGCCCGCCATGGCGGTCGGGTTGCCGATGCCGGCGACGGTGATCGCCTTGAAGGTGCGGATCATGCCGGTGACGGTGCCGAGCAGGCCCAGTAGCGGCGAGGCCGCGGCAATCGTGCCGAGCGTGTTCAGGTAGCGCTCGAGGTCGTGCGCCACGTGGCGCCCGGCGTCCTCGATCGCCTGCACCATGACCGAGCGATCGCGGTGGCGGCTGGCGAGCCCGGCCGCCAGCACGCTGCCGAGCGGCGAGTGCTGCTGCAGCGCCAGCACCTGCTTGTCGGACAGTGTGCGGTTCTCGACCCACTGCCAGACCTTGTCGGTCAGCTCGGCAGGCACGACGCGCTGCTCACGCAGCGTCCATAGCCGCTCGAGCGTAATCGCGACGGCCAGGATCGAGCACAGGATGATCGGCACCATCACGATGCCGCCGGCCGTCACGATTTCGAACATGTCCGGGCCTGTACTCCGAGGGTGCTGCGCCCGCGGATGATACTGCAACGGGGGGCGGGACCGCGAACGCGGCGCCCTTCAGGGGTCGTGCCAGAGACGCTGCCGGTACGGACGCCACAACCGCGGCGGCGCCAATGGCTGCAGCGGTTGCAGTTCGAACTCGATGGCGCCGGTGGCCGAGCCGACCAGCACTTGCGCACCAGTCGCCTGCCAGCGCGCCACCACGTCGGGCTTGGGGAATCCCCAGCGGTTGCGATGGCCCGAGGGCACCAGCGCCCAGCGCGGCCACGCGGCGGCGACGAATGCCGTGGTCGACGACGTGCGACTGCCGTGGTGCGGCACCAGCAGCACGTCCACGCGCGGCACCCGGCCCGCCTCGAGCAGTTCGGCTTCCGCGTCGCGCTCGATGTCGCCGGTCAGCAGTACCGCGTGCGGCCCGGCGCGCACCAGCAGCACGCACGAGCGATCGTTGTCCTTCGATTGCAGCGCGTCGCCCGGGTGCAGCCACTCGAAGCCGACACCGTCCCAGGTCCATTGCACGCCGCGGCGACAACGCTCGACCGGGCCGAGCGGGTCCAGCACCCTGCCGCTCGCGACACGACGATCCACCGGCAGCAGGCGCGCCACCGACCCGGCACCGCCGGCGTGATCGAGGTCGTCGTGACTCACCACCAGCACGTCGATGCGCCGGCGGCCGCGATGGCGCAGGTACGGCTCGACCACCATGGCGCCGGTGTCGCTGCCGCTCCTGAACGCTGGCCCGGCGTCATAGACCAGCACGTGGTGGCGCGTCTCGATGACCGCGGCAAGGCCCTGTCCGACGTCGAGCAGCGTGAAGCGCGCCGCTCCGGTTTGCGGCACCGGTGGTCGCCACAGGCACGCGGCCAGCACGAGCAGCAAGCCAGCCACGCGCCCGGGCGCCGGCAACGGCGCCAGCGCAGCCGCCGCACCGACCACCAGCGCGGTCCACGCCCACGGCGCGAGGCCAGCCACGCCCCAGGTGGCCCACGACCACGCAGCGGGCACGGCGATCAGCGGCCACGTCGTCTCGATGAGCCACGCCACGGCACCCAGGACCGCGGTGCCGATGGCGGGCACCAGGATCAGCAGCGCCGTGCCGACCAGCACGGCGGGCACGATGAGCAGCGTGTACAGGGGAATCGCCAGCAGGTTCACGGCGACCGAGACGAGCGACACGGTGCCGAAGCTGCCAACCAGCACCGGCACGAGCCCGGCACTCACTGCCCACTGCGCGCGCGCATAGCCTGCGCAACACGCCCTCGCGCGCGATGCCCCCGGTCGACACCAGCAGGATGGCCGCCACGGCGCCGAACGACAGCCAGAAGCCCACGGCCAGCGGTGCCAGCGGCTCGCACAGCAACACGGCGATGGCGCCGAGCGCGAGCGCGTCGGCCGCGCCCACCCGCCGCCGTGCGTGCAGTGCGGCCGCCACCAGCCCGATCATGATCACGGTGCGCTGCGTCGGCACTGACCAGCCGGCGAGCGCGCCATACGCGAGCGCCGCGATGCTGCCGACGAGCGACGGCTGCATCGCGCGCGCTGCCGAGTGCGCCGCGTCGCTGGCGCCAGCGCTGCACGCGTGCCGCCAGCCAGCCCGCGATCACCGCGAACATGCCGATGTGCATGCCCGAGATCGCCATCAGGTGACTGGTGCCGCTGCGCGCCAGCTGTCGCCACTGCTCCGGGGCTCAGCGCGTCCTGCAACCCGACCGACAATCCCGCGACGATGCCGGTCGCCGGCCGATCGCCCAGCGCGCCGGCAATCGCGGTCGCGATCGCGTCGCGCGCCACCAGCACGGGTGCCCGCAGCACGTCCGGCCAGCCACGACCGAGGCGCCGGGCCGACCGCACGTAGCCCGTAGCGTCGAGGCCCTCGCGCAGCGCGCGCGCCTCGTAGTCCGCGCCACCCGGATTGGCGAAGCCGCGCGGGCGACGCAGGCGCACCTCGAGTGCGAGGCGCTCGGCCGCCAGCGGGCGCCATTCGGGTTCGTACCAGGTGAGCTCGATGCGCCGCGGCATGCCGGCCTGCGGGTCGGTCATGAACTCGAAGCGCAGTCCATCGCCGACGGACTGCGGCACCGAGGCGACCACGCCGGTCAGGCTGAGCGTCTTGCCCTCCAGACCCGGGGTCGAGCCGCGCTTCGAGCCGTGTCGCGCATTGCGCCCACGCCAGTGAGTAGCCGAGCGCAAGGCCGAGGACTGCCGGTCGGCGCAGCAATAGTGCCAGCAGCAGGCAGGCGAGCCACAGGCCGGCCACCAGTCCCGGCCCGGGCAAATCGCGTGCGACCAGCAGCAGGCACGCCCCGAGCAGCCACGCCAATGCAGTTGCGACCACGGCCGTCCCCGTCGATCCGTCCCGACCGCAGGGTGCGAGTCGCGGCGGCGCCGGGCCAGCCGCTTATCTACTGCATGCGCACAGAATCAGCCGCGGTTGAGCCGGCCGTCCTCCAGCACCAGCACGCGCTGCATGCGCCCGGCGATCTCCGGTGCGTGGGTGACGATCATCAGGCTGGTGCCGAGTTCGCGATTCAGTTCGAGCATCAGCTCGAGCACGCCGCGGGCGTTGGCGCCGTCGAGGTTGCCGGTCGGCTCGTCGGCGAGCACCAGCTGCGGCCGCGTCACCAGCGCGCGCGCGACCGCGGCCCGCTGGCGCTCGCCCCCTGACAGCTGCGCCGGCCGATGCGACAGGCGCGCGCCGAGGCCGACGCGCTCGAGCAGCTGGCGTGCTTCCTGCTCCGCCTCGGCCACCGGCCGGCGGCGCACGAGCAGCGGCATCGCCACGTTCTCGAGCGCGGTGAACTCCGGCAGCAGGTGGTGGAACTGGTAGATGAAGCCGAGCGCCCGGTTGCGCAGCGTGCCGCGCGCGCCGTCGGACAGGTCGGCGAACGACTGGCCCTGGATGCACACGGTGCCGCTCGACGGCAGGTCGAGCCCGCCCAGGATCTGCAGCAGCGTGGTCTTGCCCGACCCCGACGCGCCGACGATCGCGACCGTCTCGCCGCGCTCCACCACGAGGTTCACGTCCGTGAGCACCTCGAGCCGGTGCCCGGCGTCCTCGAAATGCTTGCTGACGCGCTCGCAGCTCAGGGTGGCTGGTTCACTCATGCCGCAGGGCCCTCGCCGGTTGGGTGCGCGCCGCCCGCCACGCGGGATACAGCGTCGACAGGCAGCACAGCACGAATGCCGTGACCGCGATCAGTGTGACGTCGCCGGCCTCGACGTGGGCCGGCAGGTCGCTCATCAGGTAGACGCTGGCGTCGAGGAAGCGCGTGCCGAGCAGCCGCTCGAGGCCGTGCACCAGCCGCTCGAGGTTGAGCGACAGCAGCACGCCGAGCGCCACGCCGCCCAGCGTGCCGAGCAGGCCGATGACGGTGCCCTGCGTCGCGAACACCGCGAGCACGCTGCCGGGTCGCGCCCCGAGGGTGCGCAGGATCGCGATGTCGGGCTGCTTGTCTTTCACCGCCATCACCAGGGTCGACACGATGTTGAAGGCGGCCACCGCGACCACCAGCAGCAGGATGAAGAACATCATGCGCTTGGTGAGCTCGATCGAGCGGAAGAAGTTTGCGTGGCGCTGCGTCCAGTCCTCGACCCACATGCCGCCGCCGAGTGCGAGCGCCACTTCGCGCGACACGGCCGGCGCCTGCAGCGGATCGCGCACGGCGAGGCGGATGCCGGTCACGTCGCGCCGGTGCGGAACAGGCGCGCGGCGTCGTCGAGGTGCACCAGCGCCAGGCCGTTGTCGATCTCGTACATGCCCGAATAGAACACGCCGCCGACGGTGAAGCGGCGCATGCGCGGCACCACGCCGGCCGGGGTCACGGTGCCCTGCGCAATGGCGAGCACCACGGTGTCGCCGGTGTCGACGCCGAGCCGCTGCGCCACCTCGGCACCGAGCAGCACGCGGAACGCGCCGGGCTGCAGCGACGCGAGCGATCCGCTGCGCATGCGCTCGCCGATCGCCGACACCTGCGCCTCGAGCGCCGGATCCACGCCGCGCACCGCGAGCGCGCTCGAGGCGCCGTCCTCGCTCTCGCCGATCACCAGCGCCTCGCCCTCCACGTAGGGCGCCACCGCCTGCACCTGCGGGTGGGCGAGCGCCTGCTCCCGCAGCGCCGGCCAGTCGGCCAGTCCGCCGCCGAACGCCGTCACGGTCGCGTGCGAGGTGACGCTCAGGATGCGGGTGCGCAGTTCGCGCTCGAAGCCGTTCATGACCGACAGCACCACGATCAGCACCGCGACCCCGATCGCCACGCCCAGCATCGAGATCAGCGAGATGAACGACAGGAAGCGATTGCCCGTCGAGCGCAGGTAGCGCCGGCCGATCCTGAGTTCGTAGGGCACGCCGCTCATCATTCGTACCTGAGCGCCTCGGCAGGCTCCGTGGCCGCGCCCCGCAGCGCCGGATAGATCGTCGCCAGCACCGTGAGCGCGAAGGCCACGAGCCCGATGGTCGCCACCTGCCCGGCGCGGACCTCGGACGGGATCTCGGTGATGTAGTAGACGGTCGGGTCCATGACGTGGAAGCGGAACAGCCGCTCGAGCAACGGCACGATCTCGCCGACGTTGCTCGCCACCAGCAACCCGAGCAGCACGCCGAGCAGCGTGCCGATCGCGCCGATCACCAGTCCCTGGGTCAGGAACACGCCGACCACCGCGCCGCGCGGCAGGCCGAGCGTGCGCAGGATGGCGATGTCGGAGCGCTTCTCATTGACCACCATCACCAGCGCCGCGACGATGTTGAACGCCGCCACCGCGACCACCAGCAGCAGGATCAGGCTCATCATGGTCTTCTCGATGCGGATGGCGCGGAAGTACGCCGCGTGTTCCTCGGTCCAGTTCCGCACCCGGGCGCCGCCGCCCACCGCGGCCGCCACTGCCGCGGCACGGGCCGGCGCGCGCATGACGTCGTCGAACTTGAGCCGCAGGCCGGTCGGCAGCGCAGCGCCACCGCCGAGTGCCGCGGCGTCCTCGAGAGCGACCAGCGCGAGGCCACCGTCGTGCTCCTGCAGGCCGATCTCGAACACGCCGGCGACCGTGAACGTCTGCAGCCGCGGCCGTCCGCCCGAGCGCAGCAGCTCGCGGCCCGGCACCATCACCGTGATCTCGTCGCCGAGCGCCGCCCCGAGCTGCCAGGCGACCACCCGGCCGAGGATGATGCGCCGCGCGCCCGGCTCGAGGTCGGCGAGGCGGCCCTGCACCAGGTGCCGCTCGACATCCGACACCGCGCCTTCGAGTTGCGGATCGAGGCCGTGCAGCAGCACGGGCTGCAGGCGCCCGGCCCGGCCGATCATCGCCTGCACGTCGGCAAACGGCGCGACGCCCACCGTGCCGGGCACGGCGCGGGCCGCGGCCGCGAGCGACTGCCAGTCCTGCATCGCCGCAGCGGGTGCCTCGAGCGTGGCATGCGCGGTGAGTGCCACCAGCCGGCTGCGCAGTTCCCCTTCGAAGCCGTTCATCACCGAGATGATGGTGATCAGCGCCGCGACGCCCACGGCCACGCCGAGCATCGACACCCAGGAGATGAACGAGACGAAAAAGCCCTGGCGCCGGGTCCGGACGTAACGCAGACCGACGAAGATGGGCAGCGGATGGAACATCTACGGCTCGCGCGAAAGGCCGCAAGGCTACCCGCCGCAGCCCGGCTTTGCACGCAAAGACGGCAGCCCGTCACGCCTGCCGGCGCGGGACGGGTGTTAATATCGTGCTGGCCACTGTGTAGAGGTCGGAATCATGCGCAAGACTTTGCTGGCCGCAATCGGGATCGCCTGCGGGCTCGCCGGAACCCCGTCATTCGCACAGGACCTGCAGATGGTCGAGCCGCCGGCAGCGCAGGCTACGGCAGCGCCGGCCCGTGCGGGCTGCCAACTCGCGGCACGAGCATGACCCAGGTCGAGGCCCGGTTTGGCGCTCCCACCCAGCGCGTTGCTGCCGTGGGCCAGCCGCCGATCACCCGCTGGGTGTATCCGAACTTCGTGGTGTTCTTCGAATACCAGCACGTGGTGCATGCCGTGCCGCAGCACGCGGCCGCCCCCAAGCCCTGAACCCGTCCCCGGCGCGGGCGCCGGCCACTCCTTGAGTGGATCCGAGGATCCGCTCATAACCTGTTGTTTAACTTAATGTCTGATTCGTCGATTCCGCCGGCTGGCGGACGCTCCCGTGTCCTCTGGCATGGTCTCGGCGGAGCCGGAGCGGCCCTGCACCTGGCACGCGCCGCCGGGCAGCTCCCCCACCCCTTGCTGGTGATCGCCCCCGACGCCACCACCGTGGCCCGGCTCGAGCAGGAGCTGCGCTTCTTCGCGCCCGCAGGGCTCTCGATCCTGACGTTTCCCGACTACGAGACGCTGCCCTACGACCAGTTCTCGCCGCACCCGGACATCATTTCGCAGCGGCTGCGGACCCTCTCGCGCCTGCCCGGCCTTGGCAGCGGGCTGGTGGTCACCGATCTCGCGACCTCGCTGCAGCGCCTGCCACCGCGCAGCTTCGTCGACGGGCACGCGCTCACGCTCGCCATCGGCCAGGCGCTGGACCTGGAGCAGTTCCGGCTGCGCCTGACCGCTGCCGGGTACGCCAGCGTCCCGCAGGTGGCGGCGCCGGGTGAGTTCGCGATCCGCGGCTCGTTGTTCGACGTGTTCCCGATGGGCAGCGAGGCGCCGCTGCGCATCGACCTGTTCGACCGGCAGATCGACAGCATCCGCAGCTTCGACCCCGACACGCAGCGCTCGAGCGAGCGGCTGGAGCGCCTCGAGCTGCTGCCGGCGCGGGAGTTCGGCCTCGCGCCGGACTCGATCCGCGACTTCCGCCGCCGCTTCCGCACCCGCTTCGAGGGCGACCTGACGCGGATGCCGGTGTATCGCGACGTCGGCGACGGGCTCGCTCCCGCCGGGATCGAGTACTACCTGCCGCTGTTCTTCGAGGCGACCGCCAGCCTGTTCGACTACCTGCCGGCGGGTGCGGTGGTCGCCCTGCCGGCCGCGCACGACGCGCTGCTGGCTGCGGCCTGGCGCGACATCGAGGCACGCTACGAGGAGCGCCGCTACGACATCGAGCATCCGGTGCTGGCGCCGGCCGAGATTTTCCTCGCGCCCGAGGATTGGTCGATCGCTGCGGCCGCCTCACCGCAGGTCTGGCTGGCGACCAACGACGGCGTGGCCGTCATCGTGCCCGCCAGCGCCGACCTGCCGACGGTCGACTGCGGCGCGCGCGAGGCGCCCGCCATCCGCATCGACCCGCGCCGCGAGGCCACCATCCGCGCCTTCGCCGCGGGCCTGGCCGCAGCACCCAGGGCGCGTGCTGCTGGCAGCGGAATCACCTGGCCGTCGCGAGCTGCTGTTCGACCTGCTGCGGCCATTCGGCGTCGAACCGCGCACGGTCGCCGGCTGGCACGAGTTCGTGGCCAGCGACGCCGCCGTCGCGATCACCGTGGCGCCGCTGGCCTCGGGCGTGGCGCTGGCGGATCCGCCGCTCACCATCTACGCCGAAGAGCAACTGTTCGGCGAGCGGGCGCGGCAGGAGCGGCGGCGACGGCGCTCGGACCGTGACCCGGCGCGCATCATCCAGCAGCTGGCGGACCTGCGTCCCGGCGCGCCCGTGGTGCACGAGGACTACGGCGTCGGCCGCTACCTCGGCCTCACCACCATGGACGCCGCCGGCATGCCGGCCGAGTTCCTGGTGCTCGAGTACGCCGACGGCGACAAGCTGTACGTGCCGGTGCAGGCGCTCGAGCGCATCAGCCGCTACACCGGTGCGCCCGCCGAGACGGCGCCGCTGCACAAGCTCGGCGGCGAGCAGTGGTCCAAGGCGCGCGCGAAAGCGGCGGCGAAGATCCGCGACGCAGCGGCCGAACTGCTCGACGTCTACTCGCGCCGCGCCACGCGTGCTCGGCCACGCGTTCGCCCTCGACGAGCAGCAGCTGCACGCGTTCGAGGCCGGCTTTCCGTTCGAGGAGACCGCGGACCAGGCGGCGGCGATCCAGCAGGTGCTGGACGACCTGCGCTCACCACGGCCGATGGACCGCGTGGTGTGCGGCGACGTGGGCTTCGGCAAGACCGAAGTCGCGCTGCGCGCCGCGTTCGTCGCCGTGCAGGGCGGCAAGCAGGTGGCCGTGCTGGTGCCCACCACCCTGCTCGCCCAGCAGCACTACCAGACGTTCGCCGACCGCTTCGCCGACTGGCCGGTGAAGGTGGAACTGCTGTCGCGTTTCCGCGGCGACGCGCAGGCGAAGGCGGCGCTGGCCGGGCTGGCCGACGGCAAGGTCGACATCGTGATCGGCACGCATCGGTTGCTGCAGCCCGGCGTGCGCTTCAAGGACCTCGGCCTGCTGGTCATCGACGAGGAGCATCGCTTCGGCGTGCGCGACAAGGAGCGGCTCAAGGCCATGCGCGCCGAGGTGGACGTGCTGACGCTCACCGCGACGCCGATCCCGCGCACGCTCAACATGGCGCTCGGCGGCCTGCGCGACCTGTCGCTGATCACCACGCCGCCGGTGGCGCGGCTCTCGATCAAGACCTTCGTGTCGGAATGGAACGCCCCGACCATCCGCGAGGCGTGCCTGCGCGAGCTGCGCCGCGGCGGCCAGGTCTACTTCGTGCACAACTCCATCGACACCATCGACGGCATGGCGCAGCAGCTCGGCGAGCTGGTGCCCGAGGCGCGCATCGCCATCGGCCACGGCCAGATGCGCGAGCGCGACCTCGAGCAGGTGATGCTCGATTTCTACCACAAGCGCAGCAACCTGCTGCTGTGCACCACCATCATCGAAAGCGGCATCGACGTGCCGACCGCGAACACGATCGTCATCGACCGCGCCGACCGCTTCGGCCTCGCGCAGCTGCACCAGCTGCGCGGCCGCGTCGGCCGCTCGCACCACCAGGCCTACGCCTACCTGGTCACGCCGCCGAAGAACGCGATGACCTCGGACGCGAAGAAGCGCCTCGAGGCGCTCGAGTCGCTCGAGGACCTCGGCGCCGGCTTCGTGCTGGCCACCCACGACCTCGAGATCCGCGGCGCCGGCGAGCTGCTCGGCGAGGGCCAGAGCGGCCAGATCCAGGAGATCGGCTTCGCGCTGTACATGGAGCTGCTCGAGCGCGCCGTGGCCGCGCTGCGCGCCGGCAAGACACCCGAGCTCGAGCGTCCGCTGCACCACGGGCCGGAGATCGACCTGCACGTGCCGTCGCTGCTGCCCGAGGCTTACCTGCCCGACGTGCACGCGCGCCTGGTGCTGTACAAGCGCATCTCGGCGGTCACGACCGAAGTGGAACTCGACGACCTGCAGGCCGAGACCATCGATCGCTTCGGGCTGCTCCCGGAGCCGGCGAAGAACCTGTTCCGCATCGCACGCCTGCGCAGCATCGCGGCGCCGCTCGGCGTCGAGCGGCTCGACGTGGCGCCCGGCGGCGGCTCGGTGACGTTCGCCGCGGAGACGCCCATCGACCCGGGCGCGCTGATCCTGATGGTGCAACAAGAGCGGGCGCTCGATGCGCTTCGACGGCCCGAGCAAGCTGCGGTTCAGCGGGGAGCACGGCGAGCCGGAGCAGAGGTTCGATGCGGCGGCCAGGCTGCTGGGCGCGCTGGGCAAGTGCCGGACCAGCGGATAGCGGATAGCGGATAGCGGATAGCGGATAGCGGATCGAAGAACCAAGAATGGCCGGCGCAACCGGCCTTTCTTAACTATCCGCTATCCGCTATCCGCTATCCGCTTCCCTCAGCGCTTCCTGCCTGCACTCTGTTGCCGCCATGCGCCTTCGCACCCGCGAGCGCGCGCTGGGCCGCCTCGAGCAGCAACTCGCAGCCGGCGGTGCGTGGCGCGACCAACGTCGCCACGCCGACGCTCACCGTGAGGTAGCGGCCGGTGCGCGAGCGCGGATGGTGAATGGCCAGCGCGCGGATGCGACCCGCGATGTGCTCGGCGTGCTCGCGGGCGCGGTCGTCGGGCATCGACACACCGAGCAGCAGGAATTCGTCATTGGCGAGACGCGCCACGACGTCGCTCGTGCGGCGCATGGCCGAGGCGATGGTGCGGCCTACCTGGCGCAGCATGTTCTCGGTGGCGCTGCGGCCGAACACCTCGAGGTAGTCACGGCAGGCGTCGACGTCGATGTGCATCAGCGTCAGGCTGCGCCCGTCACGCTGCGCGATCGACCAGTCGCGGCGCAGCACTTCCATCAGGTGCTCCGGCGTGCTCAACCCGCTCGACCGGTCGAGCGCCTGCGCCAGGGCGCCGGGTGCGTTGCGCGGCACGGGGCGATAATGCAGCGCGAGTCGCGCATCCGGCAGCAGCATGGCCCAGCGTTCGCACTCGACGGTGGTGCCGTCGGCACGTCGCAGCTGCACGCGTTGCCCGACGCCGACGCTGGTGCGGTTCGGGTCGACCGGGAGCCTCCATCTCGATGTCGTCGAGGCTGCGACCCGTCGGCCATTCCTCCGGGCGGTGCAACAGCCCGGCCAGGGTGGCGTTCGCGTACACGATCCGTGGCCGGCCCGCGACGCTGTCCAGCACCGCGATGCCATCCAGCGCGTGGCGCAATACCTCGGCGAGCAGCGCGGGATCGAGCGCGTCGTCGGGCATGGCGGGCTCCATCATGCGTCGAGCCTCAGCTGCGGCGCATCGCGGCAGTGGTCCACCGCGGCGCGGCATTCGAGCCACTGCGGCGTCTGCTGCAGCGCCAGGCGATCCGGCATCGGCCGGCCGTGCAGGCGCGCCAGCCGCACCTGGCTCAGCGGATCGGACTCGCCGACCAGTTCGTCGAGCACGGCGAGCACGCCCGCGCGATCGTTGCACAGCGACAGCACGTCGCAGCCCGCCGCGAGCGCACGCCGCGCTCGCTCGGTGAGCGAGCCGGCGAAGGCCGCGCCGCCCATGCTGAGGTCGTCGGAGAACACCGCGCCGGTGAAGCCGAGGCCCCAGCGCAGTTCCTGCTGTACCCAGCGGCGGGAAAAGCCAGCGGGCGCCTCGTCGACCTCCGGGAAACAACACGTGCGCGACCATGATCGAGGCGAGGCCGTTGGCGATCAGCTGCCGGTAGGGCTGCAGCTCGTTGCCGAGCTCGGCCAGCGGCCGCCGGTCGACCGGCAGGGTCTTGTGGGAATCGGCCACCACGGCGCCGTGGCCGGGGAAGTGCTTGGCGGTGGCCGCCATGCCGGCCGACCGCATGCCCTGCATGCAGGCCACTGCGAGGCGGCCAACCACGCCGGGGTCGCGGTGATAGGCGCGATCGCCGATCACCTCGCTGACCCCATAGTCGAGGTCGACGCACGGCGCGAAGCTGAGGTCGATGCCGACGCCGCGCAACTCGGCCGCCAGCAGCCAGCCACACTGCCATGCCAGGCGACGCCCCGCGTCCGGGTCGAGGTCGTACACATGGCCAATCGCGCGTAGCGGCGGCAACTCGGTGAAGCCGCTGCGGAAGCGCTGCACGCGCCCGCCCTCGTGGTCCACGGTCACGAGCAGCCGCGGCGTGCGCACCGCATGGATCTGGCGCACCAGCTCCTCGAGTTGCCGCGGGTTGTCGTAATTGCGGGTGAACAGGATCACCGAGCCGACCAGCGGGTGGGCCAGCACGCGGCGGTCCTCGGCCGTGAGCTCGTGGCCGGCCACGTCCACCAGCAGCGGGCCAAGCGTCATGGCGACACTCCCGGCCGCGCGCCACTCTGGCCACGGATGCGTCGGCGAGGTAGGAGTTGAAATAGCGCCGTCGTGCGTCACCTCGGCACCGAGCCAGGACGGGTGCGCGAACGACCTCCGCCTCGTCGTCGAGCTCGAGCTCCGCGACGATCAGCCCCGCATTCGCGCCGAGGAATTCGTCCACTTCCCATTCGTGGCCGGCGTGCGGCACCCAGTGCCGCCACTTCTCGATGCGACCGTGCACGCACAGCGACTCGAGGATCTCGTTCGCCTCGTGCAGCGGGATCTCGTACTCGTACTCCGGACGGCTCGCTCCGCGCACGCGGCCCTTGATGTTGAGCCACGCGAGGTCGCCGCCGGCCCGCACCCGCACCGAGCACGCCTCGCTGCCCGCGAGGTAGCCCTGGCGGAACAGCTCGCGGCGACGCACGCCACTGCGCCAGGCGTCGCCTTCGACCAGGAACTTGCGTTCTATCTCGACCGGCATGCTGTCAGCGCTCGAAGACCGCCATCGCCTCGACGTGCGTGGTGTGCGGGAACATGTCCATGACGCCGGCGGCCACGAGTCGGAACCCGTGCTCCTGCACCAGCAGTCCCGCATCGCGGGCCAGGCTGCCCGGATGACAGGAAATATACACGACCCGCCCGGCGCCGCTGCGGCCCACCACGGGCAGCACCTCGCGCGCGCCGGCGCGCGGCGGGTCGAGCAGCACGCGATCGTAGCGGCGCGTCGCCCACTGGGCGTCGAGCGTCGGCGCCGTCAGGTCCGCGACGAGGTAACTCACGTTGGCGATCCCCTGTCGCGCGGCATTGCGCACGGCGCGCGACACCAGGCCCGGCTCGCCCTCCACCCCGAGCACCTCGCCGGACCGGCGCGCGAGCGGCAGGGAGAAGTTGCCGAGCCCGCAGAACAGGTCGAGCACCCGCTCGCCGGGTTGCGGCCCGAGCAGCTCCATGGCGCGGTCCACCATCGCGACGTTGAGCGCGCCGTTCACCTGGATGAAGTCGGTGGGCTCGAACTCGAGCGTCACGCCGAACGCCGGCAGCGCGTAGTGCAGCGACGGCTGGCCGGGCGTCAGCGGCGCCACGGTGTCCGGGCCGCCCGGACTGCAGGTACAGTCGCACGCCCTGGCGGCTCTCGAACTCGCGCAGGCGCTCCAGGTCGTCGCCGGTCGGCGGATCGAGCACCCGCAGCACCAGTGCGCAGCCGTTGTCGGCCACGGCGGCTTCGGCCTGTGGCACGCGCGCCGCGATCGACAGGCTGCCCACCAGCTCGGCCAGCGGGTCGATCAAGTCCGTCGAGCGGCGGCGCGAGTACCCGGCACTCGTGCAGGTCGGCGACGTACGGTGCGGAGCGCTCCCGGAAGCCGACCAGCACGCGGCCCTTGCGCGGCACAAGCTTGATGCCGAGCCGTGCCCGGCGACGATAGCCCCAGACGGGCCCGGTCAGCGGTTCCAGCAGTCGCTGCGGCTCGACGCCGCCGAGCCGCGCGAGGTTACCGAGCAGCTGCGCCTGCTTGAAGGCGAGCTGCGCGCCGGGCGCGAGGTGCTGCAGCGCGCAGCCGCCGCAGGTGCCGTAGTGCGGGCACGCCGGCGTAACGCGGTCAGGGCTTGGACTGAGCACCGATTCGAGCACGGCCTCGTCGAAAGTGCGGCCGCGGCGGACCCGCCGCAACACCACTCGTTCGCCGGGCAGCGCGTCTTCGACGAACACGGCCTTGCCGTCGAGGCGCGCCACGCCCTTCGCCTCGTGCGACAGATCGACGATATCGGCCTCCTCGGGGGCCGCGCTGATCCGTTTCATCCGGTCGCGGCGTTCCAGGCCTGCAGGAACTCGCCGAGATGCGGCTTGTCCGCGGCACCGAGCCAGTCGCGCACCAGGTCGCACTCGCGATCGTGCTCCTCGGGCGTGAGGCGCCCGCGCAGCAGCTCGAAGCGCAGGTAGATCAGGTAGGTGTTGATGACGTCGGTCTCGCAGTAGTTGCGGATGTCGACCACCCCGCCGGCGAGCCAGGCGTCCCACACGCCTTCGCCCGAAAGCCCAAGCTTGCCCGGCAGGCCGAGCAACTGCGCCATCTTGTCGAGCCCGACGCGGCCGCGGCCCTGGAAGCCCGCCAGCACGTCCATCAGGTCGACGTGCCGCCAGTGGAAGCGGCTGACGTAGTTGTTCCAGCGGAACGCCTGGTCCTCGTCGCCCATCTCCCAGTAGCGATGCGCCTGCAGGCGGTGGCGCATGGCGCGGTAGTTCAGCACCGGCAGGTCGAAGCCGCTGCCGTTCCAGCTCACCAGCGTCGGCGTGTAGCGCTCGATGCCGTCGTAGAAGCGGCGCACCAGTTCGGCCTCGCCCGACTCCGGCTCGCCGAGGCTCCACGCCTTGAAGCCCTCGCGCGTGCGCATCGCGACCGAGATCGCCACCACGCGGTGCTGCTCGAGCGACAGGAACTCCGAGCCCGTCTGCTCGCGCTGGCGAGTCTGCATCACGTAGCCCACCTGCTTGTCGGTGAGCCCCTCGAGGCCGTGCAGCCGGCGGCCGAACTCGGTGTCGGGCACAGTCTCGATGTCGAATGCGAAGACGTTGCTGATGGTCACTTCGACTCCTTGCGCATCAATATGGCGACGGCCACCACCAGCCCCGCCTCGTCGGTGAGCGTCACGTGACCCTCGCCCGCGCCCAGACGGTCACGCAGCGCGCGACCGCGCTCGGACCAGATCACCTCCGGCCGGCCCCACGCGTTGGCGGCAACACCCACGTCGCGGATCCAGATGCCGTGCGCGAACCCGGTGCCGAGCGCCTTGACGATCGCTTCCTTCGCCGCGAAGCGCATGGCCAGGAACCGCACCGGGCGCTTGTAGCGACGGAACGCCGCCTCTTCCTCGGGCAGCAGCAGGCGCCGCACGAAGTGCTCGCCGTGCCGCGCGTAGACCTCTTCCACGCGGGCGAGCTGCACGACGTCGGTGCCGATGCCGAAGATCACGGCGTGCTCAGCGCCGGCCCGGGACCTGGCTGCGCGCCTGGGTCATGAGGGCCTTCATCTCGCGCACCGCGGCCGCCATGCCGTCGAACACCGCACGCGCCACGATGGCGTGGCCGATGTTCAGCTCGACGATCTCGGGCATCGCAGCCACCGGCTGCACGTTGTGGTAGTGCAGGCCGTGGCCGGCATGGACGGTGAGGCCGATGCCAGACCCGTAGCGCGCCGCCTCGACCAGGCGCGCCAGTTCCATCGCCTGGCGCTCCCCGGTGGTCTCGGCATACGCGCCGGTGTGCAGCTCGACCACGGGGGCGCCCGCCTCGAGCGAGGCCTCGAGCTGGTCCGGGTCGGGATCGATGAACAGCGACACGCGGCTGCCGGTCTCGGCGAGCGCCGCGCACGCGTCCTTGAGGCGCGCCACCTGGCCGGCCACGTCGAGCCCGCCCTCCGTGGTCAGTTCCTCGCGCTTCTCCGGCACCAGGCAGACGTCATGCGGACGCGCGCGGCGCGCAATCGCGATCATCGCGTCGGTGGCTGCCATCTCCAGGTTCATGCGCGTCTGCAGCGCGGCGCGCATGCGCTCCACGTCGTGGTCCTGGATGTGGCGGCGGTCCTCGCGCAGGTGCAGCGTGATGCTGTCCGCGCCGGACTGCTCGGCGACGAGCGCCGCCAGCAGCGGGTCGGGATAGATGCCGCGGCGCGCCTGGCGCAGCGTCGCCACGTGGTCGATGTTCACGCCGAGGTGCAGGGGATGCATCAGCACGGGTCATCCTCCGGGAGCGTGGCCGCTGTGCGAGCGCATGGCGAGCATCACCTCGCGGGTACGCAGCGGGCGGCCGTCGAGACACTGGTCCAGCGCGGCGCGCAGCAGCCGGCGCGCATCCGCCAGGCTCTGCGCATCGGCGAGTTCCTCGCGCGCGAGCGAGAGCAGCGAGGCGCCGCTGAACACGAGCGTTCCCTCGGCCACGCCGTCCACCAGCTCGGCGCCGCCGTCCACCCGATAGCGGTAGGCACGGCGGGGATCGAGCGGCGCGCCGCCCGACACCTCGTGCCCGAGGTCGAGCCCCCAGCCGAGTTCCTCGAGCAGGCGCTTCTCGAACAGGCGCAAGGCGCGCGCCGGATCGGCCGCCGCATCCTGCAGCCGCGCCACGACCACGGCATAGGCGTCGTACAGCGCGGGGTGCGGATCGTGCCGCGGCAGCAGCTTGATCAGCAGCTCGTTCGCGTAGAAGCCGCTCATCAGCCGATCGCCGGCGAGGAACACCGGCGCCTGCACGCGCTCCGCACCGGTCAGCTGCCCGGCCTCGCCACGCGCACTCCACGACACCAGCAGTTCCCCGAACGGCTGCAGCGCGGCGGGCAGCGCCGAACCGCCGCGGCGCGCCGCGCGCGCGAACACCGACACGCGGCCGTGGCTGCGCGAGAAGAACTCGAGGATGCGGCTCGAATCACGCCACGGATAGTGGTGCAGCAGGAATGCCGGCTCGAGCTGCACGCGGCGGGCCGCGCCGCTCACGTCTCGAACCCGAACTTGCGCAGCGCGTTCTCGTCGTCCGACCAGCCCTCGCGCACCTTGACCCACAGCTCGAGGTGCACCGGCTGGTTGAAGTGCTGCTTGAGGTCGAGGCGCGCCGCGCGGCCGACTTCCTTGAGCAGCTCGCCGCCCTTGCCGATCACGATCGCCTTCTGCCCGGTGCGCTCGACCCAGATCGCGGCCTGTATCACCAGCTTGCCGGGCTCGTCCTCGGCGTCGCCCATGCCCTCGATCTCGACCACGAGGCCGTACGGCACCTCTTCCTGCAGGCGGCGCGTCAGCTTCTCGCGGATGATCTCCGCGGCCATGAAGCGGTCGCTCACGTCGGTCACCTGGTCCGGCGGGTACAGCAGCGGCGACTCCGGCAGGTGGCGCGCGATCACCGCGGGCAGCCGCTCGATGTTGTCGCGCTTCAGCGCCGACAGCGGCACCACCTCGACGAAGTCGGCCTTGGCCGACGATCTCGGCGATGAACGGCAGCAGCCGGTCCTTCTGCTTGGCCCGGTCCACCTTGTTGACCAGCAGCAGGATGGGCCGCCCGGCCTGCTTGAGCTCCTCGAGCGCGCGCTGGTCCTCGTCGGTCCAGCGCAGCGCCTCGATGACGAACAGGTTGAGGTCGGAGTCCGCCAGCGACGACAGCGCCATGCGGTTCATGTAGCGGTTGATCGCGCGCGGCTGCTTCGAGTGGATGCCCGGCAGGTCGGCGAACACGATCTGCAGCCCGGGCCGGGTCAGCACGCCGTGGATGCGGGTGCGCGTGGTCTGTGGCCGGGGGCTGACGATGCTGATCTTGCGCCCGAGCAGCGCGTTCATGATGGTCGACTTGCCGACGTTGGGCCGGCCGACCAGCGCGGCGATGCCGCAGCGCGCCAGGCCCGGCGTCACCTGCCCCGCCGTCGCCTGCCCCGCCTCGTCCCGCTTCTCAGTCATGCGCAGTCTCCTCGCCGCTGCCCAGCTGCTCCAGCAGCCGCGCGGCCGCTTCCTGTTCCGCCCGGCGCCGGCTCGAGCCCTCGCCGCGCGCCAGCAGGCCGAGTGCCGTCACCTCGCAGCTCGCGACGAACCAGTGCTCGTGCGGCTCGCCGCTCACCTTCTCCACGGCGTACGCCGGCAGTGCGACGCCACGCGCCTGCAGGTGCTCCTGCAGGCGGGTCTTGGGATCCTTCAGCTCGTTCGCCGCCGGCAGCTCGCCGAGCCGGCCGGCGAACAGCGACTCGATCACGCCGCTGGCCGCCGCGACCCCGCCGTCGAGGTAGACCGCGCCGAACAGCGCCTCGAGCGAATCGGCCAGGATGGAGCTGCGACGGAAGCCGCCGCTCTTCAGTTCACCGCTGCCGAGCCGCAGCTGCTCGCCGAGCCCCAGCCGGCTCGCGACCGCGGCCAGCGAGCTGCCGCTGACCAGCGCCGCCCGGTAGCGGCTCAGGTCGCCCTCGTCGGCGTCCGGGTACTCGCGAAACAGCAGCACCGCGACGGCAAAGTTGAGCACCGCGTCGCCGAGGAACTCCAGCCGCTCGTAGTTGCGCTTGCCGGCGCTGCGGTGCGTGAGCGCCGCGTCGAGCAGCGCCGGGTCGCGGAAAGCGTGCCCGAGGCTCGCCTCGGCCCATTCGCAGGCTTTCAGCAAGCGCGTCTCACTGCTGGATGGTGACCGTCTTGTTGAACTTGGCGAGCAGGTACACGTTGGCGACGAACGGCTGCTCGACCTCGTAGTCCGCGATCACGTCGAAGCCTTCGTTCCCCTTCTTGATCACGATTTCCTTCCAGCCGATGCCCTTGATGTCCTCGACGTCCCAGCGCCGCTCCAGCGAGTTGCGGATCAGCTGCGAGTTGGTGTCGATCGCCGAGTGCTCGTCGCGCACCTGCTCCATCGCACGCGCGACCTTGGTGTAGTCGAGGAACACCGGCACGAGGCGGATGCCCGCGTACAGGGCTGCGCCGAGGATCAGGAGGATGACGACGATGCCGAGGAAGGTCGCGCCGCGCTGACGATGCTTCATGTGTGACTCCGGGGACGTCAGTGGATCGAGTTGCCGATGCGGCCCCAGATCGGGGCGTTGGGCAGGTTCCAGTTGAACCAGATGACCACGGCCTTGCCGACCACCAGCTCCCCGGGGACGAAACCGACCTCCGGGAAGCGGCTGTCGCGGCTGTTGTCACGATTGTCGCCCATGAAAAAGAAACGACCGGGCGGCACCACGTCGTCGAAGTCGTACGACGGCCGCTCCGGCATGTACAGCACGCGGTGCGCGACCGCGCCGAGCTGCTCCTCGGCGATCTGCGCGCCGGTGTGGCCGAAGCCTTCGTACATGCCGTCGAGCGTGACCGGCAGCAGCTCGCCGTTCACCCACACGCGCTTTTCCCGCACCGTGATGTGGTCGCCGGGCAGGCCCACGAGGCGCTTGATGTAGTTGGTCGAGGGGTCGGACGGCAGGCGGAACACCACCACATCGCCGCGCTGCGGCTCGCCCAGCGCGACCACCTCGGTGTTCACCACCGGCAGCCTGAGCCCGTAGGTGAACTTGTTGACGAAGATGAAGTCGCCGTCGAGCAGCGTCGGCATCATCGAGTCGGACGGGATGCGGAACGGCTCGAACAGGAACGAGCGGATCAGCAGCACCACCAGGATGACCGGGAAGAACGAGCGCGCGTACTCGACCAGCACCGGCTCGGGCGGCAACTGGCCCGTCGCCCGCCCGCGCCAGGCGCCGCGGCTTGAAGATCCAGGCGTCCACCGCCCAGACCAGGCCGGTCACCAGCGTGGCGATCACCAGCACGAACGAAAAATCGAAGATCAAGCGTCACCTCACGAAGGCTGCGCGAGTATTGAGTATTTTTCGCGCTGCATCAATGTCTTGCGCAATAGCTAGTCCTTGCGGCCCACCTGCAGCACGGCGAGGAAGGCCTCCTGCGGGATCTCCACCTGGCCGAGCTGCTTCATGCGCTTCTTGCCTTCCTTCTGCTTCTCGAGCAGCTTGCGCTTGCGCGAGATGTCGCCGCCATAGCACTTGGCGAGCACGTTCTTGCGCAGCGCCTTGACCGTCGAGCGGGCGATCACGTGCGCGCCGATGGCGGCCTGGATCGCCACCTCGAACATCTGCCGCGGGATCAGCTCCTGCATCTTGTCGACCAGCTCGCGGCCGCGCTGGTAGGCGCTGTCGCGGTGGGCGATGATCGACAGCGCGTCCACCTTGTCGTCGTTGATCAGGATGTCGAGTCGCACCAGCGGCGCGGCCTGGAAGCGGTCGAACTCGTAGTCGAACGACGCATAGCCGCGGCTGCAGCTCTTCAGGCGGTCGAAGAAGTCGAGCACCACCTCCGCGAGCGGCAGCTCCCACTGCATCGACACCTGGTTGCCGAGGTACAGCAGCTTCTTCTGTACCCCGCGCTTGTCGAGGCACAGCTTCATCACCGGCCCGACGTAGTCGGGCGGCAGCAGGATGTTGGCGATGATGATCGGCTCGCGCAGTTCGCGGACCTTTTCGACCGGCGGCAGCTTGGCCGGATTGTCGACGTTGACGATCTCGCCTTCGGTGGTGAGCACCTCGTAGATCACGGTCGGCGCGCTGGTGACCAGCGACAGCTGGTACTCGCGCTCGAGCCGCTCCTGCACGATGTCCATGTGCAGCAGCCCGAGGAACCCGCAGCGGAACCCGAAGCCGAGCGCGGTCGATACCTCGGGCTCGTAGTGCAGCGCGGAGTCGTTGAGCTTCAGTTTCTGCAACGCATCCCTGAACGACTCGTAGTCGTCGGAGCTCACCGGGAACAGGCCCGCGAACACGCGCGGCTTGATCTCCTTGAAGCCCGGCAGCGGCTCGCTCGCCGGACGCGCGTCGAGCGTGATGGTGTCGCCGACCGGCGCGCCGTCGATCTCCTTGATGCCGGCGATGACGAAGCCGACTTCGCCCGTGTACAGCGCATCGGCCACCAGCGACTTCGGCGTGAAGCGGCCGAGCTTGTCCACCTGGTGCGCGCGCCCGGTGGTCCAGACGCGGATCTTCTGCCCGGTGCGCAGCGACCCGTTCACCACCCGCACCAGCGAGACGACGCCCACGTAGCTGTCGTACCAGGAGTCGATGATCAGCGCCTGCAGCGGGCCGTCCGGGTCGCCGTGCGGCGGCGGCACGCGGGCGATCAGCGTCTCGAGCAGCTCGGGCACGTTCTCGCCGGTCTTGGCGCTGACCCGCACGGCGTCTGCGGCCTCGATGCCGATGATCTCCTCGATCTCCTTGATGACCTTGGCCGGGTCGGCCGACGGCAGGTCGATCTTGTTGAGCACCGGCACCACTTCGAGGCCCTGCTCGATGGCGGTGTAGCAGTTGGCGACGCTCTGCGCCTCGACGCCCTGCGCGGCGTCCACGACCAGCAGCGCGCCCTCGCAGGCTGCGAGCGAGCGGGAGACCTCGTAGGAGAAATCCACGTGCCCGGGCGTGTCGATCATGTTGAGCTGGTAGACCAGCCCGTCGCGCGCCTTGTAGCGCAGCGACACGCTCTGCGCCTTGATGGTGATGCCGCGCTCGCGCTCGAGGTCCATCGAGTCGAGCACCTGCGCCTGCATCTCGCGCGCCTCGAGGCCGCCACAGACCTGGATGAAGCGGTCGGCGAGCGTCGACTTGCCGTGGTCGATGTGCGCGATGATGGAAAAATTGCGGATCAGGTTCATCGGTGCGGGCACTCCGGCCCGGCGCCGGTGCAAAAGGCGGGATTATACCCCGAGCGCCCGGCGGACCCCGGGCCCGTCGTAAACCCCCTCGCAGATCACTTGGCCCCCCAGCTCGAGCACCGGCACGCGCAGGCCGAAACGAGCGGCAAGGTCGGCGTCCTGGTCGACATCGAGCACCGGCAGGCACTCGATGGCGGGCCCGAACTCGAGCGACAGCTCGAGCAGGAACTGGTCGCAGAGATGGCAGCCCTGGCGCACGTACAGCACCAGGCCCTCGGGCAGCTCGCGGTTCATGGCCCTGCCTCGACCTGCAGGCGGTAGCGCGGCGGCGAGCGCCGCAGCCACGCCCGCGACACTACCCACCCTGCCACGAGCCCAGCCAGCGACGCCAGCATGGCCGTGGCCTGACCGCCCGGGGCCAGCACCGTGGCGCCGCCGGCACCGGCCAGCAGGCCGGCCAGCGGCGGCAGGTAGGCGAGCAGCGCCGCCCGCAATAGTTCGCCGTCGCTCACTTCCAGGAGGATGCCGTCGCCGGTGGCAAGCCTGCGGCCATCCGCCGCCTCGGCCGGCACCTCGAGCACGGCGCCCTCGGCACGGGCGAGCCAGCGTAGTGCGCAGCCGCGCCCGCCGTTGCACGCGTCGCAGGCCGACGCCGCCGTCTCGCACGCCAGCCAGGCGCGGCCGTCGCGGACGTCGCGCACCCGGGCGGAGGTCCGCATCGGATCAGCGGTCCTTGGGCGGCTGGGCCGCCGCCGGTGGCACCTCGGCCGGCGCGAGCGAGGTCGCGATGTCGCGCACGGTGGCCTGCGGAACCTCGCCGACCGCGGTGACGACGAAGCCGCTCACCTGCGTGGAAAAAGCGTTGGCGGAGCCGACGCTGGTCGACTCGGGCGGCGTGGGGCCTGCAGCATTGCCGGGCTCGATGAAGACCGACACCGTGGCGACGCCGTCGGAGAACACCAGGTGCGTCATCTTCATCGGCGAGTTGGGCATGGGATGCACGCGGGTCGCTACCAGCCGAAACCCGGGCGGCATCTTGCGCGGCCGCCAGTCGCCGCCAGTCGCCACGCGTGCATCCGGGCGCCGCGGCGCACGCATCCACTGGAATCCCGCGGCATCCACGGCGGGCTCGAGCTCACGCGAATTGATCCGGTCGCGCACATCGAGCCGCGTGAAATGGATCGCCTCGACCGCAACGCCCGCGCCGTTCACCACCTCCGAGCGCAGCGGCATGGCCGACTTCTCGTCGAGCCAGAGGCGGTAGCCGTAGCGATAATTATCCCGCGGCTGGATGTCGAGGATGCGCACCTCGCGCCCGAGCAGCTTCGTGCCCTTCTGGACGCTGAGCGTGTACACGGAGTCGAGCTGCGGGCCCGGCTTCGGCAGCGTGCGCAGCAGCGAGCCGTCGTCCGAGCGCTGCTCGACCAGCACCACCCGCCGGTCGGGCATGTAGAAATGGATCTCTTCGGGCGTGCGCACGATCTCGCGACCGCTGCCGTCCAGCGACACCAGGCGCTCCATGCTGCGCCCGTCCTCGTAGCGGTGCACGATGCGCATGGTCTCGGATCGGTTGCCCGCCGTGTGCGTGAACAGGCCGTCGTAGTTGAGCGACGCCAGCGCGCTGGTCATCTGCTCGAGCCACTCGCCGGCGGAGCGGTCGCCCGCCTCGGCGGGCGGCGCGCCAAACGCGGCGATCAGCAATGCGGCAGCGGCAACGGCTCTCCGCATCAACGCGCCTCGGGGTTCTCGACGTTCACACGGGCGATGCCTGGGTCCGTCGCGAGTGCGTTCGACCAGGCGTTGCGCCGACCGATCGGCGACGCGTACTGGCCGTGGACCACGAGGTACCCGGCGAGTCGCTGGCTCTGCGCCGGCGTCAGGCTCGCGCCCCCGACGACCGGCATGGTCACCACCGGGGCCGCCGCCGGGGCCCCCGATCGCTGCGCGAACTGCTGGCCGCTGTCGCCATCCGGGCGAACCAGCAACACCGCAGCCAGCGCCGCGCTCGCCGCGACCGCCGTCGCAGCCGCCGGCCGCCACCAGCGACGTGGCGCGACGACCGGCGCCTCGTCTGCCGCGATCGGCCCGGCCACGTCCTCGCTGGCATCGATCGCCGCCGCTACGCGCGCGGCAAACCCGCGGCTCGCCACCTGGCCGCCGGGGGCACGCAGTGTCTCGCCGGCCAGCACGTAGCTGCCGAACGCGCGCTTGAGCTCGGCGTCGCGCGCCATGCGGCGCACCAGCAGGCTCACCTCGCCCGCGGGCAGCTCGCCGTCGAGCAGCGCGGACATCTGTTCTCGAATCTGGTCGGTCATCGGTTCGTCCCGGACATTGGGCGGTTGCAGTCGTCAGTCGAGCAGCGGCTTGAGGCTGCGGTCGATCGCTTCGCGGGCACGGAAGATCCGGGAGCGCACGGTGCCCACCGGGCAGTCCATTGCTTCCGCGATCTCCTCGTAACTCAATCCTTCGACCTCCCGCAGGATGATCGCCGTACGGAGGTCTTCCGGCAGCGCGCCGATGGCGTCGTTCACCGTACTGTGGATTTCGTCCGACAGTGCGACGGCCTCGGGCGTGTCGCCGTGGCGCATGCGCGACTCGACCGCCGACTGCTCGCTCTCGCTCAGGTCGGCCTCGTAGTCGAGCGGCCGTCGCTGCCGGGAGGCCATGGTATTGCGCGCCGTGTTGACGGCGATGCGGTACAACCACGTATAGAACGCGCTGTCGCCCCGGAAGGAACCGATGGCCCGGTACGCCTTCACGAAGGCCTCCTGGGCCACGTCCTCGGCTTCCGCGGGGTCCCGCAACATGCGCGCCACCAGCTTGACGACCTTGTGCTGATACTTGAGGACCAGCAGGTCGAACGCGCCGCGCTCGCCTCGCTGGACCCGCCTCACGAGCTCCAGGTCGCTCTGGTCGGCTCCGGCGGCGGGCCGCGCAGCATCGTCCTCTGGCTCGTGCGGTTCAGTAGACCCGTCGACGGGGGGAAAGTTCGCCATCGCCGTCATCGAGCCGTCGCCGTGGAGGGCGCCGCGTTCACGGCGCAACCGCTCGCCCGATGACCAGCCGGACCGCCAGCTGGCGCATGCTGCGACGCGGCAGGTCGAGCGGCGTGAGCCACAGCCCCTGCCGGCCGCCAGCGGCCGTTTGCCAGTGCAGCACGATGCTCGGCCCCAGGATGCGGGAGGCACCGTGTACCGTGCAGGCATCGCCGCCCAGCACGCCGGTAGCAGCACCGCTACCCGTCGGCCGGAGCTCCAGGGCCAGCGGGCGACACGCGCGGTTGCGCGCATGCCACAACAGCAGGCCGACCGCGGCGGCCGACCCGACACCGCTGGGAGCCCCTTCCTGGCCGGCGGCCACCACCTCGACGACGATACCGGCTGCGACCACGAGCGCGACGGTCAGCCGGTCCGCCAGCGTCCAGCGGGGCAGGTCAACGGTCATGGCGGATCCGGGCAAGGACATGGCGCAGGGTGTCGTCCGCAGGAACGGCGCGGCCGACAAGATACCCGAAGAGTTCGGGGTCCTGCAGTTCGAGAATCCGCGCGAACGCGGCGCGATCGGCGGGTGACGCCGCGTCGTAGTCCTGCTCGAGGTAGCGCAGCAGCACCAGGTCGAGTTCCTTCATGCCGCGGCGGCAGCGCCAGCGCAATCGCGACCGCTCGCGCCCCTCGCCAGCCTCGACGTCGATATCCGTCCCGGGCGGCGGCACGCTCAGTGCTGCCGCTCCGCGATCATCTTCTTGATCTCCGCGATCGCCTTGGCCGGATTCAGGTCCTTCGGGCAGGCCTCGGCGCAGTTCATGATCGTGTGGCAGCGGTACAGCCGGAACGGATCCTCGAGCTCGTCGAGCCGCTCGCCGGTGGCCTCGTCGCGCGTGTCGATGATCCAGCGGTAGGCCGCGAGCAGTGCCGCGGGCCCGAGGTAACGGTCGCTGTTCCACCAGTACGACGGACAGCTCGTCGAGCAGCACGCGCACAGGATGCAGGCCGACGGCCGGTCGATCTTCTCCTGGTCCTCCTTGGACTGCAGGCGCTCGCGGTCGGGCGGCGCCGGCGTGCGGGTCTGCAGCCACGGCTTCACCGAGGCGTACTGTGCGTAGAAGTTGCTGAGGTCCGGCACGAGGTCCTTGATCACCGGCATGTGCGGCAACGGGTAGATCTTCACGTCGCCCTTGATCTCGGACGTCGCCTTGGTGCAGGCCAGCGTGTTGACGCCGTCGATGTTCATCGCGCACGAGCCGCAGATGCCTTCGCGGCACGAGCGCCGGAAAGTCAGCGTGGTGTCGACCTCGTTCTTGATCTTGATCAGCGCGTCGAGAACCATCGGTCCGCACGACGCCATGTCGACCTGGTAGCTGTCGACGCGCGGGTTCGCGCCGGAATCCGGGTCGAATCGGTAGATGCGGAACGTGCGGACGTCGCGCGCCCCGGCCGGTGCAGCGTGGGTCTTGCCGGGCTGGACGCGGGAGTTCTCGGGGAGTCTGAATTGCGGCATGGTCAGTACGTCCTGGCTTTCGGCGGCACCGGCTCCACGTCGCTGGTGAGCGTGTTGAGGTGCACGGGACGGTAGTCGATGGCCACCCTGCCCTGCGCATCGACCCACGCGAGCGTGTGCTTCAGCCACTCGCGGTCATCGCGGTCCTTGTAGTCCTCGCGCGCGTGCGCGCCGCGGCTTTCCTTGCGGTTTGCCGCGGAATGCATGGTCGCCACGGCCTGGCCGAGCAGGTTGTCGAGCTCGAGCGTCTCGATCAGGTCGGTGTTCCACACCAGCGAGCGGTCGCTCACCTGCACGTCCGCGAACGAGGCATGCACGGCGGCGAGCTTGTGCACGCCTTCGGCAAGCGACTCGCCGGTGCGGAACACGGCGGCGTGGTTCTGCATCACGCGCTGCATGTCGAGGCGCACCTCGGCGGTGCGGCGCGGGCCCTTGGCATTACGCAGCCGATCGAGGCGGCTCACGGCCAGGTCGCCGGCGTTCTTCGGCAGCGGCTTGTGCGTCGTGCCTGCGCTCGCACCGTGCGGCCGCAGTGCTGCGCGGCGGCGCGACCGAACACGACGAGGTCGAGCAGCGAGTTGGAGCCGAGGCGGTTCGCGCCGTGCACCGAGACGCACGCAGCCTCGCCCACCGCCATCAGGCCCGGCACCACGGCAGTCGGGGTTGCCGTCGCTGCAGCGTGACGACCTCGCCGTGCACGTTGCAGGGAATTCCGCCCATGTTGTAGTGCACCGTCGGCAGCACCGGGATCGGCTCCCTGGTGACGTCGACGCCGGCGAAGATGCGCGCGGTCTCGGCGATGCCCGGCAGGCGCTCGTGGATCACCGCGGCACCGAGGTGCTCGAGGTGCAGGTGGATGTGGTCCTTGTGCGCGCCGACGCCGCGGCCTTCGCGGATCTCGATGGTCATCGAGCGGCTCACGACGTCGCGCGAGGCGAGGTCCTTGGCGTTCGGCGCGTAGCGCTCCATGAAGCGCTCGCCCGCGGAGTTGGTGAGGTAGCCGCCCTCGCCGCGCGACGCCCTCGGTGATCAGGCAGCCCGAGCCGTAGATGCCCGTCGGGTGGAACTGCACGAATTCCATGTCCTGCAGCGGCAGGCCGGCGCGCAGCACCATGCCGCCGCCGTCGCCGGTGCAGGTGTGCGCCGACGTGCAGGAGAAAAAGGCGCGGCCGTAGCCGCCCGTGGCGAGGATCACCTTGTGCGCGCGGAAGCGGTGCAGCGAGCCGTCCGACAGGTCGAGCGCGACCACGCCACGGCAGGCGCCGTCCTCCATGATCAGGTCGATGGCGAAGTACTCGATGAAGAACCGCGCCTCGTGCTTCAGCGACTGCTGGTAGAGCGTGTGCAGCATGGCGTGGCCGGTGCGGTCGGCCGCAGCGCAGGTGCGCTGCGCGATGCCCTGGCCGTAGTGCGTGGTCATGCCGCCGAACGGGCGCTGGTAGATCTTGCCGTCCTCGGTGCGCGAGAACGGCAGGCCGTAGTGCTCGAGCTCGAGGATGGCGGCGGGCGCCTCCTTGGTCATGTACTCGATCGCGTCCTGGTCGCCGAGCCAGTCCGAGCCCTTGATGGTGTCGTAGAAGTGGAAGCGCCAGTCGTCCTCGCCCATGTTGCCGAGCGCGGCACTGATGCCGCCCTGCGCCGCCACGGTGTGGCTGCGGGTCGGGAACACCTTGGTGAGGCAGGCCGTCGTGAGCCCCTGCTCCGCGAGGCCGAAGGTGGCGCGCAGTCCGGCGCCGCCGGCGCCGACCACCACGACGTCGTAGGTGTGGTCCGTGAACTTGTATGCGCTCATGCCGCGACTCCGAAGGCGATGCGCAGCACGGCCAGCACGCCGATGACCGAGGCGACGGCAAACGCGAACTTGACGACCAGCAGCACCGCGACCCGCGTGCCCTTGTCGCCGACGTAATCCTCGATCACCACCTGCAGCCCGAGCAGCGCATGCCAGGCCGCGGTGAGCACCAGCAGCACGGCGAGCGCCGCCGACACCGGCGACGACAGCCACGCCACGACGTTCTGGTGCGTCGCGCCACCGAGCGTGACGAGCGCGAAGATGAACCACACGCCGAGCAGCACCAGCGCGACGGCGCTGACTCGCTGCGCGTACCAGTGGCCGGAACCATTCCCGGCGGAACCGAGATAAGTGACGCGACGGAGCGGGCTGCGCAGGCTCATGCACCACCCCCGAGGCCAGAGCGCACGAGCAGCCACAGCAACAGGCCGAGCACTACCGCGCCGATCGCGACGGCACGACCGCTGGCGCGCGCCGTCTTGAGTTCGAAGCCGCGTCCCATGTCGAAGAACAGGTGGCGGACGCCGTTCAGCAGGTGATAGCAGAAGGCGAACGCGGCGCCGAACCACACCAGCTGCGCCAGCGGTGAGGCCAGCGTGTCCCGCGCGGCGGCGTAGCGCTCGGGTCCGGCGGCGGCGGCGGCCAGCCAGTACACCAGCAGCAGGAACCCGAGTGACAGCAGCACGCCGGTGATGCGATGCAGGATCGACAGCGTGTTGGTGTACTGCCAACGGTAGTGCATGAACGGGGACAGCGGCCGGGCGCGCTGGGCCATCTCGATTACCTCCGTGGCCGGCCGCTAGAAGTCGATGCAGCGCCCGGCCTTCTCCCAGTCGCCGAAGCGCGTGGGTTCGGGACCGTCCCGGCCGCCGATCTCGCGTGGCCGCGCCGGCTCGGGCGCGGCAGGCTGGGCGGGTTCGGCAGCAGGGGGCGTCGGCAGCTTTTCTTGCGGAGCAGCATTCATGGCGACAGCCTTCAAGTGTGCCAGATCCTCCATGGGTTCACCACCTTGATCCTAAAGGAAAATTCCGGCCCCGGACCGATGGCCGCGGCAGCCCCGAAAAACCCGGACGCACGTCCACTTCCGGATCCGGCGGCACGGTTATCATTCGCGCCCTACGACCATGAACGAATCAACCCAGAGCATCCACGCCGCCCTGCTGCCCTTCCTCGGCGTCATCCGCTGCCACGGACCCGACGCCGCGAAGTTCCTGCAGGGCCAGGTCACCCACGACACCCAGCTGCTCGGCGACGGCCGCACGCTGCTCACGGCCTGCAACACGCCGCAGGGGCGAGTCATCGCCGTGCTGCGATTGCGTCAGACCGAGGAAGCGGTGTACGCACTGCTGCCCGCCGACCTGCTCGAGCACGTCGCCGCCCGCTTGCGACGTTTCGTGCTGCGCGCCAGGGTGGATGTGCAGATCGCCGCCGACCTGCAGCCGGCCTGGGTGGGAACGCAACCCTTTTCCAGGACACTCGCGATCGATGGCTACGACGCGACCCGCACCATGTCGGCCGTCCCCCAGGCCGGCGCCACTGAGCTAGTGTCCTTCGACTACGCCCCCGGCCGGCAGGTGATCGCCGCACCGGGCGCCGCCCTGCGCGCCATGACCGGCCTGTCGCTGTCGAAATCGCTGCCCGGCATCGAGCAGGAATGGTGGGCGACCGACATCGTCGCCGGCCTGCCCCAGGTGTTCCGCGCGAGCAGCGAGGCGTTCGTGCCGCAGATGCTGAACCTCGACTTGCTCGATGCCATCAGCTTCACCAAGGGCTGCTATACGGGACAGGAAATCGTGGCCCGCACCCAGCACCTCGGGCGCATCAAGCGCCGCACGTTCCGCTACCAGTTGCCCGCGGGCCCGGCTCCTGCCCCGCTCGCCGGCCTCATGCTGGAGGGCAACAAGGTCGCGGAGGTGGTGATGAGCGCACCGCGGGCGGACGGCGTTGAACTGCTGGCCGTGACGAACCTGGAAGCGAGGGGCCGCACGCTGCGAGCGGAGGATGGGCGGGAAGCGCAGTCGCTGGCGATGCCGTATGAGATAGGGGGTAATGACTAGGGGGTAGGGGGTAGTGCTAGAACCCAGGCTGCCGCT
This sequence comes from uncultured Gammaproteobacteria bacterium, assembly GCA_963731105.1. Classification (GTDB taxonomy): domain Bacteria; phylum Pseudomonadota; class Gammaproteobacteria; order Steroidobacterales; family Steroidobacteraceae; genus RPQJ01. Next base: position 168,879 of record CAVSUM010000016.1, read on the forward strand.
GTGACGGCTGCGCCGCTCCTCACTACCCCCTACCCCCTGCTCACTACCCCCTCACCTACTCCGGCCGCATGTGCGGGAACAGCAGCACGTCGCGGATCGACGGCTGGTCGGTGAACAGCATCACCAGGCGATCGACGCCGATGCCGAGTCCGGCGGTGGGCGGCAGGCCGTACTCGAGCGCGCGCACGTAGTCGGCGTCGTAGAACATCGCCTCCTCGTCCCCTGAGCTCTTGCGCGCGACCTGTTCGCGGAAGCGCGCGGCCTGGTCGTCCGGGTCGTTGAGCTCGGAAAAGCCGTTGGCCAGTTCGCGGCCGCCGACGAAGAACTCGAAGCGGTCGGTGATGAACGGGTCGGCATCGTTGCGTCGCGCGAGCGGCGACACCTCGGCGGGATAGGCGTAGACGAAGGTCGGCTGCCGCAGGCTGGCCTCCGCAGTCTTGTCGAAGATGTCGACCTGCAGCTTCCCGGCCCCGTCGCCCGCGCCGGGCTCGATGCCGAGCCGCTCGCACACGCCACGCAGGTACTCGACCTCGCGCAGCCGCGCGCGCTCGATGCCCGGGTTGAAGTGCACCACCAGCTCCTCGATCGTGACGCGGCGGAACGCGGACCCGAAATCAAAAACCTCGCCCTGGTAGGGCACCTGCCGGGTGCCGAGCAGCATGTCCGCCAGCCCCTGGAACAGTCGCTCGACGAGGTCCATCAGGTCGCCGTAATCGGCGTACGCCTGGTACAGCTCGAGCATGGTGAACTCGGGGTTGTGGCGCGTCGACAGCCCTTCGTTGCGGAAGTTGCGGTTGAGCTCGTAGACGCGCTCGAAGCCGCCGACCACCAGCCGCTTCAGGTACAGCTCCGGCGCGATTCGCAGGTACATGTCCACGTCGAGCGCGTTGTGGTGCGTGACGAACGGCTTGGCCACCGCGCCGCCCGGGATCACCTGCATCATCGGCGTCTCGACCTCCATGAAGTCGAGCGCCTCGAGGAAGTTGCGCAGGTACTGGACGATGCGCGTGCGCTTGCGGAATACCTCGCGGCTCTCGTCGCTCACGATCAGGTCGACGTAGCGCTGGCGATAGCGCTGCTCGACATCCGCGAGGCCGTGCCACTTGTCGGGCAGCGGCCGCAGCGACTTCACCAGCAGCCGCACGCGCTCGGCCTTCACCGTGAGCTCGCCGGTCTTCGTCTTGAACAGCGTGCCCTCCAGCCCAAGGATGTCGCCGACGTCCCAGCCCTTGAACTCGTCGTAGACGTCGCCGAGCGCCTGCTGCAGGAACACCTGGATCGCGCCGCTGCGGTCCTTCAGCTTGGCGAAGCTCGCCTTGCCCATCACGCGCTTGGCCATCATGCGGCCGGCGATCGTGGCGCGGACCGGATGTGCCTCGAACCACTCCGGTGCGTGCTCGCCGTAGGCGAGGTGCAGCTGCTCGGCAGTCGTGTCACGGCGGAAGTCGTTCGGAAACGCCCCACCCTTTTCGCGCGCGCGCTCGAGCTTCGCCCGTCGCTCGGCGACCAGGTGGTTCTGTTCGGCCTCCGCCGTCGCGGTGGGATCGGTGGGTGTCTGGTCGGTCATTGGTAGCGGATAGCGGATAGCGGATAGCGGATAGCGGATAGATCATAGCGGATGGCGATACGGATAGCGGATAGCGGATGGTAAGAAAGTGCAGCGGCAGGACTGGATGCCGCCGCGCCTTCCGACTATCCGCTATCCGCCATCCGCTATCCGCTCACAAGCCCTGCTTCAAACTGGCCTCGAGAAACGGCCCCAGGTCCCCGTCCAGCACCGCCGTCGTGTTGCCAATCTCGACGCCCGTGCGCAGGTCCTTGATCCGCGACTGGTCGAGCACGTAGGAGCGGATCTGGTTGCCCCAGCTCACGTCCGACTTCGCGTCCTCGAGCACCTTGGCCGCCGCATTGCGCTTGTTGACCTCGAGCTCGTACAGCTTGGCCTTCAGCATCTTCATCGCGGTGGAGCGGTTCTTGTGCTGGCTGCGCTCGCTCTGGCACGCGACCACGATGCCGGAGGGCATGTGCCGCAGGCGCACCGCCGACTCGGTCTTGTTGACGTGCTGGCCGCCGGCGCCGCTCGAGCGGTACACGTCCATCTCGATGTCGGCCGGGTTGAGGTCGATGTTGATGTCGTCGTCCACCTCGGGCGAGACGAACACCGACGCAAACGACGTGTGGCGGCGCGCGTTCGAGTCGAACGGGCTCTTGCGCACCAGGCGGTGCACGCCAGTCTCGGTGCGCAACCAGCCGTACGCGTACTCGCCCTCGAAGCGGATCGAGCAGCTCTTGATGCCCGCGACCTCGCCGTCACTGCTGTCGGTGACTTCGGTCTTGAAGCCGTTCTTGTCGGCCCAGCGCAGGTACATGCGCATCAGCATCTGCGCCCAGTCCTGCGCCTCGGTGCCGCCGGCGCCGGCCTGGATGTCGAGGAAGCAGTTGTGCGAGTCCATCTCGCCCGGGAACATGCGCTGGAACTCGAGGCGCGCGACCTCGCCCTCGATGCGGTCCACGTCGCGCTGCACCGACACCACGGTGCCGGCATCCGCTTCGGCCTCCGCCAGCTCGAGCAACTCGCCGGCTTCGGAGAGCCCCGCTTGCAGACGGTCGAGCGTGCCGACCACGCCCTCCAGCCGGGTGCGCTCGCGCCCGAGTTCCTGCGCCCGCTCCTGCTGCGATGTCCACAGCTTCGGGTCTTCGAGCTCGCGCAAGACCTCGGTCAGGCGCTCCTTGCGGCCCTCGTAGTCAAAGATACCCCCTGAGCGCCACACAGCGCTGCGCGAGGTCGTCGAGGGAACGGCGGATCGGGTTGATTTCCATGCGGGCGGCGGTCCGGAAGCGATCGAGCCGGAAAGTTTATCACGCCGGAACAAGCCACTCGCTCACGAGCTGCAGCCGGCGCGCGCCGCCGTACTCGTCGAGCGCCGCTCGATAGACGAGGTCGATCGTGTCCTGCGCGCGCAGGACCGCCGCCGCCGGATCGTCGAGGTGACGGAAGGCAATGGCGTCGACCAGTTCGCCCGCCGACGCCCTGAGGCGCAGTTTCAGGTGTCGGCCGCCCACGACGCGCGTTTCGAGCACCCCGAAGCGTCCGTCGAACGCCGGCTCGGCGAAGCCCGCGCCCCACGGACCGCCCTCGCGGAGAGCCACGGCGGTGTCGGCATTGAACTCGCCGGGTTCCAGCGGGCCGTCGGTGTGCAGGTCGCCGGACAGCACGTCCGCACCGGCCGCCCGTGCCACCTCCTCCGCAAACGCCGCACGGAAGTCGGCGAGGCGTTCCTCGCGCAGCGTCATGCCCGCCGCCATGGCGTGGCCGCCGAATTTTTCGAGCAGGCCCGGATGATGCGCAGCGACTGCATCGAGCACGTCGCGCACGTGCAGGCCCGCGACCGAACGCGCCGAGCCCTTCATCCAGCCCGGGTCGGCCGGGGCAAACGCGATCACCGGCCGGTGGACGCGTTCCTTGACCCGCGAGGCGACGAGCCCGATCACGCCCTGGTGCCAGCTGGCGTCGAACAGGCACAGGCCGGCCGGCAGCGTGCCCTCGAGCGAGCCGAGCAGCGCGTCCACCTGCGCGAGCGCCTCGCCCTGCATGCGCGCCTCGATGTCGCGGCGTTCCGCATTGAGCGCTGCGAGCCGCGCCGCGAGCGCGCGGGCTTCGGCGCGATCGGCCGTCAACAGGCAGTTGATGCCGAGCGTCATGTCCTCGAGCCGGCCGGCAGCGTTGAGGCGCGGGCCGACCTGGAACGCGAGGTCCTGCGCGACGATCGTCGCTGGCGCGCGGCCCGCGGCCTCGAGCAACGCCGTGATACCGGCGGCGCAGCGCCCCGCGCGAATGCGCCGCAGGCCCTGCGCGACGAGGATGCGGTTGTTGAAATCGAGCGGCACGACGTCGGCCACGGTGCCGAGCGCGACGAGATCGAGCAGGTCGGCGGGATTCGCCGCCGCGGCGCCGGCTGCACCCTGCTCGCGCAGCGCACGAGTGAGCGCCGCCATGACGTAGAACGCAACGCCGACGCCCGCGAGCGACTTCGAGGCGAACGCCTCGCCCGGCAGGTTCGGATTTACGATCGCGGCGGCCTCGGGCAGCGCCGGACCCGGCAGGTGATGGTCGGTGACCAGCACGTCGATGCCCAGGCGCCGCGCCTCGGCGACGCCCTCGACGGACGAGACGCCGTTGTCCACCGTGACGATCAGCTCGGGGCGCATCGTCGCCGCGACGCGCACGATTTCGGGCGTCAGCCCGTAGCCGAAGCGGAAGCGGTCCGGCACCAGGAACTGCGGGTCCGCGAAGCCGAGCCGTCGCAGCTGGCGGATCATCAGCGCGGTGCTGGTGGCACCGTCCGCGTCGAAGTCGCCGAGCACCAGCACCCGGCGGCCGTCACGGTGACAACGCAGCAGCAGGTCCACCGCGGCCGGCATGCCGCCGAGCGATCCCACTGGCAGCAGCCGCTCGAGGCCGAGGTCGAGGTCGCCGGGGCCACGGACGCCGCGCGCGCCGTAGACCCGCCGCAGCACCGGATGCAGGGAATCCGGCAAGGCGTCGCCGGACGACGTGCGCTGGCGACGCACGATGCGGCGCGCGACGGTCACGCCAGCGACTCGTGCAGCGGACGTGGCCGCCGCCAGTACGCCCAGCGCGCAACCGCCGGGACATGGACCAGCGCCACATCGAACTGCAGTGTCACCTGGCGGAGACGGCCGGCCTCCAGCGCCGCACGCACGGGCGCGAGTACCGCCTGGTCCCACCGCGCCAGGTCTTCGGCCGTGCCGAACCCTGCTGCCAGGGCCATGCGCAGGTCCCCGGACGACTCGCCAAGCAGGCGCGGCAATGTCGTCGGGTGATCCGGCCTGTCCCCGGTGCAGGCGCCACAGGCCGGCCAGCCAGGCGTCGTCGGTGATCAGCCAGCCCGCAGCACTCCCTAGCGGCTGCTGCAGTGCCGCCCGCACCCCAGAGCCACACCGAGTTCACGGCCGGCAAACCGCGCGCCACCCGTCGTTCGTTGAGCGGATGCTCGTGCAGCAGCATCTGCAGTTCATTGACCAGCGCGCGGATCACGAACCGCGTCGCGCCCGCCCGGCAGGCATTCGCGCAGGTTACGCCCCACCGCCAGCGCCGGCTCCAGCGCCGTGAAGTCGCAGCCGGACGGACACTCGACGACCCAGCCGCCGCGCCCGCCGTCGTGCAGCCGGAAGCCGCTGCCGGCAAGGTGCTCGTCGAGCATCCCGCGCAGCGCGACCAGCTCGTCAGCGGCGAGCGGCAACGGCACTGGTGCCGCAAGCTGCAGGTGGTCGAGGGCCGTGAGCAGGTGCACCGGCTCGGCACGCGCCCAGGTCCCGGGCAAGGGTTGCCCGTCGCGCTGCGGGGCACTGCAGGGACCGGCCGGATGGCGGACCAGGGCGTCGCTACCGAGCCCTGCGCCTTCCAGCAGCCACCCGCGCCAGTCGAGCCCACGTTTCGCCTCGCGTCGCCCTCGTGCTACGAGCCACTCGGCCGCGGGCAGGCGCGCGGGATCGCCCTGCTCCGCCTGCCGCAGCACGGCGGCACGCAGACCGGGCAGTGACAGTCGCACGCTGCGGGTCTTGCTCATGCACGCCCCGCGCGGGCGATGACCACGACCGCCCGCATCCAGTAAGGTACGCCCATGAAATTTACCCTCGACCGACCGTCCACGCGCCACTTCGTGCGCGGATATTCGCCCGGCGCATTGCGCATCGGCGAGCAGGAGTATTCGCGCAGCGTGATCGTGTCCGCACAGACCCTGATCACGGACTGGCGCCCGCAACGCATGGACGAGCTCACCGCGGCCGACCTCGAGCCGGCACTCGCGCTGCGGCCCGAGGTGCTGCTGCTCGGTTCTGGCGTGCGGCAGGTGTTTCCACCGCGCGACCTGCTCGCCCAACTGTATGCCGCGCGGGTCGGCTTCGAGGTGATGGACACGGGAGCCGCCTGCCGCACGTACAACGTGCTCGTCGGCGAAGGCCGCGAGGTAGCCGCCGCCCTGCTCATCACCTGACCGCGCGCTCAGCCGAGCCCCTGCAACAGCGGCACGAAGATCGCCGGCCCGAGGTCCTCGCGCTCGAAACTGTCGCCGCGCCGCGTGACGCGCAGCAGGCGCTGTTCGCGATCGGCGCCCACCGGCATGATCAGGCGCCCGCCGTTGCCGAGCTGGTCGAGCAAGGCCGGCGGCACCGCCATCGAGGCCGCCGCCACCAGGATCCCGTCGTACGGCGCATACGGCGGCCAGCCCTCGAAGCCGTCGCCGTGGCGCATGAAGACGTTGGCGATGCGCAGGTCGCGCATCACCCGCCGTGCCCGCAGCTGCAGCGCAGCGATGCGCTCGATGCTGTAGACCGTGGCCACCAGCGGCGCGAGCACCGCAGTCTGGTAGCCGCAGCCGGTGCCCACCTCGAGTACCTTGCGCGGCGCGGCGCCCTCGAGCAGCGCCTCGGTCATGCGCGCCACGATGTAGGGCTGCGAAATCGTCTGGCCGTGGCCGATCGGCAGCGCCGTGTCCTCGTACGCACGGCTCGCGAGCGCCTCGTCCACGAACACGTGGCGCGGCACGGCGCGGATGCGCTCGAGCACCTGCGGATTGGCGATGCCCTGTTCGCGCAGCCGCGCGATCAGGCGGTCGCGGGTGCGCGCCGACGTCATGCCGATGCCGGTGAGGGACGGGCGCGTCACGTGGCCCGCCCGCGCAACCAGTCGTCCAGATCGCCGAGCGCCGCATGGCGGGTGAGGTCGACCTGCAGCGGCGTCACCGAGACGCAGCCCGCCGCGATCGCCGCGAAGTCCGTGCCCTCGCCGGCGTCGGCCCCCTCGCCCGCGGGACCGACCCAGTACACCGAGCGACCGTGCGGATCGGTGGCGCGCACCACGGACTCGGAGCGGTGGCGGTGGCCGAGGCGCGTGACGCGGAAGCCGCGCAGGTGCTCGTAGGGCACGTCCGGCACGTTGACGTTCAGGATCATCGACGAGTGCAGCGGCGCGCGCATCAACCGCATCACCAGCTCGCTCGCGACCCGCGCCGCGGTGTCGAAGTGGCTGCCGTCGCGCAGCACCAGCGACACGGCCATGGTCGGCAGGCCGAGGAAGCGGCCCTCGATCGCCGCGGCGACCGTGCCCGAATACAGCACGTCGTCGCCGAGATTGGCGCCGTGGTTGATGCCCGAGACCACCATGTCGTGCTCGAAGTCGAACAACCCCGAGATGGCGAGGTGCACGCAGTCGGTGGGCGTGCCGTTGACGTAGAAGGCGCGCTCGCCGAACGAGCTGACCCGCAGCGGCACGTCGAGCGTCAGCGAATTGCTGGCACCGCTGCGATTGCGGTCCGGCGCCACCACCGTGATCTCGGCGAGCGGACGCAACGCGTCCGCGAGGCGCTGCAGCCCCTCGGCACGATAACCGTCGTCGTTGCTGACCAGGATTCTCACGTCGGGACCGTGCCGGAAGTCGGGTGAACTATACACGCGTCGCTCACCAGCTCGTGCAGCACGGCGGTCGCAAATGCGCCGCTCGGCAACTCGAACGCCAGCGTCAGCACGTCGCCGTCGAGCGACCAGGCGAGGTCGCGCACCGGCAGCCGCAGCCCGCGCCGCTCGTGCTCGAGCCCCTCGGTTTCGAGCAGCCGGCACAGGTCCGGATACTGCGCCACCACCGTCGCCTCCAGCTCGAGCGCGGCCCCGGTCGCGGGAGAGGCACCTCGCCCCCACAGCGGGCCGCTCGGGTGCACGTCCATGCCGAGGCAACGCTCGCGCAGGGTGGCGTCGATCTCGGCCGCCCGGAAGAAGCTGCGTCGACCGTCGAGCATCACCGCTTCGCCCTCCAGCAGCACGTCCCAGTCGGCGCGGCGCACGCGCTCGGCGAGCACCGCGTTGAACACGTGGCTGCGTGCGGCCGACAACGCAAAGCTGCGCGCGCCGCGCTCGCCCGGCGCCCTGCCACCGGCCGCCCAGTCGCGGGCACGCACGAGGTTGCCGCCGTCGCGGCCGAAGCGCTGCGGACCAAAGTAGTCGGGCACGCCGCGCCGCGCGACCAGCTCGAGCCGTTCGCGCAAGGCGTCGCGAGTCGCCCGCCACGTCCCGCACGCGCAGCTCGAAGCGATTGGCGCGGTGCGAGCCCGGGCGCAGCTTGCGGCCGTGGCGCTGAGCACTGAGCACGCGGTAGCCCTCACCGGCGTACTCGAGGCACGGCTCGACCGGGGCCTGCACCGGCCACGGCAGCGTGAACGCCTGTCGAGTTACGGCATGTGCGGTCCTTCTGACCCGACACGCCGACGTCGCGCACGTGGACCCCGGCGGCACGCGCCAGCTGCGCTGCCACCCAGCCGGTGTTGGCGCCCCGCTTCTCGACCTCGAGCAACACGTGGGCACCGGCCCCGTCCGGCACGAAGCCGAGCACCTCGTGCACCACGAAATCCTCGGGCTCGACGCGCAGCCGGCCGGCGACGGGCGCCGTGCCGTACGCGGCCGGCAACGGCAGTGGATCAGCGTCCGTGGCGATGGCCGTGCCCATGCCCATGCTCGTGACCGTGCACGCCGTCGGCATGGGCCAGCAGCACCACCGCGTGACAGGCGAGACCCTCGCGCCGGCCGATCGCCCCGAGACCTTCGCAAGTGGTCGCCTTGACGTTGATCCGGTCCGCCGTGGTACCGAGGTCGGCCGCCACGTTGGCACGCATCTGCGAGCGGTGGTCGCCCAGGCGCGGCGCTTCGGCCAGCACCGTGAGGTCGGCGTTGACCAGCCGGAAGCGATGCTCGTCGAGCAGGCGCGTGCAATGGCGCAGGAACAAGCGGCTGTCGGCGCCCTTCCAGCGTGGATCGGTATCCGGGAAGTGCTGGCCGATGTCGCCGAGGCCCAGCGCGCCGAGGATGGCATCGCACAGCGCGTGCAGCAGCACGTCGCCGTCGGAGTGCGCGCGCACGCCCTGCTCATGCGGAATGCGCACGCCGCCCAGCGTCACGAAGTCGCCGGGCTCAAGCGCGTGGACGTCGTACCCGAAGCCGATTCTCACCCTTGCGTCCCCCCATCGTCGCCAGGACGGCCGCGGCCAGTGCGCGGTCCCCCGGCAGTGTGATCTTGACGTTGCCCGGTCCGCCGGCGACGAGCCACGGCCGCAGGCCGAGCGCCTCCACCGCCGACGCTTCGTCCGTGACCGTGCGCTCGCGCTCGATGCTGAGCGCCAGCGCGCGCCGCAGCACGCCGTAGCGGAACATCTGCGGCGTCAGTGCGCGCCACAGGCCCTCGCGCGACACAGTGCGCTCCGCTCGTCCGTCGCGCCCCGCCGCCTTGAGGGTGTCGCCGACTGGCACCGCCAGCAGCCCCCCAACCGGATCGTCAGCCACCGCGGCAAACAGCGCCCGCAGGTCGGAGCGCGCCAGGCACGGCCGTGCCGCGTCGTGCACCAGCACCCAGTCCGTCTCGCGGGCCACGCCGGCCAGCGACTCGAGCGCGTTGGCCACCGACAGTTCGCGTCGCGCACCGCCGCGACAAGTGCGCACCCGCGGGTCGCGCGCCTCGGGCAGCCGCGCAAAGCGACGGTCGTCCGCGGCCAGCGCCACCACCACGCCGTGGATGGACCGCTCCGCCAGCAATGCACCCAGCGACCAGGACAGCACGGGCCGCCCGAGCAGCGGCAGGTACTGCTTGGGCAACCGGCCACCGAAGCGCTCCCCGCGGCCGGCCGCCGGCACGACGGCCCAGCGCCGGGCGCGCCCGGTCATTGGCTGGTGGCCTCGGCGGTGCGTCGTTCCTCTTCGGGCGGCGCCACCGCGGGCTGCGGCGGCACCACCTGGAAGAAGGTCTCGTTGCTGCCGACCATGCCGAGGTCGGTGCGGGCACGCTCCTCGACGGCGGCGCGGCCTTCCTTCAAGTCGCGCACCTCGGCCGCGAGCGTGCGGTTGCGCTCGGCGAGCCGCTCGTTCTCCTCTTTCTGCTGCTCGATGGCCGCCTCGGTGCGCCACAGGTCGCGCACGCCGTTCGGCGACACCCAGATCCGGTACTGCAGCGCCAGGAACAGCGCCAGCAGCAGGCCCGCCACGATGCGCAGCACCATCGGTCGCCTCAACCGCGCACGGCCGGCGCGACCGGGAACGCCGCGCGGCCGGCGTACGTCGCATCCGTGCCGAGCTCGGCCTCGATGCGCAGCAGCTGGTTGTACTTGGCGATGCGGTCGGAGCGGCACAGCGAGCCGGTCTTGATCTGCGTGGCACGGGTCGCCACCGCGATGTCGGCGATGGTGCTGTCCTCGGTCTCGCCCGAGCGGTGCGACACGACCGCGCTGTAGCCCGCATCGGCCGCCATGTCGATCGCCTCGAGCGTCTCGGTCAGCGTGCCGATCTGGTTCGGCTTGATGAGGATCGAGTTGGCGATGCCGCGCGCGATCGCCTCGCGGAAGATCCGCGTGTTGGTGACGAAGATGTCGTCGCCGACCAGCTGCACCTTGCGTCCGAGCTTGTGCGTGAGCAGCGCCCAGCCGTCCCAGTCGCCCTCCGCCATGCCGTCCTCGACGGTGACGATCGGGTACTTGTCCACCAGCCCGGCCAGGTAGTCGACGAACTGCGCCGGCGTGAACTGGCGGCCTTCCGACTCGAGGTGGTAGGTGCCGTCCTTGAAGAACTCGGAGCTCGCGACGTCGAGGCCGAGGAACACGTCCACGCCCGCCTTGAAGCCGGCGCGGCCGATGGCCTCGAGGATGGTCTCGAGCGCCGCCTCGTTGGACGGCAGGTTCGGCGCGAAGCCGCCCTCGTCGCCCACGGCGGTGGCGAGGCCGCGCTCGTGCAGCACCTTCTTCAGCGTGTGGAAGATCTCCGCGCCGGTGCGCAGCGCCTCGGCGAAGCTGGGCGCGCCGACCGGCAGGATCATGAACTCCTGGATGTCGACGCTGTTGTCGGCATGCGCGCCGCCGTTGATGATGTTCATCATCGGCACCGGCATGGTCTTCGGGCCGGGGCCACCGAGCAGGCGGAACAGGCTCAAGCCCCTGCGCCCGCGCCGCGGCATGCGCGGCGGCGAGCGACACCGCGAGCAGCGCATTGGCGCCGAGCCGCGCCTTGGTGTCGGTGCCGTCGAGCTCGATCATCCGGCGGTCGAGCCCGGCCTGGTCGAACACGTCCTGGCCGAGCAGCGCGCTGCGGATCTCGCCGTTGGCATTGGCGACGGCCCGCAGCACGCCCTTGCCGACGTAGCGGCCCTTGTCGCCGTCGCGCAGCTCGACCGCTTCGCGCGTGCCCGTGGAGGCGCCCGACGGCACCGCGGCGCGGCCCAGCACGCCGCCTTCGACCAATACATCTGCTTCGACGGTGGGATTGCCGCGGGAATCCATGATCTCGCGGGCCTTGATGTCGACGATCCGGGTCATAGGCTTGCTTCCTCGTAGGGCCGCGACTTCACCGCGGCATCGATCTCTTTCATGACGGTGAGCAGCGCGCGCATGCGATCGAGCGGCCAGGCGTTCGGGCCGTCCGACAGCGCGCGCGCCGGGTCGGGATGGGTTTCCATGAACACGCCGGCGACGCCCGCGCCGATCGCGGCCCGTGCCAGCACGGGCACGAACTCGCGCTGGCCGCCCGAGGCGTTGCCCTTGCCGCCGGGCAGCTGCACCGAGTGCGTGGCATCGAACACCACCGGGCAGCCCGTGTCGCGCATCACCGCGAGCGAGCGCATGTCGGCCACGAGGTTGTTGTAGCCGAAGCTGAAGCCGCGCTCGCAGACCATGATCGCCTCGTTGCCGGTGGAGCGCGCCTTGTCCACGACGTTGCGCATCTCCCACGGCGACAGGAACTGGCCCTTCTTGATGTTGACGGGCTTGCCCTGCGCGGCGGCATTGACGATGAAATTGGTCTGCCGGCAGAGGAACGCCGGCGTCTGCAGCACGTCGACCACCGCGGCGACCTCGGCCAGCGGCGTGTCCTCGTGCACGTCGGTCAGCACCGGCAGGCCGAGCTGGGCTTTGACCTCGCCGAGGATGCGCAGTCCCTGCTCCATGCCGGGCCCGCGGAAGCTCGCCTGCGACGAGCGATTCGCCTTGTCGTAAGAAGCCTTGAAGATGTACGGGATGCCGAGCTCGCGGGTGATCTCCCGCATGCGCCCGGCCACCTCGATCACCAGCGCCTCGCTTTCGACGACGCAGGGTCCCGCGATCAGGAAGAACGGCCGGTCGGGGCCGACCTCGAAGCCGCACAGCCTCATGCGCCGGCCGCCGCGGGCAACTGCGCCGCACGCTGCGCGCGCGCCGCCTTGATGAAGCCGGTGAACAGCGGGTGCCCGTCGCGCGGCGTGGAGCGGAACTCGGGGTGGTACTGGCTCGCGACGAAGAACGGGTGCTGCGGCAGCTCGATGATCTCCACCAGCCCGTCGCGCGAAAAGCCCGAGAAACGCAGCCCGGCGTTCATCATCTTCTGCAGGTAGTTGTTGTTGAACTCGTAGCGGTGCCGGTGGCGCTCGCGGACCGAGTCCGCGCCGTAGATGGCGTGTGCGCGCGAGCCGTGCGAGATGCGCACTTCCTGCGCGCCGAGGCGCATCGTGCCGCCGAGGTGCGAGGCCTCGGTGCGCGACTCGACGGTCCCCTTCTGGTCCTGCCACTCGGTGATCAGCGCGATCACCGGGTGCGGCGTGGCACGATTGAATTCGGTGCTGTGCGCGCCCTCGAGGCCGGCGACGTGGCGCGCGTACTCGATGATCGCGAGCTGCATGCCGAGGCAGATGCCGAGGTACGGCACGCCGTTCTCGCGCGCGAAGCGCACGGCCTGGATCTTGCCCTCGATGCCGCGCTCGCCGAAGCCGCCCGGCACGAGGATCGCGTCCACGCCGCGCAGGCAATCGGTGCCGTGCTGCTCGACGTCGGTCGCCTCGACGAACTCGATGTTGACCCGGGTGCGGGTGCGCAGCCCGGCGTGCATCAGCGCCTCGGTGAGCGAGATGTACGCGTCCTTGAGGTTGACGTACTTGCCGACCATGGCGATGGTCACGGCGAGGTCCGGGTTGCCCTTGGCGGCCACCACCTGCTGCCATTCGCTCAGGTCGGCGGGCGGCACCTGCAGGCCCAGCTTCTCGCAGACGATGGCGTCGAGCCCCTGCTCGTGCAGCAGCTGCGGGATCTTGTAGATGTCGTCGGCGTCCACGGCCGAGAACACCGCGCGCTCCTCGACGTTGGTGAACAGCGCGATCTTGCGGCGCTGGTCGGCCGGCAGCGGGTCCTGGCAGCGGCACAGCAGCACGTCGGGCTGGATGCCGATGCCGCGCAGTTCCTTGACCGAGTGCTGCGTCGGCTTGGTCTTGATCTCGCCGGAGGTCGCGATGTAGGGGATCAGCGTGAGGTGCATGTAGAGCACGTTGTCGTGCCCCATCTCGACGGCGAGCTGGCGGATCGCCTCGAGGAACGGCAGCGACTCGATGTCGCCCACCGTGCCGCCGATCTCGACCATGCAGACGTCGGCATCGACCGCGCCGAGCTTGATCGAGTGCTTGATCTCGTCGGTGATGTGCGGGATCACCTGCACGGTGGCGCCGAGGTAGTCGCCGCGGCGCTCCTTGGCGATCACGTTCTCGTAGATGCGGCCGGTGGTGAAGTTGCTGCTGCGGCCGGTGGTGGTGCGCACGAAGCGCTCGTAGTGGCCGAGGTCGAGATCGGTCTCGGTGCCATCGTCGGTGACGAACACCTCGCCGTGCTGGAACGGGCTCATGGTGCCCGGGTCGACGTTGATGTACGGGTCGAGCTTGACGAGGGCGACCTTGAGGCCGCGCGCCTCGAGGATCGCCCCGAGCGACGCCGCGGCAATGCCCTTCCCCAGCGAGGAAACGACGCCGCCGGTCACGCAGATAAACTTGGTCATGGGGGTCACCGTCGCAGGAGAAGCACGACGGGAGGACAGTCTATCGGATCGCCCCCCTCCCGGCCACCTGCCGTACCCTTGCGATCGATCAGGTGCGGCGCGCCCCGGCCAGCGCCTCGGCCTCGGTCAGCGTCGGCCGCCCGTGCCAGACGATGCGCCACGCAGGCTCACCGGGTGCCGCGGCCAGCGCCCCGCCGCAGGCGAGGTCGCCGACCGCCACGATTTCGTCGCCCGCACAGATGCAGGGCAGTGAGGCACGCTGCCAGGGCAACACGCCCTGCTCCTGCAGCCACTTGCGTAATTCGCGCCGATGCGCGCCGCCTGCGGGGCGGAACGTTGCGCCGGGCGGGCGGGCCGTCACGGTCAGCAGACCCGGCAGGCGCGCCCGGCTCAGGCCGTCACCCGTCGTCGGCAGCAGGGCGAGCCGTCCGCGGCCGCCGAGACTGAAATCGGTTTCCGGCAACCAGGACCCTGCCTGCCAGGGCTGCGCAGGCGTCGATTCCTGCGCGGCATGCAGCCGTCCCCGGTAGCGACGCACCACGGCCCCGGGCCAGCGCGTCTCGGGAATGCGCTCCGGCGCGGCCGCGAGCATGTCGCGCCGCAATGACTCCAGGGTCGCGGCCGGCGGCGGGTCGATGCCGCGCCCGCGCAGCCAGGCGCGCAGCGCCAGCCGCTGCCTCGATGGCGGCAGGTGTTCGAGATCGCGCGAGGAGCAACGTGTCGCCGACCGTGAGGCCGGCCAGGTCTTCGGCGGCAAGGGTCGCCTCGAGGTCGAGGGCCTCCGCCGCCTGCGCGGCCACTCGCCCGACGGTGCGTGCCGCGGCCGGCCAGCGCGATCGCAGCACCGGCAGGACCTCGCGGCGCAGGAAATTGCGATCGAAGCGGGGGTCGGCATTGGACGGGTCCTCGAGCCACTCGAGTCCCTGCCCTCGGGCCCAGTCCTCGAACTTCAATGCGCGTGAAGCCGAGCAGCGGTCGCACGCGCCATCCGTCCGCGAAGGGCGCGACCGGACGCATGCCGGCCACCGCGCGCAGGCCGCCGCCGCGCAGCCACTGCAACAACACCGTCTCGAGCTGGTCGTCGCCATGGTGTGCGGTGAGCAGCGCCTCGCCCGGCGACAACCGTCCGGCCAGCGCCGCATAACGGGCGACCCGCGCAGCGGCCTCCGGGCTTTCACCTCGCACCGCGGTCGCATTCACGCGCACGACCTCGCAGGCGACTCCGCAGTGCGCTGCGAGCGCCACGCTGTGTGCGGACCACAGGGCGGCATCCGGGTGCAATCCGTGATCGACGTGAATGGCCCGCAGCGGACGGACGCGCACCCGGGCAGAGGGCCGCCAGCAGCACGCTCGAGTCGAGGCCGCCGCTCAGGGCGACGCACTCGCCGGTCGGCTCGGCACCGCCGTCGCGAAGCATGCCCTCCAGCTCCGCGCGCAGTCGCTCCGGCGAGAACGGACTCACCGGCTCACGCGGCGCGGAACACGCCGTGTGCGCGCAGCCGTGCGTACCGTGTGTCCAGCAGCTGCTGCTCGGTCAGCTGCTCGACCTCGCGCAGGTGGCGCAGGATCGCCGCCTTGAGGTCCTCGGCCATCGTCGCCGGGTCGCGATGCGCGCCGCCGAGCGGTTCCTTGAGGATCTCGTCCACGAGCCCGAGCTTGTCGAGGCGCTCGGCCGTGATGCCCATCGCCTCCGCCGCGAGCTCCTTCTTGTCGGCGCTCTTCCACAGGATCGAGGCGCAGCCCTCGGGCGAGATCACCGAATACACGGAGTACTGCAGCATCAGCAGCCGATCGCACACGCCGATCGCGAGCGCACCGCCGGAACCGCCCTCGCCGATCACCACCGAGATCACCGGCACGCGCAGCGTCGACATCTCGAACAGGTTGCGCGCGATCGCCTCGCTCTGGTTGCGCTCCTCGGAGCCGACGCCGGGGTAGGCTCCCGGCGTGTCGATCAGCGTGACCAGCGGCAGGCGGAAGCGCTCGGCGAGCTTCATCAGGCGCAGCGCCTTGCGGTAGCCCTCGGGCTTGGGCATGCCGTAGTTGCGCCGCACGCGCTCCTTGGTGTCGCGGCCCTTCTGGTGGCCGATCAGCATGATCGGCCGGCCGTCGAACCGCGCCAGGCCGCCGACGATCGCGCGGTCGTCGGCGAACATGCGGTCGCCGTGCAGCTCCTGGAACTCGTCGCAGATCGCGGCCGCGTACTCGAGCGTGTACGGGCGCTGCGGATGGCGCGCCAGCTGCGCGACCTGCCAGGGCGTGAGGTTGGCGAAGATGCTGGTGGTGAGCGCGCGGCTCTTGGCCCGCAGGCGCGCGATCTCCTCGCCGACGTTGACCTCGGCGTCGGAGGAGACGAAGCGCAGCTCGTCGATCTTCGCCTCCAGCTCGGCGATCGGCGCCTCGAAATCCAGGAAACTGAGTGCCATGGCGGCGAAGGATGCCCTGAGAGGGGTGGCCGTGGCTAGCCGGCCGACCCTCAGCGACCGAAGTACTCGACGACCGCAGCCGCGGTTTCGCGCAACGAAAAGAACAGCACAGCCGCGACGATCGGCGGCACCAGGAAGCGCAGCGTGGCCAGGATGCGCGGCACTTGCCGCTGCCAGCGCGGGCTGGCTCCTGCCAGCAGTTCGTCGGACACGGCGGCGCGCAGCCGCCAGCCGGCGAGCAGCGCGAGCACCAGCCCGCCCGCCAGCAACAGGAACTCGCCGGCGATCTTGTCGAGCAGGCCGAGTGCGTCGATGTCGAAGGCCGGGAAGACGCCGAGCCCGTGATGACCGCGCCGGTGAGCAGCGCCGCCCGGCGGCGCGTCAGGCCGAACTCGTCGATCACCGAGGCCGTCACGACCTCGAGCAGCGAGATCGCAGACGTCAGTGCACCGACCGCGAGCACCACGAAGAAGAACAGGCCGATGATACGGCCGAGTGGCCCCATCGCCTCGAACGCGCTTGGCACTGCGATGAACAGCGCGCCCACCGTGCTGGCGCTGACCGCGTCCTGCAGCGCGAACGAGTAGATCACCGGGAACACCAGCAGGCCGGCCACGAAGGCCACGCCGAAATCGGTGAACGCGACCACCGTGGCGGACTCGGGCAGGTTCTGGTCACGACGCAGGTAGGAGGCGAACGTGAGCATGCCGCCCATGCCGAGGCTGAGGGAGAAGAAACGCCTGCGACGCCGCCGCGCGCCACACGCTCGGATTCAGCAATTCGTCGATCTCGGGCTTCAGGTACACGAGGTAGCCCTGGCCGGCCCCGGGCAGCGTGGCGGCCCACAGGGCCAGCCCCGCCACCATCAGGAACAGCAGCGGCATCAGCAGTAGCGAGGCGCGCTCGATGCCGCCCTTCACGCCGCCGATCACGATCGCAACGGTGAGCGCCATGAACGCCACATGGAAGGCGACGGCGTCGCCACCGGAGGCGACCGCGCCGAAGTGCGCGGCCGAGTCGGCCGGGAAGCCGAGGAACACCGCCTCGAGACCGTAGCGCAGGGTCCAGCCGGCGATCACCGAATAGTAGGACAGGATCAGCAAGCCGACCGCCACGAACAGGTAGCCGAGCGGCACCCAGGACGGGCCGGCGAGCTTGCGCAGGCTGCCGATCGGCGACAACTGGCCGCGGCGCCCGATGCCGAACTCGGCCAGCATCAGCGGGATGCCGAGCACCAGGGTCAGGCCGATGTACACCATCACGAAGGCGGCGCCGCCGCCTTCCGACGCCTGGTACGGAAAGCGCCACATGTTGCCGAGGCCGACGGCGCTGCCGGCTGCTGCGAGGATGAACCCCGCCCGGCTCGCAAACGCTTCACGCGGGGCAGAGCTGGCAACTGTCATCGACCCTCCCCTGTCCGCTGTCCGCTATCCGCCGTTCCCCGTTCCCGGCGGAGCGTACACCAGCTCGATGCCCTCGCGACCGACGATCTGGCCGAGGCGCTCGATCAAGTCCTGCGACGGCCGCACGCACCACTCCTCGCCGAGCAGCACGTTGGCGCTCGCACCTTCGCCGGCGTAGCGGATCGCCACGGCACAGCGTCCGCCGCGACTCGGTCGCAGCGCCTGCTCGAGCGCGCTCACCAGCCGCCGACCCTCGCCGTTGGCGGCGGCGGGCCAGCGCAGCACCAGGCGACGCGCGTACTGTTCGCGGACCTGCGCGATGTCGAGGATGCGCTTGGCGGCGATGCGCCAGTCGTCGGCGAAGTCGTCGAAGCGCAGGTTGCCCTCCACCACCAGGATCGCGTCGCGCGCCACCAGCGCACGGTACTGCTGGTACACGTCCTCGAACAGCGTGACCTCGATGCGCCCGCTGCGGTCGTCGAGCACGCAGCTGTTGCGGTTGCCCCGCTTGCGGATCTCGAGCACCAGCCCCGCGACCGTGACGTTCTTGCCGGGACCGCGCCAGCCGCCGTCGTTGCCGCCGACCGGCTTGGCGCCACCGATGTCGGCAATGCGGCCGCTGGTGATCGGCCGCAGCTCGCGCTCGTACTCCGTGATCGGGTGGCCGGTGAGGTAGAGCCCCAGCGTCTCGCGCTCGCCGGCGAGCCGCACTTTTTCGCTCCACTCGGGCAAGGTCTCGGCGGGCTCGGCCGGGTCCTCGGCGAGCGCCGCGGCGGGCGCAGCCGGTGCCGCGAGCCCGAACAGGTCGTCCTGGCCGGCAGCCTGTGCGCGCGAGTGCTGTTCCGCTGCCTGCATCGCCCCGGGCAGCTGGTGCATCAGCGTGGCGCGGTTGGCACCCAGCGAATCGAGCGCGCCGGCGCGGATGAGCGCCTCGAGCACGCGCCGGTTCGCCTGCTTCAGGTCGATGCGGCGGCAGAAATCGCGCACGCTGCTGAAGCGCCCACCTGCGGTGCGCTCGGCGATCATGTTCTCGACCGCGCCCTCGCCCACGCCCTTGATCGCACCGAGGCCGTAGCGGATCGCCTTCGGCCCCGACACCGTGAACATGAACTGCGACGCATTGACGTCCGGCGGCTCGACCGTGAGCCCCATGCGCGCGCACTCGTCGATCAGGGTCACGACCTTGTCGGTCTTGTCCATGTCCGACGACAGCACCGCAGCCATGAACGCTGCCGGGTGATGCTGCTTGAGCCACGCGGTCTGGTACGACAGCACCGCGTAGGCGGCGGAGTGCGACTTGTTGAAGCCGTAGCCCGCGAACTTCTCCATCAGGTCGAAGATGTGCGCCGCGGTCCGTTCCTCGACGCCGCGCGCCACCGCGCCGTCGACGAACACGGAGCGCTGCTTCGCCATCTCCTCGGGCTTCTTCTTGCCCATCGCGCGCCGCAGCAGGTCGGCGCCGCCGAGCGTATAGCCGGCGAGCACCTGCGCGATCTGCATCACCTGTTCCTGGTACAGGATCACGCCGTAGGTGGGGAACAGCACCGGCTTCAGGTCCGGGTGCAGGTAGTCGGCCGGCCCGGTGCTGCGGCCGTGCTTGCGCGCGATGAAGTCGTCCACCATGCCCGACTGCAGCGGGCCGGGGCGGAACAGCGCGACCAGCGCGATGATGTCCTCGAAGCAGTCGGGCTGCAGGCGGCGGATCAGGTCCTTCATGCCGCGCGACTCGAGCTGGAACACCGCGGTGGTTTCGCAGCGCTTGAGCAGCGCGTAGGTCGGCGCGTCGTCCATGGGCATCGCGGCGAGATCGAGCGGCGGCTCGCCCCGCGCCGCGCGCTCGGCGTCGATGGTGCGCACCGCCCAGTCGATGATGGTCAGCGTGCGCAGGCCGAGGAAGTCGAACTTGACGAGGCCCGCGGCCTCGACGTCGTCCTTGTCGAACTGGGTGACCACGCTGTGGCCGTCCGCCTCGCAGTAGAGCGGCGCGAAGTCGGTCAGCACCGACGGCGCGATCACCACGCCGCCGGCGTGCGTGCCGGCGTTGCGCACCAGTCCCTCGAGCGAGCGCGCCAGGTCGATCACCTCGCGCACCTCGTCCTCGGCCTTGTAGCGCCGCCGCAGCTCGTCCTCCTTGGCGAGCGCGTCGTCGAGCGTGATGCCGAGCTCGAACGGGATCAGCTTGGCGATGCTGTCGGCGAAGCCGTAGCTGCGGCCGAGCACGCGGGCCACGTCGCGCACCGCCGCCTTCGCCGCCATGGTGCCGTAGGTGATGATCTGCGACACGCGGTCGCGGCCGTAGCGCTCGGCGACGTACTCGATCACCCGGTCGCGGCCTTCCATGCAGAAGTCCACGTCGAAGTCCGGCATCGAGACGCGCTCGGGATTGAGGAAACGCTCGAACAGCAGGTCGTAACGCAGCGGGTCGAGGTCGGTGATGCCGAGCGAATAGGCCACCAGCGACCCCGCGCCCGAGCCGCGCCCGGGCCCCACCGGCACGCCGTTGCTGCGCGCCCAGCGGATGAAGTCCGCGACGATCAGGAAGTAACCGGCGAAACCCATCTGGCAGATCACGTCGAGCTCGGAGGCGAGCCGGGCGTCGTACGGTGCGCGATCCGCGACCCCAACCGGCGACGCGGCGAGCTGTACCAGCCGCGACTCGAGCCCGACCCGCGACTCCTCGCGCAGGTGGTCCTCCGTGGTGAGCCCCTTGGGCACCGGGTAGGCCGGCAGCGACGCCTTGCCGAGCCGCACCTCGAGGTTCAGGCGCTGCGCGAGCTCCACGGTGTTGTCGAGCGCCTCCGGCAGGTCGGCGAACAGCTTCGCCATCTCGTCCGGCGAGCGCAGGTACTGCTGCTCGCTGTAGCGGCGCGGGCGCGCGGCATCGGCGAGCAAGGCACCCTCGTGTATGCACACACGGGCCTCGTGCGCCTCGAACTCGTCGCGGCCGACGAAGCGCACGTCGTTGGTGGCGACGACGGGCACGCCGTGCTTCACGGCCAGCAGCAGCGATCCGCCGATGCAGTCCTCCTCGCCCGGGCGGCCCGTGCGCGTGAGCTCGAGGTAGTAGCGGTCGCCGAACAGCTTGAGCCAGTCGTCGAGCGCGCGGGCGGCCTCGTCCTCGTGGCCGGTCAGCAGCGCGCGGCCGACGTCGCCGTCGCGGGCGCCCGACAGCGCCACCAGGCCCTCGGTGGTGCCGCGATCGAGCCAGGCGCGCTGCACGGTCGGCCCGTGGCGGCCCTGTCCCTCGAGGTAGGAGCGGGTCACCAGCCGCGTGAGGTTGGCGTAGCCGCGCTCGTCCTGGCACAGCAGCACCAGCCGCGACGGCTCGGCGCGCTCGCCTTCTTCGTGCAGCCGCAGGTCGACGCCCACCAGCGGCTTGACGCCGCGCGCCATGGCGGCACGGTAGAACTTCACCAGCGCGAACAGGTTGCCCTGGTCGGTGACCGCCACGGCCGGCATGCCGAGCCGCGCGCAGGCGTCGACCAGCCCCTCGCGCACCACCTTGCCGTCATCCGCGTGTTCGCTGTCGATGCGCACCACGCCGTCGACCAGCGAGTACTCGGTGTGCACGTGGAGGTGGACGAAGCGCGGCATCGGGGCCAGGTTCGGGGCGGTCAGCGGGAAAGGCAAAATTGTACCGGGGCAAAGCTGCGGCGGTGCACCGGCGAAGGCCCGAGCCGCCGCAATGCCTCGAGGTGGGCGGCGGTGGGGTAGCCCTTGTGGATGGCAAACCCGTAGCCCGGGTAGTCGACCTCGAGGCCGCGCATGAATTCGTCGCGGGCGCACTTGGCGAGGATCGACGCTGCGCTCACCCCCGGCACCAGCGCATCACCCCGGACCACGGCTTCGACGGTGCACTCGAAGCCGAGCCCGGCAACGTCCGGGCAGCGATTGCCGTCCACGACCACGTGCACCGGCGCGGTACCGAGTGCGACGAGCGCGCGCCGCATCGCCACGAACGTCGCCTGCAGCACGTTCAGCTCGTCGACCTCAGTCGCCTCGGCGCGGCCCAGTGCCCACGCGAGACTGTGCGCGCGGATCTCGGCGGCCAGCGCCTCGCGCCGCGCCGGCGAGAGCACCTTGGAATCGGCCAGTCCGGCGATCGGCCGCTGCTCGTCGAGGATCACGGCGGCCGCCACCACCGGACCGGCGAGCGGGCCGCGCCCCGCCTCGTCCACTCCGGCCACCAGGCCGGGGCGCCGCCAGTCGAACACCGCCTGTGCCGGCGCTGCGCTGTCGCTTCATGCCGACGCCCGGCGCGAGTCCAGCAGCTCCAGCACCGCTTCGGCCGCGCGGGCACTGGCATCGCGGCGCAGCACGCGATGGATCTCGCCGAACGCCGCGACCAGTTCGGCGCGGTCCGGGCGGTCGAGCTGCTCGAGCAGCGCGGGCCCGAGCACGTCGGGCCGCACCTGCTCCTGGAAGAACTCAGGCACGAGTTGCCGACCGGCGAGCAGGTTGGGCTGCGAGAAGAACTCGGTCTTCACGAGCTTCAGGTCCCGCACCAGCCACGCCGTCAGCGGCGCAACCCGGTAGGCAACGACCATCGGCCGCTTCACGAGTGCCGTCTCCAGCGTCGCCGTACCCGACGCCACGAGCACCGCATCGCTCGCCGCCACGGCATCCTGCGCGCGGCCGTCGACGAGCGTCACCGGCACGCCGGGCGCGTGGTCGCGCAGCGCTTGCTCGAATACCGTACGCGCCGCGGCGTTGGCCATCGGCGCAACGTAGGCGATCTCCGGACGCTGCGCCGCGAGCCAGGCGAGGGTGGCCGCAAACGGCGGACCGAGCCTGCGCACCTCGCCGCCGCGGCTGCCCGGCAGGACCGCGACCAGCGGGCCGGTCGCCGGCAGCCCGAGCGCTGCCCGCGCCGCAGACGGATCCGAATAGATCGGCACGCGGTCGGCCAGCGGATGCCCGACGAACACCGCCCGCACCGCGTGCGACTCGTAGAACGCGGTCTCGAACGGCAGCACGCACAGCACCAGGTCCACCGACTCGGCGATCGAGCGCACGCGCCCCTGGCGCCAGGCCCAGACCTGCGGGCTGACGTACTGCACGGTAGGGATGCCGCGCTGGCGCAGCGCGCGCGCCATGCGCAGGTTGAACTCCGGCGAGTCGATGCCGATGAAGGCGGCCGGCTGCGCAGCCACCAGTCGCCCGAGCAGCTGACGCCGCAGGCGCAGCAGCCGCGGCAGGTGGCGCACGATCTCGGCGAGTCCCATCACGGCCAGCGCGTCGGCCGGGTACCAGGCCTCGCAGCCGGCGGCCACCATGCGCGGGCCCGCCACGCCGTAGAAGCCCGCGCCGGGCTCCCGCGCCGCCAGCGCCTGGATCAGCGGCCCGCCGAGGTTGTCGCCCGACGCTTCGCCGGCGACGAGGCCGAAGGCCGGGGGTGCGTGCGCAGCCGCCACGGAAGGCGCCGCGCCGCTCAGCGGACGATGCTGCGGGTGGACTGCGGCAGGAACTCCACGATCAGCCGCACCTCCGGCTGCTCCTGCGCGATCGCCGCGAGCTGCGCCGTGGCGTCGTCGAGCTTGAGCCCGGAGCGATACAGCAGGCGGAACGCGTTGCGCAGGTTGCGGATCTGCTCCGGCGTGAAGCCACGCCGCTTCAGCCCCTCGGAATTGATGCTGTGCGCCGCGGCCGGCTGGCCGACCGCCATCACGTACGGCGGCACGTCGCGCGTCACCGCCGCATTGTTGGCGATGAACGCGTGCGCGCCGACCTTGCAGAACTGGTGCACGCCCGACAGGCCGCCCATGATCACCCAGTCGCCGAGGTGCACGTGGCCGCCGAGCGTGGCGTTGTTGGCGAGCACGCACTGGTTGCCGACGTGGCAGTCGTGCGCGACGTGCGAGTACGCCATGAACAGGTTGTCGTCGCCGATCGTGGTGACGCCGGCCTCCTTGGTCGTGCCGCGATTCAGCGTGACGCATTCGCGGATCACGTTGCGGTCGCCGATCTCGAGGCGCGTCGGCTCGCCGCGGTACTTCTTGTCCTGCGGCGCCGAGCCGACCGACGCGAACTGGAAGATCTGGTTGTCCGCGCCGATGCGGGTCGGCCCCTGCACGACCGCGTGCGGCCCGATGCGGGTGTTGGCGCCGACCTGCACGCCCGGGCCGATCACCGCGTAGGCGCCGACCTCGACGCTCGGGTCGAGCTCGGCGTCGGGTGCGACCAGGGCCGTCGGGTGGATGTTGCCTGCCATGTCCGTCTCCGTTGCGCTGCGGGGGTGCGGGCCGCTCAGCCCGGCATCACCATCAGTTCTGCGGTGCAGGCCACCTCGCCCGCCACCGTGGCGACCGTCGAATACTTCCAGATGGTGCGGATGCGGCGCTCGAGCGTCGCCGACAGCAGCAGCTGGTCGCCGGGCACCACGGGGCGGCGAAACCGCACCTTGTCGATGCCGGCAAAGTAGAACTTCACGCTTTCGTCCGGATAGATGCCGGCAGTGACGAACGTGAGGATCCCGGCCGTCTGCGCCAGCGCCTCGAGCATGATCACGCCGGGCATCACCGGTCGTCCGGGAAAGTGCCCGACGAAGTACTGCTCGTTGGCCGTGACGTTCTTGAGCGCGACGATGCGCTCGCCGGCCACGCACTCGAGCACGCGGTCCACGTACAGCATGGGATAGCGGTGCGGCAGGCGCCGCATCACCTCGTCGATCCCGAACCCGGTCGGTTCACTCATCGTCGTCCCCCTGCGCCTCGTTCCGGCCGGCGTCGCCCTCGAGCCGACGCACCCGGCGCGCCAGTTCGTCGAGCCTCTGGAACCGCGCGCTGTTGCGGCGGAAGTGCCGCGCCTCGTCGGCCGGCAGCGCGCCGGAGTACAGGCCCGGCTTGCGGATCGAGGCGGTGACCATCGTCTTGCCCGTGAGCGCGACGTCGTCGCAGATGTCGAGGTGCCCGGCGATGCCGACCATGCCGCCGATCATGCAGCGCTGACCGATGCTGGTGCTGCCGGAGATGCCCACGCAGCCGGCAATCACCGTGTGCGCACCGATGTGCACGTTGTGGCCGACCTGCACCTGGTTGTCGATCTTCACGCCGTCGTCGATCAGCGTGTCGCCGATCGCGCCGCAGTCGATGGTGGTGTTGGCGCCGACCTCGACGTCGTCGCCGAGCTGCACGGAACCGACCTGCGGCACCTTGACGTAGGCGCCCGACTCGGGCGCATGGCCGAAGCCATCCGCGCCGATCACGCTGCCCGGGTGCAACAGGCACCGCTCGCCCACCTGCACGCCGGCGCACAGCGTGACGCGTGCCACGAGTCGCGTATCGGCACCGACACGAACGCCCTCGAGCACCACCGAGCCGGGCCCGACGACGGCACGCGGACCGACGGTCGCGCCAGCCGCGATGAAGGCCAGCGCACCGACGTGCGCACTGGGGTCGATCACGGCACCGTCCTCGACGACCGCGGACGCGTGTCGCCCCGGCACGAACTGCGGCTCCGGATACAGCAGCTGGGCGATGCGCGCGTACGTCGCGTAGGGATTGCGGGTCACGAGCACCGCGACCGGACAGGCGTCCGCCGCTCCCTCATCGACAGACGACGGCGCTGGCGCGCGTCGTGGCGAGGAAGCGGCGGTAGTGTGGATTGGCGAGGAAGGCGATCGAGCCGGGCGCCGCATCCTGCAGCGTCGCCACGCGCTCGATCCGGACGTCGGGATCGCCCCGCAGTTCGCAGCCGAACCGGACGGCCAGCTCGCCGAGCCGCACCGTCATGCCGGTCCCGCGCCCGCCACCAGGCTCAGGGCTTGGCCGGCGCCGCGCCCTTGCGCGCCTGCAGGGCCGACAGCACCTGGCCGGTGATGTCGACCGAGGGGCTCGCATACAGCGCATCGGCCACCACGACGTCGAGCCCGGCGCTCTTGGCGTAGGCCTGCACTTCCTGCAGCACGCTGCGTTGCAGCTGGCCGAGCGCCTCGTTGCGGCGCACGTTCAGGTCCTCGAGGAACTCGTTCTGCTTGCGGGCCAGCTCGCGCTGGCCGTCGCGCAGCGTCTTCTCCGCGTTGCGACGCTCGGCTTCGGCCATCACCGCGCCGTCCTTCGCCAGCTTGTCCTCGCGGGCCTTGAGGTCCTTCTGCTGGTTCTCGAGGTCGCGGCGGCGCGCGGCGAACTCGTTCTCGAGCGCGGCCGAAGCGGCCTGCGCCTGCGGCGCCTCCTGCAGCAGCCGGGCGATGTTGACGACGCCGATCTTCGCCTGCGCCTGCGCCGCGCCGGCTGGCAGCGAGGTTGCGGCGAGCGCCAGGAGGGCCAGGGAGACGGTCTTGATGCGCATGGAGCGGAATACCTCAGAAAGCCTGTCCGATGGAAAACTGGAAACCTTCCGTCTCGTCGCCGTACTCGACGCCATTCGCGTCGGCGGCATTGAGCGGTACGGCGTAGCTGAAACGGAACACGCCGAGCGGGGCGAGCCACTGCACCGCCACGCCGGTCGAATAGCGGATCTTATCAAATGAGAACTCGTAATCGACGGGCGTGATGCCGTCGCGGCCGACGTAGGTCGTGCTGTCGGTGGAGAACGTGTTGCCCGCGTCGAAGAAAATGCTGAAGCGCGCGCTGTTGCGGAACTTGTCCGGCATCGGCAGCAGCAGTTCGGTCTGCATGACCGTGCGCAGGTTGCCGCCGTACGGGTTGCCGAAGGAGTCCTTCGGGCCCAGCCGGCTCTCCTGGAAGCCGCGCACGCTTTCCGGGCCGCCCGCGTAGAAGCGCCGGTACGGCGGGATCGACGTCGTGTCGCCGATGTCGAGACCGTAGCCGACGTCCGCGCTGAACAGCAGCGTGAACCACTTCGTGAGCGGCACGAACTGCATGTAGTCGTAGTTGAGCGTGTAGAACTCGACGCCGCTGCCCGGCAGCGTGTAGCTCATATTGAAGCGGTGGCGCGAGCCGCGGTCGGCGAACAGCGCGCGGTTGCGCGAGTCGTAGCCCCAGCCGAGCGTCAGCGAGTAGGTGTCGAACTTCGTGCCGTAGTACTCGTACGACAGCGGCGGCACGCCGAACCGCGCGGTCTCGGTGTAGGTGTCGCCGTTGTTGCGCACCCAGTCCACGGCTTCCTGCGGGCTGCCGTTCGGGTCGGTGAGCAGGTCGGAGCGCGAGATCGCAAGGCCCGCCCGCACCGACTGGAACTCGGAAATCGGCCAGCCGTAGTCGACCGACACCGTGCCTGTGTCAGTCGAGAAGTCGGACGACGCGCTGGTGAACTGCGTGGCGCTGCGGTAGACGGCCTGCACCGTGCGCGACACGCCGTCGATGGTCGTGTACGGGTCGGTGTGCGACAGGCTGTACACCTGCGCGTACTGGCCGGCGTTGATCTCCGCCGCGACCCGGTTGCCGGTGCCCATGAAATTGCTGTGCACGAAGCTGCCGTTCAGCAGCACCGACTGCGACTCGGAGTAGCCGATGCCGCCGCTGAACTGGCCGGGCAGGCCTTCCTTGATCTCGAAGTTGACGTCGACCAGGTCGGCCGAGCCCGGCACGGGCGTGGTCTCGACCTTGACGTCCTCGATGTACGGCAGCCGCTGCAGGCGCAGCTTGGAGCGGTCGACCGCGGCATTCGACAGGTAGCCGCCTTCCATCTGGCGCATCTCGCGGCGCAGCACGTCGTCGTTGATGCTCGAGGTGTTGTTGAAGTTGATGCGCCGCACGTAGGCCCGGTTGCCCGGGTCGACCAGGAACGTGATGGCGATCTCCTTGGTCGCCTCGTCCTCCTGCGGCACCGGATCGATCTTGGCGAACGCGTAGCCGTCGGCGCCGAGGCGCAGCGCCATCAGCTCGGTGGTCGCCGTGAGCATGCGCTGCGAGTAGATGTCGCCGCGGCGCACCTGCACCAGCCCGCGCAGCTCTTCCTCCGGCACCACCAGGTTGCCCGCGATCTTGACGTCGGAGATGCGATAGACCTCGCCCTCCTTGACGTTCATGGTGACGAACATGTCCTCGCGGTCCGGGGAGATGGTGACCTGCGTCGACTCGACGTCGAAGTTGGCGTAGCCGCGGTCGAGGTAGTAGGAGCGCAGCTTCTCCAGGTCGCCCGACAGCTCCTCGCGCGAGTAACGGTCGTCCTGGCGGTACCAGGACAGCAGGTTGGGCGTGCGCAGCTTGAACTCGTCGGCCAGCTCCTCGTCGCTGAAGGCCTCGTTGCCGACCACGTTGATCTGGCGGATCTTGGAGCGCTTGCCCTCGACGATGTCCACCGCGATCTTGACGCGGTTGTCGGGCAGCTCGGTGACGTTGGTTTCGACCTTCACGCCGTACTTGCCGCGCGAGTAGTACTGGTCGGTGAGGAAGCGCTTCACCTCGTCGAGGGTCGATTCGTCGTAGGTCTTGCCGCGGGCCAGCCCGACGTTGCGCAGCGACTTCTCGAGGTCCTCGGTCTTGATGTCCTTGTTGCCGTCGATCGTGAAGCTCTCGATCGACGGGCGCTCGAGCACCGCGATCACCAGCGTGCCGCCGTCGCGGCGCAGCTCGACGTCGCGGAAGAAGCCCGTGGCGTACAGCGAGCGCAGCGCCTCCTCGGCCCGGCGCGCGTCGATCCGGTCGCCGATGTTGACCGGCAGGTAGTTGAAGACCGTGCCTTCGCTGATGCGCTGCAGGCCTTCGATCTTGATGTCGCCGACCGTGAACGCGGCCGGGTCGGCCGGGGGCTGGACGAACGGCGCCTGGGCGAGCACGGCAGGAACGGCGAGCAGTGCCGGCAGCGCGGCCATGAACTTCAGTCGCATGGGGCGCTCAGCTGAACAACCGCGAGAGGTCGTTGTAGAAGGCGAAGCTCATGAGCACGAGCAGCAGGAACAGTCCGATCTGCTGGCCCACGGCCTGGGCGCGGTCCGAGAGCGGGCTGCCCTTGGCGAGTTCCGCGAGCTGGTAGACGATCTGGCCGCCGTCGAGGATGGGGATGGGGAGGAGATTCAGCACGAAGAGGCTCACGCTCACGATGGCCAGGAACGACAGGAACGCAAGTATGCCCTGCCGCGCGGAAAAGCCGGCGTATTCCGCAATGTTGATCGGGCCGCTCAGGTTCTTCACCGAGACGTCGCCGGTGGCGACGTTCCACAGCATGCGCACCGTGAGCACCGACATGTCCCAGGTCTTGGCGGTGGCGTGCCCGAGCGCCGTCAGCGGCCCGTAGCGCTCCAGCGTGCGCATGCCCGCCGGCAGCGCCCCGGGCGCGGCCGGCTGCACGCCGATGCGACCGACCAGCCGCTCGCCCTCGCGCTGCGCCTCGACCGCGATCGGCACCTCGAGCCGCGCGCCGTCGCGCTCGATCGTGAGCTGCAGGTCGGCGCCCGGCCTGGACTGCACGACCTTCACCAGTGCCAGGAAGTCAGCCACCGGTTCGCCCGCGACCGCGACGATCGAGTCGCCCTCGCGCAGGCCGGCCCGCTCGGCCGGGCTGCCCTCGAGCACCTTGCCGACCTGCGCCGGCACGGTCGGGTACCAGAAATCGAAACCCAGGCCCGGCAGCAATGCGCCCGGCTCGGTGAGTGCCCGGCGGTCGGCCGGCAGCTCGAGGCTGGTGGTGCGCGTGTCGCCGGCCGCGCCGCGCACGCGCAGCTCGATCGCCTTGCCATTCATCAGCTCGTCGAGCATGGCGAGCACGGCCGTTTCGCGCGTGGCGGTGTCCTTGGCACCGACGCCGACGATCTCGTCGCCCTGCTGCAGCCCGGCTCGCGCCGCAGGCGTGTCGGCCGCGACGTCGCCGAGCACCGGCTTCAGCGCCGGCACCCCGGCGACGAACAGCACCCAGTAGGCCACCACGGCAAACAGGAAATTGGCCAGCGGGCCGGCCAGCAGCACCAGGATGCGCGCCCAGACGGGCTTGCGGTTGTAGGCCTCGCTCGCGAGCGACGGGTCGACCGGGCCTTCGCGCTCGTCGAGCAGCTTGACGTAGCCGCCGAGCGGGATCGCCGCCAGCGCGTACTCGGTGCCGTCCGCGCCGCGCCGCGACCACAACGACTTGCCGAAGCCGATCGAGAAACGCAGCACGCGAATCCCAAGGCGCCGGGCCATCCAGAAATGGCCGTACTCGTGCACCGCGACCAGCACGCCGATCGCCACGAGGAACGCGAGTACGTAGCTCAGTATGGTCATGCCCCTGCCATCGCCGGTTCGGCCAGCATCCTCTCCGCCATGTCACGTGCCCAGCGATCGGCCTCGAGCACCACCGGCAACTCATGCGCCGGATGGTGCGCGTGGCGTTCGAGCACCGCCTCGATCACGCGGGCGATGCCCTGGAAACCGAGCCGGCCCGCCAGGAACGCCGCCACCGCGATCTCGTTGGCGGCGTTGAGCACCGCCGGTGACGTGCCGCCCGCCTCCGCCGCCGCGCGCGCCAGCCCGAGCGCCGGAAAGCGCCCGTGATCCGGCGCCTCGAAGTCGAGCCGCGCCGCAGCCACCAAATCCAGCGATTGTACACCGGAGACGATGCGCTCCGGCCAACCGAGGGCGTGGGCGATGGGCGTGCGCATGTCCGGGTTGCCCAGCTGGGCGAGGATCGAGCCGTCCACGTACTCCACCAGCGAATGCACGATGCTCTGCGGATGTACGACCACTTCCACCTGCGCCGGTTCCATGCCGAACAGCAGGCAGGCCTCGATCAGCTCGAGCCCCTTGTTCATCAGGGTCGCCGAGTCCACCGAGATCTTGCGGCCCATGTTCCAGCGCGGATGGGCGCAGGCCTGCTCCGGCGTGACCCCGGCCATCGCTGCCGCCGGGGTGCGCAGGAACGGCCCACCCGAGGCGGTGAGCAGCACGCGGCGCACGCCCTGGCCCGGGACCCCGGTCTGCGCGCCCGGTGGCAGGCACTGGAAGATCGCGTTGTGCTCGCTGTCGATCGGGATCAGGGTGGCACCGCCGCTGCGCGCCGCCTCGATCAGCAGCGGCCCGGCCACCACCAGCGATTCCTTGTTGGCGAGCAGCACGCGCTTGCCGGCTCGCGCCGCCGCCAGCGTCGACGGCAGGCCGGCCGCGCCGACGATCGCCGCCATCACGGCGTCCACCGACGGCAGTGCCACGCAGGCCTCGAGCGCGGCCAGCGCCCACCTGCACCTCGGTCGTCGAACCGGCCGAACGCAGGCCCGCCGCGAGGCGCGCGGCCGCGTCGGCGGATTGCAGCACCGCCACGCGCGGCCGATGCGCAGGCATTGCTCGAGCAGGCGTGCGTCGTTGGTCGCCGCCGCCAGCACCTCCACGGTGAAGCGATCAGGATGGCGACCGAGCACGTCGAGCGTGCTCACGCCGATGCTGCCGGTGCTGCCGAGGACCGCGACGCGCATCGTCAGCGCACCCCGAGCAGCAGCAGGCCGAGCAGGAACATCGGGCCCGCGGCGGCCAGGCTGTCGAGGCGATCGAGCACGCCACCGTGGCCCGGCAACAGCGAGCTGCTGTCCTTGAGGCCGGCCTGGCGCTTGAACATGCTCTCGACCAGGTCACCCACCACCGACGACAGCGCGACCGCGACGCACATCGCCGTCCAGGGCCACAGCGGCTCGCCCAGCAGCAGCCCGCCGCCCACGGCCGCCGCGGCAGCCGCCAGCATGCCGCTCCAGAAGCCTTCCCAGGTCTTGTTCGGACTGACGCGCGGCGCCAGCTTGCGGCTGCCCAGCATGCGCCCGCCGACATAGGCCCCGATGTCGGCCGCAGCGATCAGCACCAGCAGGAACAGCAGCAGCTCCTGCCCGCGCGGTTCCAGTGCCACCAGCCGGCCGAGGCCGACTGCGGCCGGCACGAGCACTGCGAACCCTGCAGCCGCGGCCACGCGCGGACCACCCGTCATGGGGGCGAGGACCAGCCAGGCCAGCGCCGCGAGCCACCACGCGGCCGAAGCCGCGAGCAACAGCAACTGGCCCGGCACGTCAACGGTGGCGAACCACGCCAGCGCGATGCCGAGCAGCACCGCCGCCATGTAGCCGCCGCGCCTGGCCGGAGCGGTGATGCCCGCGAACCCGGCCCATTCCCAGGCACCGGCCGCAACCACCACCATGACTGCCGCCACGGCGACCGCCGCCGGCAGCCAGCACAGGATGCCGATCACCAGCCCCGCGAGCAGCAGGCCCGTGGCCACGCGCTGGCGCAGGCCGCTAGCCACCCGCCACCTGGTCGCCCGTCAGTCCGAAACGACGCTGGCGCGCCGCGAAGTAGCGCAGAGCGCGGTCGAGTTCCGCGTCGTCGAAATCCGGCCACAGCGTGTCGCAGAAATAGAGTTCGCTGTAGGCGAGGTGCCACAGCACGAAGTTGCTGATGCGCTGCTCGCCACCGGTGCGGATGAAGAGGTCGGGGTCGGGCACGCCCGCGAGCGCAAGCTCGCCGCCGAGCAGCTGCTCGTCGATCGCTGCCGGCTGGATTTCACCGGCCACCGCGCGCTCGGCAAGGCGGCGCGCCGCCCGGGCAATGTCCCAGCGGCCGCCGTACGACAGCGCGATGAACAGGCTCAGGTTCGGGTTGTGCGCGGTGCGCGCCTCGGCCGCCGCGATCGACTCGCGCAGCGGCGCCTTGAGCGTCGTGAGGTCGCCGATGAAGCGCACGCGGATCCCGTTGCGGTCGAGGTCGTCGACCTCGCGCTCCATGGCCTCGACGAAGAGCTCCATCAGGCGCGCGACCTCCTCGGCCGGCCGCCCCCAGTTCTCGCTCGAGAACGCGAACAGCGTGAGCGCTTCGACGCCGCGCCGCGCGCACCCCTCGACGGTGGAACGCACGGCCTTCACGCCCGCCCGGTGGCCGACGTGCCGCGGCATGGCGCGGCGCGAGGCCCAGCGGCCGTTGCCGTCCATGATGACCGCAACGTGGCGAGGCGTCCCGGGCGCGCGCGTGGGAGATTGCGCCACGGGTCAGACCTGCATCAGTTCCTTTTCCTTCTCCGCCACCACGTGGTCGACGTCGGCCACGTACTTGTCGGTGAGCTTCTGGATCTCCTCGTGCGCGCGGTGCTCGTCGTCCTCGGAGATCATCTTTTCCTTGAGCATCTCCTTCAGCTCCTGCATCACGTCGCGGCGCACGTTGCGGATCGAGACGCGCGCGTTCTCGCCCTCGTGGCGCACGACCTTGCCCAGGTCGCGGCGGCGTTCCTCGGTCAGCGCCGGCAGCGGCACGCGGATCACGCTGCCCGCGGTGGCCGGCATCAGGCCGAGGTCGGACTTCATGATCGCCTTCTCGATCACCGGCACCATCTGCTTCTCCCACGGCACCACCGTGAGCGTGCGCGAGTCCTCGACCGCGACGTTGGCGACCTGCTGCAGCGGCACCTCGTTGCCGTAGTAGTCGACGCGCACGTGCTCGAGCAGGGAGGTGCTGGCACGGCCGGTGCGCAGCTTCTTCAGCTCGCTCTTCAGCGCCGCCACGCACTTGGTCATGCGCTCGGCTGCATCCTTCTTGACGTCCTCGATCATGGGCGGTCTCCGTGGGCGGCCGGCAGGCCGCGTCAGTTCGTCACCAGCGTGCCGACGTCGTCGCCGCGCGCCACGCGCACCAGGGTGCCCGGCTCGTTCAGGTTGATCACCCTGAGCGGCAGGTGGTGGTCGCGACACAATACGATCGCCGTCTGGTCCATCACGCCGAGGCGCTGGTCGAGCACCTGGTCGTAGGTGAGGCGGTCGTAGCGGCGGGCGTCCGGATTCAGCATCGGGTCGGAGTCGTACACCCCGTCCACCTTGGTGGCCTTGACCAGCAGGTCGGCCTCGATCTCGATCGCGCGCAGGCTCGCGGCCGAGTCGGTCGTGAAGAACGGGCTGCCGGTGCCGGCGGCAAAGATGGTGACGCGGCCCTTCTCGAGGTGACGCACCGCGCGGCGGCGGATGTAGTCCTCGCAGACCTCGTTGATGCGGATCGCCGACATCACGCGCACGAACACGCCGATCGACTCGAGCGCGTCCTGCAGCGCCAGCGAGTTCATCACCGTGGCGAGCATGCCCATCTGGTCGGCGGTGACGCGGTCCATGCCGGCACGGGCGAGGCCCGCGCCGCGGAACAGGTTGCCGCCGCCGATGACGATCGCGACCTCCGCGCCGTACTCGCGCATGGCGCGGATCTCGCCGGCGAGTCGCTTGAGGAACGCGGGATCGATGCCGTAGTCGGACGAGCCCATCAGGGCTTCACCGGACAGCTTGACGAGGATGCGCCGGAACGCGTGCTTGCCGTCTGCGGTCGTGGCCATCGGGTCGGTCGCCTCCTCTACCGGGCGCCATTATAAGGAACCCCGCTTGCGCGGGGTTCCTCGGAGTCGTGTGGGCCAGGTCGGGACGCCTCAGGCGCCCCGCACCTGCGCCATCACTTCCGCCGCGAAGTTTTCCTGCTTCTTCTCGATGCCGGCGCCGACCTCGTAGCGCACGAAACGCAGCACCCTGGCATTGGCGCCCTTCAGCACCTGCGCCACGCTCTGCTTGTCGTCCTTGACGAACGGCTGGCCCAGCAGCGTGATCTCGCCCAGGTACTTGCGCAGCTTGCCCTCGGTGGCCTTGACCAGCACTTCCTTCGGCTTGCCTTGCAGCTTCGGGTCGCTGGCGGCCTGCGCGATGAAGATCTCGCGCTCCTTCTCGACCTGGTCGGCCGGCACGTCCTCGGCGGCGAGGTACTGCGGGTTGATCGCGGCGATGTGCATCGCGAGGTCGTGGCCGAGCGCGGCCTCGCCGCCCTCGATCACCACCACGGTGGCGATGCGGTTGCCGTGCAGGTAGGTCGCGAGCGGGGCGCCGCCCTGCACGATCTCGAAGCGGCGCACGCCGATGTTCTCGCCGATGCGGGCGATCAGCGCACGACGCGTCTCCTCGACCGTCTGCCCGGAGGGCAGCTTGGCCGCCAACAGGCCGTCGAGATCGGCCGGCCGGTCGGCCAGCGCGACCTTGGCAACGTCACGGGCGAAGGCCTGGAAATCCTTCTCGCGTGCGACGAAGTCGGTCTCGGAGTTGACCTCGACCAGCGCGGCCGACAGGCCGTCGGCCGAGCGCTCGATGACCACCACACCCTCGGCGGCCACGCGGCCGGCCTTCTTGTCGGCCTTGGCGAGGCCCGACTTGCGCATCGCCTCGGCGGCGGCCTCGAGGTCGCCGTTCGCCTCGACCAGCGCCTTCTTGCACTCCATCATGCCGGCGCCAGTGCGCTCGCGCAGAGCCTTCACTGTTTCAGCGGTGACCGCCATGCTCACTCTCCTGCCGTGGCAGCCGGAGCCTCGGCCGCAGCCTCGGCCGGAGCTTCCGCCGGAACCGGGGCCGGGGCAGCAGCGGCTGGGGCCTTCTTGCGGGCGGCCTCGCGGCGCGCCATGAAGGCTTCCGGGCTCTCCTCGGGATCGGCCTCCGCCAGCTCGGCCACCGTGTCGGTGGCCGGCTCGATCTCCGCGGCCGGCTTGCGGCGCACGGGCGTCTTCTTGCGGCTGGGCGGGGCGGCACGGCGCCTGGCGGCGCTCTTCGGGCGCGGCTTGCCTTCCTCGTCGAGCTCGACGAAATCGTCCTCGCCGACCGGCACGTCGGGCAGCGTCGAGCGGCCTTCGATCACCGCATCGGCGATGCCGCCCGCGTACAGCTCGATGGCGCGCATGGCGTCGTCATTGCCCGGGATCACGTAGCTGATGCCGTCCGGCGCGCAGTTGGTGTCGACCACTGCCACCACCGGGATGCCGAGCTTCTGCGCCTCGTGGATCGCGATGTTCTCGTGGCCCACGTCGACCACGAACATGACGTCCGGCAGGCCTTCCATCTCCTTGATGCCGCCCAGGCTGCGCTCGAGCTTCTCGCGCTCGCGACGCACCATCTGCGCCTCGCGCTTGCTGCGGCTGTCGAGCAGGCCGTTGGCCGCCATCTCGTCGATGTCGGTGAGGCGGCGGATGGACTGGCGGATGGTCTTGAAGTTG
Organism: uncultured Gammaproteobacteria bacterium; assembly: GCA_963731105.1. Taxonomy (GTDB): domain Bacteria; phylum Pseudomonadota; class Gammaproteobacteria; order Steroidobacterales; family Steroidobacteraceae; genus RPQJ01. The sequence goes on from CAVSUM010000016.1 coordinate 204,388, forward strand.
GTGAGCATGCCGCCCAGCCAGCGGTGGCTGACGTAAGGCATGCCGCAGCGGGCCGCCTCGCGGGCGATCGCCTCGCGCGCCGAGCGCTTGGTGCCGACGAACAGCACGCGCCCGCCGTCGGCGACGATGTGCTTGATGAAGTCCGCCGCCTCGAGGTAGAGGGGCAGCGTCTTCTCGAGGTTGATGATGTGGATCCGGTTGCGCTCGCCGAAGATGAACGGGGCCATCTTCGGGTTCCAGAAGCGGGTCTGGTGTCCGAAATGGACACCCGCTTCCAGCATCTGCCGCATGGACATGCTGGCCATGGTCTAAAGTCTCCTTGTGGGGTTGAGCCTCCACGTACCCCATGCGGCAACCGGCAAGACCTCGCGGTCGACGCCGGCACCCGGCCACATGTGACGGTACGTGTGCGGATTAGGTTGAGAAAAAAGGCCGCGCTTTATACCATAACTTCGCGTTCGTTCAAATACTTGGGTGCCACCCGGCCGCGGGGCGGCGCCCCGGCCCCAAGGCACAGATGCACCTACCCGAGCCAGCCTCGACCCCCTGGCGCTCCGACAGCGCGGGCAACGTCACGATCAAGAGCCCTGCCGAGCAGCAGGCGATGCGGGTCGCTGGGCGCCTCGCCGCCGAGGTGCTCGACATGATCGGCCCGCACATCGTGCCCGGTGTGTCGACCGACGAGCTCGACCGCCTCTGCCACGACTACATCGTGAACGTGCAGCAGGCGATCCCCGCCCCGCTCGGCTACCGCGGCTACCCGAAGTCGATCTGCACCTCGGTCAACCACGTGGTCTGCCACGGCATCCCGGGCGACCGGCGCCTCAAGCAGGGCGACGTGGTGAACGTCGACATCACGGTGATCAAGGACGGCTTCCACGGCGACACGAGCCGCATGTTCGCGGTCGGCCGCGTCCCGCCGCACGTGCAGCGGCTGGTGGACGTGACCTACGAGGCGATGTGGCTCGGCATCCGCACGGTGCGCCCGGGCACCCGGCTCGGCGACATCGGCGCGACCATCCAGCGCTTCGTCGAGGGCAACCATTACGCCGTGGTGCGCGAGTACTGCGGCCACGGCATCGGCCGCGGCTTTCACGAGGACCCGCAGGTGCTGCACTACGGCGCAGCAGGAACAGGCCTCGCGCTCGCCGCAGGCATGACCTTCACCATCGAGCCGATGGTCAACGCCGGCCGCCGCGAGGTACGCCTGCTGCCGGACGGCTGGACGGTGGTGACACGCGACCACTCGCTGTCCGCGCAGTGGGAGCACACGGTGCTGGTCACCGACGACGGTGTCGAGGTCCTGACGCTCGGCGCGCACGAGCGACCGCCAGCCTGACCCGCACCACGATGGCTGCCACCCCCGCCGAGGAACTCGACACGTCCGCCGGTCGCGCGGTGCTGCCGCCCTGGCAGTTCCTCGATTCCCTGCCTGCCGCGCTCGCTGCTGGCGACGACCGCGTCGCCGCATTTCGCCAGGCGCTCGCCGACGGCGGTGACAGCCTGCGCCGGCGCTTCGAGGAGGACGAGCCGATCGAGGGGCTGGTGCGCGACCGCGCGCGCATGGTCGACGTCGTGCTGCGCCACGCGTGGGCCCTGCATACCGCGTCCGGCGGCAAGGACGTCGCGCTGATCGCGGTGGGCGGCTACGGCCGCGGCGAGCTGCACCCCTGCTCCGACATCGACGTGCTGATCCTGCTGCCCAAGTCCGGGCTGGGCGGCGGCCACGAGGGCATCGAGCGCTTCCTCACCTTCCTGTGGGACATCGGCCTCGAGGTCGGCCACAGCGTGCGCACCATCGACGACTGCCAGCGCGAAAGCGCGGCGGACGTGAGCGTGGCCACCACGCTGATCGAGGCGCGGTTGCTGGCCGGCCCCGACTTCCTGTTCCAGGCGATGCGGCGCGCGCTCGCGCAGGAGAACGTCTGGTCGTCAAAGGCGTTCTTCGAGGCCAAGGTAGCCGAGCAGCAGGCGCGCCACCACCGGCACCACGACACGGCCTACAACCTCGAGCCGAACGTCAAGACCAGCCCCGGCGGGCTGCGCGACATCCAGACCATCGGCTGGGTCGCCAAGCGCCACTTCGGCGCCGAGACCTTCGACGAGCTGGTGGAGCACGGCTTCCTCACCGCGGCCGAACTGCGCAAGCTGCGCGCCGCGCAGGCCTTCCTGTGGAAGGCGCGCTTCGGCCTGCACGCGATCACCGGGCGGCGCGAGGACCGGCTGCTGTTCGACCACCAGATCCGCCTCGCGAAGATGTTCGGCTACGAGGATGCGACCTACACCCTCGCGGTCGAGCAGTTCATGCAGCGCTACTACCGCACGGTGATGGACGTCAGCCTGCTGAACGAGATGCTGCTGCAGCTGTTCCGCGAGGCGATCCTCGGCGACGACGAGGCGGCGATCGTGCCGCTCAATCCGCGCTTCCAGGCGCGCAGCGATTACCTCGAGGTGACCTCGGACGACGTGTTCGCACGCCAGCCCTCGGCGATCCTCGAGCTGTTCCGCATCATGCAGGACCACCCCGAGCTGCGCGGCGTGCGCGCCACGACCATCCGCGCGCTCGGCCGGCACCTGTGGCTGATCGACGAGGAGTTCCGCCAGAACCCGCGCCACCACCGGCTGTTCCTCGATTTCATGCGCGCGCCGCAGGGCGTCACCCACGAGTTGCGGCGCATGAACCTCTACGGCGTGCTCGGCCGCTACATCCCGGCCTTCGGCCGCATCGTCGGCCGCATGCAGTACGACCTGTTCCACGCCTACACCGTCGACGCCCACACGCTGTTCGTGGTGCGCAACCTGCGCCGCGTGGCGCTGCCGCGCTTCGAGCACGAGCTGCCGGCGCTGTCGCGGCTGATGGCGCAGCTGCCGAAGCCCGAGCTCGCCTATCTCGCCGCGCTGTTCCACGACATCGCCAAGGGCCGCGGCGGCGACCACTCCGAGCTCGGCGCCGTGGACGCCGAGGCGTTCTGCCTCGAGCAGGGCCTGTCGCGCTACGACGCGCGGCTGGTGGCCTGGCTGGTGCGCAACCACCTGCTGTTCTCGGTCACCGCGCAGAAAAAGGACATCTCCGATCCCAAGGTGATCCGCGATTTCGCGCACGCGGTGGGCGACCAGGCGCACCTCGACTACCTGTACCTGCTCACCGTGGCCGACGTGCGCGGCACCAACCCGAAGCTGTGGAACTCCTGGAAGTCGTCGCTGTTCCACGATTTCTACGAACGCGTCAAGCGCGCCCTGCGCCGCGGCCTCGAAGCACCGGTGGACCACGAGGAACTGGTGGCCGAGACCCGCACCGAGGCCACCGAGCTGCTGGTACGCGAGGGCATCGACGCCACGCGCGCGGCCGCCGTCTGGTCGCGGATGAACGTCGGCTACTTCCTGCGCCACACGCCGGCCGAGATCGCCTGGCACACGCGGCTGCTCGCCGACCGTGACCCCGCCGACCTGTCGCCGCTGGTGGCGGTGCGCGAGGCGACCGAGCGCGGCGGCAATTCCGTGGTCACCTACATGCCGCATCGGCAGCACAACTTCGCGCGCACCACGGCGCAGCTCGACCAGATGGGCCTCAACATCGTCGACGCGCGCATCACGCCGCTCGAGGGCGGCCTGAGCCTCGACACCTACCTGGTGCTCGAGGACACCGGCACGCCGATCGCCGACCGCAACCGCGCGCACCAGATCGAGCAGCAGCTGTGGCGCGTGCTGCAGCTGCCGGAGGACGCGACCCCGCCGACCGTGACGCGGCGAGCCCCGCGCCAGGTGCGCATGTTCTCGACGCCGACGCAGATCACCTTCACCGACGACCCGGTGCACAGCCATACCATCCTCGAGCTGATCGCCGGCGACCGGCCCGGACTGCTGTCGGAGGTCGGCAAGGTGCTGCTGGCCGAGCGCGTGGACGTGGTGATGGCCCGCATCCTCACCATCGGCGAGCGCGCCGAGGACGTGTTCCACGTCACCGACGAGCGCGGCCAGCCGCTCGGCGAGGACGCGCGGCGGCGCCTGCAGGAAACGCTCGTCGCCGCGCTCGATCGACGCGACGCGAACTCCCCGGCCTGATGCAGACGGCAGCGCGCGTCGCCCAGTGAATCCCCGCCTCGACCTGCTGCGCCCCTACCCGTTCGAGCGCCTGCGTACCCTGCTCGCCGGCGCCACGCCGCCGGCCACGCTGCCGCACATTCCGTTGTCGATCGGCGAGCCGAAGCACGCCCCGCCGGCTTTCGTCGGTGCGGCGCTGACCCGCGCCCTCGATACGCTGGGCAGCTACCCGCTGGCGCTCGGCCTGCCGGAGCTGCGCACCACCATCGCCCGCTGGCTGGAGCGCCGTTTTGCGCTGCCCGCCGCCGCGGTGAATCCGGAATCGATGGTGTTGCCGTTGAACGGCACGCGCGAGGGACTGTTCGCGTTCGTGCAGGCCGTGGTGGACGCGAGCCGCCCGGCGCCTGCGGTGCTGATGCCGAACCCGTTCTACCAGATCTACGAGGGGGCGGCCCTGCTCGCCGGCGCCGAGCCTGTCTACCTCAACTGTGACGCGGCGAACGGCTACCTGCCGGATCTCGATGCAGTTCCCGCGTCCACCTGGCAGCGCTGCCAGGTGTTGTTCCTCTGCAGCCCGGGCAACCCGACCGGCGCGGTGATGCCGCTCGACCACTTGCGACGCGCACTCGAGCTGTCGGATCGCCATGGCTTCGTGATCGCGGCGGACGAGTGTTACTGCAGAGATCTACGCCGACGAGTCGCAGCCGCCGCCCGGGCTGCTGCAGGCCGCGCACATTGCCGGCAACACGGGCTTTGAGCGCTGCGTGGCGTTCCACAGCCTGTCGAAGCGCTCGAGCGTGCCGGGCCTGCGCTCCGGGTTCATTGCCGGCGATGCACGGATCCTCGCTGGGTTTCGTCTGTATCGCACCTACCACGGCTGTGCGGTGCCGGTGCATACGCAGCTGGCGAGCATTCCGGCCTGGCAGGACGAGTCGCACGTGGTCGAGAACCGGCGGCTGTATCGCGCCAAGTTCGCCGCGGTGGTGCCGATGCTGCGCGAGGTCCTCGACGTCGACTCGCCGGCCGGCGCGTTCTACCTGTGGCTCGCGGTCGGTGACGACGAAGCGTTCACCCGCGGCCTGTTCGAGCGACAGCACGTCACGGTGCTGCCTGGGTCCTACCTGGCGCGCGACACCGCCGCGGGCAACCCCGGGCGCGGACGCGTGCGTGTCTCGCTCGTCGCGAGCGTCGACGACTGCGTCGAGGCGGCGCGGCGCATGGTTGCTTTTGTGCGCGACTCCGGTCGCTGACGCGTTCAGGTGTGGTTGGCGCTCCGGACGGGCTGGGGAACGGCCTCGGGGAGACGCCGTGAACACGTCCATGGGGGCTCGCGCCGCGGCGTCCCTGCCGCGGAGCGCTCCCCGAGGCACTTCCCCAGCCCGTCCGGAGCGCAGACGCTGACGCGGTTGCGTTGCACTACATGTAGTTACTGCGTATCATCCGGCGCGCCAGGCTGTTGCAGGGCACGTTCATGAGCCATCCAGTTTCGATCCGCCTCGACGACGACCTCGATGCCCGCCTCGCGCGTCTCGCGCGCCTTACCGGGCGCAGCAAGTCTTTTTACCTGCGGCAGGCGCTCGTGGAACAGATCGAGGATCTCGAGGACCTGTTTCTCTCGCGCACGGTCGCCAATCGCGTCGCAGACGGCCGCGAACGCCTGATCCCGCTCGATGCCCTGGAGCGCGAGCTTGGCGTGGACGATTGAGTTCGCCGAGAGCGCCGCAAGGCAACTGCGCAAGCTCGACCCGACCGCTGGCCGACGCATCCTGCGATTCCTGCGCGAGAGGGTCGCCCCGAGCGACGATCCGCGTTCCCTGGGCGCCGCGCTCAAGGGCGACGAACTCGGCCAGTTCTGGAAATACCGGGTCGGCGATTACCGCGTGATCGCCTCGATCGACGACGGCGCAATCCGCATCATCGTCGTGCGACTTGGACACCGACGCGACGTCTATCGCTAGCCACTATCCTGGCGCCCCCCTGCGTTATCCTTTGCAGGCATTCCGCCGCGCACGCTGTCCCTCGCGAGACCACATATGCCACACACTGCGACCCTCGCCGCCACGATCGACGCCGCCTTCGAGGACCGTGCGAAGTTCGCGCCCGGCAACGCACCGGCCGACGTCGTGGCCGCGGTGGAGAGCGCACTCGGCATGCTCGATCGCGGCGAGGCGCGCGTGGCCGAGAAGGTCGACGGCCAGTGGATCGTGCACCAGTGGCTCAAGAAAGCCGTGCTGCTGTCGTTCCGGCTGTTCGACAACCGTCCCATCGAGGCGGGCTACACCCGCTTCTATGACAAGGTCGCGCTGAAATACTCCGAGTACGACGCCGACCGCTTCCGCAACGACGGCGTGCGCGTGGTGCCGCCGGCAGTGGTGCGCCGTGGTGCGTACGTGGCCCGCAACGCAGTGCTGATGCCGAGCTACGTCAACATCGGCGCCTGGGTCGGCGAAGGCACCATGGTCGACACCTGGGCCACGGTCGGCTCGTGCGCGCAGATCGGGCGCAACGTGCACCTCTCGGGCGGCGTCGGCATCGGCGGCGTGCTCGAGCCGCTGCAGGCCAACCCGACCATCATCGAGGACAACTGTTTCATCGGCGCTCGCTCCGAGGTCGTCGAAGGCGTGATCGTCGAGGAAGGCGCCGTGCTATCGATGGGCGTATACGTCGGCCAGAGCACGCGCATCTACGATCGCGAGCGCGACGAGGTGCTGTACGGCCGCGTCCCCGCTGGGGCCGTGGTCGTGCCGGGCTCCCTGCCCGGCGGCAACGGCAAGTACAACCTCTATTGCGCAGTAATCGTGAAGCGCGTGGATGCGCAGACGCGCGCGAAGGTCGGAATCAACGAGTTACTCCGCCTGGCGGAGTAACGCGTGCGGATAGTGAATAGCGGATAGCGGATAGTGCCGGAATCAAGAAGGCCGGCATGCCGGCCCTCTGACTATCCGCTATCCGCTATCCGCTATCCGCTTCCACTCATCCGGCCAGCTGGCCGGACGCTCCGAAGGCCTGCTGGCGCAACTGCTCGATTTCGTCGCGCAGCCGCGCCGCCGCCTCGAACTCGAGGTTGCGGGCGTGGCGGTACATCTCCGCCTCGAGCTTCTTGATCTTCTTCATCGCCTGCTCGGGGCCGAGCAGCACCACGCCCGCCTCGTCCCGGCCGCCACGTCGGCCACGACCACCGGGCGCGGCGTCGCCGCGCGCACCCTCCATCACGTCGGCCACCGCCTTGCGGATCGATTGCGGCGTGATGCCGTGCTCGGCGTTGTACTCGATCTGCTTCGCGCGGCGGCGGTTGGTCTCGGCCAGCGCCCGCTCGATCGAGCCGGTGATCCGGTCGGCATACAGGATCGCCTTGCCGTTCACGTGGCGCGCCGCGCGGCCGATGGTCTGGATCAGCGACCCTTCCGAGCGCAGGAAGCCTTCCTTGTCGGCATCGAGGATCGCCACCAGCGACACCTCGGGCATGTCGAGGCCCTCGCGCAGCAGGTTGATGCCCACCAGCACGTCGAACTTGCCGAGGCGCAGGTCGCGGATGATCTCGACGCGCTCCACGGTCTCGATGTCGGAGTGCAGGTAGCGCACGCGCACGCCGTGCTCGTCGAGGTATTCGGTCAGGTCCTCGGCCATGCGCTTGGTGAGCGTGGTGATCAGCACACGCTCGTCGAGGGCAACGCAGCGGCCGATCTCCGACAGCACGTCGTCGACCTGGGTGCGCACCGGGCGGATCTCGACCTCGGGATCGATGAGCCCGGTCGGCCGCACCACCTGCTCCACGACCTCGCCCGACATTCGCGCCTCGTACTGCGCCGGGGTCGCCGAGACGAGGATCATCTGCGGCGCGAGCGACTCCCATTCGTCGAAACGCAGCGGCCGGTTGTCGAGCGCGGACGGCAGGCGGAAACCGTACTCGACCAGCGTCTCCTTGCGGGAACGGTCGCCCTTGTACATGCCGCCGATCTGCGGCACGGTGACGTGGCTTTCGTCGACCACCAGCAGCGCGTTCTTGGGCAGGTAGTCGAATAGGCACGGCGGCGGCTCACCCGCGGCCCGGCCGGAAAGGTACCGCGAGTAGTTCTCGATGCCGGCGCAGTAGCCGACCTCCATCATCATCTCGAGATCGAAGGTGGTGCGCTGCTCGAGCCGTTGCGCCTCGAGCAGCTTTTCCCGGGCACGCAGCTCGGCGAGCCGCTCGCGCAGTTCGTTGCGGATCTGCTCGACGGCGTGGTCGATGCGCTCCTTGGGCGTCACGTAGTGCGACGACGGGTACACCGTGAGCCGAGGCACGCGGCGCAGCACCTCGCCGGTCAGCGGATCGAACCAGGCGAGCGCCTCGATCTCGTCGTCGAACAGCTCGACGCGCACCGCCTCGCGCTCCGACTCGGCCGGGAAGATGTCGATCACGTCGCCGCGCACCCGGTAGGTGCCCTGGCCGAGGTCGAGTTCGTTGCGCGTGTACTGCATGTCGGCGAGGCGCCGCAGCAGCTTGCGCTGGTCGAGGCGCTCGCCGCGCACCAGGTGCAGCACCATGCTCAGGTAGGCCTGCGGATCGCCGAGGCCGTAGATCGCCGACACCGTGGCGACGATGATCGAGTCCGGCCGCTCCAGCAGCGCCTTGGTCGCCGAGAGGCGCATCTGCTCGATGTGCGCGTTCACCGAGGCGTCCTTCTCGATGTAGGTGTCCGACGACGGCACGTACGCCTCGGGCTGGTAGTAGTCGTAGTAGCTGACGAAGTACTCGACTGCGTTGTCCGGGAAGTATTCGCGGAACTCGCCGTACAGCTGTGCGGCCAGCGTCTTGTTGTGCGCCATGACGAGCGTCGGCCGTTGCACGCGCTCGATGACGTTTGCGATGGTGAATGTCTTGCCGCTACCCGTGACTCCGAGCAGCGTCTGGTGCGACAAGCCCATTCTCCAGCCCGTCGACCAGCTTGTCGATGGCGGCGGGCTGGTCGCCCGCCGGCTGGTAGTCGGCGCGCAGTCGGAAGCGGGGGGCATCCATGTCTGTCGGGTCCTGGTCGTGTTGGGGTAGCAGCGCGGAATCGCCTAAGATACGAGTTCCCTCACCCAGCCGGAATACTCACTTGGCCATTGTCCTCGCCGAGCGCCTCAAGCGCGTCAAGCCATCCCCCACCGTCGCACTGACAGGCCGCGTCGCCCGGCTCAAGGCCGAGGGCAAGGACATCATCGGCCTCGGCGTCGGCGAGCCCGACTTCGACACGCCGGTGCACATCGCCGACGCGGGAGTCGATGCGATCCGCAAGGGCTTCACGCGCTACACGGCGGTCGAGGGCATCCCGGACCTGAAGGACGCGATCATCGCGAAATTCAAGCGCGACAACGGCATCGATTACACGCGGCCGCAGATCCTGGTCTCGACCGGCGCCAAGCAGACCATCTACAACCTGTTCATGGCGGTGATCGATCCGGGCGACGAGGTGATCATCCCGGCGCCGTATTGGGTGTCATACCCCGACATCGCGCTGCTCGCCGAGGGCACGCCGATCACGCCGTACGCGGGCCCCGAGCAGGGCTACAAGATCACCCCTGCGCAACTCGAGGCGGCGATCACCCCGAAGACGCGACTGTTCATGCTGAACAGCCCCTCGAACCCCACCGGCGCCGCCTACACCAGCGCCGAGCTGCACGGGCTGGGCGCCGTGCTGCGCCGTCACCCGGACGTGCTGGTCGTCACCGACGACATGTACGAGCACATCTACTGGGCGAAGGAGCCGTTCGCGAGCTTCCTCACGGCCTGCCCCGACTTCTATGGCCGTACGATCACCATCAACGGCGTATCGAAGAGCTACGCGATGACGGGCTGGCGCATCGGCTACTGCGGCGGCCCGGCGACGATCATCGACGCGATGTCCACCATCCAGAGCCAGAGCACGTCGAACCCGTCGTCGATCGCGCAGAAGGCGGCCGTCACGGCGCTCAATGCCGACCAGGCCTGCGTCGCCGAGATGAACCAGCACTTCCGGGCGCGCCACGACTTCTTCAACGCCGGGCTGAACGCCCTGCCCGGCTTCCGCGTGCTACCGGCCGCCGGCACCTTCTACGCGTGGTGCGACGTGTCGGGGGCCATCAAGAATCTCGGCCTCGCCGACGACCACGAGTTCGCGGAGTTCCTGCTCGAAAAGGCGATGGTGGCCGGCGTCCCGGGCACGGGCTTCGGCGCCCCGGGCCACATCCGCTTCTCGTTCGCCGTCAGCATGCAGACACTCGAGAAGGCGCTCGAGCGCATGGGCAAGGCCCTGCGCGCTGATCTGCACCTCTCCCGCGAGCGGGAGAGGTCGCGCGTAGCGCGGGTGAGGGCCGGTGAGGGCCTCTTATTGACTCGCGGCCCCCTAATCCGGACAATTCCGCCCCCTCCAGTTCCGACATAGCTCAGCGGTAGAGCAGCTGACTGTTAATCAGCGGGTCCGTGGTTCGAATCCACGTGTCGGAGCCAACTTTCGGCGACAAGGGGCCTGGTCCACGACCAGGCCCCTTTGTCTTATGACCCCGGGGTTCTCCTGGGTCCGGCTGGAGCCATCGTTCCCTGACGTGCCGATAGCAGACGCTGGTGGTCTGAGATCGATCCGGTGTGGCCGTTCGTCGGACCTCCGCGATCACCGGCAGGCCGCGATCGAAGTGCCGCTTGCGCATGGTCAGGTCTCGTCCTCACCACGACCGATCTGCCGCACCTCGGGTCGCAGGAAGCGTTCGGCTCGCATGACATAGAGGATGAAGACGCGGTCGGACTCCTCTCGGTACACGACCCCGCAAGGCGGCTCGACAACGCATGCTGCCCGTCCTGATATTCTCCTCACTCCTTCCTCGTTGCTTTCCCGTCTCCGGATGCATTCGCGTTCCGCTGGGAAGGCCTGACGTCGTCCCTTCCCGACGGCATGCCGGTCAAACGCAGGTGAACGTCCTGCTGCGGGTACGGGATGCTGATGCCCGCGCCCTTGAAGGCGTCCCAGATCGCAAGATAAAGGTCCGAGCGGATGTTGGTGATTCCGTCCTCCGGGTCGCGGATCCAGTAGCGCAGCGCCAGATCGATGCCGCTCGCGCCGAACCCCGTGACCCGCCCGGCCGCCGGCGGGGATCGCTCGACGCGCGGGTGCGCTGCCGCTGCGGCCGTCATCAGCTCGAGCGCGCGCCGAGGGTCATCCTGGTAACTGATCTGGACAGGCATCGTCAGGCGGATCGAGCGATCCGCGTAGCTCCAGTTGATGACTTCGGAGGTAATGATGTTCTCGTTCGGGATCAACGTATCGACGCCGTCGCGGTCGCGGACGACTACATAGCGCGCCCGTAGTTCGCGGACCACACCGAATCGCTCGCCGATGGTGATTACGTCGCCCGGGCGAATGGATCGATCCCCGATCAGGATGAAGCCGCTGACGAAATTGGAGGCGATCCGCTGCAGGCCGAAGCCGATGCCGACACCCAAGGCGCCGCTGAACACCGCCAGCCCACCGAGGTCCACGCCCAGCAGGTTGAAGGCAAGGAGCACCGCAATCGTGATCAGCAACAGGCGTGTGGCTTTGGCCACCCCCACGCGCACCCCGATCGGCACCTCGTGCGCGGCCATCAGCCGGCGTTCGATCAGTCCTCCCGCATAGGCCGCGGCCATTACGAACGCCATTACGGTGACGAGGGTCTGCAGGGCATCACGCAGCGAGAATCGTGCCCCGGCCAGCGTAATAGCCACGGAATCAAGCGCCCGCAGCACCGGTTCGAGCCACCCGAGCAGCAACAGGGCCATTACGGGCCAGGCGATCCAGACCGCGAGTGATCCTGTGGCGGCGACCAGCGGACCCGGTCCGCTCAGCTGCCTGAGCCCGTTGACCAGCAGGCGCACGATGAGTAGCGCCAGGGCCGCCAACGCCAGGGTCCGCGCAAGCGTGCCTGGCATGCCGAACGAGGGCAGCACGAGCGCCGCGGTTCCGGCGATCGCAGCGACAAGCGCCGGGAACAGCGCGTCATCGACGATCGAATGCAGGACACGGTTGCTCCGCGACCCCTCGGGCAATTCGATCCGCGCCAGATGTCGCCGGGCGAGGACCACAAGCATCCATGAGCCTGCTGCGGTTGCGGCGAGCCCGGCCAGCTCCGCGACTCGCCTCGGATCCTGGATCCAGTCCCTTGCGAAGGAATGCAGTTCCTGAAGATGCGCTGCCGGATCGAACATGGCGTGCCCCCGCATTCGCTCGTGATGGACGACCAAGGCCCATGTCTGCCGGGGCGCCGGATCGTCAAAAAGAGTGTCGTTGGCCTCACCGTTTACCACCCACTCTCCGGACCGACAAGAATCACGACATGGGGCAAGGCACCGCAATCAGAGTGCCTGAATGGAGGCGCACCTGTCGGCCGGCGCGGATTCCACGCAGGATCCAAGGATGGCGAAAGATGACGGTACCGGACGCTCGCCAAAGCAACGGTTGGCCGTCGCGAAGTCGCTGGACCACCGTCCCGGTCCGTTGACGCAAATCGACGATCCGGTCTGCGCCCGCCAGAGCCTGCGGTTGCCGCGTCGTTGGAGCCGCGCCGCGAGCTCCGCAACCGCGGGTCAATTCTGCAGACTGGTACCGTCGGCCAACCTCCTCACAGGTCGTAACGGTAGGCGAGAGCAAACGACAGCGTCGCCAGCATGATGACCACGAGCGGTCCCCCGACCCTGACGAAGTCGGAGAATCGATAGCCCGCGGCGTTCATGACCAGCAGGTTCGTCTGATAGGCCATGGGGGTCGCGAAGCTCAAGTTACTGCCGAACAGGATCGCCAGGACGAAGGGTTCCAGCGGCAATCCCAGGGATTGTGCCGTGGCCACCGCGACTGGGGTGCCGACGGCCGCGGCGGCCGCGTTGGACACGAAGTTGGTCAGCAGGGCCGCGAAGCACATGAAGACCGCGAGCTGCACCGCTGGAGAGGCGGTGCCGACCAGCGCAACGGTCCCGGTCGCCAGCCAATCGGCTGCACCGGTGGCCACGAGTGCCTGTCCGAGCGCGACACTCGAGGCCACCAGCAGGATGACCTCCAGACTCAAGGCCCTGCCCAGGCCCTCCAGCCGGACACAGCCAGTGAACAGCATGGCCAGCACGCCGAGGAACGCCGCTACGTGAATCGGCAGCGCCTTGGTGGCGGCGAGGACCACGACAGTGGCCATGATCGCGAGCGCGAGCGGTGCAAGCCTCGACCTCGGCAGCATCAAGCTCGCATCGAGCACGAGCAGGCCGGGCACCCCGGATAACTGCTGGATGCGGTCCGCGGGTCCCTGGACGAGCAAGAGGTCGCTGGGCGCGAGCGGCTGGTCGGCGATGTCCGCGAGCCTTCGCCGCAGTCCCTCCGTACCGCGATTCACGCCGACGACCACGATGTGATGCCGTTCGGCGAACGCAGCACCGCGCAGTGTCCGGCCGATCAGGTCCGAGTCGGAGCCGATGACGACTTCGGCGAAGTGCGAATCCACTCGCTTGACATCGTCCTCGACGAAGTGACCGAGCCCCTGTCGATCGAACAGCTCGACATTGAATGCGGCGGAGATCTCGCGCAGCCCGGCCGGGTTGTCACGCAGGAGAATCGAGTCGCCCGGCTCCAGCTTCGTGTCGGCATCCAGCGGGAGTGGCTGGCCGCCCCGGAGAACGGCCGTGACCGGCAGTCCACGACCGAGCCTGCGCCCAAGTTCGGCGAGCGTGCGACCTGCCAACGATGCCGGCGCACCCGAACTCTGCTGCGGGTCGGATGCCTCCCCCACCCGCACGCGCGCCTCGAATTGCCGCGACGACCGGTTCGAGGCGCGTTGCGTGTCCGGCAGCAGCCGGGGCGCGATCAACCAGAGGTAAGGGAGCGCGACCGCGAACGCCGTCGCAGCAGTCGCCGTGAAGGCGAAGAGCCCGAGCGGCTCCATACCAAGGTCGGTCGCGATCGACAGCACCAGCAGGTTGGTCGACGTGCCGATGCTGGTCAGCATGCCGCCGGCGAGAATCGCGAAATTCACCGGCATCAACGTTCGCGACGCGGAGTGACCGGTCCGCTCGGCGAGACTGAGGAGCATCGGCAGCATCAATACCAGCACCGGCGTATCGTTGACGAACGCGCTGGCGGCGCCGGCCACGACAAGCGTGACGAGCAGTCCCAGCGTGCCGTTGATTCGCCAGAGCCTGCCGAGAACGCGGACCGCCGGCTCGAGGGCGCCGGTCATGGTCAGCCCGCGGCCGAGAATCATCAGGCTGCAGATCGCGACCAGTGCGGGATGACCGAAGGCACGAAACACCTCGACGTCCGTCAGCCGGCCTCCCTGCCCTTCGAAGGGAAAGACGTAGAACATGAGCAGCAGTGTCATCAGGAGAATCAGCGACACGTACTCCATGCGAATCCACGAGCGGGTGTACAGGTAGAACACCGCGATCGTGGTGACGATCATGGCGATCGCGTGCGGGGATGGCATGCCGGCAGCTCCTGGCCCGGCTGACCAGCCGGACGAAGACGGCTATGCTAGCACCGCGTGCCACCCGTCCCGCCCCGGACGCTGCGTAGCACCAGTCTCACCGCGAGGTGCCGGCGCCTGCGTTGTCCCCCCGGGGGGGTTGGAACATCATTGCGCGTGGATGGAGAGGCGACATGACGGACAAGAATGGTCGTGGGGCCCGGTCCGACCGGCCATCGCTGCTGGTCGTTCGACGCGACGGAACACTGCGCCGTGCCGGCGCGAAAATGACGAAGGATCCGCAGCGTGATGTCGCGTTTCCCATCGTGGTCGAATTCGCGCGCGGCGCGACCACCCCGCGCATCGAGAGCCTCGTCGCCATGCACGCGTGCGCTCACTGGCTCGCGCGGCGCCGCGACGAACTCGTCACGGTGGTCGGTCATGCCAACCTGCGCAGCAGCGAGACGGCGGCCAAGGCGCTGGCCCGCGAGCGCGTTGCGGCGGTGTCGGACCTGCTGGTACTGCTGGGGGCGAAGCGCAGCCAGCTCGTCCCGCTCAAGTCCGTGCGACTTCATTCCGTACCGTCCCGATCGACGCTCGGCGCGCGGCGAGGACGACGTGTCGTTGTGATCTTCCGGCACGCCCCCCCTCGGCTTGCCTTGGGCAAGGCCGCGCGCAGGGTTGCGGGCGCGCCCGGCAGGAACTCTTATTGAGTCCGCGGGTCGTGCGCTGCGCCGTCGATCAGCGATTCCTGACTGTACCCGCTGACTAATTCGCACGGCGGGCAGACCAATATCCGACCGTCACGGTCGAGGAAGTTGCCGATCATCGCGTTCATCGTAGCGTCGGGCGGATTCAGCCGCGCGACCTCGCCATGCCTATTGGCCCGATCCTGTTGTTGAAGCGAGAGCTCTACGCCATCCTCGTGACGATAGGCTGCGGGCTGAAGGTGCTTCTGGTGGAGCAGTGGCTGTGCTGTCAAAGCGGACGTTGCTCAACCAGGTGCGACGGACCGTACCTGGCCGAAGTGAGAAGTTCTCGAACGTCCGCTTTCTGAGGCTTCTCAGCGCTTAAGTCCCGGCGCCTCTGCTGTCTTGAGCCACAACCCGGCCCAGAAGACTGGCCCGAGAAAGACTGGCTTCTGCACCGAGTGCTGTCATCACCGGATCAGGCGTTGACGGCCACCCTGCGCCGTTGCACCGGTCAGCTCCCGCAGCGACTCGGCGACGAGGCCCAGCCCTTCGCGCACGATCGCATCCGACGCGGTGAGCGGCACCAGGAAGCGGATCACGTTGCCGTACAGCCCACACGACAGCAGCACCAGCCCCTTCTCCGCCGCGCGCTTCGTCAGTGCCTTGGTCAGGTCGGCATCGGGCGCGTGCGGATCGCGGTTCTTGACGAGCTCCATCGCCACCATCGCCCCGAGGCTACGGACCTCGCCGACGCAGGACAGCTCGCGCTGCAGTTCGCGCAACGCTGCCCATCATCGTCTCGCCGATCGACACGGCACGGGCGCAGAGGTTCTCCTGCTCGATCGCTTCGAGCACCGCGAGACCGGCGGCACAGGCGATCGGCGAACCGGCGTACGTACCGCCGAGGCCGCCCGGGCCCGGGGCGTCCATGATGTGCGCCTTGCCGACGACCGCCGCGAGCGGGAATCCGCCCGCCAGGCTCTTGGCCATGGTCATCAGGTCGGGCTCGACGCCGGCGTGCTCGATCGCGAACAACTTCCCGGTACGCGCAAAGCCGGTCTGGATCTCGTCGACGACCAGCACGATGCCGTGCTGATCGCACAGCCGACGCAATGCGCGGAGGAATTCCGGCGGCGCGATATAGAAGCCGCCCTCGCCCATCACCGGCTCGATGATGATCGCGGCGACGCGCGCCGGCTCGACGTCGTACTTGAAGATGTGCTCGAGCGCGTCGAGGCTGTCCTGCACGCTAACGCCGTGATACGCGATCGGGAACGGCGCGTGGTAGACCTCGGCCGGAAACGGCCCGAAGCCTGCCTTGTACGGGACCACCTTGCCGGTGAGCGCCATGGCCATGAAGGTGCGGCCATGGAAGCCGCCGCCGAACGCGATCACCGCCGAGCGGCCCGTATGCGCCCGCGCGATCTTGATCGTGTTTTCGACCGCCTCAGCGCCGGTGGTGACGAAAATCGCTTTCTTGGGCGTCGGGCCCGGCGCGAGCCGGTTGAGCTTCTCGGCCAGCTCCACCGCGACCTCGTACGGCGTGATCATCAGGCAGGTGTGGCTGAACGCCTCGAGCTGCTTCGCCACCGCCGCCTGCACCTTCGGGTGCAGGTGCCCGGTATTGAGCACGGCGATGCCGCCGGCAAAATCGATGTAGCGCCGGCCCTCCACGTCCCACAACTCGGCATTGCGCGCGCGTTCGACGTACACCGGCAGCTGGTTGCCGAGTCCGCGGGCGAAGGCGGCGTCGCGCCGCTGCTGCAGGTCCTGGTTGTTCGTCATCGGTCGGTGCTCCGGTCGGGCCCGCGACTCAGCGACGCAGGCGGTCGGCGACGAGCCGCGCGAGGAAGTTCGCGAAGCGGTCGCCCAGTTGCTCGTGCTTGAGGCCGAACTCGACGGTGGCCTCGAGATAGCCGAGCTTGGAGCCGCAGTCGTAGCGGCGACCTTCGAACGCGTAGGCGTACACGGTCTCCTCGGCCAGCAGCGCGGCGATGCCGTCGGTGAGCTGGATCTCGCCGCCGGCACCCCGACCGGTGGTCGCGAGCTTGTCGTAAATGCCCGGCGTCAGCAGGTAACGGCCGACCACCGCGAGGTTGGACGGCGCCACGTCCGGGTGCGGCTTTTCGACGATGCTCGTCACCCGTGACAGGCGCTCACCGACGAGTTCCGAGGCCACGATGCCGTACTTGTCCGTGTCGTTCGGGTCCACCGTCTCCACGCCCAGCACGCTCGCACGGTGGTCGGCGAAGACGCGTCCCATCTGCTTGAGGCACGGCTCGGCGGCGTCGATCAGGTCGTCGGCGAGGTGGATGAAGAATGGCTCGTCGCCGACGACCGGGCGCGAGCACAGCACCGCGTGGCCGAGGCCGAGCGGCGCCGGCTGGCGAATGTAGATGCAGCTCGCGTACGAGGGCACGATGCCGCGCACCGCGTCGAGCAGGTCAAGCTTGCCCTGCGCCTCGAGTTCCTTCTCGAGCTCGTGGTCGGTGTCGAAGTGGTCCTCGATGGCGCGCTTGGCGTAGCCGGTGATGAACACCAGCTTCTCCACGCCTGCCGCCAGGGCTTCCTCGGCCGCGTACTGGATCAGCGGCTTGTCGACGATCGGCAGCATCTCCTTCGGACTCGCCTTGGTGGCGGGCAGGAAGCGCGTGCCGCGCCCCGCTACGGGAAAGACGGCCGTCCTGATGCGAGTCATGCGGAATCCCTGCTTCACCCCGGGGAAGGCCCGGGATGATAGCGGATCCGGCCGACCGGCTCCATTGAACGACCGGTGAGCCGGGCTGCCGTTCGCGGTCGGCAGCCCGGCGCCGGTCGCGTCAGCCGCCTGGCGCAGCTTTCTTTGCCGCAGGTGCAGGCTTGCCGGCTGCAGGCGCCGCCCCTGCGCGGTCGAGGCGGATGTTGGCGCGATTCTGCTCCAGGACCCGCTCGCCGATGCCTTGCACCTTGAGCAGGTCCTCGGCAGCGCGGAACGGACCGTTCTTGCCGCGGTAATCGACGATCGCCTGCGCCTTCGCCGGACCGATGCCGTCGAGCTCCCTGGCGAGCGTGGCCGCATCGGCAGTGTTGACGTTGACCGGACCGGCCCAGGCACCGACCGGCAGCAGCGCCGCGACCAGGGCCTGGACGAGTGCGCGCGAGTTCCTTTTCATCGCTGTCTCCTTGGGCTTCCGTGCCGCAGTCCCGAAGCGGGTGCGGTCGAGACAACGCTAACGGAGCGCGTGCGCGAATGCAGGCGCAAAAGCGACGCGTTGGAGCAGAAATAGGGGACAGGGGACAGGGGACGGGGACAGTGAAGAAGAGCGCGGCCCTCGATTGTTGCCGCTGCACCTCCGACACTGTCCCCTGTCCCCTATCCCTATCCGCTCGCTCTCGGGCCTGGCCGCGCGCGGCAGGAACTCCAGCGCCGCGATGCCGCGCAACGTCTCCCAGGACTGGCAACCGGGGCACTGCCACAGGAAGCTCGAGCTGTCGAGGCCGCACTCGCTGCAGCGATATCGCGCGTGCCGCAGGACTACATTGCGCATCGCATTCGCCACGGCACGCAGCTGATCGTCACTCGGCTCGGTGCTGCCGGGCAGCAGCGCGCTGGTGATGTCCTTCAGGTCGTTGTCAGCCAGGAGCCACTCGCGCACGCACTCGAGGATTACGGGATCGTCGTAGTAGCCGCTGACGATGGCGGCATAGGCGATCTCCGAGCGACTGGCGAGCCCGTTCTGGAGAAGCTCGCCCAGGGCTTCGCCGAAGGCAAGCGCATCACCCGCCTGCTTCGCCGCATCCGCGAGCCGCGGCAGCACCAGCGCCAGCAGGTGGAAGTCGCGCCGCACCACGCGCCGGTAGAGCTGCAGCGCGAGCTGCGGGTCGCCCTGCATGCGCGCGAGGTCGCCGCGCAGGATCGCGCTGCGGCCGAAGTCGCGCTGCTCCTGGCGTGCGCGCCGCAGGTGTTCGCGCGCGCCGTCGAGATCGCGCTCCGCGATGGCGGCCTCGGCCAGCTCGCAGTGATAATGGGCGATCGCCACCGGCTGTTGCGGCACGCCGATGGTTCGCAGGCGATCGTGCGCCGTCGCCGCTTGCGTCCAGTCGTGCTGCAGTTCGTGCACGCGCACCAGGTGCGCCAGCGCGCCGGCCGGATCGCGGCCCTGCTCGGCCAGTTGCAGCAGCAGCTTCTCGGCTCGGTCGTACAACCCGGCGCGCATGTAGTCGCGTGCCAGCTCCGACATCGCCGCATCGCGGTAACGCGGATCGATGCCCGGCCGGTCGACGAGGTGCTGGTGGACGCGGATGGCGCGGTCCACCTCGCCGCGCCGGCGATACAGGCTGCCGAGCGCGAAGTGCGTGTCGATGGTCTCGTCGTCGTTCGCGGCGAGCCCGAGGAACACCTCGAGCGCCCGCTCGGGCTTGTCGTCGAGCAGGAACCGCAGGCCGTCGAGGTAACGCTCACGGCGGCGTGCACGCCGACGACGCCGGTACTCGCCATAGGCAGCCGTGGCACCCCAGCCGGCGGCGAGCGTGCCCGTGAACACCATCCAGAAGGTGTTCACGGCGTCAGCGGGAGTCCGTAGAGGATTGTGTCGCCGGGCGCCGTGCCTCGGCGAGGCGCAACGCGTTGCGCAGCCGGCCGCGCTCCGCCAGCAGCCGCGCGATCCAGCTCGAGCGCCACAGGGCGCCGGCCAGCAGCCCGGCAGCAAACGTGATCACGAGGGCGAGGCCGGAGGACACGGCGAATCGCGTGACGCCGACATCGATCTGGAAGCGCTGCTGGTTGAGCGCAGTGAACAGCACCGCCGCGGTGAACAGCAGCAGCAGCGCGACGATGAAGGCGACCCGCCGCAACACGAGGCGGCGCCGTCCTAGACGGCCGCGAGCGGCTGCTCGGCGCTGCGGGGCTCGTCGAGGGGATCGTTGACGCGCTCGCGCAGGTCCTTGCCGGGCTTGAAATGCGGCACGTACTTGCCGGCGAGCGCGACGGTCTCGCCGGTCTTGGGGTTGCGACCCTGGCGCGGCGGGCGGAAGTGCAGGCTGAAGCTGCCGAAGCCGCGGATCTCGATGCGCTGCCCCTGGGCGAGCGCGTCGCTCATGATCTCCAGGATCTGCTTCACCGCCAGCTCGACGTCCTTCGCCGGCAGGTGGCTCTGCTTCGCGGCGATGAGCTCGATGAGCTCAGACTTGGTCATGCTGCGCTCGCCGTCCACTCGGAATCTCCCCGCGGTCTGGTCCTTGTCGTTCTCGGTGCGGACGGCGGCGACGGGCATCGAGGCCCGCCGCCGCCGCCACCTTGGCTCTTACTGGCCTGAGATCTGCTCCTTGAGCAGGTCGCCGAGGCTCGTGCCGGTGGACGAATCCGACCGGTAGTTCTGCATGGCTTCCTGTTCCTCGGCCATGTCCTTCGCCTTGATCGACAGCGCGATGGAGCGGACCTTGCGGTCCACGGCCGTGAACTTGGCCTCCACCTCGTCGCCGACCTTCAGCAACGCGCGGGCGTCCTCGACGCGGTCACGCGACAGCTCGGAGGCACGCAGGTAGCCGTCGATGCCGCCGCCGAGGTCCACCACCGCGCCCTTCGCGTCCACCTCGCGCACGAGGCCGCGCACGATGGTGCCCTTCGGGTGCTCGGCGATCCAGGACGAGAACGGGTCCTTGGCGAGCTGCTTGACGCTGAGCGAGATGCGCTCGCGCTCGGGATCGATCGCGACCACGATGGCCTCGACCGTCTGGCCCTTCTGGTAGCCGCGCACCGCCTCTTCGCCCGGGACGTCCCAGGAGAGGTCGGACAGGTGCACCAGGCCGTCGATGCCGCCCGGCAGCCCGATGAACAGGCCGAAGTCGGTGATCGAGCGGATCTGGCCGTTGACGCGGTCGCCGCGGTTGTAGTTGTCCGCGAACTCGCGCCACGGGTTCGGCTTGCACTGCTTGATGCCGAGCGAGATGCGGCGGCGCTCCTCGTCGATGTCGAGCACCATGACCTCGACTTCCTCGCCGATGTGCACGACCTTGGACGGATTGACGTTCTTGTTCGTCCAGTCCATCTCGGAGACGTGCACCAGGCCCTCGACGCCTTCCTCGATCTCGACGAAGCAGCCGTAGTCGGCGATGTTCGTGACCTTGCCGAACAGGCGCGTGCCCGACGGATAACGGCGAGCGATGTTCTGCCACGGGTCGGCGCCGAGCTGCTTCAGCCCGAGGCTGACGCGCTGGCGCTCGCGGTCGAACTTGAGGATGCGCACGTCGATCTCGTCGCCGACGTTGACGACTTCCGACGGATGCTTGACGCGCTTCCACGCCATGTCGGTGATGTGCAGCAGGCCGTCGATGCCGCCGAGGTCGACGAACGCACCGTAGTCGGTGAGGTTCTTGACCACGCCCTTGATGACCGCGCCTTCCTGCAGCTTCTCGAGCAGCTCGCTGCGCTCGGCGCTGTATTCCTGCTCGACGACGGCGCGGCGCGAGACCACGACGTTGTTGCGCTTCTGGTCGAGCTTGATGACCTTGAACTCGAGCGTCTTGCCCTCGAGGTAGCTCGGGTCGCGCACGGGGCGCACGTCCACGAGCGAGCCCGGCAGGAAGGCGCGCACGAAATCGATCTCGACGGTGAAACCGCCCTTGACGCGGCCGTTGATGAGGCCGGTGACGACCTCGCCCTTCTCGAACGCCGTCTCGAGGCGCTCCCAGGTGCGGGCCCGCTTGGCCTTTTCGCGCGACAGGCGCGTTTCGCCGGAGCCGTCTTCGACGCTGTCGAGGGCCACCTCGACGTCGTCGCCGACCTTCACTTCGATCTCGCCGCGCTCGTTCTTGAACTGCGCGGTGGGGATGACGGCTTCGGACTTGAGTCCGGCGCTCACCACGACCACGTCGGGGGTGACCTCGATCACGCGGCCGGTGAGGATCTGGCCCGGGCGAATCCGCTGACTCGCCAGGCTCTCTTCGAACATCTGGGCAAAACTTTCGGTCATGAGCTCGGTCATTACTGCTTCCAGGGCCACGCGGCCCATTGCGTTGCTCCGCCGGCATCCCGCCCGCGAAGGGTTGATGAAACCGCACCAGCGTCCTGCCAGGCGACTTAGACGAAGACACCCCACCGCTCGCGCGGCGAGGTGTCGACGGCAACTCAGATCGCGGGGAAAGTGCCTCGGGCGAGAGCGAGGATGCGGTTCAGCACATCGTCGACCGTCATGCCGGTCGAGTCGATGACGACCGCGTCCGTGGCGGGCCGCAGGGGCGCCACGGACCGGGCGGAATCGCGCCTGTCCCGTTCGAGGATTTCCTGCGAAAGGCCGGCGAGATTAGCAGCAAGTCCCTTTTCTTTCAACTGGTTATAGCGCCTGCGGGCACGTTCCTCGGGGCTGGCGGTCAGGAACACCTTGAGTGCGGCGGCCGGGAAAACCACCGTGCCCATGTCGCGGCCGTCGGCGACCAGGCCCGGCGGCTGGTCGAACGCCCTCTGGCGATCGAGCAGCGCGGCCCGCACGGCGGGCATGACCGCGACGACCGAGGCCATGTTGCCGGTCGACTCCGCCCGTAGTTCCCGGGTGACGTCCCGGCCGTCGAGCAGGACGCGTTCCCCGCCCGTGCCCGGCTCCACCTCGAAGCGGACGTCCAGGGTGCCGGCGACCGCCGCATGGCCCGGTTCGTCGGCCGGGTCGAGTCTGCGTGCGGCGCCGGCCAGCGCGGTGAGCCGGTAGAGAGCACCACTGTCGAGCAGGTGCCAGCCCAGCCGCCCGGCGAGCAGGCGGGCGATCGTGCCCTTGCCCGACCCGCTCGGCCCGTCGATGGCGATGACAGGGGCTCCGGAGGGGACGGTCTCTTGAGTGTCCCCAGTGGCGGGGACACTCAAGAGACCGTCCCCTCAGACAGTGGCAGGCCCGCCGACCGGGCGAGGTCCGCGAAGCCGGGGAAGGAGGTGGCCACGTTGGCCACGTCGAGAATCTCGATCGGAGCCGAGGCCCGCAGGCTGGCCATGGCGAACGACATCGCGACCCGGTGGTCGCCGTGGCTGTCCACTACGCCGCCGCCGATCGGGCCGCCCTCGATGCGCAGCCCGTCGGGCAACACTTCGTTGCGCACGCCGACCACGTCGAGCCCGCGGGCCATGACGGCGATGCGGTCGCTCTCCTTCACGCGCAGTTCCTCGGCGCCGGTCACCAGCGTCTCGCCCTCGGCACAGGCCGCCGCGATGAACAGCGCCGGGAACTCGTCGATGGCGAGCGGCACCAGCCGCTCCGGCACGCGCACGCCCCGCAACCGCGCCGGGCGCACCTCGATGTCGGCCACCGGCTCGGCGCCGGCCGTCCGATGGTTCACCAATCGAAGGTCGGCCCCCATCAGCGCCAGCATCTCGAGCAGGCCGGTCCGGGTCGGATTAACGCCCACGCCCTCGATCACGACCGGCTCGCGCGCCCCGATGCAGGCCGCGACGATGAAGAACGCTGCGGAAGAAAAGTCCCCGGGCACCGCGACGTCGGCCGCCTCGAGGCGAGCCGGCGGGCGCACGGTGACGGTGCCGCCACGCGCCAGCACCTCGGCACCGAAGCCCTGCAGCATGCGCTCGGTGTGATCGCGCGTGACGGCTGGCTCGACCACCGTGGTCTCACCCTGCGCATACAGTCCGGCGAGCAGCACCGCCGACTTCACCTGGGCACTGGCCACCGGCATGTCGTAGTGGATGCCCTGCAGCGCTGCCCCGCCGCGGATGCGCACCGGCGGACGGCCGTCCATTGTCTCGATCCTCGCGCCCATGGTGCGCAGAGGTTTCGCCACGCGTTCCATCGGGCGCCGCATCAGCGACGAGTCGCCCACTAGTTCACTGTCGAACGGCTGCGCGGCCAGCAGACCCATGAACAGCCGCATCGCCGTGCCGGCGTTGCCCATGTCGAGCACGCCCTGCGGCCCGCGCAAGCCGTGCAGGCCGACGCCATCGACGATCACCTCGCCCGGGGAAGGACGCTGCACGGTGACACCGAGCCGGGCCACCGCCTGCAGCGTCGACAGGCAGTCCTCACCCTCGAGAAATCCGGTCACGCGGGTGCGACCGGACGCGATGGCGGCGAACATCAACGCCCGGTGCGAGATGGACTTGTCGCCGGGAACGCGCAACCGTCCTGCCACCTGCCCGCCCGGTGCGACGACGAATCGGGCCATGGTCAGAGGATGGCGCGCGGATACGAACCGAGCACCCGGCACAGCGAGGCCTGGCCCTTCAGCTGGCCGAGCGCCGTGGCGAGCGGCTCGCTCGCGGCGTGCCCCTCGACGTCGATGAAGAACACGTAGTCCCACTTGCGGCGTCGGGACGGCCGCGACTCGATGCGCGTCATGCTGATCGCGTGCTTGGCCAGCGGCTCGAGCAGGCGGAACAGCGCGCCGGGGGCATCAGTGTGCGCACCCGACACCAGCAGCGTGGTCTTGTCCTGCCCGCTCGGCGGGAACGGCTTGCGCCCGAGCACCAGGAAGCGCGTGGTGTTGTCGGCGCGGTCCTCGATCTCCGGTACCAGCACGTTCAGCGCGTAGAGTTCCGCCGCAGCCATCGGCGCGATCGCCGCGGTACCCTCCTCGTCGCGCGCGCGCCGCGCGCCTTCCGCGTTGCTCGACACAGGCACGCGCTCGACGCCGGGGAGGTTCTCGCTCAGCCAGCCGCGGCATTGCGCCAGCGCCTGCGGGTGGGCGCAGACGCGCTGCACGTCGCCGAGCGCGGTCATCTGGCCCATCAGGTTGTGATGGACGCGCAGCTCGACTTCGCCGCAGATGCCGAGCGGCGAGGTCAGGAACATGTCGAGCGTGTTGTTGACCGTGCCTTCGCTGGAGTTCTCGATCGGCACCACGCCGAAGTCGGCCGTGCCGGCCTCCACTTCGTGGAACACTTCCTCGATCGAGGTGAGCGGCAAGGCGCGCACCGAGTGGCCGAACTGCTTGAAGACGGCCTGCTGCGTGAAGGTGCCCTCGGGCCCGAGGAACGCCACCTTGAGCGGCTCCTGCTGCGCGAGGCACGCCGACATGATCTCGCGGAACAGCCGCACGATCTCCTCGTCGCGCAACGGACCACGCTCGCCACGGTTGCGCTCGATCGCCATGCGCAGCACCTGTGCTTCGCGCTCCGGCCGGTAGAAATCGACGGTGTGGCCCGCCGCGTGCTTGGAGATGCCCACCTGCTGGGCGAGCCGCGCCCGCTCGTTGATGAGTGCGTGCAGCTGCGGCATCGATGCCGTCGATGCGCTCACGGATCGACTCGAGCGCCGGCTTCTTCGCGACGGCGTCCGCGGCTGCGCGGCGCGAACCCGCAGCCCGGACCGGAGCCTTGCGACGCGCCATGCGTGTTCTCCTTACGGCGCCCGTGCCGACAGCACGCCCGGGATGGCGCGCAGCCGCGCGAGCACGTCCGCCGGGACCGGCGCATCGATGTCGATGAGGGTGTACGCCAGATCGCCGCGCGACTTGTTGAGCAGGTCGGCGATGTTGAGCTTCGCCTCGGCGAGACAGGTGGAGATCTGGCCCACCATGTTCGGCACGTTGTCGTTGGCGATCGCGAGGCGGCACGCGCCCGCCCGCGGCAGCACCGCCTCGGGGAAGTTCACCGAGTTGCGCACGTTGCCGTTCTCGAGGAAGTCGCGCAGCGTGTCCGCGACCATGATCGCGCAGTTCTCCTCCGCCTCGCCGGTGGAGGCACCGAGGTGCGGCAGCGCCACGACCTTCGGGTGGTTCTTCGCCGCGCGGGTCGGGAAATCGCACACGTAGGCCGCAAGGTGGCCGGCATCGAGCGAGGCCAGTATGGCCGACTCGTCCACGATCGCCGCGCGGGCGAAGTTCAGCACCGTGCCGCCCGGGCGCATCAGCTTGAGGCGCGCCTCGTTCACCAGGCCGCGCGTGGCATCCACCAACGGTACGTGCACGGTGACCATGTCGCAGCGTGCGAACAGGTCATCGAGGCTCAGCGCCTGCTCGACGCCCGACGACAGCTGCCAGGCGCGCTGCACCGTGATCTGCGGATCGTAGCCCAGCACCTTCATGCGCAGGCCGAGCGCCGCGTTGGCCACCTCGACGCCGATCGCGCCGAGGCCCACGACGCCGAGCGTGCGGCCCGGCAACTCGTGACCGACGAATTTCTTCTTGCCCTTCTCGACCGCCTCCTCGACGGCGTGGTCGTCGCCCTCGAGCCCGCGCACGTAGCCCCACGCCTGGCAGATGTTGCGCGCCGAGAGGAACAGGCCCGCCAGCACCAGTTCCTTGACCGCGTTGGCGTTGGCGCCCGGAGCGTTGAACACCGGCACGCCGCGGCGGCTCAGCTTGGCGACCGGCACGTTGTTGGTGCCCGCCCCGGCCCGCGCCACGGCCAGCACGCTCGCCGGGATGTCCATGGCGTGCATGTCCGCCGAGCGCAGCAGGATCGCGTCCGGATGGCCGATCTCCGAGGCCACTTCGTAGCGCTCCCGCGGCAGGCGCTCGAGGCCCTGCACGGAGATGTTGTTGAGAGTAAGGATCTTGAAGGACATGCGGAAGTGGACTGGTGGATAGCGGATAGCGGATTGCGTGATGGTAGAGGATCTGCGGCAAATAGTGAAAGGAGGGGTAATAGAAAGGGGCTTTAGGACGGCAGCGAACGTCTGGAGAACATGCCGGCCGATGCGTCGGCCTCTGACTATCCGCTACCCGCTGATCCGCTACCCGCTTTCCAGCCTTACCCGTGCTTGCGCTGGAACTCACCCATGAACTCCACCAGCGCCTCCACGCCCGCCATCGGCATGGCGTTGTAGATGCTGGCACGCATGCCGCCCACCGAGCGGTGTCCCGCAAGGGAGACGAGCCCGGCGGCCTTGGCACCCTCGAGGAACGGCTTGTCGAGCGCGTCGCTCGGCAGCGTGAACGGGACGTTCATCCACGAACGGCAGTCCTTCGTGACCGGGTTCTGGTAGAAGCCCGAACCGTCGATCGCGGCATAGAGTTTCTCGGCCTTGGCTCGGTTCAGGCGTTCGATCGCGGCGAGCCCGCCCTGGCGCTTGATCCACTGGAAGACGGCGCCGGCCACGTACCAGCTGTAGGTGGCAGGCGTGTTCAGCATCGAGCCGTCGGCGGCCATCGCTTTCCAGTCGAACACTGTCGGCGTCTCGGGCCGCGCGCGACCCAGCAGGTCCTCGCGCACGATCACCACCACCAGGCCGGCCGGGCCGATGTTCTTCTGCGCGCCCGCATAGATCACGCCGAAGCGACTGACGTCGAGCGGCCGCGACAGGATGGTCGATGAGAAGTCCGCTACCAGCGGCACGTCGCCGACGTCCGGAATGAACGGGAACTCGACGCCGCCGATGGTCTCGTTCGGCGTGTAGTGCACGTAGGCGGCGTTGGGCGTCAGCTGCCAGGTGTCGCGCGCGGGCACCGTGCAGTATTTGCCGCCGGCGTCGGCCGCGACGTTCACCTTGCAGTAACGCTTCGCCTCGGCGATCGCCTTTTTCGACCAGGCGCCGGTGTTGACGTAGTCGGCGACTGCGCCCGGGGCGGCGAGGTTGTACGGGATCGCCGCAAACTGCGCGGTCGCACCACCCTGCAGGAACAGCACCTTGTAGCTGGCGGGCACGGCGAGCAGCTCGCGCAGGTCCGCCTCGGCCTGCTCGGCGATGCCGACGAACGCCTTGCCGCGATGGCTCATCTCCATCACGGACATGCCCTGCCCGTGCCAGTCGAGCATCTCCTCACGCAGCTGTTCGAGGACTTCGACCGGCAACGCGGCCGGTCCGGCACTGAAATTGAATACGCGGCTCATGCGGGCAGGACTCCCAGCCAATGTTGCAGCGCAGTGTAACAGGGCCCGCGGCCGGGCCGTCAGCCCGGGCGGACCCGCATCAGTCACACCGGATCCGGCGGCTCCGCGGCCGAACCTGCGTCCGCAGCGGCCCCGTCGACGGCCTCGCCGTCACCCTCGCCTGGCTCGCCGTTCTCCGGTTCGACCGGCTCCACGCCGACCAGCCGTTCGCCGTCGTCGAGCCGGATCAGTCGCACGCCCTGGGTATTGCGTCCGAGCACTGAGATTTCGCCGGCGCGGGTGCGCACCAGCGTGCCGCTCGAGCTCATCAGCATCAGCTCGTCGGTCGTGGCGACCTGCGTGGCGGCCACGAGGCGGCCGTTGCGCTCCGTGGTCTGCATGGCAATCACGCCCTGGCCACCGCGGCCGTGCACCGGGAACTCCTCGACCGGCGTGAGCTTGCCGAAGCCGTTCTCCGACGCGGTGAGGATCAGGCCGTCCGGGTCGGGGATGATCAGCGAGATCACGACCTCGCCTTCCGGCAGGCGGATGCCGCGCACGCCGGCGGCGTTGCGGCCCATGGCGCGCACTTCGTCCTCGTAGAAGCGGACCGCCTTGCCCTCGGAGCTGCACAGCATCACGTCGCGCGTGCCGTCGGTGATGGCGACGCCGACGAGCTTCTCGCCCGGCTCGAGGTCCACGGCGATGATGCCGGCTGCGCGCGGTCGCGAGAACGCGACCAGCGGCGTCTTCTTCACCGTGCCGGCGGCGGTCGCCATGAACACGAAGCGGCCCTCCTCGTACTCGCGGATCGGCAGCACCGCGGTGATGCGTTCTTCCGGCTCGAGGGGCAGCAGATTCACGATCGGCTTGCCGCGCGAGCCGCGGCCCGCCTGCGGCAGTCGGTAGACCTTGAGCCAGTACAGCTGGCCGAGGTTGGAGAAGCACAGCAGCGTGTCGTGGGTGTTCGCCACGAACAGCTTGTCGATGAAGTCCTCGTCCTTCATGGCGGTGGCGGACTTGCCGCGACCGCCGCGGCCCTGCGCGCGGTACTCGCTCACGGGCTGCGCCTTGGCGTAGCCGCCGTGCGACAGCGTGACGACCACGTCCTCGGGGGTGATGAGGTCTTCGATCGTCAGGTCGGACTCGTCGACCTCGATGCGCGTGCGGCGCTCGTCGCCGTACTGCTCGCGGATGGCGAGCAACTCCTGGCGGATCACCTCGAGCAGGCGCTCGGGGCGCGCGAGGATGTCGCTGAGGTCGCGGATCAGCTCGAGCAGCTCACCGTACTCGACCAGGATCTTGTCCTGCTCGAGGCCGGTGAGGCGGTGCAGGCGCAGGTCGAGGATCGCCTGGGCCTGGGCCTCGGAGAGGTGATAGCCGTCCGCGTGCAGGCCGTACTCGCTGCCGAGCCCGTCGGGCCGCGTCTGGATGGCCCCGGCGCGCTCGAGCATCTCGGGCACGACGCCCGAGGTCCAGGCTCGGGCCAGCAGGCCGGCCTTGGCTTCGGCGGGCGTCGGCGACGCCTTGATCAGCGCGATCACGTCGTCGATGTTGGCGAGCGCGATGGCGAGGCCTTCGAGGATGTGGCCCCGCTCGCGTGCCTTGCGCAGGTCGAACACGGTGCGGCGCGTGACGATCTCGCGGCGATGCCGGATGAAGGCCTCGATGAAGTCCTTCAGGTTCATCAGCTTCGGCTGGCCGTCCTGCAGCGCGACCATGTTCACGCCGAACACCGATTCCATCGGCGTCTGCTTGTACAGGTTGTTGAGCAGGATGTCGGCGTTCTCGCCGCGCTTGAGCTCGATCACCACGCGCATGCCGTCCTTGTCGGACTCGTCGCGCAGCTCCGAGATGCCCTCGATCAGCTTGCCGCGCACCAGCTCGGCGATGCGCTCGAGCAGGCGGGCCTTGTTCACCTGGTACGGCAGCTCGGTGACGATGATCGCCTCGCGGCCGTGGTCGTCGATCTCCTCGACTTCGGTGCGGGCGCGCACCACGATCCGGCCACGACCGGTGGTGTAGGCGTTGTAGATCTCGCGGGCGCCGTTGATGATGCCGGCGGTAGGAAAATCCGGCCCGGGAATGAATTCCATCAGCTCGGGGATGGTGATCGCCGGGTTGTCGATCAGCGCGACGCAGGCGTCGATCACCTCGGTGAGGTTGTGCGGCGGGATGTTGGTGGCCATGCCCACCGCGATGCCCGAGGAACCGTTCACCAGCAGGTTCGGCACGCGCGTCGGCAGCACCGACGGCTCCGACTCCGACTCGTCGTAGTTCGGGACGAAGTCGACCGTTTCCTTGTCGATGTCGGCGAGCAGCTCGCCGGCGAGGCGCGACATGCGCACCTCGGTGTAGCGCATGGCCGCCGGGGCGTCGCCGTCGACCGAGCCGAAGTTGCCCTGGCCGTCGACCAGCAGGTAGCGCATCGAGAACGGCTGCGCCATGCGCACGATGGTGTCGTACACCGCCGTGTCGCCGTGCGGATGGTATTTGCCGATGACGTCGCCGACGACGCGGGCCGACTTCTTGTACGACTTGTTCCACTCGTTGCCGAGCTCGCGCATCGCGTACAGGACGCGCCGATGCACCGGCTTGAGGCCGTCGCGGACGTCCGGCAGCGCGCGCCCCACGATCACGCTCATCGCGTAATCGAGGTACGACTGCTTCATCTCGTCTTCGAGGTTGACGTGCAGGATTTCGCGGGCGATTTCAGCCATGGATTCCGTGCGGGAAAATGGGCCTTGCTGGGCCGGGTAAAAGACAGGAAATGATAACATAGCGGCCCCCTTCCACGGCCCGGTTCCCATGCAGCCCGTCGATACGCTCGTCACCGCTCGCTGGGTCGTTCCGGTCGAGCCGGCCGGCACCGTGCTCGAGGACCACGCGGTCGCGATGCAGGGCGGGCGGATCGTCGCGGTGCTGCCGGCGGACGTCGCCCGCACCCGGTTCGACGCGCGCGAGGTCATCGACCGGCCGACCCACGTGCTGCTGCCCGGGCTGGTGAATGCCCACACGCACGCGGCCATGGTGCTGCTGCGCGGTCGAGCGGAAAACCTGCCGCTCGGGCGCTGGCTGCGCGCGGCGGTGTGGCCGATGGAGCGCCGCTGGATCGACGAGGAGTACGTCCGCGACGGCACCTCGCTCGCCATCGCCGAGATGCTGCGCGGCGGCATCACCTGCTTCGCCGACATGCACCTGTTCCCGGACGCCGTGGCCCAGACAGCCGCCGCGGCGGGTATGCGCGCCAGCGTCGGGCTGATCGTGACCGAGGCCGCGACGCGCTGGGCCTCGACACCCGACGAGTACATCGACCGCGGCATGCACCTGCGCGACGAGTACAAAGGCGACCCGTTGATCGCCGTGCACTTCGCGCCGCACGCGCCCTACTCCGCATCCGACGGCACGCTGACACGCGTGCGGCGGCTCGCGGACGAACTCGACCTGCCGGTCGCGATGCACCTGCACGAGACGACCTGGGAGATCGAGGCGAGCCTCCAGGCGCACGGGCGCCGGCCGCTGGCGCGGCTCGCGGAACTCGGGCTCGCCAGCCCGCAGCTGATCGCGATTCACATGACCCAGGCCGACGCCGGCGACCTCGACACGCTCGCCGAGTGCGGCGCGAGCGTGGTGCATTGCCCGGAATCGAACCTCAAGCTCGGCTCGGGCGTGTGCCCGGTGGCGCAGTTGCTCGGCCGCGGCGTGCGCGTGGCGCTCGGCACCGATGGAGCCGCCTCGAACAACGATCTCGACCTGCTGGCCGAGGCGCGCATGGCTGGGCTCGTGTCCTCCGGCATGGCCGCCACGCCCGGCGACCTCGTGGCGGCCGACCTGCTGCGCATGGCGACGCTCGAAGGCGCGCGTACGCTCGGCCTCGGCGAGGTGACCGGCAGTCTCGAGCCCGGCAAGTGGGCCGACCTGTGCTGCATCGACCTGCATGCGGCCCGCAGCTGGCCGGTGCACGACCCCGTAACCGCAGTGATCTATGCCGCGTCCTCGCAGCAGGTGACCGACACCTGGGTCGCGGGGCGACAGCTGCTGGCCGACCGTCACCTGCGGTGCCTCGACGAATCCGCCGTGCTGGCCCGGGCCGAAGCGTGGCGCAAGCGGCTCGATGCGACCGCGGCCGAGGAGGCTTCTGCCGATGACTGACCATGCCAACGTCGACGCGGCCGAGATCGCGCGCTTCCGCTCCGCGGCCAGCCGCTGGTGGGACCCGGAAGGCGAAATGCGGCCGCTGCACGATCTCAATCCAGTGCGGCTCGCATATGTGGAGCGCAGTGGCGCACTCGCTGGCCGCGCGGTGGTCGATGTCGGCTGCGGCGGCGGATTGCTGGCCGAGGCGATGGCCGCGAAGGGTGCCCGCGTGGTCGGTCTCGACCTCGCCGACGAATTGCTGAGCGTGGCTCGCCTGCACGCGCTCGAGTCGGGCGTCCAGGTGGACTACCGGCTGGAGTCCGCCGAGGCGCATGCGGCCGACCATGCCGGCCGTTATGACGTCGTGACCTGCATGGAAATGCTCGAGCACGTCCCGGATCCGGGCGCGGTGGTGGCGGCACTCGGCGCGCTGGTGCGCCCGGGCGGCGACGTGTTCGTCTCGACGCTGAACCGCACGCCGCGCGCCTACGTGATGGCGATCCTCGGTGCGGAGTACGTGCTGCGCCTGCTGCCGACGGGCACTCATACCTATGAGAAGTTCATCCGTCCCTCGGAGCTCGCGGCCTGGGCACGCGACGCGGGGCTGGCACGCATCGACATCGCCGGCCTCGATTACGATCCGTTCTCCCGCAAGGCACGCCTCACGGACGACGCCGGAGTGAACTACCTGATGCATTTCCGCCGCTCCCCGGAGGGGACGGTCTCTTGAGTGTCCCCACCGCACTGCTGCTCGACCTCGACGGCACGTTGCTCGACACCGCCCCCGACATGGGTGGCGCGCTCAACCTGCTGCGGGCCGAGCACGGCCTCGATCCGCTGCCTCCGGCCACCATCCGGCCGGTCGTGTCGCACGGCGCGATGCGGCTGGTGTCGCTCGGCTTTCCCGACGCCACTGGCGACGTGTTCGAGGCGCTGCGCCTGCGCTTCCTGCAGCTGTACGCGGCCAACCTTGCGCTCGGCACCCGGCTGTTCCCGGGCTTCGACGCGGTGCTGGACGACCTCGAAGCTCGCGGCGTTCCGTGGGGCGTCGTGACCAACAAGCCGGGCTGGCTCACGGATCCGCTGCTCGCGGCCCTCGGCCTCGACCGGCGCGCCGCCTGTGCAGTCAGCGGCGACACCGTCGCCGAGCGCAAGCCCCACCCGCTGCCGCTGCTGCACGCCGCCCGTCTCGTGGGCGTCGCTCCGGAGCGCTGCGTGTACGTGGGCGACGCCGAGCGCGACATCCAGGCCGGTCGCGCCGCCGGCATGACGACCGTGGTCGCGGCCTACGGCTACATCGCGGCAGACGAGGATCCACGACAGTGGCAGCCGCACGGCGTGGTTCGCGAGCCCCGCGAACTGCTTGCCTGGATCGACCAGCGGCTGGCCGACGCGATCACCTCGATCGCATGACGGACGCGCAGCTCCGCCTGCTGCTGCTGATCTTGCTGCCGGCGATCGCGCTGCTGGCGGGCTGGCTGCTCGGCCGCCGCCGCGTGCATGCGCTGGAACTCGAGCTCACCCAGGCTCGTGCTGACCTCGGCACCAGCGAGGCACGGTCACGCGAGCGCGAGCAAGCGCTCGACATCGCCGCCGCGCAATTGCGCGCCGGGTTCGACTCCGCGGCGGCCGAGGCACTGCGCGACAACAGCGAGGTGTTCCTGCGCCTGGCGCGCCAGGCGTTCGCGCAGCAGAGCCAGCTCGCGGAACGCAACCTCACCGAACGTGAGAAGGCGGTCGAGGGAATGCTCGCGCCGGTGCGCGAGGCGTTGCAGCGCACGCATGAGCAGATCGCCCGCATCGAGAAGGAGCGGGCCGAGACCTTCGGCGCGCTGCGTGCCTCGCTCGAGGGCGTGGCTCTCGGCCAGCAGGCGCTGCAACGCGAGACGCGCAACCTCGTCACGGCGTTGCGCCGCCCCGAGGTGCGCGGCCAGTGGGGCGAGATGACCTTGCGCCGCCTCGCCGAACTCGCCGGCATGGTCGAGCACTGCGACTTCATCGAACAGGTGCATGTCGCGGGTGAAGACGGCGCGTTGCGGCCGGACATGATCGTCAGCATGCCGGACGGCCGGCAGCTGGTGGTGGACGTCAAGACGCCGCTCGACGCCTACCTCTCGGCGGTCGAGGCAGCAGATGACGACGCCCGCGACGCGGCGCTCAAGCGACACGCGCTCGCCGTCACGGAGCGTGTGCGGGCCCTGTCGTCCAAGGCGTATTGGGCGCAGTTCGAGCACAGCCCGGAATTCGTGGTGCTGTTCATTCCCGGCGACCAGTTCCTGGCCGCTGCGATGACCGAGGTACCGACGCTGCTCGAGGACGCGATCCGCCAGCACGTGATCATCGCCACGCCAACCAGCTTCATCGCGCTGCTCAAGGCTGTAGCCTACGGCTGGCGGCAGAATGCGCTCGCCGAGAATGCCGCGCGGATCCAGGAACTCGCCGAGGACCTCTACAAGCGCCTTGCCCGCTTCGGCGAGCATATGGGCCGCATCGGCCGTACGCTCGGGCAGAGCGTCGAGGCCTACAACAGCGCCGTGGGCTCGCTCGAACGACAGGTGCTGCCCGGCGCCCGCAAGTTCACCGAGCTGGGCTTGCGGCCCGGGCGCGAGATCGAGGAGCTCGCTCCAATCGACAAGCTGGCCCGCGACGCTCGCCCCGCGGACCAGGCCACGGACGATGGCAACGACAACCACAGCGATGCCTGACTCGGCCGGCGTTCCGCCCGGCTCGCTGCGCTGGTATGCGGTGCTGTTCTCCGGCGCACCGGACCGGTCGCTGGTCGAGGCGCTGTACGCGTTCGACGCCGAACTCAAGCGCATCGTCGACAGCCAGTCGCACGAGGCAGCGCACGCAAGGCTGCAATGGTGGCGCGGCGAGCTCGATCGCCTCGCGGCCGGGCGTCCCAGCCACCCCCTGGGCCAGGCACTGCTGCCGTTGCGCGATTGCCGCGGTGCCGACCCGGCGCTGCTGCACGAGCGGCTGGTCGGCGCCGACCTCGAGCTTGCGCGACTCACCTACCTGACGTGGCAGGAACTCGAGGCCTACCTGTACCGCTCCGCCGGCGCGCTGCAGACGCTCATCGCCGCGACGCTGGCGGGCGACCGCGAACTCACCGCCACAGAGCGCGACTTCGCGCGCAGGCTCGGGTCGGCCGTACGCCAGGCCGAACTACTGCACGACCTCGAACGCGACCTGGCACGGGGCCGACTGTATGCGCCGCTACAGGCGCTCGAAGCGGCCGGCATCGACCCGCCGGCGCTGAGCCAGCACCCCGGACGGCTGACGGCCAGCGACTTTGCCCGCGAGTGGCGCGGCAAGGTGCGAGCCGAACTCGACGCCCTGCCGTTGGTGCTGGCCGACCCAGGGCAGCGCTCCGCGCAGCGCCACGGCCTGGTGCTCGCAGCCCTGCACGCGCGCCGGCTCGAACGTGACGCGGCGGCAAACACTGGGCGCGCAGAACTCGCGCCCTTTCCCCGCCTCTGGACCGCATGGCGAATTGCCATGCGAAATCGGTGACGCAGGCTTATGCACGGAGACTCCGCCTTGACCACGGACCCAGACGTTCGCTCCTACCAGCCCACGACCCAGCTGCTCGCGGGACGATCGATCCTCGTCACCGGCGCCAGCGGTGGGCTCGGTGGAGCACTGGCGCAGTCCTGCGCCGCGCTCGGCGCCAGCGTGATCCTCACCGGCCGCAACGTGAAGAAACTCGAGGGCGTCTACGATGCCATCGTGGCGACAGGCGGCCCGCGCCCGTCGATTGCGCCGCTGGATCTCGAGCGTGCCGACGCCAGCCACTACGGCTCGCTCGCGGACGCGGTGCGCAACGAATTCGGCCGCCTCGACGGCCTCGTGCACGCCGCCGCCGCCCTCGGCGAGCGCGCGCCCATCGAGCACTACGACGTCGTCACCTGGCTCAAGGTCATGCACGTCAACGTGAATGCGGCGTTCATCCTCACCCAGCAGTTGTTGCCACTGCTGCGGTTGTCGCCCGACGCCTCGGTGGTGTTCACGACCAGCGGCGTGTCGGTGCGGGCCCGCGCGTACTGGGGGGCCTATGCGGCGTCCAAGTTCGCGGTGGAAGGCCTGATGCAGGTGCTGGCTGACGAGACGGACACCACGACCCACATCCGCGCCAACAGCGTGAACCCGGGGAAGATGCGCACGCCGATGCGCGCCAAGGCGTATCCCGGCGAAACGCCCGATGCGCTGCCGCTGCCGCAGGCCGTGCTCGGCCCGTTCCTCTACCTGCTCGGGCCCGACAGCCGCGGCGTCAGCGGCCGCCGCTTCGACGCGCAGTAGGCCGCCGCGACGGGGTTCCGCGGCCCGGCGGCTTGCGCGGCCGACCGGTGCGCGCGCCCTCGCCGTCCGCAGCTTCCCCGCGCCCGGCGAGTCGCAGCAGCGCGTCGAGGTCCGCACCCTTCAAGTCCCGGGAGCGACCGCGCGGCAGGTCGCGCGGCAGGCTGACCGGCCCCCATTTCACCAGCATGACCCGGCTCAGCTTCAGGCCTGCGCCGTCGAACAAGGCGCGAATCGCCCCGCGCCGCAGC
The DNA here is from genome assembly GCA_963731105.1 of uncultured Gammaproteobacteria bacterium. Taxonomy (GTDB): domain Bacteria; phylum Pseudomonadota; class Gammaproteobacteria; order Steroidobacterales; family Steroidobacteraceae; genus RPQJ01. The sequence continues at coordinate 240,942 of CAVSUM010000016.1, forward strand.
GGGCGATCTGCCGCCACGCGGAACCACACGTTCGTCCCCGACCCGTCCACACGCTCGACGGCCGTGAACCTGACCGGCTCGCCCTCGAGGTCGATTTCGAGCGGCAACTCGGGCCACGGCGCGTCATCACGCGGACGCAGCACGCGGGCGCGGTAGTCGACGGGCAGCAGCTCGGCGTTGCGCGCAATGGCCGACGCGAGCGTGCCGTCGCTGGCGAGGATCAGCAGCCCGTCCTCGCCGAACGCGAGCGCATTCACCGGCAGCCAGCGGCCGGCGCGCAGGCTCGGCAGTCGATCCTCGACGCCGGCGCGATCGTCGCCCTCGCGGGTGCGCAGCATCTCGCCGCTCGGCTTGTGATAGGTGATCACGCGCAGGGCTGGCCGCGCGGCGATGCGCTTGGAGACGTCGCGTCCGTCGACCACCACGCGATCGCGCGGGCCCACGTGCTGGCCCACCTCGGCCGGCTTGCCGTTCACCAGCACCCGGCCCTCGCGAATCCAGGTTTCAACCTGGCGCCGCGACCCGATGCCGTGCTGGGCCAGCAGCTTGTGCAGACGTTCGTCCACGGGGGATTCAGCGCTCGGGACTGTCGACCGGCGCGTCGTCGACGACCAGCGCGGCCTCTTCTGCCGTCGCGATCGCGGCCTCGTCTGCCGTCACGATCGCGGGCGCTGGCAATGCGGTCCCGTCGATCGGCGGCTGCGCCCCCGGGAACTCGAGCTGCACCTTGATATCGTCGAGGTCGCGCAGCTCGGCGAGCGTCGGCAGGTCATCGAGGCTCTTCAGGCCGAAATAATCGAGGAACTCGCGCGTCGTGCCGAGCAGCTCGGGACGGCCCGGTACCTCGCGGTGCCCGACCACGCGCACCCAGCCACGCTCGTGCAGCGTGCGCATGATGGTGGTGCTCACGGTGACGCCGCGGATGTCCTCGATCTCGCCGCGGGTGATCGGTTGGCGATAGGCAATCAGCGCCAGCGTCTCGAGGAGTGCGCGCGAGTAGCGGCTCGGCCGCTCCTGCCAAAGGCGCGACACCACGTCGGCATGCTGCGGGCGTACCTGCAGTCGCCAGCCGCTCGCAACCTCGCGCAGCTCGCACGCGCGGCCCGCGCAATGCTCCGCCAGTTCGGCCAGCGCGGCGTTGGCTTCTTCGACGGTCGGCCGCTGGTGCTCCTCGAACAGCTCGAGCATCTGCTCGACGCTGACCGGCCTGCCGGCGGCGAGCAGCACGGCCTCCAGCGTGTGGGACAGGGATTGATCGCTCATGGCTCGGTCCGGTGGGTGGCGTCGGTACGCTCGTTGTCGACGACCAGGGTGACGTGGCGCGGCGCGCCGGCACGCACGTGGATCGGCGCGAAAGGCTCCGACTGCACGACCTCGATCAAGCCCTCGCGCAGCAGCTCGAGGATCGCCGAGAACGTCACCGTGACGCCCATGCGACCCTCGTGCGGGCGGAACAGCGCGACGAACTCGACGAACGCCTGCGTGCGCAGCGCCCCGAGCACGTCCGACATGCGCTGGCGCACCGACAGCCGCTCGCGGGACACGTGATGGTGCGAGAACATGTCCGCGCGCTGCATCACGTCCTTGAGCGCGACCAGCATCTCCTGCAGCGTCACCTCGGGCAGCATCCGCACCACGCGCCGCTCGGCGAGCTCGGCGGTGGCCGGGAAAGTGTCGCGGTCGACGCGCGGCAGCACCTCGATGTCCAGGGCGGCCTGCTTGAAGCGCTCGTACTCCTGCAGGCGGCGCACCAGCTCGGCGCGCGGGTCGTCTTCTTCCTGCCCCTCGCTCTGCGGCCGCGGCAGCAGCATGCGCGACTTGATCTCCGCGAGCGTCGCCGCCATCAGCAGGTACTCGCCGGCCAGCTCGAGCTGCAGCTCGCGCATCACGTCGATGTAGGCCAGGTATTGGCGCGTGACCTCCGCGATCGGGATGTCGACGATGTCGATGTTCTGGCGGCGGATCAGGTACAGCAGCAGGTCGAGCGGCCCCTCGAAGGCCTCCAGGAACACCTGCAGCGCGTCCGGCGGAATGTACAGGTCGCGCGGCATCTGGGTGAGCGGCTCGCCCTCCACCACCGCGAACGGCATCTCCCCCTGCTCGTGCGCCTCGACCGGCAGCGGCTCCAGCGGCTGGCCGCGCCCGCCTTCGATCACCGTCAGCTCAGGTTTGCTCATGCGCCATTCCTCAACGGAACGCGAGGCCCATGGCCTGCTTGACGTCGTCGAGCGTCTGGCCCGCCACCTCGCGCGCCTTCTCGCAGCCTTCGGCGATGATGCCGCGCACGAGGTCCGGGTTGTCCTCGTACTCCTGCGCGCGCTGGCGCATGCCGGTGATTTCCTCGACCACGCGCTCGATCAGCGGCTTCTTGCACTCCAGGCAGCCGATGCCGGCGGTGCGACAGCCGTTGTCGGCCCAGCGCAGCGTCTCCTCGCTGGAGTAGAGCTTGTGCAGGTCCCACACCGGGCACTTGGCCGGATCACCGGGGTCGGTGCGACGCACCCGCGCCGGGTCGGTCTGCATGGTCTTCAGCTTGGCAGCGACCGCGTCCGGATCTTCGCGCAGGCCGATGGTGTTGTTGTACGACTTCGACATCTTGCGGCCGTCGAGGCCCGTCACCTTGGGCGTCGCCGTCAGCAGCGCCTCGGGCTCGGGCAGGATGGAGCGGCCGGTGCCCTCGAGGTACCCGAGCAGCCGCTCGCGGTCGGCGAGCGTCAGGCGCGAGTTGCCCTCGAGCAGCGCGTGCGCCTTGTCGAGCGCTTGCTCCTCGCCGTTCTCCTGGTAGCTGCGGCGCAGCTCGCGGTACAGCGTCGCATTCTTCGCGCCGAGGTTCTTCACGGCACGCTCGGCCTTCGCCTCGAAGTCCTGCTCGCGGCCATAGATGAAGTTGAAGCGGCGCGCGATTTCGCGCGTGATCTCAACGTGCGCGACCTGGTCCTCGCCGACCGGCACGTACATCGGCCGGTACAGCAGGATGTCGGCGCTCTGCAGCAGCGGGTAGCCGAGGAACCCGTAGGTGGCGAGGTCCTTCTCCTTCAATTGCTCCTGCTGGTCCTTGTAAGTGGGCACGCGTTCGAGCCAGCCGAGCGGGGTGATCATCGACAGCAGCAGGTGCAGCTCGGCGTGCTCCGGCACCTTCGACTGGATGAACAGCGTGGCGACGGCCGGGTTCAGTCCCGCCGCCAGCCAGTCCACCACGATCTGCCAGGTGTTCGACTCGATGTCCCGGGTGTCCTCGTAGCCGGTCGTCAGCGCGTGGTAGTCCGCGATGAAGAAGTAGCAGTCGTACTCGTACTGCAGCTCGGTCCAGTTCTTGAGTGCGCCATGGTAGTTGCCGAGGTGCAGTGCGCCGGTCGGACGCATTCCGGACAGCACGCGGCGCGGGGCGGTGACGGATGAACTCAAGCGGATTTCCTGGGCTGGCGGTCGGAGGGGGACCGATTATACGCAGGCGGGCCGCGCCGCCGTCATTCGAAGGCGCTGACGTCGCCCTTGCCGCGCCGCACCACCACCGGGACCTCACCCGACAGGTCCACGACGCTGCTGGGCTCGAACCCGCAAGGCCCGCCGTCGATCACCAGGTCGACGGCGTGCTCGAGCCGCTCCTTGATCTCCTGCGGGTCGGTGAGCGGCTCGGTCGCCCCCGGCAGCAGCAGGGTCGAGCTCATGATCGGCTCGCCGAGCTCGGCCAGCAGCAGGCGCACGATCTCGTTGTCCGGCACGCGGATGCCGATGGTGCGCCGCTTCGGGTTCTGCAGCCGCTTCGGCACTTCGCGGGTCGCTTCGAACAGGAACGTGTAGGGCCCGGGCGTGAAGGCCCGCAGGGTGCGGTACTGGCGGTTGTCGACCCGGGCGTACTTGGCGATCTCCGACAGGTCCCGGCACACCAGGGTGAAGTTGTGGTTCTTGTCGGCGTCGCGGATGCGGCGGATGCGCTCCATGGCCTCCTTGTCACCGATCAGGCAGCCGAGCGCGTAGCAGGAGTCCGTCGGGTAGGCGACGACGCTGCCGTCGCGCATCGAGGCGACGGCCTGCCGGACCAGGCGCGGCTGCGGATTGACGGGATGGATGGACAGCAGGAAGGCCATGGCGGGCGCCGGTCCTTGGGCGCAGTGAAAGCGAGTTGGCTATGATACCCGCCCCGGCTCGGCACCGAGCCCAAGAAAACAGCGGCGCGCATGCAGTTCCTGGTCGACCTGCTCCCGGTCATCGCGTTCTTCGTCGCCTACAAGGTGGCGGGCATCTACGTCGCGACCGGCGTACTGATCGTCGGCGTGCTGCTGCAGACCCTGGTGAGCTGGATCCGCCACCGCAAGGTGAGTGGCATGCTGCTCGCCTCGGCAGTGCTGGTGCTGGTGTTCGGCGGGCTCACGCTCGCGATCCACGACCCGGTGTTCATCAAGTGGAAGCCCAGCATCGTCAACTGGCTGTTCGCGGCGGCGTTCCTCGGCAGCCAGTTCATGAAGGGGCCCTCGATCGTGCAGCGCATGCTCGGCGAGAACGTGAAGCTCGACGACGGCAGCTGGCGGCAGCTCAACCTGATGTGGGTCGGCTTCTTCGTGCTCGCTGGCGCCGCCAACCTCTACGTGGCGTATCACTACGACGAGGCGACCTGGGTCAATTTCAAGCTGTTCGGCCTGATGGGCCTGACGCTCGTGTTTGCGCTGGCGCAGGGCGCGTGGATCGCTCGCAAGGCTGACGCGGCAGCCGACGCCGCGGAAGGCAAATAGCGTGCTCTACGTGATCTTCGGCAAGGATGCCCCCGGATCGCTGGAGGTCCGCAAGCGCGTGCGTCCACGGCATCTCGAGCGTATCGCCGAGCTGGTGGATGCCGGCCGCATCGCCATCGCCGGGCCTTGCCCGGTCGCGGATTCGCCCGAGCCCGGACCGCAGGGCTTCTCGGGCAGCGTGATCATCGCGGAGTTCGAGTCGCTCGAGGCCGCGCGCACGTGGGTGGCCGGCGACCCGTACGTGACCGAGGGCGTGTTCGAGTCCTTCGAGGTCCGCCCCTTCATCAAGGTGCTGCCGTGACGGCCGGCCGCGTCGAGCGGATCACCGAGCGCCTGCAAGCGCTCGAACCGGGACATCTCGAGGTGGTTGACGACAGTCACCACCATGCCGGGCACACCGGCGCGGCGGACGGCCGCGGGCACTTCTCGGTGACGATCGTGTCGAAGCAGTTCGCCGGCGTGAGCACGCTGCGCCGGCACCGGTTGGTCTACGAGGCGGTCGGCGACCTGATGGTCACCGATATCCACGCGTTGTCCATACAGGCGCTCGCCCCGGGCGAGCCCGTTCCAGGCTGATTTTTCCTGCATCCAACACAGAGGCTCACGATGCGCACATCACGATTCCTGTTCGTCCTCGCTGCCGCAGGCATGCTCGTCGCCTGCACCAAGCCCGCTGGGGACGCCACCAAGTCCGCCGAAGCTCCAAAGGCGGCCGCCGAGGCCACCAAGAGCGCGGTGGCAGCCACGGTCAACGGCAAGCAGATCACCCAGGAGATGCTGGATACGTTCTCGCAGGCGGTGATGGGCAACTCGCCCGAGCCGGCCACGGACGAGCAGAAGACCCAGCTTCTCGACCAGCTGATCAACATGACCCTGGCTGCGCAGGCCGCCGAGAAGGACGGCCTGCAGAAGGACCCGAAGGTGGCCGGTCGCCTCGACCTGCTGCGCACCCAGATCCTCGCTGAAGCCGCGAGCGAGAAGTTCGTGAAGGCGAATCCGGTGACCGACGCCGACCTGAAGGCCGAGTACGACACGCAGGTCGCCGGCATGCAGAAGGAGTACAAGGCCCGCCACATCCTGGTCGAGCAGAAGGAGACCGCCGAGTCGGTCATCCGCGAGCTGCAGGCCGGTGGCGACTTCTCGAAGATCGCCGCCAAGGAGTCGAAGGACTCCAGCGGCAAGGCGGGCGGCGACCTTGGCTGGTTCTCCCCGCAGAACATGGTCAAGCCGTTCAGCGACGCCGTGCAGGCGCTCGAGAAGGGCAAGTACACGACCACGCCGGTGCAGAGCGAGTTCGGCTGGCACGTCATCATCCTCGACGACGTCCGCAGCCCCGAGGCGCCGAAGTTCGAGGACGTGAAGCCGCAGGTCGAGATGTTCGTCCAGCGCAAGAAGCTGCAGGAGTACCTGGACGGCCTCCGCAAGACGGCCAAGATCCAGAAGTAGCCCAGACTGTCAAGCCGATTTTGTCGGCGTAACAGCCGGCTTCCCGCGAGGGGAGCCGGCTGTTTTCTTTTGAGCCGCCAGCGGCGACTCGCCGCGCCAGGAATGTCCTACCTCGGAGATCGCGACGCGCCTCCAGTCGTGCCGGTGCACCCACGTGAGCGCCCGGCTCCACGGCCTGACACCTGAACGACATGGCACCGGCCATAGCGACCGTGGCGAGCGATCGCCATTTTCTCGACTCGATCGAGAAAGATCTGCCAACTTATTTATTTTGATTGCTATTTTCACGGCTGGCATATTCTGTGACGTGTGTCACAGAATCGCCGTACCGGCGGTTCCAGCCGAGGCATCCGCGCGGACCCCGCGTTTTACATAGCGATTTTCCATAGTGTATTGCCGCCATCCGGCGGCGTTGCGACACCCCACATTAGCGACCAGACGTAGGCGGCTGATTTGCCGCCTTTTTCGTTTCTGGACGATCGTGGGCAGGCATCCGAGAAGGATATGAGGACACCTACCTAAGTACCGGGATATGTTCAACTCTTGACCCCGCAGGACCCCCCGATATATTCCAGCCCTCTGTTTGACAATAACCCCCAATGTCAGCGGCATTAGCAATCTGTACTGCGCCGCCCGCACACGGGCCTGGAATGAGCGAGAACTTAAAAAAACCGTTGCTTGCGGCTTGCGGTCAAACCGCTAATGCGGCCGCTCGTGCGCATTCTTGTTCGGAACGGCGTGTCCTACGGCGAGTTTGCGGAGATATTGAAGTCGGTCTTCGTAGATGCGGCTCAAGACGTTCTGCAGGTCGCGGATACAAGACAGTCTGTAGCCCGGATTGCTATTACCACCGGACTGACCCGACCAGAGGTGGCCCGTTTGCTCGAGCAAACGGAAGCCGAAGCTGAGGCGCTGGTCGGACGACTTAGCCGGGTCGGTCGCCTGCTCACTGGTTGGCACCAAGATTCAGACTTCAGTGGTCCCTACGGAATTCCGTACGAGGTGACCTTCGACGGACCTCCTGGCCGTCGGAGCTTCTGCGAGCTAGTCCGCCGATACACGGGGGATGTGCCAGCTGCTGACATGCTGGATGAGCTCAAGAGGATCGGAGTTGTTGTCGAAATTGGCAGCGGCACCTACCGCGTCCTGTCCCGCTTATACATTCCGTCGGCAGCAGATCCAGCGAAGTTCCACGCCATGTCGGTGGCGTTCACCGATCTCGCCAAAACACTAGACCAGAACCTTCGGCCAGACGAAGACCACAAGCTCTTCGAACGTCGTGTTTGGGCGCCAAACGGCGTGAAGCAATCCGATGCGATCGAATTTGATGTGTTCGTAAAGGACCGGGGGCAGCAATTCTTGGAATTGCTTGACGACTGGCTAACGGACCGCGAGTCGAAGGCACGAAATGTCGATCCAACTGAAAAAGTGAAGTTGGGCGTCGCGATGTACATGTTTGTTCGCCCTGCAGATGCCGTTGCAGACGAGCCTGCAGAAAGCTGAAGAAAAGAATGGGGAATGTCATGAAGGGAACGACTAAAGGCCGAACCGTATTGTCGGTGGCAGTGATGACCGCACTGGCGCTGAGTGCCGGTCTCGCAGCGCCGATGGCGTTGTCGAAATCGATAGACCTTGACGCCATCATCGGCACCGGTCGCACCATCAAGCCCGACGCCATCATTGGCACCGGCCGCACTGCCCAGGCTGATGCCATCATCGGCACTGGCCGCTCGGCCGACGGCGGTGACGCGATCATCGGCACCGGTCGCTCGAAGGTCAGCAGCGACGCCATCATCGGCACCGGTCGCACCATCAAGCCCGACGCCATCATTGGCACCGGCCGCACTGCCCAGGCTGATGCCATCATCGGCACTGGTCGCTTGGCCGACGACGGTGACGCGATCATCGGCACCGGTCGCTCGAAGATCAGCGGCGACGCCATCATCGGCACCGGCCGCATCGCCCAGTCCGACGCCATCATCGGCACCGGCCGCCGGCAGGCGATGCCATCATCGGCACTGGCCGCTCGGCCGACGGCGGTGACGCGATCATCGGCACCGGTCGCTCGAAGGTCAGCAGCGACGCCATCATCGGCACCGGTCGCACCATCAAGCCCGACGCCATCATTGGCACCGGCCGCACTGCCCAGGCTGATGCCATCATCGGCACTGGCCGCTCGGCCGACGGCGGTGACGCGATCATCGGCACCGGTCGCTCGAAGGTCAGCAGCGACGCCATCATCGGCACCGGTCGCACCATCAAGCCCGACGCCATCATTGGCACCGGCCGCACTGCCCAGGCTGATGCCATCATCGGCACTGGCCGCTCGGCCGACGGCGGTGACGCGATCATCGGCACCGGTCGCTCGAAGGTCAGCAGCGACGCCATCATCGGCACCGGTCGCACCATCAAGCCCGACGCCATCATTGGCACCGGCCGCACTGCCCAGGCTGATGCCATCATCGGCACTGGCCGCTCGGCCGACGGCGGTGACGCGATCATCGGCACCGGTCGCTCGAAGGTCAGCAGCGACGCCATCATCGGCACCGGTCGCACCATCAAGCCCGACGCCATCATTGGCACCGGCCGCACTGCCCAGGCTGATGCCATCATCGGCACTGGCCGCTCGGCCGACGGCGGTGACGCGATCATCGGCACCGGTCGCTCGAAGGTCAGCAGCGACGCCATCATCGGCACCGGTCGCACCATCAAGCCCGACGCCATCATTGGCACCGGCCGCACTGCCCAGGCTGATGCCATCATCGGCACTGGCCGCTCGGCCGACGGCGGTGACGCGATCATCGGCACCGGTCGCTCGAAGTCAGCGGCGACGCCATCATCGGCACCGGTCGCACCGCCAAGCCCGCCATCATCGGCGGGACGCGATCATCGGCACCGGTCGCTCGAAGGTCAGCAGCGACGCCATCATCGGCACCGGTCGCACCATCAAGCCCGACGCCATCATTGGCACCGGCCGCACTGCCCAGGCTGATGCCATCATCGGCACTGGCCGCTCGGCCGACGGCGGTGACGCGATCATCGGCACCGGTCGCTCGAAGGTCAGCAGCGACGCCATCATCGGCACCGGTCGCACCATCAAGCCCGACGCCATCATTGGCACCGGCCGCACTGCCCAGGCTGATGCCATCATCGGCACTGGCCGCTCGGCCGACGGCGGTGACGCGATCATCGGCACCGGTCGCTCGAAGGTCAGCAGCGACGCCATCATCGGCACCGGTCGCACCATCAAGCCCGACGCCATCATTGGCACCGGCCGCACTGCCCAGGCTGATGCCATCATCGGCACTGGCCGCTCGGCCGACGGCGGTGACGCGATCATCGGCACCGGTCGCTCGAAGGTCAGCAGCGACGCCATCATCGGCACCGGTCGCACCATCAAGCCCGACGCCATCATTGGCACCGGCCGCACTGCCCAGGCTGATGCCATCATCGGCACTGGCCGCTCGGCCGACGGCGGTGACGCGATCATCGGCACCGGTCGCTCGAAGGTCAGCAGCGACGCCATCATCGGCACCGGTCGCACCATCAAGCCCGACGCCATCATTGGCACCGGCCGCACTGCCCAGGCTGATGCCATCATCGGCACTGGTCGCTCGGCCGACGGCGGTGACGCGATCATCGGTACCGGTAAGACCCAGGTATTTCTGGCGGGCCCGATTGATTCGTTCGACCGTAACCGCGGGACAGTATCGATCTTTGGCCGCGCCTTGCAGTTGGCCAAGGGCAGTACGTTCATCCACTCAATTGTTTGATGCCCTTGAGGGTGGAGCCGCAATTCAGATTGCTGTGTCTGGTCGCCTAGAACGCAACGGGAGACTCTCCAGCACTAGTGCCCACGTGCTAAGGACGCCGTATGTTGCAGGCGCCTCAAAGATCACTTTGACAGCGAAGATCAGCGCGATTGACGCGACGACCGGTCGTGCTTTGATTGGCAAGTCGATCGTTGATATCAGCTGCGATCAGTGGCAATAGGTCCGTCGGTATTGGCGACGTAGTAACAGTGACCGGAACAATGCCGCAATTCGGCCAGCCGATTCTTGCCGAATCAATCGGCAATCACGATATGTTGTAACTCAAATAGCACCACTTACCGTAGAATCAAAGCGCCGGCGGAGTTTTTCCGCCGGCGCTTTTTTATCTAGGAAGCCTCAGTCTTATTGTGTCGGGGGCAGCTTTATCAGCCTCCTCAGCCGTGGAGCCTTCGTAGTAGAAGACGCCGACACCGACAGTCCCAACTCTGGTGTCGGATGCAGCGAGTTCGTCGGCAGAGACTTCCCGGCGAGCGAGCCAGTCATCAATCAGTTCAATGAATCGCGTCGCTTCCACACGCGACCATTGGCGAAAGTCACTTGCGGATGTCTCGCTGAGGCTATCTGAGAAAGCAATGCGCTGGATGAATCCTCCGGTCGTTCTTCCTGGATCGGCGTTATGTGCGAGACCCGCGGTCAACGGATAGAGCATTCCAGAAACAGTGACGATCGCTTTTTCGTCCACATTGCCGGGCACGAAGTAACGCTTTGCTGCGCGAGAGCTTGCCGTCCACTAACTCCAGAACGGCCCCGGCTCGCTTCAACTCGGCGCGCACTGCGCCGGGCGGAACGTCGCCTGCGACAGCGCGCACCAAGCCACAAAAGCTCGTCACTTCACCCTGGAACTCCAAGTCGACAGGCTGTCCCCGTGCGTCCAGATACAGCGCATCTGTATGCCAAGCATGAAGCACGCGGGCGGCAGGCCCAGAATGGTGCTCGTGTTCGGTCCGACTCTGCGACTTTCCTTCAGCCGTCAGGACGTCACGAATTCGCTTAGCATCTTTCCGAGATAGACCTGTCTTAACGGCCACTCGAGACGTATTGGCAGGACGCCCACGAGTATCGACTTCGGCCATCGCTTCCCGGACAAAAGCTCTCTTAACGATGGCGTCAAACTGCTGGTAGGTGACTCCAGAGCGCAACAACATCCTTACGAGCGGCAAGAGACATGCATAAACAGCATTGAGCATTCGCGATTGAACTGTCTCTTTCATGTCGAATTGGGTCCAATGTTCTCGTCGCAATCGATTTCGAGATCGCGGCCCGCAGGCAACCTACAAAGAGACAGGAGCCAAACATCATCCGCCGGTAATACCGCAGCTCCTCCACCGACTCGCGGATGTCGTCCAGCGCGAGGTGGGTGGAATTCTTCTGCAGTCCGGCGAACACCGTGGGTGCCCAGCGGCGGGCCAGCTCCTTGAGCGTGCTGACGTCCAGGTTGCGGTAATGAAAGAACTTCTCCAGCGCCGGCATTTCGCGCGCGAGGAAGCGCCGGTCCTGGCAGATGCTGTTGCCGCACATCGGCGAGGCGCCAGCCTCGACGTGCTCGCGCAGGAACCCGAGGGTCGCCTGTTCGGCCTCGGCCGCCGTGGCGGTGCTGTGGCGTACGCGTTCCAGCAGGCCGGACTCGCCATGCGTGCGGCGGTTCCAGTCGTCCATTGCGGCGAGCACTGCGTCGGGCTGGTGGATGGCCACCACCGGGCCCTCGGCCACGAGGTTCAGATCCGAGTCGGTCACCAGCGTCGCGATCTCGATGATGCGGTCGGCGAGCGGATCCAGGCCGGTCATCTCCAGGTCGATCCAGACGAGATTTTCCGACTTGGCCGTCATTTCACGCGCGCTACCCAAAAATTGTGGGGCATTCTAGCAAAGGCTAAGCTCTGCTCCCCGTCGAGCCATCCATGCACCCATTCGCACTCGCCTTCGTCGTCGCACTCCTCGCCCACCTGGCCACACAGTGGTGGCTGGCGCGCCGGCAGATCGCCCACGTCAGGGCGCATCGGGCCACGATTCCAGCCGGCTTCGAGGGTGCCGTGACGCACGACGAGCACGCCAAGGCCGCGGACTACGCCTGCGCCCGGCAGCGCCTCGGGGTGCTCGAGGCCCTGTACGACACCGCCGTGGTGCTTGCAATGACGCTGGGCGGCGCCATTGCGAAACTCGGCACGTGGGCCTCCAGCCTTGTTCCGCCGGGCGTGCCCGCCGGCACGTTGCACATTACTCGGAGTGTTCGCGGTCCTCGCCCTGCTCGGGCTGCCGTTCACGCTCTACCGGACGTTCGTCCTCGAGCAGCGCTTCGGCTTCAACCGCACGGGGCCCGCCACGTTCATTACTGACCAGCTGAAAGGCTGGGCTCTCGGTGCGATCCTGGGTGGCGCAGTCGCGGCGACCGTGCTCTGGATCATGGCCCGGGCCGGCACGGCATGGTGGCTCGTCGCCTGGCTGACGTGGCTCTCCTTCTCGCTGCTGGTCACGTGGGCGTGGCCGCGTGTGATCGCGCCGCTGTTCAACAAGTTCTCGCCGCTCGAGGACCAGGCGCTCCGGCAGCGCATCGACGCCCTGCTCGCCCGCTGTGAATTCCACGCCAAGGCCGTGTACGTCATGGACGGCTCGAAGCGCTCCTCGCACGGCAACGCGTACTTCACCGGACTCGGGCGCGAGAAGCGCATCGTGTTCTTCGACACGCTGCTGAAGAGCCTCGGCCCGGCGCAGGTCGAGTCCGTGCTCGCCCACGAGCTGGCGCACTTCAAGCTCAGGCACATCCCGCAGCGCCTGGCGGTTGGGGCCGCGATGAGCCTCGCCGGCTTCGCGCTGCTCGGCTGGCTGTCGCAGCAGGGCTGGTTCTACACGGCGCTCGGCGTGCCGCAGCCGGGCAACGCGGCCGCGCTCGCCCTGTTCATGCTGGCGATCCCGGCGTTCACGTGGATCATCGCCCCGGTGCTCGCCGCGTGGTCGCGCCGCCACGAGTACCAGGCCGATGCGTTCGCCGCCCGCTTCAGCGACGGACGTTCGCTCGCCGAGGCGCTGGTGACGCTGTACAAGGACAACGCCACGACGCTCACCCCCGACCCGCTCTACTCGGCCTTCCACGACTCGCACCCGCCGCCCGCCGCCCGCATCGAGCGCCTGCGATCGCTCGGCGGCCCCGGCCCGTCCGCGGCAGTGTCGTCGTGAACGAGCGCCACGACACCGGCTGCGTCGTCGAGTCGTACGGGCGACGGGTGATCGTCGAGCGCGCCGATCGCGAGCGCGTCACCTGCAAGCTGAAGCGGCGCAACCTCGATCTCGTCGCCGGCGACGACGTGCGCATCGAGCACCACGCCGGGGACGACGAGTGGACCGTCGTCGAGCGCCTGCCCCGCCGCAACGTGCTGTGCCGCAGCGACAGTCGCGGGCGCCGCGAATCGCTGGCTGCCAACCTCGACCAGCTCGGCGTGGTGGTCGCGGCCCGCCCGACCTGCGACCCGTTTGTCGTCGACCGTTACCTGGCCGGCGCGGCCTATGCCGGCATCGCTGGCCTGCTGGTCGTCAACAAGCAGGACCTGCTGACCGACGCGGACGACCTGTCGTTCGTCGAGCCCTACCGGGCGCTGGGCCTGCCGGTGGTCACCGTGTCAGCCAAGGCCGGGACCGGTCTCGACGCGCTGATCGCGCAGCTTTCCGGGCGGCGCAGCCTGCTGGCGGGCCAGTCGGGCGTCGGCAAGTCGTCGCTGCTGAACGCATTGGCCGGGGAGGCCGTGCGGGCCACCGGCGCACTGTCGACGGGCTCCGGCGAGGGCCGCCACACCACCGTCTCCTCCGCGATCCTGCGCACGCCTTGGGGCGAGATCGCGGACTCGCCCGGGGTACGTGACTATGCCCCGCCCCTGGTCGCCCTGACGGATGTCCAGTCCGGATTTGCCGAAATCGCGGCCCGGGCCGGCGGCTGCAAGTTCCAGGACTGCCTGCACCTGCGCGAACCGCAGTGCGCAGTCCAGGCCGCGGCGGAGGCCGGGGCGATCGACGCCCGCCGCTACGAAAGCTACCGGCGTCTCCTCGCCCTGACCCGTCAGCTCGACGAGAAGCGCGGCTGGGGGGCCTAGCAGCGCCACCGAGCCCCCATGGCGTGATTCAGGGCACCCGGCTGGTATGATGCTGCATTGCAACGATACGCTTCAGAAACGGCCAGCAGAGGAGTCAGGCGCGTGCGCAGAATCATGGTAGGCGTCAAGCGCGTGGTGGACTACAACGTCCGCGTCCGGGTCAAGCCCGACAACACCGGGGTGATCACCGAAGGGGTCAAGATGAGCTTGAACCCGTTCGACGAGATCGCGCTCGAAGAAGCTCTCAGGATCAAGGAAAAGGGACTCGCGGACGAAGTGCTCGCCGTGAGCATCGGCGTGGCGGACACGCAGCAGCAGCTGCGCACCGCGCTCGCCATGGGCGCCGACCGCGCCATCCTGGTGCAGACCGACGCCGCGGTGCCGCCGCTGTCGCTCGCGAAGATCTTCCGCCAGCTGATCGACAAGGAGCAGCCGTTCCTGGTGCTGCTCGGCAAGCAGGCGATCGACGACGACAACGGCCAGACGCCACAGATGCTCGCTGCACTGTGGGACCGGCCGCAGGCCGTGTCGTGCTCCAAGATCGAGGTCGCCGACGGCAAGGCCACGGTGACGCGCGAAGTGGACGCCGGCCTGGAGGTGCTCGAGGTCGACCTGCCGGCGGTGCTGAGCGTGGACCTGCGGCTCAACGAGCCGCGCTACGTGAAGCTGCCGGACATCATGAAGGCGAAGAAGAAACCGCTCGACACGTTGTCGCTGGGCGACTTCGGCGTGTCCGAGGCGCCGGTGTTCAAGGTCGTGCGCGTCGATCCGCCGCCGCAGCGCTCAAAAGGCGTGATGGTGAAGGACGTCGCTGAACTCGTGGACGCGCTCAAGAAGAAGGGGTTGGTGTAATGAGCAAGATCCTCATCGTTGCGGAACACGACGGTGCCCGCCTCAACCCGAGCACCTCGAAATGCGTCAGCTGCGCCGCGAAGATCGCGGGCGCCTCGATCGACGTCCTGGTCCTCGCCACCGACGGCGCGGCCGTCGCTGCGCAGGCAGCGGCAATCGCCGGCGTCGGCAAGGTGCTGGTGGCGGACAACGCCGCGAACGTCGAACCGTTGAGCCGCGGTACTGGCGCCGCAGGTGGCGAAACTCGCCGCCGGCTACACGCACGTGTTCGGTCCCTCGACCACTTTCGGCAAGGACCTGATGCCGCGCGTCGCCGCGCTGCTCGGCGTCGGCCAGGTCAGCGACATTTCCGGTGTCGACGGGGCCCACACGTTCAAGCGGCCGATCTACGCCGGCAACGCGGTACTGACGGTCGAAGTGCCGGCGGATGCAGTCGTGGTCGCGACCGTGCGCGTCGCCTCGTTCGAGGCGGCCGCCCCGGGCGGCAGCGCCGCGATCGAGAAGGTCGACGCCGGCGTCGCCCTGCCCTCGCACACGCGCTTTGTGTCGCGGTCGGGTGCAACAAGCGGTCGCCCCGACCTGCAGACCGCCTCGCGCGTCATCGCTGGCGGGCGCGCGCTCGGCAGCGCCGACGGCTTCAAGATCATCTACAGCCTCGCGGACAAGATGGGGGCCGCGGTCGGCGCGTCACGCGCGGCCGTGGATGCTGGCTACGTGGCGAACGACCTGCAGATCGGCCAGACCGGCAAGATCATCGCACCGGAGCTGTACATCGGCATCGGCATCTCGGGCGCGATCCAGCACATGACGGGCATCAAGGACGCGCGCACCATCGTCGCCATCAACAAGGACGGCGAGGCGCCGATCTTCGAGGCCGCCGACATCGGCCTGGTGGGCGACCTGTTCGCGATCGTGCCGGAACTCGAGAAGCAGCTCGGCTGAGCTGGCCGGCTGCCGCACAGCGACGCCCGTGCTCATCGAGATCAAGGGCGTCCAGTTCGTCAACAAGGGCGCCGGGCTCATGCTGCGCGCGGTCGTCGACCGGCTGCGCGCGATGGTGCCCGGCGTCGAATTCGCACTCACGCCGGGGCCGAACGCTCCGTTCCAGCGCATCGCAGCGCTCGGCGCCTGGCAGCGGCTGCGGCTACCGGGCGCGCCCTTCGACGCGGACGCCCTCTCCTACCGCCTGCCACAGCGCCTGAGGCGCGTTCTGCGCCGTTACGGCACCGTGACCGAGGCCGACGTGGACGCCGTGCTGGACGCGTCTGGATACGCCTACGGGGATGCCTGGGGCGATGTGCCGCTCGAGTCTGCCGCGCGGGAGATCGAGCGACTCGCGGACCATGGCAAGCCATACGTGTTCCTGCCGCAGGCGTTCGGGCCGTTTGCCGACACGGCGGCCACCCGGCACTTTGGTCAGGCGCTGGCGAAAGCAGCGCTGGTCTGCGCCCGGGATGCGCGGTCCCGCGAGCACCTGGCACGCATCGCCCCTGCCGTCGGCGCAAACATCGAGACATGTCCGGATTTCACGCTGACTGTGCCCGGTGACCAACGCGCCGCTGCGTCCTGGGGCGTCGACCAGCGCACCGCACTCATCATCCCGAATGCCGAGATGCAGGGCTCCCGCAACCCGGATGCAGCGGCCCGCGGCAGTTACGCACCTCTCTGCAGGTCTCGCCCGCAGGCTGCAGGAACTCGGTTACCTGCCCCGTGTACTCAACCACGAAGGGGCCGCGGATGCCGCGCTGTGCGATGTTCTGCACGCCGCAACTGGCGGAGCATCGGTCATCGAGGAAGCACGATCCGCTGGCGCTCAAGGGCGTGATCGGCGCGGCGGGCATCGTGGTCGCGTCACGCTTTCACGGCTGTGCCAGCGCGCTGTCGCAGGCGGTGCCCTGCCTCGCCACGGCGTGGAGCCACAAGTACGGGCAGCTGTTCGCCGACTTCGGCGTGGGCGAGTACGTGCTCGACTCGAGCGATGCAGCGGCGGGCATCGCCCGCCTTGAGGCGCTGGTGGCGAACCGCGACGCAGTGCGGCACACGCTCGAGGCACGCAGGCCGGCTCTGGCGGCCCGCACCGATGCGATGTGGGCAGCACGTCGCAGCCGCGCTTCGCATCACGCAGCGGACCGTGAGACGCCACGCATGAGCAGCCGTCGCGCTGGTGTCGGTCTACCTGCCGACCCGCAACCGGGCCTCGCTGGTGAGTCGCGCAATTGAGTCCGTGCTGAGCCCAGGATCACCGCGAGATCGAGCTGCTGGTCGTGGACGACGGGTCGACGGATGACACGCCGGACGTGCTGGCTCGACTTGCCGCGACCGACCCGCGCATCCGGCTGTTCCGCCAGCCGCTGCCGGGGGGTGCCCCCGCGGCGCGCAATGTCGCGATTCGGGCAGCGACCGGCCGCTACGTAACGGGCATCGACGACGACGACGAGATGCTGCCGCGGCGCATCTCCTCGCTGCTGCAGGCCTTCGACGAACGCTACGCATTCGTCTGCAGCGGCGCGCTGCTGCACACCGGGACCTGGCGGCGACCGGCACGCACCTCCGACGCCGTGATCACGCTCGACGACGAACTCTACGGCGAGCAGGCCGGCACGCAGGTGTTCACGCTCACGGAGCGCCTGCGCGAGGTCGGGCTGTTCGACGAGACCATGCCGGCGTGGCAGGACTACGACCTGTGGACGCGGCTGATCGAGCGCTACGGCCCGGCGCTGCGCATCGCCGAGCCGACCTACGTGATGCGCGTCGAGCCCGGCACGGAACGCATCAGCCGGCGCGGTGCCGAGGGGGCACGGCGCTACATCGAGAAGCATCGTGCGCTCATGGGCCTGCGCAGCTCGCCAGCCAGCAGCTCGAGCTGTTCATGCTGGAGCAGCGCCGCATGGGCCTGGGCGACGCGGCAGGCTTTCTCACCCGTGGCACGTGGCGGCGCGCGCTGCGCTACTTCGTCACGTCGAATGCGCCGGGACTGCGCGGGCTCGCGGAAAAGTACCGTCGCTGGCGCTGGTCGCCGTAAAGAGCAGACACCGCGGCGAGGGGTCGACCCAGCAATGTCACTGCACTGGCGACCAGCATTCGCACGCGGCGCGGCGCCAGCACGCCATCGCGCCAGTGCACGAAGCAGAGCGCCGCGAACTTCCAGCAGACGAACGCCACGTCGCGACGGACGGCCCGCAACTCGTCGGGACTCGCCCCGGTTTCGACGGCTCTGAACCTGCGCTCGAGTTCGCGCACCACGGGCACCGGCGAATCTGCGGCGTCGCTGCGGCGTTCCAGGAAGGCCCGCGGATCGAGCAGCGCCCGCGCCTGCCCCGGCGTCAGGGCCAGCCCGTAGCGCTCCTGCACGTGTCCCCGCAGCGATCGCGCCGCTGAATCAAGCTGGGACTCGAGGTGACGTGCGCTGACGGACTGCCCGTGCCGGCGGTGCAGCAACAGGCTCTGCGGCAGGTTGTCCAGCCGGTGCCGGCGGCTCAGTCGCAGCCAGAGGTCGTAGTCC
The DNA here is from genome assembly GCA_963731105.1 of uncultured Gammaproteobacteria bacterium. Lineage (GTDB taxonomy): Bacteria > Pseudomonadota > Gammaproteobacteria > Steroidobacterales > Steroidobacteraceae > RPQJ01. The sequence goes on from CAVSUM010000016.1 coordinate 259,384, forward strand.
TCAGCGTGGATGTATTCAGGCGAGTAACGCTCGTCACCGAGCGCGGCCCGCCGCAGCATGACGGTCGGGTGGTAAAGGCAGGTGCCGCGCAACAATCGCCAGCGCACCAGCGCCGGGCCACACGGCAGGCTGCGCGGACGGCCGACGACACGGCCGGTCGCGTCGGCGTAGGTGATGTTGGTGCCGAGCACGGCCAGGTCCGGATCCTCGATCATGCGTTGCAACTGCAGCGCAAGCCGCTCCGGCGCAGCGACGTCGTCGGCGTCCATGCGCGCGATGAACTCGCCACGGGCGAGCCCGATGCCGCGATTGAGCGTCGCGACCAGCCCGAGGTTGCGCTCGTTGCGCACCACGCGCAGGCGCGGATCGGTAAACGAGGCGGCGATGGCCGCGCTGCCGTCGCTCGAGCCGTCGTCGATCACGATCAGCTCCAGGTGCGCATGAGTCTGGCGCAGGATGCTGTCGATCGCGGCGGCGAGATACTGCTCGCCGTCGTGCACCGGCAGTACCACCGAGACCAGTGGACCGGCGCTCATCCGGCGGCCCCCCGCCTACGCCACTCGAGCCGCAGCCTGCGCGCGTAGGCCGCGAGGTCGCCCCAGCGCAGTGGCAGCAGCAGCGCGCGCGCCATCATGTGAGCCCATCGGCCGGGTGCGCGGCGACAGGTACAGCGCGAGCCACCCGGCACAGGCATAGGAGATCACCGTGGCGACCGCCGCACCCAGCGCGCCGTACTTCGGGATCAGCAGGAGGTTGAGCGCGACGTTCATCGCCGCGCCGCTCAGGTGAGTGAACAGCGAGAAGCGCAGCAGGTCCTCGGCCAGCAGCCAGCGGCTCAGTAGCGCACGCATGAACACGAACACGCCGGCCCAGATGTGGATCTGCAGTATCGGCACCGACGCCGTGAAACGCGGACCGAACAGCCACTCGACCAGTGGCGCGCCGAACAGTTGCATCACCACCGCGAGTGCGACGGCCAGCGCGAACAGCAGGTCGAGCGATGCCTGCAGACCACGCTCGTACGCAGCGGCGTCCTGGCGCCGCTGCCACAGCGCGGGAAACACCGCGCCCATCAGTGCCACCGGCACCATGTACCAGACCTCGGACAGACGCGCGGCGACGGCGTAGATGCCGGTCTCCTCGATGCCGCGCAGGCGCTCGAGCAGCACGATGTCGATGCGCAGGTAGATGACCTCGGCGATGCCGGAGGCCAGCAGCCACGGCGAGCGCTGCGCAAACCAGCGCAGCCAGGGAGGGGACGGTCTCTCGAGCGTCCCCGCGGCCGGGGACACTCGAGAGACCGTCCCCTCCTTGCGCATCGCGGTCCAGGCAGCAGCACCGATCAGCAGGAATTCCAGGGCGAACGCGGCGGCCACCCAACGTGCGTCGTGCGTCGCCACCGCCAGCGCCATCTTGAGGATCGCAGCGACGACGGCGGCACCCGTGCGCCACGGCACGAGGCGCGCGGCCTTGAACTGCACCTGGAACCAGAACTCGACGACCTGCGTCACCGTCGCGAACTGTGCTGCGAGCAGCACGAGCAGCATCCAGCGATCGGCGGGACGATGCTCCAGGACGAGCCAGTACACGACACCGGCGACGAAAGCGAGCGCACAGCCCGCCAGCCGGAGTTGCATTGCGGCACGCAGCACTGCCCGCTCGTCCGTGGGCTGCTCGAGCAGCGCACGCGCCACGAGGCCGCTGATGCCGAACTGCGCCAGCGGCGCGAGCAGGCCGCTGATCGCGAGCAGGTAGCTGAGTTCGCCGTACTGCGCCGGGCCCAGAGCGCGCACCACTACGACGCTGGTGACCAGGGTCAGCAGCAGCGCACCCGCCCGCTCGAGCAGCCACCAGCCGCCGTTCGCCGCCACGCGGCGCAGCGCCGTCACGCCGGGCTCCGGGACGGGCGCTGGCTCACGGACCGTAGTCGTTGCGCTCGCGCAGCAGCGCCGCGCCCGTCTTCTTCGCGGAAAACGGCACGCCACCCGACGGCTCGGCATAGCCGACTGCCAGCAGCATCACCGGCCGCAGGTGCCACGGCAGATCGAGCTCGCGCGCCATCATGCGCTCGCGCTGCTCGATATCCGGCCAGTTGATCGGACACGACGCGAGACCGAGCGTCTCCAGCGCGAGCATGAACTGCATCGCTGCCAGCGAGGCGTCGATGTAGGCGACGTGACGATCACGCTCCTCCGGGTAGCAGCTGAGGTCGCCGAGCACGACGACCAGCGCCGGGATGTTCTCGGCATAGCCCGTGGTACCCATCGCCATGCCGGCAATACGCGCGGCGTCCGCTGGTGCACCGAAATAGCGGAACAGGAATGGCTGTCGGTTGCAGGCACTCGGCGCCTGCGCGGCCGCATCGACGGCGCGCATCACGAGTTCACGCGGCACCGGTCGCTGCTCGAACCAGCGCACCGAGCGCCGCCGACGGCACAGGCCGAGGAACTGATCGTAAGACACTGGCGCTTCCGGCCACGTGGAGCGCGCGTGGGGAATGGAACGCAGCTCGGCCGGCCCGGCCGCCTTCGTGGCGAGCGATGCATGGCGCGCACGGGCCTGCGCGATCGGCGGCGTGTCCTGCACCACCGAAAAATACTCTGCGAGCACGTCGGCCGCCCACTGGTCCTCGACCGGATCGAGCGTGCCGGCGGCGCGCAGGCGGGCGAACTCGTCCACTGTCTCGTCGATGTAGTCGGCGGCGAAGGTCGCCGCGCGCGGTTGCATCACCAGGCCCTTCTCCAGACGGTGCACGTTGCGGCGCAGCAGCGGGCTGCTGCGCAACGGCTGGTCGAGGCCACGGTAATAGGCAAGACGACCGGCGAGCACGGCGCGATGCTCCCGGCGGAACTGCCGGCTGCAGAACAGGTAATACGCCGAAGCGACCAGCCCGCCGCTCGCCGCCAGTGGCAGCAGCCGGCGGTCGAGGCGATCGACGAGGTCGCGGAGGATGCGCTTCAGCATGGGACGCCCGCCATGGTAGCGACCCCACCCGGCGGCCGCAAAAAGCTCGCCCAAAAAGAAGGACGGCGAGGATCGCTCCCCGCCGCCCTGGGTCACCCACGGTGGTGACAGGGTCCGATCAGTCCACGTCCGAGAAATAGGTCAGGCCGCGGCCATTGCTGGTGTTGACGACCGTGCCGCGATCGCTGCCGCCCACGTTGTAGGCACTGTACACCTCAATGTCGCGGTCCGGGGCCGTAATGGTGAACAGGACCGCCACGCGGCCGCTGTCGATGCCCTCGCCGGCCACGCACGCGTCGAGGGTCGGGGACAGCTGGGTCACCGTCCGGGCCGAGGCCGTGCCGATGTCGCAGCTGAAGGTGTTACCGTTCGCGTAGACCTCCGCCTTCACGTCGGCGTCGAGGACGCCGCTGTTGGCGACGTACACGATGCGACTGATGCCGGTGCCGTACGGCAGGTACTGGATGTAGACCTGCACGCCATTCAGGGTCCAGACGCCCGGATCCCATGCAAGCTCGGTCGATCCGGAGTTGGCCGTGCTGCCGAGGTAATAGCTCCACCTGGCGGTCCCGGACCAGTCGGCCGGCGCCAGGACGATGGTCCCCGGGATCTGGAAATAGCCAGCATTCGTGGTGCTGGACGTCGGCCCGACCAGCGTCAGTGACACACAGGTCGACGAGGGATCAATGGACCAGAGAGTGAAAGCCGCAATGCCGCTGTCGAAGCAGGTGCCCGCGGGCGGTGCGGTGTCGGTCCAGGTGTACGAGCCGTTGGTTATCGTGATGGTCTGCCGGGTGACCGTGACCGTCGGACCCGTGAACGGGGTACCGCTGCCATCCACCGTCGTCTGGAAGGACAGTGAGTCGTTGCGGGTCGGGAACGGCGCCGGTGGCGCGCCGGCCCCGACGGTTTCGGTCGAGGCACCGGTGAAGCTGGTGCGCCCGGAGAACGCGTTGATCTCGGCGTTGAGCGGAATGTACGTCGGCGACACAGCTGGCAAACCATTGCCGGAGATGCCGAACTGACTCTTGATCGCGATACTTGAGGTGCTCACCGCAAGATCGACCAGCTGCCCGGTCGTGAAGCGGCTGGCCCGGTACTCGAGGGTGCCGTTGCTGCTCGCGAGCGAGACACCACGAACGTCTAGCGGGTTGAAGTCACAGAAATCGCCGATCGTCACGCCTGAGACGCTCGTCACGCGGAACGCCCAGCCACCATCCACTGTCGCGACATAGCCGAGCGACGGCGCGCCTGTCGTGTTGGTGGGACCTGCGGTGCAGACCACCAGAAATGGACCGGGCAAGGCCGGCAAGGAGGTAACGCCCGGCAGCCGCAGGTAAACGTCGTCCTGGTAGGTGAGCGAGTTGCCAAAGGTCACTCGAACAGTCGGCAAGGTGACGGCAGTGGCGCCGGTAAGCTGCAGCCCTTCCCTGGAGTATGTGAAGGTAAGGGCAGGCTGGAAAGTGACCGTCGCCGCCGCGAAGGCGTCACCGAATCCCAACGTGGCGATCGCGGCTGCCGCCGCGGCAATCCGGTTGAGCGTGCGCATGCCGACAATCTAGCAAAAAAAAGACGGCGGGGATTGCTCCCCGCCGTCTGGTGTCACTCAGGTCAGTGACGAGGTCTTATCAGTCGACCTTCGAGAAGTACGTCAGGCCGCGGCCGTTGCTGGTGTTGACCACCGTGCCACGATCGCTGCCGCCGACGTTGTAGGCGCTGTACACCTCGATGTCGACGTCCGGAGCGGTGAACGTCATGAGCAGGGCCACCTTGCCGCTGGTGATGCCGGCGCCGGCAACACACGCGTCAACGATGGCAGACAGCTGCGTCACGGTCTTGGAGGCAATGGCGCCGAGGTCGCACGTCGTCGTGCTGCCGTTGGCGATCACGTCCACCGAACCGTCGGCATTGATCACGCCCGAGTTGGCAGCGTAGACGATGCGGCTCACGCCATCACCGTACGGCATGTACTGGATGTACACCTGGGCGCCGTTGATCGTCCACACGCCCGGATCCCACGTGCGCGTGGTCGTGCCGGCGTTGGTCGGGCTGGTGAGGTAGTACGACCAGGTGACCGAACCCTGCCAGTCGGCCGGGCTGAGGATCTTCGTGCCCGGGACCTGGAAGATGCCGGTGTTGACCGTGGCGGTGGCCGGGCCATCCAGCAGCAGCGAGCTGCAGGTGGAACCCGGGGCGACCGTCCAGCCAGCGAAGCCAACCAGACCGCTGTCGAAGCACACGCCGGCCGGTGCCAGGGTGTCCGTCCAGTCGAACGAGCCGTTGTCGATCGTCACGTCCGTATCGGTCACGGTGACCACGGGACCAGTGAAGACCGTGCCGTTGTTGTCGATGGTGGTGCTGAAGTTCAGCGTGTCGTCCGCATCCGTCGCGCCCGGCGCGACCGTCTCAGCCGCCGTGAACAGCAGGCGGTTCTGGTAGACGTCGATTTCGCCGTTCAGCGCCTGCTGCACGGAGAGGCCGAACTGGCTCCTGACCAGAATGCTTACGAGGCTCTGCGCACTGTCCACGATCTGGATCGGAGTGGTGAAGGCCCGGTTCGCCTGGTAGTAGAGCACGCCGCCGTTGCTGGCGAGCGATGCACCCTGGACCGCCAGGCCCGCGAACGTGCAGCTAGTCGCCAATCGTGACGCCCGTGACGCTCGTGACGCGGAAGTTCCAGCCGCTGTTCACCGTCGTGACATAACCGATCGCCGAACCGGCGATGGCGCAGGTCACCAGCGTCGGGGTCGGAACCGGCGCAACCGGCACGACGCCAGGCAGCGTGATGAAGACGTCGTCCTGGTAGGTGAGGTTGTTGCCGAAGGTGACGACGATGTCCGGCAGCGTCACCGGGGCCGCGCCCGACAACTGCAGGCCTTCCAGCGAATACGTGTAGCTAGCAAGCGGCGATACAGCAATGGATCCCGCTGCATGGGCCGCACCCGTGCTCATCATCGCAACTGCAGCCGCCGCAGCAACGATCTTGAGGTTAAATTTCATAGACCCTGTTTCTCCGTGATGGTGGACTGGTTAGCGAACGTCCGGTCCCCCGGGGGGTACCTTCGATTCCTGTTGGTTGTACACAACTAACAAAAGACCGGCTCGTTCCAAGCCAGTTCGAGCGCAAAGTTTAGGCTGCTTATGTCGCTTGTCAATAGCAAAAAGCGTGATACGGCGCTGACTTGGCGGGAATTCGTGGGTCGAGTACTTCACTGCGGTGGCCGCACGGGCTGCGTCGTGCCCGGCAGAACCGGTCCGTAGGACGACGGACCGACCGGCGTTGTAATTGCGCCACGCTCGACACCGGCCGCAGTCGACTCTGGAAGCACCAGGTTTTCGAGCGCCCCTTGCATTCCGATGCGGATGTCGTTCCATTGCCGCGGATCCTCGATCACCCGCGGGGTGATCAGCAGCACCAGCTCGGTGCGCTCCTTGCTCTTGCTGTCGGAGCGGAACAGGTAACCCAGCCCCGGAATTTTCGAAAGGCCCGGCACGCCCGAGCTGTTGTCGTTCTGGCGCTCGGAAATCAGGCCCGCCAGCAGGATGCTCTCGCCCGACCTGGCGACCACTTCAGTGCTGACCGAACGCTCAAAGAACACCGGTGCTCCCTCCACCACCGAGGACCCGGGCACGGTGTTGGAGATGCTCTGGTCGATCTCCAACACCACCACGCCCGCGGCGTTGATGGTGGGACGGATGCGCAGGTCGAGGCCCGTCTTGCGATACAGCACCTGCGTGATCTGCCGATCGGATTGCAGTGGATCTGAAGCCGTGGCGCCTACGGTCGGGACGTCGTTGCCGACCTTGATCGTGGCCTCGACGCCATCGCGCACCACCAGGGTCGGATTCGACAGCACGTTGACCAGAGTGTTGGTGGATGACAGCTTGAGGCGCACCTGATCGGTGACGTTGCCGATCCAGTTGAGCGCCAGGCCGCCGTCCGGCAGGCCAAGATTGCCAAGCGTGCCACCGCTGAACTCGCCGCTGCTGAACGCGAACTCGACGCCGTAAGCGAATTCGCCGGTGAGCGTAACCTCCGCGATCATCGCCTCGAGCAGGATCTGCTTCGGTGGCACGTCGAGCCGCTGGATCATCGGCAACAGCGTCTGGTAACGCGTGCCGGTGGTGTAGAAGATCAGCGAGTTCGAGCGAGGGTCCACGGACAACGTCACGCCCTCGCCCTTCACCGAGATGTTCTCGGTCCCCACCGAGCGCGTGCCCGTGTCACGGCGCAGCACGTTGTCCTCGGTGACCGCAGAGCCGGTCGGGCCGACGCTGCCGCTGCGCAGCGCGTCCGACGTCGTCCCCGCCGAATTACCCGACGCAGACGCCGTCGAGCCGAGCGCGGAGCGCGTGTCGCGCGCGAGATTGCCGGGGGTTGCAATCGTGCCCCCCAGCAGCGGCACCACCGACGTACCGAGATCAGAAGCACGCGCGTACCGCGGGTGGTAGATGAAATAGCGCTCTGCGGGGCCCTGCGTCGGCTTGTCGAGCTGGGTCACCCAGTACTCGACCCTCTGCAACAGGTCGGCGTTGCCGGCGAACACGACGATCGCACCGAGCTGATCCAGCGGCACCAGCGCCACGCTTTTCAGCTCGCCGGCATTCACCGCAGCCGGGATGCCCTCGTTGCTGAGCAGCGTGACGAGCAGGTTGCTCGCGTCCTTCGCGGGGACGAAATTCAGGTTGATGATGCCCACTTCGCGGGCACGCGAGGCAGGCTGGTCGAGCAGGCTGACCACGTCGAGCGCACGCAGGATCGCGTCACGCTCGCCGGTGACGAAGATCGCGTTCTGCGTGGTGTCCTGCGACACCTGCGCGTCCGCGAGCTGCACGATGGTCTTCTCGATGTTCGGGTTCAGGCCGTAGCGCAGCGGCACGACCTGCATGATCTTGCCGGCGATTTCCGGCACGTCGCCCGGGCGCCGGCCGAAGCCGATCGGGATGTTGCCCTTCACCTTGCCGTCGAGCGGCGCGAGGTAGTACACGCCGTCGCGGAACGTGGTGCCGATGCCGCGCGCGACGAGCAGCTCGGTGACCAGCTTGTAGTAGGCGCGGCTGCTGACTGCCTTCTCGAGGTTCATGGTCACCGGGTCGTCGAGCCCGGGCAGGCCTTGCGCCATCACGTAGTTGGCCTTGAGCGCCTCGGCGAACGAGTAGTGCACGAAGTCCTTGAGCGGCATCGCCTCGATGGCGACCACCAGCTGGTCGCTCGCCGCAAAGCGGCCCGACCAGTCCTGGTTCTGCAGCGCCGGCTGCGTGCGCGGCGGACTCGAGAGGCGGGTCATGCCGTCCGCGGGCGCTGCCGCGGCACTGGCGGAACTTGAGGCTGACGCGAACGGCTTGGTCGAGGCAGTACCGGGCGCCGAGCCGTCGGCCGTGAGCTCGCCGTCCTCGGACGTCGACAGCGTGGTGGCACCGTCGACGATGGCCCCGTCGGGCAGCCCAGCGACCCGCGGCGGCGGGATCTGGTAGCGGTCCGGTGTTTCCGCGCAGCCCGTGACGATGGCTGCCGCGCAAAGCATCAGGGGTAGTCTGTTCATGCCAACTTTCGCGTGCGTTCGGGACATTCTACGGTTTCTGCGGCGCCGGCGCCGATTGCCGCAGCGCCGACTTGCCACCTGCGTCTGGTTTCGGTGGTGGTACCTGGGCCTCGACCACCTTCATGCCGCGCATGCTCTGCTGGCAGTTCGAACGCCTGGCCGGGCTGCAGTTCCGTGGCCTTCACCTGCTTCGGTTCGGTATCAGGAGCAGCAGCGGGCGCCGTGGGGGCCTTTGCTGCAGGCTCGGCTGGCGAGGAAGCATCTGCCTGGGCCGCGGGCGTCGGCGATGTGCCGGCCACCAATGGTGCCGTAGCCGCACCACTACCCTTCACCGACGATCCCGCCGGCTTGAAGATCTGCAGCTCCTGCTTGCCACCCTGCCCTTCGAGCCGCACCAGCTGCGGCTGGATCTGCAAAACCTTGAAGCCGTATGCCTCGTCGCCTTCGACGATGCGCTGCACCTTGGCCGTGCCGCCCGCGGCCGGCGTCGCACGGATCACGGCGAACGGCGCGCCGCGCTCGCTGAATACGGCCAGCAGCGTCAGCGACCAGTCGGTTGGAGCTGCAGCGCCCGAGCCCTCGGCCACCGGCCGCAGTCCCGGCAACCAGGTGCCCAGATCCCTGGTCACCGTCGCGGCCGACACCGGCGGCGATACGTCAACCGGCACGAAACTGTCCGCACCGCGCGGTTGCAAGTCGCGGGGCACGTAGATGCGCCGAGTGAAATCGACGAATGCGAGCAGCACCACGGCCACCACCAGCAGCCAGCGTACGCGAGTGGAGTTCACGGCGTGCCTCCGGCGGCTGGTCGATAGTAAAGGTCCATCACCAGCGCCAGCGTGCCGGGATCCTTGGCCAGGCCTAGGCCTGGCGCCGCGCGGCAGGTCCAGCTTCACCTCACGCACGGCCGCGTACGGCATCTCGGCCTCGATCGCTCCGTGCACAGCCACCAGGGCGTCGAGCGGTCCCGAGAGGCTGGCGTTCACGCGTCCGTATGACATGCCGGCCTGCGCTGCTTCGCCGTCGAGCACCCAGTCGAACAGCGTTACGCTCACGCCGCCCCGCTGCGCGATGCCCGAGAGCGTGCGCTGGGAGTCGAGCCGGAACCGGTCCTTGTCGCTCACTTCGGGAAACGGCGCACGTGTAGCCTCGGTGACGGCGACCACCTTGCCGCGCGCCGACTGCATCGCCTCGGCGTTCTGCACCACGCTCACTGAACGGTCGAGGCGTTGCGTCAGCACCTCGAGTTGCTGGCGCTGCTCGACCTTGCTGCTGCATCCACGGCACCACGGCGAAGCGCAGTCCCGCGAGCACCGCCGCAAGCACCACCAACCAGCGCACGCGCGAATCAGCCACGGTCCGCTCCCGGCTGCATGGTCAGCGTCAGCGTGAATTCCTCGAGGTCCAGGTTGCCCTTGCGCACCGGCGACGAGAACTTCGCGTCCGCGAAGCCGGGCACGGCGGCCACGGCGGCGAGCACGTCGGTGGCCACCTTGGCGTTGCCGCGCAAGGTCAGCGTCGTGTCCTTCAGTTCGACGCCACGCAGGGTGGCCCCCTTGCCCCACGCCACGGACACGACCTGCCAGATGCGATAAGTGTGGCGTCGTTCTGCCAGCAACGCAGCCAGGCCCTTCTGCTCGGACAGCATGCGGTCCACGTCGCGCTGCGCGACCAGCAGTTCCTCGACCTGGTCGCCGAGCCCGGCCAGCTCGCGCTCCCGTCGCCTTTTGGGTGAAGGTCAGGTAGGTGGACGCCAGCGCGAGGTATGCGAGGCCGGCTACTGCGGCCGCCGTGAGCAGCGGCTTCCAGTGGACCGCCAGGCGGGGTCGCAAGGCCGGCACCCGGAACCGCAGCCAGACGTCGGCCGGCAGGCGACGCAGGCCCGTAAGCAGTCGCTCGCGCAGGCCGGTCGCAGGAATTTCGAGGTGCTCCGCGACGTCGAGGCCTGCCGCGAGGGCAAAGAACTGGGTGGAGGTGACGGCGCCGGCCGCCGCCTGGCTCATGCCGTTGGCAGCCAGGAAATACTGCAGGCCATGCCGCTCGACACTGGCGACACAGCGAGTCCGGCAGCGTCTGCGCCAGCGCCAGGCTCTCGGGCACCAGCCAGACGCAGCGACCCGCGCGCTCCAGCACGCCGGGCTTCAATTCGTAGAACGTCACCTCGCGCTTGTCGTCGCGCGTCGGCGCGATGAGCGTGAGTGCAGGGCCCGCGCCAACCAGTTCCTGCTTGAGCACGCCATCGAGGTCGCGGCGCGAACTGATCGGGTACGTGCGCCGTCGCTCGACGTAGTGCTCGCGCCCGAGCAACACCACGAGCGCCGGCGCCGTCGTCGCCGCACCGGCGGCGTCACGCCGCTCGTCGGTCAACCAGACGACGCGATTGGACAGCAGCGTCGTGAGGCGCGCGCCGATCCCGTCCGTCTTGCCTGTGCTCATGCCCGTCATCGTTCGTCCTGGCCTGTCTCGTCCCGTGAGCGCTGCCAAACCGCCACGGCCTCCGCCTGGTACGGCCGCACCATGAAGGTCGTGGTGCGGGTCGTGTGCGCTTGCCGTAGTCCCATCTCCAGCCGCACGGTCAGCCCGGGCCCCGGCGCCAGCACGGTCGTCTCGTCTGCCTGCGAGCCCGTGAGCTTCCACAGGGTCAGCGCGTCGACCTCGCCGGTCGCACGGGCGTCCGCCAGGCCCCTGGCCTGGCTGCCCGTCAACTGCGCGGCCAGCAGTTCCTGGGGCGCCGTGGTCGGATTGAAGCCGGGCGTAGGATACAGGGTCAGCAGCGGCCGCAGGCGGGCAAACAGCGCGGCGTCCATGCTCGGCAGCAGGCGCAGCTGCCCCAGGTCCTGCAGCGGATAAAGCCCTCCGTCCGGAGAGCGCCACCGCCTGGTCCGCCTCGCCGAGCGCGCGGGTCTGTACCCGGCTGCCCTGCAGTTCCATGAGCTCACGCGTGAGCCGGTGCGCGCGATCCGGGGCAACACCGAGGCCAAGCAGCAGCTGTTCGAAGTCCGCGCCGCCCTGGTCCGGAACGCGCAGACGGCCGGACTCGTCCTGGATCGTGAAGGTGATGCCATCGACCACGAATGGCACGCCGCGGAAATTCCATGCCGCGACGTAAGGGTTGTCGCTCTCTGGATCCTGTACCAGCGGCTCAGTCAGCAGCGAATAGAGCAGCGCCGACTCCCGCGACTGCGCGGCCAGCTGCAGTTCCGCGCGGTCGGCGAGCGCCTGGGCCCGCGCGACCTGCTCGCGCGCAGTCAGGCCCATCTGCAACATGAGCAGGCCGATGATGCCCGTGATGAGCAGCACCTGTATCAGGGCGATGCCGCGTTGCTGGATCATTCCCGGCCCGATAAAGCGGCGGAAAGTCACGTCGGCGCGCTCCGGCACGAACACCACCGCCTGCTGGCCGCCGATGTCGATGGAGATTCGCTGCGGATGAACGCGAGCGACGAAGCCGTCGAGACTGGTCATCCACTTCGGTTGCAGGCCGAGCTCGGGCAGGTTCGCCGCCTCCAGCCGTTCGTCGAGCGACTTCCAGCCGAAGTAGCTGAAACTCAGGTCCGGCAGGTCGCGCAGCACCACCAGGCGGTGCTGGAACGGCAGTGTCTGCGACGCAAGGCGCAGGTGCACTCCCGCGAGCGGCGCCTCTTCGTATAGCAGGTTCCAGCTCCCGTCCGCCGTGGCTTCGCGGAACACGCGCACCACGGCCATCTCGCCCGGGCTGAACACCGGACTCAGCGTGACGAGCGTCAGACCCTCGTCGCGGCCAAGGAAATAGAAGCCACCGTCGCCCCTGGCGTCGCGCACCACGTACGGCAGCGTATTCTCGAGCGCCGTGATCACGAGGTCGAGCCGCTGGTACTGGTCCTGCGCGCGCTCGAAGCGCCCTAGCCGGCCCTCCCAGTGGTGCGTGAACAGCGAGTAGCCGTAGCTCGCAATGCCGACCACGAGACCGAAGATCGCGAGCGCGACCAGCAGCTCGATGAGCGTGAAGCCCCTTACCAGCGCACGGGTTCCCATGCCAGCTCCTGGTAGAGGAACACGCGCTCCTGCCCGGCCCGGGCCAGCTTGAGCCGCACGTCGTAGAGGCGGAAGCGCCGCGGATAGTCGCGGAAAGTCCGTGCAAAGTCCGGGTCGAAGCGGCGCGCCGGCGAGCCATGGCGCACCGTCGTTGCGTCCCATTCGTAGCGCACGCCGAGCAGCTCGGCATTCCCGTCCAGCTTCTCGACTGGGTTGGAGCGCAGCTGGCTGCGGATCGCAGCCGTGATGAGCGGCAGCGGCGTGAGCAGGTTCACCTGTCGTTCGGCGCGACTGCTCGCGAGCAGCGCGTTGCGATAGGTCTCGGTGGCGACCGCGAGCACGGTGAACAGGATCGTGGCCGCGATCAGCACCTCGAGCAGCGTGAAACCGGCCTGTCGCTTCATGGGCGGTCGTCCAGCCAGCGGTTCAATTCCAGGCGACGCTCGCGCCCGTCGCGCCGCACCGTGAGCTGCGCGGGCACGGCAATGCCGTTGGCGTTGATCCGCACCGCCTGCGCGGGATCGAAGAACAGGTGCTCGAGCGACAGCACGCGCTCGTCCGCGCCGGCGACGCGCCACGACAGCCGGCCGCCTTCCGCCTGTAGCTCCACCGCGCGTCCCTCGGCGAACGCGCGGAACGCGAGCCCACTGACGGTGCGCTCCAGCACCAGCCACTCTTCCTGCGCACGCGCCTTGTCGAGCCGGTCCGCGGTGAGCGGCCCGACCAGCGCCACCACGAGCCCGAGGATCGCCAAGACGACCAGCAGCTCGACCAGCGTGAAGCCACGTGCGCTACGCATGGCTCTACAGGCCGATGTCGGCCACCGACGTGATGGACAACATCATGATCACCACGACGCCGCCCACGATCAGGCCCATCAGCAGGATCAGCAGCGGCTCGAGCAGCGTGGTCGCGCGCTGCGTCCACTGGGAGAACGCGTCGCGGCTGCGGCGCGCGACCTCGGTGAACACCTTGCCGAGCTCGCCGCTCTCCTCGCCCACCTCGAGCAGCGAAGCGTAGTAATCGGGGAACAGTCGCGTCTGGCGCAGCACGCCGGAGAGCTGCTCGCCGCGCCGCACCTTCTCGACGGCGATCGCGATCTCGCGGCGCAGCTGGCCGTGGCGGATGCTGCCCGTGGCGAGCTGCAGGGCGCGGTCCACCGGCAGCCCGGCCTCGAGCATCATGCCGAGGCCGCTGGTGAAGCGGATGCGCTCGACCGTCGTGGTGGCCTCGCGCAGGAACGGCGAGCCGATCGCCAGCCGCTCGCCGAGTTCCTGCACCTCGGGACGCTTGCGCGACTGCCAGAGCAATGCGACCACCGCCGCGAACACCACTGCGAGCACCCACTGCCAGCGCTGCATGAACTCGCTCACCCCGAGCAGCGTGGACGTGTACCAGGGCAGCTCGGTCGCATCGGCAAACAGCGTGGCCAGGTTCGGCACCACGAAGTTGAAGATGAACAGCAACGCGAGCACGCATACCGCGAGCACCACTATCGGGTAAGAGGATGCCTGCAGCACCTTCTGGCGGATCTCGCGGCGGAAACGCAGGTCCTCGGCGAGGCGGCGGAACACCTCGGGCAGGCGGCCGCTCGCTTCGCCGAGTGCGATCAGGTTCACGTACAGCGGGTCGAACACGCCAGGGTGCGCGGCGGCCGCCTCCGACAATTGCCGGCCCTGCTTCAACTCGTTCGACAACTCGCCGAGCAGCTGGCCCATGGCGCCGCTGCGGCCGGTGCGCTGCAGGATGCCGATCGCGCGATCGATGCGCACGCCGCTGTCGAGCAACAGGCTCAGCTCCGCGGTGAGGAACTCGAGGTCGTCGAGCCCGACCTTGTCTGACTGCAGGCCGAGCGTGTCGCGCCAGTCGCGGCCGGTGGCCTCCGCGGCAAGATCGCTCACCATCACGCCGCGACCACGCAGGTCCTCGCGTGCCAGGTCGAGGCGCTCGCTCTCGACGACACCCGACACGCGCGCGCCCGACGGATCGAAGCCGACGTAGCGGTAGCGCGCCATCAACCCGCCACTCGCAGCACTTCCTCGACGGTGGTGTGGCCCTGCAGTGCCTTGAGGTAGCCGTCCTCGAGCAGCGAGCGCCAGCCCTGCGCGTTGCAGTACGCGCGCGCCTCCGTGAGGAAATGCGGCCCGACCTCGAGCGCCTTGATGCCTTCGTCGCAGCGCAGGTACTCGACCACCGCCATGCGGCCGCGATAGCCGGTGTGGCCGCAGGCGTCGCAGCCGCGCGCTTCCATCAGCTGCGGCTGGCGCACGCCGGCGCGCTCGGCGAAACGGTGCAGCTCGAGTCGCTCCATGAACGCATCCGCCTCGGGGTGCGGCACGGCGCACTGCGGGCACAACCGCCGCGCGAGCCGTTGCGCGAGGATCGAGCGCAGCGCTGCGTTCAGCAGGTACTCCTCGACGCCGAGATCGAGCAGGCGCGTGTAGGCCGTCGGCGCGTCGTTGGTATGCACCGTCGAGAACACGAGGTGGCCGGTGAGCGCCGACTGCATGCCGATCGCCGCGGTCTCGCGGTCACGGATCTCGCCGATCATGATGATGTCGGGGTCCTGGCGCACGATGCTGCGCAGGCCCGCGGCAAAGTCGAAGCCGATCGCCGGCTGCACCTGCACCTGGTTGACGCCGGCGAGCTGGTACTCGACCGGGTCCTCGAGGGTGATGATCTTCACCTCCGGGCTGTTGAGCCGCGACAGGAAGGTGTACAGCGTGGTGGTCTTGCCCGAGCCCGTGGGTCCGGTGAGCAGCACCACGCCCGCGGTCACCTCGATGTCCTCGAGCACGCGCGCCTCGATGTCGGCCGACAGCCCGAGCAGCGTCATGTCGTACAGCAGCGCGCCCTTGCGCAGGAAGCGCAGCACGGCGCTCTCGCCATCGGTCACCGGCAGCGCCGAGACGCGGATGTCGAGCTCCTCGCCCGCCATGCGCAGGTCGATCTTGCCGTCCTGGGGGCGGCGGCGTTCGCCGATGTCCATGCCTGCAAGGATCTTCAGGCGTGTGATCACGGGCAGCACCATCGCCGGCGCGATCACATCCACCTCGTGCAGCACGCCGTCGATGCGGAAGCGCACGCGAGCGCGACTGCC
This sequence comes from uncultured Gammaproteobacteria bacterium, assembly GCA_963731105.1. GTDB lineage: Bacteria > Pseudomonadota > Gammaproteobacteria > Steroidobacterales > Steroidobacteraceae > RPQJ01. Next base: position 275,005 of record CAVSUM010000016.1, read on the forward strand.
CTGCGGCTCGATGTGCATGTCCGAGGCGCCCTGCTTGAGCGCGCGCGCGATCAGCGTGTTGAGCAGGTTGACGGTCGGCGCCTCGGAGGCCAGCTCGCGCAGCCGCCCCTCCTCCACCGAACTGAGCGATGATTCCGCCGCGGCATCCTGGCGGCGGCCGAGGCGTGCCTTGAGGGCGTCGAACTGTTCCTCGCTGACGAGGCGCAGCACGTACGGTTCGGCCAGCCCGCCCAGCCACTCGTTCACCTCGAGGTCCAGCGGCGCGTGCGCCGCGAGCACCCAGCGCTCGTCCTCACGGGCGACGGGCAGCCAGCCGCGTGCCAGCAGGAAATCGACCGGCAGCGCCTCGAGCCCGGCGGGCGGCTCCCAGGTGGCGGCAAAGCGGGCTGGCAACAGCTCGGCACCGAGCAGCCGGCCGTAGATCCCGGGCAACGCGTCGGCCGACAGGCTGCCCATGTTGACGAGGATCTGCTCGATGCGACCGCCGTACTTCTGCTGGTACGCGCGCGCCTTGTCGAGATCCGGCGCGGCGACGCCGAACTCGCCGAGCAGTTCGTGCAGCGGTGTCATTGAAAGACGATGTCCGCGGCGTCGTCCTCGCCGCCGGGGCTGCCGTCCTTGCCGAAGCTGCGCAGCGTGTACGGCTGGCCGTTCTCGCCGGGCAGCTGGTACTGGTACGGGTGGCCCCAGGGGTCCAGCGGCAGGTCGCGCGGCAGGTACGGCCCATCCCAGCCCGGACGGGTGCTTTGCCGCAACTCAGCGAGGTTCGGCGGGTAGTCGCCAAGGTCGAGGCGGTAGGTGTCGAGCGAGGTGGCCAGCATCTGCATCTGCGCCAGCGCCGTCTTGCGCTGCGACGAGCTCACCTTGGAGAACATCGTCGGCGCGACCAGCGACAGCAGCAGCCCGAGGATCACGATCACGATCAGCAGCTCGATGAGCGTGAATCCGCGCTGCAGGCGTATTCTATGGTTCATGGCGTAAGTTCTGGAAAAACTAGGCGAAATATACCCGATTGGGTGGGTCCGTTGGAGGGCGAACATGATTGCGCTGGAGCAAGGGCTTCGTTACGGTCGCGCACGGCCAGGTCCACTACCGCTGCTGTGGACGGGGCCCGCTGCTGGTCATGCTGCACGATTCGGCCCGCTCGTCGCTGCAGCATGCCGCGAGCATGGAGTGGCTGGGGGAGCACTTCACGGTCGTCGCGCCGGACCTGCCGGGCTGCGGCAATTCCACCCCGCTGCCGGTTGGACAGCGGGAAGTGCCCGATTACGCCGCGGCACTGGCGACCACTCTTGCCGCGCTCGGCGTCGAGCGCTGTTTGCTGTACGGCAACCATCACGGGGCGGCGATCGCGCTGCACTTTGCGGCCCACCATCCGGCGCGGGTGGCGTTGGTCGTGCTCGACGGCCTCGAACTGCAGGTCCCCGACGAAGGACCCGACGTGCGCGTCCCGAAGCCTGCGGGACCAGTGCCATGCGACGACGGCAGCCATCTCGCGGCTGCGTGGACGGGCGTGCTCGATGCTGCCCGCCACTGGCCAGCCCGACTCACAGCCGGGCACCGCGCGCCTTGCCGTGGCACTGCCGGACGATGCGGCGTTGCACGAATCCGCCATCGATCTGTTCATGGCGGACCAATCGACTACGGATTCGCAGCACGCAGCGCGGCGAGGCGATGCCCGGTCTGCCCTTGCCCAGCTGCACGTGCCTGCCGTCGTGCTGGACAGGCAAGACGACCATCACCGCAGGGATCTTGACCCGTTGCCGCCGCTGCCTGAAACCTGTCGCGTCGTCACGGTCGCTCCCGGTGCGATGGCCTGGCGCGCTCGGTTGCTCGATGTGCTTCGCTCGGCGCAGCCGGCGGCACAGCCTGGCAGCCGCCCACCACGGGCCAGACGGTCGCTCCCGGCGAATGGCAACGTTACGTCGAGTTACTGCATGGCACTTTGCGGGTGCGACTGTGGAACGATCCTGCGCAGGAGCCACCGTTGCTGCTGTTGCACGACGTCCCGGGCGGATCAGCCTCGATGCGCGAACTGGCGGCGGACCTCGCCCGGACGAGGTCGGTGATCGCGCCGGACCTCCCCGGCCTCGGGGAATCGAAACCCCTGGCCTACCCGAGCCTCGGCAGCTACGTCAGCACGCTGGCCGAAATGCTCGAGGCCCTGAACGTGAAATCGCTCGACGTCGTGGCCGAGGGACTGGGCACGACGTTCGCGATTGCGCTGGCCGCGCACCGCCCGGGGCACGTGCGCCGCCTCGTGCTCGACGGCGTGTCGATGATCCACTCGCGCGAGCGGCGTCGCGTGGCGCAGCACTACTGCCCGCCCGTGGCGCCGGACCGGCACGGCGCCTACCTGCAACGACTGTGGCACCAGTTGCGCGATGCAGAACTCAGCTGGCCTTGGTTCGAGCGCGCGGCGCAGGCCGTGCGCAGCACGCCCCCCGCACTGGACCCGCAACGACGGCAGTGGCGACTGGTGGACGTGATGAAGCAGCTGCCGAGCTACGGCGACGCTGCCCGGGCTGCGCTCGAGGCGTCGGTGCGCGACCTGCTGCCGTCGGTTCCACAGCCGGTGCTGCTGTTCGACGTCACAGGCGACGTGCGGTATGCAGGCACGGCTCGCGCCGCGAGGCGCCTGGCCGACGCGCGCATCGTGCCGCGGCCATCCGCCGCGACCGAACGCGCCGCGCTGGCCAGGGCGTTCCTGGCCTGAGTCAGAGCTGGCCGAGCACGTGCTCGGCGCTCGACACCTTGAACTCGCCCGGCCCCTCGACGAACACGTCTTTCGCCACGCCGTCCTTGACGACGATCGCGAAGCGCTTGCCGCGCAGGCCCATGCCGAAACCGGTCGCGTCCATCTCGAGACCGAGCGCCTTGGCGTAGTCGCCGTTGCCGTCGGCGAGCATCAGCACCTTGTCGTCGACCGCCGACGCCTTGGCCCACGCCTTCATCACGAACACGTCGTTGACGGCCATGCAGGCGACCGTGTCGACGCCCTTGGCCTTGAAGTCGTCCGCGTGCTGGACGAAGCCCGGCAAGTGCCGCGCGTCGCAGGTCGGCGTGAAGGCGCCGGGCACCGAGAACAGCACCACGGTCTTGCCAGCGAACAGCTGCTCGGTGCTGATCTGCTGCGGACCCTCGGGGCCCGGGGTCTTGAACGCGCCTGCAGGCATCTTGTCGCCGGCCTTGATCGTCATGTCTGCTCTCCTGTGGGAATCGAGCGTCGGGAGGACGCGATGGTAACAGTGGATCGGCGGTCGCGGCGCGACGGATTCGCTGCGTCCGCAGCTGCGTGAGTCGCTGAGCGCTTGAGCTTCGAGTTCGGTTCGAGAGCTCGGTCCGGCGGGACGCCGTGAATCCGTCCCTGGAGGCTCGCGCGCCGCGTCCGTGCGGCGCGACGCCCGCCGAACCGACTCTCCCGAACCGAACTCAGGCGGTGGCAAACGCGATAGCAGGCTCGTGCGGGCGCTTGGGCGGCCGGGGAATGTTCGGGCGGGCGTTGCGCGACATGGACGTCGCGCACGAGCCTCCACGGACGGATTCACGGCGTCCCGCCCGGGCTTTCCCCGGTCCGCGCGTCAGCACCGCCAACCGCGCAGCGTACGAACGCAGCGAGCTCAGGCCGCGGGCCCCTGCGCGAAGCGCGGTGCGGACCGCAGGCGCTGGTCGACGGACAGCAGCAGCCCCTCCGTCGTCTGCCAGTCGATGCACGCATCGGTGACCGACACGCCGTACTCCAGCTCCGCGCGGTTCGCCGGGATCGGCTGGCTGCCCCAGTGCAGGTTGCTCTCGAGCATCAGCCCGACGATCGAGCTGTTGCCCTCGAGGATCTGGTTGGCGACGTTCTCGGCGACCAGCGACTGCAGGCCCGGGTCCTTGTTCGAGTTGCCGTGGCTGCAATCGACCACGATGTTGCCGGGCAGCTCGGCCTTCTCCAGCTCGCGCTCGCACAGCGCGATGCTCACCGAGTCGTAGTTCGGGCGGCCGCCGCCGCCGCGCAGCACGAGGTGGCCGTACTGGTTGCCGCGCGTGCGGAACACGGCCGACTGGCCCTGCTGGGTGATGCCGAGGAAGTGGTGCCCGTGGCGTGCCGACTGCAGTGCGTTGATCGCGACCGTCAGCGAGCCATCGGTGCCGTTCTTGAAGCCGACCGGCGTCGACAGTCCGCTCGCCATCTCGCGATGCGTCTGCGACTCGGTGGTGCGCGCGCCGATCGCGGTCCAGGTCACGAGCTCCGACAGGTACTGGGGCATGATCGGGTCGAGCGCCTCGGTGGCCGCCGGCAGGCCGATGTCGGCCAGGAACAGCAGCAGCTCGCGCGCCATGCGGATGCCCTTCTCGATGTGGAAGGAGTCGTCCATGTCGGGATCGTTGATCAGGCCTTTCCAGCCGATCGTCGTGCGCGGCTTCTCGAAGTAAACGCGCATCAGCACCAGCATGGTGCTCTCGACACGCTGGGCGAGGGCGTGCAGCCGCGTGGCGTACTCGCGCGCCGCCACCTGGTCGTGGATCGAGCACGGGCCGACTACCACGAACAGCCGCGGATCCTGCCGATCGAGGATGCGTCGCACCGCGCTGCGGCTGCGGAAGACGAACTCTTCCGCCGCCGACGGCAGCGGCATGTCGCGCTTGACCTGCTCCGGGGTCGGCAGCAGTTCGCTCGAGGCGACGTTGATGTTCTGCAGGCGTTCGGTCATCGGCGTGGCACGCGGCGGTGGCTGTCAGGGCGCGACATGTTACGCGGGAAACACCCAGAACGGCACGTGACGCCAGCCCTTCAGCAGCTCGGCGTCGAGCGCCCGCCACTGCGGCTCGAACGACTCGACCAGCCGCCAGTAGCGCTCGGAGTGGTTCATGTGCCGGCGGTGGCACAGCTCGTGGACCATCAGGTAGCGGACGACTTCCGGTCGCTGGAACGCCAGGCAGACGTTGAGGCTGATGGTACCGGCCGCGGAGCAGCTGCCCCAGCGGGTACGCTGCCGGCGCAAGTGCAGCCGCGCGTAGTCGATGCGCAGTTCCCGTGACAGGGCGTCGAGGCGCTGGCCGAGCTCCGCGGTCGCCACCCCGCCCAGCCAGCGCATCAGCGAGCGGCTGACGGAGTGATCGGTGTGATGGGGACCGCGCAGCCGCAGCACGCCGTCACCGGCGTCGTGCACGGCGGCCCGGCCCGCAGCCTCGTACTCGACCCGCCACTCGCGCCCGAGCAGTGCCAGGTGCACCGTCGCCGGTCGCCGCGTCGCCGCATGCGGGGCGAGCAGCGCGAACTCACGGGCGCGGCGCTCGGCCCAGTCCCGATGGCGCGCGACGAAGCGCTCGATGACCGGAATGCCGACGCCGGGTGGCACGACCACCTCGACGCGCCCGCCCGGAAAGACGCGCATCGACAACCGCCGGGCGCGCCGGCTGATGCGCACGTTCCAGCCGGGCGAAGCCTCGGCCGGTGACCATAACGGCATCTGCAGCGGATCGGCCGCCGCGCTGCCCCTTCGGCTGCGCATCGCCTACAGCTCCCTCAGGCCCGTCGTCACGGGCAGCCGCGCCGCACGCAGCGCAGGCAGCAGGCCGCCGACGAGGCCGAGCGCCAGCGAATAGACGAGGCCGGTGACCAGCAGGCCCGGCGTGACCGTGAAGGCGAAAGTGACCTGGCTGAAGCTCGCCCAGTTGAGCGTCGACGCCTGGTACCCATTGAGCCCGACGTACACCAGTGCGCCGCCGACCACGCCGCCGAGCAGGCCGAGCACCACCGCCTCGAGCAGGACAGATACCACGACCGGCGCGGCTCCGAAACCAAGCGCGCGCAGCGTCGCGATTTCGCGGGTGCGCGACGATACGGCGGAATACATCGTGTTGAGGGCCGCGAAGACGGCCCCGACTCCCATCAGCACCGCGATGGTGGTGCCGAGGTAGCGGATCAGGGCCACCAGGATGCGCGACTGCTCGGCATAGAACTCGCGCTCGCTGCGCACCGAGACGTTGACGCGCGGGTCTGCGTCGAGCCACTTCTTCACGCGCCCGAGCTCTGCCGGCGACGTCAGCTGCGCGCGCACCACCTGCACGGAGTTGCCGCGCCGGTAAACGCTCTGCAGCACGCTGAGGTCGGTCCACACCTCGGACTCCGAGACGCTGCCGCCGGCCTCGAACACGCCGACCACGTGCCACCACTGCGAGCCCCACAGGACCTTGCGGCCGAGATCGACGTTGCCGAACTGGGCGAAGGCCCCGCGGCCGACGATCACCTCGTCCTTGCCGGGCTCGAACATGCGCCCGGCGACGATGCGGAAGCCCTCGCGCACCTGCGGCGCACGCGAGGTCACGCCGCGGAACGGCACGTTGGCGGCGGTGCCGGTGCTGCGCATCGGCAGGTCGACGATCGTGTAGAACTCGGGCGACGCCACCGGGCCCACGGCGTCCTGCACGATGCCGGGTGCCGCGGTGATCACGTTCACTTCCTCGCGACCGAGCCCGCTCGACAGCTCGTCCGCCGAGCCGCCGCGCAGGATCAGCGCCACGTCGTCGCGGCCGGCGAGGTCGAGCGCGGCGCGGAACCCCTCGCCCATCGACAGCAGCGACACCAGCACGGCGACCACGCCGCCGATGCCCACCACCGCGACCAGCGAGGTGCCGAGCCGCGCCGGCAGGTTGCGCAGGTTCATGGCCGTCACGGCCGCGAGTTGCTGCAGCCAGCGGGTCATCGTGGACTACTCACGCCGCAGCGCCTCGACGATGCGCAGCCGCATCGCCTGCGCCGCCGGCACGGCGCCGGCGACCAGGCCGAGCCCCACCATGAACACGGCGCCCATCCACATCGCATCCGCCGGTACGCGGAAGCCTGGCAGGTACTGGCGGAACACCGGCTCGAACTGCACGCCGAGCCACCAGGCCGCCGCGAGCCCGAGCGTGCCGCCGAGCACGGTGATCAGCACCGACTCGGCCAGCACCAGCCCGAGCACTCCGCCATTCGAGAAACCGAGTGTCTTGAGCACGCCGATCTCGTTGGTGCGCTCGCGTACCGACTGCGCCATGGTGTTGGCGGTCACCAGCAGCATGGTGAAGAACACCGCCGTGACGATCGCCCGCAGGATGGCGCCGATGTTGCCGACCTGGTTGACGAACGACTGCGCCATCGCCCGCTCCGACGACGTCTTGGTTTCCGCGGGCGAGTTGGCGAACTGCAGGTCGATCTGCTTGGCGATCGCCGCCGCGCGGTCGACGTCGTCGACCTTGACCAGGTACCAGCCGATCAGGCCGCGCGCCATGCCGCGTCCTTCCTCGAAGTAGTCCTGGTGCATGATGATCTGGCGCGTGTCGCCGCCCTGCGGCAGGTCGTAGATCGCGCGCACGGTCACGTCCCACAGGTCGGTGCCGTCGGTACGGCGCCAGATCGAGGAGCGCAGCGGCACCGCCTCGCCCACCTTCCAGCCGGTGATGTCCGCGAGCCCGCGGCCGATCATGATGCCGGAGCGGTCGGCCACCCAGGCGAGGCGCTGGTCCTCGGGCACGAGGTAGTCCGAGTAGATGCGCAGGAACGCCTCCGGCTTCACCGGGAAAGTCGGGATCTGGTTGCGCTCGTCCTGGTACCAGGCGCCGAACCAGGTCTGCGGCGTCACTTCCTGCACGCCGTCCAGCGCGCGGATGCGGTTCTCGTAGCTTTCGGGCAGCAACTGCGTGAACGACACCTTGTGCATGGTCAGCAGCCGGTCGGCACCGGCCACGTCCACGCCCGACTGCAGCGAGTAGCGCAGCGACTCGGCGAGCCCGAACAGCAGGAACGCCACCAGGATCGAGGCGACCGTGAAGAAGGTGCGCAGGCGCTTGCGGCGCAGGCTGGCGGCGAGCAGCGGCAGGTACCTGCCGATCACGGCGCGTCTTCCCGCAGCATGCCCTTGTCGAGGTGCACGGTGCGGTGCGAACGCTCCGCCGCGTGTGGATCGTGCGTCACCATGATGATGGTCTTGCCCTGCTCCCGGTTCAGCGCCTGCAGCAGGTCGAGGATCGCGTCGCCGGACTTGCGGTCGAGGTCGCCGGTCGGCTCGTCGCACAGCAGCAGCGTCGGGTCGGTGACGATGGCCCGCGCGATGCCGACCCGCTGCTCCTGGCCGCCGGACAATTCGCGGGGCCGGTGCCGGGCACGGTCCGACAGGCCGACCAGCTTGAGCGCCGCCGCCGTGCGCGACGCGCGCTCCTGGCGGCTCATGTCCTTGAGCAGCAACGGCAGCTCGACGTTGCGCTCGGCCGAGAGCACCGGCAGCAGGTTGTACATCTGGAACACGAAGCCGACGTGGTCGGCCCGCCAGCGGGCGAGCGCCCCGTCGCCCAGCTGGTCGACGCGCAGGCCGTCGACCTCGAGCATGCCCGACGTCGGGCGGTCGAGGCCGCCGATCAGGTTGAGCAGCGTCGACTTGCCGGAGCCCGACGGCCCCATCAGTGCCACGAAATCGCCCGCCTCGATGTCGAGCGACAGGCCGTCGAGCACGCGCACCACCTCGGCGCCGCGCCGGTACTCCTTGACGAGATCGCGGATGCAGACGATCGGTGGTGCCACGGCTATTGCGCCTGCAGCTCCACGCGGGCGCCGTCGCGCAGGCGCGGCGACGGCTTGGACACCAGCGTCTCGCCGCCCTGCAGGCCGTCGAGGACCACCACCTCGCCACCGTCTGCGGCACCGAGCTTGAGGGTGCGCTGCTCCACGCGACCGTCGCGCACCACCCAGGCGCTGGCCGACTCGCCGTCGCGCGCCACTGCGTCGACCGGGATCTTCAACGCCGGCGGCGCGGCGTCCGAGCGCGCCTCGAGGAAACGCACCTTGATGCCCATGTCGGGCAGGATGCGCGGATCGAGCTGCTCGAACGCGATGCGCACGCGCACCGTGGCTTTCTGCCGGTCGGCGGTCGGCACGATGCTGATCACGTGGCCCGGCACCTTCCAGTCGGGATAGGCGTCGAGCGTGGCCTCGACCTTCTGGTCGTCGTGCACGCGATTGATGTACGCCTCGTTGACGTCCACCTCGATTTCGCGCGAGTCCATGTCGACGATGGTGGCGATGCCCGTGCGCGTGAAGCCGCCGCCGGCGGAGATCGGCGACACCGTCTCGCCCGGCTGCGCGTCCTTCGAGATCACCACGCCGGCAAACGGCGCACGCACCTCGAGGTCTTCAAGGCCCTGCTGGGCGACCGCGAGCCGCGCCTGGGCCACGCCGACCTCGGCCCGGGCCGACTCCAGGCGTGCCTCGAGCGCCGCCACCTCGGCCTCGGACGAGTCGAGCACGCTGCGCGACACCAGCGACTTCTCCACCAGGCTGCGGTTGCGCCCCAGGGTCTTGCGGGCATCTGCCAGCCGTACCTCGATCTCGCGCAGGCTGCGCCGGGCGGCCTCGAGGCCGCTCGCGGCCACGCGCAGGTCGGCCTGCGCCGTCGCCGGGTCGAGCCGCGCCAGCACCTGCCCGTCCTTGACCGACGCGCCTTCCTCGAACAGCACCTCGCTGATGCGCCCGGTCACCTTGGAGCTGACCGTGGCGAGGCGGCGCGCGACGACATAGCCCGATGCGTTCAGAACCGCACCGTCCGCAGCGTCGGACGGCGACTCGACCAGCACGGTCTGCACCTGCACCGGCGTACCGAAGACGCGCCACAGCGCGACCGTGGCCAGGGCAACGGCGACCGCCAGCGCGATCCACAGGCGGCTCCGGCGCGGACCGCGGTCATAGCGCGCCGCACCGGCACCCGGCTTGCGGCGCAGACTCTCGAGGGCTTCCTGGTCGAGCGGCATTGCGGCCTCTTGCGTCTGGTTGCTGTGGTCTTGTTGCTGTTCTGCAGGGTCAGGGACGCGGCAGGCCGCGGGTCGCTACAATGCCGGATCGTCCACGGCGTCCTGCCGCCGCCGCGGCGCCGCGAACCATATCACAGCCGCTTTGCCATGCTTCCAGCGCTCGTCGACATCGGCCTCAACCTCGCCCACGACAGCTTCGACCACGACCGCGACCACGTCGTCGAGACCGCGGTGGCCGCCGGCGTGCACCACATGGTGATCACCGGCAGCACGCTCGCGAGCACCCGCGCAGCCATCGAGCTGGTGCGTGGCGCGCCGCAGCGCTTCCGGGCCACGGCCGGTATCCATCCGCACCACGCCCACGAGTTTCACGACGCCGACGTGCCGGCCCTCCGCGAACTGCTCCGGGCGCCGGAGGTGGGCGCTGCCGGCGAATGCGGCCTCGACTGGTACCGCAACTTCTCGCCGCACCCCGACCAGGAGCGCGTGTTCCGGACCCAGCTCGAACTGGCCGCGGAACTCGGCCGGCCGGTGTTCCTGCACCAGCGCGACGCTCACGACGCCTTCCTGGCGATCCTGGGCGAGTACCGCTCGCGCCTGCCGGCCGGCGTGGCGCACTGCTTCACTGGCGACGAACGCGAACTGCGCGACTACCTGGCCCTCGACCTTTCGATCGGCATCACCGGCTGGATCTGCGACGAGCGGCGCGGCCGCCACCTCCGCGACCTCGTGCGGTTGATCCCGGCCGATCGCCTGATGCTCGAGACCGACGCTCCGTACCTGATGCCGCGTGACCTGCAGCCGAAGCCGCCGAGCCGGCGCAATGAGCCGAGGTACCTGCCGCACGTCCTCGAAACCGTGGCCGCCTGCCGCGGCGAATCGCCCGAGGTGCTTGCCGAGGCCACGACGTGCAATGCGCTCAGCTTCTTCGGATTCGAGAAATGACCTGTAACCTATTGAATTGGTAGCACACATGGACAACAGCAAGACCCGCCAGTTCGTCGAACCGCCGCTGGGACGACTCGATCCTGCCGCAGCTCGTCGAGTACGTCCGCATCCCCAACAAGTCGCCGATGTTCGACCCGGAGTGGGAGGCACACGGCCACATGGAGGCCGCGGTACAGCTGATGCGCCGCTGGGCGGACGAGGAGACACGGTCGCTGCCGGGCGCGAAAGTCGAGGTGCTGCGACTGCCCGGCCGGACTCCGGTGCTGATGGTCGACGTGCCAGGGACCGTGGACGACTGCGTACTGATGTACGGCCACCTCGACAAGCAGCCGGAGTTCTCCGGCTGGTCGGACGGTCTCGAGCCGTGGACGCCAGTGTTGCGCGACGGCAGGCTCTACGGTCGCGGCGGCGCCGACGACGGCTATGCGTTGTTCGCCTCGCTCACCGCCATCCGCGCACTGCGCGAGCAGGCCGTGCCGTACGCCCGCTGCGTGGTGCTGATCGAGGCCAGCGAGGAAAGCGGCAGCCCCGACCTCGCCCACCACATCGACGCCCTCGGCGCGCGCCTCGGCCACCCGACGCTGGTCGTGTGCCTCGACGCCGAGTGCGGCAATTACGACCAGCTGTGGTGCACGACCTCGCTGCGCGGCAACCTGATCGGATCGCTGCGCGTCGACGTGCTCGGCGAGGGCGTGCACTCGGGCACCGGCAGCGGCATCGTGCCGTCGAGCTTCCGCGTCCTGCGCGAGCTGCTGGCGCGCGTCGAGGACGCCACCTCGGGCACGATCCTGGTCGAGGAACTGAACGCATCGATCCCGCCGGACCGGCTGACCCAGGCCAGGGCCGCGGCCGTCGTGCTCGGCGAATCCGTGCACGCCAAGTTCCCGCTGATGCCGGGCATGCGACCGGTATCGAACGATCCCTTCGAGTTGCTGCTCAACAACAACTGGCGCTCGACGTTGAGCATCACCGGCGCCGATGGCCTGCCCCCGTTCCAGAGCGCGGGCAACGTGCTCCGGCCCTACACCACGCTCAAGCTGTCGTTCCGCCTGCCGCCGACGCTCGCGCCGGCCGTCGCCGCGACCGCCATCCAGCGTACGCTCGAGCGCGACCCGCCTTACGGCGCGCGCGTCAGCTTCAAGGTGGAATCCGCGATGGGCGGCTGGAATGCACCCGCGTTTGCGCCGTGGCTCGAGCAGTCGATGCAGGCCGCGTCGCAGGCGTTCTTCGGCCGCGACGCGATGTACATGGGCACCGGCGGCAGCATCCCGTTCATGGGCATGCTCGGTGAGAAGTTCCCGGGCACGCAGTTCCTGGTGACCGGCGTGCTGGGCCCGCAGTCGAACGCCCACGGGCCGAACGAGTTCCTGCACCTCGACTGCGCACGGCGCCTGACCGCCTGCGTGTCGCGCGTGCTCGCCGACCACGCCGCGCGGCAACGCGGCCAGCGCGCGGCCGCCTAGCTCGCTGATCGCAGGTCGCGTGGCTCGCGCTCACAGAGTTGGCACGGTGGCGGCGTCGGGTTTCAGCGGCAGGTAACTCGTAGCCAGGGACGCCGGAGCCCGTCCCTGAGGCTCGGCGCGCGACGTCCGTGTCGCGCGACGCCCTGGCCACGAGTTACCTGCCGCTGTAACCCGACGCGGACAATGCGGTTGACGCTGTTAGAGCGGCCGAATGCCAGTGTCGTCGAATCCGCAACAGGGTTCGACACCAAGTCGCAGGCAGCCGTGTCGCCATCCGTCGAGGACGGCCACCTCGGCAGGCTCGTGGCAGGGGATCTGCGGCTGGCAGGGCGTCGCGCGACAGGACGTCGCGCGCGAGCCCCAAGGATGGTTCTCAGCGTCCCTGCCAGCCGCAGATCCCCTGCCACGAGCCGGCCCGACGGAGGTCCAGATCCGAAGCAGCTAGCGCGACAGCGGGTTCGGCTGCGCAGCCTGCCGGACGCGCTCCCAGACCGGGGCGAACGCGGCCGCGACGCCCGCCGGCGAGCGCTCGACCACCGGGTACTCGTCCTGGAGCGCGTCGAGGCGCAGCACGGCGTCGGGCCGGCCCTTCGGGAACTCGCCGCGCATCGAGAACACGATGCGCCCTTCCACCGGTGCCTCGCCGGCGAGCTGGCGCACCGCTGCCACGCGCTCCTCGAGCATCGGCAGCGGATTGGTGAACGTGAAGTGGCGCTTGGGACCGAACACCGACCACTGCACCATCTTTTCGCCGGCGAAGATCATGCCCTGCACGTCGAACAGGTCGATCACCAGCAGGCCACGCTGCGTGAGCAGCAGGTAGTGGACGTGGATCTGGTCGCCGGTGCCGGTCGGCAGCAGCACGTTGCGCAGCTCGTCGTACGCGACCGACGAGATGACGTTGTCGATCGCCTTGCGGGCGCGCACCTGGCGCACCCAGTCGCGCACGAAGTATCCGGCCGCGGCCAGCAGGCCGACGCCCGCCAGCACCCACAGCCACAGCGGCAGGCCGAGGAAACTGGTTCATGCGCCCTCCCCCAGGACGGTCCGCAGCGCCTCGAGCGACGGCTCCACCTCGGTCTGCACCGAGGGCAACTGGAGCAGCGCCGCGAGCGGCGGCGGCACCGGCACTTCCGTGCCGATCAACGGCTCGACGATGTCGTTGAACTTCGCGGGATGCGCGGTCGCGACCAGCACCCAGCGCTCCTTGCGCCGCTCGGGCGGCAGGCCGCGCCATGCGTGCGCGGCGGTCGCGGTGTGCGGGCACCACGTCTGGCCGAGCTCGCGGTAGTCGCGGCGGATCGCGGCGCGGATCGCGTCGTCGTCGACGGCCACCGCGCTCACCTTGCCACGCAGCTGCTCCACCGCCGGGAACAGCCAGCGCAGGCGCTCCATGTTGCTCGGGTTGCCGACGTCCATCGCCGAGGCGAGCGTCGCGACGCTCGGCCGTGGCCGCCACTCGCCGCTGCTGCAGGAACTCGGGCACCGTGAGATTGGCGTTGCTCGCCAGCACGATCTCGCCGATCGGCAGTCCGCATTCGCGCGCCCAGATGCAGGCGAGCGCGTTGCCGAGGTTGCCGGTCGGGATGATGAAATTCGGCGCACGACCGTCGCGGCGCGCCAGCTCGAGGCTGGCATGGGCGTAGTACACCATCTGCGGCAGCAATCGCCCGACGTTGATGCTGTTGGCCGACGACAGCAGCAGCGCGCGCGCCAGCGCCGGGTCGACGAAGGCTTGCTTCACCATGCGCTGGCAGTCGTCGAAGGTGCCGGCGACCGACAGGGTGCGCACGTTGCGGCCCCAGCAGGCGAGCTGCTTCTCCTGACGGGGCGAGACGAGGCCGCGTGGATACAGCACCACCACGTCGACCCACGGTCGGTCGAAGAACGCGGCGGCTACCGCGCCGCCGGTATCGCCCGAGGTCGCGACCAGGATCGTCAGGCGGCGCGGGTCGGCGCGCGGAATCCGTTCGAGCGTGGCAGCGAGGAATCGCGCGCCGAAATCCTTGAAGGCCGCGGTCGGGCCATGGAACAGCTCGAGCACGGACAGCGGCGAGCCCGCCGCGGCGAGGTCGACGACGGGCGCCGGGAAGTTAAAGGCATCCCGGGTGATCTCCGCGAGCCGGTCGGACATGGCGTCGCCGGCGGCAAACGGCGCGATCAGGCCGGCCGCCAGGTCGGGCAGGTCGCGCTGGCGACCGAGTGCCGCCACGTCCAGCGACGGCAACATGGCCGGCACGTAGAGACCGCCGTCCGGCGCGAGGCCGCGGGCGATCGCCTCGCCCAGGCCCGCCACGTGCGACGGGTCGCGCGTGCTCTGGAATCTCATCCGCCGTCCACTACGCGTGCGCCCTGGCGGTCGATGGTCGACACCCAGCTGTCGCTGTCGAGCCCGGCCGCGCGGAACGCCGCCACCATGCCGGAACGCACGCGCTCGGCATCGCCCTCCTCGGCCCACGCGAAGACCGTGGGTCCTGCTCCGGAGATCGAGCAGCCGAGCGCACCGGCGTCGAGCGCAGCCTGCTTCACCGCCGCGAACCCCGGGATCAGCACCTGGCGCTGCGGCTCGATGACGACGTCGAGCAGCGACGCGCGGATCAGCGGCAGGTCGCCCGTGAAGCAGCCGGCCAGGAACCCGGCGAGATTCGCCTGCTGCCAGATGGAATCCGACAACGTGACCGTCTTGCTGAGGATGGCACGCGCCTCGCGCGTCGCAAGCACCATGTGCGGGTGCACCAGCACGCAACGCACGGCCTCCGGCACGGGGATCTGCTTGACGTGCGGATGGTCGATGCCGACCGTCAGCACCAGCCCGCCGAACAGCGACGGCGCGATGTTGTCGACGTGTACCGAGCCGCTGGCCACCGCCTCGCCCTGCATGGCGAACTTGAGCAGCTGCGTGCGGTCGAGCGGCCGGTCGACCAGCGCGGCCGCCGCGACCACGGCCGCCACCGCCGACGCCGCCGAGCCGCCCAGGCCCGAGCCGAGCGGGATGCCCTTCACTACGTCGAGATCGAAGCCGAACGGCAGGCCCAGCTCGCGCTGCAGCGCGAGCGCCGCCATGCCCGCGGTGTTCTTCTCCGCGACGAGCGGCAGGTCGACCACCACGCCGGTGATGGAGCGGATCGACACGCCCGGCTGCTCGCGCCGGGTGACGGTCACGCGGTCGCCGAGCGCCGCCACGCTGTGACCCAGGATGTCGAAGCCGACCGCGACGTTGCCGACGCTCGCCGGCGCGAACGCCGTCGCCGTCGTGCGCGCTGCGCTCACAGCTTGGCCCCGAGGTACGCGCACACCCGCAGCAGGTCGCCGAACACGCCGCCCGCGGTGACCGCCGGCCCGGCGCCCGGGCCCTGCACGATCAGCGGGTTCTGGTCGTAGCGCGCGGTCTGGAACCGCACGATGTTGTCGGTCAGCGCGATGTTGGCGAACGGGTGGCTCTGCGGCAGTTCCACCAGCCCGACCTCGGCGCGGCCGTCGACTGCCACCGAGCCGACGTAACGCAGCACGTTGCCGCGCGCCCGCGCCGCCTCGAGCCGCGCCAGCATCGGCGCGTCGAACTCGTTGAGCCGCTCGAGGAAGTCCTCGACGCCGCACTCCCTGAGCGCCCCGGGCACGAGGCTCTCCACCTTGACGTCGCCCAGCTCGAGCCTGAGGCCCATCTCGCGCGCGAGGATGATCAGCTTGCGCGCCACGTCCATGCCGGAGAGGTCGTCGCGCGGGTCGGGCTCGGTATAGCCGAGCGACCGGGCCTGCTTGACCACCGACGAGAACGCCTGCGACCCGTCCCAGGTGTTGAACAGGTAGGCGAGCGTGCCGGAGAACATGCCCTCGATGCGGCGGATGTCGTCGCCGGTCTCGCGCAGGTCGCGCAGCGTCTGGATCACCGGCAGCCCGGCGCCCACCGTGGCCTCGTAGAGGTAATGGGTGCCGGCCGCGCGGCGCGCGTCCAGCACGCGCTGGTAGTCGCCATAGGCCGCGCTGTTGGCCTTCTTGTTGGGCGTGACGACGTGGATGCCCGACGACAGCCACTTGGCGTAGTGGCTCGCCACCGCTGCGCTGGCACTGCAGTCGATGATCACCGCGTGCGGGAACTGCCCGGCGTGCACGTGATCGGCGAAACGCTCGAAGTCGAGCGGATCGCCGCCGGCTGCGTAGGCGTCGCGCCAGTGCGCGAGGTCGATCGGCGCCTCCGCGAGGCGCATGCGCTTCGATCCCGCGATCGCGCGCACGCGCAGGTCGAGCTTGAAGTCGCGCCGCAGGCGCTCGACCTGCGAGGCGACCTGGTCGAGCAGCGCGCCGCCCACGAGGCCCGGGCCGATCAGGCCGATCGAGATCGTGTGCGCCGAGAGATAGAAGCTCGAATGCACCGCACGCAGCGCGCGGGCGCTGCCGCGACCGTCGATCACCACGGAGATGTTGCGCTCGGAGGCACCCTGCGCGATGGCGCGCACGTTCACGCTCGCCTTGGCCAGCGCGCTGAACACCTGCGCCGCGACGCCGTGCGCGCCGGCCATGCCGTCGCCCACCACGGCGAGGATGCTGCAGCCGCGGTTGACCTCGACGCTGTGGATCTGGCCCTCGCGCAGCTCGGGGTCGAAGGCGCGCTGCACCACGCGCTCGGCGCGCTCCGCCTCGACCTCCGGCACCGCGAAGCAGATCGAGTGCTCCGAGCTGCCCTGCGAGATCAGGATCACCGAGATGCCTTCCTCGCGCAGCGCGCCGAACAGGCGATGCGCCGTGCCCGGGACGCCGATCATGCCGGCGCCCTCGAGGTTCACCAGCGCGATCTTCTCGACGGTGGTGATGCCCTTGACCAGCGGATTGGGCTCGGAGCGATCATGGATCAGCGTGCCCGGCTTGTCCGGCGCGAACGTGTTCTTGATCCAGATCGGGATGCGCTCCTGCACCGCCGGCGCCATGGTCTGCGGGTGGATCACCTTGGCGCCGAAATACGCGAGCTCCATCGCCTCGTTGTACGACAGCGTGTCGATCACCTGGGCCTCGGGCACCAGCCGCGGGTCGGCGCTCAGCACGCCGTCGACGTCGGTCCAGATGACGATTTCGCGCGCGGCGAGCAGCGAGCCGAAGATCGAGGCCGAGAAGTCGCTGCCGTTGCGGCCGAGCGTGGTCTGCAGGCCGTGGGTGTCCGTGGCGATGAAGCCGGTGATCACGGCGGTGCCGACGAAGTCGGACGGCACCTGCTCGCGCAGATTCGCGCGCGACTGGTCCCAGCGCACCCCGGGGCCGAGCGGCCCCCACTCGACGAGCAGCACGCGACGCGCGTCGACCCACAGCACCTGCCCGGTCGACTGGCCGCGGCTGCGCAGCAGCCGCTCGAAGATGCGCGTCGACCAGATCTCGCCGTAGCCCGCGATCAGGTCGCGCATGGTGGTCGAGGCCGCGCGCACCAGGCGCACGGTCTGCAGGATGCCGCCGATGTCGCGGCAGTCGCGGTCCAGCTCGACGATGAATTCGTCGCACAGCTCGCCCGTCAGCAGCTCGCGGGCCAGCCCCAGGTGGCGCTGGCGCAGCTCCTCGATGCGGTCATCGAGCGCGGGGTCCTGCCGCTCGGCCATCGCGATCAGCCCGAGCAGTGCGTCCGTGACGCCCCGGCAGGCCGACAGCACCACCGCCTTGCGCGGCGCCAGGTCGTCCTCGATGATCCGCGCGACGCGCTGCATGCAGGCCGCGTCCGCGACGCTCGACCCGCCGAACTTATGGACTTTCCACGCTTCCACGATTGCTCTGGCTCCCTGACGGCCGCCCACGGGATCGCTCCGGCGGGTCGCCCGCGGGCGACGCCCGGATGCGGCTCAGGCGGAGGGGACCCCTTCGACTTTCATGACCGCCGGCGGAGCCGGAGACTCTATCTTCTTGCAGCGCGGCAGGCAAACTAGCGCTATGGAAATCACGGACTCCCCGACCCTGCACGCCGCGGTACTCGCGGCCGGTCCAGCCAGCCGCTTCGGCAGCGTCAAGCAGCTGGTGCGCCTCGGCGGTGCCCCGGCTGTGTACGAGGCGGCCGTGCGCGCCGCCGCAGTGGCCGGCCAGTCCGTCGCGGTCGTGCTGGGAGCCCACGCTCGCGAGGTCGCGCCGGCCCTGCGCCAGTCGACCGCCACCGTGGTGGTGAACCGGGACTGGGAGGAAGGCCTCGCCAGCTCCATACGTACCGCGGTACGCACGGCGCCGCCGCGCTGCGACGGACTGCTGCTGCTGCTGTGCGACCAGGTGGCGGTCTCGGCCGACGACCTGCGCCGCCTCTACGTCGCCTGGCGCCGGCACCCGGTGCTGATCGCCTGTGCGCTCTACGGCGGCGCGCCCGGCATGCCCGCGCTGTTCCCGCGCTGGGCGTTTCCCGACTTGCTCGAGCTGCGTGGCGACCGGGACGTCGGCCTCGTGCTCCGTCGCAACGTCGACCGGCTGGTGCGCGTGCCGATGACCAACGCGGGCGTTGACCTCGATACGCCGGACGACCTGCTGGCGATCGAGGCCGCCATGGCCGAACGCTCGGCAGAATGAGCGTGCCTGCACTTATGATGGCGGACGCGCCAAGTGAGAGGCGCGTCTTGGATTCGTGCGGCGCCGGACAGGGCATGCTGCGCGCTGCCTAGACTCCCCAATGGATCGCTTCAGGAGACGAGTGCATGGGTCGTGCGATGGTATCGGCCGCCCTGCTGGGCGGATGGATGATGATGGCGACGGGAACGGCCACGGCGGGCGCCGTCGCGGACCAGTTTCGCGCCGGGGCGTTCGGACTGCCGTGGAGTGCCGGCAAGGGGACGATCGAGGCGAAATACCCGGGCGGCAAGTGGGACACCGACGACAAGGGCCGTGCCCGCTACTGCGCGCCCAGCAAACAGGTGCTGCTGAAGCTGCCGGCACAGCACGTGACCAAGGAACTGTGCTTCCTGATCGGCTCGGACGGCACCCTGGCAGCGGCCATGGCGCAGATGAACGCTTCGCTGCCAGCGCTGCTGGCGGTCGTGAACCGCTCGCGCACCATGTTCGGCGACTTCGATGCCGTGGTGCGCGACGACGCGGCGATCCAGTCGCGCTCCACGGCCATGTTGTGGACCAAGGACCGGCCATACCTGGTGCGGGTATCGAGCACGAACGATGCCGACGGCGCGCCGCAGGAGGTCTCCTTCGCGGTGGCGGACGAGGCGGCCCTCTACACCGAAGGTGCGGACGCGGTCAGCAACAAGCCGACGGCATCGGCATCGGCATCGGCATCGGCACCGTAACCGTCAGCCGACCGCAGGCTCGTCGGTCGCGTCCATCGCGGCCGGGACCACGGCGCCCGAGCGCCGCTCCAGCCATTCGATGAACGGCGTCCAGGTGACGAGGTCTTCCTGCAGGAGCGCACCCCGCATCTCGTGCAGCCCGAGGCCCGTCTCCGCGGAGCGGATGTAGGCCTGCGAGTCGCGCAGCACCGCGGCCACGGGGATGCGCAGGCTCTGCAGGAAACTCATCAACGACTGGAAGGCCTTGGTGTAGCGGCGTGCGCGGTTGGCGACGATCACCAGCCGCCGCTCGGAACGATGCACCTTGCCCACCAGCAGCAGGTCGGCGATGCAACGCGACGCCGCGTGGATGTCGATCTCCGAGGGCAGCACCGGCACGACGATCACGTTGGCGTCCCGCACCGTCTCGGCCAGCTGGGTCACCGGCAGCGCGGCCGGCGTGTCGACCACGACGATCTCCGTGCCCGGCGGGCTGCGCAGCGCGAAGGCGCGCGTGACGTTCATGCGCCGCTCATAGCCCGCGATGCCGTGGATGGCTGCCGCCTCGGCCGGCCGCAGCTTGAGCCAGCGCATGCTGGAGCCCTGCGCGTCGAGGTCCATGAGCGCGACACGGCGGCCGGACCAGGCGTAGTAGGCGGCCAGGTTGGTGGCCACCGTGGTCTTGCCGGACCCACCCTTGGTGTTCAGGACGACGATCCTGCGGGGCTGCGCGGCGTGCGGTGTCAGGAATTCGAGCATGCGGCGCCGACCCTAGCCGACCGGATGCAATCCGGCAAGCGCAACGCAGCGAACAAGGGCGCATGACCACGACCTTGTTTCGCAGCGGCCGCGACGCGTTGCTCGACGCCTCGATCGTCTGCTCCTTCGACCGCAGCGGCTTTTTGCGGCACGCGCGTTCGTTCTCCGACCGCGACCTCGAGGTCGACCTGGCCGGTCGCGTGTGCCTGGTCACCGGCGCCAACTCCGGCATCGGCTACGAGACCAGCCTTGCGCTGGCGCAGCGTGGCGCCAGCGTGTGGATGCTGTGCCGCGACCGGGCCCGCGGCGAGCGCGCCCTCGCGCAGGTCCGACGCCAGTCGCGATCCCGCCGGGTACAGCTGGCGTTGCTCGACATTTCCGACCTCGACGCCGTCCGCGCATTCGCGGCGGGCTTTGACGAGCCACGGGTCGACGTGCTGGTGCACAACGCGGGAGTACTGCCCGACCAGCGCCTGGCATCGGCGCAGGACCACGAGGTGACTCTTGCCACGCACGTGTACGGCCCCTGGCTCCTGACGCAGGCGCTGCTGCCGCGGTTGCGCGCCTCGGCCGACGCCCGCGTCGTCTTCGTGTCGTCCGGCGGCATGTACACGCAGAAGCTCGATCTCGCGGACTGCGAGTGGCGCCGGCGCACCTTCGACGGCGTGAAGGCCTACGCGCAGACCAAGCGCATGCAGGTCGTGCTGGCAGAGTTGCTGGCCGCGGACTGCCAGGACGACCGCGTCACCGTGAGTTCGATGCACCCGGGCTGGGCGGACACGCCCGCGGTGCGCAGCTCGCTGCCCCGCTTCTGGGCGGCCATGCAGGGACGCCTGCGGACCCCGGCGCAGGCGGCCGACACGGTGATCTGGCTGGCGGCGAGCGACGCGGCACGTGGCCGGTCGGGGCGATTCTGGTTCGATCGCCAGCCCCGCTCGACGCACCTGCTGCCCTGGACGCGCGAGCCCGTAGCGGCACGACGGCGCGTTGCGCGAGCTGTGCGATCGTGCGATCGGTGCACCACCTGCCGCGCAACCGGCACGGCGAGATCAGGCCCCGGCAGGCGCGCAGCTTCGCGGCGATGAATTCCCGGTGCGAGACGTGCAGCAGGTCCGCGACGCGACGGATGAGGTGCTCCTCGTACTTGTGCACGATGGCGTCGGCCTGCGCGACGCGCCACAGCTGCTCGACCAGCTGCAGCTTCTCGTCGTGAGTGAGTTCGCGGTTCACGGCCGTGGTGAACTGGTGCAGGTCGTGCGCCCGATCCACCTGGCGCTCGGCGTCGGCCAGCAATTCGGCACACTGCGCGGCATCGAGTCCGAGCATGCCGCGCACCGACTCGAGCACCTGCCGCCGCTCGTCCTCGGCGACGTCGTAGTCGGCCCGCAGCACCTCGACCAGCAGCGCCGCCACTGCGAGGTTGCGCGACTGTTCGCGCCGCGCAGGGCCTTCGGCCGCGGCGTCCCCGAAATTCTGCTCGATCCAGCGCTTGAGGTTGCGCACTCTGCGGCACCCGTGTCCAATCCCGCCGGCAATGCCCGGCACCAGCGATGCTGCCACCGGGCGCGCTGGCTGCCAACCAGGAGGACCCATGACTGACCAGCCGTCCGGGGTGACCAACGCACGCGGGCGCAGTGCCATCGACCGCTTCCTCGATGCGGTCGAGCGGGTCGGCAATGCGCTACCCGACCCGACCACCCTGTTTGCGCTGCTCGCGCTGGTCGTGATCGTGGTGTCAGGCATAGCGGCACAGTTCGACCTCGCCGTGACCCACCCCACCACCGGCCAGCTGATCGAGCCGGTGAGCCTGCTGTCCGTTGCGGGACTGCACCGGATCCTGACCCAGCTGGTCACCAACTTTACCGGCTTCGCACCGCTCGGCACGGTGCTGGTGGCGATGATCGGCATCGGCGTGGCCGAGGTGTCGGGCCTGATCGGCGCCATCATGCGGATGGTCGTGCTCAAGGCGCCGCGTGCGCTGCTGACGCCGGTGGTGGTGTTCTGCGGCATCATGTCCAATGCGGCGAGCGAGGTCGGCTACGTGCTGCTGGTGCCGCTGGCGGCGCTGATCTTCAAGGCCGCGGGCCGCCATCCGGTGCTCGGGCTCACCGCCGCCTTCGCCGGCGTGTCCGGCGGCTACAGCGCCAACCTCGTGCTCGGCACCATCGATCCGCTGCTCGCCGGCCTGTCGCAGGAGGCGGCGCGCATCATCGATCCGGCGTACGTGGTCAGTCCCGCGGCCAACTACTACTTCATGGCCGTCTCGACCTTCCTGATCACCGGCCTTGGCTGGTGGGTCACGGAGCGCCTGGTCGCTCCGCGGCTGGCTGGCATGGAGGCCGCGGACGAACGGACGACAGACGGCGACGCCGACGACATGGCCAGGCCGCTCTCGGCGGCAGAGCGCCGTGGCCTGCGCTTCGCGGCAACCGCTTTCGCGCTGCTGGCCGCACTGGTGCTGTGGGGTCTCGTGCCACAGGACGGCTTCCTGCGCGACCCCGTCACCGGCAGCGTGCTGCACTCGCCGTTCCTGCAGGGCATCGTCGCGCTGATCTTCTTTTTCGGCGTCGGCCTCGGCGTCGCGTACGGCATCGGTGCCGGCACGGTGCGCAGCGACCGCGACGTCATCAAGGGCATGAACCAGCAGATGGCCACGCTCGGCAGCTACCTGGTGCTGGTGTTCTTCGCCGCGCAGTTCGTGGCGTTCTTCAACTGGACCAACCTCGGCCTGATCGTGGCGGTCGAGGGCGCGCAGTTCCTGCAGTCGGCCGGCCTGCACCAGGTGCCGCTGATGCTGTCGTTCATCCTGCTGGCAGCCGTGATCAACCTCGCGATGGGCTCGGCGTCGGCCAAGTGGGCCCTGATGGCGCCGGTGTTCGTGCCGATGTTCATGCTGCTCGGCTACCCGCCTGAGGTCACGCAGGCGGCGTACCGGGTCGGCGACTCGGTCACCAACGTGATTTCGCCGATGATGAGCTACTTCGCGCTGATCATCGCGTTCGTCCAGCGCTATCTCGCACGGGCCGGGATCGGCACGCTGGTGTCGCTGATGCTGCCGTATTCGGTGACTTTCCTGCTCGGCTGGTCGGTGCTGTTCGTCGCCTGGTTGCTGCTCGGCTGGCCGGTCGGTCCGGGCGTGCCCACGGTCCTGCCGATCGCGGTCGGCACAGGCTGAACACGGCTCAACGCTGCATGGCTTCTGCGCGCAGCAGGTCCCAAAGCGCCGCGACGTGCTCGCGTTCCGTGGTGAGCGAACCGACCGAGACCCGCACCATCCAGCGCCCACCCAGCACGGCGGGCGTCACGTAGGCCTCGCCCGAGGCGTTGACGCGCTCGGCCCAGGCCAGGGTGTGGCGATCGAGCGCCTCCCCCGACAGGCCCGGCGGCTCGTGCCTCAGGCAGAGCGTCTGCAGTGATACCGGCACCAGCACCTGCCAGTGCGGCTCGGCGCGCACCTGCGCCTCGAGCCAGCGCGCGTTGTCGAGATCGCGACGCAGCCGGCGCTGCAGGCCGGCCACGCCCTGCTCCCGGATCAGGCACCAGAGCTTCAGTGCACGGAAGCGTCGCCCGAGCGGGATGCCCCAGTCGCGCAGGTTCTTCACCCGGCCGTCCACGGCGCTCTGCAGGTAGCTCGGATTGGTGCTCATCACGCGCACCAGGTGCTGCGGGTCGCGCACGTAGTACAGCGAGCAGTCGAACGCCACGCCCAGCCATTTGTGCGGGTTCATGACCAGCGAGTCGGCGCGCTCGATGCCGGACCACAGCGGGCGGCACTCGGGCAGGATCATCGCCGAGCCGGCCATCGCCGCGTCGACGTGCAGCCACAGGCCGTGCTCTGCCGCGACCGTCGCGATCGGCTCGAGCGGGTCGAATGCCGTGGTGGTGGTCGTGCCACAGGTCGCCACGACGGCGCACGGTCGAAGCCCCGCCGCGACGTCCGCGGCCACGGCCTCGGCCAGCGCATCGGGACGCATGGCGTGGCGATCGTCCGTCGCGATCACGCGGATGTTGGCGCGGCCGAAGCCCGCCAGCAGCGCGGCCTTCTCCACCGAGCTGTGGCTGTGCGCGGAGACGTACACCACCAGCGGCGCCGTCTCGGCCTGCAGTCCCGCACGCACCAGCGAGAAATCCGTGGTGCGCTCGCGAGCACACAGCAGCGCCACCAGCGTGCAGCTCGACGCGGTGTCCTGGATGACCCCGCTCCACGCGTCCGACAGGCCGACCATCTGCCGCATCCAGTCGGTCGCCACCTCCTCGACTTCGGTCAGGGCCGGACTCGACTGCCACGACAGCCCGAGCACGCCGAGGCCCGTGCTCAGGTAATCGCCGAGCACCGAGGCCAGCTCGCCGTTCGAGGGGAAGTAGCCGAAGAAACGCGGATGCTGCCAGTGGGACAGGCCCGGCACGATCACGCGGTCGAGGTCGGCCAGGATGGCCGTGAAATCTTCCGCTGCCTGCGGTGGAACCGCCGGCAGCTGCGCCTTGATGTCGCCCGGCTGCACCCGGGCCATCACCGGCAGACTCGCCGCGCGCTCGCGATAGTCCGCCACCCAGTCGACGACCTGGTGCCCGAGCCGGCGGAATTCTTCCGGGGTCATGCCTCGCTCTCCGCGTGCGTGGAGAGCGGCATTGTCACCGATGCCGCGACGCTCAGCGAGCCAGCGGCACGATCACGTTGACGTTGGCCGAGCCGTACCAGTAGTCGTCGGTGGCGGCAAAACCCGCGGCACGGCTGTACAGCAGGTTGACGGCAATGCGCGCCTTGCCGGCCAGCGGCCCCTCGGCACGCAGTTCGGCGACGCCGGTGGTCTGCCACGAGTCGTCGTCCACACGCTCCCGGCCCGCGCCCGCCAGGCCCGACACGGTCCAACCGCCGACGCGCCGCCGCAGCGACAGGCCGGCATCCCAGTTGCGGTATTCGTCGGGATTGAAGTACGCGCCGTCCACGTCGTGGTCGCTGCTGCGGTACTGGCGCCAGCGCGCCTGCAACGACAGTCCCTGCTCGGGCAGCAACCCGACGATCAACCGTGCGCGCAGCAGGGCGCGGGAGTTGCCGTCGGTGAACGGTTGCCAGCCGCCGAGCAGGATACCGGTCACTCGTGTGCCGAACTGCTGTTCGACGCTCGCCGCCAGCAGGCCATAGGTGATGCCGCGCTCGATCGCCGCGCGCGTGCCGACCACGTCGCCGGCCGCGATCAGTTCGACGCCGGTGGACTCACGCGGCCGATGGCTCCAGGTGACGTCGCCCACCGGGCGTGCGTGACCGGCGACCGACACGATGCCGCGCCTCGGCGCGCAGGCCTTCGAGCGTGTCGGCACGCTGGTTGCGATACAGGCCGATGACGCCCGCGACGTTTTCGCTCCAGCCATCCTGGGAGTAGTGCGCGTTCTGCAGCGCGAGGCCCCAGTGCTGCAGGTGCGACTGGTAGTCGAACAGCGCGCCGCCGCGCAGCAACAGGTTGCCGAATTCGTCGGCATCGTCCTCGACGCCCACCTGCGCGAGCACTGCGACACGATCGGTGGCTTCCGCGGCCGCCACGACCAGCGGCATGGCGCAGGACAGGGCCGCCAGCGCGCAACAGGCAAATGCCGGCAGCATCGCGCGCATTACTTGGAGCCCCAGGTCTTGCGCAGCCCGAGCAACTCGGAGAAATGGCCGGCGACACTCGCGGGCTGCAGGATCAGGCTGTAGACGAACGCATACAGCACGAATCCCGGTACGTTGCGCCGCACGCGCAGTCCCTGGCTCGCGAACATGCCGAGACCGATGCGGTACATCACGTAGTTCATCAACAGCGCCATCGGCAGCAGCACCAGCGTCAGCGGTCCCGCGATCCAGTAGATGCCGAAGCACGCGAGCACCAGGCCCGGGATGAAGAACAGCGTGTAGGCGAGGTCGAGCCAGGGGAACAGCACGTTCCACCACACGAACAGCGTGGACATGCGCGGCGTGAGCAGGATGCGCGGGTGCTGGCGGAACGCCTCCATCATGCCGCGGCTCCAGCGCTGGCTCTGGCGCACGAACTGGCGGAGGCTGTCGGGCACGTTGGTGAAGCAGCAGGCGTCCTCGGCGTGACCGACGCGCCAGCCCCGCACCAGGATCGCCCAGGTGAGGACGATGTCCTCGCCGACGCAATCGGCCCAGCCGCCAACCTCGAGCAGGGTCTGCTTGTCGTAGAGCGAGAAGGCCCCCTGCGCCACCATCGTGCCGTGGAACAGCGACTGCACGCGCTTGATGGCGGCGATGCCGTGGAAGTAGTCCCACTCCTGCGCACGCGTCACCCAGTTCGTGCGCGAGTTGCGCACCAGCATGGTGCCGGCCACGGCGCGGGTTCCGGCCGGGTCGCTGAAGTAGCGCTCGACCAGGCGCTGCAATGCGTCGCCGTACAGGTAGGAGTCCGCATCGAGGGTCACGACCAGGTCGTACTTCGCCTCGGCCAGACCCCGGTTCAGCGCCGCCGACTTGCCCATGTTGCGCGGCTGGCGCAGCAGGCGCAGCCAGGGCTGCGGATGGGCCGCGACGATCGCCGCGGTCGCGTCCTGCGAGCCGTCGTCAATGACCATCACCTCGAACTTGCCCGGGTAACGCTGCTCGGCGAGCGAACGGATGGTGTCGGCGATCGACGATTCCTCGTTGTAGGCAGCGACGAGGATCGAGAGGCCCGGGTAGTCGACCAGCTCGCGGCGCGGCGGACGCCGGTCGAGCAGCAGGCCAGTCACCAGGAACGCATTCATCATGCCGGGCAACAGCGCGATGCCGCCGACGATGAAGAGCGCGAGCGGCCAGCCGGCCAGGTTGGCCAGGTCGTGCAGCCACGGCAGCGACAAAACGGTCGAGAAGGCGGTCCACGCAATGCTCACGACGAATGCCGTGATGAACTTGGCGCGGACGCCCAGGTAGGCGCGACGCGAGGGCGGGGTCCGCAGTTGTTCAGGCCCGCCGTCCGCGACCTGGTGCCGCGGTGGCTCGATCGCGGCCGCCGGCGCCGCACGCGGCCCGGAATGCGCCGGCAGCGTTTGCGCGGCCCGTCGGTCAGGGGCGTCGGATGTTCGATTCGGTTGCATCGTGCGGGCACTCGGACGGGTCGGGCACGGCTCGCAGCGCCGCTCCAAGGGCAATGTAGGTGCCCCGTCGTCAGCCAACCGGGCCTGCGTCTCACTCCACGCGCCTTATGTCGTGCGGTGCGCAACGGACTGGGACTCGCGTCACGCGTACACGCTGCGGCAATTCCCGGATTTCCTAGGTATTTCCTCTCGGATTTGCGCGCGCCGCGAGCGGCCGCGTTGAGTTAAATTCGACTCCGGTCGTCACAGCCAAGAGTGACGCGAGTCCCGGTAACGGATGCGAATCGACCGCTACGTTCACGATGAACGCCTCACGTGGGGCGCAGCCGGGCTGTTGATGCTGGTCACCGCCCTGCATGCCGCCGGCATCGGGCGCCTGTTCACGACCCCACCGCAGGTGACCGATACCGACGCGGCGTCGCCGATCTTCCAGGTGAGCCTGGAAAGGCTGCCACCGCCACGGCTGCCGCCGGAACTGCAACCTCGCACCGACGAGAAACCGCCCACCGACGCCGTCAAGCAACCGCCGCGCCAGACGCGCCCGGTGCCGATCCTGGTAGACACGCCGACCACCGATCCCGTGCCCCCGGATACCCAGGTCAAGAAGTACGAGATCGGCGACGAACTGCTGCCCGGCGACCCCGGGCCACCGATGCCCGAGGGCGTCCCCGGTGGCGAGGGCACCGAGCCCGGCCCGGTCGAGGAGACGCCGGTCTACTGGAAGCTGAAGCTCGTCGACATGCGGCCACCGGTCTACCCGCCTCGCTGCCTGCGCATGGGCATCGAGGGGCGCGTGCGCGTCCGGGTGCTGGTGGGCGAGAACGGCAAGGTCCAGGAAGTGACGCTCGACCGCTCCAGCGGCGAGTCGGCGCTCGACGAGTCGGCGCTGGAGGCCGTGCGTACCTGGCGCTTCGAGCCGGCCAGGCGCAACGGAGTGCCGGTGCGCGCGTGGGCGATCGTGCCCGTGGAATTCAAGCTGCTAGACCAATAGCAGGAGCCCGTCATGCATCCAACCGAAGCCCTGACCACGATGAGTTTTGCGAACTTCCTGCAGACGACCGACGCCGTGGGACTGTTCGTGTTCGGCCTGCTGGTGCTGATGTCGATCGTGACGTGGTACTTCATCTTCCTGAAGGCCGCACGCGTGATCCGCATCCGCACGCGCTCGAGCCGCGTCGTGTCGACGTTCTGGAAGACGCCGGTCGAACAGTCGATCGGCTACCTGGAGCGCCAGCCCGACTGGGAGCCGTTCTCGAAGATCGCGCTCGACGGCGAGTTCGCCATGCAGCACCACGACCAGCTGACCGAGGACCGCGTCGCAGGCACGCTGCACCGCGCGGAGTTCCTCGACCGGGCGCTGCGCGCCGCCATCAACCGTGAGATGGAACGCCTGGAGACAGGCCTGACGTTCCTTGCCACGGTCGGCAGCACGGCGCCGTTCGTCGGCCTGTTCGGCACGGTGTGGGGCATTTTCCACGCGCTGGTGCGCATCGGCGCCTCGGGCGAGACTTCGCTCGACCAGGTGGCGGGCCCCGTGGGCGAGGCGCTGATCATGACGGCGCTGGGCCTCGCGGTCGCGGTGCCGGCGGTGATCGGCTACAACCTGGTGGTGCGCAACAACCGGGTGATCATCGCCAGCTTCCACGCCTTCGCCGAGGACCTGCTCGCCTACCTGACCACCGGCGCACGCGTGCCGTCCTCGATGGACCATCACCGCGCGCACCGCCTGCAGCAGAAGGCGGCCTGAGGACCACCGGAGACTGACATGGCATTCAGCGGACTCGGCGGCGGCGGCAGCGGAGCACCCCACTCGGCCCCGATGGCCGAGATCAACATGATCCCGCTGGTGGACGTGATGCTGGTGCTGCTGATCATCTTCATGATCACGGCGCCGCTGATCGCCCACAAGATCAAGATCGACCTGCCGCAGGCCTCGACGGTGCTGCTCGAGGAGAAGCCCGACACGATCGTGATCGCGCTGATGGCCGACGGGCGCATGTTCCTCAACGACGTACCGATCGACCGCACCGTCATGCTGGAGCGGCTGTCGAGCGAGGCGCAGCGCAAGCCGCAGCCCGAGTTGCACCTGCACGTCGATCGCACGCTGCAGTTCCAGGCGCTGGCGACGGTGATGGCCGATGCGCAGAACGCCGGCATGGTCAAGGTCGGCATCGCCACCGATCCGCTCAGGCCCGGCGAAGGGAAGTAACCGCGCGGAGACCCGCATGCCGCTCACGGTGACGCTGGAAATCTCGGACGCCGAGCTGGACTACTTCCGCTCGGTCATGTCGCGGGTGCGCGAGCACGCCGGGCAACGCCGGCCGCACGAGGTGGCCCAGGCAGCGGCGACCGAAGTAGCGCGCCTGCGCGCGAGTGCACGCTCGCCGTTCGTAGCTCGTCGCATCGATCGCGTCGGCAAGCTGATCGCCATGCTCGAGGATGGCGAATGGGCGCTGCCGGACGACGATCGCCTGCGGGTCCTCGACGCGCTGGCCTACGTGGCGGACGCGGAAGACCTGGTGCCGGACAGCGTGCCGGTGCTCGGCATGGTGGACGACGCGATCATGCTTGAGCTGGTGCTGCGGGAGCTGCAGCACGAGCTCGACGGCTACGAAGAGTTCGATGCCTTCCGCCGCGCAGAGGCCAGGCAGCGCGACAAGCCCGGCACGCATCGCATGGTGTCGCGGGAAGACTGGCTGCAGTCGCGTCGCGAAGCACTGCACGCGCGCATCCGCGAGCGACGTGAGCGTGACCTGGCGCGCGACGGCGAGGCGTTCCGCCTGATCACCCGGTTCTAGAGCTGCGAGCGCAGCAGCACGAAGTAGCCGAGCAGCAGCGCGGCCACCAGCCACGACACCCAGCGCACATCGCCGGCGCGGCCGCCGAGCACCTTGAGCAGCGGCCAGGCCACGAAGCCGAGCGCCAGTCCATCGGCGATCGAGTAGCTGAGCGGTATGCCGATCAGCACCAGGAACGCGGGCAGCAGTTCCGTGTAGTCGTCCCAGGCGAGGTACTGCACGTTGCGCAGCATCATGCCGCCGACCAGCACCAGTGCCGGCGCGGTCACCGGCGCGTAGCCGCCGAGCATAGCGACGACGGGGCTGAAGAACAGTGCCACCAGGAACAGCACCGCGACCGTGACGGCCGTGAGGCCCGTGCGACCGCCCTGCTCCACCCCGGTCGCGCTCTCGATGAAACTGGTCACCGTGCTGGTGCCCAGTGCGGCGCCTGCCACGGTCCCGACCGCATCGGCGACGAAGGCCTGCCGGGCACGCGGCAGGCGACCGTCGCGCATCAGTCCCGCCTGCTGCGCCACGCCAACCAGCGTGCCGACGGTGTCGAAGAACACCATGAACAGGAAGATCGCGACGACCGGTGCCATCGCAACCGTCAACGCCCCACGGATATCCATCTGCAAGAACGTCGGCGCCAGCGACGGCGGCGGCGCCACGACCTGGTCGGCGATCGCAAAGCGATTCACGAGCCCGGACTCGGCGACCAGTGGCGAAGCGGCGAACGCCGGATCGAGGTGCGGCAGCGCCAGCTTCAGCGCGACGGCCAATGCCCCGGCCGCGAGGATGCCCCACAGGATCGACCCCCGCACGCGCCGTGCGTGCAGTCCGCCGGCGACCAGCAGCCCGACGAAGAACACGATCAGGTCCGGCGAGGCGAAGTGCGGGTTGAGGCGCACCGCCGTGGCGGGATCCTTGACGATCAGTCCGGCGTTCTGCAGCCCGATGAAGGCGATGAACAGCCCGATGCCAGCGGCAATCGCGTGCCGCATGCTCGGGCTGATCGCATTCATCACCGCCTCGCGCGCGCCCACCAGCGACAGCACGAGGAACGCCACCCCCGAGACGAACACGGCCCCAAGTGCCGTGGCCCACGGCACCGCCGCGCCGGCTGCTGCCGCCATCGGCACGGCCGTGAAGACGAAGAAGAAGTTTTCGCCCATGCCCGGCGCCTGCGCGATCGGGTAGCGCGCGTACAGGCCCATGATCGCCGAGGCCAGCGCGGCGGCGAGGCAGGTCGCCGTGGTGATGGCACCGAAGTCCATTCCGGTGGGCTGGCCGAACATCACTCCCGACAGCACCGCCGGCTGCACGAAGATGATGTAGGCCATGGTCAGGAACGTGGTGGCGCCCGCCACCAGTTCCGTGCGGACCGTGGTGCCGTTTTCCTGCAGGCGGAACAGCCGCTCGAGCGCGGTGTGGACCATGCCCGCAATGATGCGCGCGGCGGGTCGCGCCGCGCCAGATGCGAACTAGGCCGCCAGCGGCGGATAGTCGCTGTAACCCTCGGGACCCGGCGTGTAGAACAGGTCGGCGCGCGGCTCGGCCAGCGCCGCACCCCGCTGCATGCGTGCGACGAGGTCAGGGTTGGAAATGAACGGCCGGCCGAACACGGCCGCCTGGATCAGGCCCGAGTCGAGCATCGCCTGGGCGCTCGCGGCCGTCAGGTTGCCGGCAGCGATCAGTGCACCCTTCACGTGTGACCGCAAAGATGGCAGCACGGCGGTCGGATCACCCGCGTTGTTGAGCTGCGGACTGAAGGCGTCCGGCAACATGACGTGCACGTAGGCCATGCCCGCGGTCGGCAGCGCATCGAGCAGCGCGCGGTGCGTCGCGAGCGGATCGTCGTCGACGAGGTCGTTGAACATGTGGCCGGGTGAGACCCGGATTGCAGTGCGTGCGGCGCCAATCGCTGCGGCGACCGCGTCGACCGTCTCGACCACGAAGCGGATGCGGCCCTGCACCGGGCCACCGTAGCCATCGGTGCGGTGATTGGCATTGGTCGCCAGGAACTGGTTCAGCAGGTAGCCATTGGCGGCGTGCAGTTCGACGCCGTCGAACCCGGCTGCAATCGCGTTGCGCGCGGCGGCGACGAACTCGCCGATCACCGCCGGCAGCTCGATCGTCTCGAGCGCGCGCGGCATCGGGAAATCCTGCAGCTGCTGCTGGTCCGTCCACATCTGGCCGGCCGGCTTGACGGCCGACGGCGCCACCGGTGCATCGGGAATCTGCCGGTTCAGCGGGTGGGCGATACGACCGCAGTGCATGAGCTGCAGGAACATGCGTGCACCGCGGGCATGCACCGCTTCGGTGATCTGCTTCCACGCCGCGACCTGCTGCGGGGTGTGGATGCCCGGCGTCCGCGGGTAGCCCTGGCCGGCGAAGCTCGGCTGGGTGCCTTCGCTGATGATCAGGCCGGCGCCGGCACGCTGCGTGTAGTAGTCCCGGCGTACGGCGCGGGCACGCCCATGGGATCGGCACGATTGCGCGTGAGCGGCGCCATGACGACACGATTCTGCAGGCGCAGGCCGCCGAGGTGGGTCGGCTCGAACAGGCTGTTCATGTTGCGGGGTTCCAGGGTCAGGTGCTGATGATGGGAGCGTCGTCGACGCGCGGGCCGGGGTCGCTGCCCGGCGTTGGGTTTTGCCTGGGCCCGCGGTACGGGCAGACGGGATCGGACCCATGCAACGGCGGGTGACCCTCCGGCAGCGGCGGGTGTCCTTCCGGCAGACTTGGCTGGCGCCAGGTGAGCGGTGGGTGACCCTCGGGCAGCGTGCCGGCATCGACCAGCGGCATGAGCGTTCCGGCCACCGGGACTGCCAACGGCGCGTCTCCACCGCGATTGCCGCTGAAGCCCGCCAGGAACACGCCTACGGCGGCGATAGCAAGTACCGGAGCCATGTGCTTCATCGGACAGCCTCGTGTGTTGAGAACGGTCGCCCGCGTCTTCGGTGCCGCGGTCAGGAGAAGATCGCGGGCGACCACGTCCGGATTCAGGCACTACTTGAGGGCGGCCTCCAGCCCCGGCGTGTACGTCGCCCCGGCGGGCACCTTGGCCGAGGAGGCCTTGACCGTGCCGCCGATCGGCTCGACGCGACCGCCGAGGCAGCCGCCGAGGAAGCTCTCGGCAATGGCGTTGAAGGCGATGCTGTTCTCCGGACGTGCGAAGCCGTGGCCCTCGTCCGGAAACAGCACGTAGGTGACCGGGATGCCCTTGTTGCGCATCGCGTCCACGATCTGGTCGGACTCGGCCTGCGCCACGCGCGGGTCGTTGGCGCCCTGTCCGATCAGCAGCGGACGCACGATGTCACCGGCCTTGTAGAGCGGCGAGCGCTCGCGCAGCAACGCGCGGCCCTCCTCCGTGTTCGGATTGCCCATCCGCTGGTGGAACTGCTCGACGATCGCGGTCCAATACGGCGGGATGGTCTTGAGCAGCGTCTCGAGATTCGACGGGCCGACGATGTCCACGCCGCAGGTAAATGCGGTCGGCGTGAAGGTCAGGCCCGCCAGCGTGGCATAGCCACCGTACGAGCCGCCCATGATCGCCACCTTGTCCCGCTGGGCGACGCCACGGGCCACGGCCCAGTCGACCGCGTCGATCAGGTCGTCGTGCATCTTGCGGCCCCACTGCAGGTCGCCGGCGGACACGAACGACTTGCCGAAGCCGGTGGAACCGCGGTAATTGACCGCCAGCACGGCGTAGCCACGATTCGCGAGCCACTGGTGGTAGGGGTTGTAGCCGTAGTCGTCGCGCGCCCACGGTCCACCATGCACGAGCAGCACCATCGGCACCGGCGCGGCCGGCTTGCCGTCGCCGTCCGGGTCGCTGCCGGGCGGCAACGTCAGGTACGAGGGCAGCGTCAGGCCGTCGCGCGACTGGATCTCGACCGGGTGCATCCGCTGCAACGGCGCACCTTCGAGCTCGGGCCGCGATACGTACAGTCGGTCCAGCGTCTTCGCCTTGCGGTCGAAGAGGTGCACCGAGGGCGACGCGACCACCGGGTCCACCGCCACGGTCCACAGGCGGTCGTCTTCGGTGCGCGACGTGACGCTGATGTCGCCGCCGAGCTGCTGCTGCAGCCACGCGAGGTCGGCGCCGACCTGCGGGTCGAGCGCGGTCCATTCGTCGCGCAGGTAGGTGACCGAATAGGCCTCGACGACGCCGGTGCGCGGATTGCTGAGTGCGGTACCGATGTCGGCGCGCGGGTTCTCGCCGAGCACGCGGGTCGCGCCGGTCGCGACGTCCTGCGCGACGAGCGCTGCCGTGTTGCGGCCGCGGCTGTCGATCCAGTAGAGAGTCTTGCCGTCGACGGTGAAGCCCGCTGGCTGCGTGGTGAGCGAATCCTCGAGCTGGGTCGACGAGAACGGTTGCGCCTCGACCTCGTTGTCGGCAACGCGGAAGAAATCGAACCCGCCTGCCGCATTCGGCCGCATGGCCATGCGCAGCACGAGGTTCGCGTCGGCCACGAAGCCGGCGAAACCGTCGCCGCGGATGATCTCGGTCAGCTTGCCGCTCTTCAGGTCGAGGCTGTGCACGTCGTGCCAGCGCGGGTCGCGATTATTGAGGCCGACGAGGATGCGGTCCTTGACCACTGGCGAGGCGCCAACCAGCTGTACGCGCGTCTTCTCGAACGGCGTGAGGTTGCGCTCCTGGCCGGTGGCGACGTCGATGCCGTACAGCAGGAAGTTCTCGTCGCCGCCCTTGTCCTGGATGTACATCACCATCGAGCTGTCCGGCGCCCAGAACTGCTGGCGAATCGGGCGATCCCGGGAGCTGGTGAGCGGGCGGGAATCGCTGAGTTTGGCCACCGGCGCCAGCCACACGTTCATGACGCCGTCCCGCGGCGCCAGCCACGACAGCCACTTGCCATCGGGCGAGAGTTGCGCCCCAGCGCGGCTTGGGTTGCCGAATACCTTGCTGCGCTCGATGAGCGGCGCTGCAGGTTCGGCCGCCTGCGCGGGAAGTACAGCGAACAGGGCGGCAAAGCCCAAGCCTGCCGCAGTGTGACCTCAAGGCGTGTTTCACTGATGTTCTCCCTGCGGACGTCGCGGATCGGAATATCATGTCGCGCGGAGGTACTTCAGCCATGCGGAATGCGATCCTCTGGCCGCTGCTCTGCGCGGGACTACTGTGTACCACAACGTCCCCCGCCCAGCCCATCGCCCCGGCCTGCCAGTCGACCGTGAGCGGCGACCTGCGCCTGCACCCGCTCGACAGCAGGATCTTCGGCAATACGCGCACGATCCGCGTGCTGCTGCCACCGGGCTACGACGCGCCCGAGAACCAGTCGCGGCGCTACCCGGTGCTGTACATGCTCGACGGCCAGAACCTGTTCGACGCCTGCCTGAGCAACGTCAGCCACCACGAGTGGGGCATGGACGAGACCGTCTACCGCCTGGTGGCCGACAGGAAGATCCCGCCGCTGATCGTGGTGGGCGTGGACCACGCCGGCAAGGACCGGGCGCACGAGTACCTGCCGTACCGGGACTTCGTCGGCAATCCAGACATGGACGAGCCCGCCGGCAAGCGCTTTCCCGATTTCCTCGCGCAAGAGGTGATGCCGCTGGTGGACGGCAAGTACCGCACCTTGCCGGGCCAGCCCAATACCGGCATCGGCGGTTCGTCCTATGGCGGCGTTGCAACGCTGTACGCACTGCTCGCCCAGCCCGGGCGCTTCGGCTATGGGCTGATCGAGAGCCCGACGATGTGGATCGGCATGGGCCAGCTGGTGCGCGACACGAGCCCGCTGGTCGCCCTGCCCGTCAGGGTGTTCGTGGCGTTCGGCGGCAAGGAAGGCGACGACCCGGTGATCATCGACAAGATGGTCGGGCTGATCCGCCAGGTGGAGAGCAATTTCCGTGCGGCCGGCTACGACGACTCGAACTTCCGCTTCGTCTTCGAGCCGGACGGCCTGCACACGGAAACCACCTGGGCCCAGCGACTGCCAGGCGCAATGACCTTCCTGTTCGGCGACTGGCAGGAATCGGCGCCGCCCCCGCAGCGGTGACGGCGCCGTCGCCAGCGGCGGTTACTTCGATCGACTGAACGTATTGCCGAACCGATACACGCCCGCGAACGTGATGCGGTCGACGTCGACCTCGCCGAAGCCGTTGTCGTCACCAACGTCGGTGAACTGCTGGTAGTCGAGCCGCACGGTCCAGTGGCCGCGCGTGTAGCCCACGCCACCGCCCCACAGCAACGTCTGCGACGAAGACGAATCGTCGAGATCCGCGGCAATGCCATCCACCGAAACCGCTGCGCTTGCATCGTTGCTGCCGAAAGTAGGCACCGACGCGACCGTAGACGTCCCAACCCTTGCCGAGCGGCAGGATGCCGAGCGCCGACAGCGTCGCCCCGGCGCTCTCGGCGGTCAGCGTCGTCCTCAGGTCGGCCGTGGTCACGCCGTCGCTGATGACGGTATTCGACTTGTACTCGGAGTCACCAAGGTCCACGTAGGCCGCCTCGACGGCCAGCCAGGGCAGGAACTGCCAACCGAAAATGAGCCCGTAGGTGAAGCCGTCCTCACTGGTCTCCGAGCTGCCGCTCAGCACGTTGATGCCGGACTGCTGCAGCGAGTCCGCCAGTGCCGAGTCCAGGTCGCCACGGTCGAGCCCGTAGGAGGACTGGCCGAGGTCGAAGCCCAGGTAGAAGCCTTGCCGCGCCTCGTTGCTTTGGGGGGGGTTGTCGAACAGGCTGCCACGGCCAGCTGCCTGGGCGGATATCGTGGCCAACGCCCCGAGGACGGCAAGCGCGATTCTGATTTTCATGCGGTCTACTCCCTGTTACTGGGCCGGACGGCCGGCCGCGCTTGGGCGGCCCGGACGCGGGTGTCGCCCAGTCTAATCGCATCGGGGGCCGGCACCGAAATCCGCGCCCCCCGAAGCTGTGAGCGGCGTCACAGCTGCGCTGCGCGCAGGGCCCACCGCAGCAGCGGCGGCGGCCAGCCGTCCACCGGACCACCGCCGCGGGGATTGCGGCACTGCAGCGCGCGCTAGCTGCGGCTGCCAGCGCGCACCAGCGCCGATAAATTAGATTTTCCTGATATGTTCCACGCCGCCGCGTACGAAAATCGACGGTACGTCACCGTTTGACACAATCCCGGAAATTGCGGGCGCTGTTGTGTCTAGAGTCCGCCGCGTATGGAAATGCATCGCGAGGCCGGCTCAATCGCCCGGCGCATGAAGGCCATCGAAGCCCGGAGCAATCCGGGCTTCGCCGTTTATGGGGCCGCGCAAATGAGAAGCACTAGCGTCCACCTCGGGGAGATCATCATGAATCGACTAAACACTGCGCACGCAGGGACACGCCTCGGCTGGGTCCTGCTGGCCTGGGTCACGATCTGCGCCGCGCTGTTCGCTGGCGAGGCATCGGCCGCGCTGACGCTGTCGCCGTCCGCCGTCACCGTGCCGCTCGGCGGCAGCTCGATGGTGAAGATCAGCGGCGCGAGCGGCGAAATCCAGGCGGAATCCAAGAACACTGCTATCGTCACTGTCGCGCTGTCCAACCGCACGACGACCGGCGCGACTCTAACTCTGTACGGTAAGGGAACCGGCACCGCGACGGTCTACGTGCGCGACGCCAAGACGTCCAACAAGAGCCTGCCGGTGACCGTGGCCGCGGTGAAATCGTTGACGGTATCGCCCACCTCGCTCGCACTTGACCCGGGCGCGAGCGGCAAGCTCACCGCCAGCAACTACTCAGGCAGTTTGTCGGTGCGCTCTGCCAACACGGGTATCGCGACCGTCTCGCTGAGCGGCAACGTCGTCACCGTCAAGGGCATCGCGGCGGGCAGCACGCTCGTGTCGGTCCGTGACAGCAAGGTCACGGTCAACGTCCCGGTCACGGTGCGCAACCTCACCGCCTCGACCGCCAAGTACACGCTGATCGCGTGGAACGACCTCGGCATGCACTGCATGGACGGCATCGACTACTCGGTGTTCTCGATCCTGCCGCCGTACAACAACCTGAACGCGCAGCTCGTCAACGCTTCGACCGGCAAGGTGGTCACGTCGGGTGTCACGCTCACCTACGAGTCGATGGCCGACGCCACCGGGTCGATCAACACGTCGAGTGCCGGCAAGACCGATTTCTGGACCTGGGTGCACACCATCTACGGCGCGTCACCGGCTGCGAACGTTGGCCTGACCGGCAACGCCACGCCGTCGCTCGTCGCCAAGCCGATGGCCTTCAATGCCACGCATGGCTGGTTCGAGGCAACGGGGCTGCCGATTACGCCCTACGACGACGCTGGCCACAAGAACTTCTACCCGATGGTCAAGGTGGTGGCGAAAGACAGCACCGGCAAGGTGCTGGCCACGACCTCCACCGTGCTGCCGGTGAGCGACGAGATCACCTGCGCCGCCTGCCACGCCTCGCGACCTGCCTCCGAAACCAACCAGGCACGGTTGGCGGCCAGGCCCACCTTGGGCTGGGTGAACGACCCGAATCCTGAGAAGGACTGGAAAAAGAACATCCTGAAGCTGCACGACCAGCAGCAGGCCCATAACAAGACCTACACGGACGCGTTGAAGGTGATCGGTCGCCCGGCCGGGCTTTACGACGCGGCGGTCGCTGGCAGCCCGGTGCTCTGCGCCGCCTGCCATGGCTCGAACGCCCTGCCCGGAACTGGCCGTGACGGTGTGTCGATGCTGACCAGCGCCGTCCATGCAGGGCACGGTTCGGTGAAGGACCCGGCGACTCGAGGCGACGCTCGACTCGAGCACCAACCGCCAGGCTTGCTACCTCTGCCACCCGGGCTCGGTGACCAAGTGCCTGCGCGGCGCCATGGGCGATGCGACCAATCCCGACGGCACCGCAGCCATGGGTTGCCAGAGCTGCCACGGCAACATGACCAACGTCGGCGATCCGACCCGTGTCGGCTGGCTCGAGGAACCCACCTGCCAAGCGTGCCACTTCAATGGCAAGCGCACGCTCACCGCGGTGAAGTCCGACGGCAGCCCGATCGTCGTCACCGACACGCGCTTCGCCACCAACCCGAACGTGCCGGGCGCGGGCTATAGCCTGTTCCGCTTCAGCAAGGGTCATGGCGGCCTGCAGTGCGAGGCCTGCCACGGCTCGACCCACGCCGAGTATCCGAGCTCGCACGCCAACGACAACGTCCAGAGCATCACGCTGCAGGGCTACGCGGGCACGATTCGCGAGTGCAAGGTGTGCCACGCCTCGAACCCGCTGTCGGCGAAGGGCGGCCCGCACGGCATGCACACGATCGGCGCGACCTGGGTCGACAAGCACGAGAGCTACGTCGAGTCCGGCGGTGCCAGCCAGTGCGCGTACTGCCACGGCAGCGACTATCGCGGCAGCGACCTGGCCCAGGTCAAGGCGACGCGGACCTTCGAGACCAAGAGCGGCTCGACCCGCACGTATTCAGCCGGACAGAACGTCGGCTGCTACGACTGCCACAACGGCCCGAACCCGTAGGCAGCGGCGCTCATCGATGCCCGGCGACGCAGGTCGCCGGGCATTCTTTTTTCCCGGATCGGCGACCCCTGTAAACTGCGCGTCCGCAATCATCACCAAGCCGAGAAGTCACCCCGATGCGCTTGCTTCCTGCCGTCGCCTGCCTGCTGCTGGGCGCCTTGCCAGCCGCATTTGCCGATACCGGCACCACCCGCCCGTTCGACGTGCGCGACCTGGTCGCATTCGAGCGGCTGTCCGAGCCAAGGGTCTCGCCCGATGGGCGGTTGGTCGTCTTCACCGTGTCGTCGCTGGACATGGCCGCCAACAAGCGCCGCTCCGACCTGTGGCTGGTCGGCACCGACGGCACGGGCCTGCGGCAACTGACGCGCGACGCGGCCGCCGACACCAGCGGCGCGTGGTCCGCCGACGGCAGCACGGTCTACTTCCTGTCAACTCGCAGCGGTTCGTCGCAGGTTTGGCAGCTGCCACTGTCCGGTGGCGAGGCGCAGCCGCTGACGGCCCTGCCCCTCGACGTCGATAATTTCGTGCTGTCCCGCGATGGCCGCCGGCTGGCACTGTCGATGCAGGTTTTTCCCGGCACGACTCCAGTTCAAACGAAAAAGCGGCTCGACGAGATCGCGGCCGGCCAGGCTACGGGCAGGACCTACGACCGCCTGTTCTTCCGGCACTGGGACACCTGGGAGGATGGACGGCGCTCGCACATCTTCGTGCTGCCGGCATCCGGCGGCGAACCGGTGGACGTGATGCAGGCCATGGATGCCGACGCGCCGTCGAGGCCATTCGGTGCCAGCAACGAGTACACGTTCACGCCCGACGGCAGGTCGATCGTGTTCGGCGCACGCAACGTGGGCCGCGAGGAGGCGTGGTCGACCAACTTCGACTTGTTCGTGGCACCCATCGACGGCAGCGCCGCGCCGCGCAATCTAACCCCCGGCAATCCTGCGTGGGACGCCTTCCCGACGTTCGCGCCCGACGGCAGGACGCTCGCCTACACCGCGATGCAACGCCCCGGCTACGAGGCCGACCGCTTCCGGATCGTGCTGCGCAAGTGGCCCGACGGCGACGAGCGCGTGCTCACCGAGTCGTGGGACCGCTCGCCCGGCAACCTTGCCTGGTCGCCGGACGGCAAGACGCTGTTCGCCACGGCCGACGACCTGGGGAATCACGCATTGTTCGCCGTCGACGTCGCGAGCGGCAAAGTACGCACTGTCGTCGACCACGGCCACGTGGCGGCGCCGCAGGTCAATGGCCAGCACCTGGTCTACCTGCTCGATTCGCTGCAGGGCGCCGGCCGAACTGCACTCGGTACGCATCGACGGTCGCGACGCGAAGGCCCTCACCCGCATCAACGAGCAGCGACTCGCCACGGTGCGGCTCGGCGCATCGGAGCAGTTCACGTTCACGGGCGCCGGCGGCGACGACCGTGCACGCGTGGGTGGTCAAGCCCGCGGACTTCGACCCGGCGCGCAAGTACCCGGTGGCGCTGCTGATCCACGGCGGCCCGCAGGGATCGTTCGGCGACCAGTTCCACTATCGCTGGAATCCGCAGACCTACGCAGGCCGCGGCTACGCCGCCGTGATGATCGATTTCCACGGCTCCACCGGCTACGGGCAGGCGTTCACCGACGCGATCAACGGCGACTGGGGCGGCAAGCCGTTCGAGGACCTGCAGCAAGGCCTCGCGGCCGCGCTAGCGAAGTACCCGTGGATGGACGGCGACCGGGTCGCAGCGCTCGGCGGCAGCTACGGCGGCTACATGGTGAACTGGATCGCCGGCCGGTGGCCCGACCGCTTCCGCGCCCTGGTCACGCACTCCGGCAACCTCGACGAACGCTTCGCGTACTTCGCCACCGAGGAACTGTGGTTCCCGGAGTGGGAGCACGGCGGCACGCCATGGGAGAACCCGGAGGGCTTCACGAAGCACAACCCGGTGGACCTGGTGAAGAACTGGCGGACACCCACGCTGGTGATCCACGGCGGCAAGGACTACCGCGTGGTCGAGACCGGCGGCTTCGCAACCTTTACGGCCCTGCAGCGCATGGGCATCCCCAGCAAGTTCCTGCACTTCCCGGACGAGAACCACTGGATCCTCAAGCCGGCCAACAGCATCCTGTGGCACGACACGGTGCTCGACTGGCTCGACCGCTGGTTGAAGCGGGACGGCAAGGAGTAGCAACGGCCGGCTACTGGCGGTCGCGGGCTACATTCGAGCAGCATGCCCATGCTGAGCAGGACGACCGCGATGCCCACGACCTGCAGCACGCCGATCGTCTCGCCGAGGAAAGTACCAGCCGAGCAGCACGGTCGCGACCGGGCCGATCACGCCGGCCTGCGCGGCGAGGCCCGGGCCGAGACGCTTGACCGCGGCCATGATCAGCAGCATCGGCACAAACGTGCACAGGCTCGCGTTCACCAGGCTCAGGACGTAGACCGCGGGCACCTGGTTCACCAGTCCCTGCGGATTCATGATCAGCGCCTGCAGCACGCAGAAGAACGTCGACGACGCGCTGGCGTAGGCCACGAGGCGGATGCTGCCCACGCGGTTGACGATTTCGCCGGCGAAAACCAGGTAGATCGCGTAGGTGAACGCGGCCGCGAACACCAGCATGCTGCCCAGCGCCGCGCGGTCCCCGCCGAAGCGGACGTCGTGCAGGAATACCAGGATCACGCCGGCATAGGCGACGCCCATGGCCAGCCATTGGCGGGAATCGATGCGCTTGCCGAGCACGAGCGCGGAAATGACCAGCACCAGCGTGGGGGTCAGGTACAGGATGATCCGCTCGAGACCGGCCGAGATGTACTGCAGGCTGAGAAAGTCCAGGTAGCTCGACAGGTAGTAGCCGACGAACCCGAGCAGCAGCAATCGCACCACGTCCTTGCGCACCAGCGGCGCGGGCTTGCGTGTCGCCGTGTACCACCAGACCGCCGTCCAGAAGAAGGGCAGCGAGAACAACATGCGCAACGCGAGCACGGTCTCGGTGTCGGCGCCGTGTCCGTAGCACAGCTTGACGACGATGGCCTTGGCGGAGAACAACACCGCGCCGAGGCCAGCGTAGAGGATGGCGGTAGTAGACGCCCGCCGCATCAGTCGGCCGGCTGGCGCGGCCCCGCCTCCACCTCGAACGTAACTGCGAACGCTCCGAGCACCTCGCGCGCCTCGCTCACACGATCCGCGTCCGCCACGCGCACTCGAGCCAGCGTGCCGGCGTGGTCGTCCGCGCCGGCGTTCACCGCGGCGACGATCCCCTTCCCCGCCAGCGCTGCGTGAGCACGTGCTCTATTGCACGCCAGCGCAGTTCCGGCTTGAAGGTCTTGCCGACCGCCGTGAGCGGCAGCGTCGGCAGGATCGCGATGCGCACCGGCACGGCAGCGCGCTCGGGAATGTGCTCGCGACAATGGGCGACGAGTTCCTCGAGCGACACCGACATGCCCGGTCGCAGCGCCACGTACGCCATCGGCAGTTCGCCGGCATAGGCATCAGGCTGGCCGACCGCCGCCGCCATCGCCACCGCCGGATGCTTCACCAGTGCGTCCTCGATCAGCTGCGGGTCGATGTTGTGGCCGCCGCGGATGATCAGGTCCTTGGCGCGACCGGTGAGCCACACGTAGCCGTCGCGGTCGATCCGACAGAGATCGCCGGTGTTCAGCCAGCCCGGCGCAGCCCACACCTTCGCGTTGTCCCGGTCGCGCAGGTAGCCCGGGAACACCGCCGGACCGCTGATCAGCAGCGTGCCGATCTCGTCCGTCGCGCACTCGCGCACGAAGCGGCCGTCGGACCCGACGATCGCTGCCCGCACTTTCTGGTGGGGCATCGGCAGTCCGACCGAACCGGCGCGCCGCTCCCCGGCCGGCGGGTTGACGCACGTGGCGCACGTCGCCTCGGTGAGGCCATAGCCCTCGAGAAGCTTGAGGCCCGTAAGCTGTTCGAAGCGGTGGATGACGGCCGGCGGCATCGGTGCCGCGCCGCAGATCGCGTAGCGCAGCGAGCTGACGTCGGCGCCGGCGATCGGCACGTCGAGCAACGCGGCGTAGATCGTCGGTACCGCGCTGAAGTAGTTGACGCGATGGCGCTCGACCAGTCGCCAGAACCCGGCGATCAACCCGGGCGTGCGATAGCCCTGCAGGCCGGCCAGCACCACCGTGGCGCCGGAGCAGAACGCGCCCAGCCCGGTGCCGATCGCGCCGTTGACGTGGAACAGCGGCAGGCCGCAGAGGAACGTCGAACCAGGGCCGAGCCCGAGGAACTCGCGCAGCCCCCACGACATGAACACCTCGTTGCCGTGCGTGTGCTGCGCGATCTTGGGCGTGCCGGTCGTGCCGCCAGTGTGGAAGTAGCTCGCGATGTCCGTCGCCCGGATCTCGCGGCCGCTCACCAGCCGGTCGCCGGGCTCGCCGTCGCATGACCTGGTCAAAGTCGAGCACGGTGCGTCCGGCGTGCTTGGGCGCGACACCGGTCCCTGGTGCGTAACCGGGCACCAGGAACTGCCCGAGGTCGACCCGCAGGACGGTCTCCAGCGTCGGCACCTGTCCGACCACCGCCGCCATTTTCTGCCACAGCTCCCCGCCGGGGCCCGGCCCGACCGTGACCAGCACCTTGGCGCCTGCCTCGCAAAGGATATCCACCATGTGCTGCGACTCGAGCAGCGGGTTGATGGCGCAGGCGATGCCGGCAGCCTCGGCACCGAGCAGCGTGAAGTAAGCCTGCGGCACGTTCGGCAGCACGTACGCCACGACGTCCGTCGGGCCGACGCCGAGGCGGTGAAACAGGTTGGCGGCCCGGGTGACTCGCCGCAGCAGGTCGGCATACGAGTACACGACCGGAGATTCGTCCGCGCTGCCCTTCGGCACGAACACCAGCGCGTCACGTTCGCAGTGCCTCGCGGCCGAGTCCCGCAGCAGGTCGTAGGTACCAGTGATGTCGCAGCGCGCGGTCACATGAAGATCTTACCGTGCGCGCGGCGCCGAATGACCAGCAGGAAGGGGCAAACAGGCGTAAAAAGGACGCATGATTCTCGTCCACGTCCCCGCCGACCTCGCCGCCGCTGCCCGCTCTTACCTCAGTGCCTTCGGTCATCCGGTGCCGGACGAGGTGCTGGAGATGTTTGCGAAGCGTCCAGGCCCCTTGTTACTCGAGATCCGCCAGGCCGTTTCGCTGCAGCGGCCCGTGAAGGGCTGGCTGGCAAGGTCCTGCGAGCGGCTGCCG
This sequence comes from uncultured Gammaproteobacteria bacterium, assembly GCA_963731105.1. Taxonomy (GTDB): domain Bacteria; phylum Pseudomonadota; class Gammaproteobacteria; order Steroidobacterales; family Steroidobacteraceae; genus RPQJ01. The sequence continues at coordinate 319,668 of CAVSUM010000016.1, forward strand.
ATGTCCGGGGCATCCTGATCGACTTCAGGACCCTGACGACTGGTTGATCTCGTCGGTGAACCGTGCGCGTGGCGAGGCGGCCCGATAGGACCGCCCCGCGTTGGCTCGCCTGCCATCGGCCAGGTTACTGGCCGGTGCGCGTGCCGTTCCGCTGCCGCGACTTGGTCCCGGACTGGTTCGCAGTCCGATCCTGAGCACGATTCTGCGTACGCAGTTGCTGCTGCTCGCCAGCCGGCGTCGCGGCCGCCGGAGCATGCAGCCGATCGCGGGTGCGAGTCGCGGCCTGCTGCGTCGTGCCGCGCTGCGCCGCCTGCCCACCACCACCGCTGCCATTGGGGCCAGCAGCCAGCAGCAGGGTCGGGGCAGCGATCAGGGTGCCTGCCAGAAGTGCACTGGCAATCAGGTTGCGCGTCGTCATGATTGGTCTCCTCCGTCGGACCGTCTGGGATTGCGGTCCACGGAGCAGATGCTGAGCCGCCCATGTAACGAGCGTGCGACCGGAGCGTATCCGATCGTATCCGATTGCATCGGTCTGCTGCGCCGGCCCGGCGCTACGCCGCCAGATCCAGCTTCTGTGGGGTGACCACCTGCGCAGGCGCGATGTCGGGGTTCTGCGCCGCCGCACGACCAGGCTTCATCGTCGAGAAAAACGCCACCAGCAGCGCGGCCGCATAGGGCACGGCCATCACCGACAGCGCAGCGACCCACACGATGTCGGCCGGGTCATCGAATTGCGTGGACCACATGGTGCCGAAGATCGCGGCGATGGTGCCGATCAACAGCGCGGCCTCTGCCTTGGCGACCTTGATGGTCTTGGTCCAGGGGGCGGAGTCTTCGCACTTCGGGGTGCGCAGGAACGGCTTGGACGACGTGAGCAGACCTGCGATCACGCCCTTGCCTACGGTGTAGGACAACGACAGCCCGGTGATCGCCGAGCGCCAGGGCGCCGCCAAAACCGGTGCCGACCTTGGTGCGGTGCAACCAGACGGTCTTCACTGTCTTGATCGTGAAGATGGCCAGGGCCACGCCCGACAATGCCGTCAGCGGCACGTCGAAGTGCCTGGGCGCAATGATCATCAAACCGCTCCAGGCCAGGGCCAGGACCGCGAAGATCAGCGCGAAGCCGTCGGCAAACCAGGGCATCCAGCCCGCCAGGAACTGGTAGCGCTGCTCCCTGGTCAGCGACGGCGTGCCGTCGGCCTTGCGGCCCAGGAAGATCGCCGAGGCATGGCGCTTCAGGATCTGCATGGCGCCGTACACCCAGCGGTAGCGCTGGCATCTTGTAGGCGGCATACGTGTCGGGCATCAGGCCGCGGCCCATGCTGACCGGCGTGTAGAGAGCAGTGTAGCCCGCCTCGAACACGCGCAAGCCGAACTCCGTGTCCTCGGTAATGCACCACTCGGCCCAGCCGCCGATGCGGTCCATGGCCTCGCGGCGAATCACGCACATGGTCCCGTGCTGAATGATGGCGTTGTGTTCAGCGCGCTCGACCATGCCGATGCGGAAGAATCCGGTGTACTCCTCGTACAGGAACGACTTGAACAGGTTTTCGTTCGCGTCGCGGTAGTCCTGCGGAGCCTGCACGATGCCGACCTTCGGATCGTCGAAGCCCGGCATGACGCTGCGCAGCCAGTGCGGCGCGACCTGGTAGTCGCTGTCGATCACGGCGATGAACTCGGCCGACGGGTCGGTGAGTTCCAGCGCCTTGTTCAGGGCGCCGGCCTTGAAGCCCTTGACGTCGTCGAGGTGGTAGAAACGGAACCTCGAGCCCAACGATTCGCAGTGGCTGGCCACCGGCCGCCACAGCGATTCGTCCGAGGTGTTGTTGTCGAGCAGGATCACTTCGAAGTTCGGGTAATCGAGCCGCGCAAGCGAGTTCAGCGTCTGCATCACCATCAACGGCGGTTCGTTGTGCGTGGGCACATGGATGGACACGCGCGGGAAATGCGTGAGGCTGCCCGCAGATGCCGGGCTGGCGCTGCTTGCGCCACAGCGACAAGGCCCATTCGGCGGTTTCGGTCAGCAGCAGGGTGGCCGTGAACAGCGCCGCCGGCACGATCATCATCATGCCGCCGATGGTGCCGATGTCGACGTAACGCAGGCTGGATGCCTCGACGATGAACAAGCCACCCGAGACCACCAGGCCGATGGTTCCCGCGAGCAGGAAGTAACCACGCACGCTCAGTTTCGGCACCGCCAGCATCACGGCGAGGCCGATCAGGAACGTCAGGCCGGCAGCCACGGCCGCGAAGACTCTTCCACTCGGCGAACGACGACAACGGACCGCTGAGGTTGAACTTCGGGTTGCCTTCGGCATCGAGCATGCCCCAGAACGCACCGACCGCGCCTTCGTGGCCGGTCGCGCCCTTCCAGGGCTGGTCGTAGGCTTCCATGATGTAGTAGTCGTAGTTCTTCTGTTCGGCGAGTCTCGAAGAACTTGCGCAGGAAAGCCGCTTCAACGGCGGGTGACGGCACCGAGCCTTTCTTTCACGCGGCCGTCCGACGGCCAGCCGGTTTCGCCGATGACGATCTTCTTGTCCGGGTACAGCCTGGCGATCTGGTCGAAGGCGGAGGTGATGTACTCCATCGACTCGTCGTAGGAGACGCCTTCCCAGTAGGGCAGCAGGTGAATGCCCACGAAGTCAGCGCCTTCGGCCAGCTCGGTTTCGGTCAACCATGTCGGCCACACTTCGGCAGTGCCGACTTCAACCGCGGGTTGCTCGATGGCGGCCTTGACGCGCTTGATGTAGCCGCTGACTTCGCGGGCCGTCAGTTCGGCACGCACACCCACGGCTTCGTTGCCGACGAACACGCGATCGATGGTGCCGGGGTTGTCGGCGATGGTCTCGATGGCGCGGGCAATCTCGCCTTCGTTGTAGGTCTTGTCGCCGCGCAACCAGATGCCCAGCGACACCTTCATGCCGAATTCCTTGGCGACGTAAGGAATCCGGTCGTGGTTGGAGTCGACCGTGTAGGTGCGGATGCGCTTGGTCATCTTCGACAAGTTGCGCCAGGTCGCGACGGATCAGTCTCGTCGGTGACGTTGTTGTCCTTGTCGAATTCGGAGTAAAGGTCCGAGGGGCTATAGGCCAGCCCGCGAATCTCGCCCTTCCAATCCGGCGCGGTGAGCGGTTGATCGAGCGACGACCAGAAGGCCACGGACGCGAGACATGCGGCCAGAAGCGCAACGAGAATTCTCATGGATCTGCCTGTACTGGGAATTTCGATCGTCGAGGGTGGCCGCAGAGGTGCGGCGCGCCGACCACAGGTCAGCTGAGCACCTCATCGACGTTGAGCGCTGCGGGGCGCGGACGCGATCAGGGCCTCGGCAAACAAGGACGGATGCAAGTGCATCTTCATGGCTATGAATCGAGTCTTTGCGGGCGCGAGGCGGATTTAAGGACAGATGCGGCCGTGCCGCAAGCGCTATTCCGTCGCAAAATGGCGACAGCCTCCGTTGCCGCCCAGACCGCCGCGCCGAACGACGCCCACCACATCAGCGGGCGTTCGCTCGAGGTCGCTGGTGACGGGGCCAGCACCGATCCGGGAGACTGCTTTACAGACCTGGGCTGCGCCGAGCTGAGCCGCCCGCAAACAGTGGGTACGGTTTGGTCGGCAGGTCAGAGGTTACACGTACCTGCCTGAAACATACCGACCCATCCGCGCTGGCAGTCACCTGAACTTGCGCCGGACAGCCGGCATCCACACACCTTGCCAAGCGAGCGGTCGCTCAGCGCACGGTGCCACCTCGAGGAAGGACCGGCAAGGTGCAGACAGATGAGGAGCAAGCAGGCCTATGTGAAGTTCACCTCGTCAAACCAGGCCCTCGAAGAGCCGACGCGATATCGATCGAACCGGTGCGGTGTATCGAGCGGATGAGTGCACGGTGGGTGGCTCGCCTCGCGCGCGGTGAAGCACTGCCAACGACCGGCCGAGGCCGTGGCGGCGATAGTCTACTCATCACGCTCGCTGGATCACCTGGAACGGGCGCTAGATTTCCTGCGTGAAGGGCCCGACGCTGGCAGTCGCGGGCCGCGGACGCGATCTGCTCCGCGGTCGGGAAGCTCGGAGCACACCCGTTGCTGGGGCGGCGCGTTCACGGCGACATCCGCGAAATGGTGATTTCGTACGCGCGACGGGCTACATCGCTCTATACCGCTTCCTGATACCTCAGGACGAGATCCGAGTCCTCGCCATCCGTCACCAGCGCGAAATCGGCTTCGTTCCTGAAAAGCAAAACGGCCCCAGAGGGGCCGTTCGCTTCGATTCGATGGTAGCGGGGGCAGGATTTGAACCTGCGACCTTCGGGTTATGAGCCCGACGAGCTGCCAGACTGCTCCACCCCGCAATCGAGCCGTGCATTATACGGGCACGGCCACCGCGAATCAAACCCCGGGAGACTACGGCAGCACCCGGGCGCACAGCGCCAGCAGCAGGCCAGGGTACAAGCCGAGCAGCAGCACGGCGAGGCCGTTGGCGCTCAGCACGAAGCGGAACGACGGGCTGCCCCCGAGCGCCTCGCGGCTCGCCGGCTCGTCGAAGTACATGAGCTTCACCACCCGCAGGTAGTAATAGGCGCCGATCACCGAGAAGATCACCGCGGCGATGGCGAGCCACAGCAGGCCCACGTTCAACGCTGCCTGGATCACCGCCAGCTTGGCCCAGAAGCCGACGAACGGCGGCACGCCCGCCATGCTGAACATGAGCATCAGCATCACGGCGGCGAACCACGGGCTGCGGGCATTGAGGCCCTTGAAGTCGTCGAGGCGGTCGGCCTCGAAGCCGGCACGCGACAGCAGGATGATCATGCCGAAGCCGCCGATCGCCATGATCACGTAGGTGATCGTGTAGTACAGCGCGGCCTGGTAGCCCTCGCTGGTGCCGGCGAGGATGCCCATCAGGATGAAGCCGACGTGCGAGATCGTCGAATACGCCAGCATGCGCTTGAGGTTGACCTGCGCGATCGCCACCACGTTGCCGATCGCCATCGACAGCAGTGCCACCACCACCAGCATGTCCTGCCAGCCGTCGTGCAGGCCGCCGAGCCCCTCGGCCAGCAGCCGGTACGCGAGCGCGAACGACGCCAGCTTCGGTGCCGAGCTCAGGAACAGCGTCACCGCCGTCGGCGCGCCGTGGTAGACGTCCGGCACCCACATGTGGAACGGCACGGCGCCGAACTTGAACGCGATGCCGACGATGATGAACGCCAGGCCGAACAGCAGCCCGATCTGGTTCGGCCCGAACGCGGTCACCGCCTCGCTGACCTGGCCGAGCTGCAGCGACCCGGTCACGCCGTAGATCATCGACATGCCGTACAGCAGCGCGCCCGAGGCGATCGAGCCCAGCACGAAATACTTGATGGCGGCCTCGGCGGCCACGCCCGAGTCGCGGTTGAACGCGACCATGGCGTACAACGACAGCGCCAGCAGCTCGACGCCCAGATACAGCGTAATCAGGCTGTTCGCGGAGATCAGCACCATGATGCCGAGCAGCGCGAACAGGCCGAGCACGAAGAACTCGCCCTTCAGCAGCCGTCGCACCTGCAGGTAGCCGAACGAATACAGGAACACCACCGCCACGGCGCCATACGCCACGACCTTGAGCAGGCCGCCGACCGGGTCCGCCACATAGGTGCCGTGCCACGCCACCGTGCGCACGTCCACTCCCGTGCGCGCCGTGACCCAGGTCGTCCCGGCGAGCGCCAGCAGCGACAGCACGAAGGTGATGACCCGTCGCGCGTCGTCGACGAACAGGTCCACGAGCAGGATCACGCAGGTTGCCGTGAGCAGGAAGATCTCAGGCGCGGCGAGCAGCAGGTCGAGCCGGGTGATGGATGCGGGGTTCATGGCATCAGACCTTCGTCACCATCATCTGCTGCACCAGGTTCTCGATCGTGGGACGCATCACGTCGAGCAGCGGCGCCGGCCACAGGCCGAGCGCGAGCACAGCCACTGCCAGCACGCCGAGCACCAGGTACTCGCGGCCGTTCAGGTCCGTGAGCTGCGCCACGTGGTCGTTGCCCACGGGCCCGAACACCACGCGCTTGACCAGCCACAGCGTGTAGGCCGCGCCCAGGATCAGGGTCACGGCGGCCAGGAACGCATACCAGAAGTCGGCACGGAACACCGCCAGGATCACCAGGAACTCGCCGACGAAGCCCGAGGTGCCCGGCAGGCCGGCGTTGGCCATCGCGAACAGCACCATGAACGCGCCGAACACCGGCATGGTGTTGATCACGCCGCCGTAGTCGGCGATCTGGCGGCTGTGCATGCGGTCGTAGAGCACCCCGATGCAGAAGAACAGCGCGCCCGAGATCAGGCCGTGCGACACCATCTGCACCATCGCGCCGTCGAGGCCCATCGCGGCACCCTGCAGGCTGCCGGTGTGCGCGTAGATCTGGAACCCGGCGAACGCGCCGAGCGTGACGAAGCCCATGTGCGCGATCGACGAATACGCGATCAGCTTCTTCATGTCCTGCTGAACGAGCGCCACGAGGCCGATGTACACCACCGCGATCAGCGACAGCGCGATGACCAGCCAGTCGAGCTCGCGGCTCGCGTCGGGCGCGATGGGCAGGCTGAAGCGCAGGAAGCCGTAGCCGCCCATCTTCAGCATGATCGCCGCCAGGATCACCGAGCCGCCGGTCGGCGCCTCGACGTGCGCGTCGGGCAACCAGGTGTGCACCGGCCACATCGGCACCTTGACCGCGAACGCCAGCAGGAAGGCCGTGAACACCAGCACCTGCTCGCGCAGCGTGAGCGGCATCGCCTGCAGGTCGGCGATGGCGTAGCTGCCGCCCTGCAGGTACAGGTAGACCAGCGCCACCAGCATCAGCACCGAGCCGAGGAAGGTGTAGAGGAAGAACTTGACCGTCGCGTACACGCGCCGCGGGCCGCCCCACACGCCGATGATCACGAACATCGGGATCAGCATCGCTTCCCACAGCACGTAGAACAGCATCGCGTCGAGGGCGGCGAACACGCCGATCATCAGGCCCTCGAGGATCAGGAACGACGCCAGGTACTGCGCCGGCCGCTTCTCGATCACCGTCCAGCCGGCGATCACCACCAGCGGCGTGATGAACGCCGTGAGCACGATCAGCGGCATGGAGATGCCGTCGACGCCGAGGTGGTACCAGGCGTTGAACGCGCCGATCCACGGCTCGCGCTCGACGAACTGCATCGCGGCCGTGGCCGGATCGAAGTCACGCCAGAGCATGACGCTGACCACGAAGGTGGCGACCGAGGCCGCCAGCGCCAGCCAGCGCGCCGTGGCATGGTTGCGCTCGCCGTGCAGCAGCAGCAGCAGGCCCGCCGCGATCGGCAGCCAGACGAGCGTGCTCAGGATGGGCCAGTCAGCTTGCATGGGTCACTTCACCCAGAGGAGCCACGCGAGCAGCGCCGAGAGGCCGATGATCGTCGCGAAGGCGTAGTGGTACAGGTAGCCGGACTGGACGCCGCGCATCGCCGAGGCGAGCCAGCCGACGACGCGCGCCGAGCCGTTGACCGCTGCACCGTCGATGATCGCCACGTCGCCGCCGCGCCACAGCAGGTTGCCGAGCGCGCGGCTGCCACCGGCAATGAAGCGCTCGTTGAACGCGTCGATGTAGTACTTGTTCTCGAGCAGCGTGTAGAGCCCCCCTGCCCGCTCGCGCAGCTGCCCGGCGAGCTCCGGCCGCTTGAGGTACAGATACCAGGCCAGCAGGACGCCGGCGGCCGCCAGCCCGAGAATCGGCGAGGCCAGGCCATGGAGCACGAAGGCCCACGGACCATGGAACTCCTCACCGAGCCGGTGCAGCACGTCGTGGGCCGGCGCGACGTAGACGGCATTGCCAAAGTAGTCGCCGAACAACAGTGCCCCGATCGTGGGCCAGCCGATGGCTACCGACGGGATCGCGAGCAGCACCAGCGGCAGCGTCACGACCCAGGGGCTTTCGTGCAGGTGTTCGCGGGCGTGCTCGTCCATGCGCTCCCTGCCGTGGAAGGTCATGAAGACGAGCCGGAACGTGTAGAACGCGGTGACGAATACGCCGATCAGCACGCACCAGTAGCCGTAGCGGGCCGCCGGCAACGTCGACAGCTCCACGGCCTCGATCAGCGCATCCTTGGAGAAGAACCCGGCAAAGCCCGGGAAGCCGATCAGCGCCAGCGCGCCGATCAGGCAGGTCCAGTACGTGACGGGCATGTACTTGCGCAGGCCGCCCATCTTGCGCATGTCCTGCTCGTGGTGCATCGCGATGATCACGGAGCCCGCCGCCAGGAACAGCAGCGCCTTGAAAAAGGCATGGGTCATCAGGTGGAAGATCGCGCCGGCGTACGCCGACACGCCGAGCGCAACCGTCATGTAGCCGAGCTGCGACAGCGTCGAATACGCGACGACGCGCTTGATGTCGTTGCTGACGATGCCGAGGAACCCCATGAACAGCGCCGTCGTGCCGCCGATCACGATGACGAAGCTGAGCGCGGTCTCCGACAGCTCGAACAGCGGCGACATGCGCGCCACCATGAAGATGCCCGCCGTGACCATGGTGGCCGCGTGGATCAGCGCCGAGATCGGCGTCGGGCCTTCCATCGAGTCCGGCAGCCAGACGTGCAGCGGCACCTGCGCCGACTTGCCCATCGCGCCGATGAACAGGCAGATGCAGATCACGGTGACCGCCTGCCAGGCGTGGCCCGGCAGCAGCTCGAAGGTGCTCGCGGCGATCTTGTCCGCCTGGGCGAAGATCTCGGCGTAATGCAGCGAGCCGGTCAGGTACACGATGCCGGCGATGCCGAGCAGGAAGCCGAAGTCGCCCACGCGGTTGACGATGAACGCCTTCATGTTGGCCAGGATCGCCGTGGGGCGCGTGTACCAGAAGCCGATCAGCAGGTAGGAGACGAGGCCCACCGCCTCCCAGCCGAAGAACAGCTGCAGCAGGTTGTTCGACATCACGAGCATCAGCATCGCGAACGTGAACAGCGAGATGTAGCTGAAAAAGCGCGTGTAGCCGGGGTCGTCGTGCATGTAGCCGATGGTGTACACGTGCACCATCAGCGACACGAAGGTGACCACCACCATCATCAGCGCGCTCAGGCGGTCGACCAGGAAGCCGACCTCCATGCGGATGCCGTCGCTCACCAGCCAGGTGTAGACCGGGCCGTCGAACACCGGCCCGCCCTGCAGCAGCCCCCACAGCACGCGGGCCGACAGCGCGAACGCGATCGCCACGCCGAGGATCGTGACGGTGTGTGCGCCGGCGCGGCCGATCTGCCGCCCGAACAGGCCGGCGAGGATGGACGCCAGCAGCGGCGCGAGGACGATGGTGAGCAGGGTCTGTTCCACGGCTCAGCCCCTCATCGTGTCGAGGTCTTCGACGTTGATGCCGCGCCGCTGGCGGAACAGCACGACCAGGATCGCCAGGCCGATGGCCGACTCGGCCGCGGCCACGGTCAGGATGAAGAACACGAACACCTGCCCGGCAAGGTCGTCGAGGTGGTGCGCGAAGGCGATGAAATTGAAGTTCACGGCGAGCAGCATCAACTCGATGCACATCAGCAGCAGCAGCACGTTCTTGCGGTTGATGAAGATGCCGGCGACCGCGATGGCGAACAGCACGCCCGACAGCAGCAGCACGTGGGACAGCGGGATCATTGCCGGCCCTCCGCGTCCATCTTCACCACCCGCACGCGGTCGCGGGCGTTGACCGCGACCTGCTTCGACACGTCCTGCAGCTTCTGGCCCGGGCGGCGCCGCATGGTGAGCGTGATGGCGGCCACGATCGCCACCAGCAGGATCACCGCGGCCACCTCGAACGGGAACAGGTACTGCGTGTAGAGCAGCTCGCCCAGCGCCGCGGTGTTGGAATAGCCCGCAGGCTTCGGCTGCACCAGCACCGTGTCCTCGAGGCCGAGGCGGCGCACGTACACCACCGTGGCAATCTGCGCGATCACGACCAGCGCCACCAGCGCGCCGAGCGGCGCGTAGCGGGTGAAACCCTGGCGCAACTTCTCGACGTCCACGTCCATCATCATCACGACGAACAGCCACAGCACCATCACCGCGCCCACGTACACCACCACCAGCGTGATGGCGAGGAACTCCGCCTCGAGCAGCAGCCAGATCACGGCGCTGTTGAGGAACGCCACCACCAGGAACAGCGCGCAGTGCACCGGGTTGCGCGCGGTGATGACCCCGAGCGCGGAGGCCACCAGCGCGGCGGCGAACACGTAGAACAGCAGGTTGACGATCATGTCGGGTGGCTCGCTCAGCGATAGCGGGCGTCGGCCGTCTTGTCCGCGGCGATCATGGCCTCGTAGCGCTCGCCCACCGCGAGCAGCTTGTCCTTGGTCATGATGTTCTCCCCGCGGTGCTCCATGTGGTACTCGTGGATGCGCGTCTCGACGATCGCGTCCACCGGGCAGGCCTCCTCGCAGAAGCCGCAGTAGATGCACTTGAACAGGTCGATGTCGTAGCGCGTGGTGCGGCGCGTGCCGTCCGCGCTCACGTCCGACTCGATGGTGATGGCGAGCGCCGGGCACACCGCCTCGCACAGCTTGCAGGCGATGCAGCGCTCCTGGCCGTTCGGGTAGCGCCTGAGCGCGTGCAGCCCGCGGAAGCGCGGCGACTGCGGCGTCTTCTCCTCGGGGTACTGGATCGTGACCTTGGGCGCGAACAGGTTCCTGAACGTGACCGACAGGCCGAGCAGCAGCTCGTAGAGGAAGAATGTCTTGAGGACGCTGCGCATGCCTACCTCACGCGGCCCACGGCCCGACCTTGTACAGCCACATCGCGGCCTCGACGCACAGCCACACCAGCGTCACCGGGATGAACACCTTCCAGCCGAGGCGCATGATCTGGTCATAGCGGTAGCGCGGGAACGTGGCGCGGAACCACAGGAAGCAGAACAGGAAGAACGCGATCTTGACCACCAGCCAGTGCAGCCCGGGCGCGGCGAGGAACGTGCCGCCCACCAGCGGGTAGCCCTCGAACGGCGACAGCCAGCCGCCGAAGAAGAACGTGGCGGTCAGCGTCGCCACCAGGATCATGTTCGCGTACTCGGTGAGGAAGAACAGCGCGAACGCTATCCCTGAGTACTCGACGTGGAACCCGGCGACGATTTCCGACTCGCCCTCGGCCACGTCGAACGGCGCGCGGTTGGTCTCCGCCACGCCGGCGATGAAGTACACGACGAACAGCGGGAACAACCACAGCCAGTACCACGACAGCGGTCCGCCCGACTGCGCCTCGACGATCCGGCCCATGTTGAGCGTGCCGGCCGCCATCACCACGCCGACCAGCGCGAAGCCCATGGCGATCTCGTAGGCCACGATCTGCGCCGCCGAGCGCATGGCGCCGAGGAATGCGTACTTGGAGTTGGAGGCCCAGCCGGCGAGGATGATGCCGTAGGCGCCGAACCCGGCGAGCGCGAGCACGTACAGCACGCCGGCGTCGACGTCGGCGATGGCGAAGCCCGGCCACAGCGAGATCACCGCCCAGGCGGCGAACGCCGGCGTGAGCGCGAGCAGCGGCGCCACCACGAACAGGAAGCGGTTCGACCGCTCGGGCACCACCACTTCCTTGATCAACAGCTTGATGACGTCGGCGAACGGTTGCAGCAGGCCCTTGGGGCCGACACGGTTCGGGCCGATGCGCACCTGCATGTAGCCGATCACCTTGCGCTCGGCGAGCGTCAGGTAGGCCACGCACAGGATGACGACGATCGTGACGGCGAGGATCTGGCCAAGCGATATCAGCGTGCCCTGCAGCCACGCCGGCAGCGAAGTCCAGGCGCCGCTCAGGAAGTCGATCATGCCGCACCGCCCTGCGCGCCGGAGCGGGCTTCACGCGTCTCCTGCAGCGGGCGCGAACGGCGCACCACTGCATCGACCGCATACATGCCCACCTCGCGCACCGCGTCCAGCGCCGCGAGCCGGCCGGCGGCAAACGCGCCCGACGGCTGTCCCGGCTGGAACTCGCCGAGCTCGCGGCGCAGCTCGTCGCGGATCTCCTCCGAGCTGAGGTACTCGAACCCGCCCAGTCCGAGCAGGTTGCCGAGCACGCGCAGCACCTTCCACGCCGGCCGCGCTTCACCCGGCGGCCGGGCAGCCCCGGGCACGCTCTGCCAGCGACCCTCGACGTTGACCCAGGTGCCGGACGTCTCGGCAAACGCCGCGACCGGCAGGATCACGGTGGCGCAGGCTCTTCTGCTCGTCGCTCGCGAACGGAGTCAGGGCCACGACGCACTGGGCGCCCTGCAGCGCCGCCTCGGCCGCCCCTGCCGACGCGAGGTCGGCCGATTCGATGCCGCCGACCAGCACGTAACCGCGCAGTCGCGCATTCAGCATTTCAGCGGCGGCCAACCCGGGCCGGACCACCGTACGGGCGCCGACGCCTCGATGCGGCGTCGCGCCCGCCAGCGCGGCTCCAACCGCGTTCGCGCCCTCGGGCAGGTGGCCCAGCCGCGCACCGGTCACCTCGGCCAGCGCGGTGGCCAGGGCGCGGATCTCGGCGCACGCTGCGTGACGCTCGGCAAGCGCGCCCAGCAGGATCAAGCGCAGCTGGCCCTGCACCAAGGCGGCCGCAATCCGTTCGTGGTCGGCACCCGCCGTGACGCCTTCGAGCGCCGTCGCGACCGTGGCCGGCGTCGGCCGGTCCCGCGGCCCGCAGCGCCGCCGCCAGCACGGCCGCGAGGTGCTGCGCCATGCCGTAGCCGTTGCTCGCGAGGTTCGCCACCACCGGGAATGTCACGTCGACCGGCCGGGGGTTGATGAACGCTACCCTGGTGCCACGACCGAGCGCCCCCTTGCGGATACGGTGCGCGATGATCGGCACCTCCTTGCGCACGTTCGAGCCGACCAGCAGCACGGCGGAGGCCTGCTCGAGCTCGGCGATGCTGCAGCCGAGCGTCGGCGCAGCCGCGTCACCCGACTGGTCACGGAAATCCTGGCGACGCAGCCGGTGATCGACGTTTTCGGAGCCGAGCCCGCGCGCGACGCGCGCCGCGAGATACGCTTCCTCGGTCGAGGCCGCGGGCGACACCAGGGTACCGAGCTGCGCCGCACCGTGCTCGCGCACCACTTGCTGCAGGCCCTTCGCCGCCGCCTCGAGCGCGGTCTCCCAGTCCACCTCGCGCCAGACGCCGGCTTCGCGGACCATGGGCTTCTGCGCGCGGTCTGCGGCGTACAGGCCTTCACAGCTGTAACGGTCGCGGTCGGCGATCCAGGTCTCGTTGATCTCTTCGTTGGCCCGCGGCACGACACGCATCAGCCGGCCGCGCAGCACGTGGCCGAACAGGTTGCTGCCCGCGCAGTCGTGCGGCGACACCAGCGGGTGCTGGGACATCTCCCAGGCGCGCGCCCGGTAGCGGTAGGCCTTGTTGTTGAGCGCGCCGACCGGGCACAGGTCGATGATGTTGCCGGACAGCTCGTGCTCGACGGTCTTTTCGACCCAGGTCGAGATCTGCACGCGGTCGCCGCGCCCCATGGTGCCGAGCTCGGGCACGCCGGCGATCTCCTCGCCGAAGCGCACGCAGCGGGTGCAGTGGATGCAGCGCGTCATGTCGGTGGAGACGAGGGACCCAAGGTTCTGGTCCTTCACCACGCGCTTGCGCTCGCTGTAGCGCGCCACGTCGCGGCCGTAGCCCATCGCGAGGTCCTGCAGCTCGCACTCGCCGCCCTGGTCGCAGATCGGGCAGTCGAGCGGGTGGTTGATCAGCAGGAACTCCATGGTCGCCTTCTGGGCCGCGATGGCCCTGGGCGACTTCGTGAACACCTTCATGCCCTCGGACACCGGCGTGGCGCACGCCGGCAGCGGTTTCGGCGCCTTCTCCACCTCGACCAGGCACATGCGGCAGTTGGCGGCGATCGACAGCTTCTCGTGGTAGCAGAAGCGCGGCACGTACGCGCCGTGCGCGTCCGTCGCCTGGATGATCATCGCGCCCTTGCGCGCCTTGACCGGCACGCCGTCGACTTCGATGTTGACCAGCTCTTCGCTCATGCCGTCACGCCGCGCGACCGCGCGCCTCGACCATGCTGTGGCCGTGCTCGACGTAGTGCTCGAACTCGTGCCGGAAATGCTTGATGAAACTCTGCACCGGCCACGCCGCCGCATCGCCGAGCGCGCAGATCGTGTGGCCCTCGATGTTGTTGGCGACGCTGACCAGCATGTCGATGTCTTCCCGCCGGCCCTGGCCCGCGAGAATCCGCTTCAACGTGCGGTTGAGCCAGCCGGTGCCCTCGCGGCACGGCGTGCACTGCCCGCACGATTCCATGTAGTAGAAGCGCGACAGGCGCTCGAGCACGCGCACCATGTCGGTGGTCTCGTCCATGACGATGACCGCCGCCGAGCCGATCGCCGAGCCGGCCTTCTTCAGCGAGTCGTAGTCCATGTTGGCGGCGAGCATGGTCTCGCCCGGCACCACGGGCACGGAGGACCCGCCGGGGATCACGGCCTTGAGCTTGCGCCCGCCGCGCACGCCGCCCGCGATCGCGAGCAGGTCCTTGAACGGGACGCCGAGCGGCAGTTCGAAGTTGCCGGGCTTCTCGACGTGGCCCGACACCGAGAAGATCACCGTGCCGCCGGAGTTCTGCGGTCCCAGGGCCGCGAACCACTCCGGCCCCTTGCGCAGGATCGTCGGCACCGAGGCGAAGCTCTGCGCGTTGTTGATCGTGGTCGGCTTGCCGTACAGGCCGTAGTTGGCCGGGAACGGCGGCTTGAAGCGCGGCCGTCCCTGCTTGCCCTCGAGCGACTCGAGCAGCGCGGTTTCCTCGCCGCAGATGTACGCACCGGCACCCATGAACGTGTAGAGGTCGAAGTCGACGCCCGACCCGAGCACGTTCTTGCCGAGCAGCCCGGCCGCGTAGGCCTCGCGGATCGCCGCTTCGAAGCGCGGGATCGGCTCGGCCATGAACTCGCCGCGTACGTAGTTGTAGCCGACGGTGGCGCCCATCGCGTAGCCGCCGATCGCCATGCCCTCGATCAGCGCGTGCGGGTTGTAGCGCAGGATGTCGCGGTCGTGGCAGGTGCCGGGCTCGCTCTCGTCCGAGTTGCACACCACGTACTTCTGCACCGGCGCGCTGCGCGGCATGAACGACCACTTCAGGCCGGTCGGGAAGCCCGCGCCGCCACGACCGCGCAGGCCCGAGGCCTTGACCATCTCGATCACCTGCTCGCGCGGCGTGTGCTCGGCGAGGATCTTCTTCCACGCCTCGTAGCCGCCGATCTGCAGGTAGGTCGCGAGTTCCCAGGGGCGCTCGAGCTTGAGCGGCTCGAAGCACACGAGGTTCATGCGGTCGGTCCAGTCGCTCACGGCGGCGCCCTACTTGTGCTCGTCCAGGATCCTGTCGACCTTCTCGGGCGTCAGGTTCTCGTAGTACACGTGGTCGACCATCATCATCGGCGCGCCGTTGCAGGCGGCGAGGCACTCTTCCTCGGCCTTGAGGAAAAAGCGCCCGTCGGGCGTGCTCTCGCCCACCTTGACGCCGAGGCGCATCTCGACGTGCTCGAGGATCTCCTCGCCGCCGCACAGCATGCAGGAGATGTTGGTGCACACCGAGATGTGGTGGCGGCCGCAGGGCCGGGTCTCGAACATCGAGTAGAAGCTCGCGACCTCGTACACCTGCACCGGCGGCAGGCCGAGGTAGGCGGCCACCGCGTCCATCGACTCCTGCGTCAGGTGACCGTGCTCGTGCTGCACGGCGTGCAGCGCCGAGATGACCGCCGAGCGCCGGCGCTCGGGCGGGAACTTGGCCACCCAGTGGTCGATTTCGTCGCGCACGTGCTGCGACAGGCCGCCCACCACCGGGCCGTGGTCCGCTTCGCTCACCGGTCGATCTCCCCGAACACGATGTCCGCCGTGCCGATCACCGCCACGACGTCGGCCAGCATGTGGCCCTGCACCATCTCCTCGAGCGCCGCGAGGTGCGGGAAGCCCGGGGCGCGGCACTTGAGCCGGTACGGCTTGTTGGCGCCGTCCGACACGAGGTAGATGCCGAACTCGCCCTTGGGCGCCTCGACCGCGGCATAGGCCTCGCCCGGCGGCACGCAGTAACCCTCGGTGAACAGCTTGAAGTGATGGATCAGCGATTCCATGTCGCCCTTCATCTGTTCGCGGCTCGGCGGCACCACCTTGTGGTCGTCCACCATCACCGGGCCCGGGTTTCTGCGCAGCCAGTCGACGCACTGCTTGATGATGCGGTTCGACTGGCGCAATTCCTCGACACGCACCAGGTAGCGGTCGTAGCAGTCGCCGTTGACCCCCACCGGGATGTCGAAGTCGACCTTGTCGTACACCTCGTACGGCTGCTTCTTGCGCAGGTCCCACGCGATGCCGGAACCGCGGATCATCGGGCCCGTGAAGCCGAGGTTGAGCGCGCGCTCCGGGGTCACCACGCCGATGTTGACCGTGCGCTGCTTCCAGATGCGGTTGTCGGTCAGCAGCGTCTCGTACTCGTCGACGCAGGCCGGGAAGCGCGCCGTGAAGTCGTCGATGAAATCGAGCACGCTGCCCGAGCGCTTCTCGTTGAGCCGGTCGACGTCCTGCTGGCTCTTGAAGCGCGACGGCTGGTACTTCGGCATCGAGTCCGGCAGGTCGCGGTACACGCCGCCCGGGCGGTAGTAGGTCGCGTGCATGCGCGTGCCCGAGACCGCCTCGTAGACGTCCATCAGGTCCTCGCGCTCGCGGAAGCAGTACAGGAACATGGTCATCGCGCCGATGTCGAGGCCGTGCGCGCCGAGCCACATCAGGTGGTTCAGGATGCGCGTGATCTCGTCGAACATGACGCGGATGTACTGCGCCCGCAGCGGCACCTCGATCCCGAGCAGCTTCTCGATGGCCATCACGTAGGCGTGCTCGTTGCACATCATCGAGACGTAGTCGAGCCGGTCCATGTAGCCGATCGACTGGTTGAACGGCTTCGACTCGGCGAGCTTCTCGGTGCCACGGTGCAGCAGGCCGATGTGCGGGTCGGCCTTCTGCACGACCTCGCCGTCCATCTCGAGCACCAGGCGCAGCACGCCGTGCGCCGCCGGATGCTGCGGCCCGAAGTTCATCGTGTAGCTGCGGATCTCAGCCATGCCGGGGAGCGTCCTTCAGCGCAGCTTCGTAGCGATGGTCGTCGCGGATCACGCGCGGCACGAGCGTGCGCGGCTCGATCGCCACCGGCTCGTAGACGACGCGGCCCTTCGCCTCGTCGTAGCGCACCTCGACGTTGCCGATCAGCGGGAAGTCCTTGCGGAACGGATGCCCGACGAACCCGTAGTCGGTCAGGATCCGGCGCAGGTCGGGATGACCGCGGAACAGGATGCCGAACAGGTCGAACGCCTCGCGCTCGAACCAGTCGGCCGATTTCCAGATGTCCACGACGGAATCGAGCAGCGGCGGCTCCGCTCCCTCGCACCACGCGCGCAGCCGCAGGCGGCGGTTGTGCGTCACGGACAGCAGGTGGTACACGACGGCGAAGCGGCGCTCCGAGCCCTCTCCCGCTTCGCCTCCCTCTCCCTCTTCACCCTCTCCCATTTCATGGGAGAGGGAGCCCGAGAGGGCGGGGTGAGGGTCGACCGGCTGCGGCTGAAGCCGCTGCTGGTCGCGCTCGAGGTGTTCCACTCGTCGCAGCCGTAGGTGAGGTAATCGACGCCGGCGACGTCGACGAGCTGCTCGAAGCGCAGCCCGGGCTCGTCGCGCAGCGTCCGGCAGACGCTCAGCAGCTGCGCGGACGGCACCTCGAAAGTGAGTTCGCGGCAGCGCGACGGCACGCGCACCAGCGACTCGCCGCAGCAGGCGAGCACGGTTCCGGCCAGGGTTTCGAGGGCGTCGGTCATGGTGTGTCAGCGCGCGATGGTCTGGGTACGGTGGATCTTCTTCTGCAACTGCAGGATGCCGTACAGCAGCGCCTCGGCGGTGGGCGGACAGCCCGGCACGTAGACGTCCACCGGCACGATGCGGTCGCAGCCGCGCACCACCGCGTAGGAGTAGTGGTAGTAGCCGCCGCCGTTGGCGCACGAGCCCATCGAGATCACCCAGCGCGGCTCCGGCATCTGGTCGTAGACCTTGCGCAGCGCCGGCGCCATCTTGTTGACCAGCGTGCCGGCCACGATCATCACGTCGGACTGGCGCGGGCTCGGGCGGAACACGATGCCGAAGCGGTCGAGGTCGTAGCGCGCCGCGCCGGCGTGCATCATCTCGACGGCGCAGCAGGCGAGGCCGAAGGTCATCGGCCACATCGAGCCGGTGCGGGCCCAGTTCATCACCGCGTCGACCGTGGTGGTGACGAAGCCGCGCTGCGGCAGATCCTCGGCGGCCTCTAGTCCCATTCCAGGGCCCCTTTCTTCCACTCGTAGATGAAGCCCACCACGAGCACCAGCAGGAACACGCCCATTGCCGCGAGTCCCACCACGCCGACGGCGTCGAGCGCGACCGCCCACGGGAAGAGGAACGCGATCTCGAGGTCGAACACGATGAACAGGATGGCGACGAGGTAGTAGCGCACGTCGAACTTCATGCGCGAGTCCTCGAACGCCTCGAAGCCGCACTCGTACGCGGACAGCTTCTCGGGATCGGGGCGCCGCGGCCCGAACAGGAAGCCGAGCGCCAGCAGCAGTGTGCCCAGCGCACCGGCCACCGCGAGGAAGATCAGGATCGGCAGGTACTCGGCGAGCATCGCGCGACGTAGCTCCTGGTGGACGGCTGCACGGCTGCGGCGGAACCTCGAAATTCTAACAGGGACTGCTGCAGCGCAGTAAGGCCTGCAAGCAAAAAGGCGAACCCGTGGGTTCGCCTTTCTGGTGATGGTGCGGATGGAGAGACTCGAACTCTCACGCCTTGCGGCACTAACCCCTCAAGCTAGCGTGTCTACCAATTCCACCACATCCGCAAACGTTCGCAGTTGCCCGCCGATCACTGCGCCGGAACGGGCGCCGGGGCGGGCGCGGTGACCGGAGCCGGGGCCGGTTGCGTCACCGTGGCCGGAGTCGTCGATTCCGGAACGCTCGGCAGCACGCCGGTCGGCGGCAGCGCCGGACCCTGTGCCGGGGCGGGCATGGTCTGGGCCGGCTGCACCCGGTCGATCACGCTGGTTTCTTCCTTGCCCTGGCTGAACAGGTACGACAGCCCGAGGCTGGTCACGAAGAACAGCGTCGCGAGCACCGCGGTCGTGCGCGACAGGAACGAGCCTGAGCCGCGCGCGCCGAACACCGTGCCGGACGCGCCGGCGCCGAAGCCCGCACCCGCGTCCGCACCTTTGCCACGCTGCAACAGCACCAGCGCGATGATCGACGCGGCCAGCAGAACGTGAAGGACCACTGCCAGCGTTTGCACCCAACTCATGTACTGCACCTGCTCCGAATTCAGCCGGCGGCCGCGCAGATCTGCGCGAATTCTTCCGCCTTGAGCGACGCGCCGCCGACGAGCCCGCCGTCGATGTCGGCCATCGCGAAGAGTTCCCGTGCGTTCGACGCCTTGACGCTGCCGCCGTACAGGATCCTCACCGAACTTGCGATTGTAGCATCCAGCGCCGCGACCTTGCCGCGGATCATCGCGTGGACCTCCTGTGCCTGCTCCGGGCTCGCCGTGCGGCCCGTGCCGATCGCCCAGACCGGCTCGTAGGCGATCACCGCGCTGGCCAGCGAGCCAACGCCGCTCACCGACAGCACAGCCTCGAGTTGCCGGGCCACCACCTCGGTGGTTCGCCCACCCTCGCGTTCCTCGAGGGTCTCGCCCACGCACAGCACGGGCACCAGGCCCTGGGCCTGCGCGGCCATGAACTTGCGCGCCACCAGCGAGTCGGACTCGCCGTACAGCTGGCGGCGCTCGGAATGACCCACCAGCACGTAGCGGCAACCCACGTCCCGCAGCATCGCCCCGGACACCTCGCCGGTGAACGCGCCCAGCGACTCGGCGCAGACCGACTGCGCGCCCAGGGCAACCTCGGAATCCTTGAGCAGCCGGCCGGTCTCCCACAGGTAGACGAATGGCGGGCAGACCAGCACCTCGGCGCGGGCGCCGGGCTGGAGCAGGTCGAGGAGACCCCGCACCAGGGCTGCGTTCTCGGCCCGCGTGCCGTACATCTTCCAGTTTCCAGCGACGAGCGGCTTGCGCATTCGGGTCTCCGTGCATCCGGCGGCCGTCACCGGCCGGGGCAGGCGGTCCGCGAAAGGCGCGCGATCTTAGCGGCGGGTCGGCCGGAAAGCAATTCGCGGCCGGGGGGTCACACCGCCCGGCGCACCGTGTCCGCCAGTTCGTGGGCGAAGCGCGTCACCACCTGCTCGTCCTGGCCTTCGACCATGACGCGGATCAGGGGTTCGGTGCCCGAGGCACGCAACACCACCCGCCCGGTCGTGCCGAGCGACTCCTCGACTTTGCGCACGGCTGCCTGGATCGCCGGCGACTGGCCGGGGTCGATACGCTCGCGCACCTTCACGTTGACCATCACCTGCGGGAACTGCGGCATGCCGGCGGCCAGCTCGGCGAGCGAGCGGCCGGTGCGCTTCATGACGGCCAGCACCTGCAGCGCGCTCACCAGGCCGTCGCCCGTGGTGGTCCGGTCGAGGCACAGCAGGTGCCCGGAGGTCTCGCCGCCGAGCACGCCCCCGTGCTTGCGCAGCATTTCCAGCACGTAGCGATCGCCGACCTTGGCGCGCAGGAATTCGATGCCCTCCGCCTTGAGCGCGTGCTCCAGCCCCAGGTTGCTCATCACCGTGCCGACCACCGGCCCCTGCAGTGCGCCCTGCGCGTGGCGGTCCAGCGCGATGACGTACATCAGCCGGTCGCCGTCCACCAGCCGGCCGAGGTGGTCCACCATCACCAGCCGGTCGCCATCGCCGTCGAGCGCGATGCCGACGTCGGCCTGGACGCCGGACACGGTGAGCTGCAGCAGCTCCGGCGCGGTCGAGCCACAGCGCAGGTTGATGTTCTTGCCGTTCGGCGAGCAGCCGATCGGGATGATCTCCGCGCCGAGGTCCGTGAGCACGCGCGGCGCCACCTTGTAGGCCGCGCCGTGCGCGCAGTCGATCACCACCTTGAGGCCCGACAGGTCGGTGCCCGCCGGGATGGTCGACATGCAGAACTCCTGGTACACGACGCGCGACTTGTCGACGCGCTGCGCGCGACCGAGCTGCATCGACTCGCGGGTCAGCGCCGGGCCGTCGAGCAGCGCCTCGATGCTCTCCTCCGTCGCGTCCGACAGCTTGCTGCCGTTGGCGTCGAAGAACTTGATGCCGTTGTCCTGGTACAGGTTGTGCGAGGCGCTGATCACCACGCCGAAGCTGCACGCGAAACGCTGCGTCAGGTAGGCGATGCCGGGCGTCGGCAGCGGGCCGATCAGGCTCACGTCCACGCCGGAGGCGATGAAGCCCGCCTCCAGGGCGGCCTCGAACATGTAGCCCGACAGCCGCGTGTCCTTGCCGACCAGCGCGCGCCCGCCCTCCGGGGCCAGGACCCGCGCGGCCGCGCTCGCCAGCCGCAGCGCGAACTCCACCGTCATCGGATGCTGGCCGACCTCGCCGCGAACGCCGTCGGTGCCGAAGAATCTGCGTCCCATGTTCAATCGCCTCCCGCCGCGGCGCGCCTGAGCGCGCTCGCGATCTTGACCGCATCCACCGTCTCCGCGACGTCGTGCGCGCGCACGATGGCAGCGCCGCGCATGACCGCCAGCGCCGCCAGCGCCACGCTGCCTGCCAGCCGGTCGCCAGCGGCACGTCCGGTGATCATACCGACCAGTGACTTGCGCGAAACGCCGACCAGTACCGGAATCCCGGGTGCGGCCAGCTGGTCGAGCGCTGCGAGCAGCGCCAGGTTATGTTCCGCGCGCTTGCCGAACCCGATGCCGGGATCGATGCACAGGCGTGCCGTCGCAATGCCGGCCGCGCTGCACGCGCTCAATCGTGCGGCGAGAAAGTCGCGCACCTCGCCCACGACGTCACGGTACTCGGGCGCCTGCTGCATGGTGCGCGGCTCGCCCCGCATGTGCATCAGGCACACCGCGGCCCCGCTGCCCGCCACGGCGTCGAGCGCGCCCGGCGCGCCCAGTGCGCGCACGTCGTTCACCATCGCCGCACCGGCCGCGATCGCCGCGCGCATCACTTCTGGCTTGCTCGTGTCCACCGAGATCGGCACGGCCACGCGCTGCGCGAGTGCCTCGATGACCGGGATGACGCGCTCCAGTTCTTCCTGCAGGCCGACCGCCGCTGCACCGGGCCGCGTCGACTCGCCACCGACGTCGATGATGCCCGCGCCCTGCTCCGCCATGGCCACGCCGCGCGCCACGGCCGCCTCGAACCCGGCGTAGCGCCCGCCATCCGAAAACGAATCAGGCGTCACGTTGAGCACGCCCATCACGCGCGGCTCGGACAAGTCGAGCACGAGGTCACGGCACAGGAGCAGCATGGGAACCAGGCTTAAACGAAACGCCCGGCCAGGCCGGGCGTTCGTGCGTCAGTGCTGCGGCGCGGGCCGGCCGCTCGGGGCATCGCCGTCCGGCCGTTCGCGCGGCTTGGCGCCGGCGCTCGGCAGGTCGCGGTCTTCCCAGTCCGCGGGCGGCGTCGGCTCGCGGCCCTGCATGATTTCGCGGATCTGCCCCTCGTCGATCGTCTCGTACTTGATGAGCGCGTCGGCCATCTTGTGCAGCTTGTCGAGATGCGACTCGATGATGCCTCTGGCCCGGTTGTAGTTGTCGTCGATCACGCGCCGCACTTCCTCGTCGATCGCGTCGCGCGTCTTGTCACCGACCTGCTTGTGCTGGGTGACCGAGCGGCCGAGGAACACCTCGCCATCTTCCTCGGCATAGGTCAGCGTGCCGAGGCGATCGGACAGGCCCCACTTGGTGACCATGTTGCGTGCGATCTCGGTCGCCCGCTCGATGTCGTTCGAGGCGCCGGTCGTGACGTACTCGGGCCCGAAGATGAGCTCCTCGGCGACGCGGCCGCCGAACAGCGTGGCGATGCGGCTCTCGAGCCGGCGCTTGCTGGTGCTGTAGCGGTCCGCCTCGGGCAGGAACATGGTGACGCCGAGCGCACGGCCGCGCGGGATGATCGTCACCTTGTAGACCGGATCGTGGTCCGGCACGTTGAGGCCCACGATCGCGTGGCCGGCCTCGTGGTAGGCGGTGAGCTTCTTCTCGTTGTCGTCCATGACCATGGACTTGCGCTCGGCGCCCATCATGATCTTGTCCTTGGCGCGCTCGAACTCGTCCATCGTCACCGTGCGCTTGTTGGCACGCGCCGCGAACAGCGCCGCCTCGTTGACGAGGTTGGCGAGGTCGGCGCCCGAGAAGCCGGGCGTGCCGCGCGCGATGATCGAGGGCTTGACGTCCTCGGCGAGCGGCAGCTTGCGCATGTGCACCTTGAGGATCTGCTCGCGGCCGCGCACGTCGGGCAGCGGCACGACGACCTGGCGGTCGAAGCGGCCCGGGCGCAGCAGCGCCGGGTCGAGCACGTCGGGACGGTTGGTCGCGGCGATGACGATCACGCCCTCGTTGCCCTCGAAGCCGTCCATCTCCACCAGCAGCTGGTTGAGCGTCTGCTCGCGCTCGTCGTGGCCGCCGCCGAGGCCCGCGCCACGATGCCGGCCGACCGCGTCGATCTCGTCGATGAAGATGATGCAGGGCGCCTGCTTCTTGGCCTGCTCGAACATGTCGCGCACGCGCGAGGCGCCGACACCCACGAACATCTCGACGAAGTCCGAGCCGGAGATGGTGAAGAACGGCACCTTGGCCTCGCCGGCGATCGCCTTGGCGAGCAGCGTCTTGCCGGTACCCGGCGAGCCCACCATCAGCACGCCGCGCGGGATCTTGCCGCCGAGCTTCTGGAACTTGGACGGGTCCTTGAGGAAGTCGACGATCTCGGAGACTTCTTCCTTGGCCTCGTCCACGCCCGCCACGTCGGCGAACGTCACGGTGACCTGGTCCTCGTTCAGCAGCCGCGCGCGGCTCTTGCCGAACGACATTGCGCCGCGGCCGCCCGCACCGCCCTGCATCTGGCGCATGAAGTAGACCCAGACGCCGATCAGCAGCAGGATCGGGAACGACGAGACGAACAGCTGCATCAGGAACGACTGCCGCTCGGGCGGCGCGGCACTGAACGTGACGCTGTTGCGCTGCAGGGTGCCGATCAGCGCCGAGTTGTCGGTCTCCGGGTTGTAGGCCACGAACTGCTCGCCGTTCTCGCGGACACCGGTGATGCGGTCGCCGCTGAAGGTGACCTGCGACACCGAGCCGTCCTTCACCTGCTCGAGGAACGTGGAATACGGCACCTCGCGCACCGCGCCGGAGCGTGCGCTGAAATTGCTGACCACCGTCGCGAGCACGACGGCGATCACGATCCACAGGACGACATTCTTGGCCAGATCGTTCAATGCCTTGACCTCGGTCTCAGATGCTGCGATCGAGCGCGAAACACGCGCCGACACGATTTTCGACACTACACCAATCGATACCCGCGTGCCAGAACGTACAGCTCTGCGCTGCGGGACCGTGAGGCTTTCGGCTTGCGCAGCTTCACGGTTTCAAACTGGCCGCGCAGCCGCGCGACCAGTGGCTGGAATTCGCGACCCTGGAACACCTTCAGCAACAGGTCGCCGCCCGGCCGCAGCGCGCGCGCCGCAAACTCCACGGCCAGATCCACCAGCTGCATGGACCGGTCGTGGTCCACGTCCGCGATGCCCATCATGTTGGGGGCCATGTCGGACATCACAAGGTCCGCCTTGTCGCCGGCGAGCAGCGCCTGCAGGCGCTCCAGCACCGCGTCGTCGTTGAAGTCCCCCTGGATGAACTCCACCCCGGGCAGCGCCGGCATGTCGAGCAGGTCGAGCGCGATCACCCGTCCCTTGCCACCGAGCACCCGCGCCGCGTACTGGCTCCAGCCGCCCGGTGCCGCCCCGAGGTCGACCACCGTCATGCCCGGCCGGAGCAGACGTTCGGCCTGGTTGATCTCCTCCAGCTTGAAAGCGGCCCGCGAGCGCCAGCCTTCCTCGTGCGCACGCTTCACGTACGGGTCGGCGGCGTGCTCGGCGAGCCAGCGGGCGGAGGATTTCGTTCGCTTCGGCATGGATGGGGACAAGGGGGTAATGATCAGGGGGTAGGGGGTAGTGTAAGAGCTGCACACCTGAGGTACGGTCGCGGAGAGCCGCCTGGCGACTTCAGCAGTCTTTTGCCACGCCTGTCGATGCGCCGCCGCCGTTACACTACCCCCTACCCCCTGATCATTACCCCCTTCCCATGCCTCTCACCGACTCCCAACGCAAGTACCTGCGCCGTCTCGGCCACGACCGCAATCCCATCGTGCTGGTCGGCCAGGGGGGCATCAGCCCGAACCTGGTCGCTGAACTGGACCGGGCGCTCAACGACCATGAGCTGGTGAAGGTACGGGCGCGGGTCGGCGACCGGGAACTGCGCGACCAGATCATCGAACGAGCTGGCGACGGCCACCCGTTCCGAACTGGTGCAGCGGATCGGGCACGTGGCGCTCTACTACCGCCCCTACCCGGAGAAGCCGGGCATCCTGCTGCCGGGCTGAGGCCGCCGCTCAGACGTAGCGGACGGCCACGATCTCGAAGGCGCGGGTGCCACCCGGCACTGCGACGTCGACCACGTCCCCCTCCGACTTGCCGACCAGCGCGCGGGCGATCGGCGAGGTGATGGAGATCAGGCCGAGCTTCACGTCGGCCTCCAGCTCGCCGACGATCTGGAACACGACCTCCGCGCCGTCGTCCTGGTCCTCGAGGTCGACGGTGGCGCCGAACACCACCTTGCCGGACGCCGCCAGGTCGCCCACGTCGATGATCTCGCTGTGCGACAGCTCGTGCTCGAGCTGCTTGATGCGCCCCTCGATGAAGCCCTGCTGCTCGCGGGCCGCGTGGTACTCGGCGTTCTCGCTCAGGTCACCGTGGGCGCGCGCCTCGGCGATCGCCTGGATCACCCGCGGCCGGTCCTCGGACTTGAGCCGCCGGAGCTCGATGCGCAGCTTGGCCGCGCCCTTTGCGGTCAATGGCTTACGCTTCATACCTGAACTTCCTTGTGAAGATCCTGGAGGCGGTTCACCTCGACCTCGGCCAGGTGGTCGATGGCCTCGCAGGTCGCGAGCGCCGCGGCGAGGGTCGTGTAGTAGGTGACGCGGCGGGCCACGGCCTCGCGCCGGATCGAGCGGGACTCGTGGATCGCCCGCTTGCCCTCGGTGGTGTTGACGATGAGGCTGATCTCGTCGTTCTTGATCATGTCCACGATGTGCGGCCTGCCTTCGCGGACCTTGTTGGCCCGACGGCACTGTACGCCGGACTGCTCGAGCATGTCCGCCGTGCCGTGCGTGGCCACGATCTCGAAGCCGCGGGCGATCAGCAGGCGCGCCAGTCCCACCGCGGCCGGCTTGTCGCGCTCACGGACGCTGATCAGGCAGACGCCGCGGGTGGGCAGCACCACGCCCGAGGCCGCCTGCGCCTTGGCGTAGGCCTCGCCGAAGCTGCGCCCGGTGCCCATCACCTCGCCGGTGGACTTCATCTCGGGCCCGAGGATCGGGTCGGCGTCCGGGAACTTGCCGAACGGGAACACCGCTTCCTTGACCGAGTAGTACGGCGGCACCCGCTCCCGCGTGAGGCCGAGATCCGCCAGCGTGCGGCCGCTCATGACGCGCGCCGCAGCCTTGGCCAGCGGCACGCCGGTGGCCTTGGACACGAACGGCGCGGTGCGCGAGGCCCGCGGGTTCACCTCGAGCACGAACACGATGCCGCCCTGGATCGCGAACTGCACGTTCATCAGGCCGATCACGTTGAGCGCCAGCGCCATGCGCCGCGTCTGCTCGCGGATCTGTTCCTGCAGCTCGGCGCTCAGGCTGTAGGGCGGCAGCGAGCAGCCGGAGTCGCCCGAGTGCACGCCAGCCTGCTCGACGTGCTCCATGATGCCGCCGATGTAGACATCCTTGCCGTCGCAGATGGCGTCGACGTCCACCTCGATCGCGAGGTCGAGGAACCGGTCGAGCAGCACCGGGCTGTCGTTCGACACCTGCACCGCCGTGGTCATGTACGCGCGCAGGTCGTCCTCGCTGTAGACGATCTCCATGGCGCGGCCGCCGAGCACGTACGACGGCCGCACCACGAGCGGGAAGCCGATCTGGCCGGCGAGCTGCACCGCTGCTTCCTCGGTGCGCGCCGTGCGGTTGGGCGGCTGGCGCAGCCCGAGCCGGTCCACCAGCTGCTGGAAGCGCTCGCGGTCCTCGGCAACGTCGATCGAGTCCGGGCTGGTGCCGATGATCGGCACGCCCGCGGCGCCGAGCGCCTTGGCGAGCTTGAGCGGGGTCTGCCCGCCGTACTGCACGATCACGCCGAACGGCTGCTCGACGTGCAGGATCTCCATCACGTCCTCGAACGTGAGCGGCTCGAAGTACAGGCGGTCCGACGTGTCGTAGTCGGTCGAGACGGTCTCCGGGTTGCAGTTGACCATGATGGTCTCGAACCCGTCCTCGCGCAGCGCGAGCGCCGCGTGCACGCAGCAGTAGTCGAACTCGATGCCCTGGCCGATGCGATTCGGGCCGCCGCCGAGGATGACGATCTTGCGGCGGTCCGTGGGCTCTGCCTCGCATTGCTCCTCGTAGGTCGAGTAGAGGTAGGCGGTCGAGGTGGCGAACTCCGCGGCGCAGGTGTCGACGCGCTTGAACACCGGGCGCAGGCCGAAGCCGTGGCGCCGCTCGCGAATCGCCTGCTCGCCCACGCCGCACAGCTTTGCGATGCGGCTGTCGGCAAAGCCCTTGCGCTTCAGGCCGCGCAGGCGCGCGTGGTCGAGTGCGGCCATGCCGTCCGCAGCGATGCGCTTCTCCTCGCGCACGAGATCCTCGAGCTGCGCCAGGAACCAGGGGTCGATGCGCGAGGCGCGGTGGATTTCGTCCTGCGACAGGCCGGCGCGGAATGCGTCGGCGACGTAGCGCAGCCGGTCCGGGCCGGGCATGCGCAGTTCCTCGAGCAGCCGGTTGCGGCCCTCTTCGTCGAGCGGCAGCTGCACCACCGGCGTCAGGCCGTCGATGCCGGTCTCGAGGCCGCGCAGCGCCTTCTGCAGCGATTCCTGCAGCGTCCGGCCGATCGCCATCACCTCGCCGACCGACTTCATCTGCGTCGTCA
The DNA here is from genome assembly GCA_963731105.1 of uncultured Gammaproteobacteria bacterium. Classification (GTDB taxonomy): domain Bacteria; phylum Pseudomonadota; class Gammaproteobacteria; order Steroidobacterales; family Steroidobacteraceae; genus RPQJ01. Next base: position 347,738 of record CAVSUM010000016.1, read on the forward strand.
GGCGGTCGTTGGCGCCCGGGAACTTCTCGAAGGTGAAGCGCGGGATCTTGGTGACCACGTAGTCGATGGTCGGCTCGAACGACGCCGGCGTCGCGCCGCCCGTGATGTCGTTGCGCAGCTCGTCCAGCGTGTAGCCGACCGCGAGCTTGGCCGCGACCTTGGCGATCGGGAAACCCGTCGCCTTCGAGGCGAGCGCCGAGGAGCGCGACACGCGCGGGTTCATCTCGATCACCAGCAGCCGGCCGTCGGTCGGGCTCACCGCGAACTGCACGTTCGATCCGCCGCACTCCACGCCGATCTTGCGCAGCACCGCGATCGACGCGTCGCGCATGATCTGGTATTCCTTGTCGGTCAGCGTCTGCGCCGGCGCCACGGTGATCGAGTCGCCGGTGTGCACGCCCATCGGGTCGAGGTTCTCGATGGAGCAGACGATGATGCAGTTGTCGTTCTTGTCGCGAACGACCTCCATCTCGTATTCCTTCCAGCCGAGCACCGACTCCTCGAGCAGCACCTCGCTGGTGGGCGACGCGTCGAGGCCGCGCGTGACGATCTGCTCGAATTCCTCGCGGTTGTAGGCGATGCCGCCGCCGGTGCCGCCGAGCGTGAACGAAGGACGGATCACCGTGGGAAAGCCGATCTCGGCCTGGATGGCGAGCGCCTCCTCCATGCTGTGCGCGACGCGCGAACGCGGGCACTCGAGGCCGATGTCGCGCATCGCGTTGCGGAACTGCTCGCGGTCCTCGGCCATGTCGATGGCCTCGCGCGACGCGGCGATCAGCTCGACGCCGAACTTCTCGAGCACGCCCTCGCGCACCAGGTCGAGCGCGCAGTTGAGCGCGGTCTGGCCGCCCATCGTCGGCAGCAGCGCGTCGGGACGTTCCTTCTCGATGATGCGCGCCACGGTGCGCCAGTTGACCGGCTCGATGTAGATGGAGTCGGCCATCTCCGGGTCGGTCATGATCGTCGCCGGGTTCGAGTTGACGAGGATGACCCGGTAGCCCTCCTCGCGCAGCGCCTTGCAGGCCTGCGCGCCGGAGTAGTCGAACTCGCAGGCCTGGCCGATGACGATCGGGCCTGCGCCGATGATCAGGATGCTCTCGAGGTCGGTGCGCTTCGGCATGGCGTGCTTCCTGGGGTCAGACCAGCGGGCGCGCCGGTGCGGCGCCCTTGCGCAGCATCGACTCGACGAACTGCGAGAACAGCGGCGCGAGGTCGCGCGGGCCCGGGCTCGCTTCCGGGTGCCCCTGGAAGCTGAACGCCGGCCGATCGGTGCAGGCGATGCCCTGCAGCGAGCCGTCGAACAGCGAGCGGTGCGTGGCGCGCACGTTCGCGGGCAGCGTGGCCTCGTCGACTGCGAAGCCGTGGTTCTGGCTCGAGATGTAGACGCGTCCCGAGTCGATCTCGATCACCGGGTGGTTGGCGCCGTGGTGGCCGAACTTCATCTTGGTGGTGCGCGCGCCCGTGGCGAGGCCGAGCAACTGGTGGCCGAGGCAGATCCCGAACAGCGGCACGCCGGCGTGCAGGAACTGCCGGATCGCCGCGATCGCGTAGTCGCAAGGCTCCGGATCGCCGGGGCCGTTCGAGAGGAATACGCCGTCGGGATGCAGCGCCAGCACCTCGTCGGCGGAGGCCTGCGCCGGCATCACGGTCATGCGACACCCGTGGTCGGCGAGCAGGCGCAGGATGTTGCGCTTGATGCCGAAGTCGTAGGCCACCACGTGCAGGCGCTGCCCGGGGCGGCGCTTGGGACCCTGCTCCAGCGCCCAGTTGGTGCCCTCGTTCCACTGGTACGCCCGCCTGGTCGACACGACCTTGGCGAGGTCCATGCCCTTGAGGCCGGGGAACCGACGCGCCGCCTCGATGGCGAGATCCGGCCGCAGTGCGGCCTCGCCCGCCGCGATGCAGCCGGCCTGCGCACCCTTCTCGCGCAGGATGCGCGTCAACTGGCGAGTGTCGATGTCGGCAATGGCGACGGTGCCGGCTCGCTTCAGGAACTCGGGCAGCGATTCCGTGGCGCGCCAGTTCGAATGCAGCAGCGGCAGGTCGCGGATCACCAGTCCCGCCGCGTGGACGGCGTTCGACTCGAGATCTTCCGGGTTGGTACCGGTGTTGCCGATGTGCGGATAGGTGAGCGTGACGATCTGCCGCGAGTACGAGGGATCGGTGAGGATCTCCTGGTAGCCGGTCATGGCGGTGTTGAAGACCACCTCGCCGGTCGAGGTGCCGTCGGCGCCGATGGCCACCCCACGAAACACAGTGCCGTCCTCGAGAGCCAGCACAGCGGGTGTCGTCACGGTCGCCTCCTTCGTCTAGGGGCCCGCACGCGGCATGCGGACCGATTTAGCGCGTGCACGCACTGGCGGGATGAGCTTGCGCCCACCCCGTGCGTGTTTTGCTCCACGGGCTAAGTTGCGAAGTTTACGCGAGCAGGCGTGGTCGCGCCATTTGATTCGCTTCCTCGCGTCGTGTGTGCGCGTTGGGGGCTAACGCGTTGATTTCGCTTGCGCCCGCGGCTTGGAGGTCCGGGACGGGTCGGCCAGGGACGCCGTGAAGCCATCCGTGGCGGCTCGCACGCGGCGTCCATGCCGCGTGACGCCCTGTCCGACCCGTCCCGGACCTCCAAGCCACCGGCGTTTACTCACTCGGCATACGCCCGGCTTCGCGCAGGCTGGCGCAGCATCGTTGGTGGCAGCGCGACCCGGTGCACGCAGGCGAATAAGCAACCGAGGCGCAAATGGCGAATCGCTCACCTGGCGCCAGCCCAGCGGCGCTAGCCGCACGGAGGTCGGGATTCCGGGCCGGGGGACCTGTCCGGGAGGCGTCACGCGGCATGGACGCCGCGTGCGAGCCGCCACGGATGGCTTCACGGCGTCCTCCCGGACAGGTCCCCCGGCCCGGAATCCCGACCGACCGCGGCGTCAGCTCGCGGAAGGCCTGCGTCCGCATCCACAACGAGAATCGCGAAGCTAAAGCCCGAGCACATCCATCATCGAGTACAACCCCGCCGGTCGCCCGACGACCCAGCGGGCGGCGACCAGCGCGCCGCGGGCGAATCCGGAACGGTCCTGCGCATGGTGCGACAGCTCGACCTGCTCGCCCGGCCCCGCGAAGATCACCCGGTGGTCGCCCACGATGTCGCCGCCGCGCACGACGGCGAAGCCCACGGCGCCGCGGCGTCGCGGACCGGTGGCGCCATGACGCGCATAGTCGGCGACCTGCTCGAGCGTGGTGGCGCGACCCTGCGCCACAGCGCGACCCAGCCCGAGCGCGGTACCGCTGGGCGCGTCCACCTTGTGCCGGTGGTGCGCCTCGACGATTTCCACGTCGTAGTCGGCGTCGAGTGCGCGCGCCCCCAGTTCGACGAGCTTGAACAACAGGTTCACGCCCAGGCTCATGTTGGGCGCCATCACGACCGGCAGGGACTCGGCGATCTTCGCGATCTCGGCCCGACCCGGCTCGTCGTGGCCGGTGGTGCCGATGACCAGCGGCACCTTGCGGGCCAGGCACTCGCGCGCGTTGCGCAGCGAGGCCGCCGGCAGCGTGAAATCGATTGCCACGTCGGCGCCCTCGAGGGCACGCCCGGGATCGCTGCTGACGGCCACGGCCAGCGCCGCACCATTGGCGATGACGCCGGCGTCGTGACCGATGCTCGCGTCCTGCGCGGCGGCGAGCGCGCCGCTGAGGCGCAGGTCGTCGCTCGCGGCGATCAGCGGCACGATGGTCCGCCCCATGCGCCCGGACGCACCGAGCATCGCCACATTCAACATCGCTGGGTCACTCCCCGAGACTGGTGAAGAAGCGCTTCACGCCGTCGAGCCAGGTCTCCTCGCGCGGGTGGTGGCGCTTGCCGTCCTTCTGCAGCGAGGCCTCGAACTTCTGCAGCAGGTCCTTCTGCTCGCGCGTCAGGTGGACCGGCGTCTCGACCACCACGCGGCAGAACAGGTCGCCGGTCGTGCCGCCGCGCACCGGCCGGATGCCTTTCTCGCGCAGGCGGAACACGCGGCCGGACTGCGTCTCGGGCGGCACCTTGATCGTGGCCGTGCCGTCGAGCGTCGGCACCTCGATCGACCCGCCGAGTGCGGCGCGCGCAAAGCTCACCGGCACCTCGCACGACAGGTGGGCGCCGTCGCGCTCGAAGATCGCGTGCTCACGCACTCGAACCTCGACGTACAGGTCGCCGGTCGGGCCACCGTTGCGCCCCGCTTCACCTTCGCCCGAGAGGCGGATGCGATCGCCGGTATCCACGCCGGCAGGCACCTTCACCGACAGCGTCTTCTGCTTGCGCATGCGCCCCTGGCCACGGCACTTGCCGCAGGGGTCGTTGACCACCTGGCCGCGGCCGTGGCAACGCGGGCACGACTGCTGCACCGTGAAGAAGCCCTGCTGCATGCGCACCTGTCCGGCGCCGTGGCAGGTCTCGCAGGTCGTGGGCTTGGAACCCTTCGCCGCGCCGTTGCCCGCACACTCGTCGCACTCGGCCAGCGTCGTGAACTCGACGCTGGCGGTGTCGCCGAACACCGCCTGCTCGAGGTCGAGCTCGAGCTCGTAGCGCAGGTCGGCGCCCCGGAACACCTGCGAACGGCCGCCGCGCCGGCCGCCGCCGAAAATGTCGCCGAACACGTCGCCGAAGATGTCGCCGAAGGCGTCGCGCGGGTCGAAGCCGCCGCCACCGCCGCCACGCATGCCGTCGACGCCGGCATGGCCGAACTGGTCGTAGGCGGCGCGCTTCTGCGCGTCCGTCAGCGTCTCGTAGGCCTCCTTGGCCTCCTTGAACTTCTCCTCGGCCTCGTGATCGTCCGGGTTGCGGTCCGGGTGGAACTTCATCGCCAGGCGACGGTACGCCTTCTTGATGTCGGCCTCGGAGGCCGTCTTCGGCACGTCGAGGACCTGGTAGTAATCGCGCTTCGCCATGCGATGTCCGGGGCGGGTGGCCAATGTGGAACCGCCGCGGGGATTCACTCCCGCGGCGGTGATTCAGTCACTCAAGCATAGCGTCTCGAGGATCAGGACGCCTTGCCGTCCTTGTCCTTCACTTCCTCGAACTCGGCGTCGAGCACGTCGTCCTTGCCGCCGCCGGCACCCTGGCCGCCCGGGGCCCGGACCCGCCTCACCCGCCGCCTGCTGGCCGGCATAAGCCTGCTGCGCGACGGCGGCCGAGGCTTCGGCCAGCGCGCGCGCCTTGGTCTCGATCACGTCCTTGTCGTCGCCCTTCAGCACCGCCCTGAGGTCGGAGATCGCCGACTCGGCCTTGGCGCGGTCCGCCTGCGACACCTTGTCGCCGAGGTCCTTGAGCGCCTTCTCCGTGCCGTGCAGCAGCGCGTCGGCGCGGTTGCGCGTCTCGGCCAGCTCGCGGAACTTCTTGTCTTCCTCGGCGTGCGCCTCGGCGTCGCGCACCATGCGCTTGATCTCGTCGTCGCTCAGGCCGCTCGAGGCCTTGATGACGATCTTCTGCTCCTTGCCCGTGGCCTTGTCCTTCGCCTGCACGTTGAGGATGCCGTTCGCGTCGATGTCGAAGGTGACCTCGACCTGCGGCATGCCGCGAGGCGCCGGGGGGATGTCCGAGAGGTCGAAGCGGCCGAGCGACTTGTTGTCGGCCGCGCGATCGCGCTCACCCTGCAGCACGTGGATGGTCACGGCGGTCTGGTTGTCGTCCGCGGTCGAGAACACCTGGGTCGCCTTGGTCGGGATGGTGGTGTTCTTCTCGATCAGCTTGGTCATCACGCCGCCGAGGGTTTCGATGCCGAGCGACAGCGGGGTGACGTCGAGCAGCAGCACGTCCTTCACCTCGCCGGTGAGCACGCCCGCCTGCACGGCGGCGCCGACCGCCACCGCCTCGTCGGGATTGACGTCCTTGCGCGGCTCCTTGCCGAAGAAGTCCTTGACGAACTTCTGCACCAGCGGCATGCGCGTCTGGCCGCCGACCAGGATCACCTCGGCCACGTCGTTGATCGAGAGTCCGGCGTCCTTGAGGGCGATGCGGCAGGGCTCGATGGTCTTCTGCACCAGGTCCTCGACCAGCGACTCGAGCTTGGCACGGGTCAGCTTCATCGCGAGGTGCTTCGGGCCGGAGGCGTCCGCCGTGATGTACGGCAGGTTCACTTCGGTCTGCTGGCTCGAGGACAGCTCGATCTTGGCCTTCTCGGCCGCTTCCTTGAGGCGCTGCACGGCGAGCGGGTCGCGCCGCACGTCCACGCCGCTTTCCTTGAGGAACTCGGCCGCCAGGTAGTCGATGATGCGCTTGTCGAAGTCCTCGCCGCCGAGGAACGTGTCGCCGTTGGTGGCGAGCACCTCGAACTGCCGCTCGCCGTCCACGTCGGCGAACTCGATGATCGAGATGTCGAACGTGCCGCCGCCGAGGTCGTAGACCGCGACCTTGCGGTCACCGCCCGACTTGTCGAGGCCGTAGGCCAGCGCCGCGGCGGTCGGCTCGTTGATGATGCGCTTGACGGTGAGGCCGGCGATCTGGCCGGCGTCCTTGGTCGCCTGGCGCTGCGAATCGTTGAAGTACGCAGGCACCGTGATCACGGCCTCGGTGACCGGCTCGCCCAGGTAGTCCTCGGCGGTCTTCTTCATCTTCATCAGCACGCGCGCCGCGATCTCGGGCGGCGCCATCTTCTTGCCGTGCACCTCGACCCAGGCGTCGCCGTTGTCGGCCTTGACGATCCTGTAGGGCACCATCTCGACGTCCTTCTGCACGACCTTGTCGTCGTAGCGGCGGCCGATCAGGCGCTTGATCGCGTACAGGGTGTTCTGCGGGTTGGTGACCGCCTGGCGCTTGGCGGACTGGCCGACCAGCACCTCGTCGTCCTTGGTGAAGGCGACGATCGAGGGGGTGGTGCGGTCGCCCTCGCTGTTCTCGATCACGCGCGGCTTGCCGCCGTCCATGATCGCGACGCAGGAGTTGGTGGTGCCTAGGTCGATGCCGATGACTCTTGCCATGGATGGGACTCCGTCCAATCAGGAATTCGATGACCGGTTAGTTGGGGGCCGGCCGCGGGGGATTCAAGTCAGCTGGCCGCCGGATCCGGGTCGCGGGCCACCAGCACCCGGGCGGGACGCAGCAGCCGGCCATTGAGCAGATAGCCCTTCTGCACCACGGCCAGGACCGTGCCAGGGGCCGCGTCGACCGACGGCTGGGTGGCCATGGCCTCGTGAAATTCAGGGTCGAACGGCTGGCCGACCGGGTCGACGACGCTCACGCCCGACTTCTCGAAGGCCTTGTTGAGCAGGCGCAGGGTCGCCTCCATGCCCTCGACCAGCCGGGCGGGCTCAGCCGTTGGACCCGAGGCCACGCCGAGTTCGAGGCTGTCGCGCACGTCGAGCAGCTCGGCGGCGAACCGCTCGATCGCGAAGCGGTGCGCGGCCTCGACGTCCCGCTGGGCCCGCTTGCGCAGGTTGTCGTTCTCGGCGACCGCGCGCAGGTAGCTGTTCCAATGCTCGTCGGCCTTGGCGCGCGCCTCGGCCAGCTCGGCCTCCAGGGAGTCCGGGTTGGCCGCCTCGAGGGCGTCCTCGGGGTTCATGCCGTCGGGGTCCGGTGCCTTGCTCATGTCGCCTGCCTGGGTCAAAAAGGGGTCGTCCGCCGCGGACGGCGGGTGCGGTATGGGCGGGATATCGGTCCTAGCGCCGCGAATTCAAGGCGCTGCCGAGCAGCCGCGCGGTCACGTCCACGATCGGGATCACCCGCTCGTAGGCCATGCGGGTCGGACCGATCACCCCGAGCACGCCGACCGTCTCGTTGTCGAGCATGTAGGGGGCGGTGACCAGGCTGCAGTCGTCGAGGATCTGGTAGCCGGATTCCTGGCCGATGAAGATCTGCACGCCCTCGGCTCGCAGGCTCAGGTCGAGCAGGTTGAGGATGTCGCGCCGGGCGGTGAAGGCGTCGAACAGGCGGCGCAGCTTGTCGACGTTCGACAGCTCCGCGAACTCCATCAGGTTGGTCTCGCCGGCGATCACGTACTCCGGCGCGCCCCGCTCGCCCTCGCCGAGCATCTGCTGGGCCACGGCGATGGCGTCGAGCATCAGCTGGTTGAGGCGCTCGCCGGTCTGCTTCAGCTCCGCCACGAGGTCCTCGCGCACGCTGCTGAGTTCCTTGCCGCCGAACTGCTGGTTGAGGAAATTGGCCGCGCGGCGCAGTTCCTCGGCGGTGTAATGGCGCTCGAGCTGCACGATGCGATTCTGCACGTCGCGGCCGTTCACCACCATCACCGCCAGGACCCGGTTGTCCGACAGCGGCAGGAACTCGATCTGGCTCAGCGACTGGTGCGGCTGGCGCGGGATCGTCACCACGCCGGCGAGGTGGGTGATCGAAGAGAGTACCTGGGAAGCCACCGCCACCAGCGCCTTCGGGTCGCGGTCGTGCTCGTGCTCGAGCCGCCGCGTCAGCTCGCTCGATGACGTCGTCGATGCCCCCCTGGCGTCGCTGGCGCAGCAGCGTGTCGACGAAAAAGCGGTAACCCTTGTCGGTCGGCACGCGCCCGGCGGAGGTGTGCGGCGAGGTGACGAAGCCGTACTCCTCGAGGTCGGCCATCACGTTGCGCACCGTGGCGGCGCTCAAGTTGAGGCCCGAGTCGCGCGACAGCGTGCGCGAACCGACCGGCTGGCCCTCGCGGATATAGCTCTCCACCAGCACCCGCAGCAGGTGTTGCGCCCGGTCGTTCAGCAGTTCTTCGGCGGAATCCCGCGTCATCTAAGATCGACCCCTGCGGGGCAAGAGGATTTCCCGTGGCCAATCATCAGCCAGCAACGCTACCCACGCACAAGTCAAGGGTCCGAATCTGGCGCTTTGCGAACATCTGTGCGCTGGCCGGCCACGACGCCCGCGTGCTAAAAGACCCTTCATTCATGGACAACCCTCGCGTCGCCTACTCGACCGTCGCCCTCGCCGGGCGCGCCGCCGACCCGCGGGTCGGCGAGGCCATGCTCGGCCTGGCCGCGCACCTGCTCGAGCGCGGCCGCCACGTGCGGGCCGCCAGCGGCCTCGGGATCGACTTCGGGCTGCTGCCCGTCACCTTGGTGCCCGAAGCCGAACTGGCACAGGGTGCCGACCTGCTGGTGGCAGTGGGCGGCGACGGCACGATGCTGCACGCGGCGCGCATGGCGGCCGCCGCGTCGGTGCCGGTGCTCGGCGTCAACCGCGGCCGGCTCGGCTTCCTCGCAGACGTCGGCCCCGAGCGCATGCTCGATAGCGTGGACGACGCGCTCGAGGGGCGCTGCCTGCCCGAGACGCGCATGCTGCTCGAGGCGTTCGTGCAGTGCGACGGCAAGGAGGTCTCCGCGCTGGCATTGAACGACATCGTGGTCGCCAAGCGCGAGAGCGGCCGCATGATCGACCTGCGCACCTGGGTCGACGGCACCTACGTCAACACGCACGGCGGCGACGGCTTCATCGTCTCGACCTCGACCGGCTCGACGGCCTACGCACTGTCCTGCGGCGGTCCGATCGTGCACCCGAGCCTGGCGGCGATCGTGCTGGTGCCGATCTGCCCCCACACGCTGTCCGACCGGCCCATCGTGGTGGGCGCCGACAGCATCGTCGAGATCGAGCTCGCCGAGCGCATGGAAGGCCGGGCGCACGTCGTGTGCGACGGCATCGTCACCAGCGAGCTCGCGCACGGCGAGCGGCTGCGCATCTGCCGGGCCTCGATCGCGGCAACGCTGCTGCATCCGCCCGGCCACGACTACTACCGCATCCTGCGCTCGAAGCTGCACTGGGGCCGCGGCGGTCGCACCGGCCAGCCGCCGCCGGGCTGATCCAGCCCGATGCTCACGCACCTGCAGATCCGCGATTTCGCGATCGTCGCCGCGGTCGAGCTCGAGTTCGCGCGCGGCTTCACCGCGCTCACCGGCGAAACCGGCGCCGGCAAGTCGATCCTCGTCGACGCGCTGCTGCTCGCAGTGGGCGGGCGCGCCGACAGCGGCGCGGTGCGCCACGGCGCCGAGCGCGCCGAGGTGACCGCCACCTTCGATGTCGGGGCGAATGCCGGTGCCCGCGCCTGGCTCGACGAACAGCAGGTGCCGCACGACGGCGAACTCGTCCTGCGCCGCAGCGTCGGTGCCGACGGACGCAGCCGCGCCTGGGTCAACGGCCAGTCGATGCCGGTGCAGGCGCTGCGCACTGTGGGCGAACTGCTGGTCGACGTGCACGGCCAGCTCGAGTTCCAGTCGCTCGGCCGGCGCAGCCACCAGCGCGACCTGCTCGACGACAGCGGCGGCCTCGCGGCCGAGGTCGCGGCCATGCGCGCCGCCTATCGGCTCTGGCGCGACCTGGATGACGAGCGGCAGGCCCACGAGCGACGCCTGCAGGATCGCGACGGGCGGCTCGACCTGCTCGCGACACTACGTGGCGGAATTCGAGGCGCTCGACCCGCAACCGGGCGAGCACGCGCGGCTGGGCGAGGAGCGGCGCCGCATGGCGGCGCTCGGCCGCCTCGCCGACGGCACGGCACAGGTGGAAGAGCCTGCTGGCCGGCGAAGGCAGTGACGTGGCAGCGGCGCTCGGCCGCGCACAGGGCGTGATCCGCCAGCTCGCCGCGCTCGACCCGGCGCTCGGCGAGACCGGGCGACTGCTCGATGAGGCCGCGATTGCGTGTCGCGAGGCCGTCGCGGGCCTGCGCCGTTACGCCGACGGCCTCGAGGCCGATCCCGCCCGCCAGGAGTGGCTCGAGGCACGCCTCGCTGCGCTCGAAGCCGCGGCCCGCAAGCATCGCTGCGAGGTGGAGGAACTGCCTGCCGTCCGACAGCGCCTCGATGACGAGCTGGGCGCGCTGCGCTCCGGCACGCTCGACCTCGCCGACCTGCAACGCCGCGTCGAGGCGGCACGCGCCAGCCGCGACGAGGCGGCGCAGCGCCTCGCGGCCGCGCGACGGCGCGCCGCCAGGACGCTCGACGAGCGCGTCACCGCACTGATGCAGGGCTTAGGGCTGCCCGGCGGCGTATTCGCCACCCGTATCGAAGCGCGCGCCCGGGACGACGTGGGCGAACACGGCGCGGACGACATCGAGTTCCTGGTCAGCGCCAATCCCGGTCAGCCGCCGCGACCGCTGGCCAAGGTGGCCTCGGGCGGTGAATTGTCGCGCATCAGCCTGGCACTGCAGGTGGCGACGCTCAATGCCGCCCACCTGCCGTGCCTCGTGTTCGACGAAGTGGACGCGGGCGTGGGCGGCGCGGTGGCCGAGATGGTGGGTCGCCAGCTGCGGGCCCTGGCCGACTCGGGACAGGTGCTGTGCGTGACACACCTGCCGCAGGTGGCCTCGCAGGCTGATCACCAGGTGCGCGTGCGCAAGCACACGGCGGGCGGCCAGACGCAGACCTCGCTCGAGGCCCTCGCCAGCGAGCAGCGCGTCGAGGAACTGGCGCGGATGCTCGGTGGCGCGCAGATCACGGCACGGACACGCGAGCACGCCAGCGAGATGCTGCAGGCGGCACGCGCACCGCAGCCGCCGCCGGACACGGCACCGGCGACTAAGGCTTCGCGGTCCGGTAAGGGCAGTCCTCGCGCAGGCAGCGCCCGTGCAAAGTCAGCGAGTGGTCGCTGATCTCGAAGCCGAGGCGTGAGGCGATCTCGCGCTGCCGGTCTTCGATGCTGTCGTCCGAGAACTCCTCCACCCGCCCGCAGTCCGTGCAGACGATGTGGTCGTGGTGCTCGCCCTCGTTCAGCTCGAAGACGGCCGTGCCGCCCTCGAAGTGATGACGATTGACGAGCCCGGCGGTCTCGAACTGCGTGAGCACGCGGTAAACGGTGGCGAGGCCGATGTCCTCGTTCGAATCGAGCAGGCGGCGGTACACATCCTCGGCGCTCAGGTGACGCGGCTGGCACGACGCCAGGATCTCGAGGATCTTGAGGCGCGGCACGGTGATCTTGAGCCCGGCGCGACGTAGGTGCGAAGGTTCCACGATGTTCTTGGTCCCGCTGCGTCCGCGCGGTTCGCGCGGTTCGTAGTATCATGCGCGGCCATTATGTCCGGCTCCAGCCGGCAACTCCAGACACCCGAACCCCGGAAGACCGCATGGCATTGCACCGCTCCCTGGCCCTGGCGCTGCTCGCGGCGGCGATCGCTCCTCAGCGGCTGCGTTTACCGTCCCGACATCCAGCAGGGCAACCTGCTGACCGTCGAGGACACCGACCAGGTGCAGGTGGGGATGAGCCGCAGCCAGGTCCGCTTCCTGCTCGGCACGCCGATGATCTCGGATCCGTTCGCGCCACATCGCTGGGACTACGTGTACCGCATGCGATACGGTCGCGGCGGACGGGTGGACTCGGCGCATTTCGTGGTGTTTTTTGAAGACGACAAGGTGGTCCGCGTCGAGACGCGCGGCCGGCCTGTGCCGATGCGGGTGCCCGTCGACCAGCAGAAGAAGCAGCAGGACAAGCTCGACGACGCGGCCATGACCGGCAAGGAGCCGCCGCCGGCCCCCGCGGTCGAGACCAAGTTGCCGGGCACACCCGAACCCGGCACCTGATGCACCGCGCCGCCCCGGGCGCCGTTCAATCCTGCGTTGCTTTGGGCCGCGACCGCCGGCCGGACCGCGCTGCCGCTGCGCAGCCTTGCGGCGAGCGTCGCGCGGATCGAACCTGAGCGGCCGGTAGATCTCGACGCGGTCGCCAGCCCGCAGCGGCTGGCCAGGCGCCACGCGCTGGCCGTAGACGCCGAGATGCAGATCGTCGCGCCGCAGCTCCACCCGCTCGCGCAGCAGCCCCGAGGCCTCTACCGCCTCGAGGGCGGTCATGCCGTCGCGCCAGCAGACGCGGACGACCCACTGCTGCTCGGGTCGCGCGTAGGCCACCTCGACGACGGCCTCAGGCTGCGCCATGCAGTTGCCGGGCACGGACGATGAAGGCGTCGATCAGCGTGCCGCAGCTCTGCTCGAAGGATTTGCCGAACAGCAGGCCGACCACCGGGTTGGCGAACTCGAAGCGCATCTCCAGCTCGATGCGCGTGCCGGCCTCGCCGATCGGCGTGAAGGTCCAGCGGCCCTGCAGCAGCCGGAACGGGCCGTCCACCAGCTGCAGCGTCATGAACGATGGGCGCTCGAAGGCATTGCGGGTCGTGAAGCGCTCGCGCACGCCGCTGCGCTGCATCTCCATGCTCGCCAGCAGGTCGCGCTCGGATTTCTGGTGCAGCTCGGCAGCCGCCACCCACGGCAGGAACTGCGGGTAGCGCTCGACGTCGATCACCAGATCGAACATCTGCTCGGGACTGAAGCTGACGAGCGCGCTGCGCCGGATCTCGCGGATGGCCATCGGGGTTCCCTGTCCGGGCGCAAGTGTATGCGGGACGGCTACAATGCGCGACCGACCTCCCGGACCCGCCATGGCCGCACCGAGCAAATCGAAGGACGCCGCGCCGCCGCCGATCGCGCTCAACAAGCGCGCGCGGCACGAGTACTTCATCGAGGAGAACCTCGAGGCCGGCATGTCGCTGCAGGGCTGGGAGGTGAAGAGCCTGCGGGCCGGCAAGGCGCAGATCACCGAGGGCTACGTGCTGGTGAAGAACGGCGAGGCGTGGCTGATCGGCGCGCACTTCGCGCCGCTCAAGACCACGTCCACGCACGTGGTCGCCGACCCGACGCGCACCCGCAAGCTGCTGCTGCACCGGCGCGAGATCGACCGGTTGCTCGGCGCGGTCGAGCGCAAGGGCCACACCATCGTGCCGCTCAGGCTCTACTGGAAGCACGGCAAGGTGAAGCTCGAGATCGGCCTCGCCAAGGGCAAGCAGTCGCACGACAAGCGCGCGACCGAGAAGGACCGCGACTGGCAGCGGCAGAAGCAGCGGTTGCTGCGCAGGGGCTGAAGCGGAGACCCTACTGCGCGGCCTCGAACACCTGCGCGTTCCTGACGATCTTGGCCGTGCGCTCGACTTCGCCCACGTAGGCCGAGAATTCCGCGAGCCCGATGCCGCTGCCGAGTTGCTTCAGCGCATCGGCGATCTGCGTTGCATCGTCGGTCGGCATCGTGCCCGGACGCGCGGCAGTCACCGCGAACACCACGGCGCTGCCGTTGGCGAGCTTGGCGGTGCCGGTCGACACCTTGCCTGGCGCAGGCGCCGGCACCGTGAACAGGGCCTTGGCCAGCTCCGGCGGCAGGCCTTCCATCCGGCGGGTCACCGTCGTCGCGGGCATGGGCTGCGACTTGAGTTCCTGCGCCACGCTGGCCACGGACGCACCGGCCGCCAGCTTCGCCGCGGCCTCGGTCGCCGCGGCCTGCGCTGCGTTACCGGCAGCCTCCGTGCGCAGGCCGGTTTCGATCTCGCCACGCACGTCCGCAAGCGGCCGCTGCTGCGGCGGCTGGTAGTCGGTGACGCGCGCCACCACGACCGTCTCCTCGCCGATGCTCACGGCCTGGCTGTTCTGCCCCTGCTTGAGCACTTCGTCGCTGAACACCGCGTCGATCATTTTCTTCTCGGCGCCGAACGGCCCGCCGCCCTGGCGCGTGTAACCTTCGACGGTGCGCAGCTCCAGGCCGAGCTTGTTGCGCCACCGACTCGAGCTCGCTCAGGGCCGCGAACGACTCGTCCGCCAGCAGCTGCGAGCGCTCGTAGAAGAGCGCCTGCGCCTGCTCGCGCCGGTAGTCCGACTCCAGCTCTGCGCGCACGTCGTCGAAGCTGCGCTGCGCGCCGGGCTCGACGCCCTCGAGCTTGATGACGTGGTAGCCGAACTGGGTCTTGACCGGACCCTTGATTTCGCCCGGCTGCATGGCGAACAGTGCGTCGGCGAACGGCCCGACGAAGCTGTCGCGCGTCGACCAGCCCAGGTCGCCGCCCTGCTCCTTCGAACCCGGGTCGTCGGAATTCTTCGTGGCGAGGGCAGCGAAGTCGGCACCGGTGCGCGCCTCGGCGGCCAGTTTCTCGGCCTTGGCCTTCGCGGCCGCGTCGTCGCTGCCCGCTTCGACGAGAATGTGGCGTGCGCGGCGGCGCTCGGTCGTCGTGTAGCGCTCGGCAGCCACCTGGTCGTAGAACTCGCGCAGCTTCTGCTCGTTCACCTCGACGTTCGCGGCGATCGACCCGAGGTTGAGCTCGACGTACTGCAGGTTGGCCTTCTCCGGCGTGACCAGTTCGCCCTTGCGTTCCTCATAGCGCTTCGCGACCTGCTCCTCGGTCACGGCCGCACCGGCGAGGTATCCCTCGACCGGCACCAGCACCATCTGCACGTCGCGCGCCTCGTTGCCGATCTCGACGCGGCGACGCAGCTCACCCGGCAGGGCGAATCCGGAGCCGGTCATTGCATCCTGCAGCTGGCGCACCTGCAGGTCATCGCGGAACTCGGCCTCGAAGCCGGCCTCGGTACGGCCTTGCTGGCGCAGCAGTGCGGCGTAGCGGTCGCGGTCGAACTTGCCGTCGACCTGCAGGGCCTCGATGGCGGCGATCGCCTCGGCCAGCTCGCGGTCGCTCACCCGGTAACCGAGCTTGTCGGCGCGCTGCAGCAGCAGTTCGCGGCGGATGAAGTTTTCGAGCAGGTTCTGCTGCTCGGTGCGGACGACTTCGGGCGGCAGTTCGTCACGCAGCTGCTGTTGCAGCTCGCGGCTGCGGTCCTGCCACGCCCGCCGCACCGCCTCGACCGGGATCTTCTCGCCGTTGACCTTGGCGGCCGCCTGGGTCACGGACGATTCGAACTGGATGCCCCAGAAGATGAACACGATGGCGATGGCGCCGAGGAAGACGGCAGCGAACCAGCCGGTGATCTTGTCGCGAATCTGCTGCAGCATAAGGAAAGCGGATAGCGGATAGGGGGTAGCGGATAGTAAGAGGCAGGCCGATGGCCCGCTACTTTATTTTCCGAATCGCAACAACGAGAAAGCCCGCGCGGGCGGGCTTTCAGCATTCCAGAAAATGGCGGAGTGGACGGGACTCGAACCCGCGACCCCCGGCGTGACAGGCCGGTATTCTAACCAACTGAACTACCACTCCGCGCGATCTGGTGGGTGCTGAGGGGATCGAACCCCCGACCTACGCCGTGTAAAGGCGTCGCTCTCCCAGCTGAGCTAAGCACCCGGCCCCGCTAGGAAGCCAATTAGTTTAGAGCATCCTTCAGCGCCTTGCCAGCCTTGAAGGTCGGTGCGCGACTGGCCGCGATCGCCACCGGCTCGCCGGTGCGGGGGTTGCGCCCGGTGCGGGCCGCCCGCTCCTTGGCGACGAAGCTGCCGAAGCCCGACAGGGCCACGGTGTCGCCGCGTTGCAGCGCCTCGGTGATGCTGCCGAGCACCGCCTCGACGGCGCGTGCGGCGTCGGACTTCGCGAGGCCGGTGCGCTCGGCCACTGCGTCGATCAGGTCGTTCTTGTTCACTTGGGGTCTCCTTGGGTCACAGGGGCGCACTTCAGTGCGCGTGCACCGGCTTGCCCGGGCGGCGGCCCGGACGCTTGGCGCGTTGCTTGACGTCCGGCGCAGGCTCCGCCGCCGTGGTCGCCGGCTGCGGCATGTTGCGCAAGGCGAGCGCGAGGACCTCGTCGATCCACTTGACCGGCTTGATCTCGAGCTTGCCCTTGATGTTGTCGGGAATCTCGGCCAGGTCCTTCACGTTCTCGTCCGGGATCAGCACGGTGCGGATGCCGCCGCGCTGCGCCGCCAGCAGCTTTTCCTTGAGGCCGCCGATCGGCAGCACTTCGCCGCGCAGCGTGATCTCGCCGGTCATGGCCACGTCGGCGCGCACCGGGATCTTCGTCAGCGCCGACACCAGCGCCGTGCACATGCCGATGCCGGCGCTCGGGCCGTCCTTCGGCGTGGCGCCCTCCGGCACGTGGATGTGCACGTCGGCCTTCTGGTAGAACTCGGGCTCGAGGCCGAGCACGTTGGCGCGGCTGCGCACCACCGTCATCGCGGCCTGGATCGACTCCTGCATCACCTCGCCGAGCTGGCCGGTGTGCGTGAGCTTGCCCTTGCCCGGCATCACCGCGGACTCGATGGTGAGCAGCTCGCCGCCCACCTCGGTCCAGGCGAGGCCGGTGACCTGGCCGACCTGGTCGCTCTCCTCGGCGCGGCCGTAGCGGAAGCGCTTCACGCCGAGGTACTTCGCCAGGTTCTTCGGCGTGACCGAAATCACCTTGCGGTCGCGCTCGAGCAGCAGTTCCTTGACCGACTTGCGGCAGATCTTGGACAGCTCGCGCTCGAGGTTGCGGACGCCCGCCTCGCGCGTGTAGTGGCGGATCGCCTCGAGGATCGCCGGGTCGCTCACCTTGAGCTCGTCCTCCTTGAGGCCGTTCGCCTTGACCTGCTTCGGCAGCAGGTAGCGGCGCGCGATGTTGGCCTTCTCATCCTCGGTGTAGCCCGGCAGGCGGATCACTTCCATGCGGTCGAGCAGCGGCGCCGGGATGTTCAGGCTGTTGGCGGTGCAGACGAACATCACCTCGGAGAGGTCGAAGTCGACCTCGAGGTAGTGATCGCTGAAGGCCTGGTTCTGCTCGGGGTCGAGCACCTCGAGCAGCGCGGACGACGGGTCGCCGCGGAAGTCCATCGACATCTTGTCGACTTCGTCGAGCAGGAACAGCGGATTGCGCACGCCGGTGCGCGCCATGTTCTGCACGATCTTGCCGGGCATCGAGCCGATGTAGGTGCGACGGTGGCCGCGGATCTCGGCCTCGTCGCGCACGCCGCCGAGCGACATGCGCACGAACTTGCGGTTGGTGGCGCGCGCCACCGACTGGCCGAGCGAGGTCTTGCCCACGCCCGGGGGACCGACCAGGCACAGGATCGGGCCCTTCAGCTTCTGCACGCGCTGCTGCACCGCGAGGTACTCGACGATGCGCTCCTTGACCTTCTCGAGCCCGTAGTGGTCCTCGTTGAGGATCTGCTCGGCGCCGGCGAGGTCGTGCTTGACCTTGGTGCGCTTGCGCCACGGCACCTTGACCAGCCAGTCGACGTAGTTGCGGACGACCGTGGCCTCCGCCGACATCGGCGACATCAGCTTGAGCTTGGCCAGCTCCGAGGTGGCCTTCTCGCGCGCCTCCTTCGGCATGCCGGCGCGCGCGATGCGCTTCTCGAGCTCGGCGATCTCGTTGGGCGCGTCGTCCATCTCGCCCAGCTCTTTCTGGATCGCCTTCATCTGCTCGTTGAGGTAGTACTCGCGCTGGCTCTTCTCCATCTGCTGCTTGACGCGGCCGCGGATGCGCTTCTCGATCTGCAGCACGTCCATCTCGCCCTCGATGAGCGCGAGGATGTGCTCGAGGCGGCGGCGCACGTCCTGGATCTCGAGGATCTTCTGCTTGGCGTCGAGCTTGAGCGACATGTGCGCCGCGACGGTGTCGGCGAGGCGCCCCGGCTGCTCGATGCCGGCGAGCGAGGTGAGGATCTCCGGCGGCACCTTGCGGTTCAGCTTCACGTACTGCTCGAACTGCGTGACCACCGAGCGGACCAGCACGTCCATCTCGCGCTCGTCGTAGGCCTCGCCCTCGCCCAGCACGCCGGCCTTGGCGGCGAAGAAGTCGCCGGTGACCAGCTGCTCGACCTTGGCGCGCTCCACGCCCTCCACCAGCACCTTGACGGTGCCGTCGGGCAGCTTGAGCAGCTGCAGGATCGTGGCGATGGTGCCGACGTCGTAGAGGTCCTTCGCGGCCGGGTCGTCGACGTCGGCCTGCTTCTGCGCGAGCAGCAGGATCTGCTTGTCGACCTTCATCGCCTGCTCGAGCGCGAGGATCGAGCGCTCGCGGCCGACGAACAGCGGGATCACCATGTGCGGATACACGACCACGTCGCGCAGCGGCAGCACCGGCAGCGTGTCGGGCGGAGTGGCGGGCTTCGCAGTCGTTTCAGCGGTGGTCACGTCGGGAGTCTCCGGCGCCGGATGCTGGACGCCGACCCATCTTTGGGCACGCGCGGCGCAGATTCAATAGGGAAAATGGGGACATGCCATTTTTCGAGCGGGACATATCTGCCTATTTATCTCCGCGCCGGCCGGCACGGAGATAAACGGGAGAATGTCCCCACTTATCCAGTCAGTTGTCGGAGCCGGTGCGGCGCTCTTCGACGGCCGCCAGGCGCGTCGCTTCTTCCACGCCGTACACCAGGTACGGCTTGCTTTCGCCCGCGATCACGTCCTCGTCGATCACGACCTTCTGCACGTTTCGCATGCCCGGCAGGTCGTACATGATGTCGAGCAGCACGTTCTCGAGGATCGTGCGCAGGCCGCGCGCGCCGGTCTTGCGCTGCATCGCCTTGCGCGCCACGGCGCGCAGCGACTCCTCGCGGAACTCGATCTCGACGCCTTCCATGTCGAACAGCTTGCGGTACTGCTTGGTCAGCGCGTTGCGCGGCTCGGTGAGGATCTGCACCAGCGCCGCCTCGTCGAGCTCGTCGAGCGTGGCGACCACCGGCAGGCGGCCGACGAACTCGGGGATCAGGCCGAACTTGATCAGGTCCTCGGGCTCGACGTCGTGGAACAGGTCGGAGCCGTGCGGCCGCGCGCTCTGCTCGCGCACCTCGGCCACGAAGCCGATGCCGCTCTTCTGCGTGCGGTTCATGATGATCTTCTCGAGGCCCGAGAAGGCGCCGCCGACGATGAACAGGATGTTGCCGGTGTCGACCTGCAGGAACTCCTGCTGCGGGTGCTTGCGCCCGCCCTGCGGCGGCACCGAGGCGATGGTGCCCTCGATCAGCTTGAGCAGGGCCTGCTGCACGCCCTCGCCCGACACGTCACGGGTGATCGACGGGTTGTCGGACTTGCGCGAGATCTTGTCGATCTCGTCGATGTAGACGATGCCGGTCTGCGCCTTCTCGACGTCGTAGTCGCACTTCTGCAGCAGCTTCTGGATGATGTTCTCGACGTCCTCGCCGACGTAGCCCGCCTCGGTGAGCGTGGTGGCGTCGGCGATCGTGAACGGCACGTTCAGCAGCCGCGCCAGCGTCTCGGCCAGCAGCGTCTTGCCGCTGCCGGTCGGGCCGATCAGCAGGATGTTGCTCTTGGCGAGCTCGACCTCGTCGCGCTTGCCCTCGCCCTTGGTCTGCAGCCGCTTGTAGTGGTTGTAGACCGCGACCGACAGCACCTTCTTGGCGCGGTCCTGGCCGATCACGTACTCGTCGAGGACGCGCTTGATCTCGTGGGGCTTGGGGAGCTTCTCGCGGGTCTTCTCCGCCTTCTCCTCGAGCTCCTCGCGGATGATGTCGTTGCACAGCTCGACGCATTCGTCGCAGACGAACACCGACGGGCCGGCGATCAGCTTGCGCACCTCGTGCTGGCTCTTGCCGCAGAAGGAGCAGTACAGGAGCTTGCCGTCGTCGTGCTTGCTGCGTGAATCGTCCGCCATGCCCAGACCTTGCTTACGCCCCTGCGGGCACACTGACAGCCGCTCGCGGCGGCTTCCCGTGGCTTATACCACGGTGCCGGAGAGCGTGCAAAAACCCTAAAAACGACAGTAACTTATGCTCGCGATGCCGGCTCAGGCGCGATCGGCGAGACCGCCCGCGCCGCGCTTCGACAGCACCGCGTCGATCATGCCGTAGGCCACCGCCTGCTCGCCGGTCATGAAATTGTCGCGGTCCGTGTCCTGCTTGATCTTGTCCATCGACTGGCCGGTGTGGTGCGCGAGGATCGCGTTCAGCCGCTCGCGCGCGTCGAGGATCTCGCGGGCATGGATCTCGATGTCGGTCGCCTGGCCCTGGAAGCCGCCGAGCGGCTGGTGGATCATCACCCGCGAGTGCGGCAGGCAGAAGCGCTTGCCCTTGGCACCGCCCGCGAGCAGCACCGCGCCCATGCTGGCGGCCTGGCCGACGCAGATGGTGCTGATGGCCGGCTTGATGAACTGCATGGTGTCGTAGATCGCCAGCCCCGCGCTCACCGACCCGCCCGGCGAGTTGATGTACAGCGCGATGTCCTTCTCCGGGTTCTCCGACTCGAGGAACAGCA
This sequence comes from uncultured Gammaproteobacteria bacterium, assembly GCA_963731105.1. GTDB lineage: Bacteria > Pseudomonadota > Gammaproteobacteria > Steroidobacterales > Steroidobacteraceae > RPQJ01. Next base: position 368,565 of record CAVSUM010000016.1, read on the forward strand.
GCTGCGCCACGATCAGGTTGGCCATGTAGTCCTCGACCGGACCCACGATGAAGATCACCCGCTCCTTCAGCAGCCGCGAGTAGATGTCGTAGGCACGCTCGCCGCGGGCCGTCTGCTCGACGACCATGGGGACCAGGTTCAGGGCGCGGTTTGGCGGTGATGGGCATGGCGCTGCGGCGGATAGTCGATAGCGGATAGCGGTAGTGTAGCGGAAAGAGAGCGGGTAATGACTAGCGGATAGCGGATAGTGCAGAGCCAGCGCCGCCGGCCGGTGGACCTGTCCTTCACTATCCGCTATCCCCTGACTCACTATCCGCTCTCTTCTCAGGCCCCGAAGTTCATCAGTTCCTTGAACGTCGCCGGCTCGTCCTTGACCTTGGCGTTCTGGAGCAGCAGTTCGACGACCTGGTCCTCGATCACGAGGTTCTCGACCTGGCGCAGCGCATCGGCATTCTGGCGATAGGCCTTGATGATCGATTCCGGCTCCGGGTACGTGGCGGCGATCTCCGCCAGGCGCGCATCGACCAGCCCTCGGTCGAGCTTGATGCCACGGGTGCGGATCAGCTCGCCGACCAGCAGGCCGAGCGCCACGCGCTTGCGCGACGCCTCGACGAACGGCTCGGGCGGCGGCACCTGCGACGCGTCGCGCGCGCCCATGCGGCGCGCGGCCTCGATCTGCATCTCGCGCACCTGTGCGTCCACCAGGCTGCGCGGCACTTCCACCGGGTTCGCCGCGAGCAGGCCGTCGAGCAGCTGCTGCTTGACCCGCTGGCGGATGTTCTCGCCGAGCTCGCGCTCCATGTTGTCGCGCACTTCGCGGCGCAGTTGCTCGACGCTGCCGCCGTCCACGCCGTACTCGCGGCAGAACTCCTCGTCCAGCTCGGGCAGCGTCTTCTCCTCGACCTTCTTCACGTGCACGTCGAAGGTCGCGGTCTTACCGGCCAGCGCGGCGTTGTGATAGTCGGCCGGGTACGGCACCTCGATCTGCCGGCGCTCGCCCGCCGTCAGGCCGGTCACGCCCGCCTCGAAGTCCTTGAGCATGCGGCCGCCGCCGAGCAGCACCGCGACGTCGTCGCCCTTGCTGCCCTCGAAGGCCGCGCCGTCGATCTGGCCCGAGAAATCCATGGTGACGCGGTCGCCCTCGCGGCTGGCGCGCTCCACCGCATCGAAGCGCGGGCGCTGCTCGCGCAGGTTCTGCACCATCGCGTCGACGTCGGCGTCGGTGACCGTCGCCGCCGGGCGCTTCACCGCGATGCCGTCGACGCCCTTGAGCTCGATCTGCGGGAAGATCTCGAACGTGGCGCGGTAGCGCAGGTCCTGGTCCGGGTCGATGCTGAGCGGCTCGATGCGCGGGCCGGCAGCCGGGTTCAGCTTCTCCTGCGTGACCGCCTCGGCGAAGCTCGACTGCATCAGGTCGGACAGCACTTCCTGGCGCACCTGCGCGCCGAACTGCTGCTTCACGACCTTGAACGGCACCTTGCCCGGGCGGAAGCCCTTCAACTTCGCCGTGCGGCCGACGCGCTTCAGGCGCTCGTCGATCGCCTGCTCGATGCGCTCACGCGGAACGCTGACTTCGATGCGGCGCTCGAGGGCGCCCGTCGTCTCGACAGAAACCTGCATGCTGGTCGATCCTCGCAAGGGACTGGCACTCCGGGCGGCCGCCCGGAAAAGCCGCGTATTCTGCCACGGATCCGCCCGCGCCGCGGCACGTCGCGCGGGGGTGGTGCGAAAGGAGGGACTCGAACCCTCACGGGGGTTACCCGCTGGAACCTAAATCCAGTGCGTCTACCAGTTCCGCCACTTTCGCGCACGCCGGCGCGGGGGCCGGCGACCGGGCGGATTCTATAGGTAAATCAAGCCTCAAGCGCGGTCGGGCACGGCTCATTCGAGCCAGAGCCGCGACACGTACAGCTCCCCTCCGGCCGGGTTGTCCCGACCGAACAGCATCACGTTGGTGATGCGTGCCATGTCCATGCGCCGCGCGGCCGGGGCCGACTCGACCGCGGTCAACGACGCGCGCACGGTGATCCGGGTGCGTGGCGGCACCACGAACGGCAGGTTGAATCGATCCGCGTGCGTCCAGTCGTGGTCGGCATCCAGGATGCGAAACACGAGCAGGATCTCCGTGTCGCCGGGATTGGTGAGGTCGGCCGCCACCACGGAGTAGCCGCGCCAGTCCGGACTCGGCTCGACGAGCTGTACGGCCGGCGGATGCGCGGCATCGAACTCGAGCCGAAGTGCGCGCTCCCCCGGTCGCTGCGACCACGGCGCCGGCAACTCGGCGACACCGGTGGCCGTGCCGTCGGGCGTGACGAAGTACAGGTCGCGCTCGCGCTCAAATTGCGCGAGGACCGGAAAGCTGCGGCAGGCGCTGCGCGTAGGCTGCCGCTGCCTGCATCGGTCGCCAGGCTACGAACGTGATTCCTGCCAGCGCGATCGCGACCAACGTCCAACGCAGATCGCTGTTGCGGGTCGCACCGTTACTCTGTCGCGGCCGCGTCCACAACAGCCACAGCGCAAGGCCCGCTGCGGCTCCCGCCGTGTCGGTCATGACGTCGAACGCGGACGGCGGGCGATCCTGCAGACCCTGCGGTAACTCGACCACGATGCCGATCGCTACGGTCGCCAGCAGCGCCTGGACGCTGATTGCCCACGCAGGCCAGGCGGGCGACCCGCGGCTCGCGGCGCCGGCCCGCAGCCACGACGGCAATGATCACGGCAACCGCCGCGAAGATCGGTCCGTGCGAACCGTCGAGGCAGACGCGCAGCCACGCCTTGTCCGACGGCAAGTGGATCACGAACGGCAGCGAGAGCAGCGCGGCGAGGCCGGCCACCGCGGCCACGGTCTGCGCGGTACGGGAGAACATGCGGTGTGGGGAATGGTGGGCCGTGTAGGACTCGAACCTACGACCTACTGATTAAGAGTCAGCAGCTCTACCAACTGAGCTAACGGCCCCACCTGGGCGAAATCTGGGGTGGACGATGGGATTCGAACCCACGACCTCCTGGACCACAATCCAGGAGCTCTAACCAGCTGAGCTACGTCCACCATCGTCAACCAAACCGTCCTGGCGCGCCCGGCAGGACTCGAACCTGCGACCCTCGGCTTAGAAGGCCGATGCTCTATCCGGCTGAGCTACGGGCGCTTCGTCAGTCCGGGCCCGCAGTCCGGATGGTCGGGGCAGAGGGATTCGAACCCCCGACCCTCTGCTCCCAAAGCAGATGCGCTACCAGACTGCGCCATGCCCCGGCCTTGCACCGACCTGCGGTCGCCGCCCGACCCTTCGCGTTGTCGCTCAGGGCCTGCACGGGAGCGCGAATGATACGGAGCGCACCCCCGAGCGTCAATTTGCGGGTCCGCCGCCCTCGTTCGCACGACGGCGTCCGTGCCAGAATGGCGTATTCCCCACGGCAGGACGGATGCGCATGGCGGCCAGGATCATCGACGGCAAGGCGATCGCAGCCGACATCCGCCGCGAGGTACGCGAGGCCAGTGACCGGCTGGCCGCCCAGGGCAAGCGCCGCCCGGGGCTCGCGGTGGTGCTGGTCGGCGACGACCCGGCCTCGCAGAGTGTACGTGCGCAACAAGCGTGCGGCCTGCGACGAATGCGGCTTCATCTCCGTGAGCCACGACCTGCCCCACTCCGCCACGCAGACCGAGTTGCTGAGCCTGATCGAGCGACTCAACGCCGACGAGACGATCGACGGCATCCTGGTGCAGGTGCCACTGCCGCATCACATCGACGAGCGCCTGGTCATCGAGGCGATCTCGCCCGACAAGGACGTGGACGGCTTCCACCCCTACAACGTCGGGCGACTCGCGCTGCGCAACCCGCTGATGCGGCCGTGCACGCCATACGGGGTGATCCGCCTGCTCGGACGCTGCGGCATCATCGCCAAGGGGCGGCATGCCGTGGTGGTCGGCGCCTCGAACCTCGTCGGCCGGCCGATGGCGCTCGAGTTGCTGCTCGACGGTGCGACCGTGACTGTGTGCCATCGCTTCACCGAGGACCTCCGCTCGCACGTCGAGCGCGCCGACCTGCTGGTGGTCGCGGTCGGCAAGCCGGGCCTGATCCCGGGCGAGTGGGTCAAACCGGGCGCGGTGGTCGTGGACGTGGGCATCAATCGGCTGCCGAACGGCAAGCTGGTGGGCGACGTGCAGTTCGAGGCGGCCTGCGAGCGGGCGAGCTGGATCACGCCGGTGCCCGGCGGGGTCGGGCCGATGACCGTCGCCATCCTGATGAAGAACACGCTGGAGTCGGCGCTGCAGCGGCTCTAGCCTCGACGCCACAGCGTCTTGCCGCCGGGCTGGTCCTCGAGCAGCACGCCAGCCGCCGCGAGCAGGTCGCGGATGCGGTCCGACTCCTTGAAGTTCTTCCCTTTGCGCGCGGCCGCACGCTCCTCTATCAACCGCTCGATATCGGCATCGCCCAGTGCGTCGCTGCCACCGCCCTCGCGGCCTGCTCCGGCCTCGTCGACTCCCGCCGGCGACTTGAGCGGTTGCTTGCGCAGGAACACTTCGGGATCGACCTGCAACACTCCCAGTCGCGCACCCAGGGCGCGCAACTCGGCGGCGCGTGCCGCTGCCAGATCGGCCTGCCCCGCCGCACGCGCAGTGTTCAGCTCGCGCGCCAGCGACTGCAGCTCGGCTACGGCGATCGGCGTGTTGAAGTCATCGTCCATCGCCGCGACGAACCGCGTCGTGGCCGCGGTCGGCTCGAACGAGCCGGCAGGCGCCACGCCACGCAGCGAGAGGTACAGGCGCTCCAGCGCCGCCTCCGCCTGCGACAGGCTGTCCGGCGCGTAGTTGATCGGCCCGCGGTAGTGGCTGCCGAGCATGAAGTAGCGCACCACCTCCGGGTCACGCACCCACTCCAGCGCCTCGCGCACGGTGAAGAAGTTGCCGAGCGACTTCGACATCTTCTCGTCGTCGACGCGCACGAAGCCGTTGTGCATCCAGGTGTTGACGAACTTCGAGCCGCAGGCCGCGCAGGTCTGCGCGATCTCGTTCTCGTGGTGCGGGAACTTGAGGTCCATGCCGCCGCCGTGGATGTCGAAATGCTCGCCGAGCAGTTCCACCGACATCGCCGAGCACTCGATGTGCCAGCCCGGGCGCCCCGGGCCCCACGGCGACTCCCACGACGGTTCACCCGGCTTGGCCGCCTTCCACAGCACGAAGTCGAGCGGGTCGCGTTTCGATTCGTCGACCTCGATGCGCGCGCCGGCACGCAGGTCGGCCAGGCGCTTGCCCGACAGTTGCCCGTAGGACTCGAACTTCGCGACCGCGTAGTACACGTCGCGGTTCGGCCCGACGTAGGCGTAGCCCTTGTCGACCAGCGTCTGCACCATCGCCACGATCTGCGGCACGAACTCGGTGGCGCGCGGCTCATGGTCGGCACGGCGCACGCCGAGCGCCTCGCAGTCCTCGTGGTAGGCGCGGATGAAGCGCTCGGTGAGCGCCGCCATCGGTTCGCCATTCTCGTTGGCGCGCTGGATGATCTTGTCGTCGATGTCGGTGATGTTGCGCACGAACGTGACGCGATACCCCACTGCCTCGAGGTGCCGCCGCACGACGTCGAACACCACCAGCATGCGCGCGTGGCCGAGGTGGCAGTAGTCGTAGACGGTCACGCCGCAGACGTACATGCGCACTTCGCCCGGGCGGATCGGCTGAAACGTCTCCTTGCGGCCGGTCAGGGAGTTGTGGATCTGCAGCATGCCGTGTCGCCTCGATTCGAAGTCCGTCAGTGGGCCGCGGCCCGCGCCGCGGCGCTCGCCAGTCGTGCAGCCACTCGCTCGTGGCCCATCAGCGCGACGAGCGGCGCGAGTTCCGGCCCGTGGGTGGTCCCGGTGAGCGCCGCGCGCAATGGCATGATAGAGCCCGGCGCCTTTGCGCGCCGTGGCGGCCCCGACCGCGCGCGTCCAGGCCTTGAAGTCTGGCGCATTTGCGCGCCACGCTGCCAGCAGCCTGCGCGAAGAAGTCGGCGCCTGCCGCTGCGAGTTCGCGGCCGGCCTCGGCGTCGCACACGACCTCGGCGTCGCATACCAGCGCCACCAGTGGCTCTGCGTCCGCCGGGAACATCAGATTGCCGCGCACCGCCGCGACGAATGCGCTGCGACGCGCGGTGTCGCCGAGCGGCTCGAGCCGTCCGGACAGCCACTCGAGCAGATGCCGCTTCGCTGGCCCGACCCACTGCCTCGCGCTGCCAGTGTCGCAGCTGCGCCTCGTCGAAATGCGCCGCCGACCGGCTGCTGCGCGCGAGATCGAAGTGCTGCGCCAGCGCATCGGTCTCGAGCCAGCCGCTCTCTGCGACCGGGTGTCCGAGCCGCACCAGGTAGTTGCGCAACGCGCCCGGCAGGTAGCCCTGCGCCCGCAGGTCGCCGAGGCTCGCCGCGCCGTCGCGCTTCGACAGCGGCGCACCGTTCGCACCGAGCAGCAGCGGCAGGTGGCCGTAGCCTGGCAGCGGCCGGCCGAGCGCCTGCAGCAGCATGATCTGCCGCGGCGTGTTCGCCAGGTGATCGTCGCCGCGCAGCACCAGGTTGATCCCCATCTCCGCATCGTCGACCGCGTTGCCGAGGAAGAACGCCACGCTGCCGTCGGCGCGACGGATCACGAAATCGCCGATGTCGTCGCTCGCAAAGCGCTGCGGGCCGTGCACCAGGTCGTCGAACTCGATGCTGAGGCCCGCCGGCACGCGAAAGCGCAGCGCCGGCCGCTCACCGGCCGCCACGCGGCGCGCCACTTCCTGCGCCGACAGCGAGGCACAGGTGCCGGCATACCGGGGCGGGCGTCCGGACGCGAGTTGCACCTTGCGCGACAGCCTGAGCTCGTCCGGCGTGCAGAAGCACGGATAGACCCGCCCGGCCGCCTCCAGCGTCGCGATCGCCGCCGCGTAGTGGTCGCCGCGCTCGCTCTGGCGATACGGGCCATGCGCGCCGCCGACGTCGGGGCCCTCGGCCCACTGCAGGCCGAGCCAGCGCAGGTCCTCGAGCAGGTGCGCGAGCAGCGCGTCGTCACTGCGCTCGGCGTCGGTGTCCTCGATGCGCAGCACCATGCGCCCGCCGCTCGCGCGCGCCGCGAGGTCGTTGAACAGCGCCGTGCGCGCGTTGCCGAGGTGCAGGGCACCGGTCGGGCTCGGGGCGAAGCGTGTGACGTACGGCTGGGCGGACATGGCCGCACATGTTACCGGATCGACACGACCGGCCCGCGACCACGCTGGCCGGAGCACGGCCCGGGGCCGTAACATCGGGCCGTGGTCACGCTGTTCATCTCCGACCTGCACCTCGACGGCGCGAACCCGGCCATCGCCCGGCAGTTCCACGCGTTCCTCGAGGGACCGGCCCGGGCCGCTGATGCGCTGTACATCCTCGGCGACCTGTTCGAGGCCTGGCTCGGCGACGACGACCCGGACCCCGCGGCCCGGGCCACGGTCAGGCACCTGCGCGCACTGACCGATGCGGGCGTGCCCTGCTTCGTGATGCATGGCAATCGTGATTTCCTCATCGGCGAGCGCTTCTGCCGCGAGACGGGCACCACCCTGCTCGACGACGGCACGGTGGTCGATGTGTACGGCGAGCGGGTGCTGCTGATGCATGGCGACGCGCTCTGCACCGACGACGCGAGCTACCAGCGTCTGCGGCGCATCGTGCGCAACCCGGTCGTGAGCTGGACCCTGCGCCACCTGACGCTCGAGCAGCGCCGCCGGCTGGCGCGCCGACTGCGCGCGGGCAGCCGCGAGCACATCGAGATGACCGCGCCGCAGATCATGGACGTGAACGCGGCCGCGGTGGCGCAGGCGTTCCGCACGGCCGGCGTGCGCACGCTGGTCCACGGCCACACGCATCGGCCGGCGGTGCACGACCTGACCGTCGACGGCGCTCCGGCACGGCGAATCGTGCTCGGCGACTGGTACACGCAGGGCAGCGTGCTCGAGTGGTCGCGCGGGTCGGTGGAGTTGCGGTCGCTGCCTCGCTGATTACGGTTTCGACCGGCTCTCCGTCGACCGGGATTCGGCAGTCCGATCGTGATTGGCCGGGACGCCGGGAACCATCCATGAGGCTCGCACGCGACGTCCGTGTCGCGCGACGCCCGGCCAATCACGATCGGACTGTCGAATCCCTGCTGGCGTGGGTTGCCGTGCCACGACCGGATCCGCCCGGAGCGACGGCAACAAGCAGCCCTCGCGCGAAGTTGCTGCGGTTCGGCCGCATCCACCGTCGCGTCGACGTCGGGCTGAGGTGGTGGGTGACTCGTGGCCAGGGCGTCGCGCGACACGGACGTCGCGCGCCGAGCCTCAGGGATGGGCTCCGGCGTCCCTGGCCACGAGTCACCCACCACCTCAGCCCGACGCTGCCACCAATTCCGGAATGGCAGCGCCAGGACAAAGCAGAAACTACACGGGCGTCCCCGAGTGAAACCGGAACTCTGGATCCGGCGCCGTCGCCAGCTCGGCTTCGACGGCGGCGAGCTCGCCGAGCCGCGTCTCGACCGCGACGCCGCCGCGCGCGGCCAGCCGCACGTAAAGCCCGGCGTGCCGCGATTCCGCAGCAGCGAGCGAGGCGTAGAACTCCGCAAGCGGCGCGGGCAAGACGCTCGATCAGGCCCATGAACCGCTCGTGCGAGCGCGCTTCGATCAGTGCGCCACACAACAACAGGTCGATGCGCCGCCCGGGCTCGTCGCGCCGCAGCGCCCGACGCAGGCCCTCGGCGTAACGCGACGGGCTCAGCCGCCGGAAGGTGACGCCGCACTCGGTGAGCTTCTGCTGCACCAGCTCGAAATGCCGCAGTTCCTCGCGCGCCAGCCGCGACATGCGGTCGGCCAGCTCGAAGTCCTCGGGGTACGCGAACATCAGCGCCAGTGCGGTCGAGGCTGCCTTCTTCTCGCAGTTGGCGTGATCGAGCAGCAGCTCGTCGGTCCGCTGCACGGCGAGTTCGAACCACGCCGCCGCGGTGCGCGCCCGCAGCATGGCGGCCGGGTCCGCCATCAGGCTGCCGCCCGGCCGAGCAGTTCGTCGATGCGCGCCACGATCTCCGCCGCCGACGCCGGGCGTTCGGTCGGGCGCTTCGCGAGCAGCGCCTCGAGCAGCGGTTGCAGGTGCGCCGCCGGGCCCGGCAACTGCGGAATCGCGGTGTTGGCGTGGTGATAGATCACGGCGAGCGGCGTCTCCGCCACGAACGGCTTGCGCCCCGTGAGCATCTCGTGCAGCACGACGCCGAGGCTGTAGAGGTCGCTGCGCTCGTCGAGCGGCTGGCCGTGGCCCTGCTCCGGGCTCATGTAGTGCGGCGTGCCGAAGATCGTGCCCTCGCCCGTGATGTCGCTCTCCAGCCCGAGTTGCCGCGCCAGGCCGAAGTCGATGAACGCGAGGCTGCCATCGTCGCGCAGCAGCACGTTGCCCGGCTTGACGTCGCGATGCAGCACGCCGATCTCGTGCAGCGCGCCGAGCGCGGCGGCCAGCTGGCGCAGGTAGCCGAGTGCCGTGCGCCACGGCAACGGCTCGCGCATGCGCGAGCGCAGGTCGCCGCCCGGGAAGTACTCCATGGCCAGGAACAGGTGGTCGTCGGCCGCGCCGATGTCGTAGATCCGCGCGATGTTCGGGTGCTCGAGATGCGCGACCAGTTCGTACTCGCGCAGGAAGCGCTCGAAGGTGGAGCCGCCCTCCACCACGTCCGGCACCTGGCGGAAAATCTTGAGCACGCGCTGCTGGCCGGTCCGCTCGTGCTCCGCCAGGAACACGCTCGACGAACCACCGACGGCGAGCCGCCGCAGGCAACGGTGGCCGCGCACCCGCACCGAGCCGAAGCGGTCGGGCGCCGGCGGCTCGCGCGCGGCACGCGAGGTGTCGGCAAGCACGTTGTGGCGGCTGGCAAGCACGCGTCGCAGCAGCGCTACCAGCTCGGCGTGCTCGAACTCGCCGCGCGCAAGCACGTGGCTCGCCCCGGCCTTGCGGGTGCGTTCCAGCCCCGGCCCTTCGGCGATCTCGCCGAACAGCACGATCGGCGGAAAATCGGGACGCTCGCTCAGGTCGTCGAGCCATTCCACGCCGCGCCCGCCCTGCACCTCGTGGTCGAGCAGCACGACGTCGTAGGCGGCACCGGTGAAGCCCGGCTGCAGGCGGCCCCGCGAGGCAGGCTCGTACTCGGCCGGCAGGGCCTCGGGCCACTCCAGCGTGACGTGATGGGCGAGCAACTGCCGGTAGTCCGGCCGGTCGCTGATGATCAGGACCTTGAGCGTCACCGTGGACGACAGGGGCGGCGGCTCAGGGGCCGCCGACCACCTTGAGCGAGCCGCGGCCGGAGCCCACCGCGCTGCGCTGGGCCTTGGCGAGGTCGGACCGCTCCGCCTGCAGCCGCGCGAGATATTCCGGCGTGACGTCGCCGGTGACGTACTCGCCGGAAAAGCACGAGGTATCGAACTCGATGACCTGTGAGTCGTGGTGCTGCACGGCGCGCACCAGGTCCGGCAGGTCCTGGTAGATCAGCCAGTCGGCGCCGATGACCTGCGCCACCTCGGCCTCGGTCCGCCCGGCCGCCACCAGCTCCGACGCGGCGGGCATGTCGATGCCGTAGACGTTCGGATAGCGCACCGGCGGCGCGGCGGAGGCGAAGTACACCGCCTTCGCGCCGGCCTCGCGCGCCACGTCGATGATCTGCGCCGAGGTGGTGCCGCGCACGATCGAATCGTCCACCAGCAGCACGTTCTTGCCGCGGAACTCGAGGTCGATGGCGTTGAGCTTGCTGCGCACCGACCTCGCGCGCTGCTCCTGCCCCGGCATGATGAACGTGCGGCCGATGTAGCGGTTCTTGATGAAGCCCTCGCGGTACTTCACGCCGAGCAGCTGCGCGACCTGCAGCGCGCTGGTGCGGCTGGTGTCGGGAATCGGGATCACCACGTCGATGTCGTGCTCGGGACGCTCGCGCTTGATCTTCTCGGCGAGCAGCTCGCCCATGCGCAGGCGGGCCTTGTAGACCGAGATGTTGTCGATGATCGAGTCGGGCCGCGCGAAGTACACGTACTCGAAGATGCAGGGCGCGTGGCGCGCCGACGGGGCGCACTGCTGCGAGTGCAGCCGGCCCTGCTCGTCGATGAACACGGCCTCGCCGGGGCCGACGTCGCGCAGCAGCTCGTAGCCCGCCTGGTCGAGCGCCACGCTCTCCGAGGCCAGCATGTGCTCGCGGCCTTTCGAAGTCTCGCGCGTGCCGATCACCAGCGGGCGGATGCCGTTCGGGTCGCGGAAGCCGAGCACGCCGTGGCCGAGCACCATCGCGACCACCGCGAAGCCGCCGCGGATGCGTCGGTACACCGAGCTGACCGCGGCGAAGATATCGGAGGCAGAGGCGCGCGGCGTACCGAAGCGCTGCAGCTCGCTCGCCAGCACGTTGAGCAGCACCTCGGAATCCGACGAGGTGTTGAGGTGGCGCCGGTCCTCGCGGATCAGCACGTCCGCCAGTTCGCGCGCATTGGTCAGGTTGCCGTTGTGCGCAAGGCAGATGCCGTACGGCGAGTTGACGTAGAACGGCTGCGCCTCGGCCGAGCTGTCGCAGCCGGCCGTCGGGTAGCGCACGTGGCCGATGCCGACGTTGCCCTTGAGCTGCACCATGTGCCGCTGCTGGAACACGTCCCGCACCAGGCCGTTGTCCTTGCGCAGGAACAGCCCGCCTTCGTGCGCGGTCATGATGCCCGCCGCGTCCTGGCCGCGGTGCTGCAGCACGGTCAGTGCGTCGTAGATCTGCTGGTTGACCGCGCTGAAGCCGACGATGCCGACGATGCCGCACATTGCCTGGGCCTCACACGTCCGAAGGGTTGTCCGACACGTACTTGCGCCCGGTCTCCACGTAGCCGCGCAGGATCGACGCCATCTCGACCGCGACCGGCATCAGCTTCGACTCACGCCACCAGGGCTCGTCCTGCAGTTCGGCCGCCTGCCCGAGCATCACGGCGAAACCGACGATGACCGCGCCACGCACCAGCCCGAACAGTCCGCCGAGCATCCGATCCAGCCCGAGCGTGAGGCCCGAGCGCTGCACCAGCCAGCTGAGCATGGCACCGAGCAGCCAGCTGGCGATCACCACCGCCATCAGCACCAGTGCGCGGGCCAGCCACGATTGCAGCTCGGTGTCGGCGATCGCGCCGCCGAGGAACGGCTCGACCACGTAGGCGTAGCGCCACGCGAGCCACAGGCCGACCAGCCAGCCGAGCAACGCCACGGACTCGCGCAGGAAGCCACGCACCGCGCCGAAGAGCAACGACAGCACGACTGCCGCGGCGATGATGTAGTCCACTGGAGTCATGGGTTGGCGATCCGAATTCCGGCGCGGCGAGGACCCGGATTTTAACAGAGCGTCGTCATTCGTTCTGGACGACGGTGGCCGGCAGGCCGCGGGCCTTGAGCCGGCCGGCCAGCTGCTCCGCATCAACCTTTTCGGCCTCGGGCCCGACGCGCACGCGGTGCAGCGTCTTGCCGCCGCGCGCCACCGGGGCGACAAACGCTCGATATCCCGCACCCGACAGCTCACGGACCAGCTTCGCGGCGGTGTCCGCGCTGCCGAACGCACCGACCTGGACGGCCCAGCCGCCGCGGCTGGGCGCACTGGCCGGCGCGGGAGCCGGCTTGGCTACGGTCGGCGCGGCCACCGGCGGGGGCACCGGCTCGCGTTCGACCGGCGCGGCCGCGACCTCTGCCGGCGGCGGCGTGGTCTCGGTCGGAGTCGCGGGCTCGGCAACCGGCGCTGCGACCGTCGCGGCCGGCGTCGGGGCGCTGGGCAGCGGCTCCGGCGCCGTCGTGACCGTCGTGGGAGTGCGGACGGATTGCCCCGCTCCACCGCCCAGCTCGATCGTGAACGTGCGGCTGCCGCGGGGACCGACTTCCTCGGTCACCGGTTCCGCCGTCTTGCGACCGGACAGCAACTCCGGGATCAACAGCACGGCAATCGCGACCAGCACGGCCGCACCGATCAGCCGCGCCTTGAGAACTTCGTCCATGGGGTCGCGATTATACGCAGGACAGCGCCGGACCGACGGTATGGAACGATCCGAAGACGACCACGCGGTCGCCCGCCCGCGCCGCGCGCGCAGCGAGCTGCATCGCCTCGCGCACGCTGCCACCCGTCGCCATCTCGATGCCGGCCGCAGCGGCGCGCCCGGCGAGGGCCCGGTCGTCGAGGCCGCGCGGTCCGTCGGTGGTCGCCGCGATCCATTGGTCCACGCGTTCCGCGAGCGCGGCGATCACCGCTTCGACCTCCTTGTCGCCCAGCATGCCGCAGACCGCCAGCGTCCGACCGGACGCCGGGTACGTGCGAGATTGGCTGCAAGCACTGCGGCCGCCGCCGGGTTATGCGCCACGTCGAACACCCATTCGACGCCGGCCGCATCGACGCGGCGCTGGAAGCGGCCCGGCAGGCGCGCGGCACCGAGGCCCTGCTCGATCGCAGCGCGCGACAGGGGCAACCGTGCGCGAAAGTTCGCGGACGGCAGCGAGCGCGGTGGCGGCGTTGCCCACCTGCACGACGCCCTCGAGCGCCGGCGGCGGCAGCGCCATGAGCACGCCGCGCGCGTCGCGGTAATCCCAGCGGCCGTCGGCGCGCGGCAGGTCGCGAAACTCACGGCCACGCACGCTGAGGCGCGCACCGACCGTTGCAGCCGTCTCGAGCAGCGACTGCGGCGGATCCGGCATGCCGCAGATGGCGGCGCGTCCGGCGCGAAAGATCCCCGCCTTCTCGCGGCCGATGGATTCGACGTCGGCCCCGAGATATTCCATGTGGTCGAGTGCGACGGACACGACCACCGCGACGTCGGCATCGACCACGTTGACCGCGTCGAGTCGCCCGCCGAGCCCGACCTCGAGCAGCAGCACGTCGGGCGCCGCGGTCTCGAACACCAACAGCGCGGCCAGCGTGTTGAACTCGAAGAAAGTGAGCGAATCTGCGCCGCAGCGCATCTGCGATGCGCTCGAAGGCCGCGATCAGCGAGGCGTCGGACACCCACTCGCCATCGACGCGGATGCGCTCGCGGTAGTCGCACAGGTGCGGCGAGGTGAACGTGCCGACGCGATGGCCGCCGGCGCGCAGCAGCGCTTCGAGCAACGCCACGCAGGAGCCCTTGCCGTTCGTGCCGCCGACCGTCACCACCGGCTGCCGGGCACCGGCCCATCCGGTGCGGGCGAGTACGCGCGCGACTCGGTCAAGACCGAGGTCGATCGCCCGTGGATGCGCCGCCTGCTGCCACTCGAGCCACTGTTCGAGGCGCGTGAAACCAGCCGGGCGCGACATGTCAGGCCGTCTCAGCGGGCCTCTCGGGCGCGGCCTGGTGCATCAGCAGCCGCAACGCGGTGGCGATGCGCGACCGCAGCTCGCGCCGGTCGACGATGGCATCGATCGCGCCGTGCTCGAGCAGGAACTCGCTGCGCTGGAAGCCCTCGGGCAGCGTCTCGCGCACCGTCTGCTCGATGACGCGCGGCCCGGCGAAGCCGATCAGCGCCCGCGGCTCGGCGATGTTCAGGTCGCCGAGCATGGCCAGGCTGGCCGAGACGCCGCCGGTGGTCGGGTCGGTGAGCACGGAAATGTACGGCAGCCGCGCGGCAGCGAGCCGCGCCAGCACCGCGCTGGTCTTGCTCATCTGCATCAGCGACAGCAGGCCTTCCTGCATGCGCGCGCCGCCGCTCGAGGAGAAGCACACCAGCGGGCGCCGCTGCTCGATGCAGAACTCGGCCGCGCGCACGAAACGTTCGCCGACCACCGAGCCCATCGAGCCGCCAAGGAACCTGAACTCGAAGGCGCAGGCGACCACCTCGAGGCCTTCGAGCCGCCCCGCCATGGCGACCAGCGCGTCACGCTCGCCGGTCTGCTTCTGCGCGACGGTCAGGCGGTCACGGTATTTCTTGCTGTCGCGGAACTTGAGCGGATCCTCGGGCTCGACATCGATCAGCGAGTTCCTGCTGCGACTCGGGGTCGAGGAAACGCACCAGCCGCTCGCGCGCACCGATGCGCATGTGATGCGTGCACTTCGGGCACACCTGCAGGTTGCGCTCGAGCTCGGCCCGGTACAGCACGGCGTCGCAGGCCGGGCACTTGACCCACAGCCCTTCCGGGACCGAGCGTGAGCGGCGTTCGGTCTTGATGCGTGACGGCATGATCTTCTCGAACCAGGTCACGGCGGCTCTCCCGAGGGGTCGACGCCGAGTCTACCGGAAGCCTGCGCCATGGATGGCAGGCCGAACTCGGCCGGGTATTCCACTCCGGCGAAATACAGCCCTTGCGGCGGCGCCGTTGGCCCGGCCAGCGTGCGGTCGCGCGCGGCGAGCACCTCGCCGAGCCACGCCTCCGGGCGGTCACCATTGCCCACGAGCAGCAGTGAGCCGGCGATGTTGCGCACCATGTGGTGCAGGAAGGCATTGGCCCGCACGCTGATCTCGACCGTATCGCCGTCGCGCTCGACCGCCGCCTCGATCAGCCGGCGCATCGGCGTCCTGGACTGGCATTCCGCGGCCCGAAACGCGCTGAAGTCCCGCTCGCCGAGCAGCTGCTGCGCGGCACGGTGCATGAGGTCTGCGTCGAGCGGCCGACGCGCCCAGCAGACCCGCAGGCGGTCGAGCGCCGGACGCATACGCCGGTTGAGGATGCGGTAGCGGTAGCTGCGCGATAGCGCCGAGTAGCGCGCATGGAAATGCGCCGGCACGCTGCGGGCCCAGAGGATCGTCAGGTCGGCGGCGGATTCGGCCGTGCCGCCGAGCGCCCAGGCGTGCTCGGGACGGACCGTGTCGGAATCGAAGTGCGCGACCTGCAGCAGCGCGTGCACTCCGGCGTCGGTGCGTCCGGCCGCCGTGAGGTTCACCGGATGCCCGGCGATGCCCGCGCAGTGCATTCTCCAGCTCACCCTGCACGCTGCGCGCGTGCACCTGCTGCTGCCAGCCGGCGTAGGCCGATCCGTCGTACTCGATGCCGAGCGCGATCCGCGGCATCTGGCGGTCGCGGTCGGCCGCTCAGGGCAGGCCGGCCAGGAGCCGCTCGGCCTCCTTGCGTTGCACCGCGCTGCCTTCCTTCAGGACCTCGTCGAGGATGCTGCGCGCGCCTTCCGGATCGCCCATGTCGATGTAGGCGCGGGCCAGGTCGAGCTTGGTGCCGACCTCGCTCATGGTCGCCGCTTCGCCTTCGATGCCAAAATCGGGTGCCCGGTGCACGCCGGTCATCTCGAGCTTGCCGGCCTCGAGCGCCGGCAGCTCGCCAGTGACCTCGGAGAGGTCTACCACGCCCACGTCGGGTTCGCCGGCGAGCTGCGTGATTGTGGCGCCGGACAGGATGCTGGTCGAGCTGAGCAGGTCATCGGCGTCGGCTTCGGCACGAACCAGGTTCGGGCGCTCGATGGTGTCGTCCACCACCGCCCGCCGGCGCTGGGTTACGTCGAGGTCGGTCTCGACCATTTCGTCGAGACCGGCGAGGTCGCCGACGTCGATGCCGAGGTCTTCGATCGGCACCTCGGTGGTCGGATCTTCGGTGGCCGCTGTCTTGATCCGCGGCGTCTCGACGGTGGGCGCCAGCGACGCATCCTCGTCTGCGCCGCGCACCGGTTCGTCGAGGATGAAGTCGAGCCCACCGCCTGCTGCGGACGACTCGTTGTCACGCACCGAGAGGTCGAGGTCCGGTCGAGCCTCGGTGCCCAGTGCCGGCAGCTCGAGGTCCATCGCCGCGTCGGCGCCGTGCAGTTCCATGTCGAGATCGGCGGTCACGATCGCGGTCGCCGCGCCCGCGAACAGCGGATCGTCGGACGCGAGCTGGCGGCCCATGATCAGGATCTTGTCCCACTCACCCGGTTGCGCGTCCTTGCGCGTCGCATGCATCTCGCGCGCCACCTCGAGGAAGCGGTCGCGATTGCCCCAGACGAAGAAGATCTCGGCCAGCTTGAGCTTGAGGTCGCGGCGCTGCGGCTCGCGTTTCGCTGCCACCTGCACCAGGTCGGCGGCCTGGTCGTACAGGCCGTAGGCCATGTGGAAGTCTGCCTCGGCCAGCGGGTCACCCGCCTCGATGCTGACGGGCCCTTCGCCCGACAGCGTGTCCTCGATGGAGACCGGCTTGCGCGACGGCTCGGGCGCCTTCGGCACCGGGCCGGCGTCACCAGGGTCGCAACCGGCTCGACCGTCCCGCGCTCTTCGACGACGAAGGATGATTCACGCGACGACGGCGGGGTGCTCTGCCGCGTCCGCAGGTCGTCGGACTTGCGGCCGAGCGCAGCCTCGAGGTCTGCCTCGACGGAACCGGACGCACGCCGGTTGCGCAGGAACGCAATCAATCCCAGTGCCGCGAGCAGCAGGCCGAGCGGAATCCACCAGAATTCACGCAGCCGGTCGAACAGCGTCGGTTGCGGCTCCGCGGCCGTGGCGTCGCGCTGCGGCTCGGGCTTGGCCTCCGGCTGAGGCGGCGGCGCCTCGGTGGCTGCCGGAGTCTCGGCGGTCGCAGGCGCTGCCTCGCCACCGGCCGCAGGGGCCATCGATTCCGCAGGCGCAGCGCCTTCACTCGGCGCCCCTGGCTGGGCCGGTGCCGCGGCACCACCCTGCAGCGTCGCCAGCTCGGCGTTGCGCACCTCGAGCAGGCGCCGCGCCTCGGCGAGTTCCTGTTCGAGCTGCTGCACGCGACTCTGCATGGCATCCGTCGAGCCGGCCGCAACCGCGGGCGCGGTGGTGGCCGTGGATGGTGCCGCGCTGCCCTGCTCCGGCGTCACGAGCCGCAGCCGGCCGACGTCGGCGGCAGGTCCGGCCGCGTCCGGCACGCCCTGCTGCCAGAGGCGGTACTGGCGCGCGACCTCCTCCGCCGCCGCGGACGCGGAAATCGCCGAGACGTCGCCGCTCGACGGCATGCGCAGGTTGCTGCCCGCACGCAGCACATTGATGTTGCCGCCGAACGCAGCCGGATTCGCCTGGTAAATCGCGACCATGGCGCGATTGACGTCGGCACGCCCGCCGGGGTACGCAGCGCTCGCGATGTTCCACAGCGTGTCGTTCTGCCGCACGCGATAGGTCGAACCGGGCTCGGCCGCGACGGCTGCGGTGGGCCGGCTCGGGCGCGGGGCGCTCGGTGCCGGGGCCGCTTCGGGTGCCGGCGCCTCGACCGGGGCCGGACGCGGGACGGGTGACGGAGTCGTTGCGCGCGGCGCGGCCACCGGAGCCGCGGCAGCCACAGGAGCCGGCGCGAACACCGGCGGGTCGAGCAGCACGGTGTACTCGCGCAGCAGGCGGCCGCGCGGCCAGTTCGCTTCGACCAGCAGGGTGACGAACGGCTCGGTGACGGGCCGGGGCGACGTCACCTTGAGCACGTCGCGGCCGCCGGTGCTGACGACGCGGAAGGTGAAATCGGACAGGTAGGCGGGCTTGTCGAGGCCGTAGCGCTGGAAGGTGTCTCCCGAGGCGAGCGAAGCCCGCAACGCCGCGAGGTCCTCCTGGGCCGCGGAAACCAGCTCGATCTCGGCATCGAACGGCTGGTTGAGCGCCGAGTTGAGCCTGATCTCCCCAAGGCCCAGCGCATAAAGGGCCCCCGGCGACAGGAGGGCGCTCATCAGCAGGACACGGCGGACGGCTGTCTTCATCGGGACTCCCGGCACACTCGAGCGCACGTCGCGCCGCGGGACAAAATGGTCCCGGTACGGGCACGTGACGTCTGTGAATTGAACATAACTATAGCCCAGGGCTACGACCGCACCCAACCTCCCGGCAGGCACTGCCGCTTTTTAGCGCGTTGGGCACTGGCATGAAGGGACGCGCCGCACAGTTCCGGCCCCGGGCAGGCCCGGCTCAAGAGGCGCCCGGGATCACCGGCGTGGTGCAGCGTACGTCCGCGTTCTGCGCCCGGTGGCGCAGGCAGTGGTCCATCAGCACCAGCGCCAGCATCGCCTCGGCGATCGGCACCGCCCGGATGCCGACGCAGGGGTCGTGACGGCCGGTGGTGCTCACCTCGACCGGCTGGCCCGCAACGTCGATCGAGCGGCCCGGGATGACGATGCTCGAGGTCGGCTTGAGCGCCATGCTCACCACGACGTCCTGCCCGGAGGAAATGCCGCCCAGGGTTCCGCCGGAGTGATTCGAGGCGAAGCCTGCCGGCGTCAGCTCGTCGCGGTGCCCGGAGCCGCGCTGCTCCACCACGCGGAACCCGTCGCCCACCTCCACGGCCTTGACCGCGTTGATGCCCATCATCGCGTGCGCGAGGTCGGCGTCGAGCCGGTCGAATACCGGCTCGCCCCAGCCCGGCGGCACACCGGTGGCGACCACCGTGATGCGCGCGCCGATCGAGTCGCCGTCGCGGCGCAGCTGGTTGATCAGCGCCTCCAGCTCGGCGACGCGGCCGGGATCCGGACAGAAGAACGGATTGCGATCGACCTCGCTCAGGTCCACCAGCTGGCAGTGCACCTCGCCCATCTGTGCCAGGTAGCCGTAGATGCGCACGCCGTGGCGCTCGGCGAGGTACTTGCGCGCGATGGCCCCGGCCGCCACGCGCATCACGGTTTCGCGCGCCGAGGATCGTCCGCCGCCGCGGTAATCGCGGAAACCGTATTTCTGCTGGTAGGTGTAGTCGGCGTGGCCGGGCCGGAACCGGTCCTTGATCTTGTCGTAGTCGTACGAGCGCTGGTCCTCGTTCATGACCAGCAGCCCGATCGGCGTGCCGGTGGTGCGGCCCTCGAACACGCCGGAGAGGATGCGCACGGCGTCGGGCTCGCGGCGCTGGCTGGTGAAGCGCGAGGTGCCGGAGCGGCGACGTTCGACGTCGCGCTGGATGTCGTCCTCGCCGAGGTCGAGACCCGGCGGGCAACCGTCCACCACGCAACCGAGTGCCGGGCCGTGGCTTTCGCCGAAGCTCGTCACCGTGAACAGCTGGCCGAAGGTATTGCCCGCCATCCGCACTCCCCTACTGCTGCTGGTCCGCCCGCAGCATGAACACGCCGCCGCCGCCCTGCTCGAACTCGAGCCAGGTCAGCGGCAGCTCCGGAAAAGCCTGCTGCACGCGTTCGTCACTGTTGCCCACCTCGACGAACAGCGCCCCACCCGGCTGCAGGTGCCGCTGCGCGCCCGCGAGGATGCGCCGCACGACGTCGAGGCCGTCGGCACCCGCGCGCAGCGCAAGCTCGGGCTCGTGATGGTACTCGGGCGGCAGGGCCTGCATCTCGGCATCGCTGACGTACGGCGGGTTCGCGACGATCACGTCGTAGCGCGCATCCGCGACCGGCCCGAACACGTCGCCCTGCAGCAGTCGTACGCGATCGCCGACGCCATGCCGTGCGACGTTGCGGGCCGCGACCTCGAGTGCCTGCGGCGAAACGTCCACCGCGTCGACCTGAACGTGCGGCAAGGCGACCGCGCACGCGATCGCGATGCAGCCCGACCCGGTGCCGATGTCGAGGATGCGTCGCACGCGGTCCGCGTCGATCCACGGCGCGAAGCCCGCGTGGATCAGCTCGGCGAACGGCGAGCGCGGCACGATGACCCGCGGGTCGACCTCGAACTCGAGGCCTGCGAACCACATGCGGCCCATCAGATAGGCGGCAGGCACGCGCCGCGCGATGCGCTCGTCGAACAGCGCCAGCACCCGCGCGATGCCGGTCGCCTCCGGTCGCTGCGGGTACGCGGATTCGGCCCGGGCGTGATCGAGATCGAGCGCGTGGAACACCAGCGCCGCGGCCTCGTCGACCGCATCGTCCATGCCGTGGCCGAAGGCCAGGCCCGCCTGCTCGAAGCGCGCCGCACCATGGCGGATCAGGTCCGCCACCGTCGGAGCCGTGGGCAGGTCTGGGATAGCGGCAGGTCGGGCGGGCATGTCGGCGGCGGTCGTTGTGGGATAATCGCGTCCTGGTCAGCCCGGACCAAGTCTCCCGAGCACGCCCATGGCCGCACGTCCGTTGAGGATCGTCGTCCTCGTCATTGTAGCCTTTGCCGCCGGGCTGCTACTCGCCCGTTTGCTGGTGCCAGCCAAGGTCACGCCACCGCCGCTCGAACAGGCGACGGTTTTCCCGGCGCCGCGCGCGCTGCCCGCGCTCGACCTCGTGGACCAGGACGGCAAGCCGCTGCCGCCGCGATTCTTCGACGGGCACTGGACGCTGGTGTTCTTCGGCTTCACGCAGTGCCCGGACATCTGCCCCACCACGCTGGCGACCCTGGCGCAGGCGAACAAGCAGTTCGGCGACCTGCCGGCGGAGTCACGGCCGCGCATGCTGCTGGTGAGCGTGGATCCCGAGCGCGACCCGCCCTCGATCCTCGCGCCGTACGTGCGCTTCTTCGATCCCGCGTTCCTCGCCGCCACCGGCAGTCTCGAGGCCACGGCCGCCGCGGCCGCCGCATTCAACGTGCCCTACGCCAAGGTTGCACAGGACGGTGGTGGCTACACACTCGACCACGGCTCGGGCATCTTCGTCGTCGGGCCGACCGGCGGCATCGTCGCTTACCTGTCGGCACCGCACGACGCGGCGCGGATCGCGGGCAATGTCCGGAGCATCGTCGCCTGGTCGGAGTCGCAGCGATGACCGACAACGAAACCGATGCCGGAGCTTCCGACCGCGCCTTCGCCCTGCTGCAGGACGTGCTGCCCCAGCACCTTCTGTCACGCGCCATGCACGCGCTCGCCCGTAGCAGGCAACCGTGGTTGCGCAATGCGCTGATCGGGGGCGTGCTGCGCGCCTATCCGCAGATCGACCTCGGCGAGGCTGCCGACCCGGATCCGTATGCCTATCCATCGTTCAATGCGTTTTTCACGCGTGAGCTGCGCGCCGGCGTACGGCCGCTCGCAGGCGGCGAGCGCGACCTCGTGTCGCCAGTGGACGGTACGCTGAGCCAGCTCGGCAGGGTGCGCGACGGGCAGCTGCTGCAGGCCAAGGGCGTGCACTACACCGCCGGCGCGCTGCTCGCCGACGAAGCCGCCGGCCGCCGCTACGACGGCGGCGGCTTCGCCTGCATCTACCTGGCGCCGTACAACTACCACCGCATCCACATGCCGCTGGCCGGGCGGCTCACCGCAACGCGCTACGTGCCAGGCCAGCTCTACAGCGTGAACGCCGCAACTGCGCGCGCCGTGCCGGGCCTGTTCGCGCGCAACGAGCGCGTGGTCTGCGAGTTCGACACCGACCTCGGTCCGCTGGCAGTGGTGATGGTGGGTGCGCTGTTCGTCGGCAGCATCGAGACGGTGTTCGCCGGCGAGATCAACCCGCCCGGCCAGCGCGGCGGTGTGGTGCGCAGCATCGACCAGGGTCTCGGCACCGCATTTGCCCGCGGCGCCGAACTCGGCCGTTTCAACATGGGCTCGACGGTGATCGTGTTGCTCGGCAATGGCGCCACGCGGTTCGCCGAGCGACTCGGTCCCGGCAGCACGCTGCGCCTCGGCCAGGCGCTCGCCGTCACGGGATGAACCAGCCGGCGCCCGGCTCGTGGCGGCCGACCGCCGCACTCGACACGTTGCGGCTGCGCGCCCGGCTGCTGGGCGTCGTGCGCAGCCATTTCCAGCGCACGGGGGCGCTCGAGGTCGAAACTCCCGTGCTGGTGCGCGCTGCCGTGACCGACGTGCACCTCGAGTCACTCGAGGTCCGCCGCAGCGACGGCTCGCGGGTCGGGTTCCTGCATACCTCTCCCGAGTACGCGATGAAGCGGCTGTTGTGCGCCGGTGCGCCGGACATGTTCCAGGTAACGCACGTGTTCCGCGAGGGCGAGCGCGGCCGGCGCCACAACCCCGAGTTCACCATGGTCGAGTGGTACCGGCTCGGCATCGATCACCACGCGTTGATGCAGGACGTCGAAGCGCTGCTGCGCGCGCTGCTCGAGCCGCTGCGTCCGGTCGGCCCGACGGTGCACGTCACGTACGGCGAAGCATTTGCCGCGGCCCTGAGCGTCGATCCGCTCACGGCCACGACGGCCGAGATCGCCGCGGCCCTGCGCAGCGCGGCGATCGACCTGCCCGCCGGCCTGGAGCACGACCGCGACGGCCTGCTCGACCTGGGGCTGTCCACGGTGGTCACCGCCGGCTTCGCCGACGACCGCATCACGTTCATGCGCGACTTCCCTGCGTCGCAAGCGGCGCTCGCGCGCACCAGCGGCACGGTGGCTGCCCGCTTCGAGGCCTTCTGGGGCGATCTCGAGCTGGCCAATGGTTTCCACGAGTTGGGGGACCGCGATGAGCAGGCGCGCCGTTTCCAGGCCGACGCGACCGTGCGCCGGGCACGCGGCCAGCCTGCGCGTGAAGCGGATGCAGATTTTCTCGACGCACTCGGCAACGGACTGCCGTCGTGCTCCGGCGTGGCACTGGGTTTCGACCGCGTGGCGATGATCGCGGCCGGCGCCCGCCACATCGACGACGTCATCGCCTTTCCCATCGAGCGCGCTTGAGTTGCGCAGGAACACGACGCAATGCACACGTTGAACGGGTTGCCGCACGACAAGGGCGCGGCGTACGCGGAACTGGCGCAGCAACTGCGCGCGCTGCTCGCTGGCGAGCACGATCTCATCGCCAACGCCGCAAACATGGCGGCGCTGCTGTTCTGGAGCCTGCCGGATCTCAACTGGGCGGGGTTTTACCTGGTCGAGCCGCGCAGCGGCGAGTTGCTGCTCGGGCCGTTCCAGGGCAAGCCCGCCTGCGTGCGCATCGCCGTGGGTCGCGGCGTGTGCGGCACCGCCGCGGCACGGCGCGAGACGGTCGTGGTGCCGGACGTGCATGCGTTTCCCGGACATATCGCCTGCGACTCGGCGTCGAACTCGGAGGTCGTGGTGCCGGTCGTGCGCGACGGACGCCTGCTCGGCGTACTGGATCTCGACAGTCCGCTGCTCGCGCGGTTCGATGAGGTCGATGCGCGGGGGCTGGAGCGGCTGGTGCAGGTGTTCGTCGAGTCGCTGGGCTGACGCTGCCGCCACTGCGTTCAGTTGGCGCGAACTCCCGGCTGGGACTCGAGCAACGGCTGTGGCGAGCGAACGGTGGGGCAGGTGGATCCGTCTGGACGGGACGCCGTAAATCCATCCCTGGAGGCTCGCGCGCCGCGTCCGTGCGGCGCGACGCCCGTCCAGACGGATCCACCTGCCCCACCGTCCGCTCGCAATCAAGTGCAGTTGGGCGCGCAGTGCGCCGCGGAAACCCGAATTGAGAGCGCACCCGCCTGTCGCGCCAGCGGAACGCGAGGCGCGTGGATTCGGTGTCCGGGGATCGATTGCCCAGGGCGTTGCGCGGCATGGACGCCGCGCACGAGCCTCCAGGGACGGATTTACGGCGTCCCCGGCGGACGATCCCCGGGCACCGCATCCACGCGCCGACACGCAACCGCGTCAGCGCAACGACCGCAACTGCGCGATCAGCTCTTCGCGCGCGACAGGTACTCGCCCGTGCGGGTATCGACGCGGACGATCTCACCCTCGCTGATGAACAGCGGCACGCGTACCACCGCGCCGGTCTCGAGCTTGGCCGGCTTCTGGCCGCCGGTGGCAGTGTCACCACGCATGCCCGGGTCCGTCTCGACGATCTTGAGTTCGACGTGTGCCGGCGCATTGACGGCGAGCGGCTGGCCGTTCCACAGCATCACCTGGCAGGTCACGCCGTCCTTGAGCCACTGGGCGGACTCGGCCATCGCTTCCTTGCCGGCAGTGTGCTGCTCGAACGTGTCCGGCACCATGAAGTGCCAGAAATCGCCGTCGTTGTAGAGGTACTGCATGTCGGTCTCGACGATGTCCGCCGCCTCGACCGTGTCGCCCGACTTCATGTTGCGCTCGAGCGTGCGGCCCGACTTGAGGTTGCGGATGCGCACCCGGTTGAACGCCTGGCCCTTGCCGGGCTTGACGAATTCGTTCTCGACGATCACGTACGGGTCGCCGTCGAGCATGATCTTGAGCCCGGAGCGGAATTCGTTGGTGCTGTAGCTGGCCATGGGATCACCGGTTGTTGGACGGCGGGCGGGTCTGGGACAATGCGACCCGTCGCAATAAAGCCGGACATGATACCCGTTCCCCACAACTTCCGTCAGCCCCCAGCCTGGCAGCGCGCCCTGCAGGACGCGGTCACCGACCCGGCCGAACTGCTCGCGCTGCTCGGCCTGGGCCCGCAGTGGCTGGAGCCTGCCCGTGCCGCGGCGAGGCGCTTTCCCTTGCGCGTGCCGCGCGGCTTCGTGGCGCGGATGCGCCACGGCGATGCGCGCGATCCGCTGCTGCGGCAGGTACTGCCGCTCGGCGACGAACTCGACGACGTGCCGGGCTTCGGCACCGACCCGGTGGGCGACCTCGCGGCCCGTTCCGGCCCCGGCGTACTGCAGAAGTACGCTGGCCGCGCGCTGCTGGTCACCACCGGCGCCTGCGCGGTGCACTGCCGCTACTGTTTTCGCCGCCACTTTCCCTACGACGAGGAGAACGCGTCACGCGGCAGCTTCGAACCGGCACTCGCCGCCATCGGCCGCGACCCGTCGATCAACGAGGTCATCCTCAGTGGCGGCGATCCACTGACCCTCGGTGACCGACGCCTCGCAGAGCTGTTCGACGGCCTGCGGGCGGTTCCTCACGTGCGGCGCCTGCGCCTGCACACGCGGCTGCCGATCGTCCTGCCCGAGCGCATCGACGCCGGGTTCCTCGGCCTGTGGTCGACAGTGCCGCTGCAGAAAGTCGTCGTGGTGCACGCCAACCATGCGCGCGAATTCGACGGCTCGGTACGCGCGGCGATCGGCTCCCTCAAGTCGACCGGCACGACCGTGCTGAACCAGGCGGTGCTGCTGCGCGGGGTCAATGACTCTGCGGACGATCTCGTCACGCTGAGCGAGACCCTGTTCGAGGCGGGCGTGCTGCCGTATTACCTGCACCTGCTCGATCCCGTGGCGGGTGCGGCGCATTTCGACGTGCCGATGGCGACGGCGCAGCGACTGGTGGCCGAAGCCGGCGCGCGCCTCCCCGGCTACCTCGTGCCGAGGCTCGTACGGGAAGAAGCGGGGGCTCCCTCGAAGACGATGCTGCCACCTGCGTCACGTTAGGGCCGGGGGGGCCTTTGTTATAGTCCCGACGCCCATTTAACGGAATCGCGGTGCCCGGCAGCCGGCCGCCGCAGAGGGAATGCCCTTGCCCGAATCCGGCGCGATCCCCCTGGTCGTCCTGTCCCGGCAGCAGGACCCGGTGGAGACCATCAACAGCACCCTGCGCAACGCCGGTCACCCGGTGCACTGCACCTGGGTGCGCGACGTCGCCAGCCTCGGCGACGCGCTCAACCAGCACGCACCCCAGTTGATCTTCCTGTGCGTCGCCGACGCCGACGAGACGGCCGCCGCCCTGGAGGCCCGCCAGCGTTGTGCGTCGCAGGTACCGGTGATCCTCGTGCGCGACGCCGTGACCGAAGCCGACCTCGGCCAGGCCGTCGAACTCGGCGCTCAGGACGTCGTCACGCTGCATGCGAGCCAGCGGCTGCAAGCCGTGGCTGCTCGCGAGCTGCACGCCGCGCGCCTCGACCATGCGCTGGCCGGCACGCTGGCCTCGGCCCGGCAGTACCGCGACCAGATGAAGGCCTTCATGACCGGGTCGACCGATGCGATCGCCCACGCGCAGGAAGGCATCGTCGTCGACGTGAATCCGGCCTGGGCAGAGCTCTTCGGCCATGACGACGCCGCGTCGCTGCTCGGCCAGCCGCTGATGGACAGCTTCCAGCAACGCAGCCACGCCGCCATCAAGGGCGCACTGGTCGCGGCCGCGCAGGGCCGCTGGACCGACCACTCGCTGCAGGCCGTGGCCCTGATGCCTGGCGGAACCGAATTGCCGGTGGCGCTCGAGCTGGAGCGCTTCGAATTCGAGGGCGAGCCCGCCGTGCGGCTGCGCGTGCCGACCCAGCAGCGCGACCTCGAGTCGCTCGCGCGCCAGCTGGAGGAGGCGCTGCGTTTCGACACGGCCACCGGCCTGCTCAAGCGCTCCGTGTTCTTCGAGCAGGCCAGCGCCCAGGCGGCGCAGACGCTCAAGGCTGGACTGCGCGCCGTCGTCTACCTGGAGCCCGACAATCTGTCGGCGCTCGAGGGCGAACTCGGTGCCCTGGCGATCGAGGACCTGATCGAGGGCGTCGGTCAGCAGTTGCGCTCGCAGCTGCAGCCGGGCGACATCGCGGGCCGCATCACGCCGCGCGGCTTCGCAGTGCTCGCGGAGCGCGGCAACGCCCGCGACCTGGACGCCTGGATCGGCCGCGTGCTGAAGCGCATCTCCGAGGACGTGTTCCGCGCCGGCGAGCAATCTGTATCGATCACCTGCAGCGCAGGCGCGGCGCCGCTGAACGCGCACGGCGAGGTGCTCGACGTGCCACTGCAGGCGGCGATCAAGTCTGCACGTGCGGCGGCAGCCGCGGGCGGCAACCGGCTGCTGCGGCCCGAGCAGGCCGGTGACACGTCGAATCTCGACGAGGCCGACCGTACCTGGGCCGGACGCATCAAGTCCGCGCTGATGGCCAACCGGTTCCGCCTGGTGCAGCAGCCGATCGCGAGCCTGGTCGGCGACAGCGCGGCGATGGTGGACCTGGTCGTGCGCATGCTCGACGACAAGGGCGAGGAAGTGCTGCCCTCGGAGTTCCTGGCGGCGGCGCAGCGCACCGACCTGCTCAAGAACATCGACCGCTGGGTGGTCGGCGCGGCGATGTCGTTCTGCGCCGCGCGCAAGCCGCACCGGGTGTTCGTGCGCCTGTCGCGCGACTCGATGCGCGACCAGACGCTCGGCACCTGGCTGCAGCAGCAGGTCCGTGCCTCGGGTGTCGACCCGAACCAGATCGTGTTCGAGCTGCAGTCGGAGCTGGCGACCTCGCACCTGAAGGAGACCAAGGAGCTGCAGGGACTGCTGCGCCACCTCGGCTTCGAGCTGGCGATCGAGAACTTCGGCGCGGGTCGCGACCCGACACACCTGCTCACGCACGTGCCGGCCCGCTACGTGAAGATCGACGGCGCGTTGATGCAGGGCCTCGCCAACGACCGCTCGCTGCAGGAGCAGGTGAAGGGGCTGGTCGAGCAGGCCAAGGCCCACGGTGCGACCACGATCGCCGAGCGCGTCGAGGACGCCAACACCATGGCGGTGCTGTGGCAGCTCGGCGTGGAGTTCGTGCAGGGCTATTTCGTGAACAGCCCGGAAGAAGTGGTGATGTAGCGGGAAGTCACTCCACTTCCAGCCCGTCCACCTTCCTCCACCCCCTGGGCAGCACGGCGCCGCGCTGGCCGCGTTCGCCCCGATACTCGGCCAGCTCGCGATAAGTGAGCCCCATGTGGCGTTCGCCGCTGAGCACGCGCAGGGTCTGGCCCGGCGCCACGGCGGCGACGGCCACCAGCGCTTCCTCGCCGCTGGCAGCCTTCTTGGTGGGGATGCCGAAGATCTTGTTGCCCTTGCCGCGCGGCAACTCCGGCAGCTCGCTCACCAGGAACGTGAGCAGGCGACCGTCGGTGTTCACCGCCGCCAGCAGCACCGCATCGCCCGCGGGCACTGGCACCGGCACCAGCACCGTCGAGCCTTCCGGCACCTTCAGGATCGCCTTGCCGGCACGGTTGCGGCTGTGCAGCTCGCCGAGCTGCACCACGAAGCCGTAGCCCGCGCCGCTCGCCAGCACCCAGCGCTCGCCGGGCTCACCGATCAGCACGCCGGGGAAGGTGGCACCATCCGGCGGATCGAGGCGCCCCGACAGCGGCTCGCCCTGCCCGCGCGCCGACGGCAGCGTGTGCGCCGGCAGGCTGTAGGCGCGGCCGGTGCTGTCCAGGAACACGGCGGTCTGCGTGCTGCGGCCACGCACTGCGACGCGATACTCGTCGCCCGTCTTGTACGACAGCGTGCGCGGATCGATGTCGTGTCCCTTCGCGACCCGCACCCAGCCGCTGCGCGACAGCACCACGGTCACCGGTTCGCTCACCACCAGCTCGGTCTCCGCGATCGCCTGCGCCGCCGCGCGCGCGACGAGCTTGCTGCGGCGGTCGTCGCCGTAGCGCTCCGCATCCGCGAGGATCTCGTCACGCACCAGGCGCTTCAGCTTCGACTTGCTCGCGAGCATCTTCGTCAGCTCGTCACGCTCCGCCTGCAGCTTTTCCTGCTCGCTGCGGATCTTCATCTCCTCGAGCCGCGCGAGGTGGCGCAGCTTGGTCTCGAGGATCGCTTCGGCCTGCGCCTCGGAGAGCTGGAAGCGCGCCATCAGGGCGGCCTTCGGCTCGTCCTCGTAGCGGACGATGCGGATCACCTCGTCGAGGTTGAGGTACGCGACCATCAGGCCGTCGAGGATGTGCAGGCGCGCATCGACCTTCGCCAGGCGGTGCGTCAGCCGCCGCGTCACCGTGTCGACGCGGAACGCGAGCCACTCTTCGAGCAGCGGCTTCAATCCCATTACCCGCGGCCGGCCGTCGCGCGCGATCACGTTCATGTTGACGCGGTAGCTGCGCTCGAGGTCCGTGGTGGCGAACAGGTGGGCCATCACCTGCTCGACGTCCACGCGGTTCGAGCGCGGCGTGATCACGAGCCGCGTCGGGTGCTCGTGATCGGATTCGTCGCGCAGGTCCTCGACCATCGGCAGCTTCTTGGCGCGCATCTGCGCGGCAATCTGCTCGAGCACCTTGGAGCCCGAGACCTGGTACGGCAGCTCGGTGACGATGATTTCGCCGTCCTCGGACTCGTAGCGCGCACGCGCCCGGTAGGTGCCGTTGCCGGTCTCGTAGAGCTTCGCCAGTTCCTCGCGCGGCGTAATGATCTCGGCGCCCGTCGGAAAATCCGGTCCCTGCACGTGCTCGAGCAGCTGCGCGAGCGTCGCCTTCGGCTCCTCGAGCAGGCGCACGCACGCGGCCGCGACCTCGCGCAGGTTGTGCGGCGGTATGTCGGTGGCCATGCCGACCGCGATGCCGGTGGCGCCGTTCAGCAGCACGTTCGGCAGCCGCGCCGGCAGCAGCGACGGCTCCTCGAGGGTGCCGTCGAAATTGGGGGTCCAGTCGACCGTGCCGTCACCGAGTTCCGCCAGCAGCACATCGGCGTAGCGCGTGAGCTTCGACTCGGTGTAGCGCATCGCTGCGAACGACTTCGGGTCGTCCGGCGAACCGAAGTTGCCCTGCCCGTCCACCAGCGGATAGCGGTACGAGAACGGCTGCGCCATCAGCACCAGCGCCTCGTAGCAGGCCGAGTCGCCGTGCGGGTGGAACTTGCCGATCACGTCGCCGACGGTGCGGGCCGACTTCTTGTGCTTGGCGGTGGCGGCGAGCCCGAGCTCGCTCATCGCGTAGACGATGCGCCGCTGCACCGGCTTGAGGCCGTCGCCGACATGCGGCAGCGCGCGATCGAGGATCACGTACATCGAGTACTCGAGGTACGCCTTCTCCGTGAAGTTGCGCAGCGGCAGCCGCTCGATGCCCTCGAAATTGAGTTCGTTCTGCGTGGTCACACTGTCTCCCGGGCCGTCAGGGCTGCGCCGCGACCAGGTTGCCCTTGGTCTCGAGCCACTCGCGGCGGTCGGACGCCCGCTTCTTGGCGAGCATCATGTCCATGATCTGGTCGGCCTGGTCGTCGGCGTCGATCGTGAGCTGCACCAGGCGGCGGGTCTCGGGCGCCATGGTGGTCTCGCGCAGCTGCAGCGGGTTCATCTCGCCCAGGCCCTTGAAGCGCGTCACCGTCGGCTTGGCGCGCGGGTTCTCCGTGCGGATGCGCTCGAGGATGCCATTGCGTTCCGCGTCGTCGAGCGCGTACTCGACCTGCTTGCCGTAGTCGATGCGGTACAGCGGCGGCATCGCCACGAACACGTGCCCCGCCATGACCAGCGGCCGGAAGTGCCGCAGGAACAGCGCGCACAGCAGGGTCGCGATGTGCAGGCCGTCGGAGTCGGCGTCGGCGAGGATGCAGATCTTGTCGTAGCGCAGCGCGGACAGGTCGTCCGAGGCGGGATCCATGCCGATCGCCACCGTGATGTCGTGCACTTCCTGCGACGACAGGATCTCGCCCGACTCGACCTCCCAGGTATTGAGGATCTTGCCGCGCAGCGGCATCACGGCCTGGAACTCGCGGTCGCGCGCCTGCTTGGCCGAGCCGCCGGCCGAGTCTCCCTCCACCAGGAACAGCTCGGTGCGCTTCGGGTCCTGGCTCGAGCAGTCGGCGAGCTTGCCGGGCAGCGCCGGGCCGCTCACCACGCGCTTGCGCGCCACCTTCTGGCTCGCCTTGAGCCGATCCTGCGCATTGCCGATCGCGAGCATCGCGATGCGCTCGCCTGCCTCCGGATGCTGGTTCAGCCACAGGCCGAACTGGTCCTTGACGATGCCGCT
The DNA here is from genome assembly GCA_963731105.1 of uncultured Gammaproteobacteria bacterium. Taxonomy (GTDB): domain Bacteria; phylum Pseudomonadota; class Gammaproteobacteria; order Steroidobacterales; family Steroidobacteraceae; genus RPQJ01. The sequence continues at coordinate 399,773 of CAVSUM010000016.1, forward strand.
GACGAACGCGGCCGGCTCGCGCGAGGAGAGGCGCTCCTTGGTCTGGCCCGCGAACTGCGGGTCCTTCATCTTCATCGACAGCACGAAGCTCGTGTCGTCCCACACGTCCTCGGGTGCGAGCTTCAGGCCGCGCGGCAGCAGGTTGCGGAACTCGCAGAACTCGCGCACCGCCTCGGTGAGGCCGAGGCGGAAGCCGTTGACGTGCGTGCCACCCTGCACCGTGGGGATCAGGTTGACGTAGCTCTCCTCGAGCCGCGTGCCGCCGTCCGTACGCCACACCACCGCCCAGTCGACGCCCTCCTGCTCGCCCTCGATCGCCCCCGTGAACGGTTCTTCGGGCAGCCACTCCGCGGACTCGAGCGACTCGCGCAGGTACTGCTCGAGCCCGCCCTCGTACTGCCAGGTCTCGCTCTCGCCGGTCTTCTCGACCGTGAGCTTCATCTCGAGGCCCGGGCACAGCACGGCCTTGGCCTTGAGCACGTGCCGCAGCTTCGGCACGGACACCTCGGCGCTGTCGAAGTACGAGTCGTCGGGCCAGAAGCGCACCGTCGTGCCGGTGTTGGCCTTGCCGACCTCGCCCACCACCTCGAGCTTCGAGTGCACCTTGCCGTGCTTGAAGGCGATGTTGTATTCCTTGCCGCCGCGGCGCACCCAGGTCTCGAGGTGCTTCGACAGCGCGTTCACCACCGACACGCCCACGCCGTGCAGGCCGCCGGAGAATTTGTAGGTCTTGTCGTTGAACTTGCCGCCCGCGTGCAGGCGCGTGAGGATCAGCTCGACGCCGCTCACCTTCTCCTTGGGGTGGATGTCCACGGGCATGCCGCGGCCGTCGTCCGCAACCTCGATCGAGCCGTCCTTGTGCAGCGTGACCGCGATGCGGTCGCAGTGGCCGGCGAGCGCCTCGTCGACGCTGTTGTCCACCACCTCGTGCACGAGGTGGTTGGGCCGGCTGGTGTCGGTGTACATGCCCGGCCGGCGCCGGACGGGCTCGAGTCCGCTCAGGACCTCGATGTCTTGAGCGGTGTAGGTCTGGGTCATCAGTGCTTAGTCCGCGGTCTCGCGTCGGGAGTTCGAGGGCGCGCGGATTCTAGCAGCGCTCATTCGCTGTGGCACGTTGCGTTGGCTGTGCGCTGTGCTGCCGCGAGTTGCTCGGGCTTCCGCCGTCCGGGAGATCGTGCGCGAAAACGCCGTGAACCCGTCCTTGGGGGCTCCGGGCGCGGCGTCCATGCCGCGCACGGTTTCGCGCACGATCTCCCGGACGCCGGAAGCCCTCGACTCGCTGCGCGACCAACTTCTCCGCCTGCGCGTGCGCCACCGCTGCCGCGCATTCGAACTGCGCGTTTCCTCACTCGCCGCGATCCGCGAAGGTGGTGGTTGCGTCTGGCTCGGCGCGAGCGCAGCGACGAGCGCCCACGCGTCAGCGAGAGGAGCCGGCGGGCGGACGGTCGGGGCGCATGCGGCGGGCCGTGCGCGGCATGGACGCCGCGCCCGGAGTCCCCAGGGAAGGGTTCACGACGTCCCGCCGCATGCGCCCCGACCGTCCGCCTGCCGGCGACAAACCGCGCAGCGGAACCAGCGCAGCGCGATCAACGCCTCAAGCCAGATCGCGCACCAGCGCGTCGCGCGCCGCCGCCGGCAACGGATCGAGCGCATGGCGATACGCATCGTGATCCATGCCGATCGACACCGCCGCCCCGCCCTTCGCCGCCGCGACCATCGCCGGCGTCAGCTCGAAGCGCAGGAAGTGCACCGACGAGGTCTTCTCGTCGTTCTCGCGCTCGAGGTCCTCGTCGGCGATCGCGAACACGCGCTCGTGGCCCGCCACCTGCACCCAGCAGCGGTCCTCGATGCCCTTCATGCTCGCCAGCGCCACCCGACGCTCGTCGACTTCCGGGAACTCGATCAGCAGCGTCGCCTTCCAGTTCGAGCCGTCCGGGATCAGCGGGTTGTAGGCGCCGAGCTCGTCGGCGATGCCCTCGGCCTCGAAGATGCGCTCGATGCGCAGCATCTCCTGCACCTGGTACTGCACCGTCAGGCGATCCTCGAACAGCCACGTGGCGTTCGGGCCGCACTGCAGCGTGCGATTGCGCTTGTGCGCGATCACCTTCGGCCTGAATTCCGCACGCTGCTTCGCGTACTGCTCGAGGCTGAAGAGATCTTCCGGGCGCAGTTTCGCAGCTGGGGCTGGCGGCGGCGGCATTCATGGGTCCTGCTCCTCTATCCGATGTGCGATGCGTGCCCGACGATTCGCGTCGCGGCGGCCGCTAGATTCCGTAGGCGATACGCAGCAGGGTCAGCGGGTGGGTGGGCGGCTTCGGTTCGCTCAGCCCCGACTCGATCTGGTGACCCGCCATCGGGCAGTCGCTGGCGTAGTAGTCGGGCGCCGCCTGCGCCACCTTGTTGAACACCGGCTTGCCGATCTTCATCGAGGTGTCGCGGAACTGGCGCTTCACGCCGTAGGTGCCGTTGTGCCCGGAGCAGCGCTCGATCGGCTCGACCTCCGTGCCGGGAATCAGCTTCAGCACGTCGCGGGTCTTGAGCCCCAGGTTCTGCACGCGCAGGTGGCACGGCACGTGGTAGCTCACCTTGCCGAGCGGCTTCAGCGAAATCGGTGCGCAGCAGACCGGCCTTGTGCCGCAGCATCAGGTACTCGAACGGGTCGAACATGGCCGCCTTGACCTTCTGCACCTGCGGGTCGTCCGGGTACAGCAGCGGCAGCTCCTGCTTGAACATCAGCGCGCACGACGGGATCGGCGCCACGAGGTCGTAGCCCTGGTCCACCATCGCGGCCATCGCGGGGATGTTGACGTTCTTCGCCTGCTCGATCGACTCGAGGTCGCCGAGCTCGAGCTTGGGCATGCCGCAGCAGCGCTCCTTCGGCAACACCGACACCGGGATGCCGTTGTGGCGGAACACCGCGGCGAGGTCCGCGTCGATGTCCGGCTCGTTGCGATTGCAGTAGCAGGTGGTGAACAGCGCCACCTTGCCGCGGGTCTCGGGCGTCGCCTTGACCTCGAGGCCCGGCTTGTCGCCCCGCGCCACCTTCTTGCGCCCGGAGTCGCTGTGGTACTCGGGCACCGGCGCTTGCGGGTGCACGCCAAGGTCTTTTCGAGCATGCTGCGCCCGAAGCCGCTCCTGTTGACGGCATTCACCACGCTCGACACCACCGGAATGCCGGCGATCGAGCCCACGAGGTCGGTGGACGGACAGCACCTTGTCGCGCAGCGGCGTCTCGCCCTTGCGGAACCTGACCGCCTTGGCGCGCAGCATCAGGTGCGGGAAATCGAGATTCCAGGGGTGCGGCGGCACGTACGGACACTTGGTCATGTAGCACATGTCGCACAGGTAGCAGTGGTCCACCACTTCCCAGTAGACCTTGCGGTCCACGCCATCGAGTTCGGCGGTGGGCGAGGCGTCGATGGCGTCGAACAGCAGCGGGAATGAATTGCACAGGCTGAAGCAGCGCCGGCAGCCATGGCAGAGGTCGTAGACGCGCTCGAGTTCCTTGAACAGCGACTCCTCGTTGAAGAAGTCCGGATTGCGCCAGTCGATCGGGTGGCGCGTGGGCGCAGCGAGGCTGCCCTCCCGTCCGGCAGGCACGTGAGTGTGTTCGGCCATGGTCGTCTCCCTCGATGCAGCCCGGCGGCCGCCGGGCGAAAAAAAGGGCGGACCCGCCGGGGCCCGCCCTCATTCGCAACCGTCGCGATCGGTCGATCAGAGGGCGTCGAGCGCCTTCTGGAAGCGATTGGCGTGCGAGCGCTCGGCCTTGGCCAGCGTCTCGAACCAGTCCGCGATCTCGTCGAAGCCTTCGTCGCGCGCCGACTTGGCCATGCCCGGGTACATGTCGGTGTACTCGTGGGTCTCGCCGGCAATCGACGCCTTCAGGTTGCTGGACGTCGGGCCGATCGGCAGGCCCGTGGCCGGGTCGCCCACCGCCTCGAGATATTCGAGGTGGCCGTGCGCGTGCCCGGTCTCGCCCTCGGCGGTCGAACGGAACACGGCCGCCACGTCGTTGAAGCCCTCGACGTCGGCCTTCTGCGCGAAATACAGGTAGCGACGGTTCGCCTGCGACTCGCCCGCGAACGCGTCCTTCAGGTTCTGTTCGGTCTTCGTGCCCTTCAAGCTCGTCATGGAAACCTCCAGGGTCGGCCCTCGCCGCGGCGGCAAGGATTACTTAGACTATGTCTAACGGAGCCGCAATGTAGAGCGGATCCCAAAGCCAGTCAACGCTAGCAGCTCCGTCGAACAGTCGGGATTCGGGGAGTCCGGTATTGCGCCGTCGGCGGTTTGCGTCCGCACAAGCTGCGTTGACCCTGCTTCCAGCCGTGTGCAACGCTTGCCGATCCCCGGAGGCCATCGTGACCACCCGCAAGCCCAAGACGGTCGACTTCGAACAGGCGCTCGGCGAGCTCGAGTCCGTGGTGGAGAAACTCGAGCACGGCGAACTGCCGCTCGAGGAAGCGCTCAAGCAATTCGAGCGGGGCATCGAGCTGGCGCGCGGCTGCCAGGCGTCGCTCAAGCAGGCCGAGCAGCGCGTCGAGATCCTGCTCGCCAAGACCCCGGAAGCCGAGCCTGAGCCCTTCGACGCGGACGAATAGGCCGGCCACGAGACTCGCGCAGCGATGACCCCTCCCCTGGACGAGCGCCTGGAGCAATGGCGGCAGCGCGTCGAGCGCGAACTCGAGCGATGGCTGCCGCCCGACACTGCGGTGCCGCAACGACTGCATGCGGCACAGCGCTATGGCGCGCTCGGGCCCGGCAAGCGCATTCGCCCTGCCCTCGTGTACGCCACGGCGGAGACGCTCGGCGTGCCGCTCGAGCGCGTCGACGGCGCGGCGTGCGCCGTTGAGTTGATCCATGCGTACTCGCTGGTGCACGACGACCTGCCCGCGATGGACGATGACGACCTGCGCCGCGGCCGGCCAACCTGTCACCGCGCGTTCGACGAGGCCACGGCCATCCTGGCCGGCGACTCGTTGCAGGTGCTCGCGTTCGGCATCCTCGCGCGCCATCCGGGCGGGCCTGCCGATGCCGCGGCACGCGTGCAGCTGATCGCAACGCTGGCCGAGGCCAGCGGCACGGCGGGGATGGCCGGCGGACAGGCGCTCGACCTCGCCGCCGAGGGGCGAAACCTCAGCGTCGCTGAACTCGAACAGATCCACGAACTCAAGACCGGCGCGCTGATCCGCGCCAGCGTGATGATGGCCGCGCAGAGTGCCCCGGCGCTGGACGACGCGGGTCGCGCGGCACTCGAGCGGTTCGCTGCAGCCATCGGACTCGCCTTCCAGGTGCAGGACGACATCCTCGACGTCGCGGGCGACGAGGCGCTGCTCGGCAAGCCGGTGGGCAGCGACCAGGCCCGCGGCCTGCCGACGTATCCCGCGCTGGTCGGCCTGGAAGCCGCGCGGCAACGGGTGCAGCAGCTGCACGCGGAAGCCGCCGACGCGCTCGCTGAGCAAGGCTGGCAGGACGGCCCGCTGGCCGCTGTCGCGGCGTGGCTGTTGGGCCGGCGCCACTAGGCCGGTGAGGCCGGACACACTACGGTAAACTTCGCGCCGATGTCGCACGTCCCCAGCTACCCGTTGCTGAACACGATCGAGACACCCGCCGACCTGCGGCGGCTGCCGGCACCCGAGCTGCGGACGCTGGCCGACGAGCTGCGCGAGTTCCTGATCCAGACCGTGAGCGCGATGGGCGGCCATTTCGCGGCCGGCCTCGGCACGGTCGAGCTGACCGTCGCGCTGCACTACGTGTTCGACACCCCGCACGACCGGCTGGTGTGGGACGTCGGCCACCAGGCGTATCCGCACAAGGTGCTCACCGGGCGCCGCGATCGCCTGCGCACCATCAAGCTCAAGGACGGGCTGGCGCCGTTCCCGAACCGCAGCGAGAGCGAGTACGACACCTTCGGGGTCGGCCACTCGAGCACTTCGATCAGTGCGGCGCTCGGCATGGCGCTCGCCGCCGCGCAGGCGGGCGAGTCGCGCCGCGTCGTGGCGGTGATCGGCGACGGGGCGATGAGCGCCGGCGAGGCCTTCGAGGCCATGAACCACGCCGGGCCGATCAAGCCCGACCTGCTGGTGGTGCTGAACGACAACAAGATGTCGATCTCGGAGAACGTCGGCGCGCTGTCACTGTACTTCGCGCGCATTCTTTCGGGCCGCACCTACACGGCGCTGCGCGAAGGCAGCAAGAAGATCCTCAAGCGCATGCCGGCCATGTGGGAGCTGGCGAAGCGCTCCGAGGAACACATGAAGGGCATGGTGCTGCCCGGCACGCTGTTCGAGGAGCTCGGCTTCAACTACCACGGCCCGATCGACGGCCACGACGTCGACGGGCTGGTCGACCACCTGACCCGCCTGCGCGACCAGAAGGGCCTGCAGTTCCTGCACGTGGTGACCCAGAAGGGCCACGGCTACAAGCCGGCCGAGGCCGACCCGATCAAGTGGCACGGCCCGGGCCCGTTCGACCCGTCGAGCGGCACGATCTTCAAGGACAAGGCCACCAGCCCGACCTATACGCAGGTCTTCGGGCAGTGGCTGTGCGACATGGCCGAGCGTGACCCGCGCGTGGTCGGCATCACGCCGGCGATGCGCGAGGGCTCGGGCCTCGTCGAGTTCTCGAAGAAATTCCCGCAACGCTACTTCGACGTGGCGATCGCCGAGCAGCACGCGGTGACGCTCGCAGCCGGCATGGCCTGCGAGGGCGCGCGCCCGGTCGTGGCGATCTACTCGACGTTCCTGCAGCGGGCCTACGACCAGCTGATCCACGACGTCGCGCTGCAGGACCTGGCCGTGACCTTCGCGATCGACCGCGGCGGCCTGGTGGGCGGCGACGGTGCTACGCACCAGGGCGCCTTCGATCTCTCCTACCTGCGCTGCATCCCGAACATGGTGGTGATGGCGCCGGCGGACGAGAACGAGTGCCGGCAGATGCTCTACACCGCCGTGACGCTCGATCGCCCGGCGGCCGTACGCTACCCGCGCGGCCTCGGCCCTGGCGTGGCCATCGAGCCCGAGATGAGCGCCCTGCCGGTCGGCCGGGCCGAAGTACGGCGCGAGGGCCGCAGCGGCCTGCTGCTGCTCGCGTTCGGCACGATGGTCGCACCGTGCGTCGCCATCGCGGAGCGACTCGACGCGACGCTGGTGAACATGCGCTTCGTCAAACCGCTGGACGAGGCATTGGTGTGCCGGCTCGCGGCCAGCCACCATTGCGTCATCACGCTCGAGGAAAACGCCGTCGCCGGTGGTGCGGGCAGCGCCGTCAGCGAGTGCCTTGCGGCACACGGCCTGCAGCGCGCCGTGCACCACATCGGCATTCCCGACCGCTTCATCGAGCACGGCTCGCGCGAGGACTGCCTGGCCATGGCCGGCCTCGACGCCGCCGGCATTGCGCACCAGGTCGAGCAACTCTGGCCAGCCCAACCCGTCATCCGCGCCGCCGCCGGTGGTCGCCCGGGCGCGGCATGACCATGGATTGTCCCGTGAAGACCCCAGTACCAATGGACGACGTGCAGGGCCGGGCCGATTCCCGGCGCATCCCGATCAACAAGGTCGGCATCAAGGACATCTACCACCCGGTGCGGGTGCGGGACCGCAGCGCGGGCGAGCAGCACACGATCGCGAACTTCAACATGTACGTGGCGCTGCCGCACAACTTCAAGGGCACGCACATGTCGCGCTTCGTCGAGGTGCTGCACCAGCACGAGCGCGAAATCTCGGTCGAGTCGTTCCGCCAGATGCTGGCCGAGATGACCCGCCGCCTCGACGCGACCTCGGGCCACGTCGAGATGCGCTTCCCGTACTTCGTCATGAAGACGGCGCCCGTCTCCGGCGTGGCGAGCCTGATGAACTACGAGGCGAGCCTGATCGGCGAGATCCAGGACGGTCGCGAGCAGATGTGGATGCAGGTGGTGGTGCCGGTGACGAGCCTGTGCCCCTGCTCGAAGCGCATCTCGGAACGTGGCGCGCACAACCAGCGCTCGCACATCACCATCCGGGCCCGCGTCGCCGAGCACCTGTGGCTCGAGGATCTGATCGACATCGCCGAGCAGGAAGCCTCGAGCGAGCTGTTCGGCATCCTCAAGCGCCCCGACGAGAAGCACGTCACCGAGCGCGCCTACGACAACCCGAAGTTCGTCGAGGACATCGTGCGCGACGTCGCGGTGCGCCTGAATGCCGAGCCGCGCGTGCTCGCCTACGTGGTGGAGGCCGAGAACTTCGAGTCCATCCACAATCACTCGGCGTACGCGCTGATTGAGCGGACAAGGAAAGGGAGTAGCGGATTAGGGGATAGGGGGTAGTGAAGTTTGCGGCGGCATCTTGCGGGTATCGCGCACTTCTGCACTATCCACTACCTCCTGCTCATTCCCCCTATTCCGACTTCCGGCCTCGCTGCAGCCGCTCGATCAGCTCCCGCAGGAACACCTTGTTGAAGCGCAGCTGGCAGGCGATCGACGTCTGCTCGAGCAGCGTGGCGGTGACCTTGAGCAGCATCACCGGACCGTCGGCCGTGATGCCGGTGTCGCGGCGCGAGCCCTCGGCGAAGGCCGCCTCGCCGAAGCAGCCGCCCTGTTCGACGCGGCCGACGGTGTCGCCGCCCCGGCTGACCTGCACGCGGCCGGACACCACCACGTAGAAGCGGTCGTCGATGTCGCCGGGGCGCAGCACCGGTTCGCCGGGCATGCATTCCACCCAGGCGGCGGCTCGCATCACCTCGCGGATCTCCGCGTGCGAGAAGTCGTGGAAGAAGCGCAGCCGGCGCAGCACCGCGAAGCGCTCCTCCTCGTCGAACGCCGGTTGCACGCTGCGCAACCGCTGGTGGACGCGGGTCAGGCTGGCCGCAAACTCGGCGCCGGTGCGGAAGCGATCGTCGGGATTCTTCTGCAGCGCGCGCGCGATGATCTCCCCGAGTTCCTCCGGGACCTCGGGGCGCACGTCGCGCAGCGGCTCCGGCGTCGACTGCACCACCTGGCGCAACAGCTTGCCAAGCGCGCCGGCGCGGAACGGCCGCTGGCCGCACAGCATCTCGTACATGACCGCACCGAGCGAATAGAGATCCGAGCGCGAATCGAGCGGATGGCCCTGCACCTGCTCCGGCGACATGTAGGCCGGGCTGCCGGCCACGCCCTCGAGGCGCGAGATCTCGGAGTCGGACACCAGCGCGATGCCGAAGTCGACGATGCGCACGTCGCCGTCCTGCGTGAGCAGGATGTTGGACGGCTTGATGTCCCGGTGCACCACGCCGCGCGAGTGCGCGTAGTGCAGCGCCTTGGCGCACTTGTAGACGATCTGCACCACCTGGTCGATCGGCAGCAGGCTGCCCGGCCGGCAGTACGCCGACAGCGTGCGCGCGCCGTGGATGTGTTCGGTGACGACGTAGCGCCGGCCCTCCTCCTCGCCCGCGTCGTAGATCGGCACGATGTTCGGGTGGTGCAGCTTGCCGATCATGTGCGCCTCGCCCATGAACATGCGGCGGGCGTTGCGGCTCTCGGCGTCGTCGGCGCTGGTGGAGTGATAGAGCTTGATGGCGACGTCGCGCCCGTAGAACGGGTCGTGCGACAGGTACACCGTGCCGGTGCTGCCGCGACCCACCTCGTGCACGACGTAATACTTGCCGATGCGCTCCGGCACCAGCGACGGGGCCGACAGCATGGGAGAGGTGTGCGTTTCGGCGAGCGCGTGGTTCGTGTTCAAGTGACGTAGCCGATGAGCAGCAGGCCCAGCGCGGCGAACAGGCCGGCCAGTACGTCGTCGAGCATAATGCCCGCCCCGCCGCCCATTCCGTGATCGATCTCGCGGATCGGCCACGGCTTGGCGATGTCGAAGATCCTGAACAGCACGAATGCCGCCGGCGCGCCCCACCAGGCGTCGGGTGCAGCAAGCATCGTGATCATCATGCCGGCCACTTCGTCCCAGACGATCGCCGGGTGATCGTGCACGCCGAGCCGGCGCGCACTCTCGCCACAGATCCAGATCCCGGCCACGGTCGCCACCACCACCGCGAGCAGGTTCCATGCGAGGCCGAGGGGCGCGAGGGCCAGCGCGAACGCGAGCCCGACCAGCGAGCCGAAGGTGCCGGGCGCGACCGGTGCCAGTCCCGAGCCGAAACCGAGCGCCAGCAGGTGCACCGGCTGCGCGAGGTGTCGCACCGTCGGCCGCGACGTTGCGGCGGACCCGTCAGGCGAAGTGGTCATAACCGCCTCCGTGCAGGATCTCGGCATGGCCGTCGCGCAAACAGCGCACGCCCGCGCCGGCCTCGATGACGCCGATGCGATGCACGGCGATCGCACCCTGCGTGGCCGCCAGCTCCGCCTCGACGGCGACCGCGCGATCCGGCGGCACGGTGAACAGCAGTTCGTAGTCGTCGCCGCCGAACAGCACAAGGCGCTCGCAGTCCGGGCGCGCCTTGCGTCGCGCGAGCTCGGTCGAGATCGGCAGGCGCTCGAGATCGAGCCGCGCGCCCGCGCCACTGGCCGCGCACAGCTTCTGCAGGTCGCCATACAGGCCGTCCGAGACGTCCATGGCGGCCGAGGCCCGGCCGGCCAGCGCTCGGCCGAGCGCCAGTCGCGGCTCGGCGTAGCGGTAGCGACGCACCAGCGGATCCGCGTCGCCGGTCGCGGGTGCGCGCTGCAGCTGTTCGAGCCCCGCCGCGGCCTCGCCCGGCCAACCCGACACGTAGAGCACGTCGCCGGGACGTGCGCCGTCGCGACGTAGCGCCACCTGCGGTGCGACGAATCCCAGCGCCGTGATGGTCACCACCAGCGGGCCACGCACCGTGTCGCCGCCCACCAGGGCCACGCCGTGTCGCTCGGCAAGGCCGTACAGGCCAGCGGAGAACCGGGCGAGCCACGCTTCCTCGGCCACCGGCAACGACAACGACAGCAAGGCCCACGCCGGCTCCGCACCCATCGCGGCGAGGTCGCTCAGGTTTACCGCGAGCGCCTGGTGCCCGATGGATTCCGGCGGTGCGCCCGGCAGGAAATGCCGGCCCTCGACCAGCGTGTCGACCGCCGCGACCAGCGCGCGGCGAGGCGGCACCTCGAGCAGCGCCGCATCGTCGCCGACGCCGAGCAGCACGTCGGCACGACCGCCGGCGCGGGAAAAGAAGCGCTCGATCAGGTCGAACTCGCCGAGCGGCACGCGCGGCTCGCTCAGCCCCGGGCGGCAGCGGCCTGCTCGGCGGCGCGCAGCGAGCGTGCGGCACGGTCGAGCACTGCGTTCACGAACTTGTGGCCCTCGGTCGCGCCGAAGCGCTTGGCGAGCTCGACGCCCTCGTTGATCACCACCCGGTAGGGCACGTCCGGGCGCTGCCCGAGCTCGTACAGCCCGATCAACAGCACGGCGTGCTCCACCGGATCGAGCTGCACGACCGGACGATCGATCAGGCCGCCGAGCGTCGCGTCGAGCACCGCGGCGCCGTCGGTGATGCCGTTCAGCAGCTCGCGGAAATAGTCGGCGTCGGCGTCGCCGAAGCCCTCCTCGTCCGCGTACTGGTTGCGCAGCTCGGCGGCGGTCTGGCCGGTGAGCTGCCACTGGTACAGCGCCTGCATGGCGAGCTTGCGCGACAGGCCGCGCGCGCGCCCGGCACGTTCGGGGCGTGGCGTCATGCTCAGCCTTCCAGGCGGCGCAGCAGGTTGGCCAGCTCGAGCGCGCACAGCGCCGCGTCGGCGCCCTTGTTGCCGGCCTTGGTGCCGGCCCGCTCGATGGCCTGCTCGATGGTGTCGGTGGTCAGCACGCCGAACGCGACCGGCACGCCGGTGTCGTCCGCGGCGCGGGCCAGGCCCGCGGCACACTGCCCGGCGACGTGGTCGAAGTGCGGCGTGGCGCCACGGATCACCGCACCGAGCGCCACGATCGCGTCGTAGCGCTTGCTCGCCGCGACGCGTCGCACGACGAACGGCAGGTCGTAGGCGCCGGGCACACGGATGATCTCGAGCTGCTTCTCTGTCGCGCCGTGGCGCAGCAGCACGTCGACCGCGCCGCGGATCAGCGAGTCCACGATCATGTCGTTGAAGCGCGCGGCAACGATCGCGAAACGCAGGTCGCGCGCCACCAGGTCGCCGTTCAGGGTGCGGATGTTGTCCATGCCGGAATCCTTCAGGTCGCTTCGTCCACGTACGCGGCCACCTCGAGCCCGAAGGCCGACAGGCCGTGCATCTGCTTCGGTGCGCTCAGCACGCGCATGCGCGCGATGCCGAGGTCACGCAGGATCTGTGCGCCGATGCCGTAGGTGCGCAGCACCTGCGCGCCGCGCGCCCTGGTCGGCATCGCCGGCCGCTCGCCCGAGCGCACCGCCTCGGCGACGTCGAGCGGGCTCTCGTGCGGCCGCAGCAGCACCACCACGCCCGAACCCTCGCGCGCGATGCGCTCCATCGCGCTGCGCAGCGACCAGCTGTGGCTCTCCTCGTGCACGCCAACCAGGTCGCGCACCGTGTCCTTCAGGTGCACGCGCACCAGCGGCGCGTCGCCGGCGTCGATCCGGCCGTGCACCAGCGCGAGGTGCACGGTGCCGTTGACGTGGTCCTCGTAGCAGTACAGGCGGAAGGGGCCGAAGTCGGTCTGCACGTCGCGTTCGGCGATGCGCTCGACCGACCGCTCCTTCTCGAGTCGGTAGCGGATCAGGTCGGCGATGGTGCCGATCTTGATGCCGTGCTCGCGCACGAAGGCCTCGAGCTGCGGCCGGCGCGCCATCGTGCCGTCCTCGTTCAGGATCTCGACGATCACGGCGGCAGGCTCGAGGCCGGCGATGCGCACCAGGTCGCAGCCAGCCTCGGTGTGCCCGGCGCGGGTCAGCACCCCGCCCGGCTGGGCCATCAGCGGGAAGATGTGACCGGGCTGGCGCAGGTGATCCGGCCGCGCGTCGGGCGCGACCGCGGTGCGGATGGTGTGCGCCCGGTCGTAGGCCGAAATGCCGGTGGTGACCCCCTCGGCCGCCTCGATCGAGACGGTGAAGTTGGTGCCGTGGTCGACATCCGTGTCGCTGACCATCAGCGGCAGGCGCAGCTGGCGGCAGCGATCGCGGGTCAGCGTCAGGCAGATCAGGCCGCGCCCGTAGCGCGCCATGAAGTTCACGTCCTCGGGCCGCACCTTGGAGGCCGCCATCACCAGGTCGCCCTCGTTCTCGCGGTCCTCGTCGTCCATGATCACGACCATGCGCCCCTGGCGGAGGTCCTCGAGGATCTCGTCGATCGTGTTCAGGGATCCCATGCAGTAAGCCTGGTAACTTATTGATTTATATCGAATATATTTTTCAGAATCGCAGCGCCACTGAGACGCTGCAGCGCGTCAGTGTAGCAGGCCGCCGCGCAACCTGAGCGGATCCGTCAGCGCCCCTCGGCCACCAGCCGCTCGAGATAGCGGGCGATGATGTCGACCTCGAGGTTGACGCGCGTCCCGGGGTGGTAGCCACCGAGGATGGTCTGCTCGAGCGTGTGCGGCACGAGGTTGACGTCGAAGCGCCGCCCCGCCACGCCGTTGACGGTCAGGCTGACACCGTCGACGCACACCGAGCCCTTGCGGGCGATGTAGCGGGCGAGATCCGGCGGCACCTCGAACTCGACCCGTACCGAGCGGGCGTCCTCGTGCCGGCCGACGACCTCGCCTACGCCGTCGACGTGGCCCGTGACGTAATGGCCGCCGAGCGCCTGCCCGGCCGTGAGCGCCTTCTCCAGGTTCACGGGCGTGCCGGCGTCCCAGCCCCCCGCGGTCGTGAGCGACAGCGTCTCGCGCGACAGGTCGGCCTTGAAGGCGTTGCCCTCCAGTTGCACGGCGGTCAGGCAGCAGCCATTCACGGCGATGCTGCCGCCGATCCCGACGTCGGCGAGCGTGACTGCCCCGGTCTCGATCCACATCGTCACGTCGCCGCCGTGCGGCTCGACCGACCGGATCCGACCCACGCCCTGCACGATCCCCGTGAACATCAGCCCCCTCCTCGCCGCGGCCGCAACGTGAGCCGCAGGTCGTCGCCAATGCGCGCCACTTCGCGCCACTCGAACTCGCAGCGATCGCACATGCGCGCGAGCGGCGGCAGGTTGAACAGGCCGCGCGCCAGGTCGCCGAGCACCACCGGCGCCATGTACACCACGATCTCGTCCACCAGTCCGCGGCGCACGAAGTCGCCGGCGAGCGTCGGACCTGCCTCGACCAGCACCTCGTTGCACTCGAGTTCGCCCAGGCGCTCGAGCACGGCCTCGAGGTCGAGCCCCTCCGGCGACTGGCGCACGGACTCGACGCGGGCCCCCGCCTCCCGCAGCGGCTCTGCCAGCGGCGACTGCGCATCGCGCGTCAGCACCAGCGTCGAACCCGCGAAGCTCAGCACCTGCGCGGTCGGTGGCGTCACGAGCGACGAGTCGAGCACGACGCGCAGTGGCCGTCGGCCGCGCGTGTCGAGTTCCGGGTCGCGCACGGTGAGCATCGGGTCGTCGGCCACCACGGTGCCGCTGCCGGTGACGATCGCGGACGATCGCGCCCGCAGCCGCTGCACGTCGTCACGCGCCCGCTCGCCGGTGATCCACTTGCTGGTGCCGTCGGCCAGCGCAGTGCGCCCGTCGAGGCTGGCGCCGAGCTTCAGCGTCACCCACGGCCGGCCGGTGACCATGCGCCGGACGAAGCCGCGGTTGATCTCGGCCGCCTCGCCCGCGAGCAGGCCGTGCGCAGTCTTGATGCCGGCCGCCTCGAGCCGCGCGAGTCCCGACCCGTCCACCCGCGGGTTCGGGTCGCGCATCGCGACCACCACGCGCCGCACGCCTGCGGCGATCAACGCATCGGCGCACGGCGGCGTGCGCCCCTGGTGCGAGCAGGGCTCGAGCGTGACGTAGGCCGTCGCGCCGCGCGAGGCGACGCCCGCCTCCTGCAGCGCCATGATCTCGGCATGCGGCTCGCCGGCCTTCTGGTGGAAGCCTTCGCCCACCACCTGGCCCCAGCGCACCAGCACGCAGCCGACGGCCGGATTGGGCGGCGTCGAATACAGGCCGTGCCGCGCCAGCTCCAGCGCCCGCACCATGTGGTGGTGGTCGTCCGCGTCGAACGCGCTCACTTGCCGCGATCCTCGGGCTCAGGCTGCGACCACAGCCCGAGTTGCAGGTCCTCGGCAGTGCGCGGCCGCCGGTGGCGCAGCCGCTCGATCTCCTCGCGGAAGGCGTCCACGTCCTGGAAGCTGCGGTACACCGACGCGAAGCGCACGTAGGCCACCTCGTCGAGCTGGTGCAGCTCGTCCATCACCAGCTCGCCGATCAGGCGCGCCGGGACTTCGCGCTCGCCGAGCGTGCGCAGCTTGTGGCAGACGTGGTTGACTGCCGCGTCCACGGCCTCGCTCGACACCGGCCGCTTCTCCAGCGCCTTGAGCATGCCGGAGCGCAGCTTGCCTTCTTCGAACGGCTCACGCGTCGCGTCGCTCTTGACGATGCGCGGCATCAGCAGCTCCGCCGACTCGAAGGTCGTGAAACGCTCGCCGCACTGCAGGCACTCGCGCCGGCGCCGCACCTGCTGGCCTTCGGCCGCCAGGCGCGAATCGATCACCTTGGTTTCCTCGTGCGTGCAGAACGGGCAGTGCATCGCTCGGGAACCCCAGTCGCGTCCCGGCTCAGCCGTAGACCGGGAATCGGCGGCAGATGTCGAGCACCGCCTGGCGCGTGCGCTCGATCACCGCCTCGTCGTTCACGTCGTCGAGCACGTCGGCGATCCAGCCGGCGAGCGCCGTCACCTCGGCCTCCTTGAAGCCGCGCGTGGTCACCGCCGGCGTGCCGATGCGCAGGCCGCTGGTGACGAACGGCGAGCGCGGGTCGTTCGGCACCGTGTTCTTGTTGACGGTGATGTTGGCCCGGCCGAGCGCGGCGTCCGCGTCCTTGCCGGTGTAGCGTGCGCTCGATCAGGTCGACGAGGAACAGGTGGTTGTCGGTGCCCCCCGAGACGATCTTGTAGCCGCGCGCCATGAGCGCGGCAGCCATGGCGCGCGCATTGGCGACCACCTGTCGCTGGTAATCCGCGAACTCCGGCTGCAGCGCCTCGCGGAACGCCACCGCCTTGGCGGCGATCACGTGCATCAGCGGCCCGCCCTGCGTGCCCGGGAAGATCAGCGAATTGAACTTCTTCGTCAGCTCGTCGTTGGCGCGCGCCAGGATCAGGCCGCCGCGCGGGCCGCGCAGCGTCTTGTGCGTGGTGGTCGTGACCACGTCCGCGTGCGGCACCGGGTTCGGGTACACGCCGGCGGCGACCAGGCCCGCCACGTGGGCCATGTCCACGAGGAAGTACGCGCCGACCGCATCGGCGATGGCGCGGAAGCGCGCCCAGTCGATGACGCGCGAGTACGCGGAGAAGCCGGCGATGACCAGCTTCGGCTTGTGCTCGTGCGCGAGGCGCTCGACCTGCGCGTAGTCGATCTCGCCGGTGGCCGGGTCGAGGCCGTACTGCACGGCCTTGAACACCTTGCCGGAGAAATTGACCTTGGCGCCGTGCGTGAGGTGACCGCCGTGGTCGAGGCTCATGCCCAGCAGCGTGTCGCCCGGCTGGATCAGCGCGAGGTAGGCAGCTGCGTTGGCCTGCGAGCCGGAGTGCGGCTGCACGTTGGCGTAGTCCGCGCCGAACAGCTGCTTCGCACGTTCGATGGCGAGCTGCTCGGCGATGTCGACGTACTCGCAGCCGCCGTAGTAGCGCTTGCCGGGGTAACCCTCGGCGTATTTGTTGGTGAGCACCGATCCCTGCGCCTCGAGCACTCGCGGGCTCGCGTAGTTCTCTGAGGCGATCAGCTCGATGTGTTCTTCCTGGCGGGTGCGCTCGTGGTCGAGCGCGGTCGCGAGTTCGGGGTCGAACCCGGCGATCTGCATGCTGGCGGGGAACATGGGCTCTCCACGGTGGGGACGCGCAATTGTAGCCGGTTGCGGGTTCGGGCTCGCGGGTTGCCGCACTTGGCCGGCTGCGCGCGTGCATTCCGAGCCGCCGTGCCGGTGGCTCCGGCGGCGGGGTCAGGGTCGGGGATCCAGGGCGCCGGGGACGCCGGGAACCGTCCATGGGGCTCGCACGCGACGTCCATGTCGCGTGACGCCCCGGCGCCCTGGATCCCCGACCCTGACCCCGCCGCTGAACCTGCGGTGGTGGCCGCGAGGGCCGCCTGCACTGGCGATGGCGGCAACCCGCGACACCGAGGCATCGGGAAGTGGCATTGGATCCGGGCGGCCACGCGCGACGCACCCTCCGCTGGAGGGCGTCGGGGCTGCCGGACTGCCGGCGCGGGGCGTCACGCGACACGGACGTCGCGTGCGAGCCCCAGGGATGGTTCCCGGCGTCCCCGCGCCGGCAGTCCGGCAGCTCCAACGCCCGGCCTACGGAGAGCCAGCGCCGCGACGGCAGCGAGCGTCAGTCGCACGACGTGACGCGGCAGCGGCCGAGGCCGCATAATCGCGGCCCTTTTCCGCCCCCGCTGCGAACCTCAAGACATGGCCCAGTTCATTTATACGATGAACCGCGTCGGCAAGATCGTGCCGCCGAAGCGCGTCATCCTCCGCGACATCTCCCTGAGCTTCTTCCCCGGCGCCAAGATCGGCGTGCTCGGCCTGAACGGCTCGGGCAAGTCCACGCTGCTCAGGATCATGGCCGGCCTGGACACGGAGATCGAGGGCGAGGCGCGGCCGCAGCCGGGCATCAAGATCGGCTTCCTGCAGCAGGAGCCGCAGCTCGACCCGACCAAGGACGTGCGCGGCAATGTCGAGGTGGCGGTCGCCCACATCAAGGACGCGCTCGCGAGGCTCGACGCGGTCTACGCCGCCTACGCCGAGCCGGACGCGGACTTCGACAAGATTGCCGCCGAGCAGGCCAAGCTCGAGGCGATCATCCAGGCCGCCGACGGCCACAACCTCGACCGCCAGCTCGAGGTCGCTGCCGACGCGCTGCGCCTGCCGCCGTGGGACGCCGACGTCACGAAGATCTCGGGCGGCGAGCGGCGCCGCGTGGCGCTGTGCCAGCTGCTGCTGTCGAAGCCCGACATGCTGCTGCTCGACGAGCCGACCAACCACCTCGATGCTGAGTCGGTGCGCTGGCTCGAGCACTTCCTCGAGCAGTACCCGGGCACCGTCATCGCGGTGACCCACGACCGCTACTTCCTCGACAACGTGGCGGGTTGGATCCTGGAGCTCGACCGCGGCCATGGCATCCCGTGGCAGGGCAACTACTCCTCGTGGCTCGAGCAGAAGGAGGCGCGCCTCAAGGTCGAGGAACAGCAGCAGGACGCGCTCAAGAAGATGCTGGCGCGCGAGCTGGAGTGGGTACGCCAGAACCCGAAGGCCCGCCAGGCCAAGAGCAAGGCGCGCATGCAGCGCTTCGAGGAACTGCAGTCGCGCGAATTCCAGGAGCGCAACGAGACCAACGAGATCTACATCCCGCCGGGCCCGCGCCTCGGCGAGCTGGTGGTCGAGTCCAAGGGCCTGTCGAAGGCCTACGGCGAGAAGCTGCTGTTCGAGAACCTGAACTTCAACCTGCCGCAGGGCGGCATCGTCGGCATCATCGGCCCGAACGGCGCCGGCAAGACCACCCTGTTCCGCATCCTCACCGGGCAGGAGACCGCGGACTCCGGCGAGATCCGCATCGGGCCCACGGTGCAGCTCGCCTACGTGGACCAGTCACGCCAGTCACTCGACGACAAGAAGTCGGTCTGGCAGGAAATCTCCAACGGCCTCGACATGCTCAAGGTCGGCAACTACGAGACGCCGTCGCGCGCCTATGTCGGCCGCTTCAATTTCCGCGGCGCGCAGCAGCAGCAGTCGATCGGCGAACTGTCGGGCGGCGAGCGCAACCGCGTGCATCTCGCCAAGGTGCTCAAGGAAGGCGGCAACGTCATCCTGCTCGACGAGCCCACCAACGACCTCGACGTCGAGACGCTGCGCGCGCTCGAGGAAGCGCTGCTCTCGTTCCCGGGCTGCGCGGTGGTGATCTCGCACGATCGCTGGTTCCTCGACCGCATCGCGACCCACATCCTCGCTTTCGAGGGTAACAGCGAAGTGGTCTGGTTCGAGGGCAACTACTCGGAATACGTCGAGGACCTGAAGCGGCGCCGCGGCGAGGATGCCGAGCAGCCCCATCGCGTGCGTTATCGGCCGCTGCACGCCTGAGGCCGCTACACTGCGCGCGGGGGAACGCATGGCCAAGGCACGACGCAGACCCACGCTCGAGATCGACGGCCGGCGCCTGACGCTGGCGAAACTGCGGGCGTTCGAGGCGCAGCGTCCGGTCGTGCGGCTGGCTCCGGCAGCCCGCAAGCGCATGCAGTCCTCGGTGGAAGCCGTGGCGCGTGCCGTCGCGGGCGGCGAGGTCTGCTACGGCATCAACACCGGCTTCGGCGCATTCGCCAACCGGGTCATCCCGACCGGCAAGACCCGCAAGCTGCAGCTCAACCTGATCCGCAGCCACGCCTGCGGCGTGGGTGAGTCGCTGCCCGCGCCGATCGTGCGCCGCATGCTGCTGCTGAAGGCCAACGCGCTCGCCGCGGGCTTCTCGGGCGCCCGGCCGCTCATGGCGGACATGCTGCTCGGACTGCTCAACGCCGACGTGTTGCCCGTCGTGCCGTCACAAGGCTCCGTCGGCGCTTCGGGCGACCTCGCCCCGCTTGCGCACATCGGACTGGCGATGATCGGCGAGGGCGAGGCGCTGCAGGCCGGGGCCGAGCTGTCGGGCGCCGACGTGCCACGTGCCGCGGGCTTCGAGCCACTGGAACCGCAGGCGAAGGAAGGCCTCGCGCTCTTGAACGGCACGCAACTGAGCCTCGCACTGGCGCTGGACGGCCTGTTCCAGGCGGAGCGTCTGCTCGACGCTTCGATCGTCGCCGGCGCGCTCACCGTCGAAGGGCTGGCAGGCAGCCATGCCCCGTTTGACCCGCGCATCCACGCCGCCAGCGAGCTGCCCGGCCAGGCGACGGTCGCGAAACGGCTGCGTTCGTTGCTCACTGACAGCGAGATCCTGCGCAGCCACGAGGACTGCGGCCGCGTGCAGGACCCCTACGCCGTGCGCTGCATGCCGCAGGTGTTCGGCGCAGTCGAAAACACGCTCAACCACGCCCGGCAGGTACTGGGCGCGGCGATCAACGGCGTCTCCGACAACCCGCTGATCTTTGGCGACGACATCCTCTCCGGCGGCAACTTCCACGCCGAGCCGGTCGGCTTCATCAGCGACTTTCTCGCCATCGCGGTCGCGGAGCTCGCGAGCATCGCCGAGCGGCGCATCGACCTGCTCGACCGTCGCGTCAACCCGAACCTCAACATGTTCCTCGCCAGCGAACCCGGCCTCGAGTCAGGCTTCATGATGGCGCACGTCACGGCGGCGGCACTGGTCTCCGAGAACAAGACGCTCGCGCACCCGGCTTCCGTGGACAGCGTGCCGACGTCCGCCGGCCAGGAGGATCACGTCAGCATGGCGCCGTGGGCAGGACGCAAGCTGCTCGCGATCTGCGCCAACACCGCGCGCGTGCTCGGCATCGAGTTGCTCGCCGCGGCGCGGGCCGTCGATGCGATGCGACCGCTCACCACCACGCCGGAGCTCGAACGGGTCCACGCCTTCGTGCGCGAGCACGTGCCGCAACGCCAGCAGGATCACCGCCTCGACCGTGACATCGAGATGCTCGCCGGCGTGGTGCGCAGCGGGGCCTGTTCGCGTTTCGTCGGGTGACGCCGTGCGGCCGGTGCTGGTCATCCTCGCTGCCTTCGCCGTCGTCACCCTGCTGCTGGCCTGGAGCCGCTGGCTCGCGGGCCGGCGCTGGGCTGCGTCCGGCCAGCTGCTGCTCGCCATCGCCGCGAGTGTCGTGGTCGCGGTTGTGCTGCCGCTGACCCGGTATCTCGCGCACTACGAGAGCGCAGTTCGACAACCTGCCCCTCGCCGAACTGTTCTTCGAACGGATCGCGCCGAGCCGCTATCGCGTCAAGCTCACGCACCTGCCTTCCGGCCGCATGCAGGTCGTCGATCTCCGGGGCGACCAGTGGCGGCTCGACGTCGATGCGCCGCGGTGGGCCATCTGGAGCGCGCCGCTGGGGCTGGAGCCCCGCTACCGCATCGAGCGCCTGTCGTCCCGTCCGGCAGGCCCCGCCGGCGAGGATGCCTCGGGCGCGGCGGATGCCACCTCGCGTGCCCTGGCCGCCGATACCGGGCCGCCCCCATGGCTCGCGGGCCTCGGGGCAGGGCGCGGGGAACCGTTGCTCGCACCCCGCGTGATCCACGGCCAGTGGCAGCCGATGGTGCCGGGCGGGCGGCTCGCCGTGCGCCTGACCGACGGGGGCCACCTGGCGGTCGACCCGGTCAATGCCCCCGCGAGCGACGCCCTCGCCGCGCGCTGATACACTCCGGGCCAGTTGCCCTGCCGCGGATGCCGCCATGTCCGTCTACGTCGACGCGAACAGCCGCCTGCACCACGACCAGGAGCGCAGCCTGGCGCTCAATTGCCCGCATTGCCAGGTGTTCTCGCACGTCACGGCAGTGTCGGTACCGCAGTACGCGGAGCTGGTGGCAGCGCGACCGAGCCATGTCGGCGTCGTGTACCGCTGCGACTCGTGCAATGCACCGATCTTCCTGCGCTTCGCGGTGAAGATGTACGCGGCCAACCGCGTCGAGCTGGCGAACAACTTCGTCGAGCTGGAGCGGGCGCGCGAGAAGTTCAATTTCACTTACCTGCCGGAAGCGAGCGAGAAGCTGTTCCGCGAGGCGCTCGGCAGCTACTCCGCCGGGCATTTCAACGCGTTCGCCTCGATGTGCCGGCGCACCGCACAGGCGGTGATCCAGGACCTCGGCGAGAACGGCCGCATGAAGATCTTCAACCAGCTCGCCGAGGCGCGCGAGATGGCGGAGATCGACGCCGAGACTTTCAACACGGTGAAGAAGATCCTGTTCGGCTCCGATGCCGACGCATGGCCGTCCATGCCGGAAATCGGGCCGTTCGAGGCGGGCGTGCTGCTCGAGCTCCTCAAGGACATGCTGTACGAGGCGTACGTCCGCAAGGGACGGCTGCAGCAGGCGATGATGGTGCGGCGGTTCTTCGCCGAGGAGTCGTTGCCGAAGATCACGACCATCGGCCGCGCGACGGGATCCGACTGACGCTGCCGAGTTGGCTGCGCTACGTGTTGCTCCGCGCGGTCGAGGATGCCGGCGCGGGTTTGCGGGGACGCCGGGAACCATCCCTGGGGCTCGCACGCGACGTCCGTGTCGCGTGACGCCCCGCAAACCCGCGCCGGCCTCCCCGAGCGCGCGTCGTTCACCCGCACCCGCCCGTTTCGCTATCGCGTGCGGCTGCGCCAGCCGACGCGACACGCCGCCGCCACCTCTGCGGCAGCCAGCGAACGGATCGCGTCAGCGCAATCGAGCGTCGCGGAGTGCAGCGGGTTCCGGGCGCGTTCCCGAAACCGTGCGCGGCATGGACGCCGCGCCCGGAGCCCCCATGGACGGGTTCACGGCGTTTTCGGGAACGCGCCCGGAACCCGCTGCAGCCCGCGACGCGATCAGTCGCGCCAGCGAGTAGATCGCCCGCTCAACCGACCCAGACGCGAGCGTTGCGGAACATCCGCAACCACCCACCGTCCTCACCCCACTCCGGTGGCTGCCAGGAATTGAGCACCGTGCGGAACACGCGCTCGGGGTGCGGCATCAGGATGGTGGCGCTGCCGTCATGGCTGGTGAGGCCGGTGATGCCGCGCGGCGACCCGTTGGGATTGGCTGGATAGGTCTCGGTCGAGCGGCCGTGGTTGTCGACGAAGCGCAGGCTGACCAGCCCGCCGTCGACGCAGGCGCCGAGGTCGGCGTCGTCGACGAACTCGGCGCGGCCCTCGCCATGCGCGATGGCAATCGGCAGCACGCTGCCGGTCATGCCGCTGAAGAAGATGGACGCGGACGGCAGCACTTCGACCAGCGCCACGCGGCCCTCGAACTGCTCCGAGCGGTTGCGGACGAATCGCGGCCAATGCTCCGTGCCCGGAATCAGCGACTTGAGCGTCGACAGCATCTGGCACCCGTTGCAGATGCCGAGCGTGAACGTCTCGGGACGCTCGAAGAACGCGGCGAACTGGTCACGCAGCTGGGTATTGAACAGGATCGACTTGGCCCAGCCCTCGCCGGCGCCGAGGACGTCGCCGTACGAGAAGCCGCCGCAGGCCACCAGCCCGCGGAAGTCCGCGAGGCCCTCGCGACCGGCGATCAGGTCCGTCATGTGGACGTCGAGCGCCTCGAACCCCGCGCGGTGGAACGCCGCCGCCATCTCCATCTGGCTGTTCACGCCTTGCTCGCGCAGGATCGCGACCCGCGGTCGCACGCCAGTCTGGATGTACGGTGCCGCCACGTCGTCCGATGGACTGTAGGTCAGCTTTGCGAACAGGCCGGGATCGCCCGGGTCCGTGGCTCGTGCGTACTCCTCGCGCGCGCAATCCGGGTTGTCGCGCAGCGACTGCATGCGGTGACTGGTCTCGGACCACGCAGCTCGCATTTCGGTTCGCGACGAGTTGAACACCTCGCGGCCGGCAGCCCGGATCCTCACACGATCATCGCTCGTGACCCGGCCAACGACCTGCGCCAGGCCGCCAAGACCGCAATCCCGCAGCACCTGCTGCACTCGCTCGACGTCGGTCATGCGTACCTGGACCACCGCGCCCAGTTCCTCGGCGAACAGGGCACCCACGGTCGCGGCTGAACCGCTCACCGGCAGTTCGACGTCGACGCCGCACCGTCCGGCAAAGGCCATCTCCGCCAGGGTCACGAACAGTCCACCGTCGGAACGATCGTGGTAGGCGAGCACCAGGCCCTCGGCGCGCAGCCGGCCAATCGCTTCGAAGAACCGGCGCACGCGCTGCGCATCGTCGCAATCCGGCGCGTCGCGGCCGACGTGCCCATAGACCTGGGCGAGGCACGAGCCGCCGAGCCGGTTGCGGCCGGCGCCGAGGTCGATCATCAGCAGCGCGGTGTCGCCGCAGTCGGTGCGCAGCCGCGGCGTCAGCGTGCGGCGCACGTCCGTCACCGGTGCGAACGCCGACACGATCAGCGACACCGGCGCCACGACCTTGCGCGCCTCCTCGCCGTCGCGCCAGGCGGTCTTCATCGACAGCGAATCCTTGCCGACCGGGATGGCGATGCCGAGCTCGGGGCAGATCTCCATGCCGACGGTGTGCACGGTATCGAACAGGTCGGCATCCTCGCCGGGCTCGCCGCAGGCCGCCATCCAGTTGGCGGAGAGCCGGATGTCCTCGATGCGCGCGATGTCCGCGGCGCAGATATTGGTCACAGCCTCGCACACGGCCATGCGTCCGGAGGCCGCTGCGTCCAGCAGTGCGAGTGGCGTGCGCTCGCCCATCGCCATCGCCTCGCCGTGCAGCGAGAAGTAGTCGCTCACCGTCACGGCCACGTCGCTGACCGGTACCTGCCAGGGGCCGACCATCGGGTCGCGGCTGATCATGCCGCCCACGGAGCGGTCGCCGATGGTCACCAGGAACGTCTTGTCCGCGATCGTCGGCAGGCGCAGCAGGCGGAACACGGCCTCGCGCAGGTCGACGGCCGCGGGATCGAAGTCATCGCCGGCACCCGGCAGCCGGTGCACGTCGCGCGACATGCGCGGCGCCTTGCCGAGCAGGGTCGCGAGCGGCATGTCCACCGGCGTGTTGCCGAACAGCGGATCCGCCACCGTGAGCCGGCCATTGCCAGTCACTTCGCCGATCACGGCGAACGGGCAGCGCTCGCGTTCGCACAACGCGCCGAACGCCGCGAGCTGCGCCGCCGCGACGATCAGCACGTAGCGTTCCTGCGCTTCGTTGCACCAGATCTCGAGCGGCGACATGCCCGGCTCGTCGCTCAGCACCTTGCGCAGGTCGACGCGACCGCCGGAGGTGCCCTGGTGCACGGACTCCGGCACGGCGTTCGACAGCCCGCCCGCGCCAACGTCGTGGATCAGCAGGATCGGGTTGTCGCTGCCGAGCGCCCAGCAGGCGTCGATCACTTCCTGGGCGCGGCGCTGCATCTCGGGATTGCCACGCTGCACCGAGGCGAAGTCGAGTTCGGCGGAACTGGCGCCCGCTCCCACCGACGACGCCGCACCGCCGCCGAGGCCGATCAGCATCGCCGGTCCGCCGAGCACCACGATCTTGGAGCCCGGCACGATCTCGGCTTTCTCGACGTGCTGGCGGCGGATGTTGCCGAGGCCACCCGCGATCATGATCGGCTTGTGGTAGCCGCGCAGTGGCGAGCGGCCTTGCGACTCGACACGCTGCTCGAAAGTGCGGAAATAGCCGTAGATGTTCGGCCGGCCGAACTCGTTGTTGAAGGCCGCCGCGCCGATCGGGCCCTCGAGCATGATCTGCAGCGCGGACACGATGCGGTCGGGCCGCCCGAGGTCCTGCTCCCAGGGCTGTACCGCTCCCGGGATCCGCAGGTTCGACACGCTGAATCCGACCAGGCCGGCCTTGGGCTTGGCGCCACGGCCGGTCGCACCCTCGTCGCGGATCTCGCCACCCGAGCCGGTCGCGGCGCCGGGGAACGGCGAGATCGCGGTCGGGTGGTTGTGCGTCTCGACCTTCATCAGGATGTCGATCGGCTCGTCGGACCCGGAGTACGCACCGCCGCCCGGCGGCGCGAACCAGCGCCGCCCATGCCAGCCTTCGATCACCGCGGCGTTGTCGCGGTACGCGGAGAGCACGCCGCGCGGATTGCGCGCGTGCGTGTTGCGGATCATGCCGAACAGCGACTTGTCGCTGCGCTCGCCGTCCACGATCCAGTCGGCGTTGAAGATCTTGTGCCGGCAGTGCTCGGAATTCGCCTGCGCGAACATCATCAGCTCGACGTCCGTCGGGTCGCGACGCAGCTCGCGGAATGCGTGGTCGAGGTAGGCGATCTCGTCGTCCGACAGCGCAAGGCCCAGCGTCACGTTGGCACGCTCGAGCGCAGCAATGCCTTCGGCC
Organism: uncultured Gammaproteobacteria bacterium; assembly: GCA_963731105.1. Taxonomy (GTDB): domain Bacteria; phylum Pseudomonadota; class Gammaproteobacteria; order Steroidobacterales; family Steroidobacteraceae; genus RPQJ01. Next base: position 425,673 of record CAVSUM010000016.1, read on the forward strand.
AGCAGCGGCACCGTCGCCAGCGATTGCGGCGCGGCGTGCGCGAACAGCGCCTCGGCCTCGCCGGCCTCGTGCAGCACGCTCTCGGTCATGCGGTCGTGCAGTACGGCGCCGACCGCCGTCCATTCCGCCTGCGACAGCGGCCGGCCCGCCTCCACGAAGTAGTCGACGCCGCGCTCGATGCGGCGCACTGCGGTGAGTCCGCAGACATGCGCGATGTCGGTGGCCTTGCTCGACCACGGCGAGACTGTGCCGAAGCGCGGCACCACCAGCACCTGCTGGCCGACGGGAATCGTCTCCGGGGCCCGCGGCCCGTAATGCAGCAACGACTCGAGGACCCGCCGCTCGTCCCCGGTGAGCGGGCGCTCGACGTCGACGAAGTGCAGGTAGCGGGAGTCGAGCCGGGTGACGTGGCCGACCCGGTCTCGGATCGTGGCGAGGAGCTTGGCGAGCCGGAAATCGGAGATCGCGGGGGCGCCGCTGAGGGTGAGCATCGGGGTCGGGCTACTTGCCACGCGGCCCGGAATCGCCGGGCGTGTACACGGGAAACGGGAACTGCGTCACGTTCGAGGCATCCGCCGTCGAGATCTTGCTGACCCCCTGCTTGCGGACCTCGTCGATGCGGATCACCGAGTGCAGCGGCAGGAAGGTGCGCTTCACGCCCTCGAATTCCGCCTTGATCTTCTCCTCCGCCGGGTCGACGACCACCGCGGACCGCTCGCCGAAGACCAGTTCCTCGACCTCGACGAAGCCGAACAGGCTGCCGTGGCCCACCTTGCGGGCGTAGATCTCGTAGACCTTGCCCTGGGCATGGAACACGACCTTGAACAGGTGGCTGGGCGGCATTCGTGAGCCGTTTGCTTGCGAAGAGAGCCGCGACATATTACAAGGAGGCCGCAATCATGGCCATCAAGCTGCGCGTCATCAGTGACCACTACCGCGAGCTCGGCGAGCAGCGTTCGCGCGTTTTCGGCGTGAATGGCGGCACGATCGGCCGCGCCCCGGACAACGACTGGGTGCTGCCCGACCCTGAGCGCGTGGTGTCGGGTCATCACTGTGAAATCGAGTACCGCAACGGCGATTACTGGATAAAGGACACCAGCACCAATGGCGTGTTCGTCAACGACGCCGAGGACCCGGTGTCGGCCACGGGCCCGGTCGCGCTGCACGACGGCGACCGCCTGCGCATCGGCGACTACGACATGATCGTCAGCGTCGACGCGCGGATCGACTTCCTGCCGGCCGCAGCCGACGAACACTCCGCCGCCAAGCACCTCGACGAACACATCGGCGCCGACCTCGACATGGATAGCTTGCTGGCGCCGCGGGCGCCGGAGGACTCGGGATCGATCTCGGTGCGCAACGTCTTCGGCATCAAGCTGCCGAGGGAATTCCGGGAAATGCTCGAGACACAGCCGGTACCGCGCACGCCGCCGGCAATGGAGAGTGCGACCGCGCAGCCCCCGCTCCGGGTCGAGGCCGAGGTGCCGGCGTTGGAAACCCCGGCCCCTGCGCCGCCCCCCGCCGCACCGCGGCCATGGCAAACAGCGCGCCCGAGTGGGCCGTGCGTACCCGCGCGCTGACGCGCCAGGAACTGGCCGACGCAGTGGCTCGCCGACAGAGCCGCATCGACGCGCGGCAACAGGTCCAACCGTTACACCAGCAGGCGACCACGTGGACCGACCTGCACTCCGCTGTGCAGGCGTTCTGCCGCGGCGCCGGCATCGATCCGGCGGCGCTGTCGGCCGAGGCACAGTCCATGCTGCCGCTGATCGCCGGCCAGTTGCTGCGCGAGGCAGTCGTCGGCCTCAACGATCTCGCCCAGTCGCGCGCCAAGGCTACGCCCGCGTCCGCCACCGGGTCGACCGCGGTAAGCAATCCGCTGCGCAACTCCTCCAGCGTCGAGCAGGCACTGGTGCGCCTGTTCGAGTCGCACGGCCGCCTGTACGGCGGCCCGGTGGATTCGCTGCGCGACGTGCTGCAGGAGGCGAAGGACCACGAGCTGGCCGTGCAGGCCGCCATGCAGGCCGGCCTCGATACGGTGTTGCGACAGCTGTCGCCCAGCAGCGTGGCGGACCAGTTCGAGCAGGGTCGTGCGCGCACACTGGCGCCCGGCCAGGATCCGCGTCCCAGGTACTGGGAGCATTACGCGGAGTTCTACCGCGTGATCACCCAGCACGTCGGCGACGGCCTGCCGCATCCGTTCACCGAGGAGTTTGCGCGCGTCTATGCGCAGACCCGCGACGACCTGCGCGCCAGTCGGCGCGAGCGCGAGAACGGCGGCTGATCAGCGCAGCGCGTCGAGCCCGAACATCTTCGTCAGCTTGCCGTCGAACATCGCGGCCGGCAGCAGCCGCTTGAGCAGCGGCAGCCGCACGCTGTTGGCACCACCGCGGATGACGCGCGGCGGCGGATTGCGCAGCAGCGCCTCGACGACCGGCGGCGCGAACTCCTCGGCGGGCGTCGCTCCCTGCTGCCCGGCCTGCGCGCGGGCTCGGATGCCGCCCTCGACAGGCCGGTAGATCGAGCCCTCGGGCAGGCGAATGGCCGCCTCGGCATGCTGGCCGAAGCTCGAGCGCACGCCACCGGGCTGGATCGACACCACGCTGATGCCGAACGGCGCCAGTTCCATGCGCAGCGCGTCCGTGAGCGAGTGAATCGCCGCCTTGCTGGAGCAGTACGCCGCCGCGAACGGCGTGGTGAACAGGCCGACGATGCTGCCCACGTTGGCGACCACCGCGCTGCCATTCTTCGCGACTGCTGCCCGCAGCAGCGGCACGGCCTGGGCGGTTACGGCCGCCGGCGCGATGACGTTGGTCTCGTACTGCTGCCGCAGGTCGTCACGCGTCAGGTCCACCACCGCGCCGACCTGCGAGAAACCGGCATTGTTGACCAGCAGGTCGAGGTGGCCTGCGTCCTGCGCCACGGTCGCCAAGGCAGCGGCGATCGAGGCGTCGTCGTCGACGTCGAGCACGAGGCCGTGGATACCCTGCGCTTCGAGCGCCGCCAGCGATTCCCGCCGCCGGGCAGTGGCGTACACGCGATGGCCGCGCTTGTGGAAGTCACGCGCGAGGGCGGCACCGATGCCACTCGAGCAACCGGTGATGAGGATGGTTTTTTGCATGGGTCCGCATCGTACACCGGCCGAGCTTGGCGGAGGCTGACGCAAAGACCCCGGCGCAAGGCCGGGGTCGTGCCAGTCCTGGAATGCGCTGCAATCAGGGCATGGGCTTCAGCGTGACCTCGCGCACGTAGCGCGTGCCGAGGTACTTGCGCATTGCCAGTCGCGGCGCCGACGCTTCGCGCTGTTTGTCGCGATCGGCCGTCTTCCAGGTTTCGGCCTGGATCGCGTCCCACTTGGACTCGTCGGTGGCACTGTAGTCCATCGCCTTGCCGTAGCTCGGATAGAGCGTGGCGATCGCGATGTCCCAGTCGCCGGGGCCGGCGCGTTCCTGCACGAAGACCTTCCAGTCCAGGATCAGGCCTTGCTTCTTGGCCTCCGTGTAGTTGCGCAGGGCATAAGTCCTCAGCCACTTCGCATAGGCATCGCCCTGCCCGTCTTCGACCTGGTAGGTAGCAATCGACCAGACGGGACCGTCCGTGAAATGCTCCTGTGCCGCAGCCGTGCCGCAGGTCAATGCCGCCAACAGCAGCACGATCGATCGCATCGAGTTACGCATGTGTCTTTCTCCCACGTGAATTACGCCGGCCGCGGCGGTTGCTCGCGGCTGCGTCGGTTTCTTCTTGGACCACGGTCGTATAGCACGCGGTCACGTTGGGGTCATGCCGCAATGCAAGAGCAACCGCTCTAGTCCCGCCCCGACTGGTTGCGACCTGATGATGACTACTTGAGGTTCTGGTCGAACCATCGGTAGCCGGCATACAGGCCGACACCTGTCGCAACGGCACCGAGCACGACGGCCGTGCCAAGGCCGACCTTGGAGCCGAGCCACCACCCGGCACTGCCGGCGATGAAGGCCGTCAACCATCCGATGAGAGTGCGCATGTCGATGTCGACGCGGCCGTTGGTCGAGGTGGCCGAGCGGACGCTCATTGGGCCTGGCGGCGACTATACCGCTCGACCCTCTCTGGTCGGCACGGTTCCGATGCCGCTTCCGATGGCTTAGAGAATTCCCGATCGAATACAGAACGCCGAACACAACCGCGATCCCGACAATCGCGAGCCACAGGCCCATCAGTCGCCCCGACAGCCCCAGGATCGAGTCCATGCGCGAGCCCTCCCTGTGACTCGCGGGAATGTACACGGAGTGGCGACTCGGTACACGAGGTACGGCCGAAGCCGTCGCGGATCTCGCGCCCAGCCAGAAGGCGCGTGTGCTCGGGTCGGATCAAAGCCAGGTCGGGCGGCAGCTGCATCGTAGCCCCCCCCTGACACAATGCCCGTCGCGGGGCGTTCTCACTCGTGGCGGAGAGGGAGGGATTCGAACCCTCGGTGGCTTTGACACCTCGCCGGTTTTCAAGACCGGTGCAATCAACCGCTCTGCCACCTCTCCGTGACCAGTGATTCGCGGCGCGCAATTGTACTGCAAGGCACTAAAGGCAAGCCTCAGGCCTCGCCCACCGATCGCCGAAACTTTGACAGGGACTTCGCCTTGCCACGCGACGCCGCAAGCGCCGGCTTCGCCGCTCGAACCGTCGCGGCGCGCTTCGCGCCCCTGCCCGGACCAATCTGGGCACATCTACTACGTTCCTGTTCCGCCTTCGGCACCGGCACCAGCGCAAGTCCGAGCGCGTCCAGGACTCGTAGCACGGTTACGAAACTCGGATTGCCTTTCGGAGCCAACGCCTTGTAGAGACCCTGCCGGGTGATGCCTGTTCGATTCGACAGTTCCCGCACGCCGCGCGCTCTTACGATGTCCCCGAGCACGGAAGACATGTATGTCAGGTCGTCGCCCGCTTCCTCCATTGCGGCCCGGAGGTATTCGGCGACGGCCTCGGGAGACGTCAGGTAATCCGCGGCGTCGAACCTCGATAGGTCCAAGCCTTGTCTGGTGTCGCTCACGATCCAATCTCCTGCACCATGCGCTGTGCCCGCTTGATGTCGGCCGATTGCGTTCTCTTGTCGCCACCGCACAAGAGCAGCACGAGCAAACGATTCCGGCGCGCGCAATAGACCCTGTATCCAGGTCCATAGTCGACGCGCATTTCCAGCACGCCACGACCGACCAAACGTATGTCTCCCAGGTTGCCCATTTCGGCGCGCTTGATGCGCGTGCAACGCGTGCTCGCGCACGCTCATCCTCGAGACTGAGCAACCAGCGTCTAAACGTCGCTGTCTGCAGCACGGTCAGTGCTGACGCATTGTACAACCATAGTTTACAGATGGCAGGGGCCTGTCACAACGACAATCGCTCAAGGCCGAGAGGCATGGGCGAACTTGCGCCATGTCAGCAGGCCGCGCCACGTCCAGAAATGGCGCGTTCGCGCAAGAAATCGCGTCGTCGGTCGACCTCGCCAGGCTATCCGCGCACTACCTCGACGCCGCCCATGTAGGGCTTGAGCGCATCGGGCACGACGACACTGCCATCGGCCTGCTGGTAGTTCTCCAGCACCGCCACGAGTGCGCGACCGACGGCGACGCCTGATCCATTCAAGGTGTGCACGGGCTCGGGCTTGCCGGTCGCCGGGTTGCGCCACCGCGCCTGCATGCGTCGCGCCTGGAACGCCTCGTAGTTGCTGCACGAGGAGATCTCGCGGAATTTCTGCTGTCCCGGCAGCCACACCTCGAGATCGTAGGTCTTGGCGCTGCCGAAACCGACGTCGCCCGCACACAGCGCCACGACGCGGTACGGCAGCCCGAGGCCCTGCAGCACCTTCTCGGCGTGGCCGGTCAGTTCCTCGAGCGCAGCGTACGAATCCTCCGGCCGGACCATCTGCACCAGTTCGACCTTCTCGAACTGGTGCTGCCGGATCATGCCGCGCGTGTCCTTGCCGTACGAGCCCGCCTCGGAACGGAAGCACGGGGTGTGCGCGACGTAGCGTCGCGGCAAGGTGTTCGCCTCGAGGATCGACTCGCGCACGAGGTTGGTGACCGGCACCTCGGCGGTGGGGATCAGGAAAAACTCCGACTCGCCGCCAGTGACGCGGAAGAGGTCGGCCTCGAACTTCGGCAGCTGTCCGGTACCGACCAGCGACTGGCGCGCGACGAGGTACGGCGCGTACACCTCGGTGTAGCCGTGCTGCGACGTGTGGAGATCCAGCATGTACTGGATCAATGCCCGGTGCAGGCGAGCCACCGCACCCTTCAGCACCACGAAGCGCGCACCGGAAATCCGGCCGGCCGCCTCGAAGTCCAGCAGCGCCATCTTCTCGCCGATGGCCACGTGGTCGAGCGGCGTGAAATCGAACTCACGTGGCGTGCCCCAGCGGCGCACTTCGACGTTGGAGTTCTCGTCGCGACCGTCCGGCACACTCTCGTGCAGCAGGTTGGGCAGCCCGAGCACGAGCTCGTCGAACTCGGTCTGCACGGCCGCGAGTTCCTTGTCGAGACCCTCGAGCTTGCGGGCAAGCAGATTGCCTTCTTCGAGCAGCCCGCCGATGTCCTCGCCCTTGCCCTTCGCCATGCCCACCTTCTTGGCGTGGGCATTGCGCGCCGAGCGCGTCTCGTCGGCCGCGACCTGTGCGACCTTGCGGCGATCTTCGAGCGCACGGAAGCGCTCGACGTCCAGCACGAAGCCGCGGCGCGCGAGGTTGCGGGCGATGGCGTCGGGGTCGTTGCGCAGGAGCTTGGTGTCGAGCATGTCGGGAACCTGGGCTATGAGGCCAAAAGTCGCAATTGTAGTTCAAGGAGGGGACGGTCTCTGAGTGTCCCCGACCCGGGGACACTCAAGAGACCGTCCCCTCCTATTTTCTCAGCCGTGCCAGCGCCTCGCGGATCTTGATCTCGAGGCCGCGGTCGACGGGCTCGTAATAGCGCGCGGGCTCCATCCCGTCGGGGAAGTACTTTTCGCCCGCGGCGAAGGCGCCGGGCTCGTCGTGCGCGTAACGATAGCCCTGGCCGTATCCGAGCCCCTTCATGAGCCCGGTGGGCGCGTTGCGCAGGCGCAGCGGCACGTCGAGCGTGCCGTGCTGCTTGGCGTCCGCCATCGCCGCACCGAACGCCGTGTACACGGCGTTGCTCTTCGCGGCACACGCCATGAACACGACGGCCTGGGCGATCGCCAGCTCGCCCTCGGGACTGCCGAGCCGCTCGAAGGTCTCGCACGCCTGCAGCGCCAGCGCCAGTGCCCGCGGGTCGGCATTGCCGATGTCTTCGGACGCCATGCGCAGCACGCGCCGCGCCACGTAGCGCGGGTCGCAGCCGCCGTCGAGCATGCGGCACAGCCAGTACAGCGCCGCGTCCGGATCCGAGCCGCGCACCGACTTGTGCAGCGCCGAGATCTGGTCGTAGAACTGCTCGCCCTTCTTGTCGAAGCGCCGATAGCCGCCGGCCGACACTTCGCCGGCGATGGCATCGCTGATGACGCCCTCCCCGGCCCGCGCCAGGTCGAGCGACACTTCGAGCAGGTTCAGCGCGCGCCGCGCGTCGCCATCGGCCGCACGCGCCAGGGTCTCCAGTGCGTCGGGCTCGACGCGCACCGCGTCGCCAGGCGCCTCGTGCTGCAGTGCGCGGCGCAATACCTCGCGCACATCGTCGAGCGTCAACGCACGCAGCACGTACACGCGCGCCCGCGACAGCAGCGCGCTGTTGATCTCGAACGACGGGTTCTCGGTGGTCGCGCCGATGAAGCACACCGTGCCGTCCTCGACGTACGGCAGGAACGCATCCTGCTGCGACTTGTTGAAGCGGTGCACCTCGTCGAGGAACAGCACCGTCTGCCGGCCGCGCTCGCGCTTCAGCACCTGCGCCTGCTCGACCGCGGCGCGCACGTCCTTGACGCCGGCCATCACCGCCGAGAGCGCCACGAACTCCGCGTCACAGGTGCGCGCGACCAGCCGCGCCAGCGTGGTCTTGCCGGTGCCGGGCGGACCCCACAGCAGCATCGAATGCAGGCTGCGGCCCTCGAGCAAACGCCGCAGCGGCTTGCCGGGCGCGAGCAGGTGCTCCTGCCCCACGAACTCGTCGAGGGCTGCCGGCCGCATGCGGTCGGCGAGCGGCCGCCAGCCAGCCTCACGTGGCTCGAGTTCTAGTTGCGGCTCAACCATGCCTCGACCTTCGGCGCCCACCCGCCGGTGCGCGTTACGGCGAGCGTGACGCCAGCCGCGATGCCCAGCAGGTTGGCCGCCATGTCCCAGGGATCGCCCATGCGGCCACGGCGCATCTCGAACTGCAGGTACTCGAGTGTCAGTCCAAGCACCGCCAGTCCGACGATCACCGTCCAATAATGCCGGCGCTGCACCAGCCCCGTGAACCACAAGGCCAGTGCCGCGTATACGACGAGGTGTTCGAGCTTGTCGAAGTGGGTCGGCAGCGGCAGGTCCGGACCGATCAGCGCCAGGCTGCCGTACACGACACCGGCGACGAGCAGCAGGCTCGCGACGAGCCAGGCCGGCGCGTGCGCCAGCGGCAGCATGCGCGGCTCAGGGCTCGGCCCGGCCGATGACGTCGGCGCCGGGCGGCGGCTCGAAGCGGAACAGCTTGTCGTCGAGCGGCAGGTTGCGCTTGACCGCGCCGAACTCGATCACGGTGGACTGCCCGAGCTTGTCGCGCAGCTCCATCGCGGCCAGCTCGCCGCCACGCGTGAACGCGAGGCTCACCTGCTCGAAGTCCGAGCCGTCCTGTTTCGGCGTCAGCCGGCACCACGTCCAGTCGCCCTTGGTCTCCACGCCCGCCGCAGCGAACGCGTCGCCGACCTTGCCGGCGCCCGACAGCAGCATCGCCGGCGTCGAGCCGAGCCCCTGCTCGAGCGCACGTACCGTGACCTGCTGCAGATCGCTGTCGTACAGCCAGAGCCGCTTGCCGTCGGCGACGATGGTCTGCAGGTAAGGCTTCTGGTAGTCCCAGCGGAAGCGGTCCGGGCGCGCGATCGACAGCGTGCCGGACGCGCGGTCGGTGACCTGGCCGTCGCGGTTGCGCACGACCTGGCTGAAGTTCGCGCTCAGGGTCTTGAGCGTGGCGAGGTAGCGGTCGACGCGGGCGACGGCATCGCCACCCTGCGCCAGCGCCACCGGCGCGACCAGGCAGGCCAGCAGGCCGCCGAGCCAGCACGCCGCGCGGGCCATCTCAGTCCACCTCGGGTGGCGGCGGGGCGAGCACCTCGCGGGCGCCGTTCGACTGCAGTGGGCCGACGAGACCCGCCGCCTCCATCGCCTCGATCATCCGCGCGGCGCGGTTGTAGCCGATCTTGAGACGGCGCTGCACGCCCGAGATCGACGCCTTGCGGCTCTCGGTGACGATCTTCACGGCCTCGTCGTACAGCGGGTCCTGTTCCGGGTCGCCGCCCTCCTCACCGCCGGAGGGCTCGCCCGGCAGGCCAGGAATCGGCGCCGACGGCCCGTCGAGCACCTCGTCGAGGTACACGGGCGGGCTCATGACCTTGAGCTTGCTGACGACGCGGTGCACTTCCGCATCCGACACGAACGCGCCGTGCACCCGCACCGGCAGCGACGTGCCGGGCTGCAGGAACAGCATGTCGCCGTGGCCGAGCAGCGCCTCGGCGCCGCTCTGGTCGAGAATGGTGCGCGAGTCGACCTTGGCCGACACCTGGAAGGCGATGCGCGTCGGGATGTTGGCCTTGATCAGGCCGGTGATCACGTCCACCGACGGTCGCTGGGTCGCAAGGATCAGGTGGATGCCGGAGGCACGCGCCTTCTGCGCCAGGCGCGCGATCAGCTCCTCGACCTTCTTGCCGACGATCATCATCAGGTCGGCGAGCTCGTCGACGATCACCACGATGTACGGCATCGGCTCGAGCGGCGGGATCGACGACGGGTCGGCGTCCGGCAGCAGCTGCTTCATCTCGATCGGGTCGCGCAGCGGCTTGCCCTCGTCGGCCGCGTCCTTGACCTTGCGGTTATAGCCCGCGAGATTGCGCACGCCCGCGAAAGCCATCAGGCGGTAGCGACGCTCCATCTCGGCAACACACCAGCGCAGCGCGTTCGCCGCCTGCTTCATGTCCGTGACGACGGGCGCGAGCAGGTGCGGGATGCCCTCGTACACCGAGAGCTCCAGCATCTTCGGGTCGATCATGATCAGCCGCACCTGCTCCGCGGACGACTTGTAGAGCAGCGACAGCACCATGGCGTTGACTGCAGTCGACTTGCCGGAGCCCGTGGTGCCGCCGACCAGCAGGTGCGGCATGCGCGCAAGGTCGGCGACCACCGGGTTGCCGCCAATGTCCTTGCCGAGCACCAGCGCGATCGGCGAGTGCAGTTCGTCGTAGGCTTTCGACTTGATGATCTCGCCGAGCGTGACGATCTCGCGCGTCTCGTTCGGGATCTCGAGGCCCATGGTGGACTTGCCGGGGATGATCTCGACGACGCGCACGCTCACCGCCGACAACGCGCGGGCGAGGTCCTTGGCGAGGTGCGAGATCTGCGCCACCTTCACGCCCGGCGCCGGCCTGAGCTCGAAGCGCGTGATGACCGGTCCCGGATGCACTTCGACGACCTCGGCCTCGACGCCGAAGTCGCGCAGCTTCAGTTCCACCAGCCGCGACATCGCCTCGAGCGCCTCGGCCGAGTAGCCGCCCACGCGCGGCGGCGCGTCGTCCAGCAGCGACAGCTCCGGCAGCTCCGTCGAGCCCGGCGGCTCGAACAGCGCCACCTGCTTCTCCTTCTCGACGCGCTCGCTCTTCTCGACCTTGGGCGCCGGTGCCTCGATCTTCGGCGGCTTGCGGTCCGCGGCCTTCTTCTGCTCCTCGCGCACCACTTCCTGGCGCGCCTGCTTGACCTCACGGCCGGCCTTGACGTCGCGTGCGGTCGCCATGCGGTCGCGCAGCCACGAGATGCCCTGCAGCACGCCGCGGCCGAGGCGATCCATCACTTCGATCCACGACACGCCGGTGAACAGCGACACCGAGCCGAGCCAGACCGCGAGCAGCAGCAGCGTGGCGCCGAGGAAGCTCAGGGCCGTGGCGAGACCGTCACCGACCAGCGCGCCGAGCACGCCGCCGGCGGTGTTCGGTAGCGCGCCGCCCGTGAAGTGCAGCGTTGCGAGGCCGCAGCTGGTGGCGAGCGCGAGTGCGAAGCCGAGCCCGCGCAGGCCCATCGCGCGGCGGTCGATCGGCTCCTGGCTGGTGCGCTCCTGGTACAGGGACCAGCCGGCGACGCCGAGCATGATCGGGAACAGGTACGCCGGCCCGCCGAACAGCACGAAGAACAGGTCGGAGAGCCACGCGCCGAACGGGCCGATCAGGTTGGTGACCGGGCCGTCCTGGCCGGTCGAGGAAAACGCGGGGTCGGCACGGTCGTAGCTCGCGAGCGCCACGAACAGGATCAACGCCAACGCCCCGAAGATCCACAGCGCGCTCTCGCGCAGGCCCCGCGCCACGATGGCCGCCTGGGGCCTGGCTTCGCGCTTCGATTCGGTCCTAGCCACTCGCCATCACCAGAAAGCTCAAGACTTTCCCGTAACCCTATGAAGTTGCGAAGATTACCCGCACCAGAGCGGTAATGCCATGAACCCGGCGCGACCGGCCGGTCACGGCGCGCCTGCCGGCGCTTTGCCGTCCGGCGGCTGGTTGCTTACCATGCCGCGCCCACCCCGGACGCGACGCGCCAGAAGCGCGAGGAAGTATACATGAGCGGTCCCCGTCACTCCCGGCTGATCATCCTCGGCTCTGGTCCCGCCGGCTATGCCGCGGCCGTCTATGCCGCGCGCGCCAATCGCAAGCCCCTGCTGCTCACCGGCATGGAACAGGGCGGCCAGCTGATGACCACCACCGAGGTCGACAACTGGCCGGGCGACCCGCACGGCCTCACCGGCCCCGGGTTGATGGAGCGCATGCGCGAGCACGCCGAGCGCTTCGACACCGAGATCGTGATGGACCACGTCAACGAAGTGGATTTCTCGCGCCGGCCCCTGCTCCTCAAGGGCGACCGCGGCGAGTACACCTGCGACGCGCTGATCATCGCCACCGGCGCGAGCGCCCGTTACCTCGGCCTCGAGTCCGAGCAGGCGTTCCGCGGCCGCGGCGTCTCGGCCTGCGCCACCTGCGACGGCTTCTTCTTCCGCGGCCAGCGCGTCGCCGTGATCGGCGGCGGCAACACCGCAGTCGAGGAGGCGCTGTACCTGTCGAACATCGCCTCGCACGTGACGCTGGTGCATCGCCGCGACAAGCTGCGCTCGGAGAAGATCCTGCAGGACCGCCTGTTCGAGCGCGAGCGCGCCGGCGTGGTCGAGATCGTCTGGAACCACAACGTGCAGGAAGTGCTGGGTGACGACTCGGGCGTCACGGGAGTGCGGCTCGAACCGACCGCCGGCGGCGCCACGCGCGACCTGAAGGTGGCCGGCGTGTTCATTGCCGTCGGCCACACGCCGAACACGCAGATCTTCGAGGGCCAGGTCGACATGAAGGGCGGCTACATCACCGTGCGCACGGGTAGCGATGGTGGTGCCACGGCGACCAGCGTGCCGGGCGTGTTCGCCGCGGGCGACGTCGCCGACCACGTGTACCGGCAGGCCATCACCTCGGCCGGCACCGGCTGCATGGCGGCGCTCGACGCGGACAAGTACCTCGAGCAGTTCGACGCCGCGCACTGAGACGGACGGCCGCACTTCCCCTTGCGCCTGCACACGCACAGCGTCGGGCGCCTCGCCGAGGTCGCGGCCGAGGACTGGCAGGCGCTCGACCGCGGCGGCAACCCGTTCCTCGACTACGGGTTCCTCGCGCAACTCGAGTCGTCGGGCTGCGTCGGCGGCGACAGCGGCTGGTGGCCGCAGCACCTGCTGCTGCGCGATGGCGACGGGCGCCTGGTCGGCGCGGTGCCGCGCTACCTGAAGGCGCACTCGTGGGGCGAGTTCATCTTCGACTGGAGCTGGGCGCAGTCCTATGCGCGCGCCGGTCTCGACTACTACCCGAAGCACCTGGCAGCGGTGCCGTTCACGCCGGTGACCGGGCCGCGCCTGCTGGTGCGCGGCGACGCGGCGGATGCGGCTGCCGTGCGCGCAGCACTTGCTGCAGCCCTGCGGCTGGACGCGGCCCGCACCGGCCACTCCGGCGCCCACGTCAATTTCACCACCGCGGAGGACCAGCGCGCGCTCGAGGACGCGGGTTTCCTGCCGCGCAACGACTGCCGCTTCCTGTGGCGCAATCGCGGCTACCGCGACTTCGACGACTTCCTCGACGGCTTCCGTGCGGACAAGCGCAAGAAAGTGAAGCGCGAGCGGCGCCGCGTTGCCGAGTCGGGCATCGAGTTCCGCAGCCTGGCCGGCGAATCGATCGACGCGCAGACTTGGGCTGCGGTGTTCGGCTTCTCCGAGCGCACCTTCCTGCAGCACGGCAACGCGCACTACCTGACCGCGGAGTTCCTCGCCGCCGCAGCGCAGGCGCAGCCGGGCACGGTGCTGGTGCAGCTCGCCGAGCGCGACGGCACGGCGGTGGCGACCGCAATCTTCTTCCAGGGTGGCGGCACGCTGTACGGACGCTACTGGGGCTCGGCCGCACCCGAGGATTGCCTGCACTTCGAGGCGTGCTACTACCGCGGCATCGAGCATTGCATCGCCGCCGGCCTCGAGTCGTTCGACCCCGGCACGCAAGGCGAGCACAAGCTGGCGCGCGGCTTCGAGCCGACCCTGACGCAGTCCGCGCACTGGCTCGCGCACGAGGGATTCCATGCCGCGGTGGCTCGCTACCTCGAGCGTGAGCGGGCCGCAGTGGCGGAGTACATTGCGGCCGCGGCGCTGCACCTGCCGTTCCAGCGCGGGCCGTCGCCGTGATTCCGTGGCTGCATCCGGGTGATCCGCCCGACGCGTTCCCGCCGGTCGACACCGCGCTGATTGAACCGGACGGACTGCTGTGCGCCGGGGGCGACCTCGCGCCGGCCCGCCTGCTCGAAGCCTATCGGCGCGGCATCTTCCCGTGGTTCTCCGACGGACAGCCGATCCTGTGGTGGTCGCCGGATCCGCGCACCGTGCTCTACCCGGCCGAACTCAAGGTGTCGCGCAGCCTCGGCAAGACGCTGCGCAACCGCGGGTTCGCAGTCACGCTGGACCGCGCCTTCGAAGAGGTGATGCGGCGGTGCGCCGACCCTGCCATGCGCCCGGAAGGCACGTGGATCTCGCCGCAGATGCAGGCCGCCTACCAGCGTCTGCACGAGCTCGGCCACGCCCACTCGCTCGAGACCTGGGACGGTGACCGGCTGGTGGGCGGGCTGTACGGCGTCGCGCTGGGGCAGGTGTTCTTCGGCGAGTCGATGTTCAGCGTCGAGCGCGACGCCTCGAAGGTGGCGCTGCATGCGCTGGCGCAGCTGGTGCATTCGCTGGGCGGCCGGCTGATCGACTGCCAGGTGGCGAGCGCGCACCTCGAGAGCCTCGGCGCGCGCAGCATCCCGCGCCGGGAGTTCGTCGCCGAGCTCGCGGCGGCCATCCCGGACCTGCAGCCGGACCCGCGCTGGCGGCAGGCTTCCATTGCATTGCAACAGGCCTTTATGCAGAATTCGCGCGGCCCACGGGGCCGTTGAGAGGCTGCATGTCGAAGGAAGATGCAATCCAGATGGAAGGCCGGGTGGTCGAGACCCTGCCCAACACGACGTTTCGCGTGCAGCTGCAGAACGGCCACGTCGTCACCGCCCACATCTCGGGCAAGATGCGCAAGAACTACATCCGCATCCTCACCGGCGACGCCGTCACGGTGGAGATGACGCCGTACGACCTGACGAAGGGACGCATCGTCTACCGAGGGAAGTAGGGAAGGGGGTATGATAGGGGATAGGGGATAGTGAAGAGCAGGCCGGCAATTACCGGCCGTTCTCGTTTCTGACTATCCCCTATCCCCTGATCATTCCCGCTTCCTTATTCGAGCAGCGCCGGCTCTTCCGCCGACCGCACCTCGATCTTGAGCTGCTGCCCGTCCGCCGTCGTCTCGACGAACGCGTGGCCGCCCTTGGCCAGCCGGCCGAACAGCAGTTCCTCGGCGAGCGGCCGCTTGATGTGCTCCTGGATGACGCGCGCCATCGGCCGGGCGCCCATCTTCGGGTCGTAGCCGCGCTGCGCGATCCAGGCCCGGGCCTCGTCCGACAAGTGCAGCGCCACGCCCTTCTGCTCGAGCTGCGCTTCCACCTCGACCAGCAGCTTGTCGACCACGCGCTGGATGGTACGTTCGTCGAGGGCCTCGAACTGCACGATCGCGTCGAGGCGGTTGCGGAACTCCGGCGCGAACAGTCGGCGGATTGCCTCCATGCCGTCCGGCGCATTGTCCGACGCGACGAAACCGATCGACGCGCGGCTCATCTCGGCGGCGCCGGCGTTGGTGGTCATCACGATCACCACGTGGCGGAAATCGGCCTTGCGCCCGTTGTTGTCGGTCAGCGTGCCGTGGTCCATCACCTGCAGCAGCAGGTTGAACACGTCCGGGTGTGCCTTCTCGATCTCGTCGAGCAGCAGCACGCAGTGCGGGTTCTTGGTGATCGCCTCGGTGAGCAGGCCGCCCTGGTCGAAGCCCACGTAGCCCGGCGGCGCGCCGATCAGCCGCGACACGGTGTGGCGCTCCATGTACTCCGACATGTCGAAGCGCACCAGCTCGACGCCGAGCACCGCCGCCAGCTGGCGGGTCACCTCGGTCTTGCCGACGCCGGTGGGCCCGCGAACAGGAACGAGCCGACCGGCTTGCGCTGGTCGCCGAGCCCCGAGCGCGACATCTTGATGGCCGCCGACAGCGTCTCGATCGCCTTGTCCTGGCCGTAGATCACCAGCTTCAGGTTGCGCTCGAGGTTGCGCAGCACGTCGCGGTCGCTCGACGACACGGTCTTCGGCGGGATGCGCGCCATGCGCGCCACGACGTCCTCGATCTGCGTGACCGTCACCACCGGCTCGCGATCGGCCACCGGCTTGACGCGCTGCCGCGCGCCGGCCTCGTCGATCACGTCGATGGCCTTGTCGGGCAGGTGGCGATCGTTGATGTGGCGCGCCGACAGCTCGGCCGCTGCGATCAGCGCCTCGTCGGCGTAGCGGATGCCGTGGTGCTCCTCGAACTTCGGGCGCAGGCCGCGCAGGATCTCGATGGTCTCGGCGACCGACGGCTCGACCACGTCGATCTTCTGGAAGCGCCGCGTCAGCGCGTGGTCCTTCTCGAAAATGCCGCGGAACTCCTGGTAGGTGGTCGAGCCGATGCAGCGCAGCTCGCCGTTGGCCAGCGCGGGCTTGATCAGGTTCGACGCGTCCATGACGCCGCCGGAGGCCGCCCCGGCGCCGATCACGGTGTGGATCTCGTCGATGAACAGGATCGCGCCCGGCTCCTTCTTCAGTTCCGACAGCACGCCCTTCAGGCGCTTCTCGAAGTCGCCGCGATACTTGGTGCCGGCGATCAGCGAGCCGAGGTCGAGCGAGTACACCGTGCTGCCCGCCAGCACCTCGGGCACCTTGCCCTCGACGATCAGCCGCGCCAGGCCCTCGACCAGCGCCGTCTTGCCGACGCCCGCCTCGCCCACGTACAGGGGGTTGTTCTTGCGGCGCCGGCACAGGATCTCGACCGTGCGCTCGATCTCGAGCTGGCGACCGATCAGCGGGTCGATGCGGCCGTCGGCGGCGAGCCGGTTGAGGTTGGTGGCGTACTTCTCGAGCGCGGAAGCGCCCTCGCCCTCGCGCTCGGCCTCCGGTTGCGCGCCCTCCTCGCCGCGCTGCTCGCGCTCGTCACCCGACTTGGCGAGGCCGTGCGAGATGAAGTTCACGACGTCGAGTCGCGACACGTCCTGCAGCGTGAGCAGGTAGGCGGCGTGCGAGTGCTTCTCGCTGAAGATCGCCACCAGCACGTTGGCGACCGACACTTCCTTCTTGCCGCTCGACTGCACGTGGAACACCGCGCGCTGCAGCACGCGCTGGAAACCGAGCGTCGGCTGCACCTCGCGCTCGTCGTCCTGCTTGAGGCGCGGCGTGGTCTGCTCGATGAACTCGGCCAGCTCGCGGCGCAGGCGCGTGGCATCGGCGCCGCACGCGCGCAGGATCTCGCGCACTTTCGGCGTGTCGATGATCGCGAGCAGCAGGTGCTCGACGGTCATGAATTCGTGGCGTGCCTCCCGTGCCGACTGGAAGGCCTCGTTCAGGCAGAGCTCGAGTTCGCTGCTCAACACGGCTTCAGGCCTCTTCCATAGTGCACAGGAGTGGGTGCTGGTGCTGCCGGGCGTAGGTCGTGACCTGCGCCACCTTGGTCTCGGCGATCTCGAAGGTGTAGACGCCGCACACGCCCTTGCCGCGGGTGTGCACCTCCAGCATGACGCGGGTCGCCGCAGTCCGGTCCATGCCGAAGATGTGCTCGAGCACGTCCACGACGAACTCCATCGGCGTGTAGTCGTCGTTCAGGAGCACGACCTGGTAGAGCGGCGGCCGCTTGGTCGCCGGCTGCGCCTCCTCCACCACCAGCCCGTGGCCCCGTTCGGTCCGTTCGTCGCTCATGTCCTGCCGTTGCTCCCGCCATGCCTATATAGGGCCACACCCGCGCCCTGACAAGCGCCGCGGCGCAGACCGTGGAATGCTCGCCGCATCCGGTATTTACGCAAGCGTCTTGAGGCGGCGTCCCGCAAGTCCGTATCATGCGGCAACCCCGGCGCCACCCGACCCGGGAGAGACGACTCTGCCCGCTCAATGCAGCTGCCCAAGCTCCTGACTCACTTCACCTCGGCCGCCCGCCGGGGTGGCTCCGTTGCGTGGGCGCAGTCGCTGCCGCTGTGGGTGTCGGTGGCACTGGTGCTGCTGCTCGCCTGGCAGGCCGTGCAGCTCACCTGGACCCTGCTGGGCGCACAGCGGGCCCCTGCCTCCGGGCCTGCCGCCTCGAGCGCGCCGCTGGCTGCCACGACCCCCGCCATCGACGTCGATGCCATCGTCGACGCCCACCTGTTCGGCGTGGCGGGCGTCCCGGATCCGGCGAGCACCGACCCGAACGCGGTCGCCGCGACGCAGATGAACCTGGTGCTGGTGGGCACGATCGCCCACTCGGACCCGGAGCGTGGCTACGCCATCATCGGCGACAGCGCGGCCACCGCGAAGGTCTACGCGGTGGGCAAGACGATTACGGGCGGCACCAGGCTGCATGCGGTTTATGCGGACCGGGTGATCCTCGACCGCGGTGGCAAGCTCGAGGCGCTGTTGCTGCCGAAGAAATTCGACGGCGGTGGACTGGTGGCGGCGGCGCCGCTGCCCGGGGCGGCTGCGGACGGCGCGCTGCTCGGCCAGCGCCTGCAGGAACTCGCCGCCCAGAACCCGGCCGCGATCACCGAGATCATCCGGCCGCAGCCGGTGTTCGCCAACGGCCAGCAGCGTGGCTTCCGGGTGTACCCGGGCCGCAACCGCCAGCAGTTCGCCAAGCTGGGGCTGATGCCGGGCGACCTGGTCACGGCCATCAATGGCACGCCGCTCGACGACCCGTCGCGCGGCATGGAGATCCTGCAGACCATGAACAGCGCGACGCAGGTCACGGTCACCGTGGAGCGCAATGGCCAGAGTTCGCAGATCAGCATCAACAACGCCCAGTTGTCGGCCGGCGCGGACGCGGTCGAGGCTTTGCCTGAGGCGATCCCGGTGAGCGAGATGCCCGAGATCCCGGTCGCCACGGATCCCGCGGAGTGACGATGAAACGCAAGCTGCTCGATCGGGTTGTCCTGAGGCTCGCCGGCGGCGCGCTCGCCGCGGCCATGGCTCTCGCCGTCCCCGGGACCGTGCCTGCCCAGTCGCAGGGCGCGATCACGCCGAACTACAAGGACGCGGACCTCGGCCAGATCATCGAGGCGGTGAGCGCCGTCACCGGCAAGAACTTCATCGTCGACCCCAGGGTACGCGCCCAGGTGACGATGCTGTCCTCGACGCCGATGTCGCCGAACGCGTTCTACGAGGCCTTCCTGTCGATCCTGCAGGTGCACGGCTTCGTGGCGGTGCCCTCGGGCGACGTGGTCAAGATCATCCCCGACGCCAATGCGCGCCAGATACCGGCCAACGACCTGCCGGGCAGCGTCAGCGCCACCTCTGACGAGATCGTCACCCAGGTGGTGGCGGTCAAGAACGTGAGCGCCGCCCAGCTGGTGCCGATCCTGCGGCCGCTCATTCCGCAGTACGGCCACCTCGCCGCCTACCCTGCCTCCAACATGCTGATCATCTCGGACCGCGCTTCGAACGTGAATCGCATGGTCCGCATCATCCAGCGCCTCGACTCGGGCGGCGACGAGGAGATCGACGTCATCCCGATGCAGCACGCGAGCGCTGCCGAGGTGGTGCGCACCGTGAGCTCGCTGTACGTCAGCGCCGCCGCCGAGGGCGGCGGCATGCCGACCGTGAAGCTGGTGGCCGACGAGCGCACCAACAGCATCCTGGTGAGCGGCGAGGCCTCGCAGCGCCTGCGCCTCAAGACCCTGATCACGCACCTGGACACGCCGCTCGAGGCGGGCGGTGACACCCAGGTACGCTACCTGCGCTACGCCGATGCCGAGAAGATCTCGCAGAAGCTGCGCGAGCAGCTGCAGGGCATCGTCGCCGCCACCACGCCCGGCGCCGGCGGGGCCGCGGCCGCCACGGGCGCGGCTCCCGCGGCCATGTCGGGCGGCATCGACAAGGGCATCAGCATCTGGGCCGAGCCGCAGACCAACGCGCTGGTGGTGACCGCGCCGCCCAAGGTCATGCGCTCGGTCATGTCGATCGTCGACCGGCTCGACATCCGCCGCGCGCAGGTGCTGGTCGAGGCGATCCTGGTCGAGATGTCCTACGACAAGTCGATGGACCTCGGCATCAACTGGCTGGTCGCCGACACCGACGCCGACGGCATCTCGGTTCCCGCTGGCGGCTTCGTACAGCCGGTCGACGGCACCGGCATCGGCCAGATCATCCAGGGCATACTCAATCCCGAAGCGCTCGCCGGCCTGCCGAGCGGCCTGACCCTGGGCCTGGGCCAGATCGTCGAGAACGGCACCAGCTGGGCCGCGCTGATCCGTGCCATCGGCGGCATCGGCAATACCAACATCATCGCCACGCCGTCGATCGTCACGCTCGACAACGAGGAAGCCGAGATCAAGATCGCCCAGGAAGTGCCGTTCGTGACCGGGCAGTACACCAACCAGGGCGTCAGCGGCCCGAGCGGCAACGTCAACCCGTTCCAGACCATCCAGCGCGAGGAAGTGGGCAACATCCTCAAGATCACGCCGCAGATCAACGAGGGCGACTCGGTGATGCTGAAGATCTCGCAGGAGGCCTCGAGCATCGCGGCCAGCTCGCAGCAGGTCAGCACCAACGACCTGATCACCAACAAGCGCACCATCAGCACCAACGTGATGGTCGAGGACGGCGGCATCATCGTGCTCGGCGGCCTGATCTCCGACGAGGTGCGCGAGAGCAAGTCGCAGGTGCCGTTCCTTGGTGCGATCCCGGTGATCGGCGAACTGTTCAAGACCCGCAGCGTCGACAAGGTGAAGACCAACCTGATGGTGTTCATCCGCCCGCGCATCATGCGCGACGGCGTCGACGCCGCCATCGAGACCAACGCCAAGTACAACTACATCCGCCAGCAGCAGATCGAGCGCAACGGCGGCAAGGTCACGCTGTTGCCGGGCGAGCGCCAGCCGACGCTGCCGGCACTCGAGTCAGTGGTGCCGCCGGAGCTGCTCAACCCGGCACGCGACGCGGTGCGGTCTGACGCGAAGCGGCCGAGCGCGCCATGGCCTCGAGCCCAAGCGTCACGGCGCCTGCTGCCGCCGCCCGACCACCCGCCGGTGACGCCGACGACGCCGTTCGGCACACCGCCGACCCCGCCGCCGGGCACGAAGCCGTGAGCACGGCCACCACCGACGAAGCCATCATTGCCGCCGCAGGACGGGTAGCCGAGCCGCCGCGTCCGCTGCCGTTCACGTTCGCCAAGCGCCACGGCGTGCTGGTGCGCGGGCTTTCGGAGTCGAATGCCGAGGTCGCCGTGCGCAGCGACGCCTCGCCGCTCGCCGTCGCCGAGGTGCGCCGCCACCTGCGCCGGCCGCTGGTGGTCGAGCGCGTGGACCCCGAGCGCTTCGAGCTGCTGCTGCGCCAGGTCTACGAGGGCGGCTCGAACGCCGCGATGGACGCGATGGGCGGGCTCGAGGAGGACACCGACCTCGGCAGCCTCGCGCAGGAGATCCCGGAGCCGTCCGACCTGCTCGAGAGCGAGGACGAGGCGCCGGTCATCCGCCTGATCAACGCGCTGCTCACGCAGGCGGTGAAGGAGAACGCCTCCGACATCCACATCGAGCCGTTCGAGAACCGGCTGGTGATCCGCTTCCGGGTGGACGGGGTGCTGCGCGAGGTGCTGCAGACCAAGCGCGCGGTGGCGCCGCTGATCGTCTCGCGCATCAAGGTCATGTCGCGGCTCGACATCGCCGAGAAGCGCCTGCCGCAGGACGGCCGCATCTCGCTGCGCGTCGCCGGCCGCGCGGTGGACGTGCGCGTCTCGACCATCCCCGCCGGGCACGGCGAGCGCGTGGTGCTGCGCCTGCTCGACAAGCAGGCCGGCCGCCTCGACCTCGGCTCGCTCGGCATGGACTCGGTGACGCAGGGCCTGGTGGACGAGCTGATCCACAAGCCGAACGGCATCCTGCTCGTGACCGGCCCCACCGGCTCCGGCAAGACCACCACGCTGTACGCCGCGCTCGACCGCATCAACGACCGCACGCGCAACATCATGACGGTCGAGGACCCGATCGAGTACTACATCGACGGCATCGGCCAGACGCAGGTCAACACCCGCGTCGAGATGACCTTCGCCCGCGGCCTGCGCGCCATCCTGCGCCAGGACCCGGACGTGGTGATGGTCGGCGAAATCCGCGACCTCGAGACCGCGCAGATCGCAGTGCAGTCGTCGTTGACCGGCCACCTCGTGCTGTCGACGCTGCACACCAACACCGCGACCGGCGCCATGACCCGCCTGCGCGACATGGGGATCGAGCCGTTCCTGCTCGCGTCGAGCCTGGTCGGCGTGCTCGCGCAGCGCCTGGTGCGCGTGCTCAACCCCGCGACCCGGGAGGCCTACACCGCGGGCGAGTACGAGCGCCGGCTGCTCAACCTGCCGGCTGACGCGCCCTCGCCCACGCTGTACCGACCGAATCCCCGGGACCCGACCGGCGGCTACAAGGGCCGCACCGGCATCTACGAACTGGTGCAGGTCGACGAGCACATGCGCACCATGATCCACGACGGCGCCTCCGAGCTCGATCTCGAGCGCTACGCGCGCATGCGCACGCCGGGCATCCGCGACGACGGCCGCGCCAAGGTGCTGTCGGGCGTCACGACCATCGAGGAAGTCCTCAAGGTCACGCGCGAGGACTGATCCATGGGAGCCTTCGAGTACGTCGCCGTCGACGCGGCCGGGCGCGAACGCAAGGGCGTCGTCGAGGGCGACACGCCGCGGCATGTGCGCCAGCTGTTGCGCGAGCAGGGCCTGTTGCCGGTCGCGGTCGACGAGGTGGTGGAGCAGAAGCAGCAGGATGGGCGTTCGGCCCGCGTGGGTTGGCGCCTGCAGCGCGGGCTGAGCGCCGCCGACCTGGCGCTGGTCACTCGCCAGCTGGCCACGCTGGTCAAGTCGGGGCTGCCGCTCGAGGAGGCCCTGCTCGCCGTCTCGCAGCAGACCGACAAGCCGCGCGTGCGCAGCATCATCCTGGGCGTGCGCTCCAAGGTCATGGAAGGCCACACGCTGGCCGACGGCCTCTCGGACTTTCCGGGCTCGTTCCCCGAGATCTACCGCGCCACCGTCGCCGCGAGCGAGCAGTCCGGCCACCTCGACGCGGTGCTCGAGCGGCTCGCCGACTACACCGACAATCGCCAGCAGCTGCGCAGCCGCACCCTGAGCGCCATGCTCTACCCGGTGATGCTGTTCGTGGTGTGCGTGGCGATCGTGTTCTTCCTGCTGGTGTCGGTGGTGCCGAAGGTCGTCGAGGTGTTCCGCACCAGCGAGGCCGAGCTGCCGCTGCTCACCCAGATGCTGATCTCAGGCAGCGACTTCATGCGCCAGTACGGCGTGTGGCTCGCCATCGTCCTCGCCGGCGCGTTCTTCCTGTTCACGCGCTGGCTGCGCGTCGAGTCGAACCGTCGCCGCTGGCACCAGTTCCTGCTGCGCCTGCCGCTGGTCGGCAAGGTCGTGCGCGGCAGCAACACCGCCCGCTTCGCCCGCACGCTGAGCACCCTCACCGCCAGCACCGTGCCGGTGCTCGAGGCGCTCCGGATCTCGAGCGAGGTCGTGACCAACCTGCCGATGAAGGGCGCGGTAGAGGAAGCTGCGGTGCGCGTGCGCGAGGGCGCACCGATCGGCCGCTCGCTCGGCTCGAGCCGCGTGTTCCCGCCGATGATGATCCACCTGATCTCGAGCGGCGAGACCAGCGGCGAGCTCGACACCATGCTGGAGCGGGCCGCGGTGCACCAGGAGCGCGAGCTCGACTCCATCCTGCAGGCGGTGGTCGGCCTGCTCGGCCCGCTGATGATCCTGGTGATGGGCGGGCTGGTGCTGGTGATCGTGCTGGCGATGCTGCTGCCGATCTTCGAGCTGAACCAGCTGGTGAAGTGAGGGGAAGCAGGGAAGAGATAGGGGACATTCTCCTGTTTTTCTGTCGAAAACCAGGAGAATGTCCCCTATTTTCCACCGTCCGCTGTCCCCTGTCCCCTATCCCTCCCGCCGCTTCCGCCTTCAACCGCTCCGCCTCCCCGCGGCCCCAGGTACCGCTCGATCGCGCGCCGCGCCAGGTAGATGAGCGGGATCAGCGCGATCGCCGCCGCGAGCTTGTAGAGGTAGTTGACGGTGCCCACCGCCAGGAACAGCGACACCGGCCACTGCTGCGGTCCGAGCACGAAGGCGATGTAGAGCACCACGAAGCTGTCCACCAGCTGCGACACGGCGGTCGAACCGGTGGCACGCAGCCAGATCCAGCGCTCGCCGGTCGCGGCGCGGATCCGGTGGAAGATGCGGACGTCGATCAGCTGGCCGACCAGGAACGCGACGATCGAGCCGCCGATGGTCCACAGCCCCTGGCCGAACACGCCGGCGAACGCCGCCTGCATGTCGGGCACGCCGCGCTCGGCGTTCACCGTCACCCACCACGCCGCGGGCGCGAGCCGGATCGCGACGAAGGCGAACAGGAACGCGTAGCAGATCAGTCCGACCGCGACGAATGAGATGAAGCGCACGCCGCGCCGGCCGAAGTACTCGTTGATCACGTCCGTCATCACGAACACGATCGGCCACAGCAGCACGCCGGCGGTGAAGCTCAGCGAGCCCGACTGGCCGAACAGGGTCCAGCCGAACGGTTGCAGCCCGAGCGTGGGCTCGAGGGCGAAGATCTTCACGCCGACGAACTCGGCGATGATGGCGTTGGCGGCGAAGAACGCGGCGAGCACGATGTAGAGCCGCGTCGATCGCGACGTGAGCGATGTGCTCATTGACGCTTCAGCACCCGGATCAGGTCGCGCCGCTCGCGCTTGTCGGGCCGGCCGCTGCTGATCGGGGCCGACAGCCGGTTGAGTTCCCGCGCGTGGGCCCGCGCCGCCTCGCTCTCCGCCGTCTCCAGGTAATGCGTGCGCGCCTCCTCGGCCGGCCCGCGCCGCACCGGGATGCCGGTGACCTCGACCTCGAAGCGCTCCTGCGCCCGGGTGATGCGCAAGCGGTCACCGACGCGCACCTGGCGCGAGGCCTTGGCCCGTTCGCCGTTGACCTGCACGTGACCACCTTCGACCGCCTCCTGCGCCAGGCCGCGGCTCTTGAAGAAGCGCGCGCACCAGAGCCACTTGTCGATGCGCAGGCCGTCGCCCGTGGACCGTGGATTCGCCGGAGAGTTGCTCACGGGCGGATTATAGGCCCCGTATAATCGCGGCCTCCAAGGGAGAACGCCGTGGACCAGCCGTTCCTCGACCGACTCGCCCGCCAGTGCGACGAC
This sequence comes from uncultured Gammaproteobacteria bacterium, assembly GCA_963731105.1. Lineage (GTDB taxonomy): Bacteria > Pseudomonadota > Gammaproteobacteria > Steroidobacterales > Steroidobacteraceae > RPQJ01. Next base: position 450,648 of record CAVSUM010000016.1, read on the forward strand.
CTGCGGTCGCAGGGCCTGTACAAGCCCGAGCGCGTGCTCGGCTCGCCGCAGCAGCCGGTGGTGCGGCTGGCCGACGGCCGCGAGCTCATCAACCTCTGCGCCAACAACTACCTGGCGCTCGCCAACCACCCGTCGATCCGCGAGGCGGCGCACCGCGCGCTCGACCGCTACGGTTACGGCATGGCCTCGGTGCGTTTCATCTGCGGCACCCAATCGGTGCACAAGGAACTCGAGGCACGCCTGAGCGCGTTCCTCGGCATGGACGACGCCATCCTCTACTCCTCGTGCTTCGACGCGAACGGCGGCCTGTTCGAGACGCTGCTCGACGAGCAGGACGCGGTGATCAGCGACGCGCTGAACCACGCGAGCATCATCGACGGCATCCGCCTGTGCAAGGCGCGGCGGCTGCGCTACGCGAACGATGACCTCGACGAGCTCGAGGCCCGCCTCAAGGAAGCCTCCGACGCACGCGTGAAGCTGATCGCCACCGACGGCGTGTTCTCCATGGACGGCGTGATCGCGCGGCTCCGGGAAATCTGCGACCTCGCCGACCGCTACGGCGCGCTGGTGATGGTCGACGACTCGCACGCCACCGGGTTCGTGGGCAACGGCGGCCGCGGCACGCCCGAGTACCGCGAGGTGATGGGCCGCATCGACATCCTGACCGGCACGCTGGGCAAGGCCCTCGGCGGCGCGGCCGGCGGCTACACCGCGGCCCGCCGGGAAATCGTCGCGTGGCTGCGCCAGCGCTCGCGGCCGTACCTGTTCTCCAACAGCGTCCCGCCGGTGATCGCCGCCACCACGCTGCGCGTGCTCGACCTCGTCGAGTCGGGCGACGAGCTGCGCGCCAACCTGCGGCGCAACACCGAGCATTTCCGCCGCCGCATGAACCAGGCCGGGTTCACCATCGTGCCGGGCGAGCACCCGATCGCACCGGTGATGCTCGGCGACGCCGCGCTCGCGGCACGCTTCGCCGAGCGGCTGCTCGAGCGCGGCGTGTACGTGATCGGCTTCTCCTTCCCGGTCGTGCCGATGGGCAAGGCCCGCATCCGCACGCAGATGTGCGCCGGCCACACGCTCGAGCAGCTCGATCAGGCGATCGACGGCTTCATCGCGGTCGGGAAGGAACTCAAGGTCCTCTCCTGATCTTCTTTCACTGCCCCCTGTCCCCTATCCCCTGGTCACTTCCCATGAAAGCACTGGTCAAGTCGCAGCGCGCGCCCGGCATCTGGATGGAAGAGATCCCGGAGCCGAAGCTCGGGCCCAACGACGTGCGCATCAAGGTGCGCAAGACCGCGATCTGCGGCACCGACATGCACATCTACCTGTGGGACCACTGGGCGCAGAAGACCATCCCGGTGCCGATGGCCGTGGGCCACGAGTACGTGGGCGAGATCGTCGAGCTCGGCAGCGAGGTGCAGGGTTTCGCGATCGGCGACCGCGTCTCGGGCGAAGGCCACATCACCTGCGGCTATTGCCGCAACTGCCGCGCCGGGCGCCGCCACCTGTGCCGCAACACGGTCGGCGTCGGCGTCAACCGGCCAGGCTGTTTCGCGGAGTACCTGGTGATCCCGGCGTTCAACGCCTTCAAGCTGCCGGACTCGATCAGCGACGACGTGGCGTCGATCCTCGATCCGTTCGGCAACGCCACGCACACCGCGCTGTCGTTCAGCCTGGTCGGCGAAGACGTGCTGATCACCGGCGCCGGCCCGATCGGCATCATGGCCGTGGCGATCGCCCGGCACGTCGGCGCCCGCCACATCGTCATCACCGACGTGAACGACTACCGGCTCGACCTTGCCCGCAGGATGGGTGCCTCGCGTGCCATCAACGTCAGCCACGAGCCGCTGGACGGAGCCATGAAGGACCTTGGCATGGTCGAAGGCTTCGACGTGGGCCTCGAGATGTCGGGCAACCCCTCCGCCTTCCGCGACCTGCTCAGGACCATGCACCACGGCGGCAACGTCGCGCTGCTCGGCATCCCGCCCGACAACACCGCGATCGACTGGAACGACGTGATCTTCAAGGGCCTGACGCTCAAGGGCATCTACGGGCGGGAGATGTTCGAGACCTGGTACAAGATGGCGGCCATGCTGCAGAGCGGCCTGGACATCAGCCCGATCATCACCCACCGGCTGCCGATCGCCGAGTTCCGGGACGGCTTCGAGATCATGCGCAGCGGCCAGTCCGGCAAGGTCATCCTCGACTGGGCGGCTTGAGGAAGCGGATAGCGGATAGCGGATAGTGAATAGGGGATTGTCCCCCTGTCCGCTATCCGCTATCCGCTATCCGCTAAAATTGGTGGCTGTCACTCTCCCACCAGGAAGCTCCCATGCCACTCGTTTCGATGCGCCAGTTGCTCGACCACGCGGCCGAGCACGGCTATGGACTGCCGGCGTTCAACGTCAACAACCTCGAGCAGGTGCGGGCCATCATGGAGGCCGCCGACGAGGTCGACGCCCCGGTCATCATGCAGGGCTCGGCAGGCGCGCGGAAATATGCCGGCGAGGCGTTCCTGCGCCACCTGATCCAGGCCGCGATCGAGGCCTACCCGCACATTCCGGTGGTGATGCACCAGGACCACGGCCAGTCGCCGGCCGTCTGCATGAGCGCCATCCGCTCCGGCTTCTCGAGCGTGATGATGGACGGCTCGCTGCTCGAGGACGGCAAGACGCCCTCCTCCTACGAGTACAACGTCGAGACCTCGCGCCGGGTGGTGGACTTCTCGCACGCCATCGGCGTGACGGTCGAGGCTGAGCTCGGCGTGCTCGGCTCGCTCGAGACGATGAAAGGCGACAAGGAGGACGGCCACGGCGCCGAGGGCACCATGACCCGCGAGCAGTTGCTCACCGACCCGGACCAGGCCGCGGATTTCGTGCAGAAGACGCAGTGCGACGCGCTGGCGATCGCCATCGGCACCTCGCACGGCGCCTACAAGTTCACGCGCAAGCCGACCGGCGACATCCTCGCCATCCAGCGCATCAAGGAGATCCACGCCCGCATCCCGAACACGCACCTGGTGATGCACGGCTCGTCGAGCGTGCCGCAGGAGTGGCTCGAGGTGATCCGCAAGCACGGCGGGCAGATGAAGGAGACCTACGGCGTGCCGGTCGAGGAAATCGTCACCGGCATCAAGCACGGCGTGCGCAAGGTCAACATCGACACCGACATCCGCCTCGCCATGACCGGCGCGATCCGCCGCCACATGGCCGAGAAGCCCTCGGAGTTCGACCCGCGCAAGTTCCTCGCCGACGCGCAGAAGGCCGCGCGAGGGATCTGCAAGGCGCGCTACGAGGCGTTCGGCTGCGCGGGCCAGGCCTCGAAGATCAAGCCGCTGTCGCTCGAGGCGATGGCCGAGCGCTACCGCAAGGGCGAACTCAACCAGATCGTACGGTGAGCCCCGTGGCTGGCCTGTTCGAACCGCTGGACTTCGCGCGGGGCCTGGGGCTGAAGAACCGCTTCATGCTCGCGCCGCTCACCAACTGCCAGAGCCACGGCGACGGCAGCCTGTCGGACGACGAGTTCCGCTGGCTGACGCTGCGTGCCGCGGGCGGCTTCGGCCTGACCATGACCTGCGCGGCACACGTGCAGGCCCGTGGCCAGGGATTCGCGGGCCAGCTCGGGGTGTTCGACGATCGCCACGTGGCGGGCCTCACGCGGCTCGCCGCCGCGATCAAGGCGCAGGGCAGCCTCGCGATGATGCAGCTGCACCACGCGGGCATGCGGGCTCCAGCGGCGCTCATCGGCGAGACGCCGATCTGCCCGTCCGACAACGCCGAGACCGGCGCCCGGGCCATGACGCCGGACGAGATCGCGCAACTCGCCGAGGACTTCGTCGCTGCCGCGCTGCGCGCCGAGCGCGCCGGTTTCGACGGCGTCGAGCTCCACGGCGCGCACGGCTACGTGCTGAGCCAGTTCCTGAGTGCGGAAATCAACGGCCGCGGCGACCGCTACGGCGGAACACTCGAGAACCGGGCGCGGCTGCTGTTCGAGATCGTGGCCGCCGTGCGGGCCCGCTGCCGCCCGGATTTCCTGCTCGGGGTGCGGCTGTCGCCCGAACGCTTCGGGCTCAGGCTCGGCGAAATCCGCGACGTCGCCCGCCAACTGCTGGCGGGCGGCGCGATCGACCTGCTCGACCTGTCGCTGTGGGACGTGTTCAAGGAGCCCGAGGAGCCGGACTTCAAGGGCCGCAGCCTGCTGTCGTACTTCACCGAGCTCGAGCGCGGCGCGGTGCGCATCGGCGCCGCCGGCAAGATCCTGAGCGGCGCGGACGCGCAGCGGGTGCTGGATGACGGTGCGGATTTCGCGATCATCGGCCGCGGCGCAATCCTGCACCACGATTTCCCGCGGCGCGTGCAAGCCGACCCTGCCTTCAGCGCGGTGTCGCCGCCGGTGACGGCCGACTACCTGCGGTCCGAGGGACTCGGGCCCGCCTTCATCGCTTACATGGGAAACTGGAAGGGCTTCGTCGCTCAGTCGAGCGAGCAGGCCAGGCAGTAGGCGTACACGCTGCGCGGGTCCGTGAGTCGCGACAGTCGCTGCGCTTCCGCCACGATCGGTGACAGTGACCGCCGGCAGGCGCGGCAGCAGATCCTGCGGCAGCAGCGGCGCGACGAGGCTCGCCAGCGCGACACGGAGGCGCAGGCCGAGCATGTCGCCGAGGCCACCCCTCGGCACCGGATAATCCACGGTGTAGTCGTCACCGAGCTTGGCGAGTTCCGCCGCGAGCTCGATCGCGCGCCGGCTGTCGCCAAGCTCGTCCACCAGGCCGAGCTCGAGCGCATCGGCGCCCGCCCAGACGCGGCCCTGCGCGATCGCATCGACCTGCTCCGGCGTCTTGCCACGCGCCTTCGCCACGCGACCGATGAAGTCGCGATAGGTCGCCTCGACAAACTGCTGCGCAAGGCCGCGCGCGGCCTCGTCGAGCGGGCGGTCCGGACGGAATGCACCCGACAACGCCGTGGTCCCCAGGCCGTCGCTGTGCACGCCGAGCTTCTCCAGCGTGCGCTGGAACGTCGGCATCATCCCGAACACGCCGATCGAGCCGGTGAGCGTCGCCGGGCTCGCCACGATGCGGTCCGCATCCATCGCGATGTAGTAGCCACCCGATGCGGCCAGGCCGCTCATCGACGCCACGACCGGCTTGCCTGCGTCGCGCAAGGCCCGCACCTCGCGCCGGATCACCTCGCTGGCGAACACGCTGCCGCCCGGGCTGTCGATGCGCAGCACGACGGCCCCGACCTCGTCGTCCTTGCGCGCCTCGCGCAACTGCCAGGCCAGCGTGTCGGAGCCGACCATTCCCGGCGGCTGTTCGCCGGGCAGGATCTCGCCGGCTGCGACGATGACGGACACTTTCTGGTTGCTGCCACCGCGGCGCAGCGCCTGCTGCGAACGGACGTTCGCCAGGTACGCGCCGTGGCCGACGCCCACGTAAATGCTGCCGTTGTCGTCCTCGCCGGTGATCTCGGCGAGGCGCTCCTCGACCGCGAAGCGACCCTCCAGCGCAGTCACCAGCCCGGTATCGAGGGCCGCCCTGGACATGCTGCCGTCGGCACGCCGCAGGACCTCGACGGCGTCGTCCGCATATTGCTGCAGGACGGCCGGCTCGAAGCCGCGCGCCTTGGCGACTTCGCTCTTGTACGTCCCCCACAGCGTCCCGAGCCAGACGAGGCTTGCCTCGCGCTCGGCGGCTGACATGTCGTTGCGCGTGAACGGCTCGACCGCGGACTTGTAGTCGCCGACCCGGAAGATGTTCCAGTCGATGGCGAGCTTGTCGATGGCATCCCGGAAGTACAGGCCGAAATTTGCGTAACCGTGCACGTCGACAGCGCCCTCGGGGTCGAGGTAGATGTCGTCTGCGTGGGCGGCCACGAAATACTGGGGCTGGCCGTAGTAGTCGCCATAGGCGATCACCGGCTTGCCGCTGGCGCGGAAATTCGCGACGGCTTTGGCCACTTCCTGCAGCTTGGGAAGACCGCTGCCCTCCATGCCACCGAGGTCGAGGTACAGCGCGCTGATGCGCGCATCGTCGCGTGCCGTGTCGATGGCCTCGACCACGTCGCGCAACAGCGTTTCGCTCGGTTCCTGCCGCAGGACCTCGGCCAGGGCGCGTTCCAGCGGGTCGCCGCTCAGCTGCTCGACCAGCGGGCCCTGCGGCGCGATGACCAGCGCCGCCTTGTCGGGCACCAGCGGGATGGAGCGCGACAGGGCCCCCCACAGGGCGCCGAAAAGCACCAGCATCAGGATCAGGTGCAGGACCTTGCGCAGCCCGTCGAGGCCACCCCAGATCCAATGCAGCAGTTTACCGATCGCGCGGAACACGGCGGTCCTCATAGGGGGGCAGGCGGCCTGCCGGGCGCGACCCGGCGTACGGCCAGGCGCCCGACAGCACCAGCGTCAGACCTTCTCTTCGATGCGCGCGGCCTTGCCGGTGCGATCGCGCAGGAAGTAGAGCTTGGCGCGGCGCACGTTGCCGCGGCGCTTGACGGTGATCGCGCCGAGCGCCGGGCTGTAGGTCTGGAACACGCGCTCCACGCCCTCGCCGTGCGAAATCTTGCGCACGGTGAACGACGAGTTGAGGCCGCGGTTGCTCTTGGCGATGACCACGCCCTCGTAGGCCTGCACGCGCTCGCGGTCGCCTTCCTTCACCTTCACCTCGACGACGACGGTGTCGCCCGGGCCGAAGCTCGGCACTTCACGCTGCATGCGCTCTTTCTCGAGCGTGGCAATGATGTTGCTCATGTCTCACCTTCTCGCAGTGAATGCTTCCCTGCCCCGGTCTGCGGCGCATCCTGCTCCGCAACGTACTCGTCGAGGAGCTTGCGCTCCTCGTTGCTGAATTCGCGCCGCCCGAACAGGTCGGGCCGTCGCTGCCAGGTCCGCCCCAGCGCCTGCTTGCGCCGCCAGCGGTCGATGGCCGCATGGTTGCCGCCGAGCAGCACTGGCGGCACCGGCCGCCCGTCCCAGCTCTCCGGCCGCGTGAAGTGCGGCCAGTCGAGCAACCCGTCCGTGAACGACTCCTGCACCGCCGACTCGGCGTCACCGAGCGTGCCGGGCAGCAGGCGCGCCACGGCGTCGATCACCATCAGCGCCGGCAGTTCACCGCCGCTCAGCACCACGTCGCCGACCGACAGCGACTCGTCGATGCAGGCCGCGACGAACCGCTCGTCCACGCCCTCGTAGCGGCCGGCCACCAGCACCAGTCCGGGCCGTTGCGCCAGGTCGGCCACGCGGGCCTGCGTCAGCGGCCGTCCGTCCGCGGCGAGCAGGATGCGCTGCGCGGCCGGCACCCGGCGCGTGGCTTCCTGCATCGCGAGCCGCAGCGGCTCGGCCTTCAACACCATCCCGGGCCCGCCGCCGTACGGGCGGTCGTCCACGGTCTTGTGCACGTCCGACACGAAATCGCGCGGGTTGACGGTCTCCACCGCCAGCACGCCCCGCTCCACCGCCCGGCCAAGCACGCCGTACTGCAGCACCTGCCCGACCAGCTCGGGAAACAGCGTGATGACGACGATCCTCACCCGCGCGCCCGTCAGTCGTCCGGATGCCAGTCGAGCGTCAGCCGCCCGGCATCGATGTCCACTCCGGCAAGCCGCTCGGGCACCAGCGGCACGAGTCGCTCGCGATCGCCCTCGAGCAGCAGCACCGGATGGGCCGGCAGGTCGAGGATCCCGGCCACCCGGCCGAGCGGCGCGCCCTGCAGGCTCCACGCTTCGAGCCCGATCAGGTCGTGCCAGTAATACTCTCCTGGAGCCGTCGGCGGCAGTTCCGCCCGCTCCACCTGGACTTCGGCGCCCGTGAGCGCCTGGGCCGCTTCGCGCGTCTCGATGCCCTCGAGCCGCACCGCGATCCCGCTGCCGGCCCGCTTCCAGTCGAGGACCGTGCGGTGCCCCAGGCTGCCGTTGCGTTCCAGCTGCCAGACCGGATAGCGGGCAATCCCCTCGGGCGGGTCCGTGTAGGACTGCACCTTGAGCCAGCCCTGCACCCCGAACGGGGCGCCCACGCGGCCAAGCACGACCGGTCGCCGGCGATCCACACCCGTGGCAGCCATGGCGGCCGCCGCCGGATCAGGCCGCGGCGGCCTGGGTCTTGCGGTAGCCCTTCAGCAGCTGCGCTACACGCTCCGACGGCTGGGCGCCGCGGGCGACCCAGTGGTCGATGCGGGCCAGGTCGAGGCGCAGCTCTTCGCTGCCGCCACGTGCGACCGGGTTGAAGAAGCCCACCTGCTCGAGCGAGCCGCCGACGCTGCGCCGGCTGTCGATCACCACCACGTGGTAGAAGGGCTCCTTCTTGCCACCGCGGCGCATCAAACGAATCGTCACCATCTTCTGCCAGTGCCTCAGCGTGTCGTGCGGCCGGGATACGGCCGAAAAAGAGCCGCAAACTATACCGAATACGCCAGACGCAAAGAAAGATTTGTCGGCCGCTCAGCGCAACCCGGGCGGCAGGCGGCCCGCCATCGACCGGACCATGCGCCCGAGGCCGCCCTTGCCCATGCCCTTCATCATCTTCTGCATCTGCAGGAAATTCTTCAGCAACCGGTTGACGTCGGACACCTGGGTGCCCGAGCCGGCCGCGATCCGCCGCCGGCGGGAGCCGTCGATGGTCTTGGGGTAGCGACGCTCCCCGCGGGTCATCGAACAGATGATGGCGATCTGCCGGCGGATGTCCTTCTCGTGCCCCGCCGGCAGGCCGCCGGCCTTGGCCGCGAGCTGGGCCGGCAGCTTGTCGAGCAGCGCCGAGACGCCACCCATGCCCTCGAGCTGGCGCAACTGGCCGAGCAGGTCGTCGAGGTCGAAATCCTTGCCCTTGGCCACCTTGCGGGCGAGCTTCTCGGCCTCCTCGCGGTCGACCTTGCGCGTCACCTCCTCGACGAGGCTCAGCACGTCGCCCATGCCGAGGATGCGCGACGCCATGCGCTCGGGCTGGAACGCCTCGAGCGCCTCGGGCTTCTCGCCCACGCCGACGAACAGGATCGGCTGGCCGGTGACGCGTCGCACCGACAGCGCCGCACCGCCACGGGCATCGCCGTCCGCCTTGGTGAGCACCACGCCGGTCAGGTCGAGCGCCGCACCGAAGGCCCGCGCCGCGTTGACCGCATCCTGGCCCGCCATGCTGTCGACGACGAACAACGTCTCGATGGGCCTGAGCGAGGCGGCGAGCTCGCGCACCTCCCCCATCATCTCCTCGTCGACGTGCAGGCGGCCGGCCGTGTCCACCAGCAGCACGTCGTAGACTCCGCGGCGCGCCTCCTCGAGCGCGCGACCCGCGATCACGAGCGGCGTCTCCGACGGGCTCGCCGCCGCGACGTCGATGCCCAGCTGTGCCCCGAGCCGCTCGAGCTGCAGCATCGCGGCCGGGCGGCGTACGTCGGTCGACACGAGCAGCACGCGCTTGCGGTCACGCTCCCGCAGCCACAGGGCAATCTTCGCGGCCGTGGTGGTCTTGCCGGCACCCTGCAGGCCCGCGAGCAGGATGATCGCCGGCGGCTGGGTGCGCAGGTTGAGCGGGCGCACGCCCTCGCCCATCACGCGCACCAGTTCCTCGTGGATCACCCGCACCAGCGCCTGGCCGGGCGTGAGGCTCTTGTGGATCTCGAGGCCCACGGCGCGCGCCTTCACCGCGTCGATGAACTCCTTGACCACCGGCAGCGCGACGTCCGCCTCGAGCAACGCCATGCGGACTTGCCGCAAGGTGTCGCCGATATTCTCCTCGGTGAGCCGGCCGCGGCCGCGCAGGCCTTCGACGACGGCAGAGAGGCGGGCGGAAAGCTTGTCGAACACTGGGGGCCTCGGCGCGACGGCGGCCCGGATGCGGGCGGAGGGCGATTATAGGGGTCAGGCCGGGCGCCGCGCCTCCTCAGGCCGGCGGCGTTGTGACATCATGAGCGGGCCATCCAGGACGATCCCGGGCCGAAGCTTGCTGCTGCCACTCATCGCCGTTGCCTGCTACCTGTTCGGCGCCTTCGGCCTCGGCCTGTCCGCCTACCAGGGCAATACCCACCACGGGCGCGGCGTGCGCATCGCCTCCGCGGGCATCGCCGTGATCGGGACCGTGGTACACGCAGCCGCGCTGATGCAGGAGCGCCGCATGGATCCCCTCGCGGCACTGTCGCTGGGCGACGTGCTCGCCCTGGTGGCGCTGGTCATCGCAGTCACCGCGATCGTCATGGCCTTGCAGCCGCGCCTGCGCGGCATGGCCGCGCTGCTGCTCGGCATCGCCGCGCTGCTCGAGGTCGACCTTCTCCGAGGGCGCCCGCCAGTTCACCATGGGCCGGCCGGGCTGGGAACTCACGTTCCACGTGGCGATGGCGACCACCGCATTCGCGTTCCTGACCATCGGCGCCGTGCTGGCGGTCGCACAGGTGGTGGTGGACCGCCAGCTGCGCGGCCGGCGACCGCTCGGCTGGCTCAGGATCCTCACGCCCGTCGAGTCGGTCGAGTCCGGGTGCTTCCACAGCATCCTCGCCGGCTTCATCGTGCTGACGCTGGCGCTCGTCACCGGCGCATTCTTCGTCGAGAACCTGCTGGCGCAGCACCTGGTGCACAAGGTGGCGCTGGCGATCGTCGCCTGGGTGGTGTTCGGCATCCTGCTGCTGGGGCGCTGGCGCTTCGGCTGGCGCGGCCGCCAGGCCCTGCGCTGGACACTCGCGGGCTACGTGCTGCTCGGGCTTTCCTACTTCGGCAGCAAACTGATCCTCGAGAACCTGCTGGGCAAGCACTGGGGTTGACCGGCGTTGCAGGACATCCCGCTACCCTGGCTGTTCGTCCTGCTGGTCCTGCTGGTCGCGCTCTCCGCGTTCTTCTCGAGCACCGAGACGGCGCTGATGAGCATCAACCGCTACCGGTTGCGGCACCGTGCACGCGAAGGCAGCACGGGCGCCCGGGCCGCGGAGAAGCTGCTCGCGCAGCCCGATCGCCTGATCGGGCTGATCCTGGTCTGCAACAACTTCGTCAACTCGGCGGCGGCGGCGATCGTCACCATCATCTCGCTGTCGCTCGGCGGCGAGGCCTTCGCGGCGGCCGGGGTCGGCATCTACACCGTGGTACTGATCATCTTCGGCGAGGTCGCGCCAAAGACCTTCGGCGCGCTGTACCCGGAGAAGCTCGCGCTGCCGGCAGCCCTCGTCTACCAGGTATTGCTCAAGGTGCTGTACCCGGTCGTGTGGGTCACCAACCTGATCGCCAACGCAGTGTTGCGCCTGCTCGGCATCTCGCGCGAGAAGGCGAGCACCACCTCGCTGAGCCGCGAGGAACTGCGCACGGTGGTCGCCGAGGCGAGCACGGTGATCCCGCACCGCCACCAGCGCATGCTGATGAGCATCCTCGACCTCGAGCGCATCAACGTCGAGGACATCATGGTGCCGCGCAACGAGATCGTGGGCATCGACGTCTCGGACGAGTGGGAGGAGATCCTCGACCAGCTGCGCGAGAGCCGCCACACGCGCATCCCGGTGTACGACGGCAGCATCGACGAGCTGGTCGGCATCCTGCACATGAAGAAGGTGGCGCGGCTGCTGGCGCGCAACGAGTTCGAGCGCGAGCAGCTGCGTGGCGCTGGCGCGCGCGCGGGAGCCCTACTACGTGCCCGAGGGCACTTCGCTCAACACGCAGCTGCTCAATTTCCAGCGGCAACGGCGCCGCGTGGCGTTCGTCGTGGACGAGTACGGCGACGTGCAGGGCCTCGTGACGCTCGAGGACCTGCTCGAGGAGATCGTCGGCGAGTTCACCTCCGACACCAGCGTGCTGCACAAGGACGTGCACCGCGAGAAGGGCGGCAGCTTCATCGTCAACGCCTCGGCCAGCGTGCGCACGCTGAACCGGAAGATGGGCTGGACACTGCCCACCAGCGGGCCGCGCACCCTGAACGGGCTGATCATCGAGTACCTCGAGACCATTCCCGACGCGGGCACCAGCCTGCGCGTCAACGACTACTCGATCGACGTGCTGCAGACCGGCGACAACGCGGTGAAGACCGTGCGCCTGAAGCCGATCACTGCGGCGGCAGCGGCGCCCGCGGCGTCAGAACGCCGCCGCTAGCGCCTGCTCGAGGCGCGACACGCCGCTGACCTCGATGCCGTCGATCGCGCGGCGCGGCACGTTCGCCTGCGGCACCAGCGCGCGCCGGAAGCCCTGTTTCGCCGCCTCGCGCAGCCGTTCCTCGCCGAACGGCACCGGCCGGACCTCGCCGGTGAGCCCCAGTTCGCCGAAGCACACCGTGTCGTGCGCGGCCGGCCGGTTGCGCAGGCTCGACAGTACGGCGAGCACCGCCGGCAGGTCCGCCGCGGTCTCGCTGATGCGCACGCCGCCCACCACGTTGACGAACACGTCCTGGCCGGCGGTGGCAATGCCGCCGTGCCGGTGCAGCACGGCAAGCAACAGCGCCAGACGCCCACCTTCGAAGCCGACCGCCACGCGGCGAGGCGACAGGCCTGCCGCCTCGTCGACCAGCGCCTGCAGCTCGACCAGCAGCGGACGGCTGCCCTCGCGCACCACCGTGACCACGCTGCCCGGCACGGCCACCTCGGGCCGCGACAGGAACAGCGCGGACGGATTGCGTACCTCCCGCAGGCCCTGCTCGGCCATGGCGAACACGCCGATCTCGTTGGCTGCGCCGAAGCGGTTCTTGACCGCGCGCACCACGCGGAAGCGGCTGCCGGGGTCGCTCTCGAAATAGAGCACGGTGTCGACCATGTGCTCGAGGATGCGCGGGCCCGCGATCACGCCTTCCTTGGTCACGTGGCCGATGATCAGCACGATCGTGCCGGTGTCCTTGCCGAAGCGAACCAGCCGCGCCGCGGACTCGCGCACCTGCACCGCCGAGCCCGGCGACGACTCGGACAGTTCCGTGTGCATGGTCTGGATCGAGTCCACCACCAGCACCGCCGCGCGCGCCGCCAGCGCCTCCTCGAGGATCGCCTCGACGCGTGTCTCGGCCGCGAGCCGCAGGGTGGCCGATTCGAGCCCCAGCCGCCGCGCGCGCAGCGCGACCTGGCGCACGGATTCCTCGCCCGAGGCGTACAGCACGGGTCGATCGCGGCTCAGCGCGTCCGCGGCCTGCAGCAGCAGCGTGGACTTGCCGATGCCCGGGTCGCCGCCGAGCAGGATCACCGAGCCGGCCACGAGGCCGCCGCCGAGCACGCGGTCGAGCTCGCCGATGCCCGACACCGCGCGGACCTCGGTCTCCTGCGTGATTTCCGTCACCGTGCGGCTCGCCGCCGCGGCGGCGGGCGCCGTGGCGCGCCGGCCCTGGAACGGCAGCGCGGACGCAGCGAGTTCCAGCGTGTTCCATGCCTGGCAGGCGGGGCACTGTCCCTGCCACTGCGGGGTCCGCGCGCCGCACGACCCGCACACGTAACCAGGCTTGTTCTTCGCCATCGCTCCAGCCCCCGCCCGCACCGACCCTGGAAGGGCGGCGGATGCTAGCACGGCCTCGCCCGGCCGCCTTGGGATGTGTGACGGCACCGGCAATTCAGGCGGCCCCGGGCCTCTTATACTCCGCAGTGCCATGCCCAACCCGGCCGACAAGACCGTCGACCTCAAGCGCCTGATCAGCGGGTCGCCATCCCTCCGTGGGCGTGCGGTCCCGGGCCGCCTCGGTCGCTACGAGATATTGAACGAGCTCGGCAAGGGCGCGATGGGTGTCGTTTACCGGGCGCGCGACCCGATGATCAATCGCGAGGTGGCGCTCAAGACCATCCCGCTCGCCGACGAGTTCGACGGCGACGAGCTCGAGCAGGCCCGAGCCAAGTTTTTCCGCGAGGCGGAGACGGCGGGCCGCCTGAGCCACCCGCACATCGTCACGATCTACGATGCCGGCGAGCAGAACGGCACGGCGTACATCGCCATGGAACTGCTGCGCGGCGTGCACCTGGTCGAGTACACCGACCCCGTGCGGCTGCTGCCGCCGGCGATCGCCATCGAGGTGGTGGCGCGGCTCGCCGGCGCCCTGCACTACGCCCACGAGCAGAGCGTCGTGCACCGCGACATCAAGCCCGCCAACATCATGTTCGATGCGCACGGCGGCGAGTTGAAGATCACCGACTTCGGCATCGCGCGCCTCACCGACGCCGGCCGCACGCGCACCGGCATCGTGCTCGGCACGCCGTCGTTCATGTCGCCCGAGCAACTGCAGGGCCGGCCGGTGACGGGCAGCTCCGACCTGTTCTCGCTGGCGGTGACGCTCTACCAGATGCTGGCCGGCCAGCTGCCGTTCCGGGCCGACTCCATGCCGGCGCTGATGCTGCGCATCGCGCACGAGGCGCACCCGCCGATCCGCACGCTGCGACCCGGGTTGCCCGCGGGACTCGACGAGTTCTTCGACCAGGGCGCTCGCCAAGGACCCGGCGGCACGCTTCGCGAACGGCGCCAGCTTCGCGCAGGCGCTGCGCGACCTCAACACGACGGGGCGGCGCTGAGCGTGCACCTGAAGGGCAAACTGAGTTGCGTGGGCGTGAGCGATGCCGGCCGCGTGCGCGAGCACAACGAGGACACCATCGGCACCGACGCCGACATCGGCCTGGTGGTGCTGGCCGACGGCATGGGCGGCTACAAGGCCGGCGAGGTCGCGAGCGGCATCACGGTGCGCACCGTGATGAGCCTGCTCAAGGAGGCCGTCGAGCGCGAGGACCTGACGCAGCGCGACCCGGAGAGCGGACTGAGCCGCCCGGGCATCCTGCTGCGCGACGCGATCCAGCGCGCCAACAAGGTCATCTACCAGACCGCGCGCACCCAGGCGAACTGCGAGGGCATGGGCACGACGGTGGTGGCCGGCCTGTTCTTCGACGACAAGCTCACCATCGCGCACGTCGGCGACTCGCGGCTGTACCGCCTGCGCGGCACGGAGTTCCGCCAGGTCACCCAGGACCACTCGCTGCTGCAGGAACTGGTGTCGCGCGGGTTCTACACGCCCGAGGAAGCGCAGCGCGCGGCCGCCAAGAACTACGTCACGCGCGCCCTCGGCGTCGAGCCCACGGTCGAGGTGGACGTGACGGAGATCCCGGTCGACAAGGACGACGTGTTCCTGCTGTGCTCCGACGGCCTGTCCGACATGGTGGACGACGACGACATTCAGTTAACGATCAGTACCTTTGGTGCTAATCTTCGGACGCTCGCCCGGCAGCTGGTGCTGCTCGGCAACGACAACGGGGGCCGTGACAACATCTCGATCGTGCTGGTGAAGGTGCTCGATGCCTTTCCGGCGCGCAACGGGGTGATCGATCGGCTGCTGCGCGTATTCGACTGACGCAATAGAAGCAGGTAGACGCATGGCCAGGCTGGTCCTCAGCCTCGACGGGCAGGTGCTCGCCGAGTACAACATGAGCAAGGAGCGCTACACCGTCGGGCGCCTGCCGGACAACGACATCCGCATCGACAATGCGGCGGTGAGCGGCCATCACGCGCTCATCATCAACATCCTCAACGACTCGTTCCTCGAGGATCTCAACAGCACCAACGGCACCTACGTCAACGGCAAGATCGTCAAGAAGCACGCGATGCAGCACGGTGACGTGATCACCGTCGGGCACCACGCGCTGCGCTTCGTCGACTCGGAGGCGGACGAGCCCTCCGACGAGTTCGAGAAGACCATCGTGATCAGCCCGCGCCAGGCGGCCAAACTCAAGGTGCCCGGACTGGCGACGGCGCAGGCCGCGGCCGCGGCGCCGGCCGCACCTGCCGCTGGCGCACCCGCCCCGTTCACGAACGGCGTGCTGCCGAAGGCGCGCCTGCAGGTGCTGTCCGGGCAGTTCGCCGGGCGCGAGCTCGAGCTGGTGAAGACGCTCACGACGCTGGGACGCCCCGGCGTGCAGGTGGCCGCGATCACGCGACGCGCAGACGGCTTCTACATCGTGCACGTCGAGAGCGCGCGCGAGGGTGACTACCCGCTGGTGAACGGCGCGGCCATCGGTCCACAGGCGCGCCGCCTGCACGACAACGACGTGCTGCAGCTCGCGGGCGTGAAGATGGGGTTTTTTGCCGGCTAGGCTTTGGGCTTTGGGCTGTGGGCTGTGGGCCGTGGGCCGGAGCGCCCTACTTCATCTCGTGGTGCACGCGCTGGCTGACGCCACAGATGAGCTCGTAGGGGATCGTCCCGGCGTGCCGCGCGATCTCCTCGACCGGCACGCCCTCGCCCCACAGCACCACCGGATCGGCCGTGGCCACGCCGGGCAGGTCGGTGACATCCACCGTGATCATGTCCATCGAGACGCGCCCGATCAGCGCCGCGCGGTGGCCGTTCACCAGCACGGGCGTACCTGACTCCACGCTGCGCGGGTAGCCGTCGCCGTATCCAGCCGCGACGACCGCCATGCGCGTATCACGCGGCGCTCGCCACGCACCGCCGTACCCGACCGACTCGCCCGCCCGCACGTCCTTCACGGCGATGACCTCGGTCTGCAGGGTCATCACCGGCCGCAGCCCAAGCTCGGCGCCCATGCCGCTCGGGAACGGCGACACGCCGTACAGCACCAGGCCGGGGCGCACCCAGTCCGCGCGCGTGTCCGGCCAGGCGAGCAATGCAGCGGAGTTGGCGATGCTGCGCGCGCCGGCGAGGCCCGCCGTGGCCGCGGCGAAGGACTGCAGCTGCGACGAGGTCATCACATCGCGCCGGTCGTCGGCGTTCGCGAGGTGCGTCATCAACGTCGGGTCGGCGGCGACGTTGCCGATGCGCCGCAGCCGATCGTAGGCCGCGCCGAACTGCTCGAGGCGGAAGCCGAGGCGGTTCATGCCGGTGTCGACCTTGATCCAGGCCGAGACGACGTCCGAGCCCGCGCGCGCCTCGAGCATCTCGAGTTGCTCGAAGCTGTGCACCATCAGGTCGAAGCGCTGCTGCGCGGCCGCGGCCAGTTGCGCCGTGCTGAACACCCCTTCGAGCAGCAGGATGCGGTTGGTGAGGCCCGCGGCGCGCAGCGCCAGGCCTTCCTCCAGGCGCGCGACCGCGAAGCCGTCCGTCTGGGCCAGCGCCTTGGCAGCGGGCACGAGCCCGTGGCCGTAGGCGTTGGCCTTGATCACCGCCATGACGCGCGACGACGGCGCGGTCGCGCGCACGCGGTCGAGGTTGTGGCGCAGCGCCGCGGTGTCGACGATCGCCCGGATCAGTGGTTTCACGCAGGCAACTCCGGCTCAGCCGCCGTAGTCGTAGTCGCCGGTGGCGAGGTTCTCGAAGCGCGTGTACTTGCCGAGGAAGGTGAGGTGCACCTCGCCGGTCGGGCCGTTGCGCTGCTTGGTGACGATGATGTCGGCGATGCCCTTGCGCGGCGTGTCCGGCTCGTACACTTCCTCGCGGTAGATCATGATGATCAGGTCCGCGTCCTGCTCGATCGCGCCCGATTCCCTCAGGTCGGACATCACCGGCTTCTTGTCGGTGCGCTGCTCGACGCTGCGGTTGAGCTGCGACAGCGCGATCACCGGCGCGTGCAGCTCCTTGGCGAGCGCCTTGAGCGAGCGCGAGATCTCGGAGATCTCGGTGGCGCGGTTCTCCTTGGTGCCCGCCACCTGCATCAGCTGCAGGTAGTCCACCACGATCAGGCCGAGCTTGCCCTTGTTCTCGCGCTGCAGGCGCCGTGCCCGCGCGCGCACCTCCGTGGGCGTGAGGCCGGCGCTGTCGTCGATGAAGATCGGCGCCGTCTTCATCTGCGCGATCGCGCTGTTGATGCGCGCCCAGTCCTCGTCGCCGAAGTTGCCGGTGCGCAGGTGGCTCTGGTCGACCCGTCCGAGCGACGAGATCATGCGCATCGACAGCTGCTCGCGCGACATTTCCATCGAGAAGACGGCCACCGGCGTGCTGGCGGAAATCGCCGCGTTCTCGGCGATGTTGAGCGCGAACGTGGTCTTGCCCATCGACGGGCGCCCCGCGACGACGATCAGGTCGCCCGGCTGCAGGCCGGCGGTCATCCGGTCGAGGTCGTGGTAGCCGGTGCTGACGCCGGTGAGCTGCCCCTGGTTCTGGTGCAGCATGTCGAGGCGGTCGATGGTGGCGCCGAGCACTTCACGGATGGGCACGAAGCCCGAGCCCGTGCGGCGTCCCTGCTCGGCGATCTCGAACACGCGCCGCTCCGCTTCGTCCACCAGCTCGGTCGCGGTGCGACCTTCGCTGTCGTACGCGCTCGCCGCCACCTCGCCGCTGACGCGGATCAGCTGCCGCAGCAGCGACGCGCTCGCGGACGATGTCCGCGTAGGCGCGGATGTTGGCGGCGGTGGGAGTGTCGCGCGCGAGGCCCGCGAGGTAGGCGAGGCCGCCGGTCTGGTCGGCGTGCCCCTGGGAAGCGAGGTATTCCGCGAGCGTGACCGCGTCGCTCGGCTCGGCGCGAGCCGAAAGCTCGGCGATGCCGTTGAAGATCAGCTGGTGGTCGCGGCGGTAGAAGTCCTCGCCGCGCAGCCGGTCCGCGATGGCGTCCCAGGTGCTGTTGTCGAGCAGCAGGCCGCCGAGCACGGCCTGCTCCGCCTCGACCGAGTGCGGTGGCACGCGCAGCCCGTCCATCTCGACGGCGGATCGCGTCCGCCGGCGAGGCCGGTGCCGCCGCCCTCTGCTTCCATCGCGCTTTACCGGGCGCGGGCGCGGATCATTCCTCGGCGACCACGTCCACCGGCAGGTCGATGATCACGTCGGAGTGCAGGTGCAGCTTGACGTGGTGCTCGCCCACCAGGCGGATCGGGCCCGCAGCCAGGCGAACTTCGCTGCGCTCGATGCGAATGCCGGCCTTGTTCAGCGCCTCGGCGATGTCGGCCGTGCCGATCGAGCCGAACAGCTTGCCCTCGCCACCCGCCTTGGCGCGCAGCGCGAGGCGGAAATTCTCGAGCTGGCCGGAGCGCAGCTTCGCGCTCTCGAAATCGTCGGCGGCGAGCTTCTCGAGCTCGGCGCGGCGCTCCTCGAATTTCTTCAGGTTGGTCGCCGTCGCGACCGCCGCCTTGCCCTGCGGGAGCAGGAAATTGCGGCCGTAGCCCGGCTTCACCTTGACCTTGTCGCCGATGTTGCCGAGGTTGGCGACTTTCTGCAGCAGGATGACTTCCATCGTAGGTTCCTCGATCAGTCCCGGTTCTCGATCATGCACTCTGCGCCGCAGCCTGCGAGCGCAACCAATTGTCCACGAATCCCCAGCCGGCCAGCGCGGCGACCATCACCGGCGCCGCCACGACCAGCAGCGAATAGATCGCCCACAGCCAGCCCGCGTTCAGGCGGCCCTCCGCCTTGAAGCGATGCGCCGCCGCGAGCCCGACCACCATCAGCGCGCCCATGAACAGGCGTCCGAGGTCGTCGACCAGCGGCCGGTCCGTCAGCAGCGACGCGCCGATCGCCAGCGCCGCCGCCACTCCCAGCACCTTGCCGAGTCGCAGCTGCTGGAACTCGGCACCGAACTGTCCCGGCTGCTGCGGCCGCACCTGCCACCAGCGCGCCAGGAACAGCGCACACATGGCGAGCAGCACCGTCAGCACCGTCACCCAGCCCCACAGCGTGCGGGCCAGCGTTTCGACCAGGCCGTCCTGTGCGACGTCCATCGGCAGCCCGCGTCGCTGCATCTCGTCGGCCAGGTCGCGCACGATCGGTGCCCAGAACAGCTCCGGGTCGCCGAGCGTGACGTGCAGCAGCACCACCATCACCATGCCCGCCAGCACCGCGACCTGCAGGCACAGCCCGAGCGAGCCGGTGCGCGCGAGCAGCACGGCGAGCGCCAGCGGCGGCCCGAGTACCCACAACGAGTAAATCAGGCCCACCGGCGGTGGCCGGCCGATCGCCCACACCACCAGCGCGAGCAGCAGGCTCGCACCCACCGCCACCATCACGCCGTCGCGAGGCGCACGCGCCAGCACGACCAGCGCCGGCACCGCCCCCGGCAGGAAGAACGCGAAGCCGAGGCCGAACAGCGGCAGCAGGCCGAGCAGGCCGGTCAGGAACACGGCCGCGCCGGGGTTGGCGGCGATCCAGCTTGCGAACGAGCGGTTCATGGCGGCGCCTCCGCGGTACGGCCCGCGCGGCGTCCGCAGCCTCAGTGCTGGTCCGTGTACGGCAGCAGCGACAGGAAACGCGCGCGCTTGATGGCGAGCGAGAGCTGGCGCTGGTAGTTCGACCGCGTGCCGGTGATACGGCTCGGGACGATCTTGCCGGTCTCGGTGATGTAGCCCTTCAGCGTCGCGAGATCCTTGTAGTCGATCCGCTCGATGCCTTCGGCCGTGAACTTGCAGAACTTACGGCGCCGGAAAAAACGTGCCATGGGTCACCTGTCGAATTCTTTCGGATGTGCGATGGGAACGCGGGCTCAGTCGGCCGCGATCGAATCGTCGTCGCTGCCGTGCGGACGCACGTCCTCGCTGCGCGCGCCCTCTTCCTCTTCGCGAGCCATCGGCGACGGCTCGATCACCGCGGCCGGCATCGACACCACCAGGTGGCGGATGACGGCGTCGCTGAAGCGGAAGGAACCGGTGAGCTCGTCGAGCGTCTTCTTGTCCGTCTCGACGTTCATCAGCACGTAGTGGGCCTTGTGGACCTTGGCGATCGGGAAGGCCAGCTGGCGGCGACCCCAGTCCTCGACGCGATGGATCGCACCACCACCCGCGGTGATGATGCCGCGGTAGCGCTCGACCATGGCCGGAACCTGCTCGCTCTGGTCAGGGTGGACCAGAAACACGATCTCGTAATGACGCACTCGTTGTGCTCCCTGTGGTTGAAGCCGCCCACTTCGGTGGTGCGGCAAGGAGTTGCCACTGAGGCCGATGAGGGCTGCAGCGGGCCGCCAAGGATAGGGGACGGCGCGTTCTCCTGCAAGTTTGCCAGCCAAGTCCTGCATGTCCATGGCGGGGGATTGGGTGCTTCCCGAGCTCGCGAAGAAGACATGCTCGCCCGGAAAGCACCCAATCCCCCGCTCGACACGGGGCGCCTGAGCGATTGGGTGAACGCAGGGCCGTTCACCCAATCGCACGGCGCACGTAACGCCCACCGGACCCCGAGGGCACGTGTGGCGACAACGCTTCGGCCGGCTGCAACCACCGATGTCGGCGTTGATTGGGATCCCAGGCAGGGTGCCGTCGTTCTGGACGGGGTCCGGTGACGCGACTTGCGCCGTGCGAGTTCTTCGGCTCGGCGAAGAACTCGCCCAGGCGCCGCGGTCGAGCGGGGTTTCCGGGTCTGTTCCGGCGAGCATTTTTCTTCGCGAGCCGGGGCAGACCCGGAAAGCCCGCCCCCAACCGCACGTCGGGAGCTACTTCTTCCGGGCGACAGCCGCAGCCCGCTGCCGCACCGCCTCGAACAAACCCAACTCCCGTCGCCACCGACACGTTGAGGCTCTCCACCGCCCCGGCCATCGGGATCGAGACCAGCAGGTCGCAGCACTCCCGGGTCAGCCGGCGCAGGCCCTCGCCTTCCGAGCCCATCACCAGCGCAATCGGGCCGGTGAGGTCGGCGTCGTAGAGGGTCTTGCCGGCCTGGTCGTCGGTGCCGACCAGCCACACGCCGCGCTGCTTGAGGTCGCGCAGCGTGCGCGCGAGATTGACGACCGCCACCAGTGGCACGGTCTCGGCGGCGCCGGCGGCGACCTTGCGCACCACGGGCGTCAGGCCGGCCGCCCGGTCGCGCGGCACGATTACCGCGGCCACCCCCGCTGCGTCGGCGCTGCGCAGGCACGCACCGAGGTTGTGGGGATCCTGCACGCCGTCGAGCACCAGCAGCAGCGGCGCCGATCCGGCCGCCTCCAGCGCTTCCTCCAGCTGAGTCTCCGGATCACCGGCCTGCGGCAGCATTTCGGCCACTGCACCCTGGTGCCGCTGCCCCTCCGCCAGCTTGTCGAGCAGCGCGTCGTCCGCAGTCGTCACCTCGACGCCGGCGCGGTCCGCGAGCGCGCGGATCTCGGCCAGCCGCCCGGCCTCGCGCCCACCGGCCAGCAGCACGCGCCGGACGCGCTGCGGATGGCGCGACAGCAGCACCCGCACCGCATGGATGCCGTAGGCGACCGGGGCCGGCATCAGCGCCTTCTGCCGAGAGCACGCGGCCGACGCCCGCGGCGCGGCTCGCCGACCGCACTGGCCAGCTCGAAGTCGACGCGCCGCTCGTCGAGCGAAACGTTGGTCACACGCACTCGCAGCCGGTCGCCCAGCTTGAACACGCGGCCCGAGCTGCGACCGACCAGCCGGAAGCCGGAGGGATCGCGCGTGAAGTAGTCCTGGCCGAGCGACGAGACATGCACCAGCCCGTCGACCTGCAGGCCGTCGAGCTGCACGAACAGGCCGAAGTCCACCACGCCCGAGACGATCCCGTCGAATTCCTCGCCGACGCGCTCCTGCATGTAGTAGCACTTGAGCCAGGCCACCGCGCCGCGGGTCGCCTCGTCGGCGCGGCGCTCGCGGAACGAGCACTCCTGGCCGAGCACCGGGAACGGCCCGTGCCAGTCGACCAGCGCCTGCGGATCCCCTCCCTGCAGCACCTGGCGGATGCCGCGATGCACGACCAGGTCGGGGTAGCGGCGGATCGGCGAGGTGAAGTGCGCATAGTGCTCGAGCGCGAGACCGAAGTGGCCGATGTTGCCGGGCTGGTACACGGCCTGCGGCATCGAGCGGATCACCGCAGTCTGGATCAACATGGCGTCCGGGCGGTCGCCGATCGTCCGCAGCAGTTCGCGCAGATGCTCCGGTTTCACCTCGTCGGCAGGCGGCAGCCACAGGCCGAACTCGCGCAGGAACTGGCGCAGCGTCTCCAGCCGGTCCACCTCGGGCAGGCCGTGCACGCGATACAGCGTCGGCACGCGATGCCGGTCGAGGAAGCGCGCCGCCGCCACGTTGGCGGCGATCATGCACTCCTCGATCAGCCGGTGCGCGTCGTTGCGCGGCTGCTCCACCAGCGCCGCGATGCGGCCCTGCTCGTCGAACTTGAGCTTGAGCTCCGGGGTGTCGAGCTCGAGCGCGCCGCGGCCGCTGCGCTCGCGGGTGAAGCTGCGATAGACGCCGTACAGCGCCAGCAGGCGCTCGCGCAGGGCCTCGAGGCGCGGTGCGTGGCGACCCTCGGGACGCGCCAGGAACTCACCGACCTCGCGGTAGGTGAGCCGCGCCGCCGAGCGCATCACGCCCTCGAAGAAGCGCGAACGGGTGATCCGCCCGTCGTCGCTGACGCGCAGCTCGCAGCACAGGCACAGGCGGTCGTCGTCTGGCACCAGCGAGCACAGCCCGTTCGACAGCGCCTCGGGCAGCATCGGCAGCACGCGGTTCGGGAAGTACACCGAGGTGCCGCGCTCGCGCGCCTCCGCGTCGAGTGCCGTGCCCGGCCGCACGTAGTGGCCGACGTCGGCGATCGCGACGATCACCCGCCAGCCGCCGCCGCGGGTGCGTTCGCAATACACCGCATCGTCGAAGTCGCGCGCGTCCTCGCCGTCGATGGTGACCAGCTCGATCTCGCGCAGGTCCTCGCGGCCGGCGATCGCATCGGCCGGGATGCGCGCCCCGTAGGCCTCCGCCTCGGCGAGCGCGGCGGCGGGGAACTCGCACGGCAGGCCGTGCGAGTGGATCGCGATGTCGGTCTCCATGCCCGGCGCGCCGTGATCGCCCAGCACGCTCGAGACGCGTCCCATCGGCTGGGCGTTGCGGCTCGGCGGACGGGTGATCTCCGCGATGACGATCTGGCCGGGCTCGGCCCCGCCACGCTGCGCGTCCGGCACCAGCACGCGGTGCGTGAAGCGCGGATTGTCGGCGACCACGTAGGCGAGACCGGAGTCGACGTGCAGGCGGCCGACGACCTCGCGCGTGCGACGCTCGAGCACCTCGACGATCGAGCCCTGCGGCTTGCCGCGGAAACGCGGGCCCTCGATGCGCACCGCCACGCGGTCGCCGTGCAGCACCTCGCGCATCTCGTGTGCCGAGAGGTGGATCGGCGGGGATGCGTCGTCGGGCAACAGCTGGCCGTCGCCGTTGCGCTGCGCCTGTACCGTGCCCACCACGAGGCCCGGCAGTTGCTCGCGCAGGCAGTACTGGCCGCGGCGGTTCAGCACCACCTCGCCGCGGCGGACCAGCGCCTCGAGCTGCGCCGGCGCCTCGATGGCGGCCGCGGGCCCGAGCTCGGCGGTGATCTCGTCGAGCTTGAGCGGGCGACCGGCGTGCTTCAGGACGCCGAGCGGGCCCGCCGCCGGAGCCGCGCGGACCGTGCGCGGACGGGGCGCTTGGCCCTCGGGAGGGCTACGACGATTGCGTTTGCGTTGCATGGAAATCCGTTGCCTGGTTGCGGCGGGTGGCGGGTACGCGTTGACAGCCCCCGGGTGCGCCAGTAAATTGCGCCACCTTCCAGCCGGCCCTCGGGCCGTGACGCGACCGAAGCCCAGGTGGCGGAATTGGTAGACGCACTAGTTTCAGGTACTAGCGGGTAACACCGTGGAGGTTCGAGTCCTCTCCTGGGCACCACCCCGCCGCACGGCGGGACTCTAGCACTCCGTCAGATCGACCGCGAGATCAGTTCCTTCATGATCTCGTTGGTGCCGCCGTAGATGCGCTGCACGCGCGAGTCGGCGAACATGCGGCACACGAGGTAGTCGTTCATGTACCCGTAGCCGCCGTGCAGCTGGACGCACTCGTCCATCACCTGCTGCTGCACGTCGGTGATCCACCACTTCGCCATCGCCGCGGTTTCCGTGTCGAGCTCGCCCTGCACCAGCTGCTCGATGCACCGGTCGACGAACGTGCGCGCCACCCGCACCAGGGTCGCCACCTCGGCCATCTTGAAGCGCGTGTTCTGGAACTCGCCGATCTTCTGGCCGAACGCCTGGCGCTCCTTCACGTAGCGCGCGGTCTCGGCCAGCGCGCCTTCCATCGCCGCCACGCCGCCGAGCGCGATGGTGAGCCGCTCGTACGGCAGGTCGCCCATCAGCTGGTGCATGCCCTTGCCTTCCTCGAGGCCGAGCAGGCAGTCGGCCGGCACGCGCACGTCCTCGAAGAACAGCTCCGACGTGTCCTGCGCCGTCATCCCCATCTTGTCGAGCACGCGCCCGACGCGGTAGCCGGGCAGGTTCTCGGTCTCGACCATCAGGATCGACAGGCCGCGGCTGCGGTCGCCCGGGTCGGTGCGCACCACCAGCATCAGGATCGTGGCGATCGAGCCGTTGGTGATGAAGATCTTGGAACCGTTGATGACGTACTCGCCGCCCTCGCGCACCGCGCGCGTGCGGATGCCCTTGAGGTCGGAACCCGCGCCCGGCTCGGTCATCGCGATCGCGCCGATCAGCTCGCCGCGCGCCATGCGCGGCAGCCAGCGCTGCTTCTGCTCCTCGGTGCCGTAGTTCAGCACGTAGTGCGCGGCGATGCTGTGCACGCCCTGGCCGAAGCCCGAGATGCCGCGCCGGTTGCATTCCTCGTACAGCACGGCCTCGTGGCGGAAGTCGCCGCCGCCGCCGCCGTACTCCGGCGGCACGTCCATGAGCAGGAACCCGGCCTCGCCCACCTGCCGCCAGGTGCTGCGGTCGACGTGCTTCTGCTTCCGCCAGCGCGCCTCGTGCGGCACCATTTCCGACTCGACGAAGCGCGATACCGCTTCGCGCAGCATCCTGAGGTCGTCGTCCATCCAGGGGGATTCGTAGGGCTTCATGGTCGAGGCTCGTCGTCTTGCTCAGTCGAAGGGGTGGCGCAGCACGATGGTCTCGGACCGGTCGGGACCGGTCGAGACGATGTCGATCGGCACGCCGGCCAGCTGCTCGAGGCGCGCGAGGTAGCGGCGTGCGTTGTCCGGCAGCTGCGCAAAATTGGTGATGCCGATGGTCGGCTCCTTCCAGCCGGGGTGCGTCTCGTACACCGGCTCGCACTCCGAGAAGCGGTGCGGCAGCAGCGGCGGCCGCTCCCGCACCTCGCCGTCGATGCGGTAGCCGGTGCAGATCTGCAGCGTGTCGAGGCCGTCGAGCACGTCGAGCTTGGTGACGCCGAGGCTCGACAGGCTGTTGTGCAGCACCGCGCGCTGCAGCGCCACGGCGTCGAACCAGCCGCAGCGGCGCGGCCGCCCGGTGACGGCGCCGAACTCGTGGCCGACGCGCGACAGGTGCTCGCCGGTCTCGTCGAACAGCTCGGTCGGGAACGGACCGGCACCGACGCGCGTGGTGTACGCCTTCACGATGCCGAGCACCCGGTGCATGTCGCGTGGCCCGAGGCCCGTGCCCACGGCCGCGGCCCCTGCGATGGTGTTGGACGAGGTGACGAACGGATAGGTGCCGACGTCATTGTCGAGCAGCGCGCCCTGCGCGCCCTCGAACAGCAGGTTGCCGCCGCGGCGCATCTCCGCGCGCAGGCGCTCGCTGACGTCCTCCACCAGCGGCTGGATGCGCTCGCCCTGCGCCACCAGGTCCTCGAGCACGCGCTGGAAGTCGACGGTCTCGGCGCTGAAGTAGCGGCTGAGCATGAAATTATGGAAATCGAGCACTTCGCCGAGGCGCGCCGCCAGCCGGTCGCGCTGGAACAGGTCGGCGACGCGCACCGCACGGCGCGCCACCTTGTCCTCGTACGCCGGGCCGATGCCGCGCCCGGTGGTGCCGATGGCATTGACGCCCTGGGCGCGCTCACGGGCGCGGTCGAGCGCGATGTGCGAGGGCAGGATCAGTGCGCAGTTGGGGCTCACGCCCAGGCGCTCGTACACCGCCACGCCCTTCTGTACCAGCGCGTCGGCCTCGCGCAGCAGCGCCTCGAGCGACAGCACCACGCCGTTGCCGATCAGGCAGTGCACGCCGGGGTGCAGGATGCCGGACGGGATCAGCGACAGCACCGTCTTGGCGCCGTCGATGACCAGCGTGTGGCCCGCATTGTGGCCGCCCTGGAAGCGCACCACCGCGGCGGCGCGCTCCGTGAGCAGGTCGACGATCTTGCCCTTGCCTTCGTCGCCCCACTGGGCGCCGATCACGACGAGATTGGTGGCCATGGATGTCTCGTTCGCCGTCCGGTCAGGAGGTGCCGCGCACGATGTACAGCAGCACGGCGCCGGCCACCATGCTGAGGAACCCGCCGATGCGCAGCGTGCGCTCGTCGAGCTGCGAGAGATGGCCGAGCGCCCGCTTCATGCCGCCGGGGTTGGCGAACGGCATCAGGCCCTCGAGCACGAGGTACAGGGCGCAGGCCGCCCACAGGTCGTTCCAGTGCATGACGGGCCGGGCGCTGGCCTCGCGGTCAGCGGCCCGATTCCTTCATGTACTTGAAGAATTCGCCGTCCGGCGCGATCACCATGATGTCGCCCTCCTTGCCGAGCGAGCGCCGGTAGGCCTGCATCGAGCGATGGAACGCGAAGAAGTCCGGGTTGCGACTGTGCGCGCGCGCGTAGAGGTCCGCGGCTGCCGCGTCGCCCTCGCCCTTGATGATTTCCGCCCGACGGTAGGCGTCGGCGAGGGTCTCGGTGCGCTGGCGATCCGCTTCCGCGCGCGTCTGCTCGGACACGGCCGAGCCTTCGGCGCGCAGCTGTGCGGCCTGGCGCGCAAAGTCCTGCCGCATGCGGTTGAACACCGACTCGCTCACTTCCTCGGGCAGGTCGATGCTCTTCACGCGCACGTCGATCAGCGTGATGCCCAGGCCGGCGACGTTGCCCTCGGCCACCTTGCGCACTTCGCTCAGGAACTCGGTGCGCTCGGCCGCGACCACCTGCTGGATGGTGCGCTTGGCGATGACGCCCTTGATGCCGTCCTTGACGATTTCGCCGAGGCGGCGGTTCGCCACGTCCTCGCTGCCGCCGGCCGTCGACGTGTAATAGCGGGCCACGTCGGTGATGCGCCACTTCACGAAGAAGTCGATGCGCAGGATCTTGCCTTCGCTGGTGAGGAACTGCTCCGACGGGTAGTCCTCGGTGAGGATGCGCCGGTCGAACTTGCGCACGTTGTTGATCAGCGGCGTCATGAAGTGCAGGCCGGGAGCGTAGTCGGTGCGCACGATCTCGCCGAAGCGGAACTTGATCGCGAGGTCGGTCTCGCGCACGGTGAACGCCGCCATGGACAGCACCAGGGCCAGGAACCCGAGCACGATCACCGAAAGATAGCTGCGGTTGCTCATCAGCGGGTCCCCCGCTCGCGGGTCGTCTCGACCGTCTCGGTGACCGGCGTCTCCTCCGCCGGCTGCGCCGGCGCACGGGCCGCGGCCGACTGGCGCTGCTCGTCGAGCGTGAGCTGCGGCGCGCGCCGCTCCATCAGCTTTTCGAGCGGCAGGTAAATCATGTTGCCGGCGCCCTTCGTATCCACCAGCACCTTGTTGGCGTTGGCGAACACCTGCTCCATCGTCTCGAAGTAGAGGCGCTGGCGCGTCACGCCAGGCGCCCTCTCGTAGGCCGCGAGCAGCGTGGAGAAGCGTTCGGCCTCACCCTCCGCGTCCGCGACGATGCGCGCCTTGTACGCCTGCGCGTCCTCGAGCTGGCGCGCCGCGGAGCCCTTGGCCTTGGGGAGGATGTCGTTGGCATAGGCCTGCGCCTCGAGGGCGAGGCGCTCCCGGTCTTCGCGCGCCTTGATCGCATCGCGCTGCGCCGTGGCCACCTGCTCGGGCACCGAAACCCCCTGCAGGTTCACCGAGGTGACCTCGATGCCGGTCTCGTAGGAATCGAGCGTGCGCTGGATCAGTTCCTTGGTGGCCGCGGCGATCTCCTGCCGGCCCTGCTCGAGCACGAAGTCGAGCGTGCTGCGGCCGACGATCTCGCGGATCGCGCTCTCGCTGACCTCGCCGAGCGTGCTCTCCGGGTCGCGCACGTTGAAGGCGAAGGGCCTCGCCTCGGCGCGGCGGTATTGCACGGCGATGTTGATGTCGACGAGGTTCTCGTCGGAGGTCAGCATGCGGGTCTGGTCGCTGAAACCCTCGACGCTCTCCACGTTGATGATCTGCCGCGCCTCGATCGGCCACGGCAAGTGCCAGCGCAGGCCCGGCTCGGTGGTGGCGACGTACTGGCCGAAGCGCGTCACGACCGCGCGCTCGGCTGCGTCCACCTTGTACAACCCGGTGGCCGCCCAGATCGCGACCAGCACCAGCACGACCGTGCCGGCCCCGAAGCCGCGCATGGCGGCGTTGCCGTCCCCGCCACCGTCGCCGCCGGCGCCACCGCCGCCACCCTGGCCACCGAAGATGGCCGCGAGCCGCCGCTGCAGCTTGCGCAGCGCCTCGTCCAGATCGGCAGCACCGCGGTCGGGGCGGTTGCCCCAGGGATTGCGGTTTCTACCCGGGTCGTTCCAGGCCATGAATTGGGTTGCTCCGGCGAATGTGCTTGATTGCGAGTGGACTTCAAGTCGGCGTGCAGTGGGCGGGCTCAGGTCGAGCCACCCGCGGCAGCGCAGCCTCGGGATTGTAGGAACGCGCCCGGATCGGCACAAGGCGCGCTTGCCGCCGGCACTTCGATACCCGCCTCCCGGCAGATTCGCTCCAGCTCGTGGCGGCGCAGGCTCACCTCGAGCTCGATGCCACCGTCGTCGAGCGGCCGCTGGCGCAGCACTGCCCCGGCGGCGAACAGCCGGGCGCGAGCCCGGCCCTCGGCGGCCGGCAGCCGCAGCACGCAGTGGTGCAGGTCGGCGCCGAGCTGGGCATGCAAGGCCGCGAGCAGCAGCTCGACGCCCTGCCCGGAGTGCGCCGAGAGCCAGATGCGGTCGACCCGCCCCTCCGCGTCGATCTCGGCGCGGGGCGCCTCGCCGGTGCGGTCGATCTTGTTGTAGACGGCGATCTGCGGCAGCCCGCTCGCGCCGACCGACTCGAGCACCTCATTGACCTGCTGGATGCGTTCGGCGCGCTCCGGGTCGGCGGCATCGATCACGTGCAACAGCAGGTCGGCCTCGCGCGCCTCCTGCAGCGTCGAGCGGAACGCCGCCACCAGTTCGTGCGGCAGGTCGCGCACGAAGCCGACGGTATCGGCGAGCGCGACCTCCAGGCCCGGCGCGAGGTGCAGCCGGCGCACGGTCGGGTCGAGCGTGGCGAACAGCTGGTCTGCCGCGTAGGCATCGGACGAGGTGAGGCGGTTGAACAGCGTGGACTTGCCGGCGTTGGTGTAGCCCACCAGCGCCACGGTCGGCACCGCGCCGCGCTTGCGCTCCTGGCGCGTGGTCTCGCGCTGCACCAGCACCTTGTCGAGCCGGTCGTTGAGCGTCTTGATGCGCCGCGCGAGCAGGCGGCGGTCGGTCTCGAGCTGGGTTTCGCCCGGGCCGCGCAGGCCAATGCCACCCTTCTGCCGCTCGAGGTGGGTCCAGCCGCGCACCAGGCGCGTCGACATGTGCTCGAGCTGGGCGAGCTCCACCTGCAGCTTGCCTTCGAAGCTGCGGGCGCGCTGCGCGAAGATGTCGAGGATCAGTCCGCTGCGGTCCAGCACGCGGCACTCGAGCGCTTTCTCGAGGTTGCGTTCCTGGCCGGGCGAGAGCGCCGCGTCGACCACCAGCAGGTCGGCCTGCAGCTCGGCGAGGCGCGCCTTGATCTCGTCGACCTTGCCGGTGCCGATGAAAAAGCGCGGCTCGGCCGTCTTGCGGGTGACCGGCATGACGTCGAGCACCTGCGCACCGGCCGAACGGGCCAGCGCGGTGAACTCTGCGATACGGTCCGGCTCCGGTGCGTGGCCGAGGCCGACGCAGACGAGGATGGCACGTTCACCGCTACCCGGGCGTTCGAACAACTGGTGCGGACTCCGCCCGTGCCTGGACCGGCTCAGGCAGCCGGCGCGTCCTCGGGGGGCAGCTCGTCGTCACCCATCGGCAGGCGCACGTTGCGCGCCGGCACGACCGTGGAGATGGCGTGCTTGTAGACCATCTGGCTGACGCTGTTGCGCAGCAGGACGACGAACTGGTCGAAAGAGTCGATCTGGCCCTGCAGCTTGATGCCGTTGACCAGGTAGATGGATACCGGGATACGCTCCTTGCGCAGCGCATTCAGGAAGGGGTCTTGCAGGGACTGGCCCTTGGCCATGATCGGTTCTCCGTATTTTTTGCCGTTGCCGTTCGCGCCGCGGACATCTTCCCTGAGACGGCCACTCCGCCATCGCCCGGGCGAACAAGAACTCGTTTAATCCTAGCATACCGACCGGCCCTCACCGGCCGGCCATCTCGTCCATGAGCCCGCAAGATGGGTACAAGTTCCTGATCTTCAAGGGACTGGATCTTCCGCCAGGCCGGCTCCGATCGCAGCCAGGTGAGCTGGCGCTTGGCGAGGTTGCGGGTGGCGCGCTGCCCGGCCGCGACGGCCTCGGCGAGGCTGACGGTGCCGGCAAGGTGCGCCCAGAGCTGCCGATAGCCGACGCAGCGCAGGCTCGGCAGGTCGGGATGCAGGTCGCCGCGGGCGTGCAGCGCGCGGACTTCGTCGAGCAAGCCGTGCGCCATCATCTCGAGGAAACGCGCGTCGATGCCCGCGTACAGCGCCGCGCGGTCCACGGGCTCGATCGCGAAGGCCGCGAGCTCGAGCGGCGCCGGCTCCGCCAGCTGCTGCAGCTCCGAGATCGGTCGGCCCGTCAGTGCCAGCACCTCGAGTGCACGCTGGATACGCTGGCCGTCCGCAGGGCGGATGCGTGCGGCGGCCGCCGGGTCGTGCGCCGCGAGCTCGGCATGCAGCGCCGGCCAGCCTGCGGCACGGGCGCGCTCCTCGAGGCGCGCGCGGACCGCCGCGTCGGCCTCGGGCAACGGCGCGATGCCGTGCAGCAGCGCGCGGAAATACAGCATCGTGCCGCCGACCAGCAGCGGAATGTTGCCGCGCGCGCGGATGGCGGCGATCAGGGCCAATGCCTCGCGCCGGAAGCGGCCAGCGGAATACGCCTCGGCGGGATCGCAGATGTCGATCAGGTGATGCGGCACCTGCGCGCGCACCGCCGCGGCCGGCTTCGAGGTGCCGACGTCCATGCCGCGGTAGACCTGCGCCGAGTCGACGCTGACGATCTCCACCGGGTAGCGCGTGGCAAGGTCCAGCGCCAGCGCCGTCTTGCCGGCACAGGTCGGCCCCGCGAGCAGCACGGCCTGCGGCAGCGACCCGGTCGCGGCACTCATCGCCCGCGCAGGAACAGCCGGTCGAGTTCGTCGAGGCTGACGAACGACCAGGTGGGCCGGCCGTGCACGCACTGGTCCGCGCGCAGCGTCCCTTCCATCTCGCGCAGCAGCGCGTTCATCTCGGGCACGGTCAGCCGGCGATTGGCGCGCACCGCCTGGTGGCAGGCCATGGTGCCGAGCGCACGCTCGAGCGCCTGGCGCGCCCCGCCGCCGCCCTGCTCGCGCAGGTCCGCGAGCATGTCGCGCACCAGCGCCGCCGGATCGGCCGCGGGCAGCAGTGCCGGCATGGCCCGCACCATCAGCTGCGTCGGCGCGCTGCGCGACAGCTCGATGCCGAGCTCCAGGAACAGGTCGGCGTGCGCTTCGGCCTCGTCCGCCTCCGCGACCGACACCGCCAGCACCACCGGCAACAGCAGCGGCTGGCTGGCGACCCGCGCCGTACCGAGCGCGGTCTTCAGTCGCTCGTACGTGGTGCGCTCGTGGGCCGCGTGCATGTCCACCAGCACCAGGCCGCCCTGGGCCTGGGCGAGGATGTAGATGCCGTGCAGCTGCGCGATCGCATAGCCGAGCGGGTGTTCCGCCGGCGGCGGTGGCTCGCGACCCGGCACAGCGGACCCGGTACCCGGCATATTCCACGGCTGCGATCCGTCGGCTGCAACGGCGGCATCACGCACACCGCCACCGAGCGCACCGTACAGCTCGAGCGCCGACGTGCGCGGCCCGTCGTCAACCGAGCCGCGCCCGAGGTCGAAGCGGGCCGCCGGAATCTCCGCCGCCGCCGCGTGCGCGGGCCGCGTCTCCTCCAGCGCACGCTCCAGCGTGCGGAAGATGAAGTCGTGCACCAGGCGCGGATCGCGGAAACGCACCTCGAGCTTCTGCGGATGGGCGTTGACGTCCACCCGCGACGGATCGAGCTCGAGGTACAGCACGTAGGCCGGGTGGCGGCCGTGGTACAGCACGTCGCGATACGCGAGCCGCACGGCGCTCGCGATCAGCTTGTCGCGCAGCGGACGGCCGTTGAGGAAGAAGTGCTGCTGGTCGGCCTGGCTGCGCGCGTAGGTCGGCAGGCAGAACCAGCCGGCGAGGCGCATGCCCGCGCCTTCGTGGTCGAGCTTCAGCGCGTGGCGGATGAACTCGTCGCCGAGCACCGCGGCCACGCGCGCGTCACGGCTGCGTTCGTCGCGTGCCGGCGGGAAGTCGGCCAGCACGCGCCGCGCCGATGTGAGCCGGAAACCCGCTTCGAAGCGGCTCAAGGCGAGCCGCTCCACGAGTCGTTCCACCTGCCCGAGTTCGGTGCGCTCGGCACGCAGGAACTTGCGCCGCGCCGGCACGTTGAAGAACAGGTCGCGAACCTCGACCGTGGTGCCGGGCGGGTGCGGTTGCGGCGCCGGGCCGCTCACCACGCCGTCCGCGGCGCTCACCGCATAGGCGACGGGTGCGTCCGCCGGCCGCGACACCAGCCTGACGCGCGATACCGAGGCGATGCTGGGCAGCGCCTCGCCGCGAAAGCCGAGCGTGCGCACCGCCTCGAGGTCGTCGATGCTGCCGATCTTGCTGGTGGCGTGGCGCGCGAGCGCGAGCACCAGCTCGTCGGCCACGATGCCCGCGCCGTCGTCGCGCACCCGGACCAGCGTCGCGCCGCCGCCGTCGATCTCGATCTCGACCGCGGCGGCGCCGGCGTCGAGGCTGTTCTCGACCAGTTCCTTGACCACCGACGCCGGGCGCTCCACCACCTCGCCGGCAGCGATCTGGTGGATGAGTTGCTCGGGGAGCACCCGGATGGACATGCTGGCCGGCCTCGCGCTCGGGGTGCGCGAGGATAGCAAAGGCGGCGCGGCTCAGCGCTCGGCGAGGGTCTGGCCCTGCTCGGACCCGCCGCGGCGGGCAGCGACGATCGCCGCAAGCTTGGTGCCCGGCGGCGGCTTGTCGTAGAAAAAGCCGCGGACGCCGGCGTGGATCGCCTCGGCCACCCGCTGCTGGAAGTCGACGTCGCGCAGCCGGCGCTCGTCGGTGGCATTGGAGATGAACGCCGTCTCGACCAGCATCGACGGGATGTCGGGTGACTTGAGCACCATGAACCCGGCGTGGCGCACGCGACTGCCGTGCACCGTGCCGACGCGCCGCAGCGAGGCGAGCACGGCGTCCGCCGCCTCGACGCTGTTGCTCACCGCCTCCTTCTGCGTGACGTCGAGCAGCACCGAGGCGAGCACGTCGTTCTTGTCGTCGAGCGACACGCCGCCCATCAGGTCGGCGGCGTTCTCACGCTCCGCGAGCCAGCGCGACGCCTCGTCCGACGCGCCGCGCAGCGACAGCACGTACACCGACGAGCCGCTCACTTCGCGGTTCTGCACGGAATCGGCGTGGATCGACACGAACATGTCGGCGCCCAGTTGCCGCGCCTTGCGCGTGCGGCCACCGAGGGTGATGAAGTAGTCGCCGTCGCGGATCAGCACGGCGCGCATGCCCTCTTCCGCGTTGATCGCTGCCGCGAGCCGCCGCGCGATGGCCAGCGTGACGTCCTTCTCGCGCGTGCCGCCGCGGCCGATCGCGCCCGGATCCTGGCCGCCATGGCCCGCGTCGATTGCCACCACGAGGTCGCGCCCCTTGGCGCTGGCCACGGACTTCACCGGGCTCACCACGGCAGCGGTTTCGCGCGCCAGCACCGCCGAGCGTCGCCGCCAGCACCTGGTTGCCGCTCGGCGCGGCGGCCGGCGTCGCGAGCGTCGCGCCGGGAGCCGGTGGCATCTCGACCACCAGCCGGTGCCCGCCATCGGCATCCGGCGGCACCATGAAACTCTTCACCGCCTGGCGTGACGCGAGGTCGAGCACGATACGCAGGTCGCCGTCGTCCTGCGGCCCGGAGCGCACGCTGCGCACCGAACCCTGCCCGTCCGGCAGCGCCTTGTGCATCGCGAGCCGCGCATTGCTGCAGGTCGATGACGATGCGATCAGGATTCTCGAGCGTGAACACTTCGTGGCGCACCGGCGCGCTCAGGTCCAGCACCAGGCGGGTACCCTCCGGTCCGGACCAGAGCCGCACGTCGTCGATTCGCGCGGGGGCCGCCGCCCAGGCGGCGCCCATCAGGCCGCACGCCGCAAGCACGCACAGGAAAGCAGAGCGCAGGATCCGTCGGGTCGACATGCGCGGTAATCTACCCTCACGCGAGGGAATAATCCAATTAAATTATGAGGATACGAGCTATTCGTCAGGCCGGGTCGAGGCGCAGCGCGGCAACCACCTTGCGCCCGGCCGCGCTCGCCGGCTCGAACTCCAGTTGCCGCCCGTGATCGGTGTAGGCGAGCGCCAGCTGGAGATCCGGCGGACGCAGCCGATCGCCGGCGCGCTCCGGCCACTCGACGAGCAGGATGCTCGGGCCGAGCAACAGGTCGCGCAGCCCGAGATCCTCGAGTTCCTCGGGGTCCTTCAGCCGGTAGAGGTCGCAGTGGTAGACGTCGCGGTCGGCGAGGCGATACGGCTCGATCAGCGAGTAGGTCGGGCTGCGCGCCGGCCCCACGTGGCCCAGTTGCGCGAGCAGGCCGCCGACCAGCGTGGTCTTGCCGGCGCCGAGATCGCCGGACAGCCCGATCACCAGCGGCGCATCGAGGCCGACCGCAAGGATCGCATCGGCGAGGCGCGCGCCCAACGCACGCATGGCATCCGCCGACGGGACGTTCACGCCGGCGACGGATTCACGCACGCGCGCACCTGCTCGATGACGTCGGTCGCCAGCAGGCCGCGCTCACCACGGCGCGCGGCGAGGTCGCCTGCCTGCGCGTGCACGAACACGCCCGCCCGGG
Source organism: uncultured Gammaproteobacteria bacterium (assembly GCA_963731105.1). Classification (GTDB taxonomy): domain Bacteria; phylum Pseudomonadota; class Gammaproteobacteria; order Steroidobacterales; family Steroidobacteraceae; genus RPQJ01. Next base: position 486,355 of record CAVSUM010000016.1, read on the forward strand.
CCGCGCCCGCCAGATCGCCGCACTGTGCGGCGATGCCGGCGATCACACCGGTCAGCACGTCGCCCATGCCGCCGGCCGCCATGCCGGGATTGCCGCGATCGCACAGGCCCGGCACCCCTGCGGCTGCGTGCACGATGGAGCCGGCGCCCTTCAGCACCACGGTGCCGCCGTAGCGTTGCTGCAGTTCGCGCGCCGCCCCAAGGCGATCAGCCTGTACCGCGGCGTTCGTCGTACCCAGCAGTCGCGCCGCTTCGCCCGGATGCGGCGTGAGTACCCAGCGATCCAGATGCTGCGGCGCAGCCGCCAGCAGGTTCAGCGCATCGGCGTCGACGATCAGCGGCTTGCCGCTCGCGAGCGCCACATCGAACAGGCTGCGTGCCCAGTCGCCCTGCCCGAGTCCCGGCCCGACGGCGACGACCGTGGCCCGCGACAACACCGCTGCCAGATCGTCGGCCGAGTTCGCGGCAACGTGCATGAGCTCCGGCCGCGTCGCGGCTGACGCGAGGCTTTGCGGATGCACGGCGAGCGTCACGAGGCCGGCACCAGCGCGCAGCGCAGCCTCGCCCGCGAGACGCGCCGCACCGGCCATGCCGGGCCCGCCGCCGATCACCAGCACGTGACCGTGATCGCCCTTGTGCGCCGTGCGGCGGCGCGGCGGCAGCGCGGCAGCCACGTCGCTCGCGTCGAGCAGGCGCGCCGCCGGTGTGCAGCGATCACCGATCGCGGCCGGCACGTCGAGCGCGTCGAACACGATGCGCCCGGTGTGTTCGGGTCCCGCGCCGACGTACAGCCCGATCTTGCGACCGATGAAGGTCACGGTCAGCGCCGCGCGGGCCGCAATGCCCAGCACCGCGCCCGTGTCGGCGTGCAGGCCGGAGGGAATGTCCACCGCGACGAGCGGCCTGCCGCTGTCGTTCGCCGCGGCCAGCATCGCGGCCGCCTCGCCCTCCACCGCGCGGGCCAGGCCCGTGCCATACAGCGCATCGACGATGACGTCGGATGCGAGCAACGCCGCCGACCAGGGTTCGCAGCGGCCGCCGGCCGCGATGAAATCCTGCCAGGCCTGCCGAGCGTCCCCGGCGAGCCGCGCCGGGTCGCCGAGCGCAACGACGTGGACGCGCAGGTTCTGCGCGCGGGCCACGCGGGCCACCACATAGCCGTCGCCTCCGTTGTTGCCCGGACCGCAAAGGACGGTGATGGTGCGGGCCGCCGGCCACAGGGCGCGCAACGCGTTCAGCGTCGCGTGCCCGGCACGCGTCATGAGCTGGTAGCCCGGGATGCCGAACTCGTGGATGGCTCGTGCGTCGAGATCGCGCACCTGCCCGGCCGTGTAGAGGGCTCCGCCCTGCGTTTGCATGCCGGCCATTATACTGGCCGCCGCCCTCCCCTTCGGTCACGACGACACGCAGCATGGATCCGTCGGCGCTCGCAGCGCAGGTCAAGGACTGGGGCCGCGAGCTGGGCTTCCAGAAGGTGGGCATCGCCGCAATCGAACTGCCGCAGGACGAGCAGCGCCTGCTCGACTGGCTCGCGGCCGGCCGCCACGGCGAAATGACCTACATGCAGCGGCACGGCACCCTGCGCGCGCGACCCGCCGAGCTGGTGCCGGGCACGGTGCGCGTGATCTCGGCTCGCATGGACTACTGGCCACGGGGCGCGGATCCTGACGCAGTGCTGGCCGATGCAGCGCTCGGCTACGTGTCGCGCTACGCGCTCGGCCGCGATTACCACCGGATCCTGCGCCCCCGGCTCGCCCGGCTCGCCGACCGGCTTGCGGCCGCGGTCGGCGCGGCCGGCTATCGCGCCTTCACCGACAGCGCGCCGGTGCTCGAGAAGGCGCTCGCGCGCGACGCCGGGCTCGGCTGGATCGGCAAGCACACCAACCTGCTCGACCGGCACGACGGCTCGTGGTTCTTCCTCGGCGAGATCTTCACCGACGTGCCGCTGCCGGCTGGACGCACCGGTCACCGCGCACTGCGGCAGCTGCACGGCGTGCATCGACGTGTGCCCGACGCAGGCGATCGTCGCGCCGTACCAGCTCGATGCGCGCCGCTGCCTCTCATACCTCACCATCGAGCTCGACGGCCCGATCCCCGAGGAATTCCGCGCGGCCCTGGGCAACCGCATCTACGGCTGCGACGACTGCCAGCTGGTGTGCCCGTGGAACCGCTACGCGAAGGTCACCGCGGAGCAGGACTTCCTGCCGCGGCACGGCCTCGATGCGCCGCGACTGGTCGAATTGTTCGCGTGGACGGAGGCCGAGTTCCTGGAGCGCACCGCGGGCAGCGCCATCCGCCGCATCGGCCACGTGCGCTGGCTCAGGAACATCGCGATCGCGCTCGGCAATGCGGGCGCCCAGCGTCGAGATCGTGGCCGCGCTCGAGGCGCGCGCGGGAACATCCGAGCGAGGTGGTCCGTGAGGCGGTGCAGTGGGCGCTGGGGAAAGGGGGTAATGACTAGGGGGTAGGGGGTAGTGACGAAAATCCGAGAGGCCGGGGCGCCGGCCTTCTTTACTACCCCCTACCCCCTAGTCATTACCCCCTTTCTTCATCTCCGACTCGGGCGCGACTGCGCCGGTCGCCCGGCACTGCACATTGTCGATCAGCCGCGCGCGGCCGAGCCGCGCCGCGGTGAGCACGACCACGTCGGCGTTGCGGCCGCTGGGACGCAGCAGCGTGCCCGCCATGCGAACCTCGAAGTAGTCGGGCCGGAAGCCGGCGGCGCGCAGCGTATCAAGGCCTTCCTGCTCGATGGCGGCGATGTCAGTGTCGCCCGTCTCGAGGCGGCGTCGTGCGCGGTCGAGCGAGCGGTAGACAGTCGGAGCGATGGCGCGCTCCTCGGGGCTCAGGTAGCGGTTGCGCGAGCTCAGCGCGAGGCCATCCTCGGCCCGCACCGTGGGCGCGCCCACGATCCTGACCGGCAGGCACAGGTCCTCGACCGAGCGCTTGATGATCGTGAGCTGCTGGTAGTCCTTCTCGCCGAAGATGCCGACGTCGGGCTGCACCAGGTTGAGCAGCTTCACCACCACGGTCGCCACGCCCTGGAAATGCCCGGGCCGGACCGCGCCGCAGAGGATTCCCGAGAGGTCCGGCACGTCGACGATGGTGCTGCCGGCCGAGCCGAGCGGATACATCTCCGCGACGGTCGGCAGGAACAGCACGTCGACGCCCTGCTCCGTCAGCAGCGACGAATCGTCCTCGGGCGTGCGCGGATAGGCGTGGTAGTCCTCGTTCGGGCCGAACTGCAGCGGGTTCACGAACACGCTCGCCACCACGCGCCGGCCGTGATGGTGCGCGGCGCCGATCAGGCTCGCGTGCCCGGCGTGCAGGTTGCCCATGGTCGGCACGAAGGCGATGCTCTCGCCGGCCATGCGCCAACCGTGCACGATGGCGCGCAGGTCTGCGATGCGCGTAATGATCTGCATGACGGCGGGGCTGCTAGAAGCAGTGCTCCGGTGCGGGGTACTCGCGCGACTTCACTGCCGCGACGTAGGCCTGGATGCCGGCGAACGGGCTGTCGTGGCCCGCCATGTAGTTCTTCACGAAGCGCGGCTTGCGCCCCGGCGTGATGTCGAGCACGTCGTAGAGCACGAGGATCTGGCCATCGGTGTCCGGCCCGGCGCCGATGCCGATCACCGGCACGTGCAGCTCGCGCGTGATCTCCGCGCCGAGGTGCGACGGGATGCATTCGAGCAGGACCACGTCGGCGCCGGCGTCCTGCAGCGCCTTGGCGTCACGCTTCATCGCCTCGGCCGCGGCGTCCTCACGGCCCTGCACCCGGAAGCCGCCGGTCTTGTGCACCGATTGCGGCTTCAGCCCCAAGTGCGCGCAGACGGCGATGTCGTGGCTGGCGAGGAACTCGACGATCTCGACCTGGCTCGCCCCGCCCTCGAGCTTGACCATCTTGGCGCCGCCCTCCTGCATCAGGCGCACTGCGTTCTGCAACGCCTGCTCGCGGGAGGTGTAGGTCATGAACGGCATGTCGGCCATCAGGAACGGCCGGAACAGTCCCTTCGCCACGGCCTTGCAGTGGTAAATGATGTGCTCGAGCGTGACCGGCACCGTGGTGTCGTGGCCCTGGATCACCATGCCGAGCGAATCGCCGACCAGCACCACGTCCACGCCGGCCTCGTCGGTGAGGGCAGCGAAACTGGCGTCGTAGCAGGTGATGCTGGCGATCTTCTCGCCCTGCTCCTTCATGCGGCGCAGGGTCGCGACGTTCACGGGCGGGCGGGCCGAGTCCCGCAACTGCAGTTGTGTGTACATGGGACCGCCTCGAAAGAGGCCGCTAGGATGGCCGAGCGGCCCCGAAACATCAACGCCGGGAACTACAGCAGGCTCTTCATCGGGTTGAAGAAATGCCGCCCCTTGCGGGCGCGGACCACCTCGGCCAGCAGGCTGCCGAAGTCGGCGTCGCTGCCCACCAGGTCGATCTCGGCGGCGTTGACCGTCAGCACCGGCGCCACGTCGTACTCGAGGAAGAAGCGCGAGTAGGACTCGACCAGTCGCTCGAGGTAGCGCCGCTCGATCACCTGCTCGTAGGAGATGCCGCGGCGGGCGATGCGCTCGAGCAGCACGTCGACCGGGGCCTGCAGGTAGACCACGAGGTCGGGGACCGGGGCGTCGATGGCGAGGCGCGCGTACACCTGCTCGTAGAGCGCGAACTCCTCGTCGTCGAGCGTGAGACGGGCGAACAGGCGGTCCTTGTCGAGCAGGTAGTCGGAGACGCGCACGCGCTCGAACAGGTCGGCCTGCCGCAGGTCCTGCATCTGCCGCGCACGCTGGAACAGGAAGTACAGCTGGGTCTGGAACGCGGCGGCCCGCGGATTGCGATAGAAGCGCTCGAGGAACGGGTTCTCGTCGCCCTGCTCCAGCACCAGCTCGCTGCCGAAGCTCTTGGCCAACCGTCGCGCGAGGCTGGTCTTGCCCACGCCGATCGGCCCCTCCACCACCACGAAGCGGTGCGGGGTCGCCACGCCCTCGGGCTTGTCCTGCAAATCGTTGTTCATGGAGCGAGGCGCTCGAGACCCGCGCAGTCGACGCGGCTCATCAGGCTGCGCACCCGACCGACGCCTGGAACTTCGAGGTCGGGCGCGATCTCGGCGAGCGGCACCAGCACGAACGCCCGTTCGGCGATGCCGGGGTGCGGCACCTCGAGGCCCGGCTGGCTGATCGTGTCGGTGCCGTGCACCAGCAGGTCGAGGTCGATGCGGCGCGGGCCCCAGCGCACGACGGGACGTTCGCGACCGAGCTTCGCTTCAAGCTGCTGCAGCTGTACGAGCAGCGCCGCCGGATCGAGCTCGGTCAGCAGCCCGGCGACCGCGTTGATGAAATCCGGCTGTTGCACCGGACCCAACGGTCGTGACCGATACAGTGACGAGCGCAGCACGCAGCGGGTCCGGGGCAGGCCAGCGAGTTCCTGCATCGCCCGCTCGACCTGCAGGCGGGGATCGTCGAGGTTGCTGCCGAGCGCGACGTAGGCCGGCAGCCAGCGACGGGGCTCGATCGCCGTCACGTGCAGATCAGGTCGCGGCCGGACGCTTGCGGCGACGGCGTGAGCGGCGACGGCGCGGCGCCGCGCCCGCCTCGGTCGTCTCGGCGGGACGGTTCTCGACCGCCTCGATACGTTCCGACTCCGGCATCTGCTGCAGCTGCGTCCACCACTCGGCCACCTCGGGGTCGATCTCACCGGACGCGGCTCGCAGCAACAGCAGGTCGTAGGCGGCACGGAATTTCGGATGCTCGAGCAGGCGCAACGCGCGCCGGCCGGAGCGGCGCTCGAAGCGCGGCTGCAACATGATGATGTCGCGCATCGGCAGGCCGAAGCGCTTCGGCAGCGTGATGCGCCGCACCTGGCGGCCCAGCACGTCGTCCACCGCCGTGAGCAGCAGCTGCGGATCCGACGGCAACGGACCCGTCGGCGCGCCGGCTGCGCGCAGGATCGCCGGCCACAGCAGCACGGCAAACAGGAACGTGGGCGTCACCGACTTGTCGGCGCGCACGCGCTGGTCGGTGTTCTGCGAGGCCGAGGCGCAGCAGCTTCGCGGGCGGGGCGTCGGGAGCCTCGGCCACGGCCTTTGCGACGTCGGGCATCAGGTGCGGCAGCAGGCCGAGGCTGGTGAGCACGTCGAACGACGCCAGCGCGCTGCCGGCCAGGAACAGCTTGGCGGTCTCGTCGAACAGCCGCGCCGGCGGCACGCTGTCGAGCATGTAGGCCAGCCGATGCAGCGGCGCCTCGGTGTCCGGGTGCAGCGTGAAGTCGAGCTTGGCGGCGAAACGGGCGGCACGCAGCATGCGCACCGGGTCCTCGCGATAGCGGGTCTCGGCGTCGCCGATCATGCGCAGCACGCGTGCCGCCGCGTCGGGCACGCCGCCGACGTAATCCCAGATCGAGTAGTCCTCGATGTTGTAGTAGAGGGCGTTGGCCGTGAAGTCACGACGCCAGACGTCCTCCTCGATCGTGCCGTACAGGTTGTCGCGCAGGATGCGGCCGTGCTCGTCGAGCACGCGATGCCCCGTCTCGTCGACGCCGTGGTCCTCGTCCACCTCGGTGTGCGCGGCGCGGAACGTGGCGACCTCGATGATCTCCATGCCGAAGCGAACGTGCGCGAGGTGGAAGCGCCGGCCGATCAGGCGGCAGTTGCGGAAGAGTTTCTTGACCTGCTCCGGATGCGCGTTGGTCGCGATGTCGAAGTCCTTCGGGTACAGGCCGAGCAGCAGGTCGCGCACAGCCCCGCCCACCAGGAACGCCTGGTAGCCGGCATCCTTGAGCCGGTACAGCACCTTGAGCGCCTGCGGGGAGATGTTGGCGCGCGAAATGGTGTGCTCGGCGCGCGGGACGATCACGGGCGGCGGGTGGCCGGAGAGGACTTCTTCTTCGTACGAACGCAATGAATCGGCTTCCGCTGGACCATGGCAAAGGGCTGCGTATAATACGCGGCCTCGAGCGGACCCGTTAGTCCGCCGGTCCGGCACACGCTCCCATCGTCTAGAGGCCTAGGACACAGCCCTCTCAAGGCTGGTACGAGGGTTCGAATCCCTCTGGGAGCGCCATTCTCTCCGCTGGACCCCGCAGGGTCGCCCCCTGAGCCTCGCCGCGGCCACGCTGTGGCCATGATCGACCTCGGCAGCCTTGCCGGTCTGCACGCCCACAACCACCAGCTGCACGCCTACTGCGCCCGCTGTGACCGCTGGGTGATGCTCGATCTCGCTGGGATGATTCGTGGCGGGCACGGCGGACGGCGCCTGCCGCTGCGCTTGAAGTGCGGCGACTGCGGCGCGACTGGGCAGCTGCAGGTGCGCCCACCGATGCCGACACGCTCATCCGCCGGCTGGATCGCGCCCCGCCCGGCCCAACTGCCGGCCCGGCTGGGCGACTAGCCGAACAACCTGCCGAGGCTGCCGAGCGAGCGCCAGCCGAGATAAATCGTTACCAGCCAGCCGGCGACGCCGATCGCAGCCAGCCAGCGTGGATAGCGATAGCCGCCCAGCAGGTCGGGCCGTCGCAGCGCCACCCACAGCATCACTGCCACCCCCACCGGCAGGATCAGCCCGTTGAATGCGCCGGCGAAGATCAGCAGCGGCACAGGTGCCGCGCCAGCGAACAGGAACACCAGCGTCGAGACGACGATGAAGCCGACCACCAACGCCGTGCGTCGCTGCTCGAGTCCAGGACGCAGGCTCGCCAGGAACGAAACGGACGTGTACGAGGCGCCGATCACGGAAGTGAGCGCCGCCGCCCACAGCACTACCCCGAATGCACGCAAACCGAACTCGCCAGCCGCGGCCTGGAATGCGGACGCTGTCGGATTGTCGGCTGCGAGCTGCACTCCCGCCGCAACGACGCCGAGCACCGCAAGGAACAGCAGTGCCCGCATCACCCCGGTCACCAGCACGCCAACCACCGAGGCACGGGCGATCTCGTCGACGTTGGCGGCGCCGCGCACCCCCGCATCCACCAGTCGGTGCGCACCGGCATAGGTGATGTAGCCGCCCACCGTGCCGCCGACCAGCGTCGTGATGGCGAGGAAGTCGATCGTGTCCGGCAGCACCGCGTTGCGCAGCGCCACCCCGACCGGGGGATCCGAGATGAGCGCGACATAGCCGGTCAGCGCGATCATCAGGAAGCCGAGTGCGACCACCGCGCGGTCCATCGCCACGCCGGCCCGCCGCGACAGGAAGATGCCGATGGCGAGCGCTGCGGACAGCGCCCCGCCCCACTGCGGTGGTAATCCCAGCAGTGCGTCGAGCCCCAGCCCGGCGCCCGCCACGTTGCCGACGTTGAACACCAACCCACCGAGGGCAACGATCAGTGCCAGCAGGTGCCCGAGGCCGGGCGCGACGCGGTTGCCGAGCTCCTGCGCGCGCAGGCCCGACACGCCGATCACGCGCCAGACGTTGAGCTGCAGCGCGACGTCCACCAGCACCGAGACCAGGATCGCGAAGGCAAATGCGGCGCCGAGCTGGGCGGTGAACTGCGTGGTCTGCGTGATGAAGCCCGGCCCGATGGCGCTGGTGGCCATCAGGAACATCGCGCCCAGCAGGGGTCCGCGGGTGGCGGGCTTGACTCGGGCTCCGGCGAGCGTCACAAACACACTCATGCGCAGGTTGGCTTTGGCAGTACTGGGACTCGTGGCGGCGATCGCGGCCGTGATTGCCGTACGCACCGTCACCTACGGTGCCCACGTAGCGCGCGACTTGCAACCCGTGGCGATCGCTGCGGCACCTGCAGTCGACCTCGCGGTGACGGCGCAACACCTGGCCGAGGCCGTGCGCTTTCGCACCATCAGCCACCAGGATCCGGTCCTGAACGATGCGGCCGAGTGGGCGCGCTTCCACGCCTGGCTGCAAGCCACCTATCCCGCCGCGCATGCCGCCATGACCCGCGAGATCGTCGCCGGCCGCACGCTCGTCTACACCTGGCCCGGCCGCGATCCCGCGCGCCCGCCGATCATCCTGCTCGCGCACCACGACGTCGTGCCGGTGACCGAGGGCACCGAAGGCGACTGGCAGCACCCGCCGTTCGACGGCGTGGTCGCGGACGATGCGGTATGGGGCCGCGGCACGCTCGACAACAAGGGCTCGCTGGTCACGCTGTTCGAGTCGCTGGAGGCGCTCGCGAAATCCGGATTCGCGCCCGCGGCCAGCATCATCCTCGTCAGCGGCCACGACGAGGAAGCCGGCGGAGCGGGCGCCGCCGCCGCGGCACAGCTGCTGCAGGCGCGCGGCGTGCAGGCCGAATTCGTGCTCGACGAGGGCCTCGCAGTCGTCGCCGATTTCCCGTTGCTGGGCCGCCCCGTGGCGCTCATCGGCATCGCCGAGAAGGGCTATGGCACGCTGCGCATCACGGCACCGGCCAAGGGCGGTCACTCATCGGCGCCGCCGCCGCAAACTGGCGTAGAGACGCTTGCCCAGGCGGTGCTCGCGATCACGTCGCAGCCGTTCCCGATGCGCTTCGCCGGCCCGCCGGCGGAGATGCTGCGCGCGCTGGCACCCGAAACCAGTTGGCTCGTGCGCATGGCCGTGGCGAACAGCTGGCTGTTTGCGCCGTTGCTGGTGAACAAGATGGCTGCGACGCCAGCGGGTGCGGCGAGCCTGCACACGACCATCGCGCCGACGATGCTGCGCGGCAGCCCGAAGGAGAACGTGCTGCCGCAGGACGCCACGGCCTGGATCAACTACCGCATCGCGCCAGGCCACACCGCAGCCGCAGTGCTCGAGCACGCACAGCAGGCCACGCGCGGCCTCGACGTGCGGATTGAATGGGAG